>JADKKI010000026.1 GCA_016720595.1 Myxococcales bacterium
CGTGCTCGACGCGAGTGGGTTCCGGTCGCACTGCTGGCGCGCGCCTGCTCAGGAGCTGGAGAAGCCCTCGGACTTCCCAGTGCGCGCCGCGCGGTTCGCGCACGTGCAGGACATAACATCGTCGCCGGCGTGTTCGATCGCCAGAAGAAGATCCGGATCGGCATCAACCCCACGGATCGCGACTTGAGTCGTCGGGCGATCCCGTTCCTGCACGGCGTCAGCTCGGTGGGGATCGTGGCCACGCCGCGAGCACCTCGCGAAGTACACCGGCACGCCGGAAGAGCAGTACTGGGCGATCGTGGCGGACGAGCAAGCTGCGCACCCTGCTCGGCAACGCACACACGGCGTGCGGCCCGTCGGCGAGATCAGCGGCTACGCCGCGAACGTCAGAGACGCCGCACGGGCCCGGGTTCGCCCTGCTCGGTAACGCCGCCTGAGTTCCGCGACCAGTGTTCTCCTCCGGCGTCACGATCGCGCTGCACTCGTGAAGCCGCGGCGATCGCGCTCGATCGGCAGCTCCGCGGCGAGGCCGTGGACTGGCAGCACGAGTTCGCCGAGCCGCTGATGTTCGGCGTCGAGACGTTCCGCACGTTCGTCACCGGCTGGCATGACCGAAGCTCCAGGACGTGATCTTCTTCCCGTCGAAGGAGCCACGATCCACCGGATGATCTGCTCGGTGCTCGCGGGCTATGCGTGGGATCCGGCGAACCGTACAACGGGCCGCAGTCCGGCTGGCATTGCGCGCTCGCGGGGATGTGTCGCGACGGTACGGCGAGCAGGTCGGGGCCTCGGGGCTCACGTGAACGAAGGCCACGCCATCACCGGCGCGGCGATCGCCAACTGTCTGGGCACCGACAACGCCACGGTGTTCGAGCGTGCCTCGCAGGCGCCGAGGCGTTCTCGCCGAGCGCCGCGTACCACGAGTTCCCGTTCACGACCGCGCTCGATCCTGCCCGCGTTCACGCCTGGCCCCGATGACGTGCTCGCGTGCACGCCCACGCGCCTCGCGAACGTGGCGCTCGCCTCGGTGCGCCAGCTGCGGCCCCACGTTCGCGCGGCGGCGGCGCGCTGGGGATCGCGGCGGATCGCGTACGTGTTCGCGAGCTCCACGGGTGGCCCGAGCAGACGGAGCGCGCGATGGCGCCGAGCGGCGGCGCACCACGCACCGAGGTCCGCTACGCCGATCACGGGATCGGATGCGACCACCGAGGCGATCGCTTGCGGTTCCTCGGGATCGAGGGGCTGCAGATGGCGGTGTCCACCGCGTGCTCGTCGAGCTTCAAGGCGCTGGCCTCGGCGAGCCGCCTGATCGATCACGGCCTCGCAGACGCCGTCGTCGTCGGCAGCGCGGATTCGCTGTGCCGCACCACCGTGTTCGGCTTCCACAGCCTCGGGCTCACGGCGCCCACCGCGACCCAGCCGTTCTCGCGCGAGCGCAACGGGATCACGCTCGGAGAGGGCTCGGCGTACGTGCTGATCGAGCGCGCGACCGAGGCCACGCGGCGCGGTGCGCTGGCCTGGGTGGCAGGGCAGGGCGCGGCCTCCGACGCGTTCCATCACACGAGCCCGCACCCCGAGGGGCTCGGCGGTCAGCTGTGCATGCGCCAGGCGCTCGAGCGCGCCGGCCTCTCGCCGAACGAGATCGATTGCGTGAGTGCGCACGGCACCGGGACCAAGCTGAACGATGCGGCGGAGGCGATCGCGGTGACGCGCGTGTTCGAGCGCGCCGTGCCGCTGACCGCGACCAAGAGCCTGACCGGGCACGCTCCGGCTCCGCCGGTCTGACCTCGCTCGTCCTCGCGATCGAATCGCTGCGCCGTCAGGAGATCCCGGCGACCCTGCGCGCCGCGCCCGTCGATGACAGCCTCGGTGTGACCGTCGTCGCCGAGCGCACCGCGGCGAACCTCCGGCACGTGCTGGTCAACGCGTTCGGCTTCGGCGGCAGCAACGCGAGCGTCGTGATCTCGAGGCGCGCGTGACCACCGTCGGGCCGGTCCAGCTCCTCGGGGCGAGCTTGTTCTCGACCCATCACGCCTCCGCGCTCGATGCGCTGGAGGGCCGCGAGCGCGCGTTCACCGCACCCACGTTCCCGCTGCTCGTCGCGCGTGCCCGCCGGTTCACGAGCCTCGTCACGCAGATGCACATCGAGGTGATCGGGGCGCTGCCGGGTGCCACCGAAGCGGCGAGCGCCGTGTTCGCCACCTGCCACGGCGAGATCCAGACGGCGGAGACCCTGATCGCGGATCTCCGCGATGCGCAGCTCGTGAGCTCGGCGCGGTTCGCCCTCAGCGTGCACAACAGCCCCTCCGGCGTGTACTCGGTGGCCACGGGGAACACCGCCCCGACGACGACGATCACCGGCGACAACGCCGTCGCCGCGAGCTGGCTCGAGGCCGTGCTCACCGTGCTCGACACCGGCCGGCCCGTGCTGCTCAGCATCGCCGACGAGCCGGTGCCCGCCGTGTTCCACGGCCCCGCGAATCCCGTCGGCGTCGCGGCCGCGTTCCTGCTCGGACCCTCCGCGCGCGAGGGCCACCACGCCGAGCTCGCGATCACGCGCGGCGCGAACCCGCCCGATCGTGATCCCGACCGCGGCGACGATCGCGACCCGGCTCTCGGCTTCGATCTCGTGCGGGTGCTCGCCTCGGCCGCCTCGGGGCGGTCGGTCGCGCTCGGTGCGATCGAGCCGGGCGCCGCGCTCGAGCTGCAGTTCCTCGCCGCGGGGGCACGCACGTGAGCGGCGCGCTGGGCCCGGTGGCGGACTATCTCCCGCATCGTCCGCCGATGCTGCTGATCGACGACATCGTCGAGGTCACGGCGGATCGCGCGATCTGCCGCACGACGATCCGCCCCGATTGCGTGTTCGCGATCGAGGGGCAGGTGCATCCCAGTGCGATGATCGAGTTCGTGGCGCAGGCCTGTGCGATCTGGGCGGGGGTGACCTCCGCGCGCGAGGGCAAGCCACCGCGCCTCGGCTTCATCGTGAGTTGCCGAGAGGCGGCGTTCTCCGTCAACAGCTTCCACGTCGGCGACGAGCTGACGATCGCGGCCACCAAGATCGCCGGCGAGGATCAGCTCGCCTCGTTCGACGGCACGGTCACGCGCGGCGATCAGATCTGCGTGACGATCCAGCTCTCGGTCGTGGATGCCGAGCACGCGGGAGGGCAGCCGTCGTGAGCCGCAAGGTGGCGCTGATCTCGGGGGCGAGCCGTGGCATCGGCGCGGCGGTGGCGCGCACGCTCGCCAAGGACGGCCTCGACGTGATCCTGACCTGCGTGCAGCAGCGGGCCGCGGCCGATGCGATCGCAGAGGAGCTCCGTGCGCTCGGCGGCAAGGCGTGGGTGGCGCAGTTCGATGTGCGCGATGCGGAGGCGTCGCGCGCGGCGATCGAGCAGCTGCTCGCGGAGACCGAGATCCACATCGTGGTCAACAACGCCGGCGTGGTGGCGGATGCACCGTTCCCGGGCCTCACGAGCGAGGCGTGGCATCGCGTGGTGGACACCACGCTCGATGGGTTCTTCAACGTCACCCAGCCACTCGTGATGCCGATGGTGCGCCGCAAGTGGGGGCGCATCATCAACATCTCGAGCATCGCGGGCGTCACCGGCAATCGCGGCCAGGTGAACTATGCCGCCGCGAAGGCGGGCTTGATCGGCGCCACGAAGTCGCTCGCGCTCGAGCTCGCGAGCCGCAACATCACGGTCAACGCGGTGGCCCCCGGCCTGATCGATACCGAGATGATCGCCTCCGCGCCGATCGAGGAGATCCTCAAGCACGTGCCCATGCGCAGGGTCGGGACCGCGCAGGAAGTAGCCGATCTTGTTGCGTTTATCGCGAGTGAGAAGGCGTCTTACATGACCGGGCAAGTGCTCTCGATCACGGGTGGGTTGTAGCGGTCCGACCGGGTCGAACCAGGGCGGGTGATGTGGTACCCAACGCTGCTCTGGAGGTAACTGATGAGGCGGGTTGTCGTGACCGGAATCGGCATCGCCAGCCCGCTGGGCTGTGACTTCGGCGAGGCGTCTGCACGCCTGCGAGCCAACGAGCACGGCATCACCACCATGCCGGAGTGGGATGCGCTCTCGCACTTCTCGCCGCGCGTGGCCGCCCCGGTGCGGATCCCGAAGGCGCTCGAGATCCCGCACAAGGCCGCTCGCACGATGGGCCGCGTGGCGCAGCTGGCGACGATCGCCACCGATCTCGCGATCAAGGATGCGGGCCTGTCCGCGGACGAGCTCGCCGACGGCACGATCGGCCTCGCCTATGGCAGCACGCACGGCTCGTCTCAGGCCAACGAGGACTGGGTCCGCAAGCTGGTGTCGCAGAACGGCTTCCTCGGGATGACGGCGACCACGTATCTGAAGTTCATGAGCCACACCACGGCCGCGAACCTCGCGATCCATTTCGGCGTGCATGGCCGCGTGCTGTGCACCTCGGCCGCGTGCGTGAGCGCCACGCAGGCGATCGGCCAGGGCTTCGAGACCATCGCGAGCGGCCTCTCCGATGTGATGGTGTGCGGTGGCGCCGAGGAGCTCCACTTCAGCCACGCCGCGGTGTTCGACATGCTCCACGCCGCGAGCAAGGCGTTCAACACCACGCCCGAGCTGACCCCGCGCCCGTTCGATCAGCGCCGTGATGGCCTCGTGGTCGGCGAGGGCGCCGGCACGCTGGTGCTCGAGGAGTACGAGCGCGCCGTGAAGAGCGGCAAGAAGATCTACGCCGAGATCCTCGGCTTCGGCACCAACTGCGACGGCACGCACGTGACCAACCCATCCGCGGATGGGATGCGCGGCGCGATGGAGCTGGCGCTGAAGTCGGCGCAGGTCGGCCCCGAGGCGATCCAGTACGTCAACGCGCACGCCACCGGCACCTCCGTCGGCGATGTGGCGGAGAGCCGCGCCACGTACGCGCTGTTCGGCGATCGCGTGCCGGTGAGCTCGCTCAAGGGCAACCTCGGCCACACGCTCGGCGCGTGCGGCGCGATCGAGATGGCGTTCACGATCGCGATGCTGCGCGAGGGCTGGATCGCTCCCACGCGCAACCTGGAGGTCGTGGGCGAGGGCTGCGCCCCGCTCGACTACGTCAAGGGCGAGGCCCGCAGCGCCAAGCTCACGCACGTGATGTGCAACAAGTTCGCGTTCGGCGGCATCAACACGAGCCTCGTCCTCACGGGGCTATGAGCGGAGCCGCCGGGTGCTGAGAGCCTTCGCCGTCAAGGGAGTGGCCCTCGCGGCGGCGCTCGCGGCAGGCCTCGCGCTCCCCGGTGGCTGGGCCGTGCTCGTGATCTCGGTGATCTCGCTCGCGACGATCGGCTTTCTCACGTACGCGATCGTTCATCCGCGCAGTCAGTTCTTCGTGCCGGTGATCGATCGGCTCGGCTCGCGTGATCCGATCGTCGCGCTCACGTTCGATGACGGCCCGGATCCGGTGTTCACGCCGCGGATCCTCGACGTGCTCGCCGCGCACCAGGCACACGCCACGTTCTTCGTGCTCGGCGAGCGCGCGGCCCGATACCCCGAGATCGTCCAGCGCATCCATCGCGAAGGGCACAGCGTGGGCACGCACACGCAGCACCACACGCTGCGCTTTCACTTCGGCAGCCGGGCGTACGTGACCCGCGAGATCGAGGACGCGATCGCCGTGGTGGCCAAGCTCCTGCCCGCGCCTCCCACGCTGTTCCGGCCGCCGCAGGGGCTGCGCACGCCGCCGTTCGCCGCGGGCTGGCGACGTCTGCGCGGCCTGACCTGCGTGACCTGGTCCGTGCGCGGGCTCGATTCGCTGCGCACCACCGCCGACAAGATCGTCGCGCGCGTGGCGCCCAAGCTCGTGCCCGGCGCGATCGTGACCTTGCACGATGGCACGGGGCTCGGCGGCGGCGCGGATCGCGAGCCCACGCTGGCCGCCCTCGAGACGCTGCTCGGCGAGTGCAAGACGCGCGGCCTGCGCTGCGTGGCGCTCGACGGCGTGGGAGGCGCCGTTCCGTGACCACGTCCTCGGAGCCCACGCCCGCGAGCACTCCGCCCGCGGAGACCACGCCCGCTGCGCCCACGCCCGCGGAGACCGCGGCCGCGGACCCCGCCCTCCGGATCCTCTATCCGTACAAGGCGTGGCTCCCGGCCCCGCTGTACTGGCCGTATCGGGCGGTGCGCACGCTGCTGGTCGCCTCGTGCTTCGCGGGGTTCTGGGGCGGCGCCGTGATCGCGTGCTGGACGATGCTGCCGTTCATGCTGCTGTGGCCCGGCACGCGCGCCGTGAAGATGCATCGCGTGCAGCGGTTCGTGCGGGGCGGCTTCCACCTGTTCCACGCCACGATGCGGGTGATGCGCCTCTACCACCGCGTCAGCCCGACGAAGTTCGCGCGGCCGAGCGCGGAGCTCGCCTCGACCCCGGTGGTGCTGATCGCGAACCACCCCTCGCTGTGCGATGTAACTTCGATCGCGTCGCTGTATCCAAGCGTGGTGGCCGTGGCGCGACCGAGCCTCGCGAACAACCCGCTGCTGCGCCCGCTCGTGCGGGCCTGCGGGTTCGTGCCGGTCGGCGTGCACATGCTCCAGGACTGCGAGGAGCGGCTGCGGATGGGGTTCGACGTGCTGATCTTCCCCGAGGGCACCCGGTCGCCGCTCGGCCCCGCGCTCCAGCCGTTTCACCGCGGGGCGTTCGAGCTCGCGGCGCGCGCCAAGGTGCCGCTCGTGATGCTGAAGCTGACGTGCGTGCCGCCGATCCTGTCGAAGCGGCGGCCGATCTGGAAGATCGCCGATACGACGGCCCTGCTCACCGTCGAGGCGGTCGACACGATCTATCCCGCCGAGTCCAAGCAGAACAGCCGCGCGTTGTGTCGCGCGATCGAGCAGCGCTACTACGAGCTGTTGGGCTATCCTGTGCCCGCTTCAGTGGCCAGTGAGCCACCATCTGTCGGAGGCGTACCGTGACCACGTCCAGTCTGCATCAAGAGATCAAAGAGCTCATCGTCGATGCGCTCCAGCTCGAAGGCGTCGATCCGGGTTCGATCTCGGACTCCGATGCGCTGTTCGGCGCCGGCCTGAACCTCGATTCCATCGATGCCCTCGAGCTCGCCACCGCGATCGCCCGCAAGTACGACGTCAAGGTCAGCCAGGACCAGGACACGCGGGATGCGTTCCGCTCGGTGAATCACCTCGCCGAGTTCATCACGCTGCAGCGCGCGAAGCCCGAGTAGCCGCCCCGGCTGGACTGCGGTGTGTGCGCAGCGGCTGGCGCAGGCCTGCTGCTCCACCACTGGTGTGTTTCGGAGTTCAAAGCCAGGAAGCCAGGAAGCAAGGCAGCGGACGGATCAGGTGAGAGTGACCGTGCGTAGCCCTGGACCCTCCGGCTTGGACCAAGCCCCTTCCAGGACCGAGCTCAGTCCAGCGCGGGAACGACACGTCTCACCCCCTGCAGCAACAACGGCACGTTGAAGTTGATCAGCAAGGCGAGCGGGAGCTCCGTCACCTTCAAGTACCAGAGGGCCTGCAACGTGTGGTTTGTGGTGAGGGTCTCCACAGCCTTTAGCTCGACGACGACCCACTCTTCAACGAGCAGGTCGATCCGCCCTTCCCCGACGAGAACTCCACGGTAGTGGACGTCTGCGGGCACCTGGGTCTGAAACGCGATGCCACGGTGCGAGAACTCGACCGCGAGGGCTCGTTCGTAGATCCGTTCGAGGTGCCCGGGCCCCAGCTCTCGATGCACGGCGATCGCCGCAGCGATCACCTGTCTCGCGATCGCATCGGCGGCAGGTCCTGGATCTCGATACTCCCTCGGCTTTGGTTCCGTCGGCCCCTGGTCTTCCATCCGAGCCCTATCGGACGTGGCTCGGAACGGTTGCTTGAGTATCGCGAGCTCCGGATTGCGCACGCCGTGGAGCTGCCGCGAAGGCAGTGCGAGCAAGGCAGTGGACGATTGAAAGGTCTCCGACCTAGCTTCCTGGCTTCCTGGCTTTGATCTCCGGGAGCGGGAGCTGACTCCGACACCTGATGGACACGGCGAGGTCGCGAGCGATCGTCCCGCCGCGTTAGAACGCGCCGGAGACGGCGAAGCCCGACGAGCCGTTGCCGAACATCGGCGTGATGCTGAGCTGATCGTTGCGCACGAGGAGCGTCTTCGGATTGGTGAGCCCGTAGATCAGCATGATCGCGCCGGCGGTCTGCGCGAGCCCGAGGTGCACGAGCCACACCTTGCCGGTGTCGCTCTGGCTCTCGCGCATCTGGAGGAACGGCCCGGCGACCGGGATGTAGAGCGCCGCGGTGTTCGTGGAGCTATCGTTGTTGCGACGGAGATCCTCGCCGATCGCCCCGGCGAGCATCGAGATGCCGTAGGTCACGCCGAACGTCACGGCGCCGCCGATGATCAGGCCCTTCCGCGCGCGCGTGACCTTGGTGTAGCCGTACGGCACCGGGCGGTTCGGATCGAACTCGGTGATCTCTTCGGGGCCCGTGGGCTCGGGCGCCACGTAGGGCTGCGGCTGCACGTAGGGCTGCGGATACGGTTGTGGCTGCGGATACGGCTGCGGGTATGGCTGCGGCTGCGGATACGGCTGCGGCTGCGGCGCATACGGCTGCGGAGAGTCATCAGCGCGGGCGACGTGTGCCTGAGACAGGGTGACGATCGCGAGGGCGATGCCGGCAAACCGAACAGTGCTGTTGATCACGAAGCCTCCACCAGCCCCGACAGTAACACCCCCGCGCACCGCCACATCTGGCAATCCCTGGCCGCTATGCGACGCAGGTCAGCAACGTGTGGCTGGTTCCGATCGGCTCGTCGGTGGTGATCGTGAGCTGCGCCTTCGGGATCAGGTCGAGGAAGTCCTGCGAGTGGTACATGCGGCTCGTGCCGTTCGCCATGCAGGAAAAGTACAGGCTCGTCCCCTGGAGGCAGAGCTCGGCGACCTCGTTGGGCTGACGATCCCAGAACGCCTCCATCACGCACAGGCGGCCACCCGGCGCGAGGGCGGCGCGGCCACGCTCGAGGAGGCGGACGATGTCGGGCTCGGCGAAGCAATCGAGGAACTGGCTCATCCACACCACGTCGAACCCAGTGGGAAACGCGCGCGTGTGGTCGAGCAGATCGATCGGCACGGTGCGCAGCCGCGCAGCGAGCCCGGCGGCGACGGCGTTCTTCTGCAGCTGCTGCAGCTGGCCCGGGTGATCGAGCACGGTGACCTCGACGTCCGGATCCTGCGCGAGGCAGTGGAGCGCCCACTTGCCCGTGTTGCCGCCCACGTCGAGCAGCTTCTTCGGGCGCGGCGCGAACACGCGCGGGAACGCCAGCGGGAACGCACCGTCGGAGTAGAAGTGATCGAACGCGAACCAGCTCTTCTGCACCGCCTCGGGGAGCTGGGTCAGGCCCTCGTAGATCGTGGACCAGCTGCCGAACACGCGCAGCCCCGCGGGCGTGCCCGTGCGGAGGCTCTCCTCCATGTGCACCGCGCCCGCGTAGCAGATGTCCTGGACGAAGTTGGCGTTGACCTTCGTCATCTCGTCGAACAGCCAGAGGTACCCCGCATCGGTGAGCCGATATCTTCCGCCGTCGAGCGAGACCAGCTCGAGCGCCAGGCAGCCCTCCAGCAGCACCCGGGCCGCGTACAGCGAGACCTTGGCCTGGGTGGCGACCTCGGCGGGCAGGAGGCCCGTGGTCTTGGCCGCGTGGACCACCCCGAGGACGCCCATGTTGCGTGCGGCCATGGCGGCCTGGAACAGCAGTGGGGAGAACGCGAGAGCGTGCACCTGGTGGTACTGCCTCGGAACGCGCTTACGACGGCCAGCCATGCGGAACTTTACGCATTTTCGCGTGCTCTACACCACGTCGCGGCGCACGATCAGGCTTGAATTCGACCCTTCGGTCACTACACTACGCGACGCGTATGGAAGCATCGTCCAAGGCCGAGATCCTTCGGGAAATCCAGCTCATGATGAATGAGCTGTTCAAGCTCGATCCGGCGCGGGTGCAGCCGGCGGCACGGCTGATCGAGGATCTCGATCTCGATAGCCTCGACGCGATCGATCTCGCGGTGAAGGTCGAGGAGACCACGGGCCTCGCGTTCGACGAGGCCAAGATCCGCGAGCTCAAGACGATCGAGGACGTGATCATCGCGATCGGCGGCATGGTCGGATCCAAGGGCGTGGCCGCCCTGCGCACGGCCACGGCGGCACGATCCGAGTGATGATGCGCGGCGCAGCCTTCGCGATCATGGCGGTGCTGAGCGGGCGCGCGATCGCCGCCCCGGCCGCTGGATCCGCGAGCGCGCCTGCGCGAAGCCTGCGGCGCCTGCCGCGACGAAGCCTGCGGCTGCGAAGTCTGATCCGTCGAAGCCTGCTTCCGCGAAGCCTGATCCGTCGAAGCCCGCAGCTGCGAAGCCTGCGGATGCTCCCGGCAAGCCTGCTCCGGCCGTCGCGCAGCGCGGCGCCGCGATCGATCCGGTGCTCGCGCTGCTCAAGCTCGATCGGTTCGCGTGCAAGTTCACCGAGGAGAAGCACGTGGCGCTGCTCGCTCGGCCGCTGAAGTCCACGGGCACGATCTACTTCGAGCGCGACAAGGGCATCGCGCGCACCACGCTGACGCCGAAGCTCGCGCAGGTGGTGCTGACGCGGACCACGCTGCGGATCCGCAAGGACAACAAGACCGAGGAGATCCCGCTCGACAAGAGCAAGGACCTCAAGGCGTTCGCGCTGATCTTCCCCACGCTGCTGCGCGGCGATCGCGCCGAGCTCGAGAAGGCCTTCGACCTCGTGCTCGAGGGCGATGCGAACAGCGCGTGGGCGCTGACGTTCACGCCGAAGGCCGCGTCGCTCGGCAAGCTCGTGAAGACCGTCGTGGTGCGCGGCAGTGCGAGCCAGGTCGCCTCGCTCCGCGTGCTCGAGGCGAGCGGTGACTTCACCGAGACCCAGCTGACCGACATCAAGAAGAACGGCGACGTGCCAGACACCGAGATCGCGACGGCGTTCGGGGCCCCTTGAAGCACTGGCGGGCCCGCGCCGCGACGCTGGTGGTGCTGCTCGGGACCGCTCTCGGGTTCGCCGCTGCGCTGCCGCACCTCACGTTCACGACGAAGATCACCGACTTCCTCCCCGACGACAGCGAGGATCGCGGTGCGCAGATCGCGGCGTTGCTCGCCGAGAGCGAGCTGTCGCGGGTGATGGTGATCGATCTGTCGATGGGGCCGGCGGCCAGCGGTTCGGGCACCGCCGCCGAGCAGGAACTCTCGCCGCTGCCCACGCTCGCACGCTCGCTGGTGACGTTCCTGCGCACGCAGCCCGATGTGGCGGTGGCGCGCAGCGGGTTCACCGAGGCCGACACCGAGGCGATGCTCGCGTTCCTCGGCGCCTGGCCCGCGACGACATTCCTGCCGCGCACCGCGTACACCGACGAGGCCGCTCGCGTGCGGCTCGGGAAGCTCGAGGAGCAGCTCGGTGGCCCGATGGGCGTGGTGGTGCGGCAGACCGCGCCGCGCGATCCGCTGTCGGGCATGTGGGAGCCGCTCGAGGCGCTGCGGGGCTCGCGCGGAGACACGCTGATCGACGAGGACGGCATCGTGATGTCCGCGGATCACGCGCACGCGTTCGTGTTCGTGGAGACCCGCTCGTCGCCGTTCGAGAGCACGTCGCAGCGGCGGTTCCGCGCGGTGCTCGAGGAGTGGATGGCGAGCGCGGCGCCGCGCGAGGCGCGGATGCAGACCTCGGGGACCGCGCAGTACGCGATCGCCTCGGAGGCGCAGATCAAGGGCGACGTGAACCGGATCGGCATCATCTCCACCATCGGGATGCTGCTGATCTTCCTCGCGCTGTTCGGCTCGGTGCGGCTGATCCTGATCGGCTTCGTGCCGATGCTGTTCGGCAGCGCCGTCGCCATCCTCGGCTGTCAGGCGCTGTTCGGCGAGATCCACGGCATCACGATCGCGTTCGGCACCTCGCTGCTCGGCGTGGGCCTCGATTACGTGGAGCACTACTACGCGCACTTCGTGCTCACGCCCGAGGTGCCGGCCGCCACCACGATGAAGCTGGTGGGGCCGAGCATCGTGCTCGGTGCGCTCACCACGATCATCGGCTTCGTCGGCCTCGGCGCCTCGGGCCTGATGGGGCTGCGCCAGATGGCGGTGTTCGCGGTGATCGCGATCATCGCCTCGATGGCGGCCACCTACTGGATGGTGCCGCGCTGGATGCCGGTGATGTACCGCCCGCCGCGCACCCTGGGGCTCGTCAATCGCGGCGTGCTCGCGCTGCTCGCGCGGCTGACGGCGCGGACCTGGGGCCGCACGTCGCGCCTCGTGGTGGTTGGAGTCGCCCTCGCGGCCACGGCCGTGGGGCTGCGCGCGGTGCAGTTCTCCGACAACGTCAACATGCTCGTCGACGACGCGGGCCCGCACGTGATCGAAGACCACGCCGTGCGCGCGCGCCTCGGCCCGGAGAGCAGCTCGTTCGCCGTGGTGACCGCGGCCACCGACGAGGCGCTCCTCACCGCGATCGGCACCGCCTGTGCCGAGCTCGAGCGCGCCCAGGCGGCGGGCACCGTGACCTCGTTCGTGCCGCTCGCGCGCATGCTCCCGAGCCGCGAGGAGCAGGCCGCACGGCTCGAGGCGGCACGCGCGGCGGCCCCACGCCTCCGCGCGCTGATGACCGAGCTCGGGTTCGTGCCGGAGCAGTTCCAGGCGTACTGGGATGGGATCGCCGTGGCTGCGCCCAAGGTCCTGACGCTGGCGGATGTGCGGCGCTCCCCGCTCGCGCCGCTGCTCACCGCGTGGGTACCGGCGCAGACCACGCCGATCGCGCTGATCCCGCTGGTGGGCGTGAAGGATCTCGCGGCGCTGCGGGCGGCCGTGCCGGGTGCATCGATCATCGCGCCGGCGGAGACCATCGTCGATCTGTTCCGCGGCGTGCGCGTGCGGACGGTGGTCTCGTCGCTGATCGGCTTCGCGGCGATCTTCCTGCTGCTGCTCGCGCGCTACCGGAGCTTGCGCAAGGTCCTCGTCGCGCTCGGCCCGGCGGTGCTCGCGTGCGTGGCCACCGTGGGCACCCTGGTGGCGCTCGGCACGCCGCTGACGATCTTGCACGTGATGTCGCTGCTCCTCGTGGTGTCGCTCGGCGTCGATTTCGGGATCTTCTTCGTCGACACCATGGCCTCGCTCGAGGAGGCTGCCCGCACGATGGTGTCGATCCTCACGGCCTCGCTCACGACGATCTTGTCGTTCGGGCTGCTCTCGGGCTGAGCCAGAGCCCAGGCCTCGCGGCGATCGGCGTCACCGTGACGCTCGGCGTGACGTTCAGCCTGGTGTGCTGCTTCCTGATGGCCGCGCTCGCCGGACCGAGGCTCGTGGCGAAGGTGGCAGCGTGAGGACCGCATCGACGATCCACGCAGCTTCGTCGACGGGGACGCACTCGGCGGTGGCGCGCTCGGCGGCGGTCGTCATCAAGCTCGGCCTGGTCACCTTCGGTGCGACGCTCGCGCTGGCGGCCTGCGGGCATCCGCCGCGGCAGAGCACGATCTCGGCGAGCGCGCCGGCGGAGTACCCGGGCGTGCTCCACGATCCGAGCACGATCGCGCAGAACTTCATGGTGCGGCAGAGCCTCAAGATCCACACGCAGCGCGACGGCAAGCCCGTCGACGCGGAGCTCGATGCCGTGGTGCAGAAGCAGGGCGACACGCTCCTCGTGATCGGCCTCGGCCCGATGGACGTGAAGGCGTTCACGCTCACCCACAAGGCCGACAAGATCGAGTTCGTCCAGCTCGTGGGCCCCGAGCTGCCGTTCTCGCCGCGCAACATCGTGGTGGACGTGCATCGCGTGTTCTTCAAGCGGCTCCCCGCGCCCACCGACGCTCACTACTCCGGCGTGCTGAAGGGCGAGCTCGATGGCGAGCACGTGGAGGAGACCTGGCAGGACGGCCAGCTCCGCGCGAGCGTGTTCACGCGGCCCGGCGAGCCCAAGCTCAAGGGCGCGATCCGCGTGCAGCTCGGCGCCGGGTGCGAGCCCGCGCACTGCGAGCCGGTGTCCGCGACGCTGCGCAACGAGTGGTTCGGCTACACGCTGACCATCGTCAACGAGGGCTACGAGCGGCTGTGATGAAGCTGGCGCTCAACATCCTCTCGGCGCTGTTCCTCGTGGCCTCGCCGTGGGTGCTGTACTGGACGCTGTCGCAGCAGGACGTGACGATCGCCGCGCTCACGCTGGTGGGCTGGGTGATCGTGCGGACGATCCCGATCCTGCTGTCCGCCAAGCGCGAGCAGCGGCGGGCGGCGCTGCAGCTCCCCGCGATCGCGCTCGTGTTCGCGGGCCTCGGCTGGATCTCGAACAACGGCACGTGGCTCCTGATCCTGCCGTCTGCCACGCAGGCCACGTTCGGCCTGGCGTTCCTGCGGTCGCTGTCGAGCACGCCGCTCGTCGAGCAGTTCGCGCGGATGATCGATCCGGACCTCAGCGTGCCCAAGCAGGCGCACTGCCGCAGCTGGACCAAGATCTGGGGCGGCTATCTGTTCGTGCTCGCCGCGATCGGGCTCGTGCTCGCCGCCTTCGCGAGCCTGAAGCTGTGGACGATCTACGTCGGGATCCTCAGCTACGTGCTGATCGGCCTGCTGTTCGCCATCGAGTACATCACGCGCAAGATCCGGTTCCGGGATTACGGCCGCAATCCGCTTGACTGGGTCCTGGCCAGAGTGTTCCCTCCGGCTCGTTCCGACGTGAGCTGATGCCGAGCTCCCTCCTACATCTCGACGGTGAGACGCAGCGGGACCTGATCGCGCAGGCCCACCAGATCGCCGCGCTGCTCGGGCAGGCCGGGTCGGCGGGGCAGGCGACATCGCCTGGGGCAGCGGGGCAGGCAACACCGACGGGGTCAGCGGGGCAGGCGACATCAGCGGGGGCGGCGGGTGGCCGGGTCGTGCTTTCCTGCCGGCGCGCGGATGCGTACGTGCCGGGGCTGCTCGGTGCCTGGCTCGCGGGCGCCACCGTGGAGCTGTTGCCCAACGTGGCCGCGGGCACGCTCGATCGCGTGGATGCGGATCCCGAGCTGTCGTACGTGCTCCACGATGATCCCGCGCGGCAGGCGCGCTCGTCCAAGGCGATCTACGTGCCCGCGATCCTCCTCGGGCACTGCGCCTTCGCCGCGGGCGCCGCGCCCTCGACGAGCCTCGGTGCAGGTTCGCTGCTGGGCTCGACGATCCCCGTGCCCACGCTCGCGGTGCGGATGACGACCTCCGGGACCACCGAGCGCCCGCGTTACGTGGTCAAGACCGCGGCGCAGCTGCTCGGCGAGCTCGACGTGCTGGTCAACCTGTTCCCGCGCGCGCGCTGCGTGATGTCGACGGTGCCGCTCTCGCATCTGTTTGGCCTGCTGTTCGGTGCGCTGTTGCCGCTTCGGTTCGACGCGCGGATCGTGAGCCACGAGGCGCTGCTGCCCGCGGATGTCGCGAGCGTCCTCGAGCGCGAGGGCGTGGACCTGCTGATCAGCACCCCCGCTCACCTGCGCGCGATGGCCGAGGCGCCGATGCCGCGCGGCCTCCGCGTGATCTCGAGTGGTGCGCGGATGCCGGGCGAGCTGCACACGGGCCTCGCCAGCGCGCACGGCTGGCACGTCACCGACATCCTGGGCTCCACGGAGACCGGCGGCATCGCCACGCGCACGCACCCGATGCACGCGTGGACCCCGCTGCCCGGCGTGATCGTCTCGGCGCCCGACAACCAGCTCGTGGTGGAATCACCGTGGGGCGGGGCGCCACGCGTGGAGATCGGTGATCGCATCGAGCTGCGCGCGGACGGCACGTTCCACTACCTCGGGCGCGATCAGGAGCTGATCAAGATCGCGGGCAAGCGCGCGGCCACGCACGAGCTCGAGGCCACGATCCGCGCAGTGCCAGGCGTCACCGATGTGGCGGTGCTCGTCCATGCGATGCCCGGCAAGGAGCCGCGGATCGCCGCGGCGATCTGCGTGGCGGAGGGCGCATCCGTCGGGCGCGACGAGATCGGTGCCGCGGTGCGCCGGCAGTTCGATGCGGTGTTCGTGCCCAAGCTCCTCAAGATCGTGCCGCGGATCCCGCGCACCGAGCGCGGCAAGCTCGACGGCGAGGCGCTGCGCGAGCTGCTCGGCATCACCACGACCACGGCGACGCCGACGACCACGGCGACGCCGACGACCACGGCGACGCACCGACAACCACCGCCACCGACCACGACCCGAGGCCACGACCACGACGCCCACCACGCAGATCCCCGCGCGCCGCGTGGGGCCAGGCGAGTACGTGGCGGAGATCCCGCGCGATCTCGTGTTCTTCCAGGGCCACTTCGACGCGTTCCCGATCCTGCCGGGCGCTGCGCTCGTCGAGCGGCTGGTTTGGCCGATCGTGCGGGCCGAGCTCCCCGAGGTCACGCAGCTGCGCGCGATCCGCCGGCTGCGGTTCCGCAAGCCGGTGATGCCGGAGCAGCAGGTCGCGGTGACCTTGCAGCAGACCGGCACCCGTCTGACCTTCGAGGTCACCTGCGCGAAGGACGTGGTCGCGAGCGGGCAGCTCGTGGTGGCGTGATGCGGATCTGCGCGATCATCCCGACCTACAACAATCCTCAGACCCTCGAGGAGGTGGTGACGCGCGTGCGCGAGCACATCACCGACATCGTCGTGGTGGATGATGGGAGCGCCGAGCCCGCGAAGGCCGTGCTGACCAGGCTCGGTGAGGCCGGGCGCTGCCACGTGGTGTTCCGGCCCGAGAACGGCGGCAAGGGCGCGGCGGTCAAGACCGGCCTCGCGTGGGCGCACGAGCACGGCTTCGCGTACGCGCTGCAGATCGATGCCGATCTCCAGCACGACACCAACGACATCCCCAAGCTCGTCGCGGCCCTCGGCGAGCCGGTGGCCGACACGGTGGTGCTCGCGCAGCCCGTGTTCGATGCCTCCGCGCCGAAAGGCCGGCTGCGCGCGCGGAAGATCACCGTGTTCTTCGCGATGGTGGAGACGCTCGGACGCAAGGTCGGCGATCCGCTGTGTGGCTATCGGATCTATCCCGTCGAGACGGCGCTCGCGGTCAAGGCGCGCGGCAACGCGATGGACTTCGATCCGGAGATCGCGGTGCGGCTGGTGTGGGCGGGCGTGAAGGTGATCCACGTGCCCACGCCGGTGATCTATCGCTCGGCGGAGCAGGGTGGCGTGTCGCACTATCGGGCGTGGGCCGATACGCTGCTGATCGCGGGCGCGCACTTCTGGCTGTGCACCGAGGGTGTGCTGCGGATCCTCTCGTACCCGTTCCGGGCGCTGTGGCGACGGTTGCGCCGTGGCTGACTGGCGCAAGATCCCCGAGGCCGGGACCGTGCTCGGGATCCGGCTCCTCGTCCTCGGTGCGCGGATCTTCGGGCGCACGGTCGTCGGCTGGTTCCTCTACGTCATCGCGCTCTACTACGCGCTGATCCGCGGCACCGCGCGGCGCGCCTCGCGTGACTACCTGCGCCGGATCGGTCAGCCGGCCACGTTCTGGAGCGTGGTGCGTCACCTCCACACGTTCGCGCGGGTCAGCCTCGATCGGCTGTTCTTCGTGACCGGCAAGATCAAGTCGTTCGAGTTCGAGCAGAAGAACCACGATCTGCTCGTGGAGGCGGCGAAGTCCGGGCGCGGCGTGCTGCTGCTCGGCGCGCACCTCGGCAGCTTCGAGGTCATGCGCTGCCGCGCGAAAGAGTTCAACGTCCCGATCAACGTCCTCGTCGACTTCACCAATGCCGAGCGCGTCAACAGCGTGCTGCGCTCGCTGGCTCCCGACATCGAGACCGGATGATCTCGCTCGGCACCGATCCGATCGCGGCGATGCTGCAGGTCCGCGCCGCCATCGATCGCGGCGAGCTGGTGGCGATCCTGGGGGATCGTCTCCAGCCAGAAGTCCGGCAGCGCCCGGGTGGTGACCGCCCAGTTCCTCGGCGCCGAGGCCGCGTTCCCGGCGGGCCCCTGGCTGCTCGCGCACACCCTCAAGTGCCCGGTCTACTTCGTCGCAGGGGTCTATACCCGTCCCAATCACTACGCTTTGCATTTCGAGTTCCTCGCCGACGAGGTAAAACTCGACCGCAAGGACCGCACGGCTTCGATCGCCCGCTACGCCCAATCCTACGCATCCATGCTCGAGACGTACGCGCGGTCCGCCCCGCTCAACTGGTTCAACTTCTACGATTTCTGGAGTGCGCCGTGACGTCTGCGCGCCTGTGGATCGGCGAGACGCGCGTGACCCACACGCACGTCGCCCGGGTCGCCCGCGGCGAGCTCGCGGTGATGCTGACCCAGGACGGCGGGCGGCAGGACGGATGGGCAAGAACCGCAAGGCCGTGGAGACCCGCGTCGCGAGCGGCGAGCCGTTCTACGGCGTCAACACCGGGTTCGGCGCCTCCGTGGTCAATGCCGTGGCGGCCGAGTACGGCGGGAGCCTGGTCGCGAACCTGTTCCGGTTCCACGGCTGTGGCGTGGGCCCGCTGCTCGCCGCGGACGAGAGCCGCGCCGTGCTCGTCACCCGCCTCGCGCAGCTCGCGGCCGGCTGGAGCGGCATCCGCATCGAGACCCTGCACGCGATGGCGCGCCTCCTCGAGCACGACATCCTGCCGTGCATCCCCGAGCTCGGCTCCGTCGGCGCGAGCGGTGATCTCACGCCGATGTCGTACGTGGCCGCCGTGCTCTCCGCGAGCGCGAGAGGTGCTGTTCCGCGGGCGCACGTGCCCGGGCTGCCGAGGCGCTCGCCGCCGTGGGCCTCACGCCCGTGACGCTGCAGCACAAGGAAGCGCTCGATCGTGAACGGCACGAGCGTGATGACCTGCGCTCGTCGCGATGGCGCTCGATCGCGCAGGTGTTCACGCGCACGCACGCCCTCGTCACCGCATGGAACTCGTTCCTGCTGCGCGGTCAGGCGGCGCACTTCGACGAGCGGCGTCTGTTCGCGGCCAAGCCGCACCCGGGCGCGATCGCCTACGCGGGCCACGTCCGCGCCGCGCCTCGCGTGCGGGCCGCGCCCGGCGCTCAACGGCGGCAAGGTCCAGGATCCGTACTCGGTGCGCTGCGCGCCGCACGTGGTGGGCGTGCTCGTCCGGAGGTGCTCGAGCAGGCCGCGGCCACCGTGGCGATCGAGCTCAACGGCGCGGGCGACAACCCGCTGATGTGCGAGGAGACCGGCGCGCGGCCCTACACGGCGGCAACTTCTACGGCAGCCACATGCGCACGTCGCCGAGACGCGCAAGCTCCAGGTCGCGCACGCCGCCGAGATCCTCGAGCGCCAGCTCGGCCCTGCTGTGCCACTCCACCGCGACCTCCGGCATCCCCGAACCTCGTGCGCGTGGACGGCCCGGGCAAGGCCGCGCACCACGGCTTCAAGGCCGTCGAGATCCTCGCGTCCTCCCTGGTCGCCGAGGCCCTCAAGCTCGCCGCGCCCGCGAGCGTGTTTCTCGCGCAGCACCGAGGGCCACAACCAGGACAAGGTCCCGATGGGCTCGATCTCGGCCCGCGACCTGCGCGCGATCCAGGTCGCTCTCGCGGACCACGTGCTCGTGATCGGCCTGCGCGCCGCGGCGCCAGGCCACGGACGCCACGGGCCGCGCCGAGGCTCCCGGCGCCGCTGCGCTGTGCTGTATCTCGCGATCCGGAGGACCTGCCCGGCGACGCACGGGGGATCAGCGATACGACGAGCTGATCACGCGCGGTGCCTCGCGGAGCTGCACGCGGGCCGACTGGGCTGAG
>JADKKI010000027.1 GCA_016720595.1 Myxococcales bacterium
CTCGGTGGCGCGACCGATCAGGCGAAGCAGGCCGAGCGGGCCGAGCAGTATCGGTCTCCCGCGAAGGAGCTGTTCGACGGCTACGCCACGATCTCGCGGAACGCCGACGAAGGCGTGCTCCGGGGACTCGGCAACAAGCTCCGCGCCGCGCTCGCGCTGGGACACATCCAGGCCCGGCTGGGGTGACGATCGGTCCCAAGCCCGCACCGACGGGCGAGAGCGACGTCAGCGCGGTCGCCGGTGGTCCGGTGCATGGCGGCCAGCCCGCGCCGACCGATTTCTCGGGGTTCTACAAGCGCGAGTACGGGATCGATCCGCGTCGCCACGCCGTCGAGGTGGCGAAGGCGCTCGCGAACAAGGAGCGCACGGCGCAGCAGATCGGCGACTGGCTCGACGTGATCGATCCGAGTCTGTTCGCGCCTCCGGTCGCGCCGAGCGGCGAGGAGGTGGTGATCGACAAGACCAACATCACCCTCGTCAGCCCGACGTTCAGCGTCAGCGAAGCGAACAATCGCGCCAAGAAGATCTGGGATCTCATCCACGGCACCCAGCAGGGCGCGGTGCAGCTGATTCGCCAGGAGTTTGGCTCGACGCAGGAAGAGGATCGGCTGATCAACATCGCGTTCCGGAAGCTGTCCGGCGGTGTCGAGATCCACTTCTTCCTCCAGCAGCACCTCGCGCAGCAGAAGAAGTGGGAAGCCACCCAGGGCGGCCTCGATCGCGCGGGCGTGCAGGTCGGCGGCGGCGGGGTCGGGGATGCCGACAAGCGCGGCGTTCACGTGGTCGGGATGTCGGCGGAGACCGAGGCGGCCGCCGAGCGCGCGGCCACCGGCAAGATCTCGATCGAGAAGCAGCTCTCGACGCTGATCACCGCGAACAACATGAACGAGGTCTACCGGGTCATCGAATCCGCAACCCCGGACGAGCGCCGCGCGATCCTCGCGAACGGCGATCTGATGACGAAGCTTCGGGGCTTCGGCGACGACTCGTACGAGTGGAACCGGATCTACAAGTCCCTCACCGGCCAGGCAGATCTGTTCGACAAGCTCGAATCGCGGGCCCACGGCAAGCATGGCGTGATCGGCGGGATGTTCGAGGGCACCGACGAGAAGGGGATGACCGAGGACATCAAGGACCATGCGAAGAAGCGCAAGGTCCAGATCCGCGCCCAGCTCGTGCAGCAGCTGTTCGGTGGCAAGGAGCCCCAGAACAAGGAGAACAAGGAGGCGCTCGAGAAGGAGGTCAGCCGGCGGCTCAAGATCGAGTTCCAGGCCCATCTCGAGAATCCGTCGATCCGGTCGCTGCTCGACAGCGAGCTGTCGGGGACCGAGCTCGCGGCGACCGAAGGCCAGCTGATGAACACCGGCGAGGAGAACAAGCTCGCGTCGGTGCTGACCGAGGGCAACTTCACCGAGGACGAGGAGAAGATCCTCGAAGACATCAAGAAGATGTCACCTGCCGATCGTGCGAAGGCCCGCGCGAACCCGGAGTACATCGCGCAGCTCCGCAAGTCGATCCAGTCCCAGGGCACCTGGCGCGATGCGATGACCCTCCTCGAATCGAACGAGGACGGGAGCAAGGGCGAGAACGACGACAACTTCGCGAAGCTCGAGCGGGCGTCGCGTTCGCAGCGCCAGGACACCACCGAGCTGATGTTCGAGCAGCACGAGGTGATCGAGGCGCTCTCGAAGCTGACCGTCGACGAGTACACTCGGCTCAAGGCGAACCCGCGCCTCCAGGCGCAGATCCTGACCTCGCTCGAAGGTCATCCGGCCGAGCTGGCGAAGGCGCGCCAGATGATGAACTTCAACCCGGCCGACGCGGCGGGTACGACCGGGCTCAAGATCGCGGCGGAGGGCAAGGAGCCAGATCCGACGAAGGGCGAGTACTCCAAGAGTGCCGTGGAGCGGCTCGCGTTCCTCCGGTTCTCGGCCGAGAACCAGCTCGCCGTCGGCGCGAGTCGCGGCTGGGGCGTGCTGCTCCAGGCCGGCGTCGCCGTCTACAACATGAAGCTCACGCCGAGCGAGGCCGACAAGGCCACGAAGGCACAGGCCGCGGCCGCCAAGGACGAGGCGGACAAGCCACTCGACCCCAAGACCCTGCAGCCCGAGGGTGGAGCCCCGAAGACCAACGGCGCGGGCGGCGCACCCAAGGCGACCGCGACCGCGCCCAAGCAAGAGGAGGCGCCGCCGCCCGATCCGAAGGCTGGCGAAGCCGCGATCGAGGCCGATCTCCGCAAGCGGATCCTCAACGCGGCCAAGGAGGCCTACGAGCCAGCGATCAAGGCCTGGGGCACCCAGAAGTCCGAGGACGGCAACCACGAGCGGACCGAGATCGATGGCGCCAAGCAGACGAGCATCATCGAGGGGCCATCCTCCACACCAGCGATCCGTCCAATACCCTGTTGATGGCGTCGACGGGCGTGTTCGGCGACGACGAGGAGCGGATCAAAGAGACCCTGCGCAAGGCCTCGGACGAGAAGCTGATCCGCGAGTGGAGTAACTGCGTCAAGTTCGCTCCTGACATGTCCGGAGTCCCTCCAGGTCAAGTACAAGGCCTGGAAGAAGGAGCGGAGCAAGGCCGGCCGCGCGATCGAAGCGACGCCCAAGCCGGTCCCCGGCGCAGCGGCGAGCCAGTCGAACGAGAAGCCGAGCGAGAAGACGCGGAAGAAGCCCTACGCCGTCGGTAGCGACGAGTGGAAGGCGCGCACCAAGTTCAAGACCCACATCGTCGACACCAGCGAGGTGTTCGAGTCCCTGCTCCTCAAGTACACGGGCGGTCTGTTCGCCGACGACGGCGCGATGAAGCCCGGGCAGAAGGTCCGCGACAACAGCGAGTGGCTCGAGTGGCGCACGATCATCCGTGACCGGCTGCCGAACCTCGATCGGGAGAAGATCGCCACCGAGATCGGCGCGTCGGATGACCAAGAGGCGATGGAGATCATGCGTGATCCCGACGCCAAGGTGCTGTCGGATACGTTGGCCGGGCTCGAGTACGACCAGGAGCGCTACCTCGTCGATCGCGGTGCGGGCTCCAACTACAACATGGACCGCGCCACCGCGCAGGGCGAGGGCCTCGCCCTCGACAACGCGATGGACTCGTACAAGCAGCAGGTGATGGGCTCGGTGATCTCGAAGGGCCCAGACGCCGCCGAGAACTACGGCAACATCGACGCGGGTGAGCAGGCGAAGATCGCCGAGGCGAAGGGCCGGTTCCAGGCCAACGATGCCGCGTTCCGCGAGGCGAAGTCGCAGGTCGCGACGATCGCCGCGACCGTCGTGGCGTTGATCGTCACCGCCGTCGTCACCGTGCTGACTGCCGGCACGGCCACCGGTCCCCTCGCCACGATCTTGATCGCCGCGATCACCGCGGGTGCCGCGTCTGCGGGGTCCCAGCTGACCAAGGAGGCGGTGCAAGGCACCGACTTCGACCTCGGGAAGGAAGGCCTCCAGGCGATCGCGCGCGATACCATCATGGGGGCGATCACGGCGGGGACCACCTGGTACGCCGGCAAGATCGTCAACGGCATGTTCAGCGCCGGAAGCGCGGCGGAGCAGGCCGCGATCCTCGCCCGCACCGCGGCGAATCCCGGCTTCATGGCCTCGATGGGCCGCGCCATGGTCGAGAACAGCCTGCAGACTGGCATGCAGGGGCTGTTCGAATCCGGCATGGCGGCATTCGATCCGGCGATGTGGCTCGACGGCTGGAGCGAGGGCTGGCAGCGCGGCTCGCATGCCGCGCGTGAACGCGCGCAGGAGATTCCGCTCGAGATGCTCCGCGCCGCGGTGATCGCCGCGATGAGCCACACGGCGAACGCCGGCATCAACAAGCTCAAAGGCGGCCAGGCGCCGGGCGAGGGCTGGCACGGCCAGCACGCGTCGCGCGGCAACCGGATGGACGTCGGCGATCGCACGGCGCTGACGTTCAAGAACATGGGTCATGGCGCCAAGGAAGGCGTCATCATGGGCGGCGCCGAGATCCTGCTCGACGAGAAGACCTATCGGTCGGAGGGCATGAAGCCAGCCGACATGCTCGGCCACATCGCGCAGAGCTCGGCGAGCATGGCCCAGATGTCCTCGATGGGCATGCACCAGGGCGATGCGCAGGGGCTCCACGAGGATGCCGCCGGTTCGATGCGCGGCAAGGCCGCTGACAAAGAGCTCGCGAAGCACGCCGCCGAGCTGACGCCACACGAGCAGAAGCTCTACATGGACCTCGCCACCAAGCACGGTGGCATCGACACCACGGTGCTCTCGGTGCCGGAGTTCAAGCAGGCTCGCGCCGAGATGCTCGAGAAGGCGGTCGCCAAGTTCGAGGTCGAGACGGAGCGCAAGCTCTCCAGCGAGGAGCGCAGCGCGTTCGAGAAGCACATCAGCGCAGCGCCGACGATCTCGGAGTACCTCGCACGCGCGGAGGCCGGGCCGAACGGCGCGCCCGGCGTCAAGCACACCGAGGTGGCCCCGAAGTTCGAGACCAAGGCGGACAAAGACAAGGTCAAGCAGCGCGCACGCGAGGCTCTCGAGAGCCTCGGCACGGCTGCCGAGAACACCAAAGGAAACGCCGAGAAGGTCGCGGAGCTCCGTCCGCAGCACCTCGAGCTGATGGCCGAGGCTGGTCAGCTGATGGAAGCTCTCTCGCGCGGCGCGAAGACGCCGGCCGAGGCGACCGCAGTCATGGAGCTCCTCGCCCGCGTCAAGGGGATCTCGAACGAGCTCGGGCGCGCGCTCGACACCGCCGGCGGGAACTCCTCCATGGAGATGCTCCGGACCGAGCTCACGGCTGCGCTGAAGTCGGCCGAGACGTCGAACAGCGTGGACGCACACAAGGCGCTCAACCAACTGCTGGTGGAGGGCAAGGTCGCGGCCGCGACCGGCCCAGCCGAGGTGGCGCACGCGGCCGAGGCTGCCCCCAAGAAGCTCGCCGAGCTGAAGGCGATGATCGAGGAGCTCAAGCACGCGCGCGACAACGCCGCGCGGCGCGTGGCTGATAATCCGAAGCCCACCACGACCGAGGTCGCGCCCCCGACCGAGCCGATCGCCAAGGCCGAGGCCGAGGTCAAGCCGGTGACGGAGGCGAAAGCCACCGACGAGGCGAAGCCCAAGGACCAGGCGAAGCCCAAGGACGAGGCGAAGGGAACCGACGAGGCCAAGCTCAAGGACGAGGCCAAGCTCAAGGACGAGGCCAAGTCCAAGGACGAGGCCAAGCCCAAGGACGAGGCGAAGGCGACCGACGAAGCGAAGCTCTCGGACGAGGCGAAGTCCAAGGCTGCGCCCACGCTCGATCCTGGCGCACAGGCGTCAGCGAAGGCGACGAAGGAGGCGGAGTACGGTCGGAAGCTGAGCGATAGCGAGCAGAACAACCTGGAGCGGCTGGTCAAGCAGTTCGGCGTCGCGGAAGGCATGCGGCTGTTCGAGGTGGTGCAGAGCCGCCGCCAGTCCCAGATGCCGTCGCTCGAAGACCAGATGAAGCTCGGCCACGCGGGGATCGAGATCCACAGCCACTTCATGGGCAACGTGTCGCCCGAGAGCTTCCGCGCGCAGATCAAGGCCGCCGGCGTGGAGTCCAAGCCCGGCGAGATCTCGACGTGGGAGCCCGTCCTCGAGCAGATCGCAAAGCTCCGGGACAAGCTCGGCCACACCTACGATCGGACGAGCAAGACCGAGAGCAAGATCGATCCCGAGACGGGGCTCCCCGTCGTCAAGAAGCGTGGCGTGTCTGGCGACGCGATCTTCGAGGTCGAGCAGGCGCTCAAGAAGATCGCCGGCCTCAAGGAGAAGCTCGGCGAGGAAGGTCTCAGCGAAACCGCACAGAAGAAGATCAAGGCCGAGATCGAGACGGTCGCGCAGTCCGCCGTGGACAAGGCGATGCGAGCGAGCGACGAGACCGACTTCAACTCTTCGTACGAAGTTCGTGACGAACTGGTGAAGGAGTTCTACGGGGCGGGTCAGCGCAACGCGCTGCTCGAGGGCGCTGGCCTCGATCCGAAGAAGGCGACGATCATCGACTCCGCCGAGGTCTACCGTAAACACTTCGAGGGACGCCCGGACGTCCAGGCCCGGATCGAGAAGGCGATCGAGGCGCAGTCGCGGATCGATGCGATCGAAGCGGGCGCCAAGCGCGAGGGGCGCGAGACGACCAAGGAAGAGAAGGGGAAGATCGCCAGGGACCTCAAGGCGGCCAACGCTCTCAAGGAGCAGATGGCGTACGACGCGTACGCCAAGGACACGCTGCGCCGCCTCGCCGAGGACAACATCCGTTATACGGAGCAGTCGAACAGCGCCAACAAGCTCGCCGAGCGGTTCGATCCCGCCCAGCTCGAGTGGCTGAAGAAGCAGCTGATCACCGACCTGATGCTCGAAGGGCGGCAGGATCTCGCCCAGGCGGTTCGGGACCTCACGGTCGTCCACGTGGCGATGATCAACACCGCGATGTTCGGGACCTACGATGAGAACGTCAATCGCGACGACGTCAGCCGGCGGGATCGAGCGAATGCGGGCGACTTCGGCAAGGAGGTCAACAAGGTCCTCGCGCAGACCGCGCGCCCTGACGTGGTCGCGGTCGATATCGCCGGTGCCGAGCACTTCGTGTTCGACGATGTCGGCAAGGCCCGCTTCCAGTACCTCTGCGAGAAGCTGCTGCAGGCCGCGATCGCGCGAGGTGAGCCGCTCGCGATCCGACCGCACGTCGGCGAGGGCGCGACCGATGTCGCCAAGGGCAAGCACTACGGCATCGGCACGGATCGCCAGACCAAGAACGGCGAGCTGACGGCGGACATCCGCGCCCGGAACAACCTCGACAAGCTGCTCGAGGCTGTGGCCGAGTTCAAGGCCAAGCACCCCGAGATGGACAAGCACCTGACGGTGCGGTTCGGTCACGCCACGCACACCACGCCGGAGCAGGCGGTGCGGATGGCCCAGCTCGGCATCATCGCCGAGGTCAACCTCGAGTCCAACGCGCAGACCGGCGCGACCTCTCCGACCGATCACGACCTCACCGGCGGTGACAAGAAGCGCGGGACGGACTTCAAGTCCGATCCGCACGAGTCGGATCCGACCAAGCGTGATCCGAAGCTCGCCGGTCACGTACTGCCCGAGCTCGTGTTCAACGACGTCCAGATCGTGCTCAGCACCGATGCGCACGAGGTGATGTCCACCAACCTGAAGAACGAGTACACGCGCGCGGGCGAGATCTGCGATCAGGTGCTCGCCGGTACCCGTGTCCTCGAGCTCACGCCGAGTCAGGCGAAGGAGCTCGGGGTCCCCGTGCCGGAGGGCGCGACGGTGGTCCCGGTCCGGGTGCCCGATCTCAAGGGCCCAGCGGGCGACAAGGTGCGCGAGAAGTTCGAGAACGCGCGGAAGAAGTTCCTCGACGACGCGAACAAGTACTTCAACGAGCAGCGCCCGAAGCGCAACCGGGACGCGCCGCGCGGCCCGGAGGATGGTGGTGGCCCGGGCCCGGAAGGCAAGGGGCCCGACGAGCGGACCTCGGCGGTGCGCGAGCCGACGACGCCCAAGGAGAAGGTCTCGGCCAAGGAGCTCGAGGGCTCCGTCGAGAACCTCAAGCAGACGTTCGCGGACGATCTGAAGAAGCACGACACCACGCTCGTCGGACCTCCGATCGATCGCCCCGTGCTGGCGAACGGACCGAACGACGCGCTGATCGGCTTGCCGACCAACGTGCTGTCGCCCACCGCAAACCCCGAAGAGGCGATGGCGAAGCTCCAGACCGAGGGCATCCCGCGCTGGGGTGCGCTGACGGCGAAGGAGCGCATGCACGAGACGGCCTTCGCCGCCGCGCTCGAAGCGGATCTGCCGAACAAGGTCAAAGAGCTCCTGGCGATGGCCAAGCAGAAGGGCCGCTACGACATCGAGGTCGACGGCGCGAAGAAGCTGTACGAGAAGTACGGCGCCGAGAAGGCACCGCAGGGGCAAGAGCAGCTCGACACCCGCGCCACCGCGAACCACGCGCTGCATCCGGCGGCGGTGCTGGTCGCGCGCCTGGCGTTCCTCGAGGCGCTCAGCGAGATCCAGGGCCTCAAGGATGGCGATCTCAAGAAGCGCGTGTTCGTCACCAACGGTGGCTGTGCTTCCGGTAAGGGCAGCCTCAGCGAGATCGTCGAAGGCGCCAAGGCGAAGCAAAAGAAGGCGTTCGACTACGGCATCAAGTGGGATGCCGCTGGCGAGGGCGATGCCGCGGAGAATGCGTGGATCATGGCCGCCGCGAAGGCCAAGGGGATCCCCGTCACGTTCGGCTTCGTCGAGAGCGACCCCACGCTGACGTACAACGGCGTGCTCGACCGCGCGGAGAGCAGCGGCCGGATCGTCGATCCGGTGACGTTCACGCGCTCGTACGTCAAGGGCCAGGAGAACATGCGCGAGTTCCTCGCGTCTCCCGAGTACCAGGCCGCCCTCGCCAGAGGCGAGGTCGAGACGTTCGGTGTCTACACCGGCCAGTTCGACAAGAACATGGACAACGGGCCAGGCCAGAAGCCGGGCGGGTTCCCCAACAAGCGCATCCTCGGTGACAACGGCGCGATCGGGCCGGAGCACCTCGCTGGTGGCAAGACCGAGGGCGAGGTCGCACCGAAGGCCGCCGAGATCTTCCAGAAGTGGCTCGCGGAGCAGCGCCGTCAGGGCAAGCCGGTCGACCACTGGGTCGAGGGCGGCATCGTCAACACCCAGAAGTTCGATCCGGACGCGAAGGTCGAACCGGGGCAGGCAGTCGGCAAGGCGCCGGGGCCAACCTCGGCCAAGGAACCAAACGCTTCGGAGGTCCTGCCCGAGACCAAGCCAGGCGCGAAGGAGGAGGTGGCCGCGTCCACCCAGAGCGAGCCCGCCAAGACCGAGCCGCCGAAGAAGGAGGTCGCCCAGACCCCCGAGCAGGCAAAGAGCGAGCAAGAGGCGCAGAAGCAGAGCCAGGACCTCATCGAGGAGGTCGCCGGCAAGAAGCTGATCGCCGAGCAGCACGCACACGCGCAGGGCTCGGTCAACGCGACCGAGGTCCTGAAGCACCTCGAGGAGCGCCCGCGGAGCGAGAGCACCAAGGAGGAGCGGATCGCGCTGCGCAACGAGCAGATCGATCAGCTCAAGCGGCTGCAGTCCGCGCTCACGCGCGCGGGCGACATGCAGCTGCACGACCTCCGCGAAGGCAAGACCACCACGGACGCGAAGGGGCAGGTCCATGCCCCCGAGACCGTGATGATCGCATCGAACAACCCGGAGACCCCGGGCCTGATCAACAAGATGATCGCCGTCAAGGAGCGGCTCAATCAGCTCGAGAGCGAGGCCGATAACGCCTCCAAGAAGCGCGAGATGAAGCAGCAGCGGAAGCTGATGGGCGACTACATCGGCGAATACCGCGAGATGTTGCGGATGCGAAAGGGCAACGAGACCCAGTACTCGCGCGAGGACGAGAACGCCCTCAAGACGATCAACGAGTTCTTCAATCGCTACCTGATGGCGCAGGCACATGAGGAATCGAACGCGGAGATCGCAAGGAGCGGCGCAGCGCAGGTCAGCTCGGGTTGCAGGAGCTTCGCGTCAGCGCCAAGGACAAGGGCGGCAAGAGCGTCGAAGAAGAGGCCGAGGACTTCAACAAGAACAAGCCCAAGGCCAGCGACGCGAGCCTCGTGCTCGCGCCGACCAAGGGTGGACTCGCGCAGGAAGGAGCCAAGGGCGACAAGGCGCGCGACGATCTGGCGAGCTTCGTCGAGAAGTGGCACGAGAAGCCCGTCGACGGCCAGACCAACCACCTGCACGACGCGTTCAGCGGGTTCGACAGCGCAGGGCAGGAGAACACGGCGTTCACGCCGGACTTCATGTGGGAGGCCGCCGCGAAGCGTGCCTTCCTCAACGCCGAGAGCCTGCACGAGCACCTGAACACGAAGTCGATCTCGGACGGCGACCTCAAGCAGCTCGTCGAGATCCTCGTGCGCGGCGACAGCAGCCTCACCCCGGCGTCGGCAGAGGCGATCGTCCACTTGTTCCGCAACACGAGCTTCACCGAGACGGCACTTCCCGAGGTGATCAAGCTCAAGGCAGAGCTCAAGAAGGATGGGAAGAGCAAGCCCGAGTCCCTCGACAACCTCGCATTCGGCGGGTTGTCGATCCAGGATGTCGCCCACAACACACGCCGGCTGATCGAGGCCCTGCGCTCGCTGTCTGCCGAGACCGGAAAGAACAAGGCCAGCGTGGCCACGCTCGGGATGACGATGCACGCAGGCGAGCAGGTGCTCAGCAAGCAGGTGTCGCCGAACGACCTCCTGCACCAGGTCAAGCAGGCGGTGCAGCTCGGCACCGATCGGATCGGTCACGGCCTGATCCTCGCGATCGATCCGCAGATCCTGATCGATCAGGGCCGCTTCAACGTGGTGGTCGATGGTGTCGTCGACCAGGCCGCCACCGACAAGGCGATCGCTCAGTTCAAGCGGGACCAGGTGCTGATCCGCGAGATGGTGAAGAAGGCTGGCGTCGTGATCGAGGCCAACGTGTCTTCGAACACGGAGATCTCGAACCTCACGGGCGAAGAGCACCCGGCGGCGAAGCTCGCCGAGGAGGGCCAGCGCGTGACGGTCAACACCGACGACGAGAACGTGCTCGACACCGACATCAAGCAGGAGTTCGAGCGAGTCGCGAAGAGCAAGGGCGTGGAGCGGGTCGATATCTCGACGATGATCCTCGAGGGCTACCGGAGCCGCCTCGGCAACCGGCAGCTCCGGATGCGCAAGAGCGTCCGGGACAAGCTCCAGTCCGCGCTGCTCACGGGGCTGAGCGGTGAGCAGGCCGCATCGCTTGCCAAGGAGCTCGCGCGGCGCTTCAATGTCGCTGAGGGCGAGAACACCGCCGAGACGATCGCGCGAGTGGTGGCTGTCGCTGTTGGAATCTGATGACTGTCTCGCTTCGTGACTATGACTTCGCCGCCGCTCGGCAGCGGTTGGCGGCGCGCGTCGACGTCGGGACCCGGATGGTCCGTGACGAACGAGGGGAGTACGACTTCGAGCGGACCCGGCTGATCCGTGAGCTCACGGAGGGGGTGGACGACGTCCTCGGCCATCTCGAGATCCTGCTGGTCGCCGCGCTGTGCGAGCTGCCGGTGGCAGAGGGTGGGCTGGTCATCGGCGCCCAGGCACTCGCGACGGCGATGTCGCCGGACCAGCCGCTGGTCCGGGCGCTGTTGATCCTCGGCGCCCACCCCAGCCACCCCGGGTTCGAGCACCGCGCCCTCGCAGCCTCCGGCCGGAGCGTGCCGAACGAGTGGCGGAACACGCCGCACGACGCGGGGCCGTTTCTCGCGAAGCAGCCGCGAGCGACCTGGAGCGTCGGGGCCTTCGAGGCTGCGGTGCAGGAGGGCGCGGTCGCGGTGTTCGGGGCGGTCCAGGTCGATCCCAACCGCCTCACCTTCGAGCAGGCCCCCGGCTCGAAGCTCGGTGCGTACCTCCGCATCCTCGCGGCGAGCTCGCTGTACGACGCGATCGGAGCGTGGGCTCCGACGTTCTCCGCGCGCGACGCCCTGGTCGGCGAGTGGTGGCTGCTTCAGCCCACGAGCCCGCGCCTCGAGCACGACGAGGTCGCTGCCAAGGTCGGCCTCCAGCTGCGCGGCTTTCTGCCTCCGGCGAACGTCGATGCGAAGGGGCGGGTAGTGATGGTCTGCTTCCCGCGGACGGCGATGTCGGACGAGGCCCGGGTGGAGGAGATCGGCGGGACCAAGTGGATCTCAGGCTGGCGGCGGGTCGTCTGGACCGCGTCCGAGGCACCCGCTGCTCTCGTCGACGAGCTCGAGGGCATCACCAAGACCTCCTACGGACCGTACAAGCACTCGAGCGAGCTCCCCGAGTTCGCCCAGACGGCCACGCCCGCGCAGCAGGGGAAGGCGCGGGCGCAGGCCTTCGCCCAGGCCGTTCTCGACGAGCTCGACGCACCCGAGGACGCGAATGCGGCGGCGCTCGAGGCGCAGAACGATCGACGCAAGGCCAAGATCGCGGAGGCCTCGTACCTGCGCACGAAGCAGGTCAAGCCCAAGCCGCCACGCGTGTTCGTGGGACCCGGGCGGACGCTCGACGAGCTTGCGTTCGCGGCGTCGCTCGAGTTCTGTCCGACCTGTAACGACCGGATCGCCCCCGGCGCGAAGCTCCGCGATCTCGGCGCCGGGACCTGGGAGGTCGCTGGCCCCTGCAGCCGGTGCAAGGAGCAACGGAGTTATCGCTATGCCGCGGCTCCCGACGTGGCGCACGCCCCCCATGCCGAGCACGAGCTGGGCGCCGGCCCATCGAAGATGATCACCGCCCAGCAGTTCACGGACGCGCTGGCGGAGGCACTCCCGCAGGTCGCTCCCGGACCCGAGCGGCTTGATGACGAGGACCGGGGCCTCAGCCCGAGGCGAATCGTCGCGCCCTCATCTGTCTTCACGAGCTGATCAAGCTCGAGGACGTGTCGCAGAAGCGCGACGCCCTGGTTGCCGAGCGCGATCGGCAGTCCGCGATTCGTGCGGCGCACGACCGGCTGTGACGATCTCAGGTCCACGCAACTCTAGCTAACCGCGCGAATCAACTGGCGGGAGGCCGTTGTGTCGATAGGGGGCCGCGCGTATCGTCGCGTGGCTGTCCCCGACCGCCATGGCAGACCTATCATCCCTCCTCGCCGTCCTCGAACACGATCCCGATGATGCCCAGGCGCTCGCAGCGCTTCCCGGCGCAGCTCGGCATACGGCGCCTGATGTTCGCGCGACGCGGTTCGCCGCGGCGCGCAAGGTCCTGGCCGGCCGCGGTCGACCTGACGCCGTCGTCGCGCTGATCGACCGCGAGCTCGCGAACACGGGCGAGCCTCGACAAGAAGATCGATCTGCTGCTCGAGAAGGGGATGATCCTCGACGGCGAGCTGCTCGATGTCGCCGATGGCGCGCGGCCTTCGAACAGGTGCTCGCACCCGTTCGAACGACACGATGGCCAAGGAGGCGATCGAGGAGCTCGATGTCGCCGCCCAGAACTGGAAGAAGTTCGCGGAGAAGTACGTCATGGAGGCGAGCGCGTCCACGGATCGCGGCCTCGCCACCGGCTCTATGTCTCGGCCGCAGAGGCGTACGTGCGGTTCGCACCGGAGAGCACGGAGGCCGAGACCTACCGCGCAAGGCGCTCGAGGTCGATGCCAAGAACACGAAGGCCGCGTTCCACCTCGCCCGGCTGCTCCGTCGCGCCGCGCGCTGGACGGATCCGCCAAGTCTCCTCGAGGACCGCGCCGACACGGCGCCGCGGTCGAGGAGAAGGTCGCGTCGCTGCTCTGCTGGCGGAGCTGTACCGGACGCGCATGCCGGCCCGAGCGTGCCGACGCCGCGGTGAAGCGCGTGCGCGTGCTCGATCCGACGCATCGCAGGCGCTGCGTGCGGTGACCGACGCGCTGATGGCATCGCGAACTGGCCGGCACTCGTCGCGACCTATCAGGCCGCGCTGAAAGCGAAGCGAGATGGCGACGACCTCGGCATGCTGCTGCAGATCGCGATGGTGCTGTGGCGGCACCTGAACGATCTCGATCAGGCGGAGGAGTACTCCGTCGGGTTCGCAAGATCGATCCAGGCCACCCGGCGGCGCTCGACTTCTACCGGGTCTACTACCCGAGCAAGGGCGAGAACCAGAAGCTCCTCGCGATGCTCCGGCAGGTCGATAGGGCGCGCCGCGGCCCCACAGCGAGAGCGGTGATCAGTCGCGGCCGATCGGCACGAGATCGCCGAGCCGGCCTAATCGCAGAACAACCCGGAGAAGGCGATCGAGGCCTGGAAGCAGCACCTCCGCCACGATCCCGCGTCGGCGCAGGCGCGGACCGCGCTCGCGCGGCTGTACCGGAAGACCGAGAAGTGGAACGCGCTTCTCGATCTGATGAAGGAGGAGATCGATCGGCCCGGAGGCCGATGTCGCTAGGCGCGTCGCGCGCCTCCATGACGTCGTCGAGATCTATCGAGATCGGTTGCGGCTCGACGTGATGGTGATCAACACCTACAACGCGATCCTCAAGATCGATCCCGACAACAAGCGCGCGGGTGACGAGCTGTGCTGCCAAGTTCCGTACGCTCGGTCGCTGGAACGATCTGATCGCGGGTGCTGACGCGGAAGTCCGAGGCGCCGGATGTGCCGGATGCGGAGCGCGTGGTGCTCCTGCGCGAGATCGCCGATCTGTGGTCGGAGCGATTCGGTAACTTCGCCAATGCGATCCGCCCGCTGGAGAGGATCCTCGAGCTCGCGCCTGCCGAGGCCGAGTCCCTGACCAAGCTCAAGGAGATCTATACCAAGCGGCGGCAGTGGCGCGCGTTGATCGATGTCCTCGGGCGCGAGGCGAGCGTGCTGCCGCCCGCAGAGAAGCGCGCGAAGCAGGCCGAGATGGCGCGCCTCGCCGCCGAGCGGCTCGGTGATTCGCGGCTCGCGATCGAGATCTACAACACGATCTCGGCGAAGCGGGGCCCGATCACCCCGAGACGCTCGTCGCGCTCGCCGCACTGTACGAGCGCGAGAAGCGCTACGTCGCGCTCGCCGAGATCCTCCACCGTCAACGCGCCGTCCTCCAGGGGAAGGACGCGATCACGCTGCTCGAGAAGCTCGGGCAGGTGTACGCGGATCGGATCGGTTCGCCCGCCGCCGCGGCCACGGCCTGGCAGGAGGTGCTCGATATCGAGCCCGGTCACGCCAAGGCGCTGCGTACCCTGCGCGAGCTCTACGCCACCGCTGGCGACTTCGCGGGGCTCGAGAAGCTCTATGCGCGGCTCGGTCAGGAAGACGAGCTGGTCGATGCCCTGCTCGGGATCGCTGATCGCCTCGATGCGAAAGACAAGCGCCTCCCGCTCGTGGGAGCGCGCGGCCCAGTTTTCGCACAACTGCGCGCGGAGCACGCCAGGGGGGGGGCCCAGATCCAGTCGCTCGAGCGTGCGACAGGTGTGGGAGCGCGTGCTCGCCGTCGAAGCGACGCACGTGGGGGCCGCCACGGCGCTCGCTCCGATCTACGCGAAGCAGGAGAAGTGGGCGCGTCTGATCACCGTGCTCGAGATCGAGCTCGCGGCGGCGCCGGATCTGGTAGCGCGCCTCGCGAAGATCGCGGAGATCCGTGCGCTGTGCGAGCAGAAGCTCGCCTCCCGCACCCTCGCGTTCACCTGGACGTTGCGAGCCTTCGAGCTCGAGCCGACCAGCGCGGCGCTGTATGCGGACGTGCTCCGGCTCGCCAGCGAGCCCGAGCAGTGGAAGGACGTCGCGGGCGCGTTCGATCGTGCCCTGCTGTTGCCGACTCTCGACGAGGCGACGCGCCTCAAGCTGTTCCGCGAGCTCGCGAAGATCGCGAGTCGCCGCCTGGTCGATCCCGAGCGTGCACGCGCCTACCACCGGCAGGTCCTCGCCCTCGCCGCCGACGATCGCGAGGCAGAGCAGCACCCTCGAGGAGCTCGCGATCCAGCCCACGACTGGCCCGAGCTGCTGTCTTCGTATCGGCGACGGGCGGTCCGCGAGAAGGATCCCACCGAGCGTGCGTCGCTGCTCATCGAGATCGCGTCACTTCAGGAGGAGAAGTCGTCGATCCGATGGTGCCGCCGCCACCTACCACGAGGCGCTCGCCACGCTGCCGAACCAGGTCCGCGCGATGCGCGCGCTCGCTCGGATCGAAGAGGCTCGTGGGGATTGGGAGTCGCTCTCTGACGTGCTCGCCATGGAGCTGCAGCACACCCACGACGGGCAGCCGCGGTTCGAGCTGCTGATGCGGCTCGGAAACCTCGAGGAGTCCAGCATCGAGCGGCCGTCGCGCGCGCTCCGCTACTACCAGGATGCGCTCGCCGTGCCAGCGCCCGGAGGCGGCGTTCGGCCCCAGGCGGTCGGCGCGATCGTCCGGTTCCTGCTCGCTGATGGCCCGGGCCGCAAGATCGAGCCCGCAGAGAAGGTGGCGGCGGCGCGGCTGATCCTGCCGCACTCGAGGCAGCGAAGAATCTCGGCATGCAGGCGCTCGCGATCGAGGTGATCCGCGGCGGTGAGGCCACCACGGCCGTCGAGAAGCTGGAGCTCGATCGCGCCCTGACTCGGCGATCGCGCGACCGCCGAACGCGCGTGGATCGCCGTGCTCGAGGTCGAGGCCGACGCAGACGACGCCTTCGAGGCGCTGGTCGCGAGCTATCGCATCGAGGAGCGCTGGAATGATCTCCGCGCGCTGCTCGAGCGTCGCACCGAGGTGACCGTGGACGATCGCGTCCGCCTCGCGTCGCTGCTCGAGCTCGCCGCGCTCGAAGAGGACGTGCTCGGTCAGCCCACGCGGGCTGCCGCGGCGCATCGCCGCGTGCTCGAACTCGATCCTTCGCACCTCGGCTCGTACCAGGCGCTCGATCGTCTGTACCAGGCAGCCGAGCAGTGGAAGGAGCTCGAGGAGCTGCTGTCGCGGCAGATCGACCCATGGTCCCGCGCGCGCAGAGCGGCGTGGTCACCGGTGGCGAGGCCCTGGAGCTCCTGTTCCGTCGTGCGGCGCTGTTCGCCCACCGGCGGGTGACCCGTCTCGGTCCGTCGATCTTCTCGAAGACGTGGTCGCCAAGCGTCGCTCGCACGAGGATGCGCGCGAGCTCCTCGAGGAGCTGATGCCTCGGCCCGAGGTCACGATGCGCGTGGCGCGCCTGCTCGAGCCGCTCTACGAGCAGGACAAGCTGTGGCGGGACCTCGTCGATGTGTTGCTCGCGCAGCGGAACCTGACGGCCGGCACCGAAGCCGTGGAGCTGTTGTCCCGCGTCGCGACCATCGAGGAGACGGAGCTGAAGAGCCTCCTGAACGCGTTCGATGCGTGGCTCGACGTGCCCGCTTGATCCCACGCACGAGCGCGCGCGTGTCGAGCTGTCGAGGCTGGCGCAGCTGCTGAGCCGATGGCCCGAGGCCACCGCGGCACTCGAGGCGGGCGGCTGCGGCGGCGCCTGGCTGGTGATGTTACCACGCGTGGCGCGCTGCTCGGCGAGTTCGCGGCGTATTACGATTGCGCTGCTCGGCGATGCGCCACGCGCGATCGCGGCTTTGCCGGCGGCTGCTCGAGGTCGACCCCACCAATCCGATCGCGATCAGGAAGGCGACGTCCGCCTCGCGCGCCTCTACGAGGAGGGCAAGGCGTAGCCCGAGCTGCGCGATGTGACGCGCAAGCAGGCCGAGTGGGCTGAGGATGCCGGCGAACGCCGCGCGCTCCTGGCGCGGGTCGCCGCTCTCGAGGAAGAGAAGCTGAGCGCCCGCGATGCCGCGATCGCCACGGCAGGAACTGCTCGCGGATCAGCCGGCAGACGGGCGCACTCTCAATGCGCTCGAGCGCCTCTATCAGGCGGCCGAGAAGTGGCGCGAGCTGATCGATGTCCTTCACCGCAAGCTCGATCACGCCTCGCCCGACGAGGCGAAGCGCTATCTCGCGCGCGTGGCCGAGATCCACGAGGTGATGCTCGAGGAGCCCGACGAGGCGATCGCGGCCCACCTCGAGATCCTCGACCGCGACGCCAACGACACCACGGCACTGCGAGAACTCGCGCGGCTGTACCGCGAGGGCAACCGCCACGCGGACCTGCTCGACGTCCTCGAGCGGCAGGCTCGCTGACGCGGCTCACCGCACACCGATCGACATCGAGATCGCAAAGCTCCTCGCGGGTCCGCTGTCGCGTCCTGTCGAGTCGCTCGAGCGCTGGTCGACCGTCCTCGACGCGCAAACGGATAACGCCGAGGCGCTCGCGGCGGTCGAGGGTGCTCGGTGATGTGGATCTGCGCGCGACCGCGGCGGATATCCTCCGTCCTGTCTACGATGGCTCCCCGCAGCATGCGCGGCTTCGCCGCACTGTCCCTCCGCGCCGTGGAGTGGACTGACGATCCGAGCGCCGTTGCGCCACCTCGCGGAGGTCGTGCGGGCTGCGCGAGTTCCAGCGTCTCCGACAAGCGGGGCCCCGACGCCCAGTTCCAGGCGCGCCGACACGCGGCCACCGAGCCAGAGCTCGCGCGCGTGGTCGCCGAGGTCGAGCGGCCTGCGGGCGAGCTCGGTCGCGAGGCGGATCTGATCGATGCCTACCGAGAGGTCGCGCCGAGCGTGCCCGATGCCGAGATCCAGCGCGCCGGCTCTACTCGATGTCGCCGACCTTCGCGCGCCGTGCGGCGCGATCTCGTGCTCGCGCGCGAGTACTACCTGAAGGTCCTCGACGGCCAGCCTGACGATCGTCGCGCGCTCGCGGCGCTCTCGAGAGCATCTACCGCGAGACCGACGACGACACGCAGCTCACCGAGGTGCTGCTGCGCCAGGCCGATGTCTCGAGCGCCGATGTCGACGATCGCGTGGGTGCCCTGGTCGAGGCAGCGGGGTTGTACATCACGCTCAAACGATTCGGACGACGCGATCACCACCTGGGAGCAAGCGTCGCGGTCGCGCCTGAGCGCAAGGATGCCGTCGACGCCTGAGACGCTGTACCGCGAGCAGTGGCAGGTGGCCGGACGTCGTCGATCCTTTCTGAGCGCCGGCCTGGGTTCGCGATCTTCGATCGACGAGGCCGGAGCTTTGCGCGCGCAGCTCGGCGAGATCCACGAGAAGCACCTCCACGACATCGAGACGGCGATCGACAACTACTCGGCGGCACTGGGCGGAGACTCCTCGCAATCAGCAGGCGATGTCGGCAGTGGAGCGGTTCCTGGTCGATCCCGGATCTGCGTGCGATGGCCGCGAAAGCCCCGAACCGATCTTATGTCGCGCAGCAGCGCTGGCAGGACCTGATCCGCGTACGAGGCAGCTCGAGAGCGCGAGAGATCCGCGCGAGCGGCTGCGGCTAACCTGTCCGTCGCGCGGCTCTACGAGGAGCAACTCGAGGACTCGAGCGCGCGAGCCACTGGTACGCGAAGCTGTTCCGCGAGGTGCCGAGCGACAGCCCACTGATCCTGGCGAGATCAGCCGCAGCGGCTGGCGTCCGCCGCCGACAACTGCGCGTTCGTTGGTCAGGACCTATCAGGCGTATCTCGACGAGGAGCAGGGCGAGTCCCAGGACCCTCCGCGACGTGGCGATCGCAGCCGCGACGATCCACGACCGTCGCCTCAACGACGCCGACAAAGGCGTTCCTGGCCTACTCGGCGCGCGCTGGCGATCCAGACGAGGACGCCGTCCCGAACGAGCGTGAGCTGCGCGTCGGCCTCGAGGAGTCTCCGGGCCGTGCCCAGGCGAGCCGAGCTGGTCACGATCTGGCGATGACGGATCGGGCGCGGAGACGACGATCTCCTGACGCGAGGC
>JADKKI010000028.1 GCA_016720595.1 Myxococcales bacterium
AGCTTCGTCATCGATGATCAGCGAGGGGCGAATCAGCGGCTCGGTGCAGGTGCCGGTGAACCTGATGGCCAACCGTGGGTATCGCTCGGTGAGATCACGGATCGGCTCGAAGGCAGCATCATGCGTGGCGCCATGCCCAACCACGCGCGCCGTCCTGATCTCGGGGCTCCGAACCTCGGGCCGCACGATCTCGACCAGACAGACGAACTGCTCGGGAAACCGGGCGCAGATCTCCTCCCACCGCAGCGCTTCGGTTTCAACGGCCACCAGCTGTTCGGCAGCATCCATCCGCCGATCATTCCCGTCGAGCGCGGCGCATCAAGTTTCTTGCCGTCGGGGATCGACGAGAGCGCAATCGACTCCAGGGCTCACGGTGCCGGCGTGCCGAGCTGCGCGAGCGTCGCGACGATCACGCCCGCGACCTTCGTCGTGAACGGCATGTACAGCGTGGCCGAGGTGTCGCTGACCTGGTGATAGTGCGGCGTGTCCTCGCCGGCCGACAGGTTGTGCGCCTCGACGCAGTCCATCGGCGTGATCGCCGGGAACCCGGCCTCCTGGAACATCGTGTGGTCATCGCCGTAGCAGTAGCCGTGCTGGATCCACACCTTGTGCTCCACGCCGAGCTGCGTCGCTACCGCGGACATCTGATCGACCAGGAACTTCGACGCGTCGTCGCCCAGGATGTCGAACTTGTCGGCCATGCCGAGCGGCCAGTAGCCGATCATGTCGGGCGCGATCACGCCGCGCACGTCCACGCCGTCGGCCTTGAGCCACTGCGCCATGTGCTTGGAGCCGAGGCTGCCCTGCTCCTCCGCGGCCGTGAACACGAACCACACGCTCGAGCGCAGCGAGCGCTGCGAGAGCACGCGCGCCGCTTCGAGCACCGAGGCCACGCCGGTCGCGTTGTCATCCGCGCCGGGCGCGAGCGTCATCGGGGTGGCGGAGGTCGAGTCGTAGTGCGCCGAGAAGATGTAGACGACCTCGGGGGTCACCGTGCCGGGCAGCTTCAAGATCACGTTGGTCGCGGTCTGGCCGGCGACCTGGAACGGATCGAGCTGCGGCTCGAAGCCGAGCGCGCGGCCACGGCCGACCAGGTAGTCGCGCGCGGTCTCGTCGCCCTGGGTCAGCGTGTACCGCGTCGGCATCGCCGAGAGCTCGGCGATCGTCTTCTCGAGCTCGGGCTGCGAGACCTCGCTGGCGAGCGCGATCGGATCGAACGGCGGCGGCGTGGTGTCGTCACCGGTGGAGGAGCCCGAGCCGCCGCACGCGTTGGCGAGGACGAGGACCGAGGCGACGAATGGAACAGCGAGCGAGGTCGGGCGCATGGGGCGCAGACCTTAGCGAAGATCGCGCCGGGCTCACAGCCGATAGTGAAACTGGAGCAGCGAGTACCCGCCGGACGGCCCGCCCTTGCCAAACGCGAGCATCTCGATGCGGTTGGTCAGCAGCAGCTCGACGTGCGAGTCCACGAACCAGTGGAGGTTGAGGTCCACGCAGTCGCGATCGAGGTTCTTGATCCGGAAGTTCGAGTCGTAGTGGCCGAGGCCCAGGTCGAGCAACAACGAGCTGCCGAGCATGCGCGAGGCGAGCAGGTAGCCCACGAGCTTGAGCGGCGCGCCGCCGGCGGCGTTGGTGGGGCTGGTGTCGATGATCTTGTTCCCGTACTGGAGCTCGGCCTGCAGCACGAGCTTGGCCTCCGGCACGAACAGCTTGGCGGTGACGCCGCCGCCGAAGTCCTTGGCATCGGGGGAGCGCGTGAACATGCCCTCCCCGCCGAGGGCGAGGCGCTCGGTGGGCCGCACCTCGGCATAAGCCATCACGCCGTTACTGTGCTCGACGGTGTCGATCAGCGGATCGCGGATGAAGCCGGTGAGGTGGCCCTCGTACTTCGGCTGGATCAGCGCCACGTGCGCGCCGTAGGTGTCGGCATACAGCTGCGTGCCGCCGTAGCGGCGCGTGTACACCGGGTGCTCGGCGAGCCGCAGGCCATAGACCGGCATGAACCGGCCGACGCGCGCGTACACGCCGAAGTTCTCCCCCGGGTGCTGCTGCCACATCACATAGTGCTCGCGCGACCACACGTGCGTGGCGGCCTCGTTGCCGACCTGCGCGGGCCGCGGCGAGACGTTCGCGTGGATCGTGAAGTGCCCGATCGCGGCGTTCGCGTACGCCTCGTACTGCATCGGGAACGCGGTCAGCACGCGGCTCGGTGCCTGGATGTAGCCGGCCGCGCTGCGGAAATCGCCGCCGAGGGTGAGCCAGCTCGGCGGGGTGAACGCGTTGTAGAAGAACTCGGGGGCCGTGCCCCACTGCGCCAGCGATTCGGCGACGGCGAGCCCGTTCTCGTTGAGGAGGTTCCCGCCCGCGGGCGAGATGTGACAGCCCGTGCAGGTCTGATCGCGATCGAGCTGGAACTGCGGATACGCCTGCGCATCGCCGGCGGTGGCCCACACCGTGAGCGCGAGCACGAGGAAGCCGAGGACGCGCTTCACAGGCACTCCCCGGCGACGCAGGTCTTGCCCGTGGCGGTGCAGTTGTTGGCCTGGGTGAGCTTGCTCAGATCGTACGCGCCCTCCTCTCCCTTGCCGACGTCGGCGTGCTTGCAGGGCAGCTTGTAGTTGCCCAGGCACGCGGAGCCGCCGAGGTTGTTGCACACGCCCGGCGCGCCGGCGCGGAGCCAGTCCTCGATCAGCGCGACGTCGACATCGGGGAGCGGCGCGTTGTAAGGCATCCGCGGCGCCCCGGCTTGCTCGATCGTCAGGTTCAGGAGCAGCCCGGGAGTCTTGGTCGGATCGCTCTCCTCGAAGGCGATCAGCTGGATGTCGTTCTGGAACGTCGCTCGCGCGCCCTCGATCGAATCGAACACGAAGCCATCAGCGCCCTTGAAGGCGGAGTGGCAGGTCGCCGCTCCACAGCTCGGGACGAGGATGGCCTCGGTGATGTAGTCGAGGTTCCGGGGGCGCTCGTCTTCGCTCGTACCGCACGCGGCCAGTACAAGCGCGGCGATGGCAAGGCGCTGCATGGAGCGCACGATATCGCAGAGCACACCCGGCCGCGCGGAACGGCGCCGCTACTTGGTGGAGCGGGCGCGGACGCGGCGCAGAGACGATCCACCCCCACTGGCGCGCGCGATCCGCGGCGCGATCCGAGCGGTGGGACGACGCGTGCGGCGGGAGACCATCGGCGGTTCGGCGCGATACGCCATCGCCTCGCGGATCTCTCCGCGCAGGACCAGGCGCACACCCGAGTGCAGATCGTCGATCGAGCAGACCTTGTTCATCGTCATGCCGGCGGCGAGCGCGATCCGCTGGACGACGTCATGGGTGATCTCGTACGCGCGGCGGCAGTTCCGGCGCCACGCGACCCAGAACCCGCCTGCAGGGTGAAGCCGCCCCACCACATCGGTGACGCGCCGCTCGAGCTCGGCCAGGGAGTCGACGAACAGGATCACCATGTCGACCGGCGGCAGGCGCAGGTCGTGGGTGATGCGGACGTCATCGCTGATCAGCGTGCGCTCGAACGCACCGGGGGCATTGAGCAGGCACACCTTGTGGCCTGCCTTGATCCCAAGCTTCTTGGGCAATGGATGTCCCGGGTACCCAGCCATGACGAACGGATAATGCAGCCGCCACGCGGGAGGTCAAACAGGAAGCCCAAAACATCTTTCAAGAAGCTGAGATCGTTCACTTCACGCGCGATCCCACCGCTCCCGGTTTTTGGTGAGGCCCGGCACGCTTCGGCCCGCCGATCTGGCTCGTTTCAGTGCCTTCTCAGAAAGCTGCCCCAAGGGTCGGTCCCTTCCTTGACATTCGGGGTCCGGTTCGCCAGACCGGGGTCTCCGCATGCCCCATGGCCTCCTGCTCCTGAACCTCGGCACCCCCGATGAACCCACCACGCCGGCGGTCCGCCGGTACCTCCGAGAGTTCCTCGGCGACCCGCGGGTGATCGACATCAACCCGATCGGGCGGTGGATGCTCCTCAATCTCATCATCCTCCCGCGCCGCCCGGCGAAGAGCGCGCACGCGTATCAGCAGATCTGGGATCCGAAGCGGGGCTCGCCGCTCATGTATCACTCGCAGGACCTCACGGCCGGGGTCGCGGCCGCGCTCGGCGATGGCTGGAAGGTCGAGCTGGTGATGCGGTACGGCAACCCCTCGATCGCCAGTGGCCTCGCCGCGATGAAGGCGGCCAACGTCGACAAGCTGATCGTCCTGCCGCTGTTCCCGCAGTTCGCGATGTCGTCGACCGAGACCGCGGTGGAGCGGGTCACCGAGCTCGCGCGCGGTCACAGCGGCCTGCCCACGCCCGAGTTCGTCCCCGCGTTCTTCGACGATGCCGGGTTCCTCGATGCGTTCGCCGCGGTCGGCGCCCCGGCGATCGCGGCCGCGCGCCCCGATCACGTGCTGTTCTCGTTCCACGGCCTCCCGGTCCGGCAGATCAAGAAGACCGACGTCACCGGCTCGCACTGCTTCTCGTCGGAGACCTGCTGCGACACGCTCGCCAGCAAGAACTGCTACCGCGCGCAGTGCTTCCACACCGCGCGTGCACTCGCCGCGCGGCTCGGCCTCGCCGCCGATGGGTACACGGTCGGCTTCCAGTCACGGCTCGGCCGCACGCCCTGGATCCAGCCGTACACCGACATCCTGCTCGACGAGCTCGCGGCCAAGGGCAAGAAGCGCCTCGCGGTGATGTGCCCGGCGTTCGTCGCCGATTGTCTCGAGACGGTCGAGGAGATCGGCATGCGCGCGAAGGCGCAGTTCACCGCGGCCGGCGGCGAGGAGCTGGTGCTGATCCCCTCGCTCAACAGCTCGCCCGCGTGGATCGAGGCGGTGGCCGCGATCGCGCGCCGCCACGCGGAGGTCAAGCGACTCGCGGTAGTCTCCGGCGCGTGAAGCCGCTCGAGGATGTCTACGGCGAGCTGTTGATCGTCCGCCCGCCGGTCCCCGCGACCGTCAACAAGGCCGGCGCCAACTACAAGAGTGAGGTCACCCACCTCACGTACTCGCCGCGGCGCGCGTACGACGAGTGGCTGTCGATCCTCGATGCGATCGTCGCGTGCGGTGGCGATGCGATCGTGCAGTTCGAGGCCGCCGACGATCCGTTCCTCGATCACGACACGCTCGAGGTCGATGGCGCCGGCGGGATCCACCCCGCGGGCTCGCGCGAGCTGCTCGGGACGATCGATGCGGTGATGACCGGGCGGGTGTTCGCCGCGAACGGCCCGTGGGTGACCGTGCGCGATCACGTGCTGCGCGCGGTGATGCCGCACATGCTCGAGCATCGCCGCGCCGAGGTCCCCTACTACGAGGCGATCCTGGCCGCGCTCGCCGACGACGCCGGCCTGGCCCTCGAGATCACGGCGAACCCGCATCGCTGGGAGGGCATGGCGGACGTCGCCACCGTCGGCGATCACGTGGTGCTGACCTATGCGGTCCCCGGTCACTACGATGCGCAGACCACGCCGAAGAGCTCGCGCTCGACCCGCGCGGGCGTGGCGTTCGCTGCGGATCACGCCGGGGTCCCGGAGGCCGCGCGGATCTACGCCGAGCTGGTGTATCCGCACTTCCACGGCGACACCGTCCAGTTCGGCGCGCGGCCGCACGCCGGGCCGGCGGTCCTCGCCCACTACGCCCAGGGGCTGTACGGCGACGGCGCCGAGATCGTCGCCGGGGTGCTCGGCGCCGAGCGGATCCTGCCGATCGATCGTGACGACGCGGTCGAGCAGTACGCCGGCAACTCGCGGCAGGTCGCGGGCGGCGTGCTGGTCCCCGATGGGGTGTCCGCCGCGTTCGTCAGCGCGCTGGAGGGACTGGGCCTGGTGACGCACCGTGTCCCACTGTTCGAGCTGTTCGGCAAAGCCGGCGGCGGTCCCGCGTGCGCCACGCTCTATCTCCCGCGATCGATCTCGGTGTCCGAGAGCCTGCCCTTGCGGTACTCGGTCAGCCGATCGCAGATCCGGGATCGGCGCGAGAGGATTCCGCAGACGTTACGTGTGGATCCGGCCTTCTTCGCAAACAAGCCACGGGGCTGAAGGGCGATCGCTCCGATCAACTAAGTTGCCGCAAGATCTGGAAATCGCTTCCCCGAGGGGATATCAACGCGGCATACGAGATGGTCCGATCCCCCTCGCACGTCGGGACCGGCCGGAACGACAACAAAGGATTGTCTTCACAATGAATCGCTTGTTCCGCCCAACTGTTGTTGCCGCCCTGGCCGCAGGCGTCGCAGCCTTCGCGACCGTACCCACCGCCCACGCCAACGTCGAGGTCGGCGGCACCGCCGGCATCCACGTGTTCAGCGACAAAAACGAGCTTGGCGTCGCCGATGTGCCGACCGCCACGTCCGAGCGCAACTCGGCGCTGTTCGGCCTCCGGCTCGGCGTGTTCTTCGGGGACATGCTCGGCGTCGAGGCCGAAGTGGGCGTGATCCCGAGCGAGTCGCGTGACCAGGTGTTCGACATCTGGAACCTGACCTACCGCGCTCACCTCGTGGCGCAGTTCCGCGCCAACAACCCCGCCACCAAGCTCGTTCCGTTCGTCCTCGCGGGCGCCGGCGCGTTCCAGGTCGTGGACACCAAGGGGCCCGACCAGGTCGCCGAGGACACCGACGCCGCGATCTACGCCGGCGTGGGCGCCAAGTACCGCGTCGACAACGGCTGGGGCCTCCGCGCAGACGCGCGGCTCCTGTTCGTCCCGTCGAGCGCCGACGACGGCTTCACGCAGGACTTCGAGCTCCTGCTCTCGATCTACAAGGAGTTCGGCCGCAAGACGGTCGACAAGGCGATCGTCGCCCCGCCGCCGGATAACGATCCGGACAAGGACGGCATCGTCGGCGATGCCGACAAGTGCCCGCAGGAGGCCGAGGACAAGGACGGCTTCGAGGACGACAACGGCTGCCCCGATCCGGACAACGACAACGACGGCGTTGCCGACGCGGCCGACAAGTGCCCGACCGACGCCGAGGACAAGGACTCGTTCCAGGACGACGACGGCTGCCCCGATCCGGACAACGACGGTGACGGCGTGCCCGATGCGGCCGACAAGTGCCCGAACGAGGCCGAGGACAAGGACGGCTTCCAGGACGACGACGGTTGCCCGGATCCGGACAACGACGGCGACGGCGTGCCGGACGCGCAGGACAAGTGCGCGACCGACCCCGAGACCAAGAACGGCTTCCAGGACGACGACGGCTGCCCGGACGAGATCCCGGCGAAGCTGAAGGCGTTCACGGGTGTCATCAAGGGCATCAACTTCAAGGTCAGCTCGGCGGACCTCCAGGCGTCTTCGAACAAGTCGCTCGACACGGCCGTCGCGGTGCTCAAGGAGTTCGCGGACCTCAAGCTCGAGATCCAGGGCCACACCGATGACCAGCCGCTCAAGGGCAGCAAGGTGTTCGCCGACAACCAGGCGCTGTCTCAGGCCCGTGCCGAGAGCGTGAAGAAGTACTTCGTCAGCAAGGGCATCGAGGAAGGCCGCCTCACGGCGACCGGCTACGGTGACAGCCAGCCCGTCGAGGCGCCCGCGGGCCTCAAGGCCGGCAAGCTGGCCGCCGCGCGCGCCAAGAACCGCCGCGTCGAGTTCAAGCTGATCTCGAACCTGACGGGTCCAGCACCGGCGCCGGCGCCGGCGCCCGCCCCCGCCCCGTAACTCGTCCGCCACTGCGGTAGCGAAGGCCTCCCCTGGAGGCCTTCTGCTTTTTCGGCTACGAAGCAGGCGTGCTTTCCCCCGATCTCCTCGCGGTCCTGGTCTGACCGGTATCCAAGCAGGGCCTGATCTACTTCCCGAGCGATGACGTGCTGGTCTGCCCGGCCTCGCGGCTCCGCTACCGGATCGACAATGGGGCGCCGGTGATGCTCGCAGAGGAAGCGGTTGCCCTCTCGGAGGTCGAGGTGTCGCAGCTGATCTCGCGGGCCCGTGATCTCGGGTTGCGCATACCTACGTGATTTTCGGGCGTTAGCCACAAGATGGTGCTTGACGTGAAGCGCCATAAAACGGTAGATCGCGAGTCCTCCACGGAGCCTATAGGTGTTGAAGTCGCTCTCGATCTTCACGGGCAACGCAAATCGCGCGCTGGCAGACGAGATCTGCAAGTTCGTGGAGATTCCGCTCGGCCGCGCGGACGTCATCACCTTCTCGGATGGTGAGATCTACGTCGAGGTCGGCGAGAACGTCCGCGGCGTCAACTGCTTCGTCGTGCAGCCCACGTGCTCGCCGCCGAACCAGTCGCTGATGGAGCTGCTGATCATGATCGATGCGCTCAAGCGCGCCTCGGCCGGCAGCATCGTCGCGATCATCCCGTACTTCGGATACGCGCGGCAGGATCGCAAGGCGAAGCCCCGCACCCCGATCACCGCGAAGCTCGTCGCGAACCTGATCACCGCGGCGGGCGCCGATCGCGCGCTCGCGATGGATCTCCACGCCGGTCAGATCCAGGGCTTCTTCGACATCCCGTTCGATCACCTGTACTCGATGCCCGTCCTGATCGAGGAGCTCCGCACCCTCGGGTACGGCGGCGATCAGACCGTCGTGGTCTCGCCCGACGCTGGTGGCGTCGAGCGCGCACGCGCGTTCTCCAAGCGCCTCGGCGCCGGCCTCGCGATCATCGACAAGCGGCGTCCCGCGCCCAACGTCTCCGAGATCATGAACATCGTCGGTGACGTCCGCGGCAAGAAGGCCGTGATCGTCGACGACATCATCGACACCGCCGGCACCCTGACCAACGCGGCCCACGCGATCATCAACGCGGGTGCGTCCTCGGTCTCGTGCTGCGCCAGCCACGCGGTGTTCTCGGGCAAGGCGGTCCAGCGCATCCAGGACTCGCCCCTGTCCCACGTGGTGGTCACCAACACCATCCCCCTGTCTGAACAGGGCTCAGCGTGCTCGAAGGTCCGCGTCAAGAGCGTCGGACGCCTCCTGGGCGAGGCAATCAAGCGGATTCATCACGGGGACTCGATCTCCTCGCTGTTCATGTAGTAGACCTCTGCGCCCGAGACCGTCGATACCCCCGAAGAGAGAGAACGTCATGGAAGTCGGAAAGCTCACTGTCGAAGTTCGCACCAGCGTCGGCCACAAGGGCGCGTCGCGCTCGCTCCGCAACAAGGGGAAGGTCCCCGGGGTTTGCTACGGAGTGTCGGTCAACGGCAAGATCGCTCCGCTGCCGATCATCATCGACGTCAAGGCGCTCAAGGGCGCGCTCGACCCGGTCCGCAAGCAGAACACCGTCATCGATCTCACGATCGAGGGCGACGGCAAGAAGACCTCGCTGCACGCGCTCGTGAAGGAGTACCAGCTCCACCCGCTGCGCCGCGAGATCACGCACGTCGATCTCCTCGCGATCGATCCGAACAAGGAAGTCCTCGCCGAGGTTCCGCTCGAGTTCATCGGCAAGCCGAAGGGCGCGATCGACGGCGGCCAGATCCGCATCGTCCTCCGCAAGCTCGAGGTTCGCGCGAAGCCGAGCGACATCCCGGTCAAGCTGACCATCGATGTCTCGCCGCTCGAGATCGGCGACGTGTTCCACGTCTCGACGATCGCGCTCCCCGCGGGCGTGACGTCCGTGACGCTCCGCGACCTCGCGATCGTGACCTGCGCGGCTCCGGAAGCCGATGTGGTCGCGACCCCGGCCGACGGCGCGGCTCCGGCCGATGGCGCGGCGGCGGCTCCAGCAGCAGCTGGTGCGGCGGCGGCTCCGGCGGCAGCTGGCGGCAAGGCTGCGGCTCCGGCGGCTGGCGGCAAGGCCGCGGCTCCGGCAGCTGGCGGCAAGGCCGCGGCTCCGGCGGCCAAGGCTCCCGCGAAGAAGTAGTCGGTCGGAAGCGTCGTCATGTGGTTGGTCGTCGGGCTCGGGAATCCGGGCTCCAAGTACGAACGCAACCGCCACAACATCGGGTTCCGCGTCGTCGACGAGCTGGCTGCCAAGCACGGACTTCCCTGGAAGACCGGCGGCAAGCTCGGCGGCGACACCGCCAGTGGCATCGTCACGACCGAGCGCGGCCGCGAGCGGTGCGTGCTGCTCCGGCCGATGGAGTTCATGAACCTCTCGGGGTTCGCGGTCCAGCGCACGGCGCAGTTCCACTCGATCGAGGTGCCCAACATCCTGGTCGTCCACGACGAGCTCGACCTCGAGTTCGGGATCGTGCGGCTCAAGAGCGGCGGGGGCCATGGCGGCCACAACGGGCTACGGTCGATGATCGAGCAGCTCGGCGAGCCCGGCTTTGCACGGGTGCGCATGGGCATCGGCCGGGACCCGAAGGCGCCACCTGGCGCCAAGGACGCCGCCGGCTGGGTGCTCTCCGACTTTCCCCAGGCGCAGGCCCAGGCGCTGACCGCCGTGATCGCAGCGGGTTGCGAGGACGTCGAGTGCGTCCTCGCCAAGGGCATCGGGCCGGCGATGAATCAGCACAACGCCCGTTCCAATCTCGCAACCCCGTGATATAGACCGCCCCCTACAAGACCTCGCTCGCCCCCCGCCAGGGACGGGCTTCACACCCAAGAGGAAGCTACATGGCACGTCTGCAGAGTCAGAAAGACAAGCCGAACACGGCTCGCGAATACGAGACCACGTACATCCTGCGTCCCAACACGTCCAACGAGGGCGTCGCCGAGGTGAACACCCGCATCAAGGGGATCATCGAGGGCATGGGCGGCAAGATCGTCAAGGTCGACAACTGGGGCAAGCGCCGCCTCGCCTACGAAGTCGCCAAGGAGCGCAAGGGTATCTACCTGTACTGGCAGTACCTCGCGCAGCCGGGCGTCGTCGAGGAGACCGAGCGTAACCTCCGCATGCTCGATTCCGTGATCCGTTACCTGACGGTCAAGGTCGACGAGGATGTCGATGTTGGCGCGCGTCCGTCGGAGATCGACGACACGTCCTACGAGAAGGCGGCCCAGACCGCGGCCGACGAGGAGGACATGTTCCTCTCGCGCGGCGGCGATGGCATGTCGTCTGACGAGAACGACCTGTACGGCGACGATGATGACGGCGATGTGATCCCGGGCTCGAAGAAGCCCGTTGCCGAGGCAGTCGAGGCTCCGGCCGCGGCCGCCGAGCCTGCCACCGAGGACAAGGAGTAAGCCATGACGACTCGTATGGATGCACCCCGCGGTGAGCGCGGCGGCCCGCCCGGCGGCGGTGATGATGACCTCGATCGCGATGGCGATGATCGCCGCGGCGGCAAGGGCCGCGGCGGTACGGGCAAGCGCAAGCTGCTGTCCGACGAGATCGTCGCGAAGATCGATTACAAGAACCCGCAGATCCTGCGGTCGTTCGTCACGGACCGCGGCAAGATGATCCCGCGTCGCATCAGCGGCGCGAGCGCTCGCCAGCAGCGCGTGATTTCCACGGCCCTCCGGCGGGCGCGCATGCTTGCGCTCCTGCCGTTCTCGGTGACGGGAGACTAGTCATGGCGATGCAAGTGATCCTCACGCAGGACGTCGACAACCTCGGCAAGGCCGGGGAGCTCGTCTCCGTCAAGCCCGGCTTCGGCCGGAACTACCTCGTGCCGCGCGGCCTCGCCGTCAGCGCCACGGTCCGCAACAAGAACCGCCTCGAGCACGAGAAGGTTCTGATCGAGCGCCGCGTGACCAAGGAGCGGGCGACCGCGACCGAGCTCGCAGCGAAGATCAACGTCATGACGCTCCAGTTCGAGCGCAACGTTGGCGAGGACGAGAAGCTGTTCGGCTCGGTGACCAACCGCGACATCCAGGAGCAGCTGAAGCGCGCCGGTGTCGACATCGATCACCGGATCATCCAGCTCGACACGTCGGTGAAGGCGCTCGGCAAGTACGAGGTGCCCGTGCGCCTCGCGGCCGGCGTCATCGCGAATCTGAAGTTCTGGGTCGTCGGTAAAGACAAGTGAGCGCCGGGCTCGAGTCGCTCTCTACGTGAGAGCGGTTCGAGCCGAGCTTCGCAGGTAGGCAGCCCCACCGGGGCGGTGTACCTTGTCCGCAATGTCACGCGACCGGAGAGTGCTTCCGCACAACCTGGACGCCGAGGCCTCGATCCTCGGTGGCGTGATCTTGCGCAACGAGGTGCTGACCAACCTCGAGTCCGTGGAGGTCGATGACTTCTACGACATGCGCCACAAGGTGGTGTGGCAGGCGATCCGCAACCTCGAGGCGACCGCGAAGCCGATCGATGTCGTGACCCTCGAGGTCGAGATCGAGAAGCAGGGCAAGCTCGATGCGATCGGCGGCATCTCGTTCCTCGGTGAGCTCGCACTGCGCGTGCCCACCGCGGACAACGTGGCCACGTACGCGGAGATCGTCACCGACAAGCACCAGGCCCGCAAGCTGATGCTCGCGACCAACGAGGTCCACGAGCGCGGGTACGAGGATGGCCTCGAGGTCCGCGACTACCTCGATGACGCCGAGGCGAAGATCTTCGAGGTCACGCAGCGCAAGGACAAGGCCGGCCCCGAGCCGATCAAGTCGCTGGTCAAGAAGGTGTTCAGCTCGCTCGACGAGCGCTTCAAGTCCGCCGGCGGCATCACCGGCGTGCCGACCGGGTTCGCCGACCTCGACGCCAAGACCGCCGGCCTGCAGCCGACGGAGCTCATCATCCTCGCGGCACGTCCCGCGATGGGGAAGACCTCGTTCGCGCTGTCCCTCGCGCAGAACGCAGCCACGTCGGGCGGCTGGCCCTGCCTGGTGTTCTCGCTCGAGATGTCCTCGACCCAGCTCGCCGAGCGCATGCTGTGCTCCGAGGCGCGCGTCGATTCTTCCGCCCTGCGCCGCGGCCAGCTGCAGCGGCAGGACATGACGAACCTGACCTACGCGGCGGCCACGCTGTCGAAGGCGCCGATCCTGATCGATGACACCCCCGCCCTGTCGCTGCGCGAGGTCCGCGCGCGCGCGCGCCGGTTCCGCCAGAACAAGGAGCTGTTCGGCGACAAGAAGTTCGGCCTGATCCTGATCGACTACCTCCAGCTGATGCGCGGCTCTCCGCAGGCCGCGAAGGCCTCGCGCGAGCAGGAGATCAGCGAGATCTCCCGCGGCCTCAAGAGCCTCGCCAAAGAACTGCACTGCCCGGTGCTCGCGCTCTCGCAGCTCAACCGCTCACTCGAGCAACGCACCGACAAGCGGCCGCAGCTCTCGGATCTTCGTGAGTGCGTCACCGGCGACACCCTCGTGGCGCTCGCCGATGGGCGCCACGTCCCGATCGAGTCGCTGGTCGGCACCACGCCCGAGGTCATCGCGATGACCCCGGAGGGCCGGCTCACCACGGCGCACAGCGACAAGGTCTGGTGTGTCGGCACGAAGCCGATCTTCGAAGTGAAGCTGGCGAGCGGACGGAGCATCCGATGCACCGGCAAGCACCGCCTCTACGGCCCCGACGGATGGAAGCGCGTCGAGGAGCTAGCGGCGGGCGACCGCCTGGCGATCGCCCGCAGGCTCCCCGCGCCCGCCAAGCCGAAGCGCTGGACTGACGCCCGGGTGGCGCTGCTCGGCCAGCTGATCGGCGACGGCAGCTACCTGAATCAGCAGCCGATGCGTTACACGACGGAATCCGAGGACAACGCGCAGGCGGTCATCGAAGGCGCGACCGAGCTCGGCTGCACCGTCAAGCGCTACGCGGGTCGGCGAAGCTGGTTCCAGCTGCTGATCAGCGGCAACGGAAACCGGTGGCACCCGGCCGGCGTCAACAAGTGGCTGCGCGGGCTCGGGGTGTTCGGGCAGCGTTCGCACGAGAAGCGCGTTCCGAGGGAAGTGTTCCAGCTCGACAACAAGCAGATCGCGCTGTTCCTGCGGCATCTGTGGGCCACGGATGGCTGCATCTGGAACGCGGTCCACGAGGACAGCTCCCGCGTCTATCTCGCGACCAGCAGCCTCGGCCTCGCCCACGATGTGGCGACCTTGCTGGCGCGGCTCGATATCGTGGGTCGAATCCGGCAGATCGCACAGGGCAAGTACAAGCCGCAGCATCCCGTCGACATCTACGGAGTCGAACAGCAACGTCGGTTCATCGAGGTGGTGGGGGCGTATGGCCCGCGCGTCGATCAGGCCGCAGCTCTCGAATGTTTCCTCGACGAGCAGCCGGTGTCGAACACGAACGTCGACACGCTTCCCATCGAGATCCTCGAGCGCGTGAAGCTCGTGATGGGGCAGCGTGGCATGGCGCCGATCCAGCTCGCACGCGCCCGAGGGCTCGCGTCCGCTGGAGGCATGTTCCGTCACGCACCCTCGCGCCCGCTCGTCGCCCGCTACGCGGCCATCCTTGGTGACGATCAGCTCGCCCAGCGCGCAACCGACGATCTGTTCTGGGATCGCATCAAGTCGATCGAGCCTGCTGGCGAGGAGCCCGTGTTCGATCTGACCGTCCCGGAATTGAAAAGCTGGATCGCAAATAACGCTGTTATTTCACATAATTCGGGCGCAATTGAACAGGACGCCGACGTCATCATGTTCATCTACCGCGACGTCGTCTACAACAAGGACGCCGAGAACCCGAACGTCGCCGAGGTCATCCTCGGCAAGAATCGTCACGGCGCGACCGGCATGGTCGAGACCCACTTCGAGGGTCGCTACACGCGGTTCGAGAACCTGTCGCAGCGAACCGACGGCGGTGGCGGTGGCGGCGGCGGTGGCGGCTATTAGAACTTCTTCGCGACCGACGCGGCTCCGCCGGCGGGGACGTCGACCTCGGCGGTCTTGGCCTTGCGCGAGGTGATCTCGAGCAGCGTGATCTTGTGGCTGCCCGGGGACAGGCTCAACGTCTTCGGCGTCATCTGGTTGGTCGAGCGGCCATCGACGTAGATCAGCGCGGACGGGCTGCTGGTGATCGTGAGCTTGCCGGGGCCGGTGCCCGAGCCCTTCGCCGGGGACCGGGTCTTCGTGGGCTCGGCGAGCGCGACGGCGATCGGATCGGCGCCGCGCCGCGGCTTCGCAGCAGCGACCGGCTTGGGCTCGGCGCGCGCGACGCGGGCCATGGTGCGCGACGACGCGACGACGACGATGACGACGATGACCGCGATGATGACCGCTTGCTCGCGCGGTGGTGCTTGACCACGGTGGTCGGCGCCATCTCGATCTCGGCTTCTGCGTCTGCGTCGGCTGCGACATCCGCGGCAGCGACGACCTCGCTGGTCGGCTCGGCCGCCACCTCGGCTACGGGCGCGACCGTGGCGACCGGCGCGACCGCCGCGACCTCGGCGACGGGTACGACCGCGGCGCCCGCGGCCGCCTCGGGTACCGGCGACGCGACGGGCGCTGGTGGTGACTCGACCGCCGGCGGCGACACCGTCATCACGATCGGGACCTCGCGCTTGTGGCCGCCCTGCCCGTTGTGGACGACGTAGCCGCCGACGAACATCATCACGACCGCGAGGCCGGCGAACGGCAACGCGAGCTGCGACAGGATCGCGCGCAGCTCTCGCAACTCTCCGGCCGTGCCGGGTTCGGGCTCGGCGGCGGGAGGCGGCAGCGCCGCGACGCGCACGGTCTCGAGTCGATCGAACGGCCCTGCCGAGCGTGGCGGCGGCGCCTGGCGCGCGTGCCACTCCATCGCGGGGAGCGGGTCGTACTGCGCGACGCGCTCGGTGGCATCGACGGACGCGTGATACGGCATCGGAGGCAGCGGCGCCGGCGTCGGATACGCGTACTGCGGGAGGATCGGCTGCGGCATCGGCTGCGGCTGTGGCAACTGCTGCGGAGCGCTGCCCGCCGCGAACCTCGCCATCGCATGCGGATCCACCTGGGTCTCGGAGTCATCGTCCGCGTAGTCCTCGATCGGGACCGCGGGTGGCGTGGCATTCGGCGCGCGGCGACGTGGCAGCGGCGCCGGCATCGCGTGGGCTGGGGGCGCGGTCACGAACAGGTGGTCGTGCGCGACGTCCTCGCCGTGGTCGATGATCCGCCCCTGGACGAGGTGGATCAGGTCGTTGATCGCGGTCGATTCTTGCTTCGCCATGTCAACTCCGGCCACGGAGGGCTGCATGGGATGGACCACATGAGGCGTGCGCAATCTCGGTGGGTTCGCTAGGGATCTGTGGCTGGCGAGCCTGCGCTGGCAACCCGACCTGCCGGAGACTCTCGAACCCAGCAACGCGCAACCACACGCTTTCATGGGATAAGATGACGACGTGCCGAATCCCCAGCCCGGAACGATCCTGGGCGCCTATCGCGTCGAGGGAACGCTCGGCTCGGGCTCGATGGGTGAGGTGTTCAAAGGCGTCGACACCGGCCTCAATCGCCGCGTCGCGATCAAGATCCTCAGCGAGAAGCACAAGGACAGCCCGGAGCTCCGCGCGCGGTTCGTGCGCGAAGGCCGCGCGGTCGCCGCGATCAGTCACCCGAACGTCGTGCAGGTGTTCGCGAACGGCCAGTTCGACGAGCGCCCGTACATCGCGATGGAGCTCCTCGACGGCACCGATCTCGGCACGACGATCGAGAAGAAGGGCCCGCTCGATTCGCTGTCCGCCGCGCACGCGGTGCTCGATGCCGCGCAGGGGCTCGCCGCCGCTGCGAAGGCCGGCCTGATCCATCGCGACGTCAAGCCCTCGAACCTCGTGCGCCAGAGCGATGGTCGCGTGAAGGTCACCGACTTCGGCCTCGCCAAGCCCGTCGATCCGGGCGCCGAGCCGGCGCTCACCGCGATGGGCGTCGTCGTCGGGACGCCCGACTACATCGCGCCCGAGCAGGCGCGCGGCGAAGCGATCGACGAGCGCGTCGACATCTATGCGCTCGGCGGCACGCTGTACTTCCTCCTCGTCGGGATCCCTCCGTTCCGCACGGGCAAGCCGCAGGAGGACAAGTACCTGAAGGTCGTCGCACGGCACCTGCGCAATCCCGCGCCCGATGCGGCGGTGGCCAACCCATCGGTGGATCCCGAGCTCGCCGCGCTCGCACGCACGATGATGGGCAAGAAGCCCGCCGAGCGGCCGAACTACCCCGAGCTCATCGAGCAGCTCTCGGGGATCGTCGCGCGCCTCGATCCCGGCTCGGTCCCGATGCTGATCAACTCGGCGCGTGAACGCTCGCGCCCGAACATGATCCTGTCGCCCGACGGCGGCGCGCCGCTACAGAGCGCGCTCGATCAATCGGCGACGATCAGCGATGGCGGGCACGACTTCGCGACCCCGCGCGCGTTCCCGGGCTGGCTCGTGTTCGTCACGCTCGCGAGCCTCGCGCTGTTCGCGGCCGGCCTCGTGGTGTATCTGCGCCGCGGCACGGGCTCCTCCCCAGGAACCGCACCGCCCACGCCGGCCGACGCCGCGGTGTCTGCCGGAAGCGCCGATGCGGGCGCCAAGCCGGTGGCCCCGATCGGGATGCTCGCGGTGAAGAAGGCCGACGGCACGGTCGCGTTCTATGTCGATGCGCAGCCGCTGGCCGTCAGCGTGTTCAAGAAGTTCGATCCGAAGCACGAGCAGGACGGCAAGCCCGACGCGCCGGTGGTCAACGTCTCGTACAACCAGGCCCGGTCCTACGTGACCACCCGTGGTGGTCGGTTGATGACGAGCGCCGAGTGGGAGGCGGCCGCGGTCACCCCGGGCTTCATCATGCCGCCCAGCATCCTCGAGTGGGTGGACTCGCCCGACGAGAAGAACAAGACCGCGCGCTCCCATGGCAAGACCGTGATCCGGGCCGACGAGACCCAGAAGGACGTCACGTTCCGCATGGCCCGGAACCCCTGAGATCACGCCCCGGTACAGCCCGGGGGCGCTTCCTCGCCCGGTCGCTCGGGGCGTATAGTTCCGCGGGTATGAGCACCGACGTAGACCAGCTCGTCGACATCATCGCGCGCCGTGTTCAGGAGCGTCTGAACGGGCCGTCCAATGCCGCCGCGAAGCTCGCGCTCGCACCGCGCGATCGCGGCGAGTGCAACGATGACTCCGCACCGGGAGAAGACTGCGCGAGCTGCGGCTCGTGCGTGGTGCGCCGCCCGTGGTCGGTGCGCGCGATGGAGGGTGCCGGTGCGATGCGCGTGGGTGCCCTGCCCGGCGTGGGTGCCGTGCCCGGCGACATGGCGAAGCTCATCGATCACACGCTGCTCAAGCCAGAGGCCACGCGCGACGAGGTGGTCAAGCTGTGCGAGGAGGCGCGCAAGTACCGGTTCGCGAGCGTGTGCGTGAACACCACGTGGGTCGGGCTATGCAAGTCCCTGCTCGCGGGGACGGACGTGATGGTGTGCGCGGTCGTCGGGTTTCCGCTCGGTGCCATGGCCCCCACGGCCAAGGCATACGAGGCGCGCGATGCCATGCGGCAGGGCGCCGAGGAGATCGACATGGTGATCAACATCGGCGCGCTCAAGTCGCGCGACTACGAGACCGTGTTCGAGGACATCTGCCGGGTCGTCAAGTCGGCGGCGCCGGCGGGCGTCAAGGTCATCCTCGAGACCAGCGCGCTCGATACCGAGCAGAAGATCATCGGCTGCGCGCTGTCGAAGCTCGCGGGCGCGGCGTTCGTCAAGACCTCCACCGGCTTTGGCAAGGGCGGCGCGACCGTCGAGGACGTCGAGCTGATGCGGCGGATCGTCGGTGGTGACGTCGGGGTCAAGGCCTCGGGTGGCGTGCGCACCGCCGAGGATGTGCTGAAGATGGCGCAGGCCGGCGCGAACCGCGTCGGTGCCTCGGCGTCCGTCGCGATCGTCTCGGGCACTGCGGACGGCAAGGGCAAGGGCTACTGAGTGCTTCCGGTCCAGCTGATCCGCAAGAAGCGTGACGGCGGCGCTCTCGACGATGCAGAGCTCCGCGCGTTCATCGAGTGGGTGACGGCGGGGAGCATCCCCGACTACCAGATCGCCGCGATGCTGATGGCGATCTTCTACAAGGGGCTCGACGATCGCGAGCTCGCGACCTGGGCCGATGCGATGACGCGCTCCGGCGACGTGATCGATCTGTCCTCGATCGCGCGCGCGAAGATCGACAAGCACTCCACGGGCGGCGTCGGCGACAAGATCTCGATCCCGCTGGCGCCCGCGGTCGCGGCGTGCGGCGTGGCGGTGCCGATGGTCTCCGGGCGCGGCCTCGGCCACACCGGCGGCACGCTCGACAAGCTCGAGTCGATCCCCGGCTTCCGCGTCGACCTCCCGGTCGAGCGGTTCAAGGAGCTCGTCGACACGCTCGGTGTGTGCCTGATCGGGCAGACCGCGCGGATCGCGCCGGCGGACAAGCGCCTGTATGCCCTGCGCGATGTCACCGCCACCGTCGAGTCCCTGCCGCTGATCGCCTCGTCGATCATGTCGAAGAAGCTCGCCGAGGGCATCGATGGCCTGGTGATCGACTGCAAGGTCGGCAAGGGCGCGTTCATGAAGACCGCCCCCCGCGCACGCGAGCTGTGCGCGCTGATGCGCGCGATCGGCACGCGCGCCGGCAAGAAGATCACCTGCGTGCTGACCGACATGGAGGCACCGATCGGCCGCACGATCGGCAACGCGCTCGAGATCCGCGAATCGATCGAGGTGCTCCGCGGCGGCGGGCCGGTGGACACCCGCGAGCTGACGCACGTGCTCGGCGCCGAGATGCTCGTGCTCGGCGGGGTCGCCAAGGACGCGGCCGAGGGCGTGGCGCGGATCCAGCGGGCGCTCGCGGATGGCAGTGCGCTCGAGGTGTTCCGGAAGGTCGTCGCGGCCCAGGGCGGAGACCCGCGGGTGTGCGACTCGCCCGGCTCCGTCCTGCCGAAGCCGGCGTCCCGCGACGAGCTGATGCTCCCGCCCGGCCGGATCGTGGCGATCGACAGCGAGGCGCTCGGCATCGCCGCCCTCGTGCTGGGCGCCGGGCGCCGGACCGCGGAGGACAAGATCGATCCGTCGGCCGGGCTCGTGGTCGATGCGTACCTCGGCGAGGTGATCGAGGCCGGGGGCCCGCCGAGCGTGATGCTCCAGCACAGCCTCCCCGCCGGAGATTCGCGGCTCGCCGAGGCGCGTGCGATGATCTCCGGAGCCTTCGTGATCCAAGCCCCCGACATGCCCGCGCCGGCCGTGCGCACCTCCCGCATCCTCGAGGTCCTGCGATGAGTGGCGAGCCGGTCGACACGCTGTACGACCGCGTCCAGGCGGCGGTGACAGCGGTGCGCAAGCGCACCGACTTCGTCCCGCAGGTCGGGCTGATCCTCGGCTCGGGGCTCGGCGGCTTCGCGGACTCGCTCGAGCAGCCGGTCGCGATCGACTACGGAGACCTCCCGCACTTCCCGCGCTCCCACGTGGCGGGTCACAAGGGGCGGCTCGTGCTCGGCCGCCGCAGTGGCGCCGCGTGCGTGGCGATGCAGGGTCGCGTGCACATGTACGAGGGTCACAGCGCCGCGGTCGCCGCGTTCCCGGCCCGCGTGCTGATCGCGCTCGGCGCCAAGATCGTGATCGTCACCAACGCCGCGGGCGGGCTCAACCCGTGGTGGTCGCCGGGCACGTTGATGCTGATCCGCGATCACGTCGACTTCCTCCGCGATCACGCGCTGCGCGGCCCCAACGACGACCGGCTCGGGCCCCGGTTCCCCGACATGACCACCGCGTACGCGCCGGAGCTGCGCGCGCTCGTCAAGGACGTGGCCGCCAAGGCGAGCATCCCGCTCCAGGAGGGCGTCTACGTCGCGATGCCCGGCCCGACGTACGAGACGCCCGCCGAGGTCAAGATGCTGCAGACGATCGGCGCGGACGCCACCGGCATGTCGACGGTGCCCGAGGTCTGCGTCGCGCGACACATGGGCGCGCGCGTGATCGGCATCTCGTGCATCACCAACCAGGCCGCCGGCATCACCGGCGCGGCGCTGTCGCACGACGAGGTCACCGAGACCGCGACCCGGGTCCGGGCGACGTTCGAGGGGCTGCTCGATGGCATCCTCGCGGCGCTCGCCACCCGAGGAGAGCTCGCGTGAGCAAGGACGATCTGGTCGGCAAGGCGATCGAGGCGCAGCGCGGCGCCTATGCGCCGTACTCGAAGTTTCGCGTCGGCGCCGCGATCCGCGTCAGCGGCCAGGTGTTCACAGGGGCCAACATCGAGAACGCCTCGTACGGGCTCTCGATGTGCGCCGAGCGGACCGCGATCTATGCCGCGGTCAATCACGGCGCGCTCGAGCTGCAGGAGGTCGTCGTGTCCACCGATGCCTCGCCGCCGTCCTCGCCGTGCGGCGCGTGCCGTCAGGTCCTGCTCGAGTTCGCCGCCGATCCCGCGAACGTCACCGTCACGTCGGTGAACCCCGCCGGTGAGCACCGGAGCTGGACCCTCGCGCAGCTGATCCCCGATGGCTTCAACGGCCGCGAGCTCCCGCCCACGTGAGTGAGCTGATCCTGAGAGGCGGGACGATCCTGACGATCGACCCGGCGCACCGCGTGCTGGCCGGCGATGTCGCCAGCGTCGATGGCGTGCTCGTCCACGTGGGCGGCACCTATACGCCGCAGACCTCGGACTACCAGATCGTCGATTGCGCGGGCTGCATCGTGATGCCCGGCCTGGTCCAGGCGCACGTCCACACCTGCCAGACGCTCGCGCGCGGCCGCGCCGATGACATGGAGCTGCTCGACTGGCTGCGCACCGTGATCTGGCCGTACGAGGGCAAGCTCGACGAGGCCGCGGCCACTGCGAGCGGCGAGCTGGCGTGCGCAGAGCTCCTGCTCGGCGGCACGACGTCCATCCTCGACATGGGCACGGTCCATCACACGGACCAGATCTTCGCCGCTGCCGAGCGCTCCGGGATCCGCGCGACGATCGGCAAGGCGATGATGGACGCCGACGATCCGCAGATCCCGGTGGGGCTCCGCGAGTCCACGCACGGCTCTCTCGATGCCTCCGCGAAGCTCATCGCGCGCTGGCACGGCGCCGCCGAGGGCCGCCTGCGCTATGCGTACGCGCCGCGGTTCGTGCTGTCCTGCACCGACGAGCTGCTCCGCGAGGTGGGCGTGCAGGCACGCGCGAAGGGCGTCCGGATCCACACGCACGCGAGCGAGAACCAGGGCGAGATCGCGCTGGTCCGCCAGCGGTTCGGCAAGGACAACATCCTGGTGCTCGACGAGCTCGGCCTGCTGGGCGAGCACACGTGCATCGCGCACTGCATCCACCTCTCCACGGAGGAGAAGCGGCTGCTCGCGGAGCGCGGCGCCCACGTGTGCCACTGCCCGTCATCGAACCTGAAGCTCGCGTCGGGCCTCTGCCCCGTGCCCGAGCTGATCGCGGCGGGCGTCGCCGTGGCACTGGGAGCGGATGGTGCGCCGTGCAACAACAACCTCGATGGGTTCCTCGAGCTCCGGCTCGCGGCGCTCCTTCACAAGCCCCGGTTCGGGCCGCGCGCCCTGCCCGCGCCCGAGGTCGTGCGGCTGGCGACCCTGGGAGGCGCCGCCGCGCTCGGCCTGGCCGACACCATCGGTTCGCTTGAGCTCGGCAAGCGCGCGGACGTGATCGCGGTGGACGTCAACGCCCTCCACACCGTGCCCACGGGATCACCCTGGTCGACGATCGCGTATGCCGCGCAGGCGTGCGACGTACGTCACGTCGCCGTCGATGGGAAGCTCGTGGTCCACGACCGCGCGCTGCAGACGCTCGACGTCGGGAAGGTCCGAGATCGCGCGCGTATGGCCGCCCAGCGGCTATTTCCCCTGGTTCCGTAAGCCCCTACGTAACTGGACGGATCGGGAGGTGCGTGGTACACGAATCACACGTTCGAACGGGGGTCGCTGGGAGCGGCCGAGGGCGAGCGCACCCTGGAGTCACCATGGAAACGCTACGCCTGCGCGGAAATCCTGATCGCATCTTCATCTCGGTCGACGAGAGCACCGGGAAGTCGACGGTCTCGTTCTTCCCCACCGACTGCGGCTCCCCGTTCCAGCACGACGATGACCGCGATGGACAGCGCGCCCTGAAGGACGCGAAGTCGATCGTCGCGAAGTACCCGACCTGCTCGATCCACGGCCCGCACTTCCACGCCGCGCGTCCGCCCAAGGCCCGCCCGCGTAAGCGCGCGTAGGCTTCACGTCATTCGTAGTGCCGCGTGAACGCGGTGGATCTGGTCGAAAGATGGGATCCGCGCCGGTTTCCGCACTTGCTCCAGCGCGACCCGCATCTGGGCGGCGCAGCGGGCCGGCTCCATGCCACCGATTCCGGTGGCGAGCCCGCAGCACACCAGTGAGCGGATCGGGGGGGGGGGGGGGACCCAGGAGCGTTGAGGAGGAGCAAGGGGCGTGGCGCCACCACAGCCAGGGCCAGCGTGCTCCCGGACCACACTCGGGGAGCTCACCAGGTGCTCGTGCTGTGCGTCCCGGACGTCGAATCCGAGGGTGTCTCGGATGACGAGATCGAGCCCACCATCCATGATCCCGAAGCTGTTCGCCGGGCTCACCATCGCGTCGGCCGGCGTCGCGAAGTAGTCGCCTTCGATCACCTCGACGTTCTCGACATCCGCGAACGTCCGCTCCCAGGCACGGACCGTGGGAGCGTGGTGGTCGACCAGCCGGATCATCATGGTGTCCACCATACACGAACCGCCACGCGAAGGCGCAGTTCCTTCCTGGGGTTCCGGGGTATCCTCACCCTAGCGAAATGTTGCTGACCCGCGAGGAGATGACCTTCGACTTCGGAGGCGCGAAGCTGGACCCCTCTGCCGACCGCGAGGTCCTCGAGTGGATGCTGAACCAGTTCCTCTATGGCGAGGTCACCGGCATCCAGGTCGGGCACTGGCTGTACGAGGCGCCGGACTTCGATGCGGCCAAGTTCCTCGCGCGGCAGTCGCTCGAGGAGATGCAGCACGTCGATAACTTCCTGCGGATCATGGCGATGCTCGGCTGCGCGCCGAAGCCCGCCCACGCCGCGGTGCGGTTCCTCGCCACCGGCATGATGGGTGGGTCGTGGGCCGAGCACGTTGCGCTGGAGATGGCGCAGGGCGAGGGCTTCGTCCTCCAGGCGTTCTATGCCGTGATCGACACGCTCGATCACAAGCCGTCCGTGGACATCCTGCGCCGCGCGGTGAAGCAGGAGGAGCGGCATGTCGAGTTCGGCGAGACCCAGACCATGAAGGCGATCGAGGGCAAGCCGTGGCTGCGCCGCCGCCTGCTCGGCCTGTCCTTGGTCTCGATGTGGGGCGTGCGCCGGATCGCGAGCTACATCGAGAAGCGGCTCCCGGCCGACCACGTGGTGATGAAGCATCTGCCGGCCTTCCTCTCGCACGCGAATCACTGCGCCGAGCTGCGCCTGCAGCGGATCGGTGTACTCGATCGCCCGCTCGCGGAGATCGGTGGCGCGAAGCGCGCCGCGCTGGTCGCCGAGGCCTACGGCGGCAAGCTGATCGGTGGGATCGGATCGCTCTTGATGACGCCGCTGCGGATGCTGCCGTTCTGGCCGAAGAAGAAGCGGCTGACGGATACCTATCTGCGCGACGGGCACATCATGGGGTACCTGTCGCCGCCGCCGCCGGACGCCGAGGCGCAACTTCAGGAGCCGTGAGCGGCGCGCGCCCATCGGGCGTATGGCCGTCATCGCAGGTGACCTTGAGGGGCTCGCCGCTCTCGAGCGCGGTCGAGGTCAGCGCGGTCCCGAACACGCGGGTCGCGAGATCCTGATCGCCGATCGGCTGGCTGACGTGGGCCTGCACCAGCACCCACTTGCAGTCCTTGGCGTCCACGCCGCATGACTTGCCCTCGAGCCGCTGCGTGGGCTCGGGCTTGCGATCGGGGACGACCGTGACGAACCGACGCTTCTCGAACACGAGCGTGGCGCGGAGGCGAGCCTTGCCGGCGGCCACCCCCGGGCGCGCGGGGAGATCCGCGATCACGTTGCCGATCCAGTAGGCGACCGTCGACGTGCCCGGGCTCCGCCCGACCGTGCCGATCCGCCGATCCTCGGCGGTCATCCGCCCCGGCGCGAGCTGCGCGTGGAGCACGTCCACGCCGTGCCACTCGGCCGTGACATCCGGGCCGAGCAGCATCGCCTCGGGACCGGTAGCGACCACGCTCGGATCGCGCGCGAGCTGGTTGAACAGCACCGGAGACGCCACGCGAGACAGCGCATCGCGGAGATCACCGGAGACCACCGCCGCCGGGATCGTGGTGCCATAGAGCTGCCCGTCGTGATGCGGCGCCGGGGCGTGCCCGAACGAGGTGTGCTCGAACACCGGCACCCAGCGATCTCCATCGCGCGCATACAGCATCGTGATCCGCAGCGGGATCACGGTGGTGCGCCCACAGAACGAGATCCGCCACGACAGCTCGTCGGCGACCCACGCGGCCGAGAGATCCTGTGCGAGGTGGGTCTCGAGGCGCTTCGACCGGACCTCGGTGACCGTGTCGCGATCCACCCGGAGCGGCCACCGGCTCGGCGCGCGCTCGAGCTCGCCCGCGATCAGCACGTCGCCCGGGCCCACACCGATCCGCGCACCGCCGATCGCGGGCGGGATCATGCCGGTCTCGATCTCCGGAGGCTCGTCGCGCTCGTATGCCGTGAGCACGTCGTCCTGCAGCTCCGCGATCATCGCCGCGATCACGCTGGTATCACTGCCTGCCACGGTGTCCGCGAGCGGCGCGACGATCTGCGGGCGGCGCGATGTACACGCTGCGAGGGCGAGCACCGCCGTGAGTGCCGAAACCACGCGCCTCATCGGAGCTCCCCCGAAGCTGCGAGGTCGGCGAGATCGGCGACCGTATCGACATCCCGGACCACCGCGCGATCGGGGACCGCGATCCGCACCACGTCTGCCGTGGCCAGCACCGCACGTGCGCCACCCTCGAGCGCGTCGCACGCCGCGAGGCGCGACCACACGGCACGCGCGACCAGCGGTGGGTGCCCGCCGCGCTCGCCGAACCGCGGCTGCGCGACCTCGTGACTGCCGAGCCCTGCGATCAGCGTCTCGAGCGTACGCACCTCGACCGCCGGATGATCCACCGGCCACAGCCACGCCGCATCGAGATCGTACGCGCCGATCGCGGCGAACCCGAGCGCGATCGAGCTCGCCATCCCGCGCTCGGGGTGCGGGTTGATCACGAGGTCGAGATCGCGGTCGAGATCAAGCGCACGGGCGGCGGCGCTGACCTGCTCGGCGTGCGGGCTGCCCACCACCACGACCAACCGCGAGGTGCCGGCGCTGCGTGCGATCCGTGCGATCCGTGCGAGGTAGCTCTCCGCGCCGATGCGCAGCAGCGCCTTGGCGACGCCGCCGAGCCGCGAGCCCGCACCGGCCGCCAGGATCACCGCGCCGAGCCTCACGCCGGCTCCGGGCGCCGCGGGGTCCAGTCACCGACCCTGCCCGCGCTGCGGCGGCGCGCCACCAGCTCCGCCGCGATCGCGATCGCGATCTCCTCGGGAGTCTCCGCGCCGAGATCGAGGCCGATCGGTGCACGCAGGCGCGCCCATCGCGCCGCGCCGAGCTCGCCGTCGAGCAGGCCTCGCGCCTCGAGCCGCTTGCGGAACCGCCCGACCTTGCCGCGGCTGCCGATCATGCCGAGGTAGCCGAGCTCGTCGTGAGCGATCAAGGCCTCGAGCAGGCGCTGATCGATCGCGTGATCGCGGGTCACGATCAGCACGTGATCCTCGGGGCCAAACCCCTGCACGAGCCGCTCGACCTCCGCGGCATCGAAGGTCTCGTGGACCTCCGTCGCCCACGCCGGCCGCTCGCCGGTGGCGCCGGTCTCGCCATCGTCACAGGCGATCACGGTGAAGCCGAGGTTCGCCAGGAGCGGCCCCAGGTTCCGCGCCACATGCCCGAGGCCGAACACGATCGCGCGCTCGGTGGCGCCCACGCGCTCGAGCATCACGCCATCGCGCAGCTCGGGCTGATGCGGCTGCGGATCCCCGGGGCGCGGCGGCCGCACCGAGAGCGGCTCGCCTTCGATCGGCGTCAGCAGCACCTGCGGCGCGAGGGAGCTGGTCACCGCGACGAGCGTGGCGCGCGACGGCCCGGCGGGCGTCAGCACCACCTCCATCGAGCCTCCGCAGCACATCGCCAGATCACGGACCAGATGCTGGCGAACCACACGTGGCGCAGCGCCGCCGGCGACCTCGCGCGCGGCGAGCACCACGAGCTGCTCGATCCGACCTCCTCCGACCGTCCCCCACTGCTCGCCATCACTCGCGACCGCCATCCGCGCGCCGAGGTGGCGTGGCGTGGAGCCGTGCGCACCGATCACGCTCGCGATCGCCACGCCGCGCCCCGCATCGAGCGCCCGCAGCGCCTGGGCGAAGACGTGGGTTCGCGGCGACATCGGCGGAAACCTACCATGCACGCGCTATGATGGGCCGATGGCGAAGAAGCGCTCGCTCCTGTGTGTCGCGTGCGGCAAGCCCCTGAACGCCGCCGGCAAGACCTGGCGCTGCGCGTGCGGCGGAGCGTGGGTGACCGAAGCGTGGCTCGTGGACATGGCGGAGCAGCAGAAGGGAGCGTTCGCGAAGCTGCCGTGGGAGGACCGCACGGGCACCCCGCGCGCATGCCCCGAGTGCGCGACGCCGATGCAGACGGTCGCGCTCGCCGGCATCGAGCTCGATCGGTGCGGTGTGCACGGCATCTGGTTCGATGCCCAGGAGCTCCCGGCGGCGCTCGCCAAGGCCAAGTCGTTCCCGGTGACCAAGCCCGACGAGCCGCGCCCGATCCCGGTGTTCGCGCCGCACGTGCACCAGCCAACGGAGAACAAGCACTACCTGCGGCCGGACTATTCGTCGGGCGACAGCGACCAGCCCTTGCTGGGTGTCCTCGCCAAGATCTTCGAGATCTGAGAGCCAGCGTCGTCGACCGCGGCGGACATCCCCGCGCCGACGCGCCCTCGCTCGGCGCGACCGGCGCTCAGCGCGCGCGCAGCGTCATGATGTGCCCGATCAGCTCGCGCAACCCAGCGCCCTCGGGCCGCTCGGTGAGATACGCCGGCTTGAACGCGAGCTCGTCCCACCACGCCCGGATGTTCGAGACGCCGACCGAGGTCGGGAAGCCGCCAAACATCGGCGCGTCGTTGAGCGCATCGCCCACGAACACGTACTGCGAGAGATCGTTGGCATCGCCGCCGAGCACCTGCCGCACGACGGTCATGCAGGCGCTCAGCTTGTCGAAGTGCGGCGGGCCGAAGTTGATGTGAACGCTCGAGCGCACGGCGAGAAAGCCCGCCTTCGAGAGCACGCGGACGCAGTGGTCCGCATCCTCCTTGGACAGCGAGCACTCCTCGTTCCAGTCGATCGCGAGATCGACCTCGCGATACTTCGAATCGGACGACAGCCGTGCGCCCGGGACCTTGCTCATGACTTCTACGGCGGCGTCGTTCATCCGGCGTCGCCACTCGGGGAGACTGGCCGGCGGGACGCCGTAGATCTTGGTGAGCTTGCGCCCCTCGCGCACGAACGTGACGCCGCCGTTCTCGGTGACGACGGCGAGCACCGGCGTCATCTTCATGAACGCGTAACCAAACCCCGCGGGTCGACCGGTGACCATCACCACCGGCACCCCTGCCTCGCCCAGCCGCTCGAGCGCCTCGTAGGTCGAGGCCTCGATCCGGTCGCCCGTCGTCATCGTTCCATCAACATCCGAGAACAACGCGCGTACCGGGCCGCGCAGATCCGAGAGGGGCCGAGTCATGGGGGCGCTTGATAGCACGCGCCCTCACGGGAACAGCCCCGCGCACCGTGATTACGCGATGAGGCGCAGACCGAGATCCTCGGTGGTCTGAGCCGGCACCGGGCGGTGCATCGAGCGCTCGCGCTGACGCGCCAGCCAGTCCTCGAGATCGAGGTGATTGAGTCGGACGATCCCGCCGACCTTGAAGACCGGAAGCGGATCACCCGCACGACGCGCCATATACCGGCACCAGCGCTCCGAGCGTCCAAGTGCAGTGGCGATGCCCTTCCAGGTCTCGACGAAATTCGACATGTGCATTCCTCCGTGCCCCGACCTTTGTGCAGTGCGTGTGCCGAGGTCCGACCAGTCGCGCAACCCATCGAATTCCAAGCAACTACAGGTGGATCCCGGCCTAGGCAATTGACGGAGGTTAACCACCCGCCACGGATATCCGACGCAAAACCTGACACAGTTGTCGCAACCTTGCCGCACCGCGGCTCGGATGGGCACGCAGGGGCTGAGGTCGCGCCCCGCTCCACTGGCAGAACCTCCCAGCGGCCAGTATCCTGTGGAGACATGCGTGGATTGTTGCGGCTTTGCGCCGCTGGGGTGTGCGCGACGATCGGTGTCCTTTGGTGCGCCGCCCCCGCGCACGCTGCACCCGCCGAGACCTATCCCCTCGCCAAGGTCCAGCGAGGTCAGACCGGCTACGGCATGACCACGTTCGCGGGCACCACGCCGGAGCGCTTCAGCTTCGAGATCGTGAGCGTGGTGAAGAACTTCCTGCCCAAGCAGGACATCATCCTCGTCAAGTCGAACGATCCGAAGCTCGCCGTGTCGGGGTTCTGGCAGGGCATGTCGGGGAGCCCGCTCTACCTCGATGACAAGCTGCTGTGCGCGTTCTCGTACGGCTTCCGCTTCAACAAGATCGCGCTCGGTGGCTGCACGCCGATCGAATACATGAAGAAGGACGGCGACGCGTATCGCCGCAATGCGCCGGTCCAGGCCGCTGGCAAGACCGGCCCGCGGATGGTGATCGCGGCCTCGTCCTCGTCGATGGCGGACTGGCGACGGCTGACGCCGAACGTCGACGTCACCGAAGCGATGAACGCGCTGGGCCCTGCACATCGCAGCTGGCTGCTGTCGGCGCCGCTGCCTCCTGCCCTGCCGAAGACCGCGCCGGTCGATGGTGACCAGGTCATGCAGGCCTCGGTGCCGCTCTCGATCTCCGGGTTCTCGGCGCCAGCGTTCAGCCAGCTCGAGAAGATGTTCGGTGATTCGAGCCTGGTCCCCGTTCGTGCGGGTGCCGGCGGCGGAACCGGCAAGGCCGAGACTGGCCCCACCAAGTTCGTGATGGGCGGCTCGATCGCCGTCGAGCTGATCCGCGGAGACATGTCCGCGGCGGCCGTCGGCACCGTGTCCTATGTCGACGGAGACAAGGTCCTCGCGTTCGGCCACCCGATGTTCCAGACCGGCGAGACCTATGCGCCGGTCTCCACGGTGTACGTCCACACGGTGATCCCGTCGGCGATGTCCGCGTTCGTGATGGGCAGCCCGGTCAACGAGATCGGCACGCTCGTGCAGGACCGCCAGTCCGCGATCATGGCCGACACCAGCCTGCGCACCCCGACCATCCCCGTCGACATCTCGATCACGAGCTTGTCGGGCAAGCACACCGAGAGCGGCACGTTCCACGTCGAGCTGCTCGCCAACAAGTTCCTCACCCCTTCGCTGGTCGGCGCGGCGCTGATGAACGCGATCAACTACTACCTGCCGGATCGCGATGATGTCACCGCACGCGTCGAATCCACCGTGCGCGTGAAGGGCACCGAGCCGATCGTGTTCGTCGATTACCTGCACGCCAACGATGGGGCCGGCTCCGTGATGGGGGCGGTGCGCGGCTTGCGAGTGATGGTGCCGCTGATGCTGAACCCGTTCGCGCCCGTTCAGGTCGAGCGCATCGATCTCAAGGTCGACCTCAAGTTCGAGGCGAACTTCGGCGAGATCAAGGAGATCAAGATCCCCACCGGTGATCTGATCGCCGGCGAGCGCAACCAGATCAAGGTCCTGATGAGCACCTGGGATGGCAAGGACGTCATCGAGGACGTCCCCGTCGACGTGCCCGCGAACCTCGCAGGCGGCATCGTCACGCTCGAGGTCACCTCGGGCGATTCCGCGAAGCTCGACGCGGCGCCCCCCGTGGACCTGCCCTCGCTGCTCGCCGCGTTCCGCAAGCTCCTGCCCGGCAACGTGTGGGCGGTGACGCTGTATCCGGCCGACGAGGGCGTGGCCCTCGAAGGCAAGCTCGTGCGCGACCTCCCGGCGAGCGCGCTCGACAAGCTCCACCCGCAGACCCACACCCAGCGCGCGCAGGTCTACAAGCCGGTGGCGCGCACCGTGGCGCCCGCCAAGCGTGTCATCGAGGGCAGCACGTCTGTCCTCGTCCGCGTCCGCGCGCGCTAGTCATCATCTCCGTGTTCGACACCTCGTTTCCTTGGGGGACTCGTGAACTCTGATCGTCGGCCTCTCCGTGCTTCCGTCTCGCTGATCGCCGGGCTCGCGCTCGCCGGCCTGGCTCTCCTGGCTCCGCCCGCCTCCGCCGTCGTGACGGCGACCTGGACGGTCGAGACCTACGCGCAGTTCGACGCGGGGGATGCGAGCAGCGCGTTCATCACCTCGACCGGCGAGGTCCGTGCCGGCTGGGACACCAAGCGCACCGCGCTCGAGGGCGATGCCGTGTGGTCGGCCGTGAAGCTCGCGGACGGCAGCGTCCTGCTCGGCTCCGACGCGGGTGGCGCGGTGTTCCGCGTGCAGGGCGACACCTCGAAGAAGCTGGTCTCGATCCCTGGCGCGATCGCCGTGGTCTCGCTGGTCCAGACCACCGACGGCAGCGTGTGGGCCGGCGCGATGCCCGGCAACAAGCTGTGGAAGATCGATGTCGCCGGCGGCAAGGCCACGGCGGGCCCGCAGCTCGGCAAGGACGCGAAGGACGTCGAGACGATCTGGGCGCTCGCTGCCTCGGGCAACACCGTCTACGCCGGCACCGGCCCGTCGGGCAAGCTGTTCGCGATCACCGGTGGCAACGCGAAGGAGGTGTTCGACACCGACGACAAGCGCATCACCGCGCTGACCGTGACCACCGACGGCAAGGTGTGGATGGGCACGTCGGAGCGCGCGATCGTGTTCCGCTTCGATCCGAAGGACGGCAAGGCCCGCGCGATGGCGGACTTCGCGGGGAACGAGGTCTCGTCGCTCGCGCCGTATCGCGATGGCGTGGTCGCCGCCGCCAACGATCTCGCCGAGCAGCCGGCCGCCCAGGGCAAGACGCCCGCGCAGGTCGAGGCCGCCGAGAAGCCGAACGCTGGCAAGGGTCAGGCGGCGAAGGCCCCCGACGTGGGCACCAAGCCCGGCGCCGACAAGGATCCGCCGCCCGTCACCGACCTCGGTCGCAAGGGCGCGAAGAAGGGCAAGGGTGCGCTGTTCAAGATCGGCGGCGATGGTCGCCTCGATCAGCTCCACGCGCTGACCCAGACGTACTTCACCTCGCTCGCCGTGGCCGCCGATGGCTCGGTGTTCGCCGGCGCGGCCGACAAGGGCCGCATCTACATGGTCGATCCGGACGGCGCCGTCGCCACCGCGTTCGACGTCGACGAGCGCTCGGTCTCCCAGGTGTGGGCCGACAAGGCCGGCATCTCGTTCGCCACCGACGACACCGCCGCGACGTACCGCACCACCGGCCGCGCCGATCAGGGGAAGTACATGAGCGACGTCCTCGACGCGAAGGCCGTGTCGCGGTTCGGCAAGCTGAGCTGGCTCACCACGGGCAAGACCAAGGTCGAGACCCGCAGTGGCAACACCGCGAAGCCCGGCGTCGGCTGGAGCGAGTGGCAGGCGCCCACCCAGAGCGGCAAGCTCGGCGGGGGCGCCGAGGGCGGCAAGATCGCGAGCCCGGCCGGCCGCTACCTGCAGTTCCGCGTGGCCCTCGAGGACGACGACGCGCGCGTCCGCCGCGTCACCGCGTTCTATGTCCCGCAGAACCTCGCGACGCAGATCCAGGACGTCTCGGCCGAGCTCGCCGCCAAGGAGAGCCTCCCCACCCTCAAGGACTCGGCCGCCAAGCCGCGCTCGCCGGTGATGAAGCTCAAGTGGAAGATCGAGAACCCGGACTCGGACGATACGGTCTACACCATCGAGGCCCGCCGCGACGGTGAGGCCAACTGGCGCCCGGTCTCCACGGGCAAGGCGCCGCTCACGGCCACCACGTGGGACTGGAACACCGAGACCTATCCCGATGGCTGGTACCGCGTGCGTGTCACCGCGTCGGACTCGGCCGCGAACTCCCCCGACCGCGCGCTCACCACCTCGCAGACCACCACGCTGTTCGCGATCGACAACACGCGCCCCGGCATCGACAACCTCACGGTCACGTACCCGAAGGCCCAGGCCCGCGCGGCGGATGCGATCAGCACGCTGAGCGAGATGTCGTTCTCGGTCGACGATGGTCCGTGGCAGCTCGGCACGACGGCCGACGGCCTCTACGACGACCTCTCCGAGGACCTGCGGATCGATCTGCCGACGGGCCTACCGCGCGGCACGCACACGCTCGCAGTGCGCGTGGCTGATGCTTCGGGCAACGTGGGCTCGACCTCGACGACGTTCGTCATCAAGTAGCGCCGCGGGAACCTCAGCGGATGGTGAAGGTGCCGAGCGTGCCCATCTGCGGATCCGCAACGGGGGCGTCGCGGATCACGTAGTAGTAGCCGGCAGCCGTCCCCCCGAGCACGACCACCGAGGTCGCGAGCCAGAACCAGCCCGACGACAGGATCCCGCCGCGCTCTGTGGTCTTGTGTGGGGGTGGCAACCCGGGCGGCTTTGGATCGCTGGGATCTGTCACCTTGGGTGGAGGGGCCACGAGCACGGTCTCGGCACGCGCTCCCCGCGGGATGGTCACCTCACGCGACACGAGCTGCTCGGTCCCGCGCGACGCCGAGATCGTATGCTTGCCCGGATCGACGGGAATCGGTGCGTCGAGATCGCTCGGCGGCAACGCGCGCCGGTCGAGCTCGACGACGATCGATGCCTTGAACCCAGTGACCGTGATCCGGATCGTCGGGATCTGGGTGTCGAGGTCCGCGAGCTTGCCATGGGCCACCTTCCGGAACTTCTCGTTGGCGTCACCGGGCACGGTGATCTCGAGGAACTTGCGGTAGCTCACGCGTGCCTCGATCAGGAGGTCGGTCTGCTCCTGCGCCGCCGCCAGGTTGAACAGCGTCAGCGGCTTGGGGGCCAGCTGGTAGGACGCCTGGAACTTCTCGCGTGCGGAGGTCCAGTCCTTGTTCTTCGCCGCGGAGATGCCCTCTTGCTTGAGGGTCTCTGCATCAGGATCGGCCAGCGCGATGGCTGGGCCGACGGCACAGAACCCGACCACGAGGAACAGGCTGAGGGTGCGCATGATCACTCCGAGAGGACCGTTCCGCCGACGTTGACCGGCCGCTTGGGGGCCTTGCGCTTCGCCGGCGGCGGCTTCAACGGCTTGCCTTTCGGTTGCGGTGTTTCGTCGGCGAGCACCGAACCATCGACATCGATCGCCTGAGGCTGTTGCGCTGCTGCTTCGGCCGAGGACTTGCCAACCCGCTTGGAGGGTGTGCGTGCCGGCGTCGACGCGGCGGTGGGCGTGCGCGCGGATCCGACGGCCGTGCCCGGGATCGCGGGCGGCGAGACCATTGCCGGAGTGGCCACTGGTGGAGGCGTCGCAGGCAAGGGAGACGGAGGCGTCGCCACGGGTGATGCCGTGGGCGTGGCAGGTGGCCGGTTCGTCGACGTCGACACCGGAGGTCGCGATGGTTGGACCTCGGCCTGGTCAGCCCCGCCACCGCGGAGCGCGAACAACGTGATCACGAGCCCGGCGACGAGGACGCCCGCGGCGAACACGAGATAGCCGGTTGATCGAATCCGGGCGATCGGCGCGGTCTGCACCTCGCCCGCTGCCCGCAACGACGAGGCCGCGCTCGGCGACGGAGGCAACATCGCGGTGTCGGCGTCATCGACGCCGGGCGGCGGAGTCTGTCGTGGCGGAGTGTTCGGCGTGGTCGCCTTGTCGTCCTCCGGCTCGCTGGGCGTCGGCGACGGCCCCATGGTCTCCCGGACCTTCGTCACCAGAGAGGGGATCGCCTCCTCGGGGATCGAGACCGCCGTCGGCACCGCGTGCATCAGCTGACGTCGAAACTCCTGCGCCGTCTGGAGTCGCTGTGCGGGATCCCGCGCCGTCGCTCGAAGCACGACACCATCCAACGCAGGCGGGACGCTGGGGTTCAGTCGCGACGGAGGCGGAATCTCGGGGTTGCGAACGAGCTCGAGCACCGCGAGATCATCCGTGCCCTTGAACAGCGGCTTGCAGGTCAAGAGCTCCCACAGCACCACGCCAAGCGCATAGACATCGGCGCTGCGGTCGACGTTCTTGCCCCAGGCTTGCTCCGGCGACATGTAGCGCAACTTGCCCTTGAGGCCCGACCCATCCTGGGTGGTGTTGAGCCGGTTGCGGGCCTTCGCGATCCCGAAGTCGATGACCTTGATGTTGCCGTCGCGGGTCAACAGGATGTTCGATGGCGAGACATCGCGGTGCACGATATTCAGCGGCTGGCCATCGGTGCCAAGTGTCTCGTGCGCCGCATGAAGGCCGGAGGCGGTCTCGATCACGATGTGCACGGCGACCTCGGGCGAGAGCAGCTCGCCGCGGCGGTTCATCGTCCGTAGCAGCTGATCGACGGAGCAGCCGTCGACGAACTCCATCACGATGAAGTACACGCCGTCGTGCTCACCGAACCGCTCGACGTAGACCACATTCTTGTGGCTGATGTGCGACGAGATCTGAGCCTCGTCGATGAACATCCGGACGATCAGCTCGTCCTCGGCGAGATGCGGATGGATGACTTTGATCACCACCGGGCGCGACACCCCCGCCGCGCCATGCCGGCGCCCGAGGAACAGCGTGGCCATGCCGCCCGCGCGCAGCTTCGAAAGGATCTCGTACTCGCCGATCCGGTCCCCCTTCTGGAACAGCTCACGCGCGCTCATCGCGGCCGCAGCTCCACCACCGGGAACGGATCGACGATCCGTCGCGACGAGAACTCGGTGTAGCCACACGGCGTGACTCCGTCCGCGCACGTGCCCTCCGACGTGCACATCGCGGCGGAGCAGCCCTTGGCGGCCTTGTTGGTCACCCCGATCGTGGCGAACGCGCCCTTCGCGCGATCGACGTTCGGCACGGTGGCCGTCATCTCCGGGTAGCCCACGTAGACCCGATTCGTCGTCTCCTCGAGAGCCACACTGAACGTCAAGCGCCCTTGCGCCGCGTTGCCACACGGCGCGCCCGACGTGAAGCACGCCTCCTTCCACGTGATCCACAGCAGGCGATTCGGCATCTCGCCGCTGACCACGAGACAGACCCCCTGCGGTCCAGTCTTGAGATCATCCCAGAACGGCAACACCCCCGCCGCCGCGAACCCATCCTCGCCCAGCGACCGCGGCGCCCCGACCGCCGAGATCAGGGCGTTGGGTGCGGTCGCCCCGAACCCGATGTAGCCGTTCGTTCCCACCCACAGCTGGTCCACGCGGGTGCCGTAGAACGAGAACGGAAACGGCATCGGTGGAACGAGCGGCGACGACACTTCTGCTTCGTCGCTGCTGATCAGCACGCGTGCCGGCGTCGCCGACAGCCCACACGCATCGCGAATCGCGAACGTACTGGGCACACTCGCGTAGCGTTGTTCGCCGCAGCCTTCGCGCGCCACGGGTTCGGGCAGCCCGATGAAGCCGCCTGTCCCGACGGCGGGACAGGGCCCCGGCATGCACGTTCGATCGAGCACGAAGCGCAGCTCGACGCTCTGCTGGTCATCGAACCTCACCGAATCACTCGCGCTCGCCAGCGCCAGCCCGTCGCGCAGCCCGGTCACGGTCACGGTCGCGTCCGTGAGCCCCTCGCCAGGAAGCAGCGTGACCGACCCGGGCAGATCGGCTGCCGTGATCGGGATCTCCTCGACCAGCGGATCACCCTGCCCGGCGATCTCGAACCGCAGTGTGTCGAGGGCGCAAGGCACGCCGAGGGTCGTGTCCACGGTGACCAACACCTCCGTCGCCGGATCCTCGGGCCGACACGCCGCGAGCAACATCAGGGCGAACGTCGCAGCGCGAATCACGGACTGGCCACCCGCGGAGAGATCCGGAACCGGGACTGGAAGAACAGCGGCCCCGGGAAGCCAGCGACGCCATCGATCAGCGTGTCCCCGAACGGCGGCATGCAGATCAGGTTCGCGAGCTGCGAGATGTAGTAGCCATCGTGGACCTCGGCCGCGCCTGTTGCGACGATCGTCCCCGAGTCGGGGAAGCACGGCGTGGTCGCCGCGTTCGAGCAGTGACCGCGCTGCGTCGCCGGGTCCCAGACGCAGGTGCCTGGTGAGGCGCAGGCGTGGTTCGCCGTGACATATGCGACGTTGCCGGGCCCGGTGGCGGCCCCGCACGTGGTGTTGTTCGGGCAGTTGCTGTTGCTCTGGCACGGGTCGCCGTTGCTACACATGCCACACCAGCACTTCTGCGCCGTCCCTGTCGGAGAGGTGCACTTCGGCCGCGTGCTATCGAGCGTCCACGCACGGGATCCGGTGGTCGTGCCGTTCGCCGGGAGCGGGATCGTGATGCCTCCTGCGGACACCGGGCAATCGAAGCTCGTGAAGCTCGAGGTCTTGGTCCCGATGCCGTTGACGTCGCACATGTTGCCACCGATGGAGCAGGTGCCGCCCTTGACGCCATCGAAGGTAGCCGGGTCACCGTTGCACTGCTTGCACTGCTCGAGCACGACCTTGACGGCCATGTTCATCACGGACATGTCGAGCTCGCCCGTCGCGAGATCGATCACGCCCTGCATCGGATCCCCCGAGCCCACGCTGGATGCGGGCGGCTCGAAATAGACGATCGCGCAGGTCGGGACGATCAGCATCGACGAGATCGGGGGAAAGATGAACCGACAGGCACCCGTCGGGCACTCCGCATCGGCGGTGCAGGTCTTGCTGATGTCGTCGAGGCAGCGCTGGGAGACCACGGGCTTGACCACGGGATCCGAGCGCACCGGGCCGCGGATCTTGCAGCGCCGACAATCGCTATCGCAGTCCGAGACCTTGACGGTCGTGTCCGATCCGATCGCGAGACCGAGACCGTGAGCGGCTCCCTTGTACCCGGGATCGAACCGCGAGTTCTGACCGATCAGCTCCATCTCGAGGTGGGTCGGGCACGCTCGGGCGATCGCATCGCCGACCGGTGGGAGCGGAGCCTCGTGCGATCCACACGCAGCCCACGCGAGCACCGCCAGCATCACCTGCAGTCGTACGAAAACCACCGACTCTGACTGTATCAAACTGGCGAGGCACAACGCGTGTAGGTGGGCTGAGTACAGCCACCAGCCGGCTCAGCGTGACGCCGCTCGGAGAGCGAGCAGTTCTGCTTCGAGCGCGGCGATCTTCGCATCACGCGCGGCAAGAGCCGCCGTCACATCCGCGGCCTCGAGACGCTGCGGGATGTGCTGGGGGCAGTTCGCGTCCCACGCGGTCACGTGGATCACGATCACTTGCTCCGGTCGGGCGTCGTACCCGGCGGGCGTCAGCGACCCGAGCAGCGCCGGGTCATCCTCCACCACCCGCGCCTCGCCCCAGATCTTCACCCGCTGCTTGTGCGCGTAGTCGATCAGGAACAGGTGGACCTTCGGGTTCTCGGTCAGGTTCCCCTGCGAGATGTACTGCCGGTTTCCGCGAAAGTCTGCGAACGCGAGCGTGTGCGGATCGAGCACGCGCAGGAACCCCGGTGGGCCACCGCGGTGCTGGATGTATGGCTGCCCGGCGGCGTTCGCCGTGGCCAGAAACCAGCTGGTCTGCTGCCCGATGAACGCGGCGAGGTCTTCATCGATCTCGGTCTGCCAGCCGCCGCGACGCTCCATCCGTGCGTAGGCCTCACGCGAACCCTTGCGGGCCTGGATCGATTTGACGGCGGAGGTGAATGCGACGTCGCTGGATGGCTGGGCCATGGACGCAGGATCGGGCCGGATCGGCATCACAACAATCGCCATTGATCGCAAGTCACTGTTTCGATCTTTGCAATAACGCCCCGGGCCCGCGGAGGGCGGGGGGGGGGCGGGGGGGGGCGCGGCGGGGGGGCGGGGGGCGGGGGGGGGGGGGCCGCGCGGGCGCGGGGCCCGGGTAGCAGGGCGCTCGCCGCTACGTGACGAGCGCCGCGTCGAGATCGAGGACGATCGCGTAGTCGCGCGGGGCCGCATCACCGCGCGCGGTCCACGTGGTGTGCAGCGTGCCGTGGATCCGCACCTTGCCCTGCCCCAGCTCGGTGATCTCGAGCTCGGAGCGCGCGGGGACGATGGTGCCGGGTTCACCGTCGAGGGTGACCGTGCCCGGGCGATCGAGGTAAGCGACCACCAGCGGGCTCGGTCCAGGGAGCGCGGGCCGCGCGCCGGTGCCGGTCACCACCAGCTGCGGGATCGGACCTTCGAGGAGGACCTCGAGATCCCAGCCCGGCCGCGCCGAGTACAGGTGATAGAGGTCGAGGACCGCGCTCGTGACCTTCGCCCGCTGAGCTCCGAACAGGATCTCGCCCACGGGTGCTATGGGCTGCCGAGCTGGCCGATCACGAGCTGCATGATGTTGTTCAGCTGCTGCTCGTTCATGCCGAGCGCGACCACGAGGTCGGCGGCGTCGGTGGTGATGTCGAGCTTGTCGAACATCGCGCGCACCATGCCGATCTGGCCGTTGATCATCTGCTGGAGCTGCTGCGCCTGCGCCGCGCCTTCGAGGCGGAGGCGCATGTTCATGGTCAGGCCGGCGGCCAGGTTGACCGAGCCGACGATCGCCTTCGGACGGCTCCCGAGCGCGCTCGCAGCCTGATCGAACACCGAGGAGCTGCCGTTCAGGATCATCCACATCGAGCTCTCGAGATCGGTCAGCTTGACGAGCTCGTTGAACGCGGGCGAGGTCCGCAGCGGCACGCCGGCGGCGAGCACCGCCTGGAGCTGCGCCTTGCTCGCGGTGGGCCCGATCACGGCGACCACCGTCGAGGCATCGACGAACGCGAACGCGACCGTGCTCGGCGGGGTCTCGGTGCCGCGGATCGAGACGATGCCGTCCTCGATCACGACCTTCTGATCGCCCTTCTGCTGCGCCTTGGCCATGCAGCCCATCAGCTGTGGCCGATCGAGGCCGTGCACGACCATCACGCCGTCGGGCGTGTTCTGCTTGAGGTTCTTGATGCCGATCGTGATCGCGTGGACCGTGGTCATCGGATCGAAGCCACAGGTCGCCTCGAACGCGCGGAGCCGGTCACCACCGGCGGTCGACAGCCGGCCCGCGAGCTGCGGCCACAGCGCACTCTTGCGCACCGAATCGACGTCGAGACCGAGGATGACCTCGGCGTCCACGGGCAGAAAGCCCAGCGGATCGGCGACCGTCGCGGTGTAGTCCACGGCCTTCGGCGCGACGGTGTTGCCCGGCGGCGGGGCAACGGTCGTCGTGCCGCCCCCCTTGAAGCAGGAGGCGAACACGAGGGAGCCGACCAGCAGCGCGCGCTTGAGCATGCCTAGAGGGGTAGCACGCGTGCGATCACGGCCGCCACAGCCCAGACCGCGTGCACGGCTCCAGCAGCCGGCCATCTGCACGCCGCACGCACAGCTCGAGCTGGGTGCGGGTCAAGGTCACGGTCAGGTAGTGGTGCTCCCGGGCGATCGCGATCATCCCGTCGTCGACCTTGCAAGCCGGCTTGCCGGGGACGCCGCAGGTCATCGCGTACAGCGAGGCGCCACCACCGCCGGTGACCACGTAGCGGAGGCCGCCGGCGAGCCCGCGCTGGTAGAGGTGATCGTGCCCGGAGAACAGATACTCGACATGCTGCTTCGCGAGGATCGGCACGTAGCGCGTGCGCGCGATCCCGTTGCCCTTGTGGTAGCCGCGCGAGTACGGGCCATCGTGGGTGAACGCGAGGATCGCGCGGACCTTGCGCGCACGCGCCGCGGCGAGATCCTCGGTCAGCCAGGTCTCCTGCTCCACCCGCTCGTAGGCGTTGGAGTCGAGGAACACCAGGTGCACGTCCGCGAGATCGTAGCTGTACCAGAACGTCCCCGCTGGGCGGCCCGGAGGTCCCGGCGGCAGCGCGAAGATGTCCTCGGCGCGCGTGGCGTCATCGGCGCCATCCCAACCGAGATCGTGATTCCCGATCGCCGGCAGATAGGCGACCGAGGCGACCAGCGGTGCGGTGATCGTGAAGAACTGCTGCCAGTCCGCCTGGTCGGAGCCATGGAGCACCATGTCGCCGGTGACCGCGATCAGATCGAGAGGCTCGGCGAGCATCGCGTCGACGAGGCGGCGGTGCGTGGCGTGGCCACCGCGGACGTCGCCGTAGATCCCCAGGCGGATCGCATCCCCCGCCGCGGGGGCCGTGTGGAACGTGTAGGTCGGAGACTGCGTCGCGCCCGCACGGACGCGGTACCGGAGCTGCGAGCGCGGCGGCAGGTTCGCCAGCGCGAACATGTGGTGATGGCCCACCGGGCTCTCGGCATGTTGATCGAGCGCGTCTCCCACGCCCCACTCGATCGAGGCATCGGTGCCGAGATCAGTCTCCACCGCGATCGTGGCCGTGGTCGCGCCCACGGCCGCGAGCAGCGGCCCGCGCACGATGCCGCGATCACGCCGCCCCACCAGCTGCGCGGCGAGCGTGGGCGCATCGTGACGCCCGGCGGGATGCACCTCGATCGCGAGCGTGTTCGAGCCATGGCGGAGCAGGCTCGGCGTGACGGGGATGTAGAACGTCTCCCACTCGGGGCCGTGGGGCTGGCGCGCGAGCGCGGTGGGCGCCGAGCCCAAGGTCAGCGCGCGACGCGCGACCTCCACGCCGTTGATCCACGCCGCGAGGCCATCTGTGAACTTCACCCGGAGCTCGAGCATCTCCACGCCCTGATCGGCCGCGCCCAGCGTGAACGCTGTGACGCCGTACCCCACGGCGACACGCTCGGTCTGGGTGGCACCTGGCAGCGTGGCGACGCCGCGGTCGATCCCGAACGGCCACGCCTCCGGTGGCGCGCCCTCGCCGAGCACCGCGAGCGGTGCGTCAGCACGTCCAGCCGCGACCTCGAGACCGCTGATGGCGAGCGCGCCGATCTGCGACGGCAGCCGTGGTGCGGTGATCACCTGCCACCGCCACGCGGTGAGCGCGTACGGAGTCCCGCGCGCGGGTCCCGCTGGGGACACCGGCTCGCCAGGCTCGTCCAGGTCGGCGATCGCGACGGGCGCGGTCAGGACGAGGACGAGACCACAGACGAGGACACGACAGACTCTGCGCGACAACCCGCGCAGATCGTGACTCAGGCGCGCGCGCGGCGCTCGCCCGACGTGGCGAGATCGACGAGCTGCGGCAGCGAATACGAATCGAGCTTGGCGAGGAAGTCCTTGTCCTTGGACTTGTTCTGGGCCGAGCCGATCGCGGCGATCAGCTTCTCGCGGTTGCCCCACTTCTTCTTCACGGTCTCGACGACGCGCTGGAGGCGGAGCAGCTGCTGGTTCGACGCGGTCTTCAGCTGCGTCTCGACATCGGCGGCGTCCTGGTTCGAGCGCGCGATGCTCCCGGCGAGCGCCTTCGCGAGATCGGCCTTGGTGCCGCTCGCGGCGACGCGCGCCTTGGGGTGACGCGGGCCCTGTGCGGCCTTCGCCGCCTTGGGAGCCTTGGGGGTCTTGGCGGCGGCCTTGGGAGCCGCTGCCTTGGTCTCGGTCGTCTTCTTCGTGGCCATAGTCGGTTCCTACTTCGGTGCGTCGGGAGGCGGGGAAACTTGCTCGGATGCTGGCTTTTCGTCAAGCACAGACAACAGTTGATTCACATCGTCGAGGGTCAGCGGCGCCCGGAACCTGACCACGGTGCCCTCGGCGGTCACCACGACCTTCGCGACGATCGGGCCGAGCGCCTTCATCTGCGCGAGCATCGCGACGACCTTCAGCTCGCTGTTCGCAAACGATTCCAGCCCCTTGGCGTCTTCGGTGCTGGTCATCACCGCCCCGAGATCGACCTTGGCGCCGTTCGAGGGATCGATCGAGGCGACGATCGCGGTGGGTCCTGCCTTGAGGCGACCACCCGACGCGCCGACCAGCCCCTGCCGGACGCGCTCGTCGACCTTGCCGAGCGCCCAGACCGGCGCGTTCTGATCGGCGAGCTTGAGGAGCGACGCCAGCTCCGCGTTGTCGGCGGCCTTGGGCCCGGTGCCCAGAGCGTCGAGCACCCACGCCTCGTTGGTCCCGAGGATCACGGTGTCTGGTCGCCCGAACGCGAACACCATGGTCCGGTTGCCGTCCTTGACCTGGTAGAGCGAACGGCCACCCACCGTCTTCACGGTCAGCGCCCCGCCACCCTTGCCGACCATCGTGCGGACGCAGGCCGTCAGATCGGCCTCCGCGATCGAGCCGGTCGCGACCATCAGCACGGGCCCCGTCCCGGTCGGCGCCGTCGCCGCGGGAGGGCCGAGCGCGAGCATCACGCGCTTCACCTGCTTGGTCAGGTCGAGCTTGCAGCTGGCCTGGACCTCACCCCACTTCGCCGCGAGCGTGGGGTCACGCATCAGCAGCTGGTCGACGGCGCGCGCGACGATCGGAGAGTCCGAGAGCCGTTGCACGTCCGCCGCGATCAGCACCTGCGCCGTCGCCGGCACCGCCGCGAGACCCGTGATCTCGGGCGATGGGCCGTTCGACTCAGCCGACTTCTTCTTGCCGCACGCCGCCGCGTGGAGACTCAGCACCAGGACAGCGATGCCGAGCCTCCCGCGCACTAGGGACCACCCATGCCGGCGCCGCCGCCACCGCCGCCCATGCCGCCCATGAGGCCAGCGAACTGCTGGATCAGCGCCTCGAGCTTCTGGGTGGAGAGGGCGAGGTTGACCTTGACGTCCGCGGCGTCCGCGAGGATGTCGAGCTTGTCGACCATCTTCTGGAACTGCGCGACCTGGCCCTTGGCCATGTTCGCGAGCTGGGTCGCCTGGTCCGGCGTGTCGAGGCGCACGCGGAGGTCGAGCGTGAGGCCGTCGGTCACGTTGACCGAGCCGAACACGGCCTTCGGCTTGAAGCCCATCTGCGCGGCCTTGTCGAACGCCTTGGAGTTGCCGTTCATCAGCATCCACAGCGAATCGCCGGTCTGGATCTTCGAGTACATCTCGACGAACGCCGGCGAGGTCTTGAGCGCCGAGCTGCCCGACGCCGCGGCCTTGACGCCCGCGCTGTTCGCGTTCGCGCCGATCACGCCGACCAGGGTGTCATCCGTGACGTAGGTGAACGCGAAGTTCTCGCCGGTCTTGCTCTTGATGTTGACGACGTCGCCATCCTTCTCGATGGTGCTGCCGTCCTTGGCCGCCTCGTCCTTCATCTTGTCGAGGCACGCCATGACCTTGGCCTTGTCGGGGCCGTGGACGACGACGACGCCGTCCGGCTTGTCCGTGCCGCCCACGCCCTTGAGGCCCATCGACAGGCTCTTGATCGAGGCCATCGGATCGAAGCCGCACTTGTCCTTGAACTCGGCGAGCTTCTTCTGCGTGTCGCCCTTCATCATCTGGGGCTCGACGAACTTCTTCCACAGCGAGCTCTGCTGGAGCTGCGAGAAGTTGAGACCCATCACGATCTCGGAGTCCACCGGGAGCAGCGCGAGGTCATCCGCGTTCGCGTTGACACTCGGCATCGCGCTCGGGGTCTGACCCGCGGGCTTCTCGGCGACCTTGTCCGGCGCCTTCTCGGCGGTCTTCGGTTCGCCGGTGGCCGGCGTTTCGGTCTTCTTCTCGTCCTTCTTGCATGCTCCGACGAGGCCCAGAGCGATCATGGGTGCGAGTGCGGCAACGAGCCAACCTTGGCGAATGCGAACCATCTTTGTGTCTCCTTGGGTCCCCTGCGGACGACGGGCTTATAACACGGGGATCCCCAACGGTCGATCCACACGATCGGCCGCCGGTTGACGCGAGTCTTCGTCGCAATTGTCACGGCTCGCTGACAACTGATAGGGTGCCGCGCATGCCGTGGATGCCACATCGCCTGCGTGACGCGGACGTGTGGGCCAAGGTCGACGCCTCGGGAACCCTGATCAAGGACACCGAGGGCCGCGTCGAGGTGGTCTACAAGGCCGGCGCCGGCGCCAAGGTGTATCGCGCGGGTGCCCGGAACCTGACCGCCCTCACCGGCCCCGTCCTCGACTTCGAGGCCGGTGAGCGCGCCCCGGAGAAGGGGAAGGCCGGCGCCATTCCGGCGGTTCCAGACAATGCGATCCACGTCTGGACCGATGGAGCGTGCTCGGGAAACCCGGGGCCCTGCGGGATCGGCGTGATCGTGATCGATGGCAAGACCGAGCAGGAGATCTCCGAGTACCTCGGACAGGGCACCAACAACATCGCCGAGCTCACCGCGATCCTCCGCGGTCTCGAGAAGGTCAGCGATCGCAAGCGCCCGGTCGTCGTGTACTCCGACTCGGCGTACTCGATCGGCCTGCTCACCCAGGCGTGGAAGGCCAAGGCCAACAAGGAGCTCGTCGAGGAGCTGCGTGGCCTCACCAAGCAGTTCGCCGATCTCCGGTTCGTGAAGGTCGCGGGCCACGCGGGCATCGTGCTGAACGAGCGCGTCGATGTCCTCGCGACCTCCGCGGTCAGCCGCCGCCGCTGAGCCACTACTGCGCGAGCTGGACGTCGGCCGCGACCTGGCCGAGCGTGACGAGCTCCCAGCGCTCGCGCAGGTCATCGAGGATCGCGCCGAGCCGCGACAGCTTGTCCGCGACCGGGATCCGCAGATCGTGCTGGCGCGTCACCAGCTCACCAGGGATGCCGTCCTTCTCCGCATCGGCGAAGTCGATGCCGTGGAGCTCGAAGTTGAAGAAGCTCCGCCGATCCATGGAAGCGACCACGTGGCGGCGGATCCGCTCGGGGAACGACAGCAGGGACGTCCCGATCGCGGGGATCCGCGTCCACGGCGTCACGGCGATCGGCAGCTCGACGAGCGGGGCCTGGCCACGACGCCACGGCGCCGTCATCGCCGGACGGTACGGCTCGCTCGGCGCTGCGAGCAGCCGCGGGTTGGTCATCACCGCACCGCTCGGCCGGCGCAGCACGGCGAGCGCGGCCATCACGGCGGCCTTCGCCGCATAGTAGCCGGGCGCCGGAAACACCGACGAGTCGTAGCGATAGCCGCGGGTCGCGAGCGCATCGAGCATCGCCGGCGAGACGTCATATCCGGGAGCGCGAAACCCGCGGACCGGCACGCCGGTGATCGCGCGCAGCACGCGATCGCCCTCCGCGATCTCGGCGTCGATGACCTCGGGCGTGAGGCGCGCGAGCTCGTAGGGATGCGAGTACGAGTGGTTGCCGAGCTCGTCCCCGCGCGCGTGCAGCTCGCGGAGCCGCGTGGCGTTCGCCGCGCGCGCCGAGCGATCGGGGAGCGCGGCGTCCGCGTCGGCATCACGGCCGACGACGAACCAGGTCACGTGGAGCCCCTTGTCGGCGAACAGCTTCGCCGCGCGCGGCAGGGCGCGCTCGAGGATCACGTGCTCGAGCTCGGGCGGAGAGGCGCCGAGACCGTGGATCCGGTAGTAGCAAGCGAGGCCGTCGAGATCGATCGAGACGGCGCAGGGCGGCTTCACGGTTTTCCGCCGAACCGGATCACGTACGTCATCTTCGCGATCCCACGCAGCACGTTCGGGACACGCTTGACGAGGTTGATCGCCGGCGGGCGCTTCTCGTGGAGCCGGATCGGGATCTCGAGCACGTGCAGGCCCGCGTGCCCCGCGCGGATCACCAGCTCGCTCGCGAACAGATCCCGATCGATCACGCACGACTCCACCACCGGGAGCAGGGTCTCGCGGTGGAACGCCTTGAGGCCATGGGTGTCGGTGCCACGGAAGTCGAGGGCGACGCGCAGCATCGTGTTGATCACGCGGGTGGCGGCGCGGCGAAACAGCGGGCGCTCGTCGCTCGCGCCCTTCATGGCCTTGCTCCCCACGACCATCGCGCAGTCCCCGTGCAGCAGCAGCTCGAGTGCCCGGCGGTGGAAATCGCCGTCGCAGAGGTCGATCTCCTCGCAGATCACCCAGGTGCCCGTCGCCTCGAGGATGCCGCGCCGGAGCGCCTTGCCATAGTTCGGCTCGCCCAGCGAGAACGTGCGGACCTCGGTGCGCTCCTGTGCCAGGTGCTCGGCGAGCGCCGCGGTGCCGTCGCGGCTGCCGTTCTCGGCCAGGATCACCTCGAACGTGAGGTCCGGCATCTCGAGGGCGTTGCGGACGACCTCGAAGCCGTCGAGCAGCTCGGTGATGGCCTCCCGCAGGATGCCTTCCTCGTTGTAGACGGGAATGACGATCGAGACGTCGGGCATCAGGTGCCCGGGTTTAACACACCCGCGGAGGCCTGCTCTACGAAGCGCTCCGTCTGTCCTGCCGCCATCAGCTGGATGTGCTCGCGGAGGCCACGCTGCGTGGCCAGCTCGATCAGCCACCGCGCCGGCTCGTCCAGCCGCTCGTAGGACAGTGGGAACGCCCCGTGGTGGATCGGCACCAGCATGCGCGAGCGCAGATCCTCGAAGGCATACAGCGCATCGAGCGGAGACATGTGGCGCGCGCGGAACGAGGTCGGCAGGAAGCCTCCGATCGGCAGGGCCGCGATGTCGGGGGCGTAGCGCGCGCCGATCTCGGCGAACCCGGAGAAGTACCCGCTGTCGCCGCACAGGAACGCGCTCGGTCCGGGACCGCGCAGCACGTACGACAGGCCCCGCGCCAGCTCGGTATCCCCGTGCGCCGTCGCGGCCGCCACCACCTGCACCCCGCGGAGCTCGAGATCGGCCCCCGGCTGCAGCTCGACGACCCGGGCGAAGCCGAGGGCCCCGACCCATGAAGCAGTCCCCGCAGGCACGACCAGCGTCGCCGAGCGCGGGAGCCGCTTCAGCGTGGGCACGTGCAGGTGGTCCGCGTGGCGGTGCGAGATCAGGATCAGGCCGACGTCCGAGAAGTCGCCCGGCGCCAGGCCGGGCTCGACGGCGCGCCGCACACCGCCGATCCACCGCCCGAGCATCGGATCGAACGCGACCGCGAGCCCGGGATAGCGGACGATCACCGACGCGTGACCGCCAAACGTCAGCGCGAGCTCGCCGCGGCTGACCGGGGGTACCGGCTCGAGCTGGGCCGGCCGCGGGGCGCGGAACCACCGGGTCATCCAGTGCCCCAGCAGGCTCCGGTAGCGCTGGACACGGATGTCGCGGTGCAGACGGCCTAGCTCCGCCGCCCGAGCCCCGTGCTTGCCGCCTTCCGCTGACATGACCGCGATCACTGTCGCTGGGCTTTTCGTGGGGCGCAAGTCGAGGGTACGTTCGGGGTCCCGCCGTGCAGCCCGTCCGCAAGCTCTCTGTCCTGCTCGGCCGCTGGCCGGTCGCGCTCGCGACCGTCCTCGTGATGGCCGCGGTCCTGCTCCTCCCGGGCCTGGGTGGCAGCGGCCTGTGGGAGCCGCAGGAGCGGCAGCTCGCGGATCGGGTCGCGCCGCCGGTGTCGATCGAGGCTGCCAAGGTCGCCGAGCCCCCACAGCCCGCGCAGGGCGTGCCGCCTCCCGAGGAAGCCTGCGTGCGCACGCCGCCCAAGGATGCCAAGGCGCGCTCGCTGACTCCACGCGCGATCGTGTTCGGGCGCGACACGTTCGGCGACTCCGACGCCGGACGGCGCCTCCCCTTCGCCCTGATGGGCCTGCTCACCGCGCTCGCGACCGCCGGGATCGCGCTCCGGCTCGGCCGGCCCCGCGCGGGCGTGATCGCCGGGCTGGTGGTCCTGTCGATGCCGCTGCTGCCGCTGCAGTCACGGATGTTGACGTCGGAGATCGGCACCGCGTGTGGTGGTGCGCTCCTCGTCTATGCCTTCCTGGCGCTCGCGCGGCTCGGCAGCGCGTACGGCACGGCGCTGGCGGCGGTCGATGCGGCCGTCAGCATCGCGGCGCTCACCGCGGGCGCCTACCTCGGCTTTCATGGCGGCGGCGCGCTGCTCGGGCTCGTGGTTCCGATCGGTGCGTGCGCGGCCGCCGGTGGCTTCGGCGTTGCGCCGCTGCTCCGCCGCGAGCGCGCAGCCAATGTGATCCCCGCGATGCTCGCGGCCGCGATCGTCGTGACCTTGATCGGGATCCTCGTCTACCAGCTGTACTCGCTGAAGACCCCGACGCCCGGGATGATGCCGCCCGCGAGATCCTTGTTCGGCAAGGCGATCGTCTCGGAGGGCTGCTGGTCGTCGGCGCTCGGTGGGATGTGGCGCCCCGACGACGACCTGCGGATGGTGTTCGATTCGATGTTCGAGCAGATCGCCTACGGCACGTTCCCGTGGGGCGTGCTCGGACCGATCGCGATGATCGCGCTCCTCCACAGCACCGACAAGGATCACCGCACCGCGGGCGCCGTCACGCTCGCGTGGGCGGGCGGTGCATGGATCGCTTGCGAGGTGTTCCAGCGCAAGGTCGGGTTCACGCTCTACGCCGGGTTCCCCGCGCTCGCCGTCGCCGTCGGTGTGTGGCTCGATGACGTGCTGACGCGCCGCGCCCGGGGAGATCGCGAGGCGATGCCCGCCGGCATGATGCTGCTCGGGCTGTTCTTCATCATCGCCGTGCTCGATCTCGCGAAGGACATGCAGGGCTTCGCCGACCGCATCACCTCGCTCCTGATCGGCAACGATCAGCTGCCGTACCCCAAGGACTCGAAGCTCCTGTTCCTGCCGACCAAGCTGTGGATCCTCCAGATCGGCATGCTCGCCGGCCTCGGCTTCGGGCTGTCGATGTTGATCTGGCGCCCCGGCACCGATGCGCGCGCCCAGAAGCTCCAGCGGATCGCCACGTGGTGCATCGGCGGCGCCTTCGCGGGCACCGTGGCGATCGCAGGGTTCTGGTCGTTCGTGTGGCAGCCGCGCCTCGCCTTGAACGTGTCGTCCAAGGCGATGTTCGAGAGCTACCAGGACCTCCGCGGTGCGGGGGATCAGCTCGTCATCATGGGGGACCTCGGGCACGCGCCGCTCGCGTACGCCCCGGACACCAAGCCGGAGATGGTGAACACGCGCGATCAGGTCGTCACCGCGCTCGGTCGATCGAACCGCGTGTTCGCGATCGCCCCGCAGAGCGAGCTGTGCACGCTTCACCGCGAGCTGGCCGGCAAGCCGTACTTCGTGCTCGACGATCGCAACGTGCGCAACCTGCTGCTCTCCAACAAGGTCGACGGCACCTCGGACAAGAATCCGCTCGCGACGGCGATCCTCCACACCGAGCCCACGCAGTTCGGCGCGAAGCCCAAGGGGCGCGTGACCTGGGACAACAAGATCCAGCTGCTCGGCTGGGACATCCCACAGACCATGGGCCGCGGCTCGAAGGTGACCGTGAAGCTCTACTACAAGATCCTCCAGCCCGTGGGCGGTGCGTGGAAGGGCCTCATGCACTTCGACGGGCCGCTCCGGTTCAACGGCGATCACGAGCCGATCAACGGGCGCTGCCCGACCTCGACCTGGCAGCCCGGGGACTTCATCGTCGACACCCTGACCATCACCGCGGGCGGTGGCGCGTTCCCCGCGGGCAAGTACGACGTCTGGATCGGGTTCTTCACTGGTTCGGCACCGAACTGGAAGAACATGGTCGTCAGCGAGGCACCGGGCGACATGAAGGACACGGCAGATCGCGTGAAGATCATGTCGGTCAACCTCGACTGATCTGTGCGCGCACGGGCCCACCAGGAGACCGTGGCGAAGATACGATTGACGCCCGTCGCGAGAGAGGGTTATGACGACCGCGCGATGGGACCGAAGGCCAAAGGGGACGTGATCGAGCCGGTCCCGGTGGCGATCAGCGATGCTGATCGGCGTCGGGCCCCGCGCGTCCTCCTGAACCTCGAGGTCGATTACGCGAGCGAGGAGAACTATCTCTTCGCGTACATCACGGACATCAGCGCCACGGGCATCTTCGTCCGCACCACCACGCCGGAGCAGCCCGGCACGCACCTGAACCTCAAGTTCGGGACGCTGGAGGTCGAGGGCCTGGTGATCTGGGTCAACCCGTACCGTCCCGGCACCCCCGATAACCTCCATCCCGGGATGGGCATCCGGTTCGTCGGGCTCGATGATGACGTCCGCGATCGGCTCCTCGAGCTGATCCGGCGCTTCGCCTACCTCTCCTGATGCCGATCATCTGCGGTACCGATCTGTCCGCCGCGAGCGCGAGTGCGCTCGAGGTCTCCCGTGCGCTCGCCGCCATGCGGGGCGAGCGCGAGGTCGTGCTCGTGCACATCGCCGATCCCGACGGCTCCGCGGCCGCGCACCAGCGCGAGCGCGCCGAGCTCGATGCGATCGTGGCGAACACCACGGGCACCCCCACCGTGCGCGCGGAGATGATCGTCGGGAGCCCCGAAGAGGCGCTCGTGCAGTTCGCCGAGACCGAGGGCAGCAGGCTGATCGTGATCGCCGCGCGCTCCGCCGGATCCGGCCAGCACCTGGGCACCACCGCCTCGCGGGTGATCGCGCGGACCACCGTCCCCGTGCTCGTGATCCGCGATCCCGCACCGTGGATCGCCTATGCGAAGCGCGAGCGCCCGCTGCGCCTGCTCCTCGGCATCGACGACTCGGCGACCTGTGATCTCGGGATCCAGTGGACGCAGGCGCTCCGGATCGAGGGCCCGGTCGAGGTCGTGCTCGGGGCGATCTACTACCCGGACGATGCCGCCGCGCACTATGGCTTCGAGGCCAAGGCGCTGGTCGATCGCGATCCGCAGATCGAGGCGCTGATGGTGCGTGATCTGCTGCGGCGGTTCGGCGGCTCTCCCGAGCACGTCTCCGCCTACGCGCGCCGGGGCCTCGGTCGGATCGGCGACCACGTGCTCGAGCTCGCGAACGAGGAGAAGGTCGATGCGATCGTCGTCGGGACCGGCCAGAAGACCGGCCTCGGCCGGCTCGGCTCGGTGTCCTCGGTGATCGTCAACGATGCGCGGCAGTCCGTGGTCTGCGTGCCGCCGCAGGCCGCGATCGCCACGGCGACGGTGCCGCACCTGCGGTCCGCGCTGGTCCCCACCGATCTGTCCCCGTTCGCGAATCGCGCTGTCGCGTACGCGTACGCCATGATCCCGCCGACCGGCGAGGTCCACCTCGTCCACGTGCTCAAGGACGACGCCGAGGGCGACGAAGCTGACCTCGTGCGTCAGCTCCGTGCCCTCGCCCCCACGGGTTCGACCCAGACCCTCCATGCCCATGTCGTCCGCGGTGACGATGCGGCGACCACGCTCGCCCAGTGTGCCGCACGGCACGGCGTCGACGTGATCTGCATCTCCTCTCACGGTCGCTCGGGCATCGCGCGCGCCCTCGTCGGCTCCGTCGCCGACCGCCTCCTCCGCGCGACTCGCCTCCCGGTCCTCGTCCTTCGCCCAGCGTAGCCGTCAGCGCAGCTCGCGCCGACCCTGGAGCTTCAGCAGGCCGCGCACCTCGACCTGCCGGATTCGCTCGCGGGTCAGGTTCGTGATGAGACCGATCTCCTCGAGCGTCAACGCCCCACGCTCCGCGACATCGAGCGCGCACGTGTGCTCGAGCTCCCACGGCTCCAGCTCGGGGAAGTTGATCTTGATCGAGCCGGTCTCCGGGTTGATGTCCAGATAGAGGTGGTGCTTGCACGCCACCCACGGACACGGCCGTGCCTCGTTCTTGCACTCGGCGCGCGTCTGCGGCCGATCGATATCGAGCACCGGCGGATACATCAACGCGCCGGCATGAAGCTCCGCGCGCGTCATCCGCTTCATCGCGATCGTCTTGCTGCGCGGCCGCGTGCGCCGCGTGCGCCTTCGGACCTTCTGGCTGACCTCCGGAACTCCCTCCGCGGGGAGCGCCTGGATCTCCGTGGTCACGGACTCGTCAGTGAACTCCCCTTCACCATCCTCGGCGTTCATGACTCTCCTTCGTTCCCCCCGATCGCCACCCGCGCTCGGTGAAGTCACCTTAAGGAACTAGTTACGAAAGTGACAAGTCTTCTGCACAGAAAGTTGATCGGGAGAGATCTCGGCGAAATCATATTGTACGTGGAGATCCTACACGCTACGGATCGCCGCCGATGACGGGGACCACTCGTTCCGGTGGCTGGGGAGGCGCACGGCGCGGTGCCGGACGGCCCGCACGCGGCGCGATCGCGAGCGAACCCCACAAGGCGCGCGGCGACCTCGCTCCACGCCTCCCCGTCCACGTCACCGCGCGGATCCTCCGCGCACTCGGATCGCTCCGCCGCCGCCGCGCGTATGCCGCCCTTCGCCGCGCCGTTCTGACGTCTCTCGCGCGACCGGACTTCCGGATCGTCCGCCTCGCGCTTCACGCCTCGCGCGTCGAGCTGATCGTCGAGGCCGACGACAAGCTCGCCCTCGCCCGTGGCATGCAAGGCTTTCAGGTCGCTGCCGCGCGCGCGCTCAACGCCGCACGGCGGCGGCGCGGCACCGTGTTCCCCGATCGCTACCGGCCCACGATCCTGCGCACGCGCCATGCCGTCCGCCGCGCGCTCGCCGCCCTGCCCTCGCCGCACCCCGAGCGCGCCCTGCCCTCCGCGCCCGCTCCTGCCGTGACCTGGCTGCTGCGCATCGAGCTCGGCCGCGTGCGCCCGCGTCCGCGCAGGCGTGGCATCCTCGGCGCGTGAAGCTCGTGGTGCTCGGTGCCGGTGGAGGGCTCGGCCGCAACGCGATCGATGCCGCGCTCGCGGCCGGCCACGAGGTGCGGGCGTTCGTCCGCGATCCCGCGAAGCTCGCGCTGCCTGGGGCGGTGACCGTGCTGACCGGCGACGCTCGGCGCGCGGACGATGTCGGGCGTGCGCTCGCGGGCACGGACGCGGCGCTGTTCTGCGTCAACCCACCGATCACCGCCTGGCTCACCGAGTTCCCTCCGCTGATCGCCGCCGCGATCGAGGGCGCCCGCCGGAGCGGTGCGCGGCTGGTGTTCCCCGCGAACGTCTGGATCTACGGCCGTGGCCGGCCCGGCGAGCTGGTCGCGGAGCAGCAGCCGCCGGCGCCGATCTCGCAACGCGGGCGGCTGCGGGCCGAGCTCGAAGCCGCGATCCGCGGCGCCGGGATCCGGTATGCGATGGTGCGCCTGCCGGAGTTCTACGGCCCGCACGTGGTGACCTTGACCCCGCGCGTGATCCGCGCGGCCCTCGAGGGAACGCGCGCGCGCTGGCCCGGGCCGCTCGATGTTCCGATCGAGCTGGTCTACATGCCCGATGCGGCGCGTGCGCTGGTCACCGTCGCCGCGCGCGACGAGGACGACGTCGTCCACCTCCCCGGCGTGCGCACCACGGCCCGTGCGCTGATCGCGGCGGCGTTCGCGGCGGTCGGACGGCCCCCGCGCGCGTCCGGAACGCCACCGTGGCTGCTCTCGATCGCGGGCCTGTTCGATGCGTCGATCCGGGCGGCGGCCGATATCAGCCACCTGTGGACGCATCCGATCCTGCTCGACGGCAGCCGCTACCAGGCGCGCTACGGACCACCGCCGATCACGCCCCTCGACGCGGCGATGGCCACGACCGTCGCGTGGCATCGCGCGACCCCGCAGCTCCGCCTGCACTGACGTCCGGCGCATGTCCGATAGGCGGACGCGATGGCCGAGGGCCGGACACCGCCGATGACATCTCGCGGAGTTGCCTGCGGCGCGCGGCATGCAACGTCGCGGCACATGCACGTCACCGCCTTCATGATCATGCGCGAGCTCATCGAGAAGCTCGAGCACAACCGTCAACACCTCCGCGCCTCGATCACGGACAAGGCCGAGCGCGATCAGTTCGATCACCTCGCCAAGCTCACGATCCACCGCGCGACCGGAGCCGTGGACATCTACGAGGAGGAGCCGTTCCGCGAACGGCCAGCGATCGGCGCGATGTACGCCGCGTGCGATGTCGCGCTGCGCCTGCTCCACGCCTTCGAGCAGGTGCCCGCGCGGGAAGGTGAACAGCAACGGCTCAACTGGGCGATGCGCGATCTCCGCATGCTGATCTCGGAGCTGTTCGAGTGGGTCGTGGTGCCCGGCGGCGAGCCGATGCTCGAGATCGAGCGCTGATCGAGCGCTGATCGCCCTGCGGTGCTACACAGCTCGCCATGTCCGGGAAGGTCCTGCTCGTCCACAGCGGTGGGCTCACCTCACGCCAGTGGCGGCGCCTTGCCCAGCAGCTCGCCCCCGATCACGAGGTCGTGATGCCGGACCTGATCGGCTATGGCGCGGCGCCCCGGTGGCCGGTCGGCACCCCTTTGACTTCCGCCGGGACGTCGAGCGGCTCGCGGAGCTCGTCGGCGACGTGCCGACTCACCTCGTCGGTCACTCGTACGGCGGGTTACTCGTCCTCCAGCTCGCGCTGCTGCGGCCGGGGAGCGTGCGCTCGATCGCGGCGTACGAGCCGGTCACGTTCGGGATCCTCGGCGACGACGAGGGCGACGCCCTTGCGCGCGCGGAGATCGCGCGTCTACCGCACTACGTCCCGGACGAGCGCGGCGTCGACGAGGCGTGGCTCGCCGGGTTCGTCGAGTGGTGGCAGGGCGCGGGCACGTGGGCACGGCTCGCACCCGAGACCCAGCAAGGGTTCCGCGACGTCGGCTGGAAGCTGTCCCAGGAGGTGGCCTCGCTGTCTGCCGATCACACGGATCGCGCGACCTACGCGACCATCACCGCACCCACGCTGCTCCTCGGCGGCTCGGCCACCCAGCCGGTCGAGCTCCACGTGCTCCGGCGGCTGGCCGCCGCGCTGCCGAACGCGACGCTCACGGTGTTCCCGGGCCTCGGGCACATGGGGCCGCTCACCCATGGCGCGCAGGTCAACGCGGCGATCGCCGCGCACCTCACAGCCGCTTCTTGATCGCCCGCAGCATCGTCCCCACGACCGGCAGGGTCTCGTAGAACCCACCGGCGGCGTCGAACAGATCCGTGTGGTGCGTGATCCGCCCGTCGGCATCGAACCGCAGGTGCGTGACACCCGGGACCGTCTTCTGCGGATCCTTGGCGCGCCGCCGCCACTCCCACCGCCATCTCACGTACGACCCGTCGTCCCCGGTCGCGGTGTCCTCGACGATGAACCGACTCTCGTCGAGCGCCGTGAGCACCCGGCTGAAGTAGGCGCGCAGCGCGACGAAGTCTCCGCGGATCGCGTGGAACGCATCCTGGAACTCGAACCCCGGCGCGTAGAGCTCCTCCACGCGCTCGATCCACGCAGGGGAGAACTCGTCATAGAACCGGCGGAACCGCGCGAGCGCTTCGCCCGCGCTCATCAGTTCCACAGCTTGTTCGAGAAGTTCGCGTGAGCGAGCTCGATCAGATCGGGCTCCTGGTGATACTCGGCGAGCGCGACCAGCAGCTCGCTGGCCTCACCAGCGGCGATCGCATCGGCCCACACGGTGTCCGACTTCGTGGCCCACATCAGCTCGAGGTTCGAGCGAACCTCGGCGCGGAACACGTCGGTCAGCAGCTCGGGCGGCGCGCCGAACCCGACCACGCGGCGGAGCAACGACCGGCGCAGAACCTCTGCCTCGCCGAGCCGGCCGGCGACGAACGTGACCATCAAGGCGCCGATCAGGCAGGCCCCTGCGATCGGGCTCATCCACAGGTACCGATCGTGGGCCCAGATCGCCGGAGCAGCGAATAGCAGCACCAGCGTCCAGCTGAGCCAGCGGGCGTACCCGAGCAGCACGGACTGCCGGTGCAGCGGGATCTTGATCCGCTGCTCGGACCCATCCGCGGCGCGGATCACGTACGCCGAGTGCTCCGGCCAGATCGGCAGGATCACCCGGTAGAAGCTGGTGACCACGGACTCGTGTTCGAGCCGATCGATGACGCCGTAGTCCTCGGTCCGGAGCCAGCTCTCGCCCTCGATCGTCTGCACGCCGAAAGGCTAGCACGGAGAGCGAGCGTCAGACCCCGTTGCTAGGGTCCGCCGCATGACGATGGACGTCGACCCGACCTCGTGGCATCGGATCTCGCAGGTCGTGCTCGAGGCCGCGCGCGGAGACGAGCGCACGGCCCTGGCCCTCCTGCAGGGCTGCTACCTCGAGCTCGCGAGCCGCGTGGTCGTCGCCGAGCAGGCGAGCACGCACTGGCTCGATGGCATCGCCACGTTCTGCCAGGTCGCGGCTGATCGGCTCGGAGATGAGGCCAGCTACTTCGTCGGCGCCACCCGCGGCCAAGGGGTCCTCGACGAGGCCCAGCGCCTCGGCAAGCTGCAGGGCGCGCACGAGGAGGCCACCCGGTTCGCCATGCAGCTGCGCGCGCGGTTCGAGACCTTCGAGCAGACGCGGTCGCCCGGGCTCACGGACGAGCCCACGGACGAGCTCACGGACGACAGCGCTGTTCTCGAGCTCGGCTAAGAGCCGAGCGCCATCGCGACCAAGCTCACGGGCCCGCGAACCCGCCGAACACGGTCATCGGACCGCGGCGCCAGAAGCACTCCGGGCGCGCGAAGCCCGCCTCCGCGAGGAGCGCGAGCTCGACCTGCAATGGCAGATAGGTGTCCTCGCGCGACCACTGCGCGAACAGCGCGTCCGCTTCGCCGGGGCCGATGCCGTGGTCGAACATCCCCGCGGTCCACACGCGGTAGATCCGATCGTGCTCGGGGCCCGTGGGATGCACGGTCGCATCGGCGCTGAGGAACACCCCGCCCGGGCGCAGCGCCTCGCGGATCCGCCGATACAACGCCCGCTTCGCGTCGAGATCCGGAACGTGGTGGAGGGCGAGCGAAGCGACGATCGCTTCGCAGTCGGGGAGTGGATCGGCGAACGCCGCGAGCCGAAGCTCGACGCGTGCACCGTGTGGAGCGAGCCGGGTACGCGCGACCTCCAGCATCGTCGGATCGATATCGATGGTCTGCACCCGTGCCCGCGGCACGGCGTCGAGGATCGCGCCCGCGAGCGCGCCGGTGCCTGCACCGAGATCGCAGACCAGCGGCGCCGCCGGCAGCACGTCCTCGAGCAGCGCGACGACCTGGCCGATCATCTCCTCGTAGCCCGGGATGAACCGGCGGATCTCGCGGTCGTAGGCGGCGGCGTCGATGCCGAGGTGACTCGCGACGCGATGGTCGCTCACGTCTCGCTCACGTCTCGTCGTCCTCGCGGGTCGGCGGCGACGCGGCGGCGAGGTTCGGATCTGGCTCGCCGGGCACGCGGTACTCCTCGCCGAGCCACATGCCGAGATCCACGAGGTGACACCGCTCGCTGCACAGCGGCCAGAACTTGTTGCCCTCCTTGATCGCGGGCTTCTTGCACAGCGCGCAGGCCCGGGTCATCCACCAGTCCCGAGGCCGAGCGCGGCGCACCGCGCATCGAGGTAAGCGCGGCTGATCCCGAGATCCACCGCGGCGCCGTCGCGTTCGCCCAGGTGCCGGCCGAGTGCGGCGACGATCGCATCGGCTTCCGAGATCGCGATCGCGTCGCGCAGCGTCTTCGGCGGCGGCGCGACCATGCCGGCCACCCGCGTGGACACCATCGAGCCCGTCAGCTCCGTGGCATCGCCGGCGAGCACGAGCATGCGCTCCATCTCGTTCTCGAGCTCGCGGATGTTGCCCGGCCAACCATACGCGACGAGCCGCGCGAGGGCGCTCTGCGACAGCCGCGGCGGCTGCGTGGGCCCGCGCCAGTGCTTGACCACGAAGTGCTGCGCCAGGCGCGGGATGTCGCTGACGCGTTCACGCAGCGGTGGCACGGTGATCTTGAGGACGTTGACGCGGTAGAACAGATCCTCTCGGAACTGCTTGTGCTGGACCATGTGCGCGAGGTCCTTGTGCGACGCCGCGATGATCCGCACGTCCACCCGCACTGGCTTGGTGCCGCCGACGGGCGTGAACACGCCCTCCTGCAACACGCGCAGGAGCTTGACCTGGAGCGCGGCGGACATGTCGCCGATCTCGTCGAGGAAGAACGTGCCGCCATCGGCGACCTGGAACAGCCCCGGCTGATCCTTGACCGCGCCGGTGAACGCACCGCGCACGTGCCCGAACAGCGCGCTCTCGAGCAGGTTGTCGTTGAACGCGGAGCAGTTCTGGACCACGAACGGCTTCTTCGCGCGAGGCCCGTGGTAGTGGATCGCGCGCGCGATCAGCTCCTTGCCGGTGCCGCTCTCGCCATGCACGAGCACGGTGGCCTCGCTCTTGACCACCTTGGCGAGCAGCTTGACCACGTCCCGCACCGCGGGGGCGTCGCCGACGATCTCGTTGAACGGATGACTGAACGCGGTGGTCGGGATCTCGATCGGCAACGCGCGCTCGACTGCGGCGGCCGCGGCGTTCACGAGATCGCGGATCCGCAGCTGATCGTCCACGGACACCATCGGGGTGGCGGCGACCAGCGTCTTCGCCTCGTCGGGCGTGGAGCCGATCGTCTTGATCAGCCCCTGCTCCGCCGCGCCGGGATCCGTGGCGTGGGCACCGGTCGCGAACACGACGCCGAGGACGCCGGTGATCCCGAGCACGGGCGCAGCGATGATCGTCATGCCGGCGTGACAGGTCTTGACGACCGCGGCGCGCTCCTTGGTCTTGCCGAACTGGACCGCGAGGTCCGCGAGCTCCTTGGCACACGCCGCACCGTGCAGACCGCGCACGCTCTCGCAGGTCGCATGGGACGTGCGGTCATAGCCGCCGCCCTTCGCGTCGGTCAGGCCGAGCTCGAGGCCCCACCACCGGCGCAGCAGGTCGCGCGCCATCGCGACCTCAGCGAGTCCATCGAACGTCAGTGCCACCGCGCGCCACTATAGCTCAACGCGACCACCGTGCATCGGCGTGGACCCGTGCTCGTCCTTCGGCGACGAGCTTGTCGAGGTGCGCGCGCAGCGAGCGTTCCGCGAGCGGCCACAGCACGCGCGGCGTGTCGCCATACGCCATCGGGAGCAGGTCTTCGAGCGTCTGCGGGACCTCGGTCAGGGCGAACACCACCCGCTCCTCGCGCATCCGGCGGTGTGCGAGATACTCGCGAAGCTTCGCCGGGCCATCAGCGATCGCCGGCCCGTGCGCCGGGAGCAGCGCGCCCGCCGGGCGGCCGAGCAACCGCTCGAGAGACGCGAGGTAGAGCGCCATGTCGCCCTCGCTCGGGTCGATCAAGATCGTCCCGAGGCCCGCCACCATGTCTCCGGCGATCGTGGCGGCCCCGCGCTCGAAGCACAGGTGGCCCTCCGCATGGCCGGGCGTGTGGAGGGCGGTGAGGCCGTGGACCTGCTCGCCATCCTCGATCAGCCGGGACACCTCGACGATGCCCGCCAGCCGCCGTGCGGTCGCGGCGTGGGCGGCGATCGGCACGCCCCAGCGCTCCGCGAGCGCGGTCGCGCCCCCGATGTGATCGCCGTGGTGGTGGGTCAGCAGCACCAGCTCGATCGGCAGCTCGGCCAGGACCTCATCGAGGGCGGCCTGCTGATCCCCATACGGGCTCCCGGGATCGACAACGACCACCGGGCCTGCGTCATCGGCCGGCCCGACCAGGTAGACGTTGGTGTGTGCGGCCGGCGGGAGTGTGGGGGTGCGGAGCGCAAGCACGCGAATCCCCGGCGCAACCTGCTCGAGCACGGGTGGCGCAAACGGGGCCGCTGCGGGAGCTGCGTTGCGCACCTGCTCGTACAGGGTCTCGATGGTGCGGTCGGTCATACGCTACGACACCCCAACGCTGCCCGAGTCCGCTCGCAAAGAGGGTGACGCGAGCGCGTGCATCTCCTAGACTATAGGCAAGCGACCCCATGGTCAGCGTCACGGCCCGCAAGATTCGTGAGCTCGGTACCGAGAGACCGTCCGGCGCAAGCGGACGCCTCTACACCGGTTACCTCATCTCGTACCCATTCATCGGGCGCGGCATGGTGATCTTCCGTGATCCGCACGGGCACCGGATGATCACCACCCCGGTCCGGCGCGTGCTGGGCGAGCCGGGCGGCAAGATGATCTACGTCGAGACCGAGAACAGCGTCTATCGCCTCGAGATCCACGGCGAGCCGCTGTTCCCGATGCGCGCCGCCGGCGAGTAGCGCGGCCTACCGTGTCGTTGGTGCCGGCGGCACCGGCGGCACCAGCATCTGGCCGAGGCCGCGGACCTCCGCGGAGCCGAGCGTCTTCACGAACAGCATCGGCAGCTCTGCGATCGGTGTCTTCGCGCGCTTCGCGAGCTCGCCGAGATAGTGCGCGTTGAGCGCGCGGCGATCGCGCGACAGGCTCCCGTGCGCGGCGACCTCCGCGAGCGGCGTCGCGAGCGTGGGATCCGCGAGCAGCGCATCGAGCACGCGCGCGAGCGGCGTCCCGGTGGGGAAGTGATCGGGATAGACCTGGTTGACCACCAGCTGCTGCGGGACGATGCCGATCGCGGACAGCTTGTCCTCGAGCTCGATCGCTTCGTTGACCGGCATCTCCTCGGCGAGCGTGACCAGCACCGCCGCGGTCTGCTTGGGATCGATGAGCAGGGTCTTGACCGCGCGAGCGTCGCGGGTGAGCGGACCCTCCGGAACGGTGTCGACGATCACCCACGGCACCTTGAGCATCGAGACCGAGTGTCCCGACGCGGGCATGTCGAACACCACCGTGTCCCACACCGGCTTGCCCTTCTTCTCTTCCTTGGCGTGGAACCACGCCTTGCCGAGCAGTGCGTAGTCATCGAGCCCGGGGATGGCGCGGAGGAACGCGCGGGTCACGCGGTTCTCGAACACCATCTCGTAGACGCTCTTGAACTTGAGGATCATGAGGCCGTACTCGGCGAGCGCCGAGGCCGGGGTCGCATTGACCGCCCACAGGTTCGCGGCGAGCTGCACGGGTTCGCTGCCTACCGGCGGCTTATCGAAGTAGTTCCCGAAGCGGTCGTTGGCGTTGGTCTCGTAGAGCAGGGTCTTCTTGCCCCGTGCAGCACACTGCCCCGCGATCGCCGCGGCCACGGTGCTGCGGCCCACGCCGCCCTTGCCGAGCACGAGGATCAAGCGGCGGTCGTACAACGACGCGGTCATGGCGTCTTCGGAGCGGGCGCGGGCGTAGGTTGCACGGGCACGGCCACGGGCTTGTCCTCCACCACCACGGCTACCCCGGACGCCTCTGCGCTGCGGTACCCGAACAACCTTCGCAGCACCCACACGCCGTCGTCGGGGGTGATGTCGACCTGGATGTTGACGACCTTGTCGGCTCCGAGAGCCTTGGCGGCAGACAGCAGCATCCGGTTGACCACGCGATCGAGATCGACGTGGCCCGGGATCGGGATGAACAGGAAATAGGCGCTGGTGACCTGCGCGTGGACCACCGCGATCGGTCGCAGGTTCGGGCCGACGTACAGGGACTCGGGCTGCACGCGTACCGTGGAGACCGAGGAGCAGGCCATCGCGACGATCGTCACCATGGCGAGTGCGAGGCTCCGGGGCCAGGACATGTGCGCACGCTAACACGGCGACTCCGGGCCAGCGATGATAGGATCCCTGATCGTGGTGCGGAGGTTGACGTCGCTCGTCCTGAGCGCACTCGTGATCGTGACGCCGGTGACGGCCGTCGCCCAACCTGCGCCCGCGCCAGCCCCGATCACCGGCCCCGAGGCGGCGCTCAACCTCAAGATCGCGGTCTGGCGGTTCGACGCCCTCGGGATCGAGCCCGAGCTGGTGGCGCGTCTCGAGACGCTGTTCAGGATGGAGCTGGCGCGGCTCTCGAAGGTCCCCCTCCCCACGCGGCGCGACATCGAGCGTGCGGTGACCGTCGACCAGCAGCAGTGCACCGGCGAGGAGAAGTGTCTCGCCGCCGTGGGCAAGAAGCTCGGGGTCGACATCGTGGTCACCGGGACCGTCGGCGCGATGGGCTCGGCCTACGTGCTCAACATCAAGGCCGTGGACTCGGCCACCGCGAAGCAGGTCCAGCGCATCCAGAGCGATCCGCTCCGCGGCAGCCCGGACGAGCTGATCGAGGGCATGCGCGTCGCCGCGTACAAGTTGCTCGCCCCCGAACAGCTCCACGGGTCGATCCAGGTCCAGACCGACATGGTCGGCGCCGAGGTCCGGCTCGATGACAAGGCGATCGGCAAGACGCCGCTGCCCAACCTCGGCGTGATCGCGAAGCTCCCGCTCGGCAAGCACAAGCTGCGTGTCCAGGCGCCCGGCTACGACCCGTTCGACGACGAGGTCGACGTCCACTTCCAGAAGGTCAGCCAGGTCGGCGTCCGCTTGCTCGTCAGCAAGGACGTGACCGGCACCGGCAAGGTCGCGACGATCATCCGCAAGCCGTTCTACACGCGCACCTGGTTCATCGTCGCCGCAGGCGCGGCAGCGGTCAGCCTCGGCGCCCTGATCGGGTGGCAGATCGGCAAGGTCGATGTGGTGGACTGCGGTACGGGGAGCAACCCCCAGTGCTGAACCGCAGCGTCGTCGTGCTCGCGCTCCTCGCGAGCTCTGCCGCGTACGCGGATCGCGTCGTGGCGCTGGCGCCCCTGTCCACCCTCGGCACCGAGGACACCTCGGCGTCGACCAAGAAGCTCACCGGTCAGATCGAGGTCGCGCTCGCCGCACTCCCTGGGACCAAGGTCGTGACCACCGCACAGGTCGTCGCGGCGATCACCAAGGCCAAGAAGCCGGCGCTCAAGCTGTGTGAGCGCGACCCCGCGTGCCTGGCGGAGCTCGGGAAGCTGGTCGGTGCCACGGTCGTGATCGACGGCGAGGTCGGCGGCCTCGGAGAGTCCAAGGTGGTCTATCTCGGAGCCACCGATGTGGCCAGCGGCAAGGAGATGCGCTCCACCACGCTGCAGGTCGGCGCTCAGGACGATGGCGGCGGCCCCAGCGGTGCCGCGGTCCGGCTGCTCGAGCCCGATCGCTATCGCGGCGTACTCCGCTTCGCGATCGATGCCGGCGGGGCGACGATCTACGTCAACGGCAGCAAGGTCGCCCTCGGACCCAAGAGCGAGATCGCACTTCCGGTGGGCACCCAGGCGGTCCGCGTCACGCACCCGGAGTACCGGGACTTCGTGAAGTTCATCGACGTCTCGTACGGCAAGACCACCGAGGTCGCCGTGGGGATGACCCAGTACCCGATCATCCAGCACGATCTCCAGGGCAAGCCGATCAACAGCGATCGGATCACCTACATCGATCCGCCGTGGTATCGGCGCCCGATCGCGGTCGGCGTCGGGGCCACCGTGCTGCTGGTCGCCACCGCGATCATCGTGGGCAACATCGTCCACACGTTCCCCAGCGGAGAGTGTCGGCGCGTCGGCGGCGGAGCGTGTTAGCTGCTCAGCGAACGACGTTCCACAGCTGGTTGATCTTCTTGTTCGCTCCACCGAAGTCCTGATCGCCGTACTTCTGGAGCACGTCCTTCAGGCCCTCGGTGAGCTGGGTCTGCGTGGCCTCGTCGACCTTCGCGCCCTTGACCCGGTTCTGCAGGCGCTGGACCTTGGCGCCGATGAAGCCGCGATTGACCTGGATCGCGTCGATGGTCTGGACCAGCTGGCTCGCGAGGATGAAGCCGCGGGTCCAGTCGCTCTCACCAAGTGCCTTGGTGACCTCGCCTTCGAGGTTTGACTGCGCTCCGAGATCGGCGTTCATGAGGCCCTTCTTCGCCATCGCGGCCTTCGCACGACCGACCAGCGCATCGACCTCCTTGCGCGAGTAATTGCCGCTCTTGGGGGGCGCGACCTGCTGGATGATCATCGGCTGGCCGCCGGTGTTGCAGCCTTCCTTCCAGCGATCCGCGCTCGCGCCCTCGGCCGCGAGCACATCCCTCATCTTCTGGAACGCCTCTTTCTCTCGGATGGCGACCTCGGCCTCGCGCTTGGCCACCGCAGCCTCGCGCGCCGCGATGCCACCTGCTGCGTCCAGCTTGCTCGACAGCGCCGACAGCTCGCTCGAGGTGTTGGACAGGTTGGTGTCCTGCTGCGCGATCTGGCTGTCGATGTCGGCCTTCTTCTTCTCGAGATCCTTGGTGTCGCCGCCGCTGGCCTCGGCCTTCTTGATCTCGTCGCCGAGCTGCGACGACTCGGTCTGCAGCTTCTGTTTCTGTGCGAGCAGCGCATCGCGCCTGGCGACCAGCTCCTGCTGCGCCTTGACGGCGGCAGGATCAGGTGCGGCCTGGGCTTCGCCCTTGCTCTTGCAGCTTGTGGTGCCCAAGACCAGGCACAGAAGAACCAGGATCCCCGCGGTCCGCATACGCGCTATTTTACACTAGAGTTCGGTCATGCTGCTCTACCACGACCCCCGCGCCCCCAACCCACGTCGGGTTCGGGTGTTCCTGGCCGAGAAGGGTGTGGCCTACGACACGATCGAGGTCCTGATCGCCGACAAGGCGCACCAGACCCCGGAGTTCCGCAAGAAGAACCCGATCGCTCTGCTCCCCGTCCTGGAGCTCGCGGACGGGCGGGTGCTTCGCGAGTCGATGGCCATCTGCCGTTACATCGAGGAGACCCAGCCTGGGCCGAACCTGTTCGGCGAGGATCCGTGGGAGCGCGCCCAGATCGAGATGTGGAACCGCCACGCGGAGCTCGAGTTGCTGTGGCCGATCTCCCAGGTGTTTCGCAACACCAGCAAGTTCTACGAGGGGCGGATCAAGCAGTGCCCCGATTTCGGCCAGCAGATGCGCGAACACGTCACCGAGCGGCTCGCGTGGCTCGAGGGCGAGCTCGGCAAGCGCTCGTTCATGGCCGGTGACCGCTACACCGTCGCCGACATCACCGCGCTGTGCGCGATCGACTTCGGCAAGCCCTCGCAGATCCGGCTCAGCGCCGAGCTGCACCCGAACCTCACCGCCTGGTACAGCCGCGTGGCCGAGCGGCCGAGCGCGAAGGCTTAGCGACCCTCGCCGCGATCGTACGCGTCGCGCGAGGCCTGGATCACCTTGAGCGCCTCGTCGCGCCCGTACATCGCTCCGACGTCGACCTGATCGCCCTTCCCCTCGAGGACCTTGTAGTCCCGGAAGAACCGATCGAGCTCGCGCACGATGTGCGGCGGGAGCTCCTCGACCGAGGTGTAATGGGCATACGCCGGATCGTCGATGCAGACGGCGACGATCTTGTCGTCGCCTCCGTGCTCGTCGACCATCCGCAGCCCGCCGAGTGGACGCGCGCGGACGATCGTCAGCGGCTCCACCGGCTCCTGCATGAGCACGAGGATGTCGAGCGGGTCACCATCGTCGGCGTGGGTGCGCGGGATGAAGCCGTAGTTCACCGGGTAGTGGACCGCGGAGTAGAGAACGCGATCGAGCCGCAGGAGGCCGGTGGGCTTGTCGACCTCGTACTTGAGGTGCGAGCCCCGCGGGATCTCGACCACCGAGGGAACGAACGCCGCGATGTCGGACGGGACCTCGATGTCGTGGACGGGGTGCACCGCCGGACCGTACTACACGCGGGCCGCGAGCTGGCCACACGCGGCGGCCACGTCCGAGCCACCCGAGTAGCGACGGTGGCTGGCCAGGCCGGCGGCACCGAGCACGTCGCGGAACGCCGGCATGCGGGTCGAGCGGGTGAACGGATCGTCGCCACCGATCGCGTTGTAGTCGAGCAGCGAGATCCGCGGCCGCCGCCCCGTGGCCGCGGTGAACGCCTGGCTGCGTGCCGCGAGTGCGCGGGCATCATCATCGCTGTCGTTGACGCCCCCGAGCAGCGTCACCGCCCACATCGGCGACAGGTTGGTGAGCCGCGCGTGATCGGCGGCGGCGGCGAGCACGTCCTCGAGATCGTGGCGCTCCGCGATCGGCATCACGCGCTTGCGATGGGCCGCGATCGCGCTCGAGATCGAGATCCCGAGCCGCACGTTCGGCGCCTCGGCCGCCAGCCGGCGGATCCCGTTCGGGAGGCCCGCGGTGCACACGGTGATCGCGCGCGCATCGATGCCGAGCGCGCACGGCTCGGCCATCACGGCGATCGCCTCGAGCACGTGATCGAGGTTCGCGAGCGGCTCCCCCATGCCCTGGAACACGGCGCCGTGGACGCGCCCGCGTGGCAGCCGCGCGCGGACGATGCGGACCTGCTCGACGATCTCCCAGGTGGCGAGGTTGCGCTGAAGGCCGAGCCGGCCGGTGGCGCAGAACGCGCAGGCCAGCGCGCAGCCGACCTGCGAGCTGACGCACACCGTGAACCGATCCGGATGCTCGAGCGGGATCCGGACGCACTCGAACCGCGCGCCCGCGCTGTCGAGCGCGTACTTCACGAACGGATCGAGCTCGCTCGCGACCTCGTCCACGATCTCCAGCGTCGGCATGGAACCGGCGTCACGGATCGCCTCTGCCGCGGTGCGTCGGATCGCGCCATTCGCGGTCACGGTCTCGCCGCGGTGGACCGCTGCGATCGCCTTGCGGGCCTCTGCCAGCGTCACGCCTGACACGCTCGCCACGAGCTGTGCGGGAGTCACGGCCTGGAGCGCGAGCATCGCTTCCTATACCGCGAGATGTAGGCGGAGAGATGTGGGCTTTGCCCCCGACCACTCTCACGGTACGCTGAGCTGTGGCGTACCCCGAGGTGATTCGCGTCTTTGCGACCTCCCAGGACCCCGACTTCGACGGTCCGTGGCAAGCCCGGAACCCCTCGAACTCGACCGGGTCTGCGGTGGTCATCGGCAAGGGCCTGCTGCTGACGGGCGCCCACGTCGTCGCGAACGCGACGTTCCTGCAGGTCCAGAAGCCGTCCCATCCGGACAAGGCGATCGCCCGGGTCCGGGCGGTCAGCCACGACTGCGACCTCGCCCTGCTCGAGGTCACCGAGCCACCAGACTTTCTCGCAGACATCGAGCCCGCCGAGCTCGGACCGATGCCCCGCCTCCGCGACGAGGTGGCCGTGGTCGGCTACCCCGTAGGTGGCGAGGAGATCTCGATCACCGAGGGCGTGGTGTCGCGCATCGAGGTCCAGCGCTACAGCCACTCGCAGCGTCACCTGCTGGCGGTCACCGTCGACGCGGCGATCAACGCCGGCAACAGCGGCGGCCCGGTGTTCGGCGCCGGCAAGGTGGTCGGCATCGCGTTCCAGAAGCTGACCGGCGTCGACAACATCGGCGAGATGGTGCCGCCGCCACTGATCCGGGCCTTCCTCGATGGTGTCGCCGCCGGGAAGCGCCCCGAGATCCCAGCGCTCGGGATCACCACCCAGAACCTCGAGAACCCGCTGCTCCGGCGGCACCTCGGCCTCAACCCGAGTGAGCGCGGCGTGGTGGTCCTCCACGTCGACTACGCCGGCTCCGCTGATCAGATCCTGCAGCCGCGCGATGTGATCACCGCGATCGACGGCCTGCCGATCGCGAACAACGGGACGATCCAGTACATCGACCACTACCGCACCCGCTACGACGTGGTGCTCGGCCACCGCTACATCGGCGATCGGATCGAGCTCGAGATCAAGCGCGCCGGCATCGCACGCACCGTCGAGCTCGAGCTCAAGCCGTGGCAGCCGCTGGTTCCGCGCTCGCGGTACGATCAGCCGCCCGCGTTCTTCGTGTACGGCGGGCTGGTGTTCCAGACGTTGACCCGGGACTACCTGACCACCTGGGACAAGTGGTGGAACAAGGCGCCCAAGGAGTTCCTCAACTACTACTACCTGGGGTTCCGCTCGCCCGAGCAGCACGAGATCGTCATCCTCACGCAGATCCTCGCCGACGAGATCAACGTCGGCTACGGCCACCTCTACAACGAGGCGGTCGCCAAGCTGAACGGCCACGTGCCGCGTGACATGGAGGACTTCGTCGCGCGGCTCTCAGCAGCACGCGGCGTGGTCGAGATCGAGACGACGTCGGGTGGCATCATCATCCTCGACGCCGACGACGCGCGGAAGGCGACCCAGCGGATCCTCGCGCGCTATCACATCCCGCGCGACCGCACGGCGGGGCTGCCAGGTGCGGCGGGTGCGACCACGCCCCTGCGCGCCGCGCTGCCGTGAAGCCCGATCAGGTCAGATCGACGAGCAGATCACCCGTGTCGACCGCCTGCCCCGCCACCTTGGTGATCGTGGAGACGGTGCCGCCGCGCTCGGCGATCAGCTCGTTCTCCATCTTCATGGCCTCGAGCACGATCACGGCAGAGCCCGGCGCGACCTGATCGCCGACGGCGACGAGCACCTTGACCACCTTGCCGGCGATCGGCGCGCGGATCTGCTCCCCGCGGGCGGAGCTGCGCGTCCCAGCGGCGCTGGCGAGCCGGCGATGCAGCGCATCCTCCACCGTCAGGAGTGCCTCGCTGGCGCCGACCGACGCGGCGATGCCGGCGCGCCGGCGATCGAGATCCACCACGAACTGCTGGCCATCGATCAGCAGCGACCAGGTTCCCGGGCGAATCGCACGCGCATCGACCAGACGCTCGGCCCCATCGATGGTGATCCGGAACCGGCCATCGGGCAGCGGGCCATCGACGGAGACGGTGCGGTCCACGCCCTCGGCGGTGACGATCAAGTCGCGCTTCACGGGGGCCGTTTCATACCACGCCGGTGCGTTGCCACCGCTGGGGGAGGCGTGCTATCCGCGGAGAAACCGTGCCGTCTCTCCGACTGGTCGATGTGCTCCTGGAGCGGCGGATCCTGGTCTGCGTCGGCTCGGGTGGTGTCGGCAAGACCACCACGGCGGCCACCTTGGGGCTCGCCGCCGCCCGGCGCGGCAAGCGGACCCTGGTCCTGACGATCGACCCGGCGCGGCGACTCGCGAACTCGCTCGGGCTCGCGTCGCTGGGTCACGCGGTGCAGGAGGTCGACCGCGCCCTCGTCCGCAGGGGCGCTCCGAACGCGAACGGCGAGCTGCACGCGATGATGCTCGATCAGAAGCAGGCGTTCGACGAGGTCGTCGCGAAGCACGCGAAGGACCCGGCGGCCGTGCAACGGATCCTCGCGAACCCGGTGTACGCGCAGATCTCGGGCTCGCTCGCCGGCGCGCAGGAGTACGCCGCGATGGCGAAGCTGCACGACTTCGATCAGAGCGGCGTCTACGACCTGATCATTGTGGACACGCCGCCCACGGCCCACGCGCTCGATTTTCTCGATGCACCGCGGAAGCTCAGCGAGGCGATCGACTCGCCCGCGATCGATTGGTTTCGCAAGCTCCAGGGCGAGGGCGGCTCGCGATGGTCGCTGGTCGGCAAGAGCGGTGCGTTCGTCATCAAGCGCCTCGCGAAGTTCGTGGGCTCGAAGTTCATCGACGATCTCGGCGTGTTCTTCACGGAGTTCAACGACATCCTCGGCGGGTTCCGCCAACGCGCAGAGGAGACCTTCGCGCTGCTCCGCCAGCCCCGCGTCGGGTTCCTCCTGGTGGCGAGCCCCGAGCCGATGGCGGTGCGCGAGGCCCTCGCGTTCCACGAGCGCCTGAAGTCGGCCGGCATGCCGTTCGTCGGGTTCGTGGTCAACAAGGTCCACCCGACCCGGCCGATGGCGAAGCCAAGGACCGTCGAGCCCGCGCTCGCATCGCAGCCTTCGATCGTCGCCCTCGGCCTCTCGGGCACCACGCGGACGATGGCGGCCGAGGCCCTGATCGCTGCACACGCAGAGCTCGAGACCCTCGCGGCTGCCGACCAGGAAGCGGTGGCCAGGCTCCGCGCGGCGGGTGGCACGGAGGCGTCGTTCGTCGAGGTCCCGCTCCAGCGCGACGATGTCCATGACGTCGATCGCCTGGTCGCGCTCGAGCACTTCCTGCTCGCTTGACGCACATCCACCGATAGTCGGCGCTTCGCCTGCGTGCGGAAAACCTGCACTTGCTGGACGGCCGCCAGTGGGGAGACAATGCGTCGGATGTGGCGAGGATGCTTTGTGGTGACAGTGGGGCTGAGCATGGCGCTCGGCGGCTGCCGGATGGGCTTCGACGATCAGACGGCGGTCGCCATGGGGCGCGACTGCGGTGTGGTGAACCAGCTCGGATCGCTGGGTGCGCTGACGATGCCGAGCGTGAAGGTCATGGACGAGACGATCATGACGGGCAAGATCGTCCAGCTCAGCGGGACGATCGACAGCGAGCTCTCGGTACGCGTACAGCTGTGGGACGGCTACGGTGCGTTCGCCGGTGGGAAGGCGCATGCGGGCAGCTTCGTGCTCGAAGGCGCGGACACCTCGACCGCCACCTGTGGCGTCTGCGTCTACCTCAACCGACGCACCGGCTCGCAGAGCTCGAGCACCACGACGTTGATCGGCGTGACGGGCGAGGTCGTGATCGAGGCCCTTGGCGCGATCGGCTCCGACGTGGCGGTCGCGCTCGTGGGCGTCGAGCTCGCGGAGGTCGATCCGAGCGCGGAGGCGCTGATCGACGATGGCTGTCGCTCGTCGATCGATGACGCGCGGCTCGCCGGGACGTCGCGCTCGGAGACCGACGGGGTCTCTCGAGGCGGACACGGCGGCGACGGGGCGGGCAGCGGCAGCGACTAGGCAACGGATCGAGGAGCGGCGATCGAACGACGGATGTTCGCCGGATCGAGCGCTGGCCCTGCTACTTCGCCGACTTCTTCGCGGGCTTCTTGATCGCCGGCTTGCCGATGGTCGTTGCGGTCCACGCCTCGGTGGCCAGCGCCTCCGCGGACCATGCCGGCGCACCGATCACCATCACGATCGAGGGCCCCCGACGATCGATCCAGGTCACCGTACCGTCGAGCGCCATCCAGCGTGTACGCGTGCCGACGTGATCGATGGTCGCGCCGGTGACCGCGTGATCGAGCGCCTTCTCGGCGGCCTCGAACGCCTCGAGCGCATCGGCCTCGCTGTCCCATTCGCTGCGTGACACGCCGACCGCGCGCTGAGGCCGCTTGTCCTCCGGCTTGACCAGCGTCATCTCGCGATCGCCGCCCCACCCGGCCGCCGCCTCGGTGGCCGTCGCCGCATCGACACCGTGCGAGCGGAGGAACAGCGAGAACCCGAGCTCGCCCCACACCGTGACGTGCGCCGAGCCGAACCCCCGCAGCGCCACCGGTGGCGTGATCTCGATCGGCACGGGCTCGTCGCCCGCCAGGTAGCGCTCGGGGTGGAGGATCTGCTCGGTGGAGCGCGGCGGCTTCGCGAACGCCGCGTCGACCGCGGTCCAGGGTTGGCGGCGGCGCAGCGCTGCCACGAACGACAGGCCCGCGCGATACGGAAAGATCATCGCCTCTCGGATCGCCAGCGGGGCCTTGTCGAGACCATCGCCATTGCCCGGCACCGTCATCGCCTTCTCGATCGAGTCCGCGACCTCGGGGTTCGACCATGGCGGACTGTTGCCGGTGCGGGCGAGCATCACCTCGATCATCAGCGCGATCCCGTCGCCCTCGACCAGGGCACGGCGCGCCGCCGCGGCATCGCCCTCGGAGGCGGGGAGCTCCTCGAACTTCTTGAGATCGAAGTTCTGATCCTGGATGCCGTGATCGATCTCGTGCGCGAGCACCATCTCGGCCCATGCCGGATCGTCGCCTGCAGTCTTCGAGATCGTCAGCTTCTTGGTGTCGGGATCGTAGTAGCCGGCGATCTGCTCGGTGAGCAGATCGATCAGCAGTGCCTTGTAGTCCATCGAGAGCGGGATCATCCCCCAGCGCGCGAGCGAGAGCCCTTCGGCCGCGGTCTCGGTGGCCGTCTTGTCCTCGGCAGACATCACGAGCAGACGACGGCGCAGCTCGTCCTTGTCCACGACCTCGTTCGGGATCGGCCGCTTCAGCGTGAGGCCGCGGATCTTCGCCACCTCGCGCGCGACCTTCTCGGTCTTGGCGAGCAACAGATCGAGGGAGCTCGGGTCCGCTGCAGCCACGCCGGCGAGAGCGACCGCGAGCACCACCGCACCGAGGACAGGTCGCATCCACGACCATGGTAGCAGGGTTGGCGTCGCGACGCCGGTGATGGCAGGCTAGGTCCCGATGCGGACAACCCTCGTGACCTCCGTCGCGCTCGCGGGAGGCTTGCTCGCCTCCGCCTGCGGCGACAATCTCCCCGGTCCTCACGCCTGCTCGGAGACCCCGGGTAACGCCTGCGTGTGGGCGGGCAAGAGTGGCGTGTTCGGCTTCAATGGCGATGGCCTCGACCGCCGAGACACCGAGCTGTACTGGACGATGGACATGTCGTTCGCGGCCGACGGCACGGTGTGGTTCATCGACTGGAACAACCACCTGGTCCGACGCGTTCTCGCGGATCAGACCGTGGTCAGCGTGGTCGGTTGGACCGATCCGATCTTCCCGGGAGACGGCCTCAGCGGCATGGCGGAGAAGTCTGCCGAGGGCGCACCCGGAGGCGAGGTCAAGCTCAACCACCCGACGGATCTCGTCCAGACGCCCGAGGGCAAGGTCCTCGTGATGGCGTGGCACAACCACAAGCTGCGCGAGATCGATCCCGCGACCGGTCGTGTGCGGATCCTCGCCGGCGGTGGAGCCGGGTTCGCGGGCGATGGCATGCCGCTCGCGATGGCGGTGTTCAAGCAGCCAAAGGCGCTCAGCGCGGATGCCGAGGGCAACCTGTACATCCTCGATCAGCAGAACTTTCGCGTGCGCAAGGTCGACAAGGCGACCGGCATGATCTCGACGATCGCCGGCAACGGCATGCAGGGCTTCGAAGGTGACAACGGTCCGGCGCTGGCCGCGAAGCTCAACTTCGAGGCGGGCTCGAACCCCGAGCCGTCCGGAGGGCTCGCGGTCGGTGGTGGCAAGATCTTCATCTCGGACACGCTGTCGAACCGGATCCGCGTGATCGATACGACGACGATGATGATCGCCACGCTCGCAGGTACGGGTGTCGAAGGGGGAGCTGGCGACGGTGGCCCGGCACTGTCCGCGCAGCTCGCGCACCCGCGCGATCTCGAGCTCGGCCCGGATGGCGACCTGTACATCGCCGACACCGACAACAACCGGATCCGCGCGATCAACCTGACGACCAACACGATCCGCACCGTCGCCGGCTCCGGCGAGCTCGGGCTCGATGCCACCGACGATCTGCCCGCCACGTCGATGAAGCTCGCGCGGCCGTTCGGGATCGAGTTCGGTCCCGACGGCAACCTCTACATCTCCGACACGATCAACAGCCGCATCCTCGAGGTCTACCAGTGAACAAGCTCTGGATCCCGCTCCTCGCAACGGCGGCGGCGTGTGGCGATGATGGTGGTGGGGCGCCCGCGTGCGACCCGGCCGAGCCGGGCACGATCTGCACGATCGCCGGTGATGGCAAGAACGGCTACGACGGTGATGACGGCCCGGCCACCTCGGCGCGGATGTCGCTGCCGCAGGACACGCTGAAGGCCAAGGATGGCACCCTGTACATCCTCGACTGGAACAACCATCGCGTGCGGAGCCTCCCGGGGGACGGGACCATCCGTCACGTCGCCGGGCGTGGCGAGCTCGGGGGCACGCTCGATGATCCGGCGAACGATGACCTCAACCACCCGACCGGCCTGCTCATGGACGCGAGCGGGACGAAGCTCGTGATCGCGGCGTGGCACAACAGCAAGCTCCGCACGATCGATCTGACCACCAACCAGATCACCGATCAGTGTGGTGATGGGCGACGCGCGTACTTCGGCGACGGTGGTCCCGCGCTGACCGCGACCCTCGATCTGCCGGCGAGCCTGGCGCACGCGCCCAATGGCGACCTCGTCGTGATGGATCAGGCGAACCAGGTGATCCGGAAGATCGATGCGAGCGGGACGATCACGCGGATCGCGGGCAAGTGCGTGATCGATGCGATGCCGCCGACCGGCGGTGGGCCGTGTGCCACGGGTGTCGATCCGGTCGCCTGCCCCGGCGGCTCCGGCAAGTTCACCTGCGGGGCGATGGCCACCTGCGGCTCGCCGTGTACGCCGAGCTACGCGGGCGATGAAGGCCCGGCGCTCGAGCTGCGCATGGGCCAGCCGTTCGGCCAGTCCGCGGATCCCGCGGGCCGCTTGCTCTACGATCCGGCCGGGAACCTCTACTTCGCCGACACCGCGAACCAGGTGATCCGCAAGATCGACACCGCGGGTGTGGTCCACCGGATCGCAGGGACCGCGGGCATGGCTGGATACGCGGGCGACGGCGGACCGGCGACGGCCGCGAAGCTCTCGAACCCGGTCGATCTCGCGCTCGCCCCCGATGGCACGCTCTACTTCACGGATGTCTACAACCACTGCGTACGAGCGATCGCTCCGAGCGGGACGATCTCGACGGTGGTCGGCGTGTGCGGCGAGTCCGGGTACGACGGTGACGGCGGCGCGCCGGCGGCAGCGCACCTCAAGCGCCCCTACGGCATCGAGCTCGCCGATGGCGTGCTCTACGTCGCGGACACCGGCAACCACGTGATCCGCTCGGTCCGTCTGCCCTGACCGTGCGCTGGCTCCACTTCGCGCTCGCCCCCGCCTTCGCACTCGGAGGCGTAGCGGCGTGCGGCGAGGACGCGACACCAGTGTTCGGCGCCGACTACGCGGCGACCTTCACCGAGGTCCGCAACTGCCGCTCGAGCTCCGATCACGACCTCCACCGGATCAAGGTCCTGGTCGATCCAGCGGCCCACGATCCGTACACGCTGAGGACCACGGCATTCCCCGTGGGCGCGATCGTCCTCAAGGAGGAGTTCGACTTCGGGGACACCGCCTGCGCGGGCCCCGTGATCGAATGGACCGTGATGCAGAAGCTCGGCAGCGCCGAGGATCTCGGCTGGATCTGGCAGCGCGTCGCGGCGGACCGCAGCGTGACCACGGAGAACGATCCGCTGTGCATCACGTGCCACACGAGCTGCGGCATCGCACCGGACGGCTACGACGGCACGTGCGCGATGCCGTGAGCGCCTCCTGATCGCCGTGGCGAGCTTGCGTCCCGGCCAGCGTCCCTGTGACCGCGGTCAGTCGCCGTGCCCCAGAGCACCCAAGCACCCAAGTGACCCAAGCAGCGGACCTGCTTCACGCGGAAGATCAGGGGACGGTTTCAACTTGAGCAACTTGCGGTGCGCAAGTGCACGACGATGAACAGCCCACAGCTGATGCAGCAGAGTGGCCTCATGGCACCAGCTCTGTGGAATCGGCTCAGAGTGACCAGCTCCGTCTTGGGTCTCATGGCTTCTTGGGTGCTCCGAGGCATGCCCACGCAAGAAAGCTATCGGCATGCGCGCCGCGCTCGGCATCGGGGGCCGCTCCCTGATTCCGCGCACTTCCAGATCGCTAGTTGCTCAAGTTGAAACCGTCCCCGATCGCCTTGATGAGGTCCGCAGGCGGCCCGCTCCGCTCGAACCGGAGGGTCCCGTCCGGGCCGTAGACCTTGATGTGCGGCAACTCGAACGCGCCCGGGGCGAGGAACGCCTTCCATGCGGCGCTGTCCGGGTCGACGACCTCGAGCTTGCGGATCGCGATGCGGTCGGGGTACCGCCGCGCGAGGGCCGCGAGACGCTCGTCGAGCTCGCGGCAGGGAGCGCACCACGCGGCCCACAGGTCGAACACGGTGATCTTGCCCGCGACCGGGGTCACCGGGGTCGCGCTTCCCGCGGGGCCGACCACGCGCTCGTCGAGGCCGCGATAGCTCGGGCGGCGCCGGAGATCGAACGAGGTGACGAGGCCCAGGGTCGCGACGACGCCGTAGTCGAGCTGGTTGCCGGTGACGTGCGCGTACACCGGGACCTTGAGATCCGCGGTGAGCGCGAGCCGCTCGATCGGCCGCCACGCGACGGAGCCACCGATCAGGGCATCGACGCGTCCCTCGTTGCCTTCGCCGACCGGCACCTTGCCCTGCCACCGCTCCGCGGTCTCCGCGTGGACCTCCGCCGCCAGCCCCACGGTGAGCTCGCGCGCGAGGTTGGTCGAGCCCGTGACGCCTCCGGAGATCCGGCTGCCCGGGCGGTACCCCGCACTGCCCTCGTACACCGACAGGTACCCGACGCCCCACACCGCGACGGTCCCGGGCCCGAGCGCGTGTTGCGCCTCGAGCGCGACGAACGGCATCGCCGTGCCCGTGCCGAGCTGGATGTGCTCGTGCTCCTGACCGATGTTGCCGAGCGCGAAGGGATCCTCGGCGAGCGTCGACCCGAGCGGTAGCGTCGAGCCAAGACGAGCGTGCAGGTGGAGCCCACGGCGCGACAGGACACCATGGACGTGCAGCGACGGATCTCCCACGCCGTGAACCGTCTCGTCGCGGGCGTGGATCCCTGCGAACGCCGGATCGCGCGCGGCGCCACTCGTCGGATCGAAGTAGCTGACCCCGACGTCGACCACGCGATACGGCACGGCGATGCCGATCGCGAGCTGCGGCGTGATCGCGTACTCGGCGCCGAGCCGCGTCTCGACCAGCACCAGGTGCGAGTCGTAGCGGACGGGTCCCGTCGCGTCGTCGAGGATCTCGGAGCTCGAGATCGGGAGCAGGCCCGTGGTCAGGGTCAGCGTCAGCCGTCCCGGGAACAGCTCGCTCGAGGCGGACGCGCCCGCCGGCAAGCCCGGATTGCTGCACGTGGCCTGCCCGGCATGCACCACGCCGGGTGACGCGAGACAGGCGACGAACGCGATCGCAACAGCTCGGCTCACGCGCGCTCGTCGTACCACGCGGGCGTGAACCTGGCCAAACCACGCAGCCACGCGAGCCGACGCCTCCTCGATCGACTACGATGAGGCGATGCTCCGGCTGACCGCCCTGGTCGCTTGCCTCGCCGGCTGTGACACGGTGTGGGACTTCGAGCGGCCGGGGTACTCCACGGACTCCGACCTCGGCCTGTTCCGGGTCGATCTCGCTCGCGACGCGACGCCGGACACCATCGTCCTCGACCGCCGCCGAACCCAACAGCGCGTGCACGTGATCCCGAGCGGGTATGCCGCCGACTTCGGTGCGGGGCTCGTGACGATCGCGGTCGACTTCACGCCCCTCTCCGTGACCTCGATCCTGCTCGGGTACGATCGGCAGGCCTCGCTCCTCGTCGGCGGGGAGCGAGACGGCGCCGGCGCCCTGGCCGTGATCCCGCAGCACACCGCGGGCGTGTTCGACGCGCCGATCGATCTCGGCGTCCCCGATGCGACGGGCGCGATCACCTCGATCGAGACCACGGATCCGACGGCGCCCGACAGGTACGGCGAGATCATGCTGGTGTCCGCGGGCCGCGCGCTCGTCACCCAGAACTTCTCGCTCGACGAACCGACCCTCTCGATGGTGATGCTCGAAGGCGGCCTGTCGAAGACCGCCATGGTCCACACCACGGACGACCGGCTGTGGGTCGCCGATGACGACCACGTGACGTTCTACGCCACGGCCACGCTGGCCGGATCACCCCCGCAATCCTGGACGGCGACCCCCGCGAACCGGCGCGCGGTCTCGACCAACGGCAACCTCGGGGTCGGAGGGCGCCTCCACGCGTTCTCGACGCGCTGCAGCGGCACCACCTGCACGCTGCGCTGGGATGCGGTGTCGCCGATCAACGAGACGACTTCCAGCTTCGAGATCCCGATCTCGCACGCTGCGGTCTCGGGCGTCGTGATCTCCGAGGTCGAGGGCGCGCATACCGGCAGCGACGTGGTGGTGTTCGGGATCCAGGCAGATGGCGACGAGATCGCGACCGAGCTCCCCGATCTCGACTACGACGGCACCACGTTTCACGTGCGCGACAATCTCCGCCGCAACCGGTTCCCGCGGCCTTGCCTCGGCACCGCTCAGCTCGCCGCGATCTCGACCGCACCCCTCGATGCCTCTCCTCGCGAGAGCATCTTGATGCTCGATACCGGCGGCCGCGGCTATGCGATCGATCCCGACGGTGCTTGCCTCGACCTCTCCCTCCAGCTGCCCTGACGTCCGGACGTCCCGTCGAATCGTCGCGGCTGGCAAGCGGTGCTAGGGTCCGCCCGGCATCCCGTGTGGCACCAGCTGGAGACCGCGTTACGGAGCGATCACGTCGTCGTGCTCGGCGCGACCGCGGGCTGGACCGCGTGGCTGGCCGCACAGCTCTCCGCGCGCGAGCCGATGGTCGTGGTGGTCACGCCCGACGACGCCGCCGCCCGGCAGCTCGCGCTCGACCTCGCGTTCTACCGCACCGCCCCGCACGATCCCGCGAGCGCCCTCGACGAGCTCGCGGTGCTGCCCGCGATCGATGTCTCGCCGTACGCCGATCTGTCGCCCGACCGGACCGGGATCGTCGAGCGCGTCGCCACGCTCTACCGGATCGCCGTGCCCGCACTCCGGCCACGCCTCGTGATCACCTCGGCCGAGGCGCTCGTCCGCAAGACCGTCGCCCCCGCGGAGCTCGCCGCGCGCGGACGGACCGTGACCAAGGGCGAGACGATCGATCGCGACGAGCTCGCCGCCCTCCTCATCGCGGGCGGCTGGACACGCACGCCAGTGGTCGACGAGCCCGGCACGTTCGCGGTGCGTGGCGGCGTGCTCGACGTGTTCGCGCCGCTCGCCCCGCACCCGGTGCGGATCGAGCTATTCGGCGACGAGGTCGATTCGCTGCGCTGGTTCGATGCGGAGTCCCAGCGCACCCTGCGCCCGATCGATCTCGTGCACCTGCACCCGGTGCGAGAGACGATCAACACCGGCACGCGCGACGTGCGCCAGCGGCTGCGCGACTACGCCGACGAGATCGCGTTCCCCACCAAGGCCACGCGCAAGCTGATCGAGCAGCTCGAGACCGGCGGGGTGTTCGTGGGGATCGAAGGGCTGACCCCGGCGTTCCACGACGAGCTGGTCGCGCCGGCCGCGTACTTCCCGCCCGAGGCGCGCTGGCTCGTGATCGATCCCGATGCGTGCCGCCGCACCATCACCGAAGCGTGGACCGACGCCGAGGCACGCTTCCCGCTCCGCCGCGCCGCCGACGGCTCCAAGGACCGCGCGCTGTCATATCCGCCAGAGGCGCATCTCCTCCCTGCCGAGACGGCAGGCCCGTTCACGGCGCCACGGCGCATCGAGCTCCCGATCCTCGAGCTCCACGATCAGCCGGGCACCAAGGTGCGCGTCGAGGTCGACGATCTGCACGTGCTCGTCCAGCGGCTCGAGCACGCGCGCACGTTCGGCGACACCGAGCACATCGCACCGCTGGTCGCCGCGATCCAGGGCTGGACGCGGGATGGCATGCGCGTGGTGATCGCATGTGACTCGCAGAGCCGCATCGATCGCCTCGAGGGCGTGCTGGGTGCGCGCGGCGTGCTCCGCGACGGCGTGACCCTGGTCTCGGGTGCGCCGGCACATGGCTTCGCCTCGGTCCGCGACGGGATCGCGGTGGTCACCGCCGCCGACGTGTTCGGGCAGCGCACCCACCACGGCAAGGCGCAGAAGCGCGCGAAGGATGCGCTGCTCGGCGCGGTCAGCGACTTCTCCCAGCTCGCACCGGGAGACTTCCTCGTCCACCAGCGCCACGGCGTGGGCAAGTATCACGGCCTCGAGAAGCTCGCGGTCGCCGGCGCGACGGACGTCGAGACCCTCAAGCTCGAGTACGACGGCGGAACGCTGTACCTCCCGGTGTACCGGCTCGGCGAGGTGCAGCGCTACGTGGGCGCCGAAGGCCGCGCCCCGCGGCTCGACAAGCTCGGCGGTCAGACCTGGGAGATCACGACCAGCAAGGTCAAGCGCCACATCCGCGCGCTCGCCGAGGAGCTGCTGCAGCTGTACGCCCAGCGCACCTCGCTCCCTGGCCATCCGTTCCCGCCGGCCGACGACAGCTTCCGCGAGCTCGAGGCCACGTTCCCGTTCGACGAGACGCCGGATCAGGCCGCGGCGATCGATGCCGTGCTCGCCGACATGGAGGCTCCGCGCGCGATGGATCGCCTGGTGTGCGGCGACGTCGGGTACGGCAAGACCGAGGTCGCCCTGCGCGCGATCTTCCGCGCCGTCCAGGGCGGCAAGCAGGCCTGCATCCTCGCGCCCACCACGGTGCTCGTCGAGCAGCACTTCCGCACGATGACCGAGCGGTTCGCCGGGTTCCCCGTGAACCTCGGCAAGCTGTCGCGGTTCCAGACCAAGGGCGAGCAGATCGAGACCGTGAAGAAGCTCGCCGACGGCGGCCTCGACGTGGTGGTCGGCACGCACCGCGCACTCTCGGCCGACGTCCGCTGGAAGGATCTGGGCCTGCTCGTGATCGACGAGGAGCAGCGGTTCGGCGTGGCCCACAAGGAGCGGATCAAGAAGACCAAGACCCAGGTCGACGTCCTCACGCTGACCGCCACGCCGATCCCGCGGACGCTCCACCTCGCGATGGCGAACCTGCGTGATCTCTCGATCATCGCCACGCCGCCGGCGGATCGACGTGCAGTGCGCACGTTCGTCTCGCGAGTCGATGACACCACGATCCGCGAGGCGGTGGAGCGCGAGCTCGCCCGCGGCGGCCAGGTGTTCTTCATCACGCCGACGATCGGGCAGATGGGCCAGAAGGCTCCCGATCACCGCCTGCCGAACGACGATCGCCCCGCGCCGAGGCGAACCAAGCCGCGCGACGACGACCACACGATCATCGAGTGGGCCGCGTACCTCCAGAGCCTGGTCCCTGCGGCACGGATCGGCATCGGCCACGGTGGCCTCTCCGCCGAGCAGCTGGAGAAGGTCATGGTGCAGTTCGTCGCCGGCGAGCTCGACATCCTGGTCGCCACGACGATCGTCGAGAGCGGCCTCGACATTCCCCGCGCCAACACGATGTTCGTCGCACGCGCGGATGCGTTCGGCCTCGCCCAGCTCTACCAGCTGCGGGGCCGGATCGGGCGCAGCAAGGATCGCGCGTACTGCTACCTCCTGGTACCCGAGCCCGAGCACATCACCGAGGAGGCGCGGCGCCGGCTCGAGACCTTGCAGCGGTTCACCGAGCTCGGCGCGGGCTTCCAGATCGCGTCGCAGGATCTCGAGATCCGTGGCGGTGGTGAGCTGCTGGGCGCCAAGCAATCCGGATCGATCGCGGCGGTCGGGTTCGATCAGTACGTCCGCATGCTGGATGCTGCGGTCGCCGAGCTCGGGGGCAAGCCGATCCACTCCGAGATCGATCCCGAGCTCTCGATCGAGACCCCCGGCTTCATCCCCGACGACTACGTCCCCGATCCCGGTCAGCGGCTCGAGCTGTACAAGCGACTGTCCGCGATCGAGACCGACGATGACCTCCAGGGCGTGATGACCGAGATCGCGGACCGCTACGGCCCCACCCCGGGCGAGGTGATCCTCCTCGGTGAGCTGATGGGCGTGAAGGCGATCGCGCGGGGCGCCGGCGTGCTCGCCCTCGAGATCTCGTCGAGCCGCGTGGCGATCGCCTTGCCGGACTCGACCCCGGTCGCCCGGCTCGTGCTCCAGGCAGGGTGGCGCAAGCTGCCGGATGGCCGGTTCTCGATCGTGCCTCCGTCACCTGGCGGGGCTGCCGGCGCGAGGCGGGCCTTGTTGGACGCGCTGGCTCGTGCTACGTGAACTTGTTGTGATGATTCGGTTTCCCACCGTCGCCCTCCTCACGTGCGCGCTGCTCTGCAGCTGCCAGAAGAAGTCCGACGGCACCAGCGGCTCGCAGCCCGCCAAGGGCCAATCGACCGCCGGTGGTGGCACCTCGCCGCCGCAGAGCGCCGAGGAGCTGAAGGCCGCCCTCGCGAAGATCGATGACGTCACGATCACGCTCGGCGAGTTCCAGGAGCGGATCAACCGCCAGTCGCCCTACATCCGCGCCCGGTACACCTCTCTCGAGCAGAAGAAGGAGTTCCTCGATTCGCTCGTGCGGTTCGAGGTGCTCGCGAAGGAAGCCTACCGCCGCGGCCTCGACAAGGATCCCGAGGTCGTCCGCACGATGAAGCAGGTGATGATCCAGAAGCTGATGCGGGACGAGTTCGACGCCAAGGTCACGGCGGAGACGGTCCCGGACGCCGAGATGAAGGCGTACTACGACGCGAACCTCGCCGAGTACGTCAAGCCCGAGGAGGTCCGAGCCTCGGCGATCATCGTCAAGAACCGTGCGCAGGCCGATCGCGTCGCGCTCGAGGCCAAGGGCGATGCGGGGAAGACCAACAAGGGCTTCCGCGACCTGGTGATGAAGTACTCCGCCGACGAGGACACCAAGCTCCGCGGCGGTGACCTGCGCTACTTCGATTCCGCGACCAAGGATCTGCCCGCGCCGGTGGTGAAGGGCGCGTTCGCCTTGATCAACACGGGTGATGTCTCGGGCGTGCTCGACGCCGGCAACGGCTCGTTCTACGTGCTGAAGCAGACGGGACGGCGCAAGTCGCTGACCAAGTCGTTCGATGACGCGAAGGCAGCGATCCGCAACAAGCTGTTCCGCGAGAACCGGCTCAAGGCGCAGAAGGACTTCGTCGACAAGCTCCGCACGACCTCCAAGGTCGAGATCAACGAGGCCAACCTCGCCAAGGTCCGGATCGATACCTCGATGACCCAGGATGATGGCCACGGCCACGACCTGACCCCGCCGTCGATGGGAGGGGCCACCACCCCGCCCCCGCCCCCGCTCGCGCCCACAGACAACCCACTGCCCTCCCCGTGAGTCACATGTTCGTGCGCAAGCTCAAGGTCCTCGCGTTGATCATCGCCCCGGTGCTCGGGCTGCGCGTCGCGGCTGCTGCGCCCGACGATAAGGCCGACAAGCCCGACAAGGTCGAGAAGAAGCCGACCTCTCCCAACGCGGGCAAGAAGATCGTGTTCGAGCGTGTGGTCGCGGTGATCAACGACTCGATCATCCTGCGCAGCGAGCTCGAGGCACGCATGGTGCCCGTGATCGGCGAGGCCCAGCAGATCGCCGATCAGAAGGAGCGCGAGCGCCGGATCGACAAGCTGCGCGGCCAGGTGCTCGACGAGATGGTCAACGAGGAGCTGATCGTCCAGGCCGCCGATGCCGCCAAGATCGAGGTCGAATCGAGCGAGGTCCAGGCTGCGCTCGACGAGATCAAGTCGAGCAACAACCTCGATGACGCCGCGCTCGCCCAGGTGCTCGCGGCCCAGGGGTACACCCTCGGCAACTACAAGACTGACCTGCGCCGGCAGCTGCTCCGTCTGCGCGCGGTCAACCAGCTGGTCGCCCCCAAGGTCTCGGTGACCGACGAGGACATCAAGGCCCGGTACGACGAGATGGCGCGGCGCAGCGCCTCGGTCAGCGCGGTCAAGCTGTCCCACATGCTGTTCAAGCTCCCGGAGCACCCCACCGAGCAGCAGCTCGCCGAGGCCAAGGCCAAGGCCGCCAATGCGATCACCCGCGTCAAGGGTGGCGAGGAGTTCGCGAAGGTCGCGGGCGACGTGTCCGAGGATGTCGGGACCAAGGCCACCGGTGGCGAGCTGGGCTGGTTCCAGCGCAACTCGCTGGCCAACCCGGAGTGGGAGCCGATCGTGTTCGCGATGGAGAAGGGCGACGTCCGCGGCCCCGTCACGGGCCCCCAGGGGATGCACGTGTTCTTCGTCAGCGAGGTCAAGAAGTCCGATCTGAAGCCGTTCCCCGAGATGAAGGAACAGCTCAGCCGGGAGCTCCGCCGCCACGAGATGGACAAGCAGACTCAGACCTGGATCGACGAGCTGCGCAAGAAGGCGTACATCGACATCAAGCTGCAGTGAGAAGCTTCGGCCGCCACCACTTCAGGTAGGTGCGAAACGCCGATCGGGGATCCATCCTTCCCAGGTGGACGCGCTTCCCCTCTCGACCACCCCGATGAGCCACAGGCCTTGGGGTACAATGGTCCCGAGGGATCATCGTGGCCGACAATCGCCGTTCATCTACCCGTCATGCCGTCTCCGTCGTCGGCAAGCTGGTGCTCGAGGGTGCGCCGGTCGATTGCACGATCGTGAACCTCTCGCTCGGCGGAGCGCTGATCGCCCAGACCCTGCGGCATCCGATGGGCGCGCGCTGCACGGTGGCGTTCAAGCTGCCCACCATGGACGAGCTGATCGAGGTGGGCGCGGTGGTGCGCTGGTCGGACGAGACCAGCGTCGGGATCCAGTTCGATGGCTTGCGCGCACGTGACGTATGGGCGTTGAACGAGTACTTCAAGCAGCTGCTCGGCGGCTCGTAGCCGCAGGGCTCGCGATCGGCCTCGCATCAGGCTCCGCGCATGCGGCGCCGAAGCCGGGAGAACACGTCCCCACGCCAACGGCGGGCGAGCGCGCCGCGGTGCCCAAGGCGCCCCGAGCGCCCAAGACCCGCGAGCGCGTGGCGGTGCTCGATCTCGGTCCGGCCGATGGCGGTGCGATCCGGCAGCGCCTCGCGGGGGCCGTCCTCGGTGCGGGCCTCACGGTGGTCAGTGGCGATGGGGTCGAGGAGGCGCTCGCGGGTGAGGCTGCCGACAAGGATGCCGTGCAGCTCGCCGCCGCGATCACCCTCGCGCAGCGCGCGTTCGGCGAGCTCGACTGCAAGGCCGCCACCGCCGCCGCGACCACCGCGATCGGGATCGGATCCGCACGCCAGGCCGCACAGCTCGCCGTGCCCGAGCTGGCACGCGCGTGGACGTATGTCCTGCTGTGCGCGGATCGCGCGAGTGACTTCGATGGCGCCGTGCGCGCCGCGACCTACCTGCGCACGCTCGGCGGCAGCGGCGATGTCCCTGCCGATGTGTGGGCGAAGTACCCGGCGATCGATGCGCTGCTCGATCACGACCTGTATCCGCTCGAGATCACCACCGACGCCCCGGGCGCCGAGGTGTGGATCGACTTCGAGCGCAAGGGTGTGTCGCCACTCAAGACGTTCGTGGCCTCGGGCGAGCACGTGATCGCCGCCGCCAGCGGGACCCGGCGCGGCTGGGCCGCGGGGAAGGCCGTGAAGACGCAGACCACGCTGGCGATCCCGCTGACGGAGCAGGCCGCCGCGAACCACGCCCTCGCCGCCCGCGTCGCCGGCTGGAGCGGTGCGGTCCCAGATCCTACCGAGCTCGGGATCGTGTTCGACGAGGTCAACGTCCGGGTCGCCCTGATCCGCCACGGCGAGAGCGTCGAGGCCTGGGGCCGGATCGGCCGTAGCGAACCACCGCGCCGCCTCGGTGGAGACGATGGGCTCGGAACGCTGACCGAGGCCGATCGGCTCGCCGCGCTGATCGTCGATCGCGTTCAGATCTGGAACGACCATGCGCCCGATCCGGATCAGCCCCTGCTCGTCGAGGATCCCAAGACCCGCGCCGCCCGCAGGGGTAAGGCCGACGAACCGACGCGCTGGTGGGTGTACGGCGCGTTGATCGGCGCCGCCGCAGTGGGTCTGGGCGTCATGTACGCCAACGATCACGCCGACAACACCCAGCGCATCGAGCTGCACTACCCGTGAGGAGCAAGGTCGCGATCGTCGTGGCGCTCCTCGTGGCGCTGCTCGCCTGGCTGCGCCCCGCCGAGGCCGCTCCCCAGCTGGTGGAGGCCGCGAGCCGAGGCCGGGTGACGGTCTACGCCGAGCCCGGACTCGAGAGCACCGCCCAGCAGCTCGCCGAGGGTGCGGAGGCCGCGCTGACCCGGATCAGCGCCGACCTGATCGATCTGCCGGTCCCCCGGGCGATCGAGGTCCGCCTCGTTCGTGACTCGAAGGACCTCGCAGAAGTCGCACCGAACGGGCGCGGTGCACCCGCATGGGCGATCGGCGTGGCGTATCCCGATCTGGGGATCATCAGCGTGGCCATGCGGCGCGGTGCGCAGGCGGCCGACGCGATGAGCACGCTGCGGCACGAGCTCGGTCACATCGCGCTCGGCGTGGCCCTCGGCGAGCAGGCGCCGCACTGGCTGCACGAGGGCTTCGCCTATCAGCACTCCGGCGAGTGGTCGTGGGAGCGCACCGAGACGCTCGCCGGCATGGCGTGGTTCGGCGGCATCGTCCCGCTCGACGAGCTCGATCGCTCGTTCCCTGCGGCGGAGCTGCCGGCGCATCGCGCGTATGCAGAGAGCTATGACTTCGTCGGCTTCCTGTCGCGCCGCGGCCGGTACGATGACAAGGCCGACGATGGTGATCGCTGGCCGTTCAAGAAGTTCCTCACCGAGATCGGCCACACCGGCAACCTCGACGTCGCCGCGAAGGCCGCGTTCGGCAAGCCGCTCCGCGAGCTGTTCGAGGAGTGGCGCAGCGATCTGACGACGCGCTACATGCTCCTGCCGATCGGCCTCCTCGGCCTCCTCGTCTGGATCGTGTGCGCGATCTTGCTCGCGCTCGCGTTCTGGCGGCGTCGCCGGCAGAACCGCCGGCGCCTCGATCAGTGGGAGGCCGCCGAGCGCGCCGAGGACGCGGCGATCGCGGCCCAGGTCGAGGCGCTGACCACCCCGCCGCCGCCGCCGCACTACGTCAACTGACGCGACCGCTCCTCGCCCAGCAGCAGCTCGAGCTCGCGCCGGGACGCTCGCAGCAGCGCGATCGCTGCGAGCAGGGCCGAGCTCGGCCCGCGGATCGGCGGCCCCGGCGGTGGAGGCCGAGGCGGCGCGCCCCCCGCAGCAGCGACGGGCCACGGCCGCGCGGGCAGCGCATCGGATCGCACCATCAGCCAACCTTCCGTTGCAGCGCGAGGATCTCCTGTTCGCACCGCTCGACGCGATCTCGCACGCTGGTCTGGTTGAGGCGACCATGCACACGGTCGCGGTCCGCAGCTCGCTCTCGGTCATTCGATGCGCCAGCGTTCCGATGTCCTCGTGGACGCGGTCGAGCCGGGCGTTGGTCTGCCCGATCTGGTCGCGGATCTCGATCAGCACCTGGATCGTCAGGTCGTCGTTCGCCATCGCCACATCTCCAGTGTAGTTGGGTTCGAACGGCGGAGCAGCAGCATTCATGCCGTGCGCAACTCACGAGTGGTCGAGCACTCCGCGTCCAGGCAACCTGCCCGATGGCGCGGCGTTTGGCCCCGTCGGGTCGAATCGCCTCGCTCGTCCCCAGCGCAACCACACGCAATTGCACGACGCGCCGGGTACGCCGGGTGCACTCGCCCCCCTCGCCAATCACGGCACTTTTCAGGAGCAGTCGATGCGCAACATGATCCGTGCAGCCCTCGTCATCGGAACCCTCGCCACCCCGATGCTCGCTGCCGCCGACGCCCCGAAGGCGAAGGCTCCCGCCACCGAGAAGAAGGAGGCGCCGGCCGCCGACAAGAAGACCACCGAGCCGGCGACCGACAAGAAGACCGCGGAGCCCACGACCGACAAGAAGGACGTCAAGGCGCCCACCACCGACAAGAAGCCGGCGACCAAGAAGCCGAAGAAGACCGCGACGGCCGTGAAGAAGGACGCGCCGAGCAAGTAGCTACGCGACGACTCAGGCCCAGCTGCCGAGCTGGGCGCGCGCCTGTTCGACGGACATCGACGCGGCCGCAGCGCCGACCTCGTCCGGAACCCAGTCGGGGAACGGCGTCACGAGGTTGCGATGCTCGCCGGTGGGCATGTGCTCCTGCTGGATGCTGGCCACCCGGTCGGCGGCCAGCCTGCCCTCGCGCGCGAGGCGGACCAGCGCCGGCCACAGCCGCCGATGGACGAATGTCACCTTGCCGTCGATCAGCTTGAAGCAGCGCACGTCGACGTCATCGTCGATCTCCGACAGCGCATCGAAGATCACCTGGCCCCTGGGATGGGACCACCAGCTGCCGACGATCGGCTCGCCCGCGATCGCCTCAGCGACGCTCGGCACCGGCCCCTTCGCCGACGCGAGGACCACGCCATGCTCCGCGACGAACGCGAGCCACTTCGAGCCGGCGGCCTTGCGCGGGACCTTCGAGGCTGCGCGCCTGGAGGCAGGCTTCGCTCGCGGCTTCGCGGCTGACTTCGCCGCGGCCCTGGTCTTGGCAGGTTTCGCACGCCGCTTGGCCGCGCCCCTTGTGGGCGTTGGGCGCGGCTTGGCCGCGGGCTTCACTCGCCGCTTGGCCACTGGCTTCCGCGCCACCTTGGTGGCGGCGCGCTTGATCTTGGTTGGCTGCTTGGTCACCGGGGGATGACGAATAGGAAATCACGAGGCGGGACGAAACGGTAGCCGTCTTCGGTCACGCGGATGATCTCCGAGCCATCCTCGCCCAGCAGGCGCCGGATTCGCATGATGTTCGTGAACAGCGCCGCATCGTGGCGCAGCGGGTGGTACTCGACGTTCCACACGGCCTGGACGATCGCTTCCTTCGAGAACACCTTGCCGGGGGCGGAGGCGAACAGGAACAGGAGGCGCTTGAGCAGGCTGCGGCGGCGGAGATCCGCCAGCTCCGCGCCGTGCCGCCAGATCACCTCACGCACACCATCGACGGCCAGCGCGCGGGCCGGGAGGCGCAGGATCTCCGGGTTCGCGTCGGACACGTCGCTGGGCACGCCCTCGGCGTCGATCACCCGGAACGGACGCTGCGCGGTCAGGCCGAGATCGGTGAGCAGGCGCGCCGCGCCCTCGATCGCGGTGGCGGCCATCGTGGCGGCGCTTGGCGCCGAAGGGTCGGCGACCGCCTCGTGGCCCGAGATCGCATCGAGCGCCGCGTGCGCGACCAGGCGCTCGACCGGTAGCCCGGCGGTCATCGCGAGCTCCGCGGCATCGCGCGCGTAGGACACGGCGGAGGGTGCATCGTCATCGTCGCGCGCGAGCGCGGACAGCGCGAGCAGCGCGTGGACGCGGGCACGGACCAGACCGGCGGCGGCGGCCTCGCGAGCGGCCCGGGTGGCGGCCGCGCGGGCGTTGCCGCGATCACCGCGCGCGAGCTCGAGGCGGGCGACGATCACGAGCGCGGAGGCGAGCTCGATCGTCCGATGCGCGCGCTCGGCGAGCACCGCGGTGTCGCGCGCGAGCTCGAGCGCCATGCCCACGTCACCGGTCGCGAGTGCGACCTCAGCTCCGGCGAGCCGGCGATCCAGCTCGTCGCGCGCCTCGGCACCGGCGTTCTGCGCGAGCTCCACCGCACCCGCGCGCTGGCCGCTATGGGCGCGCGCCGTGGCGAGGAGGACGGCGACCGTTGCGGCCGAGGCAGCGTCGAGCGCCGGCGAGCCGTGCAGCTCCTCGAGGCGCGGGAGCGCGGCCTCGAGACGTAGCTCGAGGAGATCGATCGCGGCGATCACGGCGCTGCCACGCGCGGCGAGGTGCCCCAGCTCGCGACGCACACTCGACGCGAGGGCCGCGCTCGCGAGCTCGGCGGCGAGCGCCGGCTGGCCACGCACGATCTCGAGCTCGGCGAGATCGAGCTCGGCGCGCAAGGCACCGAGCTCATCGCCACGCTCGCGCCGGGCGCGCACCACATCGTTCAGCAGGGCGGCGGCCAGCGTGCTGTCGCCGCGGCGACGCGCCACCAGCGCGCGAGCGGCGAGCACCTCGTCGGCGACGGTGACGGCATCGAGATCTCGCGCGACCGCATCGGCGGCATCGAGCGCCGTGGCGGCTTCGACGAGGCGGCCTTCGCGGGCGAGCCCGACGGCGCGGCGGGCATCGACGATCGCGGAGAGCTCACTCGCCTCGAGACAGACCGGGACGCTCTTGCAGGCGCCGTGGGCGCGCGCGAGCGCACTCCGCATCGCCGCGACCCGCCCCTGGTACTCGTCGAGACGCGCCGTCGCGAGGTGGACGCGCGCGCGGGCCAGCGGATCGGCCCCGGCGAAGTCGCCGGCGGCGGCGAGCTGGGCGGCGGCCACGTCGGGCTTGCCCGCGAGCAGCTCGAGCTCGGTCAGGAGCGACACCGCGCGAGCGCGCTCGCTCGGATCGGCGGCGCCAAGCAGCCCGGTGAGGGCGCGGCGCGCGGCCGTGACGTCTCCGGACGCGAGGGTCAGCTCGGCGTGGACGTGCGGGGACACCGCCCCCGGGGCCGCGCTCGCGCGCTCGAACGCCTCGGTGTAGCGACCGCCGCGGATCGCGATCTCGATCCGCAGCGCCGCGAGAGCACGCGCACGCTCGGGATCGAGCGGTGCACGAACGAGCTCGGCGGCCCCGGTCTCGGCGACGCCGCCGTGGTTGGCGGCGCGGCGGCGCGGACGATCGCCCAGCGCGTCGAGCAGCGATTCGAACTCGCCAGCCCCACCGCTGCGCGCGGCGAGCTCGCGATCGGCGAGCAGCGTGTCGGCGGCGCGGTCGCGATCGCCGGCGGCGATCCAGTGCCACACGACCTCGCGGACCCGCGTGATCTGATCCATCGCGCCGAACGCGCCATCATCGCCGGCCTGCCACGCGAGGCGCGGACCGGTGGACACGGCCGCCGTGCTCGCCACCAGCTCGGCGGCGGCGCTCGACAGCCGGATCCGCTCGTCCTGCTGCATCTGCGCGAGCACATCGACGCGGACCACCTCGTGGACGACGATGCGGCCGTCACCGGCACCATCGGCGAGCTGGCGCGCGACGAGGCTGGCGAGCGCAGCCTCGATGTCCACGCCGGGCGCGAGGGCGGCGATCGCCGCGGGCGCAACGGGGGCGCGAAGGATCGCGAGCGCTTCGAGCGCGGCGCGCGCGGGTGGCTCGAGGGTGGTGAGATCCCAGGCGCCTGCACCGAACCGAGCGCGCGCGAACTCGCGCCGCAGCCCGAGTGGCAGACCGCGGGTCCGCGCGTATGCGGCATCGAAGCCGGCGGTCTCGCCGTAGGTCTCCTCGAGGCTCCCCCACAGGCTGCCCGCCGCGTCCATGTCGAGGCCTTGCAGCTCGACCTCGGCGATCTGCGCGCCGACCGCAGCCGCGAGCGGATCGCGACCGACGACGATCACGCGCCCGAGCGCGGTGGGGCCGAGCAGGAGCGGGCCGAGGAGGCTGGTGGCCTCGTCGGTGCGGAGGTGCTGGATGTCGTCGATGATCAGCACGCGCGACTGGGCCGCGAGCGTCTGGTTCAAGGTCCCGGGGACACAGCGGAGCGCACGCTCGGCGCGGGCGCGAAGCGCGCTGGCGCGGTCGCCGGGGTGACACTCGATGAGGGTGCATGGCGCGCCGAGCCCGGGCGCCAGCTCGCCGACCAGACGCGTCTTGCCCGAGCCGAGGGCGCCGTGGAGCGAGACCAGCGAGACCAGCGCCAGGTGCTGCTTCAGCTCGGCCAGCTCCAGCTGCCGGCCGACGAACGGCACGGGGCCGATAGGGGTCATGGGATTGGTGAGCTTGTTGGGTCGGCGGCGCACGGCACTCGCTCGATCAGCAAGGGGTGCGCCACTGTGGTTCTCGAAGGATCCGCGCCCAGAGCGCTGGCAACCCAGCGAAAGGACGTGAGGAGTGTAGTCCAGCTAGCGCGAGAAACATGCGCTTGATGCGCTGTCACTGCAACGCGCACGTCTCGCTGAGGGAGGGAAGCGGGGCCTGGTCCCCCAACGGGTCAGCGATCTACAGACAGTGTCAGCAGGGACGCGAGGGAGGTTTCCCAGTCCACCGCGTCGTCGCGCCGCTGGCGGAGCAGGCGCTCGATCCCGGGGTAGGCCGCGATCGCGTCATCGATCACCGGGTCCCGGCCGTGCTGATACGCGCCGAGTGTCACGAGATCTCGGTGCTCCTCGTAGATCGCGAGGCGGGTGCGAACGCGGGCGGCGGCGTCCGCGTGCTGGGGATCGATCACCCGGTGCATCAGGCGCGAGTTGCTCGAGATCACGTCGATGGGTGGAAACTGGCCGCGGGCCGCGAGCCGGCGATCGAGGATGATGTGACCATCGACCAGGCCCCGCACCTCGTCCGCGATCGGCTCGTCCAGATCGTTGCCCGCGACGAGCACGGTGTAGAGGGCGGTGATCACCCCTGCCGGCGTGGCGCCGGTGCGCTCGATCAACCGCGGTAGCAGTGCGAACACGCTCGGCGGATAGCCGTGGCGCGCCGGCGGCTCGCCGGCCGACAACCCGACCTCGCGCTGCGCACGGGCCACCCGGGTCAAGGAATCGCAGAGCAGCAGCACCGAGGCGCCGCGCCGCTCGCGGAACCACTCGGCGATCGCGGTGGCCACATGGATCGCCCGAAGCCGCACCAGCGCTGGTGCGTCGCTGGTGGCGCACACCACCACCGTCCGCGCGCGTGCCGGCGCCAGCTCGTCGCCGAGCAGCTCGGCGAGCTCGCGACCGCGCTCGCCCACCTGGCACAGCACGATCACGTCGGCCGCGGCGCCTCGCGCGATCTGCCCGAGCAACGTCGACTTGCCGACCCCGGCGGCCGCGAACAGCCCGATGCGCTGGCCGCGCCCGAGCGTCAGCATCGTATCGAGCGCACGCACGCCGGTCGGCAACGGCGCCGTGATCGGCGGCCGGGACAGCGCGTCGGGGGCCGGACGATCGACCGCCCAGACCTCTCTCGTGAGCGGCGGTCCGCCATCGATGGGCGCGCCGAGCCCATCGAGCACGCGCCCGAGGAGCTCGTCCCCGCACTGGATCGACAGCGGCTCGCCGGTCCGCCACACAGAGCTCGCCGCTGCGATGCCGGCGAGATCGCCGAGCGGCAACAGCACCGCTTGCTCACCCCGGAAGCCCACCACCTCCGCGGCCAGCGGCGCGCGCCCGCGGCGATCGACCTTCAGCACCTCACCGAGCGCGACGCCCGGGACGGTCGCGCGGATCACCAGGCCCACCACCTCGTCGACGGTGCCCGAGGCCGGACCGCTGGGAGCCGGCGACGAGCTCACCCCGCTGTCGGTGGCGCGCGCCGCGCGGCGCTCGGCATCGATCCGCGCGTCCCGCACCAGCTGCGCGGCGAGCTCGGAGGCATCGCGCTTGAGCCGCTCCGCCTCACCCCGCGCCTCCTCGACGATCTTGTCGGCGAGGGTCCGGGCATCGTGCTCGTCCCCGCCGATCACGCGCCCCGCCTTCATCGCCTCTCAGGCTAACACGCCACGCCGCACGGCACGCACCGCCTCAGGGCTGCAGCAACACGTTGGGATTCGCGCCGATCTGATTGGTGGTGAGGGAGACGTGGACGATCGTGGTGGTCTTGTTGACCCGCACGATGGTCCCGGTCCCACCGGAGAGCGGGTTCGAGGTCTCCCCGCGCAACACCGTCACGCGCCAGCCCTTCGCGATGCCGAGCTCGGAGCCGCCACCGACGGTGATATCGAGGCCACCGTTGTTGACGTCGACCTTGAGCACACGCGCCGACACGGGCTTCGCGACCACGACTGGCGGAACCGGCACGGGAGGCGTGGCCACGACCGGTGGGGTTGGTGGAGTGGGACCGACGCAGCCCTTCCAGTCCACGGGGGCGCCGGGCGGGCACTTGTTCCCACACACCGGATCGTTGCGATCGAACACCTCGCAGGTCGAGGGCGGCGGCGGCACATCAGGGAGCTTCGGCGGATCCGGGATGTTGAGCGCGAGGACCCCGGGCCCCGTGTTCACGACCTCCTCGTGAAACTCGGCGGTCAGCCGGTACTGCCCGGCATCGCCACGCCGTGGTGCGTAGATGCGGACGAAGTACTTCCCCTTGGCCTTGTCGATCGACGCGGACTTGATCCGGCCCTTGCCATTCGCGACCGCATTCTTGACGGGCACGTTCCACTGATCGAACACGTCGAACGCAACGCGCAGCCCCGGGCGCGGCGTGGTGTACGTCATCTGGAGATCGAGGCGACCCTTCTTCCCCTCGGGGAGATCGATCTGCTTCCAGTCCACGCGATCGCCGCCGGGATACGTCACGACGCCCCGGACCTTGGCCTCGTTCTCGGCGAACACCATCGGGAGCGCACCTTTGACCCTCCCGTCGGGACCAGTCGAGCGATCCTGAGGAACGTTGTTGGCGCACGCAGACGCGATCAAACAAACGAGCGGCCACTTGCTCATCTCCAGATGGTGAGCGACCGGCCGAGGCCGTGCAACACCTACCGTGGGGGGGCGATCACCGTGGCCCAGGCGGCGGTCGGCGAGGCCCGGTGCGCAGTTAGCTCGATCGCGAGCGCCAGGCCCTCCGGATGGGAGAACCGCAGCACGAGGCCGCGGGCGAGGATCGGCTCGAGGTGCGGAGCCACCGTGCGCACGCCGATCACGAACGGCTCGCCCTGGGCGCGTGCCACGGCCGCTCGCCGCGGCCCGAGCTCGCCATGGCGGGGCGCACGCGCGATCCGCGCGATCACCGGAACGAGCGAGGCGCCGAGCGCCGCGGCATGCTCGCCGAGCGCGAACGCCAGCTGATCGCGCCCGACCTCGGCCAGCCATCCGCGCAGCGCCGGCACCGACATCCGCAGGACGTCGGCGGGGACCCGGGGCCGGGCGAGCGTGGCCTCGATCGGCGGGAGCGGGACGAGCTGGGCGCACGCTCGACGGACCAGCCAGACATCGAGCTCGGACAGCGGCCCTTCGGCGAGGGCCACCCGCGCGCGGTCCGGAAGCTCGGCGAGTGCCACCTCGATCCAGCTCGGATCGATGCCGCGGAGCCCGGGTGGAACCGGCGCGCGCGCTGCGGCGATGGCGGCCGCGCGCTGCGCTTGATCCTGGGCGAGGCCTGCGCGCGCGGCCTCTCCGAGCACGCCGCCGATCCGCCCGAGCACGGCGCGGTTTCCGCACGCCGCCGCCAGGGCCTGCCCGATCGCGTCGATCACGGCGAGCTCACCACAGGCTCGGGCGCGCCCGGGTCACGACTTGTCGTGGCCGGTCTCGGCGCGGCGCCGCCGCTGCTTCGGCGTGCGCAGCTTGTAGCGGAGCAGCTTGCCGCCGGGACCGCGCGGCAGCGCATCGACGAACTCGATCCACCGCGGGTACTTGTACGGGGCGAGCACGTTCTTCACGAAGTCGCGGAGCTCGGCCTCGAGCTTGGGCCCGCCCTCCTGGCCGACGTTGGTGACCACGAACGCGAACGGCTTGATCAGCCCCTCGTCATCGTCGGCGCCGACGACCGCAGCCTCCCACACCGCCTCGTGTGAGGTCAGCGCGCGCTCGACCTCGCCGGGCGAGACCCACTTGCCGCCGACCTTGAACAGATCGTCGACGCGACCGCAGTGGTGGTAGTAGCCCTCGCGATCGACCATGAACCGGTCACGCGTGGTGAACCAGCCGTCGGAGCGGAGGTCGACCTCGCCCGTGTTGGCGCCGCCCCAGTATCCGGTGAACAACGATCCGCACTGCAGCTCGAGCGTCCCGATCTCGTCGGGGCCCACGGGATCACGATCCTCGTCGACCAGCCGGACCTGGACACCCGCGAGCGGCTTGCCGCACACGCCCGGGCGCGCACCCGGATCGTTGCTCTTGCCGGCGAGCGCGAACTGAAAGATCTCGGTGAGGCCGTACCCGACGACGACCTCGGTGCCGAGGACCGTGCGGATCCGGGGGATCAGCCGTTCGGGCATGCCCTCGGCGCCCGCGACCGCATGGCGGAGCTTGGCGAGGGGCCGGGTCACCTGGTTCTTCTCCGCGTCGTACGACAGCTGCGCGTACACCGACGGGGTGGCGAACAGGACCGTGGGCTTGTAGGTGTCGAGCGCCTTGAACAGCGAGGCGGAGTGCGGCTGCCCCGGGAACAGCAGCGACTCGGTCGGCACCGCGAGCGGCAGGAGCAGCCCGGCGCCGAGGCCATAGGCCGTGGACAGGCGCGCGACCGAGAGGATCCGGTCCGCGGAGGTCAGCTCGAGGAGATCGCGCGCGAACGAATCGTAGGCCGCGGCGATCGTGCGCTGGCAGTGGGGGACCGCGCGCAGCTCGCCCGGGCCCGAGCCCGCCGAGTACAGCAGCAGGCTGACGTCATCGACGCCCATCGGGATGCTCGGCTGCGCCGTGGCCCCATCGATCAGCTTCTGGAAGTCGAGGCTGCTCGGGAGCTTCGCCGCGACGCAGATCACCTCGCGCAGGTTGGGTGTCTCGGAGCGGACCGCATCGACCACCGACTCGTGGTCGTCGTCGACGATCGCGATCACCGCGCCCGCATGGACCACGTACTCCTGGAGGTCATCCGGGGTCGACAGCTCGCTGACCGGCACGGCCACCGCGCCGGCGTGGATCACGGCGAGGATCGCGGCGGCGGCCTCGAGCGTGTCGCGCATCAAGATCAGCACGCGCTCGCCGCGCTGCAGCTTCAACGTGCGGAGGGCCCCCGACAGCTTCCCGACCGTGGTCGACAGCTCGTCGAACGTCCACATCCGATCGGCCTCGCGAAGTGCGGGCTTGTGCCCCGCTCCGCGTGCCAGCGCGCCATCCAGTAGCCACGCGGACAGGTTCCCGACCCCAGTCATGCACGCAAATTGTAAGGGACTCCCGCCGCGACCACAAAAACAAACTCCCTCGGGTAGATTCGGGCGGTGCGGATCGTTGGTGGTAGCCACGGCGGAAGGGTCCTCAGGGCCCCTCCAGGCCGGGACACGCGTCCTACCAGCGAAAAGGTGCGGGAGGCGCTGTTCAATATCCTCGGCTCGGTGGAGGGCGACCACGTCCTCGACCTGTTCGCCGGCTCGGGGGGCCTCGGGATCGAGGCGCTGTCCCGGGGGGCGGCCCACGTGACCTTCGTGGATGGCGGGAAGGCCGCGCTGACGGCGGTTCGCGAGAATCTCCGCGAGCTCGGCCTGGGTGGCCGCGCCACGGTGGTCGCCGGCGACGCGGTCGCCCAGGCCGCGCGGCTGGTGCCCACCACCCCGTGGCGGATCGTGTTCATCGATCCACCCTATGCCTCCGAGCTCGCGTCGCGTGCGGTCCTCGCCTTGCCACTCGCCCACCTCTCCCCCGAGGCCGTGATCGTCATCGAGCACGATCGCCGCAACGCGCCCCCCGACGCGCTGGGATCTCTGCTACGAACGGACCAGCGCCGCTACGGCGACACCATGATCTCGTTCTTCGAGGTGCCCCGATGACCCAGTCCCGCTCGATCGCGGTGTATCCGGGCACGTTCGACCCGATCACCAACGGCCACGTCGACATCCTGCAGCGTGCGCTCGCGCTGTTCGAGACGGTCGTGGTCACGATCGCCCCGAACATCCGCAAGAACCCGCTGTTCTCCACCGACGAGCGCATGGAGTTCATCCGGGATGCGCTGCCCGAGCTGGGCGCGCGGCTCGAGTTCGAGGTGTTCGAGGGCCTCCTGGTCGATTTCTGCAAGCAGCGCGGCGCGACCGTGATCGTCCGCGGCCTCCGCGCCCTCGCGGACTTCGAGTACGAGTTCCAGTTCGCCCACATGAACCGCCGGCTCGCGCCTGGCGTCGATACCGTGTTCTTCATGACCGACGAGCGGAACCACTACGTGTCGTCGTCGCTCGTGAAAGAAGTCGCCAGCCTTGGCGGCGATGTCACCGGCCTCGTGCCGCCCGCGGTGGTCGCGGCGCTCGCGGCGAAGTACAGGAAGTAAGCCATGCCGACCCCGATCAAGCTCGCGTCTCGCCTCGATCCCATCAAGCCGTCGATCACCCTCGCCGTGACCGCGAAGGCGGCCAAGCTCAAGGCCGACGGCGTCGACATCGTGAGCTTCGGCGCCGGCGAACCGGACTTCGACACGCCGGACCACATCAAGGCCGCGGCCCGTACAGCCCTCGAGAAGCCCGGCTCCGGCAAGTACACCGAGGTCGGTGGCACGCTCGCGCTCCGCAAGGCGATCGCCGCGGAGCTCTCGGCCCGTGCACAAGACCACGATCGAGCCCGACCAGGTCCTGGTGTCGAGCGGCGCGAAGCACTCGCTCTACAACCTGTTCATGGCGCTGATCGATCCCGGTGACGAGGTGCTGATCCCCGCGCCGTACTGGGTCAGCTACCCCGACATGGTGATGCTCGCCGGTGGCCGGCCCGTGATCCTCGAGACCAAGGCCGAGGATGACTTCGCGGTCACCGCCGCCCAGGTCGCGGCCGCGTGCTCGCCGCGCACGCGCGCGATCGTGCTCAATAACCCATCGAACCCGACGGGCGCCGTGTACACGCGCGCGCAGATCGAGGCGCTCGCGAAGGTCGTGGTCGAGAAGGACCTCCTCGTGATCTCCGACGACATCTACCGCCAGCTCGTGTACGGAGATGCCGAGTACGTCTCGATCGCCGCGGTCTCGCCCGAGGTCGCGAAGCGCACGATCCTCGTCGACGGCGTGTCGAAGACCTATGCGATGACCGGCTGGCGCATCGGCTACACCGCCGGCCCGCTGCCGCTGATCAAGGCGATGGCGAAGATCCAGGGGCAGTCGACCTCGAACCCGACCAACCTGGCGCAGACCGCCACCCTCGCCGCACTCACCGGCCCCCAGGACTGCGTGGCCACGATGCGCAAGGCGTTCGACGAGCGTCGCCTCGAGATGGTGAAGCTCCTGCGTGCGATCCCGAACGTCAAGTGCCGCGAGCCCAAGGGCGCGTTCTACGCGTTCCCCGATGTCTCGTTCTACGTCGGCAAGAAGTCCCCCGAAGGCTCGATCCTCGACGACGATGTGCAGCTCTGCGACTGGCTCGTCGAGGTCGGCAAGGTCGCTGTCGTCCCGGGCTCGGGCTTCGGTGCGCCCGGCTTCGTGCGCCTGTCCTACGCCTGCTCGATGGAGAACATCCGCGACGGCGTGGGGCGGCTCGCGAAGGCGCTCGGCACGCTCCGCTGACGCTGCCAAAGCTAGGCGGGTGCGACCTGCGACGCGTACCGTTCGTGACGGTGGCTGACAGGCTGTGACCAGCCCGCCGTTGGCCAGCCGCGTGCGTCTTGCGACAACGGAGGCATGAAGCTCGGCAAGGCGCTGTTCGCGATCGCGGTGGGTGTGGGCACGGTCCTCGGAGCGCAGGTGATCGGCGCCCCCAGGGTGTGGGCCCAGAGTGCGACGACCGGCGCGATCCAGGGCGTGGTCAAGGACCAGGCGACGGGTGATCCGCTCGCCGGGGTCACCGTGGTCGTGACCTCGCCGGCGCTGCAGGGGACCCAGACCGCGATCACCGACGAGCACGGCGCCTATCACCTCAAAGAGCTGCCACCCGGCACGTACCTCGTGACGTTCTTCTATCTCGACCTGACGATCGAGCGCCGGAACATCGTCGTCGGCGTCAACAAGACGACCCCGGTGTTCCAGAAGCTCGATGGCGGCAAGGGTGGTGGCGAGGTGATCTCGATCCGCGGAACCGCCCCGATCATCGATCCCACGTCGACGAGCCAGGGCATCACGATCGATCGCAACTACATCCGGAACATCCCGACCCCGGGGCGCACGTTCACCGGGGTCCAGCGCGTGGGGACGCAGCCGTTGCCACCGCCGCCGCCGCCCTCCCCCGCCCCTGCGATGGGGGTGGCCGCCGGTCAGCAAGCCGACGGCACCGGTGAGATCGCACACAACACAGAGGCCTACGCCCGCCTCGACGACACCCCGTTCTACCGGGTCAGCGCCCAGCCGCTCTCGACGTTCTCGATCGACGTCGACACCGCGTCGTATGCGAACGCGCGGAGGTTCGTGCGCGAAGGCACGCTCCCGCCGAAGGACGCGGTCCGCGTCGAGGAGATGATCAACTACTTCCACTACGACTATCCGCAGCCGACCGGGGCGGCGCCGTTCTCGATCACCAGCGAGGTGGGGCCGAGCCCGTGGAACCCGGCGTTCAAGCTCGTGCGGATCGGCCTCGCCTCTCGCGCGATCGCCGATGCCGAGATCCCTGCGCGCAACCTGGTCTTCCTCCTCGATATCTCGGGCTCGATGGATCAGGAGAACAAGCTGCCGCTCCTGGTCCAGGCGATGGGCCTGCTCGTCGATCGACTGCGGCCGCAGGACCGGATCGCGATCGTGGTCTACGCGAGCGGCACCGGCGTGGTCCTGGCCTCGACGCCGGGTTCGAAGAAGCTCGAGATCAAGAACGCTCTGACCACGCTGCGCGCCGGCGGCTCGACGAACGGCGGCGCCGGGATCCAGCTGGCCTACGCGCAAGCGCGCCAGCACTTCGGCAAGCGGGGGATCAACCGAGTGATCCTGTGCACGGACGGCGACTTCAACGTGGGCACCACGAGCGAGGGCGAGCTGACGCGCTTGATCGAGGACCAGCGCAAGCACGACGTGTTCCTGACCGTCCTCGGGTTCGGGATGGGCAACCTCAAGGACTCGACGATGGAGCAGCTGGCCGACAAGGGGAACGGCAACTACGGCTACATCGACACGCTCGAGGAGGCGCGCAAGGTGCTGGTCAAGGAGGCGGGGGCCACCCTGATGACGGTCGCGAAGGACGTCAAGATCCAGGTCGAGCTCAACCCCGCGAACGTCGCCGGCTACCGCTTGATCGGCTACGAGGATCGGCGGCTCGCGAACGAGGACTTCAACGATGACAAGAAGGACGCTGGCGAGATCGGCGCCGGTCACACGGTCACCGCGCTCTACGAGGTGGTGCCCGCGGGCGTCCCGGTCCCGAGCGGCAAGGTCGACGCGCTGAAGTACCAGACGCCGAGCACGCCGAACGGCCTCGCGGCGAGCGAGCTGATGACGATCAAGGTCCGGTACAAGCCGCCCACCGGCGACAGCTCGCAGCTGCTCTCGCAGGTGATCAAGAACGCGAGCCCCCCGCTCGACAAGACCTCGATCGACTTTCGCTGGGCGACCGCGGTCGCGGGCTACGGGATGATGCTGCGCGATTCGCCGATGCACGGCGCCTTGACGTGGGCGATGGTCCGCGGCCTCGCATCGAGTGCGGTCGGCGCCGATCCGGACGGGTATCGCAAGGAGCTGCTCGAGCTCGTCGAGCGCGCGAGCAAGCTGCCTCGGTGAGCGTTCGCCTCGCGCGAGCTAAGGTTGCCCGGCGATCGTGATCGCTTGCGACGGGGTCAACGGGTCACGAAACCACACCACCCACTCGCGCGGCTTCCCGATCACGCGCTGCTTGACGAAGAACGGCCCCGCCGTGTCCGCCTTGGTCACGGTGATGTCCGACATCGGATCCGCGAACCGGATCCACACGGCGAACGTCGTCGTGACCGCACCATGCAGCGTCACGGTCGAGGCCACGTTCACCGGCGCAGCCTCGCTCCCGTAGATCCCCTCCTCGCCCGGATTGATGAAGTCCGAGTTGAACTGGAGGGCCGGCGCGGCTGTCCCCACCAGCCGTGCGCGTCCGAGCAGGCCACTCTGGACGCAACTGCCCAGACCGTGCCCGAGGAACATCTCCGTCCGCCCGGTGTAGTTGAAGCTTCCGATCGAGGCGACGTTGTGCGACTGGATGAAGTCGAGGACGAAGGCGTAGAGGTTCGGGGTCGGCTGCCTCACGCGCGATACCAGCGCGTTTGCCCAGCCAAACGCGACGCCCTGCGTTCCGTAGTCGAGGCACACCGCCTGGTTGCCTGAGAGGTCGGTCCCCGCGGGGATCGCTGCGGGCTGACCGTTCTCGCCCAACAACGTCTCGCCGCCCGGCAGGTCGGCCAGGGTGAAGAAGCTGGTCGGGAAGTAGCTCGTCGTACCCAGCCCCTGGCAGTCGATCGAGGAGGTCGCGATCGGCGTCGTGCTGCCGGCGCCGTTATCTGACATCGAGTCCGATCGCACGATCCGTCCGTCGGGGAATACGGTGAACATCGACGAGCCCAGCGGGTGGCGCGTCAACGCGGCGCCGCCGGTGTCCGTGCCGACGAGGTCGGTCCGCCAGTTCACCGTGACCTTGACCACCGCCGGGCCCTCGAGCGGGGACAGGAAGATCGACGTGTTCACGACCGCCATGCCGCCGCTGCGGATCGTGTGTGCGGGGAACAGCGCCATCCCGGCCTGGTTCTCCGCGTAGCAGTTCGCGGTCTGATCGGACCCCAGGTGCTCGGTGCCGTCGATCAGCAGGTGGTCCGGAAAGTGGAAGGTGCTCGCCCCATCCGCGAAGTGGAGCGTGAAGAACGGTCCCGAGACCGTCCCGCCCATGCCGAGGCCCGTGCCCGTCGGGGTGAACGTCACCATCGGCATGTCGAACATCGTGCCGTCGCTCGGAGCGTCGTCCCCTTGCTCGGGGGCGTCGCGCTGCGAGAAGCCGGGCTTGCCGAAGCAACCGGCGAGCGCCAGCACGAGCACGAGCCTCATGCCGTGAGCTCCTTCACGATCGCCGCGAGCGTGGCCTGCGCACGCGGGAGCTCGTCGCCCCGCAGGGTCACGCCACCGACCACCGCGTGCCCACCACCGCCGAACCGCGCGCACAACGCACCGATATCGTGCTCGCGCGGATGTTCGGTCCACGGGTTCACGCCGACGGAGATCTTGATGCTCGTGGCGGTCCGCGTGCCCGTGACGGCGTACTGGGAGCGCGGGAACAGCAGGTAGCCGAGGAAGCCCGGGCTGCGCGCGCCGATCTCGGCGAACCGATCGAACACGATGACATCGCCGGCCCATACGCCGAGGCGCTGGATCGCCGTGATCTCGTCGGCGCGCTCCGCCTCGACGGCGGCGAGCTGTGGCGCGACATCGGCGCGCTGTGCGACCTCCGCGAGCGAGCTGCGCGACAGCCACTCGACGTAGCGCGCCGTGTCGATCGGCGAGCGACCGTGGGCCAGCCACGCCGCCAGCCGCTGCGCCGGCAGCTCGAGGGCGACGGCCTCGGCGGCCGAGCCGAACTGGGCCGCATCGATCGTGTCTGCCCACTCGACCGCGTCGAGCAGGTGAGGTGGTGCCCTCCAGCCCCAGCCCTTCTCGAGCGCGCGAGAGATCAACCCCGCGCACGAGGGCGCCGTGGGGTCGAAGAACCAGGTCGCGAGGTGGCGCTCGTCGAACACGTCGCGCAGCACGGGCGGCTGGAACGCGGTCGGATGGTGATCGAACCACCAGGTCATCCGGGGATCGGCGCAGAACCGGAAGTCGACGCAGGCGTGATCATCGGCATCGAGCGGGAGCCCGTCGAACGGGTCGCCGTCCTTGTGGACCATCCCCACGGGCCGGACCTCGACGTCCTTCGCGATCACATCGCGATAGAACGCCGTGAACAACGCCGCCGAGGTCGTGCCATCGAAGCAGGCGTCGTGGAAGAAGATCTTCAGGATCCGGGCCACGAGCGGAAACCGATCATACCCCGAGTGGAGGCGTTGCGCGGGCAGCGCCATGTCGGGGCAGGTGATACCTTCCGTCCATGGATCTGAAGATCTATCTGTGGCTGAAGGCCGGCCACCTGATCTCGCTCTTCCTCTGGGTGGGCGGACTGTTCGCGATCTACTGGATGTTGCGCCTGCACGCGCACGCCCCGAAGGACACCCACGAGAAGCTGACGCTCATGGAGCGGTCGATCGCGCTCGCCACCGACATCGCGTCGGCGGTCGCCATCGGCACCGGGCTCGGCATGATCTTCGGCGCGCCGGGCGGCAACATGCTGACGCAGCCGGGTGCCGGCTGGCTGCACATCAAGCTCACGCTCGTGGTGCTCGGCATCCTGCCCGTCCACGGCATGCTGCGCGCACGGATCAAGAAGTTCGGGATGGGGCAGATCACGCCCGTGCCGCAGTGGCTGTGGAGCCTGTTCCTCGCCTCGATCACCGTGATCGTGATCCTCGTGGTGCGCGGTCCGCTGATGTTCGCGAAGTAGCGGCGCACGTGCGGACGCTGCTCCACGTCGATCTCGACGCGTTCTATGCAGCGGTCGAGCAGCGTGATGATCCGGCCCTCCGCGGCAAGCCCGTCCTCGTCGGCGGCTCCGCCCGGCGCGGCGTGGTGGCGTCCTGCTCCTACGAAGCCCGCGCGTTCGGGATCCGCTCGGCGATGCCGATGGCCGAGGCGATGCGACGCTGCCCCAAGGCGGTCGTGGTCCACCACCACATGGATCGGTACGTCGACGCCTCCCGCGGGTTCTTCCAGATCCTCGGCGACTACTCGCCCGACATCGAGGGCCTGTCGCTCGACGAGGCGTTCCTCGACGTCACCGGCAGCGAACGCCTGCTCGGGGACGGCCCCACGATCGGTCGCGCGATCAAGCAGCGGGTCCGCACCGAGCTCCAGCTGGTGGCCTCGGTCGGCGTCGCCCCGATCAAGCTCGCCGCGAAGATCGCCTCGGACATCGATAAGCCCGACGGCCTGCGGGTGGTCACGCCCGAAGGTCTGCTCGCGTTCCTCCACCCGCTCCCGGTGACCCGGCTGTGGGGCGTGGGCGAGGCCACGCGGGAGGCGCTCGCGAGCATGGGCCTCTCCACGATCGGCGAGGTCGCGCGCTATCCCGAGGCGGCGCTGATCGGCCGGCTCGGCGCGATCACCGGCCGGCACCTCGCGGCGCTCGCGCGCGGCCAGGACTCGCGCGAGGTGATGCCCGAGAGCGATCCAGTCTCGGTCGGTCACCGCGAGACGTTCGACGACGATCTCGATGACAAGGGGGAGCTCGCCGTGGTCCTCCTCGATCAGGCGGACCGCGTGGCGAGCCGGCTGCGCGGGAACCACCTGCGTGCGCGCACCGTGGTGCTGACGATCAAGTACGACGACTTCCGCGAGATCTCCCGCCGCACCACGCTCGACGCCCCGACCAGCGACGGTGACGTGCTCGGGCGCTCCGCGATCGAGCTGCTCGCCAAGGTCCCGATCGAGGCGCGACGCGGTGCACGCGTACGGCTCTGCGGTGTGACCGCGACGCAGCTCGAGCCGCGGGACGCCCCGCGGCAGCTCGGCTTCGACGAGGCCACGCGCGCGAAGGGCGAGCGCCTGGGCGATACGATCGACAAGCTCGCGCACAAGTTCGGCAAGGCGACGATCCGCCGGGCCGTGCACCTGGCGGGGGACGACGACCAGGACGACGGCGACGCGTAACCTGCCGGAACCTGCCACGATCGTTTCGGTTCCCAAACCGGGAAGCTGGCGTGTCATAGGAGCAAGGTCCCCGATGCTCCGCCCCTTCCCCTGCCTGTTCACCGTCGCCGCCGCCGCGCTCGCGAGCACCGCGCACGCGGATCCGACCCCGCCCCCGGCCGTCGCCACCTACGCGATCGTGGTCGGCTCCAATGCCGGAGGTCCCGGGCAGACAGAGCTGCGGTTCGCCGAGGATGACGCGCGCCGCGTGGCGAGCCTGCTCGGCGAGCTCGGCGGCTACTCCGCCGATGCCATCGACGTGATCGTGCATCCCACGCCGGACCTCGTCCGCGAGCGGCTCGCGCGGCTCTCGACCCGCGTCAGTGCCGATCTCGCCAACGGGCGGCAGGCCCGCGTGCTGTTCTATTACTCGGGCCACGCCCGCGCGAACGCGCTCGATCTGGGCGATCAGGAGCTGCCGCTCGTCGAGCTCCGGACCCGCCTGTTCTCCGTCCCCGCAGCGCTCACCGTGGTGGTCCTCGATGCGTGCCAGAGCGGCGCGTTCTCACGGATCAAGGGCGCCGCCCCCGCCGCGGACTTCTCGTACAACTCGCGGAACCAGCTCGATGCCACCGGCATCGCGGTCCTGGCCTCGTCGAGCGGCAGCGAGCTCTCGCAGGAGAGCGTCGAGCTGCGCTCGAGCTACTTCACGCATCACCTCCTGGTCGGCATGCGCGGTGCGGGCGATGCGAACCGCGACGGCGCGGTCTCGATCGACGAGGCCTATCGCTACGCGTATCACCAGACGCTCCTCGCCACCGCGGAGACCGCGGTCGGCGGCCAGCACGTCAGCCTGGAGGTCGATCTCAAGGGCCACGGTGAGATCCCGATGTCGTTCCCGCGCGCGGCGACCGCCTCGATCGAGCTCCCGGCCACCCTCGAGGGCAAGACGCTCGTCGAGGACCGGCGCGCCCACGCGGTGGTCGCAGAGACCTACAAGGCCAAGGGCGCTCCGGTTCGGATCGCCGTCGCCCCAGGTGACTACCAGGTGCTCGTGCGCAGCGGCACGCGGCTGCTCCGGTGCCAGCTCACGGCCGGCCCCGGCGGCTCCACGGTCGATCCGTCTCGCTGTACGAGTGAGGCGATCACCGCCACCACGGCGAAGGGAGGCCGCGCGCCGTTCGTGCCGCAGCAGCTGATCGAGCTCGCGATGTTCGTCGGGCCAGAGCGGTCCGACGGCTACACCGAAACCCTCGAGAACTTCGGCTATGGCAAACCGGGCCTTCCCGTGAGCCGTGGCCTGGCCGCCACCTACCTCCGCCAGCGCTCGTCGCGGCTGTGGCTCGGTGGGTCCGCGAGCTACGAGCAATCGCCGGAGTGGAGGCGCACGGACAGTGATACCAGCCTGGCAACGGACTGGTCGACGATCCGCGCGATGGCAGTCGTCCGCGGCGTGCAGATGGCCAGCGATCACGGCTTCTCGTCGCATGTCGGCGTCTACGGCCAGCTCGGTGGCGGCCTCGCCTTGGGGCGCTCCCACTTCAAGGACGCCGACGATATGTGGTCGACCAACACCGACTTCGGCATTGCCGTCGCCGCGAGCGCCGGCCTCTTGATCCGCAGCACGGTGATCGATCGATTGATCGGCACGTTCGGCTACGAGTTCGCGTACACGCCCTCGATCACCAACGACATTGGCGATCGCCACGCCAGTGGTGGCCACCGTCTCACCCTCGCCTTCGGCGTCACCTTCTGAGGCCCCCATGCGCGCTCCCCTGACCTTCATCTTGCTCGTCGCCGCAGCGTCGCAACTCGGCGCCACCGACTGTGGACAGATCACCCGCGACCAAGGCTTCGACCTGTGGTGCGGTGACGTGCTGTGCACCTGGAAGCTCGAGCGCGGCGAGATCAAGCGCGTGGGCACCTGGAACGAGCACGACTCCGGGGTCGAGATGGTCGGCGAGGACGTGGCGTTCGAGCAACTCACGCCCGTGACGAGCGGTGACACGACCTGCATCCGGTTCGAGCTCGTCGCGAACGTCGCGGACGACGCCGAGGTCCGGCTCAACGTCGATGTGTTCGGCGATGGCTCGGTCGAGTTCAGCGAGCGGCTCCCGACCTCGCGGTGGAAGCCGCTGTCCTTCCTGATCCCGATCCGCGCCCCCTACGAGGGCGTGCGGTTCGAGCTGACCAAGCGCGGTGCCGGCAAGGCCGTGCTCGCGCAGCTCCAGGCCGAGACCGCGCCCAACGAGTGCGAGGGCTTCACGGTGATCGAGCCGGGTCCCGCGCCGCTCGGTGGTGCGTGCACGGCAAACGATCAGTGCGCGAGCAAGCTGTGCCGGACGGTCGTCGATCCCGAAGCGTGGCTCGGGGTCGCGCAGCGCTGCGTCGGTTGCGATCCGAGCCTCGGCGCGTTGGCGTGCGCCGGAGGGCAGGTCTGTGGGTTCGGCACACCCGCCTCGCACGTGCTCCATCTCCCCGTGACCTGCGTGGCGCCGGGGAGCCGTCTGCTCGGCGAGCAGTGCCTCGACGACCCGCAGTGCGCGACCGGCGTGTGCAACGCGTCTGTGTGCTCGACCTGCGAGGCCTCCCAGCCGTGCGTCGGCGAGAGCTGCGGCCAGGCCTACGCGAACGGTCCGTTCGTGTGCAGCCCGAACCAGGGCCAGCGCGCGGCCGGGCAGCCCTGCGCGACCCACGCCGATTGCACGAGCGGCCGCTGCGGCGGTGCGGTGCACGAGCAGTGCGCCAGCGGGCGTGAGTGCTCGAGCCCGGAGCAATGCCCCGTCGACGATGGCCTCGCGCCGGGCACCTGTGACACGGTCGGCATCGAGGGTGGACGCTGCGAGTGATCCCCAGTCGGCCTACCGTGCGTACGGGCCTGCGCTCGTCCGGAAGGCCGAACGCATCCTCCGCAGTCGCGAGGATGCGACCGATGTCGTGCACGCCCTGTTCGTCGATCTGATCCCCAAGTGGACCCGTGACGTGGACCTCCCCTACCTCTATCGCGCGATCACCAACCGGTGCCTCAACGTCGTTCGCGACCGAGGCACGCGGGCTCGCCTGCTCGAGAGAGAGCAGACCGCGGCGGCGCCGATCGCGCGCGTGACTCTCGAAGATCAGGTCGTCGGCGTCGGCCTGATCGGAGCGCTGGCCGAGCGTCTCGACGAAGGCCACCTCGAGGTCCTGGTGTGCCGGTTCGTCGATGACATGACGCAAGAGGAGATCGCGGAGCACCTGCGCCTGTCCCGCAAGACGATCGGCAAGCGCCTCGATCGCATCCGCGACGAGGTGATCAAGCTGCGCGGCGAGGAGGCTGCCTCGTGAGCGCGCTCCCATGCATCGGCGAGCCGATCTCGTGGCTCAAGCTCGAGCGGTTCGCGAGTGGCAGCGACGATCGCGCGATCTCCACCCACGTGGCCGCGTGCCCCGCGTGTCGCCACTGTCTCGACGAGATCCGTGGCGACCTGGTGGCGTTGCCTCCGCTGGCCGTGCCCGAGGCCCCCGCGCGGCGGCGCACGTGGCGGGCGTGGCTGGTCCCCGCGCTGGCGCTCGGGGCTGCCGCGATGATCGCGCTCGTGATCTGGCGTGACCGCGCGCCCGAGGGAGTGCCCGAGGACACCGTGTACGTCAAAGGCATCGGTGAGGTGGTCCTCGGCGTGGTCCGCGAGCGCGGCGGGGTGATCCGCGAGGACGTGCACTCGTTCGCTGCCGGCGATCGGTGGAAGCTCGTCGTGACCTGTCCGCCGCAGGGCGCGGCGAGCGTCGTGGTCTCGGTGACCGAGGCCGGCGCGCCGACCAGCGATCATCCGCTTCCGCCCGCGACCCTCGCGTGCGGCAACCGCGTGGTGATCCCCGGTGCGTTCACGCTGACCGGAACCCGCCCGAACCGGGTGTGCGCGAAGGTCACGAGCCCGGGCGGCGATGCCGGTACGGCGTGCGTGACGATCACGGCCGAGTAGCCGCGACGTCGCGGCTCGCTACGGGAGCGCGACGCGCCAGGTCTTGGCCGTCGCCGCGGGGCCGACCCCGATGCACGTGTACGGGCCCTTCTGCCACTCGACCGCGCGGTCGTCGCCGTCCTCGCGCTCGGAGTGCTCGGGCGCGATCCCGCGGGCGCGCTGCAGGAGATAGGTCACGCGCTCGCCGCCGATGTCGAGCCCGATCACGGCCGCGCCGCGGTTGAAGATCTCGATCCTCCGCGCGCCCGTGACCTTCGCGGCAGCGCCGGGCAGTGGCGGATCCTTGCCGACCACGCCGATCGCCCACGCGCGCAGCTCGCCCGCGGACGGTGCCGTCAGATCCCAGGTCGGCGCCGGGTCCTGATGCGCGGCGATCGCCTCGGTCATCAGCACGTTGTGGCGCGCCGGGAACGTCATGTAGATCGCGACCACCGTGCCGGTCAGGATCGTCAGGGTGAACAGCAGCGACACCGACACCCGGCGGTGCGGCGGGCGCGGCGGGGTGACGAGCGGCGCGTCACCTTCGACAGGCCCTACAGCTTCAGCTTCGACCAGGCTCATCAGGACTTCTTTGGCGGGAACGTGGGCGGGGTACCGAATCGCCGCACGAACTCGTCTCGTAACTTCGCATGGAACGTGCCGAGGTCAGTAGCCTCCTCGATCTCGATCAGATGGCGGCAGACCAGGTCCGGCCCCGGGTGCAGGGCCCCGAGGGCGAGCGCTGCCGCCCGAACGTCGGGCGCGTGTGCGTAATGGACCATGGCGCTCTTGCCACGCGGGTACTCGCACAGGCCGCTGCCGAGCCGGAGCTGCAAGATCCCCGGCTCCCCCGGCGCGTGCTCGCCTGCGGACGCCAGCGGGTACCAGGGGCAGAACCGCACCACGAGAGTGTACTGTCGCCGCCGGATGGAGATCGAGCCGACACCGCACCGAGTCCCACCGCGCCTCGAGCGCCTGGAGTTCGGGCGTGCCGACCGGGTCCCGGACCGGATCGTCTGCGGCGACGCCGTCGAGGAGGCGAGCCGGATCGAAGAGGGCGCCCTCGACGCGATCTACATCGATCCGCCGTTCGGGACGGGCATCGTCCGCCAGGGCCGTGGGCTTCGGTATGCCGACCGCGCGGATGACCCGGAGGCGTTCGTCACCTGGCTCACCCCGCTCCTCGAGCACAGCCGCCGGGCGCTCGCATCGCACGGCTCGCTGTTCGTGCACCTCGACTACCGCGCCGTCCACTACGTGAAGGTCGCCCTCGACCGCGTGTTCGGACGCGAGCAGTTCGTCAACGAGATCGTGTGGTGCTACGCGGTCGGCGGCAAGAGCCGTCGCGGCTTCGGCCGCAAGCACGACACGATCCTCTGGTACGCCCGCGGTCTGGACTGGGCGTTCTATCCCGATGCCGTGCGGGTCCCACGCCGCGGCGGCTCGCACATGCGCGTCGTCCTCGACGGTGGCGCACCGGTCCAGGAGAAGACCGACCGCAAGACCGGGCGCGTCTATCGCTATCCGGTCGCCGACGGGAAGGTCCCCGAGGACTGGTGGATCGACGTCGAGACGCTCAACCACTCGGACCGGGAGCGGACCGGGTGGCCTTCGCAGAAGCCGGAGCGCCTCGTCGAGCGGATCCTCAAGGCCGTGACCGTGCCCGGCAACCACGTCGCGGACTGGTTCGCGGGGTCTGGGACCACCGCGGCCGTCGCCCAGCGGCTCGGTCGCCGGTTCGTGACGGTCGACCGCGAGCCACAGGCGATCGACGTCTGCGTCGCCCGCCTCGCCGAGCAGGGCCGTGCTCTGGCCCAGGACGGCACTCCCCCCCCACCGATCGTCGTCGCGCGTGACGTCCATGCATAGTCGACGGCTTTGCAAGCATTTGGGTTCCAGCGCTTGCGGCGCAGGCCATGCGCGAGGGACAATCCGTTTGGTTCAAGGCACCTGAATGACTACGGATCCGCAAGACGAGGCCTCCCGTGTGACGCTCGAGGCTTGGCTCGTCACCGATGTCGGCATGGTGCGCGAGCACAACGAGGACTCGGCGTACATGGAGGCCACGAAGGGCTTCTTCATCGTCGCTGACGGCATGGGCGGCCACGCCGCGGGCGAGGTCGCCTCCGCGATGGCGGTCGACACCGTCCGCCAGACCCTCGAAGGTGCACGTGTCGAGATCGAGGCCTTCAAGAAGGCGCCGACCGACGCCGGGCGGCGCGGCATCGTGCAGCTCCTGCAGAACGCGGTGCTCGGTGCGCATCAGGCGGTCTACCAGCGCGGTCAGGCCGAGGCTGACAAGGCCGGCATGGGCACCACGCTCGACGTCGTGCTGGTCGCCGGCCCCGAGGCGTTCGTCGCCCACGTCGGCGATAGCCGCACGTACCTGATCCGCGACGGCAAGCCCTCGCAGATCACGACCGATCACACCGTGGCCGAGGTCCTCGTGATCGAGGGCAAGCTGACGATCGAGGAGGCCCAAGTCTCCCCGCTCCGCACGATCCTCGTCAACGCGATCGGCGTCTCGGCGGATGTCGGCGTCGAGATGGCGCACGTCACGCTGCGCCGCGGCGATCGGCTGCTGCTGTGCTCGGACGGCATGCACGACTACTTCCCTGCGGAAGACGAGATCGCGCAGCGCCTCAGCGCCGAGGTCGTCGGCAAGGCGCTCGAGGAGATGGTCGAGCTCGCCAAGACGCGTGGCGGCCACGACAACATCACCGGTGTCGCCGTGCAGGTGATCGAGGTGACCGAGGGCATCCCGTCGAACATGGAAGGCGAGTCGACACAGCCCGTCGAGCTCCCGGGCAACCCGTTCGCCGCCGACGAGCCCACCGAGACCGCGTTCGCCCCCGTGCCTGGCCTCCCGCCGCGGATGGTCGCGTCGGTGACGCCGCAGACGATGCGCCAGACTCAGCCGATGCGCGTGGTCGGCGAGGACATGCCCGACGGGCGCGCCGATACGATCCCGCCGCCGAAGGCGAAGGCCGAGGCGAAGAGTGAGGCCAAGGCCGACGCCAAGCCCAAGGCCACGCCCGACGACAAGGCAGACGACAAGGCCAAGCCCGACGACAAGGCCAAGCCCGACGGCAAGGCCGACGACAAGGCAGCCGCGAAGGCCGACGACAAGACCGATGCGAAGGCCGACGACAAGGCAGACGCGAAGGCCGACGACAAGGCCGAGACCACGGACGGCGCGCCGTCCGAGCTGGCGGGCGCCGACACGGGTCGCGTCACGCTCCCTGTCGATCTCTCCAAGGACAAGGGCGCAGGCTGAGCGCGCTCGTCGTCCCTTCGGACCTCGAGGATGCGATCTACGCGGCGACCCGCGCGGCCGTCGGTGCGGCCCGCCTCGCGACCGGCGCACTGATCCGCGCGATCCAGGATCGCTCCGAGCGCTACACCACGGATCGCGCCAACCTGGCGGCGCCCACCGATCGAACCGCTGATCTCGCCGCGCGCGCCGCCTTCTTCACGATCGCCGATGCGATCAAGATCGCGGTCCCATGGCGCGAGCTGGCTCGGCGCGACGCCCTGCCCGCGGCGCGACCGCTTCGCGTGATCGATCTCGGCGCGGGGTGCGGCGCGATGAGCCTCGGCCTGGTGGCGACCACGACGATCCCGCTCGTGATCACGGCGATCGATCGAGACGCCGCCGCGCTCCAGATCGCCGCGGCCAGCGTGCGCGACCTCGCCGCGCGGCGCGGGCTCGCCACCACGATCACCACCCGGGTCGACGATGCGAATGGCGCGCGCCTCGCGGAGGCGGATCTCGTGGTGATGGGGACCTTGCTGAACGAGCTCGCCGAGCCGGCGCGGATCGCCCTCGTCGAGCGCGCGCTCGCGGCGGTGGGCCCCGACGGCGCGGTGATCCTGATCGAGCCGGCGCTCCGCGAGACCTCGCGCTCGCTGCATGCGGTGCGCGACGCGATCCTGACGCGCGGCAAGGGCTTCGTGTTCGCACCGTGTACGCGGCGCAGCGCACCCTGCCCGGCCCTCGCGGATCCCACGGACTGGTGTCACGACGATCGCGCGGTCACGCTGCCGCCGCGGACCGCCGAGCTCGCGCGCCTCACGCACCTGCGAGACGGCGGCCTCAAGTTCAGCTACCTGGTGCTTCGCCATGACTCGCGCGGCCTCGCGGACGAGCCGAACGCCTGGCGTGTGGTGGGCGATCTGTGGGCGCAGAAGGGCAAGGTCGAGGTCCCGGCGTGCAGCGAGGCCGGCCGGGTCCCGCTGCGCCTCCTCCGCCGCCATCGCAGCGCCGCGAATCGCGAGGTCGAGCGCGCCGAGCGCGGTGACGTGATCGTCGTCGATGCGCCCGCCACCGCCGAGCGCGTCGAGATCGAGGCCGCGACCACGGTGGTGCGGCGCGATCCGGCCAAGCCGATCTAAGCGCGGCCCTCGGCGCTCAGAGCCGACCGATCACGCCGACGGCGGGCACGAACATCGTATGCACGACGTTCGGCTCGGGATTGAACACGTGCTCGACCCCGACCTCGGCGACCACCGCGACGTGCCGGTTGAACGCGATCTCCACGCCGGCGGCCGCGCGCGACGAGACGCGTGCACCACTGGCGACGAAGATCGGCAGCCCCGCGACGAGGATCGGCCGCACCCGCCCGGTGAGGAGCGCCACGGTCACACCGGCATAGCCGCCGGAGACCGGGCCGAGTAGCGCCGCTGCCTGCAGCTGGATCCGGCTCGCGACATCGAACGCCACGCCGACGAGGACCGCCCCGCCCTTGTTCTGCGGATCGACGTGCGCGATCGCCAGCAGCCCGAGCTTGCTCGGTGGCCGCTCGGGCTCCACGACGGTACGAATGCCCGTGGGCCCGGTCGTGACCGTCGCGCCACCGGGATCCGCCTTCACGGCGACGGGCTCGGCCTCGAGGGTGAGCGCGACCGTGCGGTGTCCACCGGCCGCGACGGTCGAGGTCTGCTCGGAGGGCTTCCACCCGGGCTTGCGTGCACGCACCGTGAACGATCCGGGAGTCACGCGCGTGCGCGCGAGCTTGGCGGGCGCGAGCCACTCGCCGGTCCCCAGCTGGACCTCCGCATCCGCGGGCGTGACCGTGACTTCGACGACGCCAACGTCGACGTCGAGGCCGGCGAGGACCTTGACGACCTCGACCTTCTTCGCCGGCTCGACGTCGGGCGAATCGAGGTAGCCCTGATACGCGTTCGCGGCCTCGGCCTTGCGGTCGAGCTTCACCAGGGTCGTGCCGATGTTGAGCAAGATCTTCGCGCTCGGGAACCGCACGTAGGCGGTCTGGAACACGGACAGCGCACCGAGGTAGTCCTTCGCGGCGAACAGCTTGAGGCCCGACGACAGCAGCGCCTTGGCGTCGCCCTTGTCACCACCGCTGCCTGGCTTGTCGGGCGCGGGCTGCGCGTGGAGCTGCGTCGCGAGCGACGCGAGACCGAGGGTGAGACCGAGCGCGAGGGCTGGGACGGTGCGCATCAGATGTCGGTCTCGAGCAGCTCGCCGGGCTTCGGCTTGGTCGTCGGCTTCGGCTTGGTCGTCGGTTTCGGCTTGGTCGTCGGCTTCGGCTTGGTCGTCGGCTTCGCGTCCGCGGGCTTGGCGTCGGCAGGCTTGGCGTCCGCGGGCTTGGCGTCGGCAGGCTTGGCGTCGGCGGGCTTCGCGTCGGCAGGCTTCGCGTCGGCAGGCTTCGCGTCGGCGGGCTTCGCGTCTGCGGGCTTGGTCTCTGCCGGCTTCACGTCGGCGGGCTTGGTCTCTGCCGGCTTGACGTCCGCGGGCTTGGTGTCGACGGGCTTCACGTCCGCGGGCTTGGTCTCGGTGGCCGGGCTCGCGATCGGAGGCTTCGCGGGCTGCGTGCCGTCGTCGGCACCGCCGCCCGTCGTCCCGAGGAACACCACGATCCCGATCGCCACGGCCACGACGCTGCCGACCCCGAAGATCAACGGCAGCTTCGACTTCTTCGGATAGCTGATCTGGCTCTCGCTCGCCGACCCCGACAGCGTGGTCGGCTTCGGCGGCTCCGTGAACCCGGGCGCGGTGTAGCTCTGACGCGGTGCGGGCGTCGGGCTCGACGGCAACGTCATCCCGGGCGTCGGCATCGATCGCGACGGCGTCAGGTGGGCGGGCGTCAGGAGAGGACGCGTGGGCAAGCCTGCCGCGGCCGCGAGGTAGGGCGTGGAGAACCGGCCGAGTGGATCGGTGGTGTTCGCCATCATCCAGCCGTGCTGCTGCGCGATCTGCACGAGGTGCTGCGCGAGATCGACCGCGGTCTGCACGCGCAGCTCGGGGCGCTTCTGGAGCAGCGACATCACCAGCTGCTCCATCTCGGGCGACACCTGCGCGTGGCGCGACAGCGGATCGGGCTCGACGAACAGGTGCGATCCGATCAGCTCACCCGCACCCGCGTTGACGAACGGCGGACGGCCCGAGACCATCTCGTAGAGCATGCAGCCGATCGAGTACAGATCGGCCCGGTGGTCGACGTCGCCCCGGCCGCTGCACTGCTCCGGCGACATATAGGTCGGCGTGCCCATCACGGCGCCGGTCTTGGTCGCGCTGCCGGCGAGGCCGACATCGGTGAGCTTCGCGATCCCGAAATCGAGGATCTTCGTGCGCTCGCCGAGCGGCGAGTCCGCATCGGGTACCACGAAGATGTTGTCGGGCTTGAGATCGCGATGAACGATGCCCTTGGCGTGGGCCGCCGCGAGCGCGCTGCACACGCCACGCATCAGCACCGCGACCTCGGGCTCCGGCATCGTGCCGCGTGCCTTGATCCGATGTGCGAGCGGCTGGCCCTCGAGGAACTCCATCACGAGGAACGCGTGCCCCGAGGGCATGTAGCCGAAGTCGAACACCTCGACGATGCCGGGGTGCTTGATCGTCGTGGTCGCCTTCGCCTCGTTGAAGAACCGGTTGACGATGTCGCGGCTGGTCGAGAGCTCGGGGTGGAGGATCTTCACCGCCGCGATGCGCCCGATCAGCGTGTGCTCGGCCCGATAGACCGTGCCCATCCCACCGACGCTGATCTGGTCGGTGATCCGGTAGCTGCCGACGGTGACCCCGAGCACCGATGGATCATCCGGGGTGAACCCCCATCTGTCAAACCGAAGTTCGCCGACACCGGGCTGTTACACCTACCTACCTACCTACCTCCGGCTGCATGTGCGGGTTTGACAACCGCGTCGTCGGCGTCCGATCCTGTCGTCGATGCGCTTCCCCTGGTTCGCCGCTCTCGCGGTCCTCGCCGCGTGCCAGGTCAACGACCCGTCGCTGTCCACCACCGAGCAGGACCTCACCGGCGTGATCTTCTCGCCCCCGAGTCCGCAGGATGTGGGGAGCGTGCAGGTCGGGAGTAGCTCGGCACCGTTCGGGATCCAGATCAACCCGAGTGGGCTCTACGAGGTCTCGTACACGATCAACTCGATCACGGGCTGCTCGGACTTCTCGATCGACGCGCCGGGCCTCCCCGCCGAGATCCACAAGACGTGCATCAGCACCTGCGTCGGCTGCGTGCCCGCGTTCGCCCCACCGGTGTGCGACCTGTGGGAGATCGTCGGCTACGACTTCTCGACCACGTTCCGTCCGGCCACACCCAATGCGTCGAGCTGTGCGATCCAGATCGACGTCACCGGCCTCGGCCTCAAGACGTACACGATCAGCGGCACCGGCACGCTCCCGCCGATCGACATCGACGTCAACCCGGTCTCGGTCGCGTTCGGCGACGTGCGACGAAACACGGCGAGTAGCCCGGCGACGATCAACGTGCGCAATGCGGGCGGTCAGGCGATCTCGGTCACCGGGACCACGCTGTCGACGGGCTACGCGATCACCTCGGGCCCGACCGGTGCGTTCTCGGTGGCGGTCGGCGCCACGCAGCAGATCGGCATCACCTGCAACCCGACAGTGACCGGATCTCTGCCCGGAACGTTCCGGGTCAGCAGCAACGACCCTGCGACGCCGGTGTCGACGGTCGCGCTGTCGTGCAACGGCATCGACTCAGCCCTCGACGTCACGCCGAGCCCGGCTGCTGTGCCGACGACGCGCGTCGGCGAACCCGCGCAGCGCACGGTGCAGCTGTCGAACACGGGCACTGCACCGATGACGATCCAGAGCGCGACGCTCGTCGGCACCGGGCTGACCGCCACCGGCCTGCCCGCCGCGAACTCGATGATCGCCGCGGGGGCATCGGTGACGGCCACGATCACGTTCGCCGCCGGCGCACCGGGCGACGTCGCGGGGATGCTGACCGTGACCTACGACGGCGGCCAGGTCCGCTCGATCCCGATCTCCGCGAAGGCGCTCGCGACCTCGATGTCCCTCTCGCCCGATGGCGAGATCGATCTCGGCCCGGTGTGCGTCGGGCAGAGCACCGCGCGTGACGTGGCGGTCTCGGCGAACGCCGAGGGCGGCTTCAAGCTGGTGTCAGTGTCCACGCTGGCTGCGCCGTTCTCGGTGGTGGCGCCGCCGCTCCCTGCCGTGCTGCTCGGCTCGGGTGCGAACACCAAGACGCTCGCGATCTCGATCGCACCGACCGCGGTCGGCCCGGCGACCAGCTCGCTGACCGTGACCACCGACATCCCCGGCGGCATGCCGCGCACGCTCGAGCTCAAGGCAGAGGGACTGACCGCGGGCGTGTCGGCCACCCCTGCCGAGCTCGACCTCGGCCCGACCGCGGTCAACAGCACGACGATCGGTCAGGAGGTCGAGCTCACCAACTGTTCGTCGACGGCCGCGGTGCTCTCGAATCCGCGGCTCGAGGGCACCGATGCGGGCGACTTCGCGATCGTCCAGCAGCCGAGCTTGATGGTTGCCGCGAACGGCAGCGCGAAGTGGCTGATCGTCGCGCAGCCCCACTCGGTGGGTAGCAAGTCGGCGATGTTCTCCGTCGATCACGACGGCGGGACGGCGACGGTGCTGCTCAACGCCGATGGCACCGGGGATCCGGTCGGGACCGACCCGGGCACCACCGATGTCAGCAGCTACTACACCTGCTCGAGCGGAGGCTCGTCGGGGAGCTGGCCGGTCGTTCTCGTGCTCGGCCTGCTGTTCATCGTGCCGCGCCGTCGGCGCGCCTGAACGTTAGCGAGGCTGCTTCGCCACGAGCAGGCCGCCGACCAGCGTCCATCCAGCGTTCTCGGCCAGCGCCGCGATCTTTGCGGGTCCTCGGCGCTCGAGATGCACGTCCCACAGGCTGGCGTGCTGGTCCTTCGAGATCACGAGCAGGCGGTCACCGGCTTCGTTGAAGGAGACCCCCGTGATCGCCTCGTGATGTTCGTGAAAGCTACCGAGCTGGCGCCCCGTGGCGGTGTCCCACAGCCGGACTGCCCCACCGTCGTCGCCGGTCGCGAAGCGGCCTCCATCTGCACTGAACGCGTACGCATCGCTGACGCCAGCGACCGAGGCCAACATCAGCTGCCGAGGCGTGTCCCACAGGTGCACGACGTGGTTCTCATTCCTCGTGAGGAGGAAGCGGCCGCTCTGGTCGAAGCTCGCACTGGAGATCGGTGCCGAGTCCTCGAACCGCGAGAGCTCCCGCCCGGTCGCGACCTCGTACACGATCGCCAGCCGGCTCTCGGTCCCCGTGACGACGAACGTCCTTCCCGTCGGATCGAACCGAGGCTGGTATTCCTGGCGAGGGCCGACGACTTCGACGGTGAGGAGCGGCACGCCGGTCGCGACCTGCCACAGCTTGACGTGACGGCCGCTGCCGACCGCGATCCGTTGGCCGTCCGAGCTGATGTCGCCATTCGGCATGGTCCGCTGCTTGGGAAGCTTGAGCTCGAGGACCGTGCTGCCAGCGGTGGCATCGAACACCCGGACGACATCCTCCAGCTTGTCCCCCACCTGGGCCAGGTCGAGCACGTAGCGCCCGTCGCCCGAGAGCGTCGAGCTCCAACCTCCCGCGAGCTGCACGGCCGCTGCACCCGTCGAGAGATCCAGCACGCGCGGATGATCCCCTTCGTGTAGCAGGATCCTCCGTCCATCGCGGCTGACCTCGAGACGCTCGGGGAGCCCCGCTCCGAGCTCGAGATGCCCCACCGCGGCTCCCGAATCCTGCCGACGGATCGTCGTTCCAGCAGGGGTCGACTCGATCCATCGGCCGCCTGCGACGAACGCCGCGGCGACGGCTGGCACGTGCGTGACCCGATGGCCGACCGGCATCCTCCACTCGTGTACGTGTTGTCCCGTCTCCCCGGCCGTCGCGATCCGTGATCCCGTGCGGTCGACCGCTACGAGCTCGGTCGAGCCCGCCACGATCGATTGGCGAAGGTCGAGGGACGGGAGCTCCCAGATATCGACCTGCGGGTCGTCTCCAGCCCCGACCAGCACGCCACCTGGTGCAAACACCAGATGACTCACGGCCGCCTTCGACTCGGCCAATCTCTCGCCGTCGCGATTCCACAACCGAACCGTCTGGCCGTCGGCGGTCGCGATCAGGTCACCGCTGTCTGTCGCCGCGATCGCGACGTTCGTTGGTGCAACAAGGACGCGGAGGACACTGGCGGTGTCGATCTGCCAGAGCTCGTCATCGACCACGATCCGATCGGGACCGGCAAAGGCCAGGACATGCTGAGCCGGGCCGTGTCCACGCAACGGCCTGCCCGATCGCAGGGTCGCGACCTCGGTGAACCGAGTCGTCTCCCACAGCCGCACGCTGCCATCGACGCCGCACGCTGCCACCAGGCGACCGTCCGGGCTGTACGCGACCTCGACGATGCGCTGCGCTCCCATGTCGAGCGTGGCGACGACGGCTCCACTGGCGGCGTCGAACACCGGCGCGCCGTGGATCCCGCCATCCTGGGTGAGCGCGACGAGCTGCTTGCCGGTCGGTGCGAACCAGAGGCGGGTCGATGACAGGCTCTCGTCGTCGACGCGCCACTGCCTCGTCCCGTGCTGGATGTCCCACATCTCGAGCCAGTGTTCACCTCCGATAGCGGCATGCTCGACCGCGGGATCGAGCTGCGCCGAGCTGAACTCCCTGTCCAGCGCAGTGGAGCTCGTACGCCGGCCATCTCGCCACGTCGACAGCCTGCCAGTGGTCTCGACGAGCACCAGCTGGCCGTCGGCGGCGAACCCCAGGGTCTCGACCTCGGCGGAGGAGCAGCCAGGATCCGTGCCGCAGGGTGTGGTCAGCTGTGGTGGTGCGATCGTGGAGCCCGCCAGATCGAGATCTCGGGTCGCGACGGCGAGCAGGTAGCGAAGCGCCGGGGTGTCACGACCGCGGCGGTACGCCTCGCTCGCATAGACGAGACCTCGCTCTCGATCGCCACCGAGGATCTCGGTCCGCGCTTGTTCCTCGAGTGCCGTCGTCAGGCTCGATTCGGCAGCCACGCGCTGCGCTTGTTCGGAGGCCCGTGAACGCGTGATGTTCACGACCGCCACGACCGCGCCGGCGGTGAGCGCGACGAACGCGACCAGGCTGACCACCACCGCCGCCCGGTGCCTGCGGATCCAGCGCGCCATCAGGTCCCGCAGGCGGTAGTCACGGGCCGCGATCAGCTTGCCGGTCTGGAACCGCCGCAGCTCCTCGGCCATCTCCTTGGCACTCGGATAGCGTGTGGCCATCGGCCCCATCGCACGCTCGACGATCGCCCGCAGATCCGCGGGCACGTCGGGCGCGAGCTCGGAGAGCGGGGTCGGCGGCTTGAGGCGCACGAGCTCGACCAGGAGATCGGGCGTGTCGCCGGCATGCTGGTCGTAGTATGGCGCCACCCCGGCGAGCACGTTGTAGAGGATCGATCCAAGCGCGTAGACGTCGGCCCGCGCGTCCAGCTCGTCTCCGCTCGCTTGCTCGGGCGACATGAACCCGGGCGTGCCGAGCACAGCGCCGGCGCTCGTCAGGTGCGGCGACGAGGGCACCAGGCTTGGAGACAGCTGCCCCCTCTCGTCGCTCGCTTGATCGATCTCCTTCGCGAGGCCCCAATCGATGACGACGGTCTCGCCGAACGCCCCGACGAGCACGTTGCCCGGCTTGAGGTCTCGATGGATGATCCTGCGCGAGTGCGCGTACGCGAGCGCCTCGGTCACGGCGACTACGTGGGGTAACAGCGCGACCCGCTCGGACATCGTCGTCGTGTTCTCGATCGACGCGGCGAGCGTTCCTCCATCGACGAGACGCATCGTGTAGAACGCCGAGCCATCCGGCCACACACCCGCTTCGTAGATCGGAATGATCGCCGGGTGCTGGAGCCTCGCCGTGATCATCGCTTCGCGCTCGAACCGTGCCCGCAGATCCGGATCGAGCACCTCCTTGATCGCCACCTCGCGGCCGAGCCTTCGATCGTTCGCACGCGTGATTCGCCCCATCCCGCCGGACGCGATCTCGCGCTGAGCGTCGAAGACGATGGGATCGACGACGGGGAGCACGATCGCGTCCGGATCTTCGAACGCATCATCAGGAAGCCGCGCGACCCACCGCCAGTCCTCCCGGCCCTCGGTTGTCAACGCGCGGCACGCATCGCACTCGGCGAGGTGGCGGCGATACTGGGTCTCCTCGAGGCCCGTCAGCGTGCGTTGATCGCGCGCTGCCATGGCGAGCATGACGTCATCGCAATCCACGACCTACGATGTCCTGGTCCGGGGCTGGCGGCAAGCCTGAGCGCCTCGATCGGGTGCGTCTAGACGGCCTCGCCACCAAAGCCTCGGGCACGCAACAACTCCTCGATGTAACGGACGGTCAGCTCCACCTCGCGCAGCGTGCGCCCGACGCGCTTCGCGGTCTCGGCATAGGTGGAACCGTCGAGCACCGAGGACAGGACGGTCAGGTACTCCTCGCCCCGAGCGATGACACGACGGACGTGAACGCGCGGGACGCCCCAGTCGAGGGCGAGGCTCGAGATCGCATCGTCGCCGTGGGCTCGATGTTCCGTTGCTGCGCGATCGACCAGCTCGCGGACGAACGCGCTGACCTCGGCGCGCTTCTGCAGGAGCGAGCTCGGGTCGGCCGCGACGTGCTCGCCCGACGTGTAACTCGCGAGCGAGATCCAGCGCGGCGCGCGGTTGGCATTCCCTCGCTCGAACTCGGGGTGCTCGCGCATGTAGTCGATCGCGGACCTCCGCACGAGAACGCGCAGCCAGGCAGAGAGCACCGGGGGCGGCTCGAGCGCGCAGAGCTTGCGAACCGCCGCGTAGTTCTTGGCGTGGAGTCGTGCGAGCACCCGGGTCACGATCTCTCGCGGCGTGTCCTCGCGATCCCGCAGCCGACCGATCGGTTGTCGCTTCGAGATTGCGGCCAGCTCGGGCTCGAGCTCGAGCACCAGCGCCTGCCACGCGACATCGCCCGTGGCCGCGACGGCCCGACACAGCTCCCACAACCGGGTGTCGTCCACCGTCGGCGAGTGTACCGGCGATCGGAGCGAGTGAGGAACTGACGAAGTTCAGATCCTGGGAGCCGGTGCGTTGTTCTGCCGCACCTTCGCGTCTGCTTCTTCTTGGCGCTGGTTCTCGTTCTCCTCGAAGTTGCGGTCCTCCACCTGAAGCGTGCAGAGCCCGAGGTCGCAGTAGCCTTCCAGGTAGGTCTCCCCGGCGCGCCACTTCACCTTGCCCGACCAGACCTCCTTGGGAGCTCCGTACTTCGCGACCAACGCGTTGTACAGCTTGGAGCCGCTGGGCTTGTCTCCGCTTGCGAGCTCGTCCATCGCCATCGTGTAGACGATTCGAGAGATCTTGGAAGGCGTGGACTTGGTCCCATAGGTATGGACGTTGACGAGCGCGTACCTCGCCGGGTCCGGCTTCTCCGAGCCCTGACTTACTTCCTGGTGTTGCTGCATCAACACGCCGTCGAGATACGTGGCGACGGACTTGGCTTCCATGAAGCACCCGCGTGGGGCCTTGTCGCCGTAGCGCTTCTCCCCGATGTTGGCAGCCACGCCCGTGCACCGACGATCCAGAAACTTCACACACTCGGCCCCGTTGTAGAAGCCGGCGTCCTTCGCGCACACGAAGCCGGGTTGCACGATCGGCATGCCGATCTTGAACTCGAGGATCGCGAGCTTGTCATGCGGGTCGCCGCCCGATTCACCAGCTGACGGCGCGCTCGAATCGGCGCTCGAGCTCTCGGACGATACCGGGCTGGTCCCAGCGGGCTTCCCGTTGACGTTCACGAGGCCGCAACCCGCCAGGATGCTCGAGACAAGTGCGATGGATCGAAAGGACTGTGGTGTCATCTTGGCCTACTTTCTGAAAGCTGGTTTCGGGATGGTCGTGGCGCGAGGCCCTCGCGAGGATCGATCACTTCACGGTACCGCAACTACCCAGCCGGGTGGTCGAGGCCCCCCCAAGCTCTGAACGATCCGTGGGCCTACTGCTCCAGGTCGGCAGGTGCGGGCGAGCACCCACAATATTTGTTTCGGCCGGCGGCGCCTGACCCTCAGATCGCGCGGATCGCAGGGCCGACGTGGCCGTCGCCGTCCGCGAGCATCACCCACAGCTCGGTCGGGACGGCCTTCAGCCACGGCGTCTGGCCGAGCCCGTTGTTCAGCATGAGCTCGCCGTCACTGCCCCCGAGCCCCGTGATCAGCGCGAGCTTGGCCTGCGGCTGCGCGGGATCGGGCTTGCTCAGGTAGACCAGCGCGACGGTGCCATCGAGCTTCGCCTTGGTGGGCTTGATCGCGAGCCGCACGACGGGGCCTGCGGGCGAGCACAGGCCCTCGGGCTCCTGCTTGGCCGAGACCAGCGTCACGCCGTCCCACGCGGGGAGCTCGGTGGCCGGGTCGGCCGAGATCGTGACGTCGGTGAGCAGGCGCTTGCCGGAGGTCACCTGGATCCGCGCGGACGCCGCGAGATCGGCTCGAGGGCGGAGGTAGTTGCCGGTCTTGTCGACGGCGACCTCCTTGCCCGCGCAGATCTTGTCCTTGGCGCACTTCGCGCTCACGACCTTCACCTTGACCGCGCCCTTGACGTTCCACAGCACGATCCACGGCCGGTGACCGGGCGCCGCGCCGCTGGCGGGCTGGAACACGTGGGCAGCGGGATCCGGAGAGATGCTGCACGCCTCGGTGGGGGTCGCGAGGACAGCAGCAACAGCACGGCGAGGAGGGCGGCTCTCAAGGTCCCGTGGTTATAGCGCGGCCGACGTACACTCGCCGCATGTTGTGGCGTACGGGCGAGCAGATCCTGGTGAAGCGGAACGGAACGTTCGTGCTGATCGCGCCGAGTGGCGAGATCGCCGCATCGTTCACCTCGCGATCGGACAGCTACGAGGATGACCTCTGGGAATGGACCCACCAGGTGGTCGGAGATCAGCTCGTCGCGAGGACCACGATCCAGCACGGCGGGGACGACGAGCGGCTGTACAAGCAGGAGATCGCGGTGGACGGCCTCCGCGCCGTCGATGATGCGGCCACCCGCCAGTTTGCCGACGCGGCACTCGCCGCGGCCGATGCGGCTCGGGACGCGCAGCAGCAGGCAGACGAGCGTGCCGGTGAGGCGCGGGTCGCGGCGATCCCCGGCGGCCTCGACGACCTCGGACTCGGCGAGGAGCTCACCCGGGCGCAGCGCGCCCTGTGCCAGCGGATCCGTGGGGGCGAGGACGCGCGCGCCGCGGCGCTGTTGCGGACGCTCGTGAAGCTCGCGCGGGTGCGGCCGAGTGCGGCGGCGATCGGCGCGTACGCGCGCGGTTGTCTATGCGCGTGCTACCAGAACGCGCGCGAGCTCCCGGCGACCGCGGAGCCCGCGACGCCGAACCCCGAGCTCGCGCGAGAGATCGAGGCACACGCGAAGGAGCTGGACGAGGAGGCCGAGGGGCAGATGGCGGTGGACGCCAACCAGAACGCCGCCGCGATGTGGAGCGCGGCTGCGGCGCTGCGGGTCGCCGCGAGGATGCTGGAGTGAGTGGGCGCCGCTCCGACGGACAACGCCTCGGGCGAGAGCTGGTCTGTCGGTCAGCTCACACGCTCTCCGTCAGCGCCAGCAACCGACCACAGCTCGGACATTCGCACATCTCGTTGTCGAGCATCCCGGGCGTTGCTTCCCACGAATGCTCACAACAGCCGCACTCGTACCACTGGTCGAGCAGCCTCGCGCAGCGTCCCCGAATGCGAGATGGCACGAGGAACTCCAGATTCATCGTCGCGACGGCGCGGCGAAACACCTCACGAGCGCCGCCGATGCCTTCGACCAGGTCCTCGTAGAAGCCCTCATCACCGGCCCACGCTGGGATCGCGGTGAGCTCCAGCGAGCTCGACGAGCTGGTGCGCCAGAGTCGAGACGGCCGCGGATCGGCAACGGTGAACAGCAGCGACGAGTACGCGAATGGGTACACCGAAAACGCGTCGTCCCCGATGAAGTACATCGTCTCGTCGATGCGCCTGGCGATCGCATACACCAGATACTCCCCACCGCGAGTGAGGGCCGAATGGCGGCCTTCCAGACCCAAGCCGCGCCGTACGGACTCGGTGAGGGCTTCGGCCGGGACGTCGGAGATCGAGATGGCAGTTGCCGTTACCAGCATCGAATCCTGTCTACGTTGCCGAAGCTCGAGTGTAGCGCGCCCTCCCCCGCTTCACGGGTGCGATCGCGCGGCAGCGTGGATCAGCGAAGGTGGCGGCGCTCGAGGCGCGCACGCGCGGCGCCTCCGGACCTGAGCGCGCGACGCTCGCAGACGATCCGGATCGAGCAGGCTTGTCAGTCTCGGCGTTCAGGAGACGTTGGGACCGAATCTCGCAAGATCGGCTCCTCGAAGCCGGCGACCTCATGCTCCCTGAGATGAAACAGGTATCTCCGCACGCTGGCGAGACTAGTACTCCCCGGAACATTGACCGCGAGTATCGCGATGCCCTCGAAGGCCTCGGTGGAGCAGCCAAGGTTCCGGAGTTCGGTGCGCACCTCGTCGACACGTGTCGGATCATGGAGGATCACTCTCACGAGGGAGTTCGACGACCGCGCCACGACGCCATCGAACATGAAGGCGCCGCCCGACTCGACCACGCGTACCGTGTCCCCAAGCGTCGCCTGTCTCGCGAAGAACGGAATGTTATCCACGACAAAGTGTGCTGGCACCTCGGTACTCGACGCCCACACGTCCTCGACCGCGAATGGTGGGTAGCCATCCTCATCTTGCTCGAGCTGAAAGGTGATCTTGATCGCCGTCATTCCGCCTTGATTCCGTTGGGGGCTGGCCCGCCACCATTGCACGCGTAGCAGATCACTTGCCATCTTGCGGATTGGCGTCTCCCCCGTTCTGCCTCGCTACCCGATGGCGGACCTCGTGTTCCCTCTTCGTGGATCAGCGAAAGACGCCAGGCTCGCGCAGCTCGCACGCTATTCGATACCTGACCCTCGGACTTCGGCGCACGCGTGGCGCCTCCGGACCTGAGCGCGGCTCTCGCAGAAGCTCCGGATCGAGGAGGCTTTCGTACATGTGCTTCGTCGCTGAGTCCCAAAGGTGCTCGCGCCAAGGCTGGCAGCAACTCGCGGCACGACATGTCGGGCTGGCCCGCGCAGGCTCTAGGGGAGCAGGTGATGCCCGATGGTGGGCCTCACATTCCGGCTTCGCGGCGATTGCGCGGCAGCGTGGATCCGCGAAGGTGTTGCAGTTCGCAGGCTGTTCAACACCTGACCCTCGGACTTCGGCGCTCGCGCGGCGCCTCCGGACCTGAGCGCGCAGCGCTCGCAGAAGCTCCGGACGAGGAAGGCTTCCTACCTGCTTCGCCGCTGAAGCTCTGCGCGAACCATCGCGACGTGCGGCGGCGGGATCCGCGACTGGTGCGGTGATCACGATTCAAGCCCCGCGGGGACTGGCGTCGGCCGAGGCCTCGACGAGAACTCGACGACTCCGGTTTGTACCGTCGGTGTTCGTGTCGAAATCCGAAGATTCCACTTGACGGATCTCGGCGCACCTCGCGCGGTCGCTCGACGAAGATCGCGATTTTCTCGTCGAGGACGCGTTCACTTGAGGCCTGCGCGAAGAACGCCACGTCGACCGATCCTCGTCGGGTTGCAAGCCTCAGGCGCGCGCACAGCGCAGCACAGAGCCTCCGGAAACCCAGTGGTAGAAGTGATCGTGCGCGTGACGTCAACACACGCGCGAAGGAGGTCGTCGTGTTCGACAGCGCTGCCACGCAGGAGTTTCAATCGCAGCTCGCCGATGCCTATGCGGTCACGTGCCGCGAGCGGGACTGGATGGCGCTGCACGAGGAGATCACCTCGGTCGGCAAGCAGATCCTCTGCCTCGAGGCGCGCGAGATCGATCTGCTGCTCGAGGCCGAGGAGACCAAGCTCTATCGGCGCATGGGGTTCCCGACGATCTATGCGTACATCGAGAGCGTGCTGCAGCACTCGCATCACGTGGCCACGGAGCGGATGCGCGTGGCGCACGAGCTGCTCGAGCTGCCCGGGCTCGCCGAGCAGTTCCGCGCGGGCGAGCTGGCCTGGACCAGCGTGCGAGAGCTGACGCGGGTGGCGACGGGCAAGACGGAAGCCGCGTGGCTCGATGCGGCGGAGGGCAAGATCTCGACGGAGATCCAGCAGCTGGTGCGCGGCAAGTCCAAGGGCGACCTGCCCACGGATCCTGTAGATCCGAAGAAGATCCGGCATCGCATCGTGCTCGAGGGCATCTCGGAAGAAGCGATGATGCTGTTCAAGCTGGCGAGGAACGCCGCGGCGGACGCGAGCGGCACGACCTGCACCGATGACGAGCTGGTGCGCGCGCTCGCGGCGGCGATGCTCGAGCCGGCCGGTGATGCACCCCACAAGCCGCGGCATCAGATCGCCACGACGACGTGTCGCGCGTGCAAGCAGGCGCACCGCGTGGGGGCCGGGATGGAGATCGCGGTCTCGGCGCAGGAGCTCGAGCGCGTGCGGTGCGACTCGGAGGACATCGGCGATCTCGAACGCGAGGAACCCGGGCGCAAGCTGCAGAGGTCGATCCCGGCGGCCACGCGCCGGAAGGTCTTCGTGCGCGACAAGCATCGGTGCACCGTGCCCGGCTGTCGGTCGACCAGGTTCCTGGAGGCGCATCACATCAGGCCGCGCTCCGAGGGTGGCGGGCACGAGCTGTGGCAACTCACGATCTTGTGCGACGCGCACCATCTCCAGCTCCACGACGGGGTGATCACGATCCGCGGCACCGCACCGGACCACCTGGTGTTCGAGCTACCTCTCACGCACCGCGGGGACTGAACGACGATCAGTCCCTGCGGGGACTGGCGCAGCGACCTCTGACAACTTCAGAGCTGAACGAAGCAGAGCGATCCGCCCGGCGGTGCGGTGGCCCGTGGAGCCCGTGGAGCCTGCAATCAATGCGCGAGCACACAGGACCCGAACGCTGGAGCTCTCGTCCTGGCGAACCACCCGACGTGAACGCGCGTGCGAGCCCCAGCATGCGCGCCGGATCTCACGCGGTTCCGGCCGCAGCTACGGCTCGAGCTGCAGCGTCAGCTCGGCCAGCTCGCCGGCGGCGACGGTGACCTGCCCTGCCGCGCGTCGCGCCGGCTGACCACCGCGCGGAGGGAGCCACGCGCGCACGGCATGGACGCCGGCCGGGACGTCCTTGACCACGACCACACCGCCCGGATCGGTGACCGCGCCAGGGCCGGCGACGATCCACGCGGTCTCCGGATCCTTGGCATCGGTCGCGAGCTCGTAGACCGCGCCCGCCTCGAGCGGCACGGTCACCGCGTGGCCGGCCACCGGCAACAGCACGGCGCGAGTTGGGGGAGCCGCGAGCTTGGCGTCGAGATCCGCCACACGGCGGCGCTGATCGATCGCGAGCTTCGCGGGCCGATCGGCCGCGCTGTCGATCACGAGGCGCCGCCGATCGCGATCCGCGGCGCGAGGGCGCAGTCGGCGAGGCGGACGTGCGCCTCGGCTGCGGTGATCGGCGCGCCGTCGACGATCACGAGCACGTCGCCGATCCCCCAGGTGGTGCTCGGCGCCACCTGCGGCTGGCGCGGCGTGGCGCACGGCGTGGTCCCCGGCGATGCGCGCACGGCGGCCGGGACCTTGGTCCACTCGACGCGGACCGAGACATCGCCGGTCGAGGACTTCGCCGCGGGTTCGGCAGCCGCATCGCCGGGCGGCTGCATCTCCAGGCGCCGCGGGACGCTTCGCATCCTCGATCGCGCGGGGCTTCCCGCTCGAGCACGCGACGAGCAGCGCGCAGGATGCGGCCGCACGACCTAGGTCCACGACTTCACTTCTTCGACGATCACATCGGCATCGGCGCACAGATCGTTGACGCCCGGGCCGCGGTAGTCCGCGCCGGCGAGCGCGATCCGGTGCGTGCGTGCGGAGGACACCGCGAGCCGGACCAGATCGCGATGGCCCACCTGATACTGCGCCACGCCGCGGGTCCAGCGCACGACGCTCGCGTGGGTGGGCGTGCCGGTGGCGCCGAGGACCACGCCGAGATCGCGGCGCGCGTGCTCGATCAGCGCCGCGTCGTCGAGGGCGGCGGTGGAGGGATCGCGGCCGCCGCCGAAGATGCAGCGAAGGAGCACGTGCCCCGCGGGCGCGCGGCCAGGCCACACCACGGACTCGAACACCACGCCGAGCACGCGGAGATCCTCGCCGTGCGCGACGAGGAAGCCGAAGCCATCGACGGCGGCGGGCACCGCGGCCTCGGGATAGCCGAGGTAGACGATCTGGGTCGGCGCGCGGTGGAACGCGCCGAGCCGGCTCGCGAGCTCGGGCAGCGGCGCGACCAGCGGCACGGCATCCTCGGCCGGGACGGCGAGCACGACGGCATCCCAGCGCTCGCCGTCGACGAGGACACCGCGGGGATCCGCTGCGATCTGCGTGACGGGCGAATCGAGGCGAATGCGCGGTCCGAGCTCGCGAGCGAGCGCGTCGACCAGCGAGCCGAGCCCGCCGTGTGGCGCGAACAGCCCGGACTTGGTCTTGGGCTTCTTGCCGCCGCCCGCGAACCTCCGGAACAGCGCCTTGCCGCCCTGCGAGACGAGCCCTCGCACCATGCCGCCGCTCGCATCGAGCTCGGCGAGCTTGGGGAAGCCGGCCTCGAGGCTGACCTCGTGCGCATCGGCGGCGAAGATGCCGGTGACGAACGGCGCGACGATGGCGCGCGCGGCCTCGGCACCGAACCGGCGCGCGGCGAAGGCGTAGACCGATTCGTCCCCGGAGGGCCGCGCGGGCCGCAGCGGCTCGCGGAGGAGATCGAGCTTGCCGCGCCAGGTCAGCAGATCGGTGCGGACCATCTCGACGGGGTTCCGCGGGAACGCGCGGAGCTTGCCATCGAGGAACACCCACCGGCGCTTGGCGCGTGGCGATGCGGCATCGACGGGGACGCCGAGCTCCTCGCACAGCGCGCGCGCCCCGCGGGTAGGGCTGCCGAGGAACGAGCTCGCGGCGTGCTCGCGGATGTAGCCGTCCGTCGTCGTTGTCGTGAGGACGCCGCCGGGGCGCGAGCGGGCCTCGAGCACGTGGGGATCGTGGCCCGCGGCGACAAGTGCGCGCGCCGCCGCCAATCCGCCGAGGCCGCCGCCGATGATGCAGATCCGCATCGCTAGGACCGGGCCGAGAGCTCTTTGACCGCCGTCACCATCGCGCGCACGTGCTCGGGGTTGGTCTCCGGCAGGACGCCGTGACCGAGGTTGAAGATGTGACCGGTGCGCCCGGCACGCTCGAGGATGTCGGCCACGCGCGCGCGGATCTCGGCGGGGCTCGCGAACAGCGCGCCCGGATCGAGGTTGCCCTGCAGCGCGACGCCATCGCCCACGCGACGACGAACCTCGTCGATCCCCACGCGCCAGTCGACGCCGAGGACGTCGGCGCCGCTCGACGCATAGTCATCGAGGTACGGCGCGCAGCCGTTGACGAAGTAGATGATGGGGATGTCCTTGCCCTTGAATGTGGGAGAGGCGCGCAGGGTCTCGATCACGCGCTTGGCATACCGCAGCGGGTACTCGCGAAAGTCCCCGGGCGAGACGATGCCGCCCCAGCTGTCGAAGATCTGGACGCAGTCGGCGCCCGCCTCCACCTGCGCCTCGAGGAACGAAGCACAGGTCTGCGCGAGCTTGTCGAGCAGCGCGTGCGCCGCCGCCGGATCGCCGTAGAGGAGCTTCTTGGTGTGGGCGTAGTCCTTGGACCCACCGCCTTCGACCGCGTAGGTCAGCATCGTGAGCGGCGCGCCCGCGAAGCCGATCAGCGGCACGCGCCCCGCGAGCCCGCGCTTGATCTGGCGGATCGCCTCGAGCGAGGGCGCGAGGGCTGACGTCGGATCGGGGACGGTGAGCGCATCGATCGCCGCGCGGGTGCGGACCGGCGTGGCGATCTTCGGCCCGGAGTCCGGGAACGCGACGTCGAGGCCCATCCCGGGCAGCGTGATCAGGATGTCGGAGAACAGGATCGCGGCGTCGAACCCGAACTCGTCGATCGGCTGGAGCGTGACCTCGCAGGCCAGCTCCGGAGTTCGACAGAGATCGAGGAACGATGCGCGCGCACGAACCGCGCGGTACGCCGGCAAGTACCGCCCGGCTTGACGCATCATCCAGATCGGCGTGCGCTCCACCGGCTGTCGCCGACACGCGCGAAGGAACAGGTGCTCGGACATCCCGCGCATCGTACTGCGCTCGGGCGTTTTCCGGTATCGTGCGGGGCATGGGCCGAGCTCCCGTGTTGCTCGCCGCTGCCGTGCTGGTCAGCGCGGGCTGCAGCGCCTCCAGCATCGTCGGGCCGTTCGATGACCTGCCGCTCGATGGTGAGATCGTGCTCCCTGCCGATGCGGGTCTGCTCCGTCCCGTCCACGTCGCACGCGACCGATACGGTGTGGCTCACATCAACGCGGAGACGCTGACCGACGCCGCGTTCGTGCAGGGCTACGTGATGGCGCACGATCGGCTGCCGCAGATGGACATCCTGCGCAGGTTCGGTGCGGGCACGCTCTCGGAGCTGTTCGGCACGCTCGATCCGAAGGTGATCGATACCGATCTCGAGATGCGGGTCCACCGCATGAAGCCGCTCGCGCAACAGACCTGGCAGACCCTCCAGGCGTCCGCGGATCCGCGGGACCGCGAGGTCGTGATCCTGCTCCAGCGCTTCGCCGACGGCGTGAACGCCTATGCGACCTCGATCTTCAGCGAGGACCACCCGACCGGCGTGTGGAAGCTCGACAAGGACATCCTCGCGAGCTTCGACCCGACGCGGTTCGTGCCGTGGAGCCCCGTCGATTCGCTCGTGCTGGGGCGGTTCCAGGCGTTCGCGCTGTCGTGGTCCGCGCCGTTCGAGATCGACATCAGCGAGCTGTATCAGCAGCTCCGCCAGACGTTCGACCTGGCTCCGGGCACCGCCGCGCCCGCCATCCTCGCGCGCCAGGGCATCTCGAAGGACCTGCTGCGCATCGCGCCGGTCGGGCGGATCTCGACGATCGACGGGTTCCCGAACGTCGGCCGGGACTCGGGCTCGCGCTCGAACGGCAGCGTCACGCCGGCGACCACGTCCAAGGCCGTCGCGCCCGCCCCGCGCCCGGTCGTCCGATCGTGCCGCCGGAGCTGTTCGCGCAGGCGCGCACGTTCTTCCAGCGCGGCCTCCACACAGGTCCACTCGGCGCGCTCGGGCCGCACGCGTTCATGCACCCGTTCGCCGGCTCGAACAACTGGGCGGTCGGGCCCTCGCGCACCGGCGAGGACGTGGCGCTGCTCGCGACCGATCAGCACCTCCAGCTCCCGAACCCGTCGATCTTCTATCCCACGCACCTGATGATGGCCGACACGTCCGCGGATCCCGTGCTGGTCGGTGCGGGCAGCGGCGCCACCGACGAGCAGGTGCCCGGCGATCTGCTCGGCGTGACGTTCCCCGGGATCCCCGGCGTCATCCTCGGCACCAACGGTGCGCTCGCCTGGTCCGGAACCGTCAGCGAGCACGACGTCAACGACGTCTACCTCGAGACCATCGTCCCGTGCGCCCAGGGCTCGTGCACGATGTTCAACGGCACTCCGGTGCCGATCCAGACCTTCACCGAGACGATCAAGGTCGGCACGCTCGGCTCGATCAACGACAGCGAGCAGCGCACCGCCGTGTACGAGGTGGTGCCGCACCACGGACCGATCATCCCGGTCATCGATCCCGTCCGTCACACGATCACGCCACGCACGGCGTCCACCGCGATGTCGGTGCGGTTCACGGGGTACGAGCCCTCGTTCGAGATCCGCGCGCTGTGGAACCTCGGGCGAGCGCACAGCGTGGAGGAGGGCTTCCGGGCGCTCACCGACTTCAGCTACGGCAGCCAGAACTGGACGATGATCGACCAGGAGCTGAACATCGGATGGACCACGCATGCGCGGGTCCCGGTGCGCGATCCGCGCGCGTACACGTGGAACGCGGTGAGTAACCCCGACGGGCTCGCCCCGTTCTTCGTGCTTCCTGGTGATGGCACCGCGGAGTGGCAAGGCGAGCTGTCCTCTCGTTACATCCCGCACGCGATCAACCCGCCGCCGCCGCATGACTATCTCGCCACCGCGAATGCAGATCCTGTGGGGGCGACGTTCGACGGCGATCCGCTCGATCAGCCGCAGGTCGATGGCCGCCCGCTCTACGTCGGCGTGAGCTACGCCGCCGGGGTCCGCGAGGAGCGGATCTCGACCTTGATCGAACAGCGCGGCGTCGGGATCACGGTGGATGACATGGCGCGGATCCAGCACGACACCAGCTCGAACGTCGGCGCCAAGCTCGTGCCCGCGATCCGGACCGCCCTGGCGCGGCTCGACTCCACCGCGGGCGCGCCGAGCGACGCCGCGGAGTACCTCGACAACCTCCCGATGCTCGACCGGGCGCGCCTGATGGCCGCGCGCTCGCTCCTCGATCCGTGGACGTTCGCCACGCCGACCGGCGGCCGTCCCGGCTCGGCGGCGACCTGCGTGTTCAACGTGTGGATGCACTTCTTCCTGTCGCGGGCACTCGCCGACGAGTTCCGCGCGGTCGGCCTCGAGCTGTTCGACTTCGACGACAACTTCATCTTCCGCATCGTCTACGCCCTCCTCACCGATCCGGCGTCCTTCGTCCAGAGCACGGCGACCGGCCAGCCGATCGTGTGCGACGACATGGCGACGCCGGCCACCGAGAGTTGCACCAAGGTGATCCTCCAGGCGATGGTCGACACGATGGCGCGCCTCGAGACCGAGTTCCCGGACACGGCGCCGGCGCTCTATGACTGGGGGCAGCTGCATCGCCTGAAGATCAACCCGCTGTTCCCGAACACGGCGCTGTCCTTGCCCAAGGGCGACGAGGCTGGGTTCGCGAAGTCGGGCGACATGTTCGCGATCAACCGCTCCGATACGAGCTGGGCGGGCCTCGATTTCTCGCAGGCCGCAGACGGCCCGGCGCAGCGCTTCCTCGCCACCGCGCAGCGCGATCCGCTGGGCCAGACCCAGCCGATCCAGGTGAAGTGGGCGCTCCCCGGTGGCGTGATCTACGACCCGAGCAGCCACCACTATCGGGATCTTCTCGACGACTACTATCTCCAGGAGCGGCACTTCGATGCGCCGTACTCCATCGACGAGATCAACGCGGCCGGCGAGAACCGGTGGGTGTTCCGATGAGGTCCATGTGGAAGCCGCCGCGATCCTGATCGCCCCGCACGGGACCAGTGGTGAGCTGCGTGCCCTCGTCGACCGGCTGCTCTCGGTGGGCATCCAGGTCACGATCGTGGACGAGCTGTCGACCGCCGCAGAGATCTACGCCAACCATGCGGATCCGCCGTGCGTGCTGATCGATCTCGGCGAGGTCGAGCGGGAGGCTGGCGACCAGGACGACAACCTGAGCGACAACCACCTCGCGACCAAGTCGCTGCGACGGGTGCAGGCCTCGATCCCCCTCGCACAGCCGGTGCCGATCCTCGCGCATGGCACGCCATCCCTGATCCTCGCGTGCATCCGCGGTGGTGCGGGCGATGTGATCGATCTGCGACTCGAGGGGACCGGCAGCGCCCGGGCCGTGGTCGAGCGCGTGTGCCGGGTCCAGCGCGAGCGCACGACGGCTGCCGGGTTGATCGGCGTGCAGCGCCAGATGATCGAGGATCTGCTGAAGGACCTGATCAAGACCGAGCGGCGCTCGATCGATGTCGAGGAGCAGCTCGCCGCCCACGCCCGGGTGAGTGGCGAGGCCGCGGCGGTCGCCGAGTCGCGGGGCCCGTCGGTCCTGCTGGTCGAGCACGATCGGGCGGTCGCCGACGAGCTGGCCGACCGGCTGGAGGCCGAAGGGGTCGCGACCTTCGCCTATGTCACGGGCGAGGAGGCGGTCCGCGAGGCCAGCACCCTGTCCCAGACCACGGGCCTGGACCTGGCCCTGGTCGCCGCCCAGCTCCCCGGGATCGATGGGCTCGAGACCGTCCGCCGCCTCCGTGAACGAATCGCCGCCCTGCCCGCGTTTCTGATGACCTCCGTCCTCGATGCCGACCTGGCAGCCAGCGCGGCGGACCTGGGCGTGGTCGGATTTGTTCAGAAACCTCTGGCCGACCTCGACGAGGTGGTGGTCCGGCTGGCCCAGCTGGCGCGGGAGTCCCTGGAGCGGGCCCGAGAGCAGGCCTATGTCCAGCGGATCAAAGAGCGCCACGAACGTGTGCTCGAACGGTACCGCTCATTGCCTCGAGAGCCGTGATCGGCCTATGATCTCGCGGATCTCTCGATGGCTACGGGTCCGCTCAGTATCAAGCTCCGGTGCGCCTCGTGGCCGCAACTGGCGACCATTTACAAGCGCGACCTGAGCCGCGGGACGATGTTCCTGAAGGCGACGACGCCACCGGCGCTCGGCACGCCCGTGCGCATCGATCTCACGCTCCCGAGCGCATCGGTCATCGTGCTCACCGGGACGGTGGATCAGCACGTCACCGATCCGCAGCGCGGCGCCGGCGTCGAGCTCAAGCTGGCCCCGATCGCGCCGGCCTCGATCTACATGATCGAGAGTGCACTCGCGTCCGAGGCGAAGCGCCGCAACACCCCCGCCGCCGGGGTGCCGATCGTCGGTGCCACCCCGCCATCGAGCAGCACCGGACCACTCGCCGCGCTCTCCGATGGCGAGGAGGTCGGGGCGGCGGAGCAGGAGCTCGTCAAGGCGCTGCTCTCCGAGGCGGACTCGCTGCGGAAGCTGAACCCGTTCCTCGTCCTCGGCGTTGGCTACGAGGCGAGCGACTCCGACGTTCGCGCCGCGTTCGGTGAGCTGACCAAGCGGTACCACCCCGATCTGTTCGCCCGCTACGAATCGACGCAGCTGCGCCAGGTGGCCGCCGAGATCTTCATCTTGATCCGCGACGCGTATCGCAAGCTCGGCGACGAGACCGGTCGCGCGCAGGCGCTGGCCGGCCTCAATCGCCCCGCCGCTCCCCGAGCGGTGCCGCTCCGCGCGCCGACGCCGCCGCCGGTTCCGGTCGGTCCCCCACGCCCGGCGACGCCGCGCGCTCCGACCAGCCAGCCGTTGCCCAAGCCTCCCGAGGCGCGCCTCCCGGAGCGGCCCGATCCACCGCCGTTGCCGCGCGCGCACACCGACCACGCGCCGACGTCTCGCCCCGGCGAGATGTTGACCTCGATCCCACGGGCGACGCCAAGCCCGACGCCGACGCCGAGCCCGACGCCACCGCCGCAGGTCGGCGACGCGGTCACGGCGCGCCCCGGGGAGACCCCCGCGATCGCCGCCAAGCCGACGCCGACGCCGACGCCGACGCCCACGCCGGCGTCGCGGAGCTCGCCGATGCCGATTCCACGGGTCACTGGCGACACGGGCCGCTCGCAGCCCACGCCGACCGTGCCGCTCCCTCCCGGCCAGACCTTCCCCGCCGGCAAGGTCACGTCGAGCTCGTCGATGAAGCAGGCGTCGGGCACCGAGCCGCCGCCGCCAGCGATGCAGACCGATCGCAAGCCGATCAACGCCTCGCCGCCGCAGATGCCCACGGATGGCTCTGACAGCACGGCGCTCGAGGAGATGCTCGACGCAGGCAAGCTCGACGAGGCGCTGGCCGCCTACAAGCTGATGTCGAAGAAGCACCCGGCGGACCGCAGCTTCCGGGCGGGCATCGAGCTGTGCGAGGGGCTGCGCGCGCTCGCCGCGCGCGATCGTCTCGAGGCGGCGCAGCGGTTCGAGACCGCGCTCGAGATCGACCCCTCCAACGAGCGCGCGGCTCGCGAGCTCGCGGACATGCGGCGTCAGGCGACCAACGAGCGGAAGGGCCTGCTCACGCGGCTCATGGGCAAGAAGGAGACATAGCGATGTCGCGCATCATCGGCATCGATCTCGGGACGACGAACTCTTGCGTCGCCGTCCTGGACGACAAGCAGCACCCGGAGACCCTGTCCACTGCCGACGGCGAGCGCACCGTCCCGTCGTGGGTGAGCTGGACGGCGAGCGGCCAGATCGCCGTCGGGACGCGCGCCCGCCGTCAGGCCGTCACCAACCCGTCCGCCACGGTGTACGGCGTGAAGCGCCTGATCGGGCGCAAGGTCAACGCCGAGGACGTCTCGTGGTTCGCGCGGCTCGCGCCCTTCCGGATCGTGGCCGCGCCCAACGGCGATGCCTGGGTCCGCGTCCATGGCCAGCCGATCAGCCCCCAGGAGGTCGCCGCGCAGATCCTCCGCCGGATCAAGCAGGTGGCAGAGGAAGCCCTCGGTGAGCCGGTGACCCGGGCGGTGGTCACCGTGCCCGCGTACTTCGACGACGCCCAGCGCCAGGCGACGCGCGATGCCGGCCAGATCGCGGGCCTCGACGTGATCCGCATCCTGAACGAGCCCACCGCTGCGGCGCTCGCCTACGGTGCGCACCGGGTCGGCGAAGGTCGTCGGTTGATCGCGGTGTTCGATCTCGGCGGCGGCACCTTCGACATCTCGATCATGTCCGTCGAGAACGGCATCTTCGAGGTGCTGGCGACCGGCGGCGATAGCGCGCTCGGTGGCGAGGATTGGGATCGGCGGATGCTCGAGCGCATCGTCGACGAGGTGTTCGATCAGTACCGGGTCGATCTCACCGGGATCCCGATGGCGATGTCCCGCCTCCGCGAGGCGTGCGAGACGGCGAAGAAGGCGCTCTCGGTGGAGACCGAGACCATGCTGCAGCTCCCGTTCCTCGCGAACGATCAGCACGGCGCACCGATCAACTACGAGCGGGTCATCACCCGCGAGCAGATCGAAGGGCTGACCAAGGATCTGCTCGATCGGCTGGAAGCGCCGTGTGCACGCGCGCTCTCCGATGCCGGCCTCAAGGCCACCGACCTCGAGGAGGTCCTCCTGGTCGGCGGCATGACCCGGTGGCCTGCCGTCGAGCAGATGGTCGAGAAGCTGTTCCAGAAGAAGCCCTCCAAGGGCGCGAACCCGGACGAGGTCGTCGCGCTCGGCGCTGCACAGTACGCGGGCATCCTCGCCGGCGATTCGAACGACGCTGCGCTGCTCGACGTCACGCCACACGACATCGGCATCAAGGTCGGAGATTCGCAGTTCGCCGTGGTGCTGCCCCGCAACTCGATGCTGCCCGTCCGTGCGCGGCGGCTGTTCGCGACCACGCACGAGAACCAGAAGTTCGTCTCGATCGAGCTCTATCAGGGCGATTCGCAGGATGTGTTGAAGAACCGCAAGCTCGGGCAGGTCGTCCTCGATGACCTCACGCCGGGGCCGCCGGGCTCGACGCGGGTCGAGCTCGTGATCACGGTCGACGTCGAATCCATCCTCTCGGTCACAGCGCGCGAGCCGAAGAGCGGCAAGGAAGCGAGCGTCACGATCCGGCCCTCGGGCGGGCTGTCGCAGCGCGAGATCGTCGAGATCATCAACCGCCGCCGCGCGGAGACCTCGCAGGTCGCGCCGCTGCCCGAGATGAGGAGCGGCGGTGTACGGGTCACCACGCGCGAGCACTCCGTGCACTCGCTGAAGCCTCCGACGGGCGATCCCGAGAAGAAATGACCGTCGACCCGGCGGTGCTTAAAGTTGCCGATGCGGTCGGCGCACTGATCGAGGCCTGGGGGTTCAAGCGCAACATGGGCCGGATGTGGGCGGTGCTCTATCTCGAGGACCACCCGCTCAACGCCACGGACCTCGTCGATCGCCTCGGGATCTCGACGGGCGCGGTCTCGATGCTCCTGACCGAGCTCCAGGAGTGGGGAGCGATCAAGAAGGCGTGGGTGGTGGGGGAGCGCAAGGAGCACTACGAGGCCGAGACCAACATCTGGAAGATGGTGTCCCGCGTGTTCCGCGAGCGCGAGCTGCAGTGGGTGAAGACCGCGACGGACGCGTTCGAGGGCGCCAGCACCGAGCTCGCGAGCGGCGGCCCCGGAGATGCCCGGCACGCGATGATCGCGGCGCGCGTCGCTGGTCTCGCGCAGCTGTCTCAGGTCGGCGCACACCTGCTCGAGGCGATGCTGCAGGGCGAGGCGATCGATTCGCTGCCGATCAAGACCGTGGGCGAGCTCGCGAAGGCCGTGCGCAAGGACGAGTCGTGATCCGTGCGCGTGATCTGAAGAAGCACTTCCGCGTGCACAAGCGCCCTCCGGGGCTCGCCTCCGCGCTGAAGTCCCTGGTCCATCGCACGTACGAGACGGTCAAGGCCGTCGATGGTGTGAGCTTCACGATCGAGCGCGGCGAGCGAGTGGGGTTCCTCGGGCCGAACGGCGCCGGCAAGACCACCACGCTGAAGGTCCTCTCGGGCCTGTTGCACCCCACGAGCGGCGAGGTCGAGGTCGAGGGTCACGTGCCGTTCAAGCGCGAGACCAAGATGCTCGAGGCGATCACCCTCGTGATGGGCCAGAAGTCTCAGCTGATCTGGGACCTCCCACCGTCGGAGACCTACGCGATGAATCGCGCCGTGTTCGACGTGCCGAAGGCGCAGTTCGAGCAGACCCTGGCCGAGCTCACCGAGCTCCTCGAGCTCGGCCCGCTGCTCGACAAGCCCACGCGGCAGCTCTCCCTCGGCGAGCGGATGAAGTGCGAGCTGGCCGCCGCCCTGCTCCACCAGCCGACCACGCTGTTCCTCGACGAGCCGACGATCGGGCTCGACGTCGCGATGCAGGTGGCGATCCGCGACTTCGTGCGCAGCTACAACCAGCGCCACGAGGCCACGGTCCTCTTGACCTCGCACTACATGGACGACGTGGTCGCGCTGTGCCCGCGGATCATCGTGATCGATGCGGGTGTGCTGATCCACGACGGAGATCTCCGGCAGCTGATCAAGACGATGGATCCCGACAAGCGCGTGTCCTTCACGCTGACCTCGCCGGTATCCGATGACGATCTGGCGAAGCTCGGCGCGCTGGTCTCCCGCGAGGGTCAGCGCGTGCGGCTCAAGGTCAGCGAGGCCCAGATCCCTTCGGTGGTCGGTCACCTGCTCGGGACCTTGAAGGCCGCCGATCTCGCGATCGAAGATCCTCCGCTCGAGGACGTGCTGCGCGTGATGTTCGGCAAGGGCAAGGGGAGCGCCGGCTCGTGAGCGCGACCCGCACCCTGCGGGCGCTGCCGACGCTGCTCCGGATCGGCGTCGCCGAGACCGTGGCCTATCGGGCCGAGTTCCTGGTCTGGATCCTGACGACCACGCTCCCGCTGGTGATGCTCGGGCTGTGGACGAGCGTGGCCGAGGAGGCGCCCTTCCGTGGGTACACCTCGGCCGCGTTCGTCGCGTACTACCTCTCGAACCTGATCGTCCGGAACCTCACGGGTTCGTGGGTCGCGTGGCAGATCAGCGAGGAGATCCGGCTCGGCGCGATGTCGATGCGCCTGCTCCGCCCGCTCCATCCGTACGTCGCGTTCGCCGCGAGCCACCTCGCCGCGATCCCGTTTCGCAGCGTGGTCGTGCTGCCGATCGCGATCGTCCTCCTCGTGTCCTCGGGGAGCAGCGCCTTGACCACCGAGCCCCTCCAGCTCGCGCTGATCGTCCCTGCGCTGGCGCTCGCCTGGATCATCACCTTCAACGTGATGTTCATGATCGGCTCGCTCGGCTTCTTCGTGACCAAGACGATGGCGCTGCTGAACCTGTACTTCGCGGTGTTCTCGCTGCTCTCGGGCTACCTGCTCCCGATCCCCCTGCTCCCGCGCGTGATCGGCTGGTTCGCCGAGTGGCTGCCGTTTCGCTTCATGCTGAGCGCACCGATCGAGCTGATGACGTTGCACCTCGATGGCGAAGCATGCGCGCGCATCATGCTCGCGCAGCTGGGCTGGGGCCTCGCCACGCTCGTGCTCGCGCTGTGGGTCTGGAGGCGCGGCGTCAGGAACTTCGAGGCGGTGGGCGGATGATGCGCTACCTCCGCTTGCTCGGGGTCCAGCTGCGGATCAGCGCCGCCGCCGGGATGGCCTATCGCGCGGACTTCCTCCTCGAGGGGGTGATGGCGATCGCGTGGATGGTGCTCACCTTGCTGCCGCTGGCGGTGCTCTATCAAGGGCGCGAGGCCGTCGCGGGCTGGGATGCCCCGTCGGCGATGGTCGTGATCGCGTACTTCCTCGCGGTGCGCGCGGTGCTCGAGGGCGTGGTCAGCCCATCGTTCGTCGATCTCGTGGAGCGGATCCGGTCGGGTGCGTTCGACTACGTGCTGCTGAAGCCCGTGGACGCACAGGCGATCGTCTCGGCATCACGGTTCGAGCCGTGGAAGATCTTCGATCTCCTCGGAGCGCTCGCCCTCCTGATCTACGCCTTCGTGAAGCTCGGGCACCCACCCGCGGCCTCCGAGATCGCGCTCGGCACCGTGCTGTTCTTCGCAGGCGTCCTCGCGATGTACTCGCTGTGGATCCTGTGCGCCGCCGCCTCGTTCTGGGTGGTCCGGCTCGACAACCTGACCTACCTGCTCGGCGCGATCTTCGACACGGCACGCTGGCCGGTCCAGGTGTTTCGAGGCATGTGGCGCTTCGTGTTCACCTTCATCATCCCGGTCGCCGTGATGACGACGTATCCGGCGATGGCGCTGCTCGGCCGGCTGGATGCGCGGACCGCGCTCGCCACGGTGGGTGGCTCGCTCGGCTTGCTCGTGGTGAGCCGCCTGGTCTGGCGGTCCGCGATCCGGAGCTACACGTCCGCGTCGAGCTGACTACTTCGGATCGGGCAGGCCGCTCTTCGCGGGGAAGCTCGCCTGGATCTGCTTGACCTTCGGGTGATCGGGCCACGGCAGCCCGTACTGCAGCGACTTCTTCATCGCCGCCGGGTTGATCCGCTTGTCGATGAACGACGAGTCCTTGGTCATCCGCATGTCGAGCATGACCTCGCGGTCGGAGAGCATCGGAATCGCGCCCTTGCCCGTGTTGAACTCGTCGTTCTGGATCATGCCGTCCTTGTTGACGACGAACGACAGGGTGCGAACGACCTTGCCCTCGGTGCGGAGGTTGCACTCCCACTTGCCCGGGTTGTCGGACAGCACGAGATCCTTCTCGGTCTTGGCGGGCATCTCCCACTTGAGGGTCTCGCGCTTGCCCCAGTAGATGTTGACGAGGAACTTCTGGCGGTTCCAGTGATGGGTCTGCCGCTCGCCCTTCTTGGGCTGGTAGTCGAGCTCGATGTCCTCGGTATCGGCGCCGCTCTCGGCCCCGAGCGAGATGTCCTTGATCTTCTTGCCCTCGGCGGTGCAGCGCAGGGTCGCGTCGTTGGGCTGCTGGCCGTTGGCGAACGTCAGGTACAGGTTGGGCATCCGGTACGTGCTGTTGGTCGCCTCGTCGTTCCCCATCCACAGGAACGCCGAGCCCAGCGTGTCATCAGCGACGTTGCCCCAGGTCTCCCACTGACCCTTGAGGTGCACGACCTGGATCTTCATCGTGCGGACCAGGTACTCCTTGTCGTTCGAGTCGTCCTCGTAGATGAGCTCGGCGGTGATCTCGCCCACCTGCTTGAGCGGCTTCTCGGAGGTGCCCTGGTTGTTGCAGGACCCGCTCATGTAGCCGTCCTCGATGCTGACGTCGCACTTGGCGGTGTAGATCAGCTTCCCGCCGGCCTTCCACTCCAGCCGGAGCCGGTCGTTCTTCGACGCCACGCCCTTGAGCTCGACGTGCGAGTGCCAGCCGTAGCCATCGCTGCCCTTGCCCACGACCTCGAGGCTCACGCTCGCCTCGTCGAAGATCAACGGCGGCGTGTGCGCGCTGATCGGCAGCGGCTTGTCCGCGAAGGCGACCGATGGAACCACGAGCGTAGCGGCGATCAAAAGACACTTCATGCGACCCTCCCTTGAGGGCGCGACCATAGCGAGGATCAAGCCGCGGCGCGCGGCATCAGCGTCGGATATTCGAGCCCGGTCATGGGATCGATCAACGTCGTGTCATCCTTGTAGACACGGGCCGTGGCATGGAGGCGGCCGATCGCTTCGACCAGCGGCATCGCCTGATAGCGCTCGGGCCAGCGCGCCAGGAGCAGCGCGCGGACCTCGGGGGCGTGGCGCGAGCTCATCGCCGGGAACACGTGGTGCTCGACGTGGAACCCGAACCGCAGCGTGATCCACTCGACGAAGCGCGGTGCCGTCACCGACAGCCCACTCGCCAGAGGATCGTTGACCGCGACGCGGGGGCTCAGGTTGTGGTTCGTCAGGATGAACGACATCACCACCATGTTCGCGACCACCAGCGGCAGCACGTAGATGAACAGGAACGGGACGAACCCGACGACGACCGCGAGCGCGGTCCAGAAGGCGATCCCGAGGACCGTCTCCGCGATCGCGACCCGCCGCTGGCGCTTGGTGAGAAACCCGCTGGTCTCCGCCGCGATCAGCTGGTGGGCGCTCTGGACCGTGAACCCGAGGATCAGGCTCAGCACCCCACGCCAGCGCCTGCCGCCCAGCGAGAACGCATTGACGAAGAACCGGATCCGCGGGCTCGCCTCGTACTCGGCGAGCGTCGGGTAGATGTCAGGATCGTCGGCGAAGTTCGCCGTCGCGTGGTGGACGCGGTCGTGCCACGCCGCCCACAGTCGCGGCGCCATCATGAACGGGAGGAAGCCGATCCAGCCGACGATCTGCTTCGCGACCCGGCCGCGCACGATCCCGCCGTGCATCGCCTCGTGCGCGACGAACGTCAGGCACGCGAAGCTGGCCCCGATCACCACGCCCAGGAGCGGGAACACGGGCCATGGCACCCAGCCGCGCGCGATCGCGGTCGCCGCGACGATGATGATCGCGAGGTGCACCGGGATCCACGCAAGCCGCGAGTGCGACGGGGTGAACGCCGCCGCGGGCAACAAGGGCCGCAACTCACGGACATAGTGAGAGAGCGGCACGAGCGGCGTGCCACCCAGCATCGAGACTTCGGCCATCCCTCAGGATGGGGTCGCCTTCCCCTTTCACCCCTGAACAACCGGGTCAGCTTCGCGTCACGGTCGCGTCACAACACGACTGGCGTGACGCGGCGCGCTGGCGCAACCCGTGGTTCGGCGGCTCAGAGCGTCTCGAGGAACGCCGTCAGATCCGCCACCTGGCCGTCGGTCAGCTTCGCCGTGTCCGCCATGCCGTGGACCGCGCCGCGATCACGCAGCAGCGCCTCGAGGGTCGCCGCGCTGCCGTCGTGGTAGTAGGGCGCGCTCGCCGCGACGCCCTTGAGGCTCGGGGTGTCCGACTTCTCGAGCGTGCCCGTGAACTTGTGCTGCTCGTTGTCGGTGTAGTTCGCGCCGTCGTGGCAGGTCCGGCAGCCCTCGGCGTCGAACAGCTTCTTGCCGCGCGTGACCTGGGCGACCTCACGGGTCGGGGTGCGGACCGGCTGCATCTGCTCGACGTAGGCGGTGAGCGCCTCGGTCTGCGGCTTGTCGAGGCCGAAGCCGCCGAGGCGCTTCATCGTGCTGGTGAGGCTGGTCTTGAGGTCCGGATCGCCGCCGTCCCACTTGAACGGGTGGGTGCCGACCATGCGCCCGGAGAGCACAGGGGTCTGGAGTTCGTGCTTCTCGATCCGCCACGACAGGCCATCCGCGCGGTTGTCGGGGTGACAGGTCGCGCACGCCATCGCACCCTGCGCCGACACGGCCGGATCCGCGCTGTGGAACAGGATGTAGCCCTGGTGTGCCTTGTCGGTCATCGCCGACGCGACGAGCGCCGGGCCAGGGGCGAGCTTGGCCGCGGTGGCGAGCGTGCCCTTGGCATCGACGAACTCGACCTTCTCGACGCTGCGCGAGAACGAGCACCACACGAGGACGTTGCCCTCGGCGGTGATCGCCACGCCGTCGGGGCCGCACTTGGTGGTGCCGGACGTCAGGCTGGCCGTCACGCCCTCGGCGACGCCGACCTGCGACGCATTCTTGATCTGCAGGATCGTGTCGGTGCCCATGCCGGCGACGTAGAGCGCATCGTGGATGCCGTCCCACGCCAGCGCGCGCGGCTGGTGCTGTGCGATCTGCGCCGTCACCTGCGACGTGTTCCCGCCCTTGCCGAGGCCGATGAACGCGAGCTGGTGGGTGACCGGAGATTCGAAGCCGCCACCGTAGCCGCCGGTGTTCTCGTTGCCGTTGGAGATCTGGACCGGGGTCTCGCGCTGGAACGGCACGATCGCCTGGTCCTGGCCCATGAACGTGATCGCGAACGAGGCGCGAGCGAAGCTGTCGCCATCCGTCCCGCAGCCGCGGCAGCGCTTGGGCGCCGTGGCGTTCGAGATCGCGATGTGCTCGGCGCGGTGGGTCTCGAGGAGATCGATCTGATCGACGGTGCCGGTGGTCAGGTACGAGACCAGGGCGCGCGTGCCATCCGGCGAGATCGCCAGGCCGCGGGGCTCGCGCCCGAGCGGGCTGCGCCACTTCTCGTCGCCGCTCGTGGTGTCGAGCGCCACCATCATGCGATCGGCGATCGTGGTGACGAGGAGGGTCTTCTTGTCGGGAGTCAGGGCCACGCCATACGGCTCGGCCGGGGTCTTGAACGACTGGGCGACCTCGAGCTTGGCGCCGACCTTGACGACCATGACGCGGTCGTTCTTGCGGTCCGCGACGTAGGCGAGCCCGCTCGCCGGATCGTAGGTCAGGAGGCCCGCATCGCGGGTGACCGGGAGCTGGGAGGTGTTCTTGCCGGCCTTGTCGGTCGCGATCAAGGCGCCGCTGTCGGCGTCGATCACGAGCGCGCCGTCCTTGGTCGCCATGATCCGCGACGAGGTCAGGTACGCCGCGCTGGGCATCGCCGCGCGGGCGCCGCCGATCGGCCGCCCCGAGAGCTCGAACGATGCGGGGCCGCGGTTGAAGTCCACCACCTTGCCGAAGGCGTAGGTGGCCGGGAGAGCGAGGGCGAGGGCTCCGAAAACCAGCTTGCGGGCGCGCATCTTTGTGATGGAACGAACGACGCCGCCCCTCGATCTATTCGCCGATGTATCCGCCATGCCCCTCCGGACACCGCAAGATCGCTCGGGTTCCACGTTAGTTGTGGGCGGCCGACTTGATGGCGATCGTCGCCTTCACGACCTTGTCCCCGATCAGCAAGGCATCCGCGGAGTTCTGGCCGGATCGCAGGCTCCCGACCCAGGTGTAGCGGCCGTCGAGGTGGGCCGCGCGGGCGTGCATCACGAACCACTGAGATCCCGCGCTGTCCCTCCCGGAGTCCGCCATACCTACACCACCCGTCACATACCCAGGTCCGTCCGCCGCCGTCCCCGGCTCGGCGGGGAGCGCGTAGCCCGGGCCGCCCGAGCCGGACTCGGTGGGGTCACCACCCTGGACGACGAAGCCGGGGACCACGCGGTGGAACTCGAGCCCGTCGTAGCTGCCCTTGGTGGTCAGAGCCACGATGCTCGCGACCGCCCACGGCGCCACGTCGGGCCGAAGCTCGATCACGAGCTCGCCGCGCGTGGTGACGAGGTGCCACTCGAGGCTCGCGCCGATCACCGCGCTGACGTCGACCGGTGGCGCCACCGCGTGGGCCGGCGACGCGGCCTCGGGCACGGCCTCACCGAGCGCGGACAGGCATCCCCGCGCGGCCTTCGCGCGGCCCGGGCCGCCCGCGAGCCCGGCGCGACACGCGTCGAGGCCGGCGGCGAGCTTCCGCTTGCCGATCAGCTCGAGCAGCGGACCCGAGAGGTCCGGATCCTTCTCGATCGCCGCGCGCGCGATCACGGCGGCGTCGATCGTCGCGTGATCACCGGCCCCGATCGCCTCGTAGAACCCGTCTGTGGCCTCGACCGCGGTGCCCGCGAGGATCGGCTCGGGCGAGGCGAGCGCGCTCACGAGGATCCCGATCGTGGAGCGATGATCGGCCTCGGTGCTCTCCTTCCACGCGGCGGTCAACGCACCGAGCGCCGCCGCGCGCACGCGAACATCCTTGTGAGCGAGCAGCGTGCCGAGCTGGGTGCGGCGCTCGGCGAGGCTCCCGACCTTCGCGGTGATCAGATCCGCGACGAGCGGCAGCCGCAGGTGATCGGGGAGCGCGCCTCCGCTACATGCGGCGACCGGGGCGAGCTGATTCGCCCCGCGCGCATATGCGGAGGTGGCGAGGCACTCGATCCAGGCGCGCGTCAGCGCCGGCGCCTTCGTGGTGGTCGAGGCCCACTGCGTGAGTGTGCGGAGCGTGGTCGCGACCACCGGCCGCGCCCCGGACTTCTGCAGGCCACGCAGCCCCTCGAGGATCACGTGGGCCTCGGTCTCGACCCCATCATCGAGGGCCGGCAGCCGGCGGACGAGCGCGGTGGCGACGGCGTCGGCCGAGGCCGCCTCTGCCTGATCACCGGTCAACGCGCGCACGGCTTCGACCGCCACCTTCCAGTCGCGATCGAGGAGCGCGGCCGTGAGCTGCGCGCCGGCGGTGCTCACGAGCTTGAACTTGACGATCGCCAGGATCGCCTGCGCCCGCAGGCCGGGGTCGGCGTCGGCTACCCTCGTCATCAACGCGCCTGGCACCGCTGGATCCGACGGTGGCGTTGGAACGTGGGCCCGGGCGAGCGCGTAGGTCGCCGCAGAGCGGGTGCGAGCGTCTGGGCTGCTCGTCAGCGCGCTGATCACCGCGGTCAACGTCGCCGGCGTCAGCGCGATCTTGCGCCGACCGTGCCGCGCGAGCGCGATGCCCGCGGCCTCCGCGACCTCGGGCGTGCCTGCGAGCTCCGCGACCAGGAGCGGCTGCGAGCGCTGATCCCCGGCGCGGCCGAGCGCCTCGATCGCGAGCACGCGCCCTGCCCCCGTCGTGTTCGCGAACGCCGCGTGCAGCGCCTCCACGTTCGCGGCGTTGTCCTCGACGGACAGCTCGTCGAGCTCGCGCGCCACGCCGATCGCGGCCATCGCAACAGCTGTCACCTCGGGATCGGGGTCGCCGAGGCTCGCGAGCAGCACGCGGCGCGCATTCGCGCCACCGATCCGCCCGAGGCCGCGGAGCGCGAGCAGCTTGCCCGGCCGCGCAGATGCCCGCAGGACCTCCTCGAGCTCGTGCACGCCGTCCTCGCGCTGGGCCTCGGCGCGCGCGACCGAGATCCGCAGCGGCCGATCGTCGGGGACCGTGGGCGCGACGACCCCAGGCGTGCCGCGACCAGGACGCGAGGACGGGCACGCGGCGAGCAGACACCCGAGACCGACGAAGGTTGCAGCACGCACGCGCGACATCGCCGCATCGTACTCGCGCGGCGCGTTGAGACAACGTAGATCGCGAATGGTTCCCACCAGCATCTCCGACGAGAAACCGCACGCGTAGCCCGTTGCTGCGATGTGGACTGCATGACATCGTGAAGGCCATGCGTCTCGTCTCGATCGCCCTCGGCCTCTCGCTGTTCACCGCGTGCTCGAGCAAGGAGGAGGCTCCGAAGGAGCAGCCCAAGGTTGTTGCTCCCGCGCCGCCCCCGCCGCAGGTCAAGAAGCCCGTCGACACCAAGCCGCTCCCCCAGCTCGCCGCGGATCCGGGCGGCGCCACCGGCAAGGCGCTGCAGGGCACGCGGTTCGGTGGCCTCGGCATCGATGCGCCGCGCGACCTCGCGATCACCAGCGCGGGCGAGGTCTATGTCGCGGGCTACTTCGATCAGGAGATCGATTTCGGAGGCACGATCGGCAAGAAGGCGCCGGCCACCGACGATCCCAAGGCCAAGGTCAAGACCTCGGATGGCTACCTGGTCAAGGTCGGCGCGGACGGCAAGCTCGCCTGGGCGCAGACGTTCGGCGCCAAGCGCGATGACACGGCCAACGGCGTGGCGGTGCGCGGCGACAAGGTGGTGGTGGTCGGCAACTTCCTCGACGAGATCAAGCTCGGCGAGTTCACCAAGAAGTCCCTCGGCTCCGACGATGCGTTCGTCGCGATGTTCGACAAGGACGGTTCGATCCAGTGGGCGTGGAACTTCGGCGGCGTCGACTCCGATGGCGCGAACGCCGTGGTCGCATCGCCGGATGGCGGCTGGATCATCGGCGGCTCGTTCTCCGCGACCTGTGACTTCGGCACCACCCAGCTGAAGAGCCGTGGCGGGACCGACGCGATGCTCGTGAAGCTCACGGCGGGCGGCGATCTCGAGTGGGTGAAGCAGTTCGGCGGCGCCTACGCCGACACGATCACGCACCTCGCGGTGGACGGCCAGGGCAACATCTACGTGCAGGGCCAGTTCAAGGACCTCTCGGACTGGGGCGGGAAGGCCAAGCTCAAGGCGGGCGGCGGATCAGACAACGACGTCGTCCTCGCGAAGTACGATCTCAACGGCGACTACGTGTGGGCGCAGCGGTTCGGCAACGCGTTCAACGACGTCGCCGGCGGCGTGGCCGTGGACCCCGCAGGGCACGTGACGATGGTCGGCTCGTTCGACAAGAGCGTGTCGTTCGGCGAGGGCGACGATCACACCTCGCTCGGCGAGTCCGACATCTTCGTCGCGCGGTTCACGCCGGGCGGCAAGCTCGAGTGGGCGCGGACGATGGGTGCCGAGCGTGAGGACATCGCGTTCGGAGTCGCGGCCGATGCGGCGGGCAACACGGTGACCACCGGCTGGTACCAGGGCGCCGTCGATTTCGGGAAGGGCCCGATCACCAGCAAGGGCAACAAGGACGTGTTCGCGCTCAAGCTCGACGTGAAGGGCGCCACGATCTGGGCACAGGGCTTTGGCGACAAGGACCACGATCAGGGGCGCGCCGTGGCGATCGACGACAAGGGCGCGGCCTACGTCGGCGGCATCTTCCGGTTCGCGCTCGGTGCGGTGTCGCCCGCGCTCGAGTCCGTGCGTGCTGAAGGCGATCGGATTCCCAAGCCGGATACCTTCGTGCTCAAGCTCGATCGCTGAGCATCGCGCGGCTGTCCAGATCTCCTGTGTTCGCCCTTCCACGGCTCGGGATCCCGAAAAACGGCCGTCCAGCCGTTCCTCTCGTCGCCGAGCGGTGTAAAAGAGCCGCACCTCAATTTTCCAGGGAGATACAGATGGCGAAAGCAAAGAAGGGCAAGTCGGGCGGCGGTGGCGGCAAGCCGGCGGAGATGCTGCTGGTCAGCTCCAAGGTTCGCGGGATGATCAAGGACGCGGGCTGCAACACGGCCGGTGACGCGCTCGACGGCCTCAACGGCTACGTCGCGTGGCTGATCGGCCAGGCAGCGAAGCGTGCTACCGAGAACGGCCGCAAGACCGTTCGCGCGCACGACTTCATCGTCATGTAAATGACGATGTGCTGATCGGGCGCCTCGGGGGCTGGTCCCTTGTGGCGCCCGTCGCATTTTCGGCGCCCCCGGCTTACACTGGGCACAGGTGACGACTGGGGTGCCGATCTACCTGGTGTCGGCCTGTGCATCGGGCGAGGAGTTCGTCTCCGCGTTCCGCCGCTACGCCGATCGCAATGGCGTGGTGTTCATTCCGATCGCCCAGCCGCTGACGCCCGGCCGCAAGGGTCGGTTCGCGCTGACCCTCAAGGACGGCGGCGTGATGGTCGAGGGTGTGGCCGAGGTGGTGTCATCGGCGAAGACCCCGTCGGTGCTCTACGGCCGGGTCGGCATGACCCTCAAGTTCACCGAGCCCGACGAGCCGAGCAAGACCACCCTGGGCGAGCTCGAGAAGGCGCGGCTCTCGATGAAGCCCTCGCCCCCGAGCCTGGCGCCCCGCCCTGCCGACGTGCCTGCCGAGCCGCGCGCCGTTCCACCGCCTGCCGGCGGGCGCGTCGATGCCACCAACGCGCTGGCCGAGTGCGTGGTGATCGGCGATCTCTCGGTGCTGACCAGCGACGAGGTCCCGCCGAGGATGGGCGCGCCGAAGTTCGTGGTGCCCTCGATCCCTTCGGTCGCGGGCGGTCGTCCGAAATCGCCGAGCCTGCCGCCCACGCCGACCACGCTCGGCACGCCGCCACTCAAGGTCCCGACGGGTCAACAGCCCACCGTCGCCAAGCCCGCCGCGCCGCCGCTGTCCCCTCCGCGCGCGGCCACGCCGCCCGCAGCGCTCCCCGTGATCGCTCCGAAGGACACCGTGGTCGGCATGCAGGCGGTCGACAAGGCGCCCGCGGCTCCCATGCCTGCACCGGCACCCGCGGTCGCTCCGAAGGACACGGTGATCGGCATGCAGGCGCTCGAGAAGGCGCCCGCCGGCATCGTCGCCGCCGCAACGCCCACGCGCGACGATCCCACCATGCCCACGCCGGCGAGCGTCGCGGCGGCGGCCGCCGCGGGCTCGCGCGACAAGCACGAGATCCTGCAGACGGTCCGCGGACCTGCGCCCGGCGTCGACCTGGTGTCGCCGAACAAGCTCGATCTCAACGAGACGATGCGCGGCCCCGCGCCGAAGCTGCCGCCGGCCGCCGCGCCTTCGCCCCGCCCCGGGTCGACCACGCCGCCGCCGCTCCCTCGGAACGCGACGCCCGCCCGGGCCATGCCCGTCGTCGCGAAGACGCCCACCCCGCCCGCCGCCACGCCCGTCGTCGCGAAGACGCCCACGCCGCCCGCCGCCACGCCCGTCGTCGCGAAGACGCCCACGCCGCCCGCCGCCACGCCCGTCGTCGCGAAGACGCCCACGCCGCCCGCCGCCACGCCCGTCGTCGCGAAGACGCCCACGCCGCCCGCCGCCACGCCCGTCGTCGCGAAGACGCCCACGCCAGCGACCGCGCTGCCGGTCGCCACGGCCTTGCCTCCGGAGCTCGCCGTCGCGTCGATGTCCGACGAGGACGCCGACGAGATCGACGACGCGGACGAGGCGACGGATCTCACGGAGCTCCCGCTGCTGCCTCCCGACGAGCTGGCCGCGCCCACCGCGGCGAGCCCCGTCGAGAAGACCGGGCGCGAGCCGCGCAAGACGGTGATGGGGATCGCGGTGGTGCCGTCCGGCGTCCACGTGCTCCCCGCTGCACCCGCGCGCCAGATCGTGAGCGAGGAGGAGGCACGCGACACCGCGGTGATGGAGGCGCAGGAGGAGCTCAGCGGGCCGGTGATGATCACCAGCGCGCGACCAGCCGAGCTCGGCGGCTTCGATGTGCACGGCGCGACGCAGCCTGCGGGCGCGAAGCTGCCGTCCGCGGTGATGAAGGCGACGGTCGAGGAGTCCACTCCGAGCGGCGACTGGACGATCACGCCCGGGGAGAACGGCCCGAAGCTCGCGCTGCGCGACAAGCCCCCCGGCGCCACGCCAGCGGTCGAGATCGGAGATCCCGAGGAGGATGCGCCGATCAAGGCGATCCCCGCGGGGCCTATGACGGGCGACTACATCATCGCGCTCGATCCTTCGCAGCCCGATGGTTGGAGCGAGCCGTCGAAGGTCGTCCCTCGCCCGGAGCTCCCGCCCGAGCAAGCCGGGCCACCGGTCTCCGCGGTCTCGAGTGAGAAGGATCTCGACTCCGAGGCGAAAGCCTCGCCGGAGCCCAAGGCTGAGGAGGCCAAGGTCCATATCGATCCCACGCTGATCGAGCCGCTGCAGCCCCTGCAGCCGATCGATGACTTCGACGACGAGCCTGCCCTGCCCCCGCCCCCTTCCGCGTCTCATCCCGCGATGGCGGCGGCCGAGCTGGGTGACGCGCCGTTGCCGCCGACGCCCATCCCCTCACGCCCGACGCCGATGCCGATGCCGGGCCCGATCCCCGGTTCGTACGTCACACCGGTGCCGGGCCAGGTCCAGCACTCGCACGCCTCCGGCGCCATCCCGATGGAGCTGTTGCCCGGGCAACCGCCCCGCTATCCCACCGGCTCGCAGTCCTCGATGGACGCGCCGATCGCGAGCAAGCGGCGGATGTTCGTCATCATCGCAAGCGCGGCTGTGGCGTTGCTGCTCGTCGTCGTGCTCGCCGTGGTGCTCGGCGGGAAGAAGACGAAGGGTGGGGATGAGGATCCCGCGGGCGGCGATGGCAGCGGCAGTGCGGTGGACGATCACGCAATCACCTCTCCCTCCGCGCGGGACGCGAACGCCGGCACCGAGCCGCAGCTTCAGACGCCGCCACAGCCCAACGGGGGGGCCAATGGTGGGCCCAACGAAGGGAGTGCTCAGCAGGCTGTCGTCGATCCCACACCGCCACCCGATGCCGCGGTGACCGCCCCCCTGACCGTGGATGCCGCGGTGCCTGCGGTGCCCGCAGATGCCGCGGTGCAGGTCGCCGCTGCCACCGAGTGCGAGGTCGCGGTGTCGTCGGCGCCGCAGGGCGCGGAGATCGTCCTCGGCAAGGACGTGCTCGGGACCACGCCCGCGACGCTCAAGCTGCCGTGTGGCGTCGAAGCGCGGCTCACCGTGCGCAAGCAACGGTTCGTCTCGGTCCAGCGTCTGGTGACGCCGAAGAGCCTTGGACAGAAGCCCGTGCGGATCGCACTCGCCAAGGTGATGTTCACGGTCAAGGTCAGCTCCTCGCCCGCGGGCGCGAACATCTTCCTCGGCAGCAAGTCGCTCGGGATCACCCCGGCGGCGATCAAGCTGCCGGCCTTCGAGCTGTCCACGCTGAAGATCTCGAAGGACGGCTACGTGCCCGACCTCCAGAAGATCACGCCGAAGACCAACAACCTCTCGATCTCCTCGGCCCTGAAGAAGGCCGCGAAGAAGGTCGGCAGGTAGCTTCGTGGTGCTCTCGCTCACCGAAACCGCCCCCGCAGGAAGTCAGCCACCTCGTCCCGCCACCGGCGCCACCGCCGGTCTCGCCGCCGGGCAACCGCTCGGTCACTTCCGCATCGAGCGGCAGCTCGGCGCGGGCGGCATGGGCGAGGTCTATCTCGCGACCGACGTGGCCCTCGACCGCGCCGTCGCGATCAAGGTGCTCCCACAGGCCGTCGCGCGCGATGCGACCCGTCGTGAACGCTTGATCCGGGAGGCGCGCGCGCAAGCCCGCGTCAATCATCCGAACGTCGCGCACATCTACTTCATCGGCGAGGATGAGGGCCGCCTCTACTTCGCGATGGAGCACGTCGCCGGTGCCACACTCACCGAGCGGATCGCGCAGGGGCCAGTGCCTGCCGAGGATGCGCTGGCGATCATCCGCGCCGCGGCACTCGGCCTGCGCGAGGCGCATCGCAGCGGCTTCACCCATCGGGACGTCAAGCCGTCGAACCTGATGATCGATGCGCACGGACAGGTCAAGCTCCTCGATTTCGGCCTCGCAGCGGGGCGCGGTGACGAGCCGCACGCGGACGAGCGTGGATCCGGGCCGGTCGCGCAGACCTCGATCGCGGGGACGCCGCTGTACATGGCGCCGGAGCAGGGGCGCGGTGAGCCGATCGATTTTCGGGCCGATATCTACGCGCTCGGCGCGACGCTGTATCACCTGGTCTCGGGACGGCCGCCGTTCGAGGCCGAGACCGCGCTCGCGTTGATGTCCAAGCACGCCACCGCGGCGCGGCCCACGCTGCGTCGTCCGAGCGGTCAGCCGCGGACGACGATCGCAGCGATCGATCGGCTGTGCGCTCGGATGATGGCGCCGGATCCCGCGGATCGGTTCGCCAGCTACGACGAGCTGCTCCGCGAGCTCGAGCTGGTCTCCGTCGAGCGCACCCGCCCGGCCGGTGGCTCGGTGCGAGCGATCGCGACGGTGGTCGACCTGATCCTCTCGGCGCTGCTCGCGGGCCTGATGATCCTCGCGGCCTCGGCCCTCGGGATGAACACCGATGACGTCAACGCCAATGCGCTGGTCCTCACGGTCCTGGCCGCGTACTCGATCGCTGCGCTCGCGCGCCTCGGTCGGACGTTCGGCCAGATGCTGCTCGAGCTCGAGGTGGTGGACGTCGCCACCGGTGGAAGACCGCGGCTCGGGCAGGCCCTGCTCCGCGTCGGGATCCCGCTCGCGATCCCGCTCGTGATGACGTGGATCTCGTTCGTGCTCGGACTTCTCGATCTCGAGCTCGAGACCGGGCCGAGCCGGATGCTGGCGCTCTCGCTCGGGCTCGTGCCGATCGCGCTGATCTGGGCGGCGGCCGCGGTCCCGGGCAAGCGCACGATCTGGGACAAGGCGAGCAAGACGCTCGTTCGCTACCGCACGCGCGGCGCGTAGCGGTCACGGGCCGGCGAGCTTCAGGTCGGCGACCTTGGCGCGGACCTTGGCCATGAACGCCTTGCCCGGATCGCCCTTGTCGTTCTTGTAGGCCGGGTCGAGCTCGAGATACAGCGGGCTCTCGCGAAGCCCCATGACCTCGTGATGCCCCAGCAGGTGGGTGATCGCATGCTGGCTCGCGAGCTGCCGGATCAACGCCGCATCAGCGGCGACCTGCGCGTCGGTGAGCGGATACTTCGCCTCGTCCCCCGCGTTCTCGATCCCGATCGCGGTGTGGTTGAGCCCGATGCAGTGGCGCGCGAATCGGGTCACCGGCTGGAGCTGATAGATCGTGCCGTCGCGATCGACGACGAAGTGCGCGGAGACGTTGACGCGGCCCGCGCGCGCGAGCTCCTTGCGACTGGCCTCGATGGTCGGCTCGTCGAAGTAGCCACGTGTGGCCTTCGCCGAGCTGCCCCCCGTGTAGTGGAGGACGATCACCGAGGGCTCGATCGTCAGGTCGGTCGCGTTCGGATCGGAGTGCGTTCGCCGGTATTCGAGCGTCAGGCGCTCGCGCTCCGCGCTCCACTTCATCGGCGCGTCGACGATCACCACCGCCGGAGCGGCCGCGGCAGCGTCGACGGCTCCACCGTCAGGTGAGATCGCCGGCGCCGCGTCGCGTGGCCCCGGCGGTGCGGCATCGGCGACGATCGTGACCGATCCAGCCGGCGGGCGCGCCGGCGCGACCACCTCACGCTCGGGAGACTGCGAGCAGCCCGTCCCGAGGATCAGCGGCAGCAGCCAGGCGCGCACCCGCTCGTGGTAGCAGCCCTACTTCCAGAACGCCAGGCGGCTCCCCGGCTTCGGCGCCGTCGGCGCGGGGACGGGTGCGCCGGCCGCGAGAGCGGCGAGCTCGCCCGCGAGAGCGGCCACCGTGCCCGCGATCGAAGTCCCCGCCGCGAGCGCCGCCGACAGGCGGTGGACGATGTCCTCGACCGCCGAGGCGAGCGCATCGTGGGTCCCGACCGACCGCAGGTCCTCGATCCACTCGGTGAGGCGCTGCCGGAGGATCCGCAGCGTCGCCAGATCGGCGGTGCCGCGTGCCCGGGCATCGAGCTCGCGCGCGAGGTCGCCGAGCGACACGAGGTACGCGTCTGGACGGACGGACGCCTCGTCCTTGGCAGACTTCGCGCGATCCTCCTTGTGCTCCATGCGCGCAGGCATCGGCTGCGCCTGGCTCGGGCGAGGCGGAGCCTGCGCGAACGACGGAGGTGGCGTGGACGACTGCGGTGGCGGGCCCGACGGCGCCGCCGGCGGTGCCGACCGATACCCGCCACCAGGCGCGGCGGCGCCGCGCCCGCCCAGGAGCCCCGACGCGCTCGACATCGGCCCCGGAGCGGGCGACGCGGGCGACGCGAGCGACGTCATCCGTGCCTTCATCGCCTGCTTCGGCGGCGGCGGAGGTGCCGCGGCTCCGCCCTCCCAGCCGGCGGGCGACTCCACCGCCTGCACGGCCTGCACCAGCCGGCCGCCCGGATTCACGACCGCCGCGCGATCGATCGCGAGGAAGGCGGTGAATCGCGACAGCACGGTGTGCCGCTTCGAGAGCGCCACGATCTCGTGCTCGAGATCGCCGCGCACGCCCGTGGCGTACTGGTCTTCGAGATCGCGGATCGCCGCCCGCGCCCAGCTCGCAGCGAGCCAGGTCGCGCCGGTGGTGTCCCCTTCGCGATCGATCGCCGTGCACATCGCCTCGCCGAGGCTGTGGCCGGTGACCTCGATCCGCGCCGTGGCAGGGGCCGCACCGTGATAGCGGCCGAGGATCGTCACGGGCGCGCCCGCATAGACATCGGGCAGCTTCTTCGGCGCGAGGCTCGCGCCCGCGATCGCCAGGCCGAGGCCCCGCACCGCGAGATCGGTCGCGATCGGCGTCCCGATCCGGCGATGGACCTTCGCCATCACGGCATCGAGCCGATCCTCGGACTCGACGAGCTCGCACAGGCCACCACCCGCGGCGGCGAGGCGCTTGAGGAACGCGGCGTTGACCGCCTGATCGATCCCGAGCGTGAACATCCGCACGTTGCGCAGGTTCGGCACCAGCTCTCGGAGGATCTGGTCCTCGTTGCCGACCTGACCATCGGTGACGAGCACGATCACGCGCTCGCGATCATCGGTCCCACCCGCGAGCATCGCCGCGGCGCGCCGCAACGGCTCCGCCAGCTCCGTACCGCCGCGCGCATCGATCCTCGCGAGCGCCTCGACGGCGCGGAACCGGTTCCGATCGGAGGCCTCGACCAGCGTCCCCGCAGGCACCAGCTCGATCACGTTGTCGAACGGGATCGCGCAGAACCGATCGCGCGAGGTCAGCGTGTCGATGATACGCGCTGCCGCACGCCGCGCCGCCACCATCTTCCAGCCGCCCATGCTGCCGGAGCGATCGACGACGAGCACCACATCGCGTGGCTTGGCCGCGATCGTGGTGGTGCTCGGCGGCACCAGCGTGAGCGCGAACGTCCCTCCGCGACCGTCGAGATCGTCGACGCACACCAGGCGGGTCCGCAGCGCAGCACCATCGATGTGCCAGCGCAGGATGAAGTCGCGATCGAGCCGGTGGCCTGGAGCGAGCTCGATGACCTGAGCATCGCGAAGCGCGGTGGTCGTGGCATGCAGGCTCGAGGTGACGGCGCGGAGCTCGCTGCTCTCGAGTGCCACCCGGATGCCGAGCCGCACCGGGTTCGGGCAGCCCGGGAGCAGCACCGGCGGTGAGATCCGTGACGCATCGGGGACCGCGGTCGTGTCGGCCGCGGTGCCGAGGCCGGCCTGCTCCCCGCCCGTGGCGGTGCCCGGCATGTAGCGCGGGGCCACGACGAGTGGGAACCGGAACGTGACCTCGCCGTCATCCACGGGGAGTGGCCCCACCAGCGAGAGGCGGATCGTCGCCGCTTCGCCGGGGAGGAGATTGCCGACCCGCAGCGTGAACACGCCCGCGCGCTCCTCTTCGGTGATCGCGGCGCGATGGCCGGCGGCGATCGCCTCATCGTACTGCTCGCGGGCTGCGCCCCGCTCTTCGACGATGCCCTCGACCACGCGCCCACCGACCTCCATGCGGAAGCGATGGACCGCCGCGCGATCGGGCAGCGGGAAGATGTACGTCGCCTCGATCGCGACGCCCGTCGTGTTGACGAACGTCTGCGCGACCTCGATCGACGCGATCACGCCGGCCACGCGCGCGTCGACGTCCATCGCGGTCAGCGGCAGGAGCCCCCGCGCGGTCTCGAGGGCACCAAAGCCCGCATCTGGATCGCGCCCGAACGCGGCGATCTCGTCATCGGACATCACGTTGAACACGATCGGCATCGGCAGTGCGGTCACAGGTCCTCCTCCCCAGCGTGCGGGGTGAGCCGGCGGTGTGCCAGCTCGGTTACGAGTGGAGCCGCGGCCGCGCGGATCGCGGCGACATCGGCGGGTGAGAGTGCGAGGCGCGTGGTGTCCCCGACCTCGATCGTCAGGGTCAGACCGGGCGCGAGCTGGACGCGGAGCTCGACGGCTGCAGGCGGCGAGACCGCTGGCTCGGTGGGTGATGGCGTCGCCCGCCGAACGGGCGCGAGAGTCGGCGCGGGCGCGACCCCGTCCTGCTTCCAGAACTCGCTCTTGCCGGAGCGCTTGCCCATCACGGCATGAGAGACGCCCGACATCCTCGCGAGCGTCGGATCGTCCAGCGTGGGCCACAGCTCCTGGATCTCGGCGAGGCTCCGGCCCGCCGACTGCAGCCGCTTGATCGCCACGACCTGGGCGAGGTGACGCGGCCCGTACAGCGCGGTTCTCCCACGCATCGCGAGTGGGCGATCGAGGAGGCCGATGGTCCCGTAGTAGCGGACGGTCCGATCGTCGGGCACCGCGCGCACCTGCCCGTTCCGCGGCTCGGGCAAGGCGGCGATCCGCTCTGCGACCTGGGACACGAGCTCTGGGAGCGTCCACTGCAATGACACGCCTCCAATCTAACACTGAATCTAACACTGTCAAATAGGAAGTTAACAATCCCCGCTGACTGCAACGATTCGTTACTCTCGGGGGGACGACGCTCTCGGGGTTCCAGCGAGTTACCGCTGGCACGGCCCATGGAGTGTTCGCCTTGGTGACCGCCGTGGCCCGCATCCTGATCGTTGACGACGACCGCTCGATCCGCCGGACCCTCGAGAAGTTCCTGGGCGGCGAAGGGCACGAGGTCACGACCGCCCAGGACGCGCCGGGAGCGGTCGCCGCCGCCGATGGCGCCGAGCTGATGTTGCTCGATCTCGGCCTCCCCGGGGGCAGCGGGTTCGATGTGCTGGCCGCGATCGCCCTTCGCCCGCGCCCGCCAACGGTCTGCGTCGTCACCGCGCGCGACGACATGCAATCCACGGTCAAGGCGATCCAGCTCGGCGCCTACGAGTATCTGGTGAAGCCGGTCGACATCGATCGGCTGAAAGAAGTGGTCACGCGCGCCCTCGCCTCGCGCGCCTCCCGCGAGCAGCTCCCCGAGTTCGTCTCCGACGCTACGGCGCGCCAGGTCGGCGACATCCTCGGCAAGAGCCCCGCGATCCGCGACGTGTGGAAGCAGATCGGCTCGGTCTCTACCACCCGCGCACCGGTGTTGATCGCGGGCGAGAGCGGCACCGGCAAGGAGCTGGTCGCGCGCGCGATCCACGTCGCGTCCAACGAGCGTGAACGGCCGTTCGTGGCCGTCAACTGCACGGCCCTCGCCCCCGGCGTGCTCGAGAGCGAGCTGTTCGGGCACGTCAAGGGTGCGTTCACCGGCGCGGTGGCCGATCGGCCCGGCCGCTTCGAGCTCGCCGGCAAGGGCACGCTGTTCCTCGACGAGATCGCCGAGATCCCCCTCGAGATCCAGGCCAAGCTCCTGCGCGTGCTCCAGGAGCGCACCTTCGAGCGCGTGGGTGACGCGAAGACCCTGCACCTCGAAGCGCGGGTGATCGCGGCCACGCACCGAGACCTGACCGCGATGGTCGCCAAGGGGACGTTCCGCGAGGACCTCTACTACCGGCTGCGCGTCGTGGAGATCCACCTCCCTCCCCTGCGCGAGCGCGCGAGCGACATCCCGATCCTCGTCGAGGGCTTGCTCGCGAAGATCAACGCCGACCTCGGCAAGGACGTCCGCTACGTCACGCCCACGGCGCTCGCCCGGCTGCAGAGCTATCCGTGGCCGGGCAACGTCCGCGAGCTCGAGAATACGTTGACCCGGGCGCTGGTGCTCGCGAAGTCCGATGTCCTCGACGAGACCCTGCTGTCGCTCGGCACCGCGACGTCGACGCACGAGGGGCTCGAGACCGACACGGAGGGCTCGCTGCCCACCTTGCGCGAGATCGAGCGCCGCCACATCACCCGCGTGCTCGCCCACACGGACTGGAACAAGCGCCGCGCGTGCGCGATCCTCGACATCAGCCGCCCCACGCTCGATCGCAAGATCGAAGAGTACGGCCTGCGGCGCGAGGAGCCGACATGAACGCCGGCCTGATCCCCCTCGCGATCGCCACGATCGGCGCTTCGTATGCGGCGCTGATGCTGCGCGGCCGGCAGCGGCGCGACAACCTGGTGTTCGGTATCCTCGTCCTCGTCGATGCCGCGATGACCGCGTGGCGTGGCCTCAACGTCTTGACCGGCGGCTCGATCATCTCGGTCGGCGTGCTGGTGCCCTGCACGATCGGCACGATCTCGCTCTCGCTCCTGACCTTCGAGTTCGTCACCGCCTTCCCGCGCCACACCCCGATGCGGTGGAGATGGCGGGCGCTGCTGATCGCGTGGGGCGTGTTCGCGATCGGCCTGGCCCTGATCCAGATCGATGGCCCGTGGCGGCGCACCACGGCGATCGAGCTCGGGTTCTTCGCGCCGGCGACGGTGCTGATCTTCCTCTTGATCGGCCGGAGCTATCGCCGCACCACCCAGCGCGATGCGCGGATCGTGCTCGCGATGCTCGGGTTCCGCTGGGCGGCTGGCTTCTTCGCGTACTTCGTGGCGCCGCTGCTCGGGATCTTCGAAGAGGCCGTGTGGGCAGAGACCACGGTGGGTTCGATGATCGGCTTCGTGGTGATCGGCACCGCCGTGCTGCGGACCGAGCTGTTCTCGTCGCGCTCCGCGGTCTCCGAGGTCGTCACGATCGCGACCATCGCCCTCCTGGTCATGCTCGGCGCCGGTGGGGCGATCGCCGCGGTCCGGACCTATCTCCCCGAAGGGCAGCTCCAGGACCTCGCGCTGTTCGGCGCCACGCTGGTGCCGCTCGGCCTCACCGCCGTGAGCCTCAAGCTCTATCCACGCGTCGAGCGCCGGGTGCTCGCCGGCCTCGACGAACGCCGCGCGAGACGCCTCGGGGTCCAGGGCGATCCGCTGCCGGCCGAGGCCACGGCCGCGATCGCCGAGGCCAGCGCGCGGATCGCGCGGTTCGGCGATGGCTCCACCGTGCGCTGGGTCCGCGCCGCCGAGCTGCCAGTCGACGTCGCGGAGGAGCTGCGCAAGAACGGCGTGCTCCGGAAGGACGAGCAACCCGACTCGCCAACCTGCCTCGCGGTCCCCGCCCTCGGAGCGGAGGAGCAGCTGGTCGGCGCGTTCTACATCGACCACGGCACCCTCGACCGCGACACCTACCTCGTGGCGCGTGACCTCGCCGCGCGCGTCGCCCTCGCGGTGGAGCGCGCGGATGCCGTCTCGGCGCTCGACGATGCCCGGCGCCTCGCGGCCCTCGGCCAGTTCGCGGCCGCGATCGCACACGACATCCGCACGCCGCTGACCAGCATCTCGCTCAACGTCCAGATCCTGCGCCGCAAGCTGCAGCTGTCCGAGGATGATCGAGAGCACCTCGACATCGCGCTCGAGGAGCTCGCGCGCCTCGATCGCTCGGTCGCCGAGATCCTCGACTTCGCGAAGCCCGTGAAGCTGGCCTCGGAGGAGATCGATGTCGGCGAGCTGATCGAGGACGCGGCCAAGGGCCTGACGAACGTGCTCTCGGAGCGCGGCGTGGCGCTCGCATGCGAGGCCCCGACGACCCTGACGATCAATGGCGATCCGCAGCGCCTTCGCCAGGTCCTCGCCAACCTCGTGGGCAACGCGGCCGATGCCTCGAAGTCAGGTGCCCGCGTCGTACTCCGTGCCCTGCCGGCGAACGATGGCCAGATCGCGATCGAGGTCGAGGACAAGGGTCGGGGCATCGGCGCGGAGGACCTGCCGCGGATCTTCGAGCCGTTCTTCACCACCCGCCCCGATGGCACGGGCCTCGGCCTGGCGATCTGTCACAAGGTCGTGCGCGCGCACGGCGGCGACATCCGCGTGAGGTCGATCCTCGGCGAGGGCTCGACGTTCACCGTCATGCTGCCCGCGGCCTGACGCTCTTAGCCGCCGATCTCGATCTGGACCTCGTGCTCCCCACGATCATCGCGCAGCGGGATGGTCAGGCTCGGCTCGTCGGTGCCGTCGCAGTGCACCCGCGTGACCGTGCGAACGCTGCCGCCGACGTCGGTGATGTGGATGTGATAGACGGTCTCGTGGTGCCGATAGTGCACATCGACGTGCGTCCAGCCGGGCCGTAGCTTCGGCTCGACGCGGAGGCGATCGACCTCGAGCCGGATCCCGAGGAGGGACTCGGTGATCAGCTGATACATCCAGCCGGCCGAGCCGGTGTACCAGGTCCAGCCACCTCGTCCGACGTGCTGTGGATTGGTGTAGACGTCCGCGGCCACGACGTACGGCTCCACCTTGTAGATCTCGATCGCCTTCGGCGTATCGCCGTGACGTGCCGGGTTGATCAGATCGAACACCTCCCAGGCGCGCGCGACGCGGCCCCCCCGGGCGAACGCCATCACCGCCCACACCGCAGCGTGCGTGTACTGGCCGCCGTTCTCGCGGACGCCCGGCACGTAGCCCTTGATGTAGCCCGGCTTCAGATCCGAGGTGTCGAACGGCGGATCGAACAGCTGGACCAGGCCGAGGTCGCTGCGGACCAGCCGCTGGTCGAGCGCATCGAGCCCGAGCTCCACGCGGGCAGGGTCTCCCGCGCCGGAGAGCAGCGCCCAGCTCTGCGGGAGCGAATCGATCTGGCACTCGAGGTTGGTCGCGGATCCGAGCGGCGTTCCATCGTCGAAGTACGCGCGCCGATACCAGGCACCGTCCCAGGCGTGCTCCTCGATATTCGCCCGCAGCTTCACCGCCTCGGCGGCACAGCGCTCCGCGAACGCCACATCACCGTGGGCCCTCGCGAGGGCGCCGAACTTGACGAGGACGTCATAGAGAAAGAACGCGAGCCACACGCTCTCGCCCTTGCCATGCTCGCCGACCAGATTCAGGCCATCGTTCCAGTCACCGCTGCCGATCAGCGGAAGGCCGTGCACACCGAATCGCAGGCCGTTCCCGATCGCGCGCTGGCAGTGCTCGTAGACCGTGGCGGTCAGATCCGAGCGCACCGGCAGATCGTAGTAGCTGTCCTCGTCCGCCTTGACCGGCCGCCCGTCGATGAACGCGACCTTCTCGTCGAGGACGCCGGTGTCGCCGAGCGCCGTCACGTAGCGAGCGACCGCGAACGGTAGCCAGAGGTAGTCGTCGGAGATGTGCGTGCGCACGCCGCGACCTGTCGGCGGATGCCACCAGTGTTGAACGTCGCCCTCCGGGAACTGCCGGGCGGCGGAGCGCACGATCTGTTCGCGCAGCAGCTTCGGCTCGGCATGGAGCAGCGCCATCGAGTCCTGCAGCTGATCGCGGAAGCCGTACGCTCCACCGGACTGGTAGAAGCCGCTGCGTCCCCACATCCGGCACGCCAGCGTCTGATAGACGAGCCAACCATTGGCGAGGAAGTTGAGGTACGGGTCCGGGGTCTGAACATTGATCGCGCCGAGCGTGCGATTCCAGAACGCCCAGACGGCCTCGAATGCGGACCTCGCCGGTTCGCTGCCGCGGAAGCGCTGGACCAGGGTCCGCGCATCGGCCAGATCGCGGCCGGAGCCGATGGTGAACGCGAGACGCCCGGTCTCCCCATCCGCGAGCTCCACCACCTGCATCGCGAGGCATGGATCGAGCGCCCCCCCGACCCTGCCCGACAGCCGCTGCCGCAGCATGCACGCCGGATGCGCCGTGGTCCCGTTGCGGCCGATCAGCTCGCGCCGGTCGCCGGAGACAAACCGCTCCGGCTCGCTGCAGTCGAGGAACGCGACCCGCGATGCAAACTCGCTGTTGTAGACGTTGCGAGCGAACAGGCCGGCCGTCTTGGTATCGAGCTCCGTCACCACGTGTGGCGCGTTGGCGGCGCGCGTCGTGCCCAGCACGAGCTCGAGCATCCCGGTCACCGAGATCCTTCTGGAGGATCCGGACCGATTGTGCAGCTCGAGGACGACGAACTTCACCGGCGCATCGACCGCGACGTAGGTGGAGAGCGTGCTCGAGATCCCGCGATCGACGACTTCGAACACGCTGTAGCCCAAAGCCGTGACGCGTGGTGTAGGGCGTCGTCGTCGGGACCGGCAGGGGGGTCGGTGACCAGAAGTGGCCGTCATCCTCGTCGCGCAGATAGAACACCTCGCCGCTCGCATCGGTGACCGCATCGTTGGTCCACGGCGTCAGCCGATAGCTGTGCGCGTTCTCGCACCAGGTGTAGGCCCCGCCACTCTCGCTGACCACCGTGCCGAACCAGGGGTTCGCGAGGACATTGACCCACGGTGCCGGCGTACGGACGTCTCGCGTCGTCGTGATCACGTACTCGCGCCCATCGGGGGTGAACCCGCCATGGCCGTTGAAGCCGACGAGATCCGGACGATCGGGGACCGGGATCATCGCGCGCGACGGCTTCGGGGGTGGCGCCTTTCGTCGCGTCAGGAGCGGGCCGGGAAGGTCGACCTTCCTCGCGCGATCGACCTGCTCGAGCAGCGTCCCCGCGGTGTCGCTGATGATCACGCGCGACACCGTCTGGATCAGCACCTTGTCCTGCTCCGAGATCTGCTCGCTCCGTCGCACGAAGATTCCGCCAGGACGATCGAGCAGGGTCGCCTCGGAGAGCACCGCGATGACGCCCAGGATCTCCTCCTGCAGCACCTGCCGATAGCCCGAGGGATCCTCGTTCCAGACGATCAGATCAGCGGTCAGGCCCTTCAGCCGCCAGTAGGCGTGCGCCTTGACGAGCTGCCGCAGCAGCTCGAGGTTCGCGAGATCCGAGATCCGCACGAGGACGATCGGGTGATCCCCGGAGATGCTGTAGGCCCACAGCCCCGACTGATTGCCGCGGTTGCGCAGGATCAAGCTACTCGGCGCACGCAGCGCCGCGTTCGCGTACAGCACGCTGCTCGCGAGCCGCTCGTACAGCCGGATCTCGAGGTTCGTGGCATCGAGCCGGCGCTGCACGACCTGGCTGTGCGTCCACGACAGCTCGAGCACGCGCTCCGCGGCGTGCCGATCGCTGTACTTCTCGAGGAACCCGAGCGCCACCTCGCGGGTCTCCGCGATCCCGGTCACCACGTGAAAGCGTGCCGTCTCGTCGGGCTCGAGGATCACTCGGCGCCGGATCGCGACGATCGGATCGAGGACCGCGCCGGCGCTGTTGGTGAGCGAGACCTGATGGAGCGCGATCGGATCCGCCACCGAACGGCCTCGACCGAGAAACGCCGCGCGCGAGGTCTCGTACGAGGCCTCGCCATCGACCTGGCCATGGCATCATGTGAACCATCCACGGCGGTCGCTCGCCTCCGGAGCGCGGCCGGCGGGTGCACACGATCGCCCGCTGGTCCGGCAGGAGCTCGGTCTGGACGAACAGGTTGGAGAACGCTGGATGCGCTGCGTCGGCCGCCGGCTGCGCGAGGACGACCTCGGCATAGCTCGTCAGCTCGATGGTCCGCCGCGTCCGTCCACGGTTGGTCAGCGTGACGCGCCTGAGCTCGATGTCATCTTCGGGTGAGATCGCGACCTCGACGTGGGTCTCGATGTCGTAGTCGGCGCGGCGGAACTCCGCTCGGCCCTGCGCGAAGATCGCCTCGTACCGGGAGCCCCGCGCGAGCGTCGGCTGATGCGCCACCGACCATGTCGTGTCGTTGTCGACGTCGCGGAGGTAGCCGAACGTACCCCACGAGTCGCGCGTCGCATCCTCGTGCCAGCGTGTGACCGCGAGATCGCGCCACCTGCTGTACCCGCCGCCCGAGTTAGTGACGGCCACGTGATAGTTCCCGTTCGAGAGCAGGTGAACCTCCGGCGATGGCGTGTTCGGCGTCGCGAACACCCGCAGATCGCGCTCCACATCCGGCGCGCGACTCGAAGTGTGGGACACCTCGGCAGGGTGCGGGAAGATCGCGAACGAGCGTGGGATGCGCTCCTGGAGCAGGAGCTCGGTCGCGCGAAACACCGGCGCAGACACGAACCGCCGCTGCATCGGGCGATCGTGGAGCAGGTACGAGGTCGCGAGGAACGCCATCCCCTGGTGGTGCGCCATGTACGGCGCGATCGTGGTCGCGCCCTTCCCGGGTGGGACCCGCGCGGGGGTGTAGTCCACGGCCTCGTAGAACCCGAACGGGCCGATCCGACCTTCACTCGCCAGCGTCTTCAGGTTTGCGCACGCGGCCTCGGGTGCCACCATCAACGCCATCGCACTCGCATAGGGCGCGACCACGAGATCGTCGGCGAGCCCGCGCTTGAAGCCCAGGCCCGGCACGCCAAACGCTCGATACTGGTAGTTGAGCTGCGCATCGGTCTTGTAGTAGCCGCACTCCGAGACTCCCCAGGGCACGCCGCGCTCGCGGCCATAGGCGATCTGACGCTCCACCGCGGCCTTGTACGTCTCGTCGAGCAGGGTGCCGTCATAGGTCGGCATGACGAGCAGGGGCATCAGGTACTCGAACATCGAGCCGCTCCACGACAGCAGCGCGGGCCGGCCCGCGGAGGTCGTGAGCTGGCGCCCGAGGCTGAACCAGTGCTCTTGTGGCAGCTTGCTCTGCGCGATCGCGATGAAGCTCGCGAGGCGCGCTTCCGATGCGAGCAGATCGTAGAAGCTCGCATCGAGCCGGTGATCTGCGACGTTGAAGCCGATCGCCAGCAGGTGGCGTGATCGATCGTAGAGGAACTCGTAGTCGAGATCGGCGAGCTCGCGGCACCGCACGCCGAGCAAGCGCAGCTGCTCGATCCGCTCGACGGCGCGGCTCGAGGCCACCCCGATCGCTTCGCGGAGAGCGGGGTCCACGGCCGTCACGTCGAGCCTGGCCAGCGCTTGCAGCGTCAGCGGAGCGTCGAGACGTGCGCGGACCGCGAGGTCCTCGGCCGGCGGGATCTCCAGCCACGGGAGCATGGCCGCGAGCTCCGCGACCGCACGCGCGCACTCCGCCGCAAACACGCTCGCCCACCAGACCTGCTCGGCCTCCTTGCCGGCGAGCCCGCTCCGCTCGAGCTCGAGCGCGTCGGCGGCGAGGCCACGCAAGGTTGCGTACCTCTCCGCTGGAGTACACGGCGCACTCACGAGCTTGGACCGCAGGTTCGCGAGGACCCGCTTCTGCGCTGGCTTCCCCGGCATCAACTCGGCCAGCACCGTGAGCGTGGCCCCGAGTCCGTCGAGGACCGCCTCGCACGACCAGATCGGTCTCGAGCTCGTCGAGCCCGGCGGCGAGGGTGAGCAGGTGCCCAGCCAGGTTTCCACTGTCGACGGTGGAGACGTACATCGGTCGCAACGGCTCGAGCGTGACGGTGTCGTACCAGTTGTAGAAGTGACCCCGGTAGCGCTGCATCCGATCCAGCGTGGCGAGGGTCGCCGTCGTGCGCGCCACCACCGCTCCGGCACCGAGATAGCCAAAGTCGTAGGCGGTGAGGTTGGCGAGCAACCCCAGCCCGATGTTCGTCGGCGACGTTCGGTGCGCGACACCCCGCGGCGGCTCCTCCTGGAAGTTGTCGGGCGGCAACCAGTTATCCTCGGGCCCGACATGAGCCTCGAAGAACCGCCACGT
>JADKKI010000029.1 GCA_016720595.1 Myxococcales bacterium
GATACGGTTGCCGTAGGTGCGAGCGATCTGAACGGACCTGAGGGTCGGCATCCCGGAGATCATGAGCTCGAGATGCTCGGCAGCCGCTCGCGTGCGAATCGATGGAAGGCTGAGCTTCTCGAGCTGGTGACGGACTCCGACGGTCTCTAGCATTCCAATCACGTCGACGCCGCAGGTGGGCGCTCCACGTGTGGGCTCGTTGCTTGATAGGTCGAGCTCGCGGAGCGCTGGAAACCGTTCCGTAGGCAACAGATCGACGCATGAACTCCCACGCAGGATCAGCTTCAGGATCTGAACGCAGTGGAAAGCAGGACCCGGACCAGCCAGCCCCGCCGCCGCCTCAGGCCCGCGGACATCGAGGTACGAAAGCGTGGGGTGCTCGAACTCCCGCAGCACCGATGTTCCGTCGACGACCAGAAGCCGCAGCTCCGGTGTCCCGTTGATGATCGCGTCGATGGTGGCCGGCGAGACTCGCACCGCCGTATCGTCCCCGGAGGTGCCCACGCGCCGCACGGTCAACATGCCCAACCATCGATGTTGACTCGTAGCGAGTTCCTCGAGCCACGTGGCGAGCATCGGGCGTTCGCCCTCGAGCTCGAGCGCCTCGATGTAGGCGCCACCGGGACTGGCAAGTACCTCCCGAAGGAGCGACGAGTCGTCCTGCGTCACCGCCAGGTTCACGAGACCGTAGGTGGAACGAACCCCGGGCCTCGATGCAACGGATTCACCGAGCCAGCCGGCGAGCAGATCACGCCGTTGCAGGCGGGACTCGGCCGACTTCACTCCACTGGCATCCAAGCGGATGAGCTTGGGACGCGTTCCGCCCGCACGATCCAGCCAGGACGCGTACTCGAGCGCCGCTGTACGCACACGCGCTCCTCGAAGATCCAGGAGCTGATCCCGGCCTCGGTACCATGCATCCCGGAACGCCTCCTCCGGATCAAGCGTACCGAACGGCTTCATTTCGGAGGGATAGGAGAGCCGGGTGATCGACTAGAACGAGCGTCTGGCCTCGAACGAAACGTCACCTTTGTTGCTTTGAGTGTACCCCCAGTCGGATTCGTCGACATCCCTCTCGCCGTCGCGCTCCTGGGGTCAGCCACGCGGCAGAGAGGGTACCGGGTCAGAGTTCGTGGCCACTCGGTAGCGGTCCGTGTCGGCACTCGAAGTTCGGTGCGCGCCCTCGTGAGCACCGCGGGGACCGCCGCTGGCCGAGGCTTCGATGACAACTCGACGGCTCCGGTGCGAGGTCGAGCTTGCCGCCAAGTTGCCTGGCGAGATCTCGAGCCGCCCGCCGGCATCCGGCCTCATCGAGATTCCGGATCCACCGGTCTGCGGTCGGTCGCATGACGAGCCCAGGGATCACAAGCACCACGTGATTGCCGCTGGCGTGTTGGGGTTCGTGCACGCACGGCGCCTCCGGACCTGAGCGCGCGACTCTCGAAGAGGCTCCGGATCGAGGTGGCTCTCGTACGTGCCTCTGCGCTGAGGCTCTACGCATCGCGACGTCGGATCCGCGTCGGGTGCAGTGATCGTGGTTCAAGCACTGCGGGGACTGCCGTTGCGCGAGGCTTCGATGTGAGCTCGAGGGCTCCGGTGCGAGGCCGATCTCGGCGCCGAGGTACGTGGCGAGGTCTCGAGCCTCCGGCCTCCTCGAGATCTGGGACAGGTCGATCTGGGCTTGGTCGCATGTGAACGCCAGGAGATCGAGATCACGGGGACCACGTGATTGCCGCTGGCTCGTGCACGCACGGCGCCTCCGGACCTGAGCGCGCGACGCTCGAAGAAGCTCCGGATCGAGTGGGCCCTCGTACGTGCCTCGTCGCTGAGGCTCGACGCATCGCGACCTCCGGATCCGCGTCGGGCGCAGTGATCGCGATTCAAGCCCCGCGGGGACCGGCGCTGGCCGCGGCTTCGATGGGAGCGCGCGGGCTCCGTCGATACCGTCGGTGATCGTGTCGAATCTGAAGATTCCGCTTGACTGATTTCGGCGCGCATCGCGACTCGTCCGACGAAGATCGCGGTTTTCTCGTCGAGAACGCGATTGCATGCGCGCTGCGCGAAGACGACGCAGAACATCGATCGTCGTCGGGTCCCAGCCCTCCGGCGCGCGCACAGCGCAGCACAGAGCCTCAGAAACCCCAGTGGTAGAAGTGATCGTGCGCGTGACAACCCACGCGTGGAGGAGGTCGTCGTGTTCGACAGCGCTGCCACGCGGGGGTTTCAGACGCAGCTCGCCGATGCCTATGCGGTCACGTGCCGCGAGCGGGACTGGCTCAAACTGCACGACGAGATCCAGTCGGTCGGCAAGCAGATCATCTGCCTCGAGGCGCGCGAGATCGATCTGCTGCTCGAGGCCGAGGACACCAAGCTCTACCGGCGCATGGGGTTCGCCACGATCTACGCGTACATCGAGAGCGTGCTCCAGCACTCGCATCACGTGGCCACGGAGCGGATGCGCGTGGCCCACGAGCTGCTCGAGCTGCCGGGGATCGCGGAGCAGTTCCGCGCGGGTGAGCTGGCGTGGACGAGCGTGCGCGAGCTGACCCGCGTGGCGACGAGCAAGACGGAAGACGCGTGGCTCGATGCGGCGGAGGGCAAGATCTCGACGGAGGTCCAGCAGCTGGTGCGCGGCAAGTCCAAGGGCGACCTGCCCACGGATCCCGTGGATCCGAAGAAGATCCGGTATCGGATCGTGCTGGAAGGAATCTCCGAGGAGGCGATGATGCTGTTCAAGCAGGCGCGTAACGCCGTAGCAGACGCGAAGGGCGCAACCTGCACCGACGACGAGCTGGTGCGCGCGCTCGCTGCAGCGATGCTCGAGCCGGCAGCGCATGACTCCCCGGGCAAGCCGCGGCATCAGATCGCAACGACGACGTGCCGCGCGTGCAAGCAGGCGCACCGCGTGGGCGCTGGGATGGAGATCGCGGTCTCGGCTCAGGAGCTGGAGCGGGCGCGGTGCGATTCGGAGGACATCGGCGATCTCGAACGAGAAGAGCCCGGGCGCAAGGTGCAGAAGTCGATCCCGGCGGCCACGCGCAGGAAGGTCTTCGTGCGCGACCAGCACCGGTGCACGGTGCCTGGCTGTCGCTCCACCAGGTTCCTGGAGGCGCATCACATCAGACCGCGGTCCGAGGGTGGCGGCCACGAGCTGTTCCAGATCACGCTGCTGTGCGACGCGCACCACGTCCTGCTCCACGAGGGCGTGATCTCGATCCGCGGCTCGGCACCGGACAACCTGGTGTTCGAGCTTCCGCTCGCGCACGGCGGGGACTGAACGGTGATCAGTCCCTGCGGGGACTGGCGCAGCGATCTCTGACAACTGGAGAGCTGAACGAAGCAAGCGCGGGCGTCCGGACCGAGTTCGGCGCCACTCGCGCATCGACCTCGCGCGAAGACGCTCCGCGCCCAACGCTGCGAGCTCTCGTCACGCGCGAACGGCCCCGCGGCCGGGCCAACCGCGTCGAGCGGAGTGGCCGACGGTGGTGCGAGCACGGCGTCCGACGTTACGAGCACCCGAGCCACTGCGAAGCAGAGATGTAACCGAACGCAGCGAAGGCGCGGGGGACCGAGCCAGGGGCCGGAGCGCGCGTCCGTGCGAGCACCACCGCGCGCGTCGGGATCTCACACCGACGTGAGCGTCGGGATCGCCCCGCGGCCGGGCCCCGCGTCGAGCAGCCACGGGGCGAGCAGGCGTCCGACGACGCCCAGCACTGCGAAGCTTCCCGACGCGCGAAGCGGGGCCGAGCCAGGGGCCGGAGCGCGCGTCCGTGCAGCACCAGGCGCGTCGGGGTCACGCCGACGGTCGGCGGCAGCGCGGCGTCCGACGCACCAAGGGGCGTCCCGGTCCACGTCGCGCGAACGCCGAGCTGTCACGCGAACGCAGCGGGGCGTCGGCGGAGAGGCCGACGGTGGCCCGGAGCACGGCGTCCGATTACGAGCACCCACCGCTGCGCAGCAGGATCCGCACGCAGCGAGGCGCGGGGACCGAGCCAGGGCCGGAGCGCGTCCGTGCGCGCGCGTCGGGATCGCACACCGACGTGAGAGTCGGGATCCACGTTGGAGCGCGCGTCCGTGCGAGCACCACCGCGCGCGTCGGGATCTCACACCGACGTGAGCGTCGGGATCCACGTCGGAGCGCGCGTCCGTGCGAGCACCACAGCGCGCGTCGGGATCTCACACCGACGTGAGCGTCGGGATCCACGTCGGAGCGCGCGTCCGTGCGAGCGCGTCACGGAGGCGGCGCGAGGTCCGAGAACGAAGCCTGGACGAGCTGCCAGCTGTCGCCCGCGTGCTCGTACACCATCAGCACGCGATAGTACGTGGGCTTCGCCTTCGGCTTCTTGAGGCTCCGCGCGGAGACGTTCGCCGCGACCCACGCCACCGACTTGCCCGCGATGCCTGCGATCGCCCCGCCCTGCACCTTGAACGCGAGGCTCCACTTCGCGAGCTGCGCGCCGATCTGCTTGGTACCGATGAACCGCTCGCCCTTCGCACTGCCGAACATCAGGACGTCGGCGCGCCGCGACAGCGTCTTCGCGAGCGCCCTGGGATCCGCGATCGTCGCGGCGAACAGCTTCGCGGCGTCCTCGGCACCGGCGGCGACGTGCGCTTCGAGATCGCGGGTCGTCGCGGGGCCGACGTAGCCCGGCGCCTGACCATAGATGTGCCAGGCGACCGGCTGCCACGCGGTGCCGTCGAGCTCGGCCACCAGCGCGCCGCGCGCGAACGCACCGCGCTGCTCCCACTTGCAGCGCTCGCCCTCGAAGTAGGAGGAGTCGCCGGTGGTGTCGTCGGGCATGGCCCCGCGGATACACGGTGCCGGCGAGATCTCGCCCGCGGCCCAGCCCGCGGTGCCATCGGCGCTGACGCCGGTGATCGGCTTCTCGAGGCTGCCGGTCGGAGGGCTCGCCCCGTAGATCAGCGAGCCCCAGTCGCCGGGGGACGCGTCGACATCGTTGACCGTGATCGCGAACCGCGGCAGCCGCATCGTCGAGGGGACGCCCCCCGAGGCCACGGTGTCGAGCACCTGGGTGACCGCGGTGGTCGGAGGCGGAGCCGCGTGGGCGGTGCCTGCGACGACCAGGAGGACAGCGGCGAGGCAGCGCACGAGCTACTTCTTGGTCCAGCGCCCGATCCAGGCGAGGACCTCCTCGTGCCAGAGCTTCGAGTTCTGCGGCTTGAGCACCCAGTGGTTCTCGTCGGGGAAGTGCAGGAACCGCGACGGGATGCCCTTGCGCTGCAGCGCGGTGAACGTGCCCATGCCCTGCGTGTCGACCACGCGGAAGTCCTTGCCGCCGTGGACCACGAGCGTCGGCGTCTTCCAGTTCTTCACGAAGTCGACGGGGTTGTGCTTGCTGTAGCCCTCCGGCTTCTCCCACGGCGTGCCGCCGTGCTCCCACTCCGGGAACCATAGCTCCTCGGTGTCGAAGTACGCCATGCGCTCGTCGAGGTTGCCGTCGTGGCAGACCAGGGCCTTGAAGCGATCGCTGTGGCCGTTGATCCAGTTGATCATGTAGCCGCCGTAGGAGGCGCCGAGGGCCGCGGCGCGCGAGCCGTCGAGCCACGGGTACTTGGCCAGCGCGGCGTCGAGGCCCTTCATCAGATCTTCGTACGGCGCGCCGCCCCAGTCGCCGTTGATGGCGTCGGTGAACGCCTGGCCGTAGCCGGTCGAGCCGTGGAAGTCGATGAACACCGCGCCGTAGCCGTGGCCGGCGTACACCTCGGGGTTCCAGCGGTAGTGGAAGTGATCGCCGAAGCTGCCCTGCGGGCCGCCGTGGATCAGGAACGCGATGGGCACCTTGCCGCCGGTGAAGCCCGCGGGCTTGATCGCGAAGCCATAGACCGTGTCGCCCTTCGCGCCCTTGAACGAGAACTGCTCGAAGGCGCCCCAGGTGATCTTCTTCACGCGCTCGTCGTTGAGGTGGGTGATCTGCCGGGCATCGGTGCCATCCGGCTTCACCGAGTACAGCTCCACCGGCGAGGTCAGCGAGTCGCGCGTGTACACCACGCGGTCTCCGGCGATCTGCGGCGAGTTGTTCGTCCCCTTGTCCACCAGCGTCTTCGCCGTACCGGTGGCCACGTCGATCGCGAACAGCGAGTGGTTCCCGACGTTGTCCGCGTCGGTGTAGATGGTCTTGCCATCGGCGGACCAGGTCACGCCGCCAGCCGAGCGGTCCCACGCCTCGGTCACCACGCGGGTCTTGCGGGTGGCGAGCTCGATCACGCTGATCCGCTGGCGATCGTTCTCGTAGCCCGCGCGCTTCATCTGCGTCAGCGCGAGCCACTTGCCATCGGGCGAGTACGCCGGGTTGAGGTCGTAGCCCGGGTTCGTCGACGTGATGTCCACCGGCTTGCCCTTCCCATCCGCGGGGACGAGGAACACGTTGGTGTTGGTCTGCCAGGCGTTCTGCTTGCCGGAGGCCCGCGCGACGAACGCGACCTCCTTGCCATCGGGAGAGATCGAGATCTCCTCCATGCCGCCGTACGGATGGGTGGGCGAATCGGTGAGCTGGCCCGGCGTCAGGTCCTTCGCGCTCTCGGGCCCCATCGGCTCGAACAAGAACAAGTGAGAGAACTTGCCGTCCTCCCACTGGTCCCAGTGGCGGAACAGCAGGCTGTCGTACGCCTGCGCCTTGACCTTGGACTTGTCCTTGGCCTCGTCCCGCTTCGCGGTCTCGGCGAGCGACTTGGCGTCGGGATAGACCTCGAGCGCGAGCGCCAGCCGCTTGCCGTCGGGGAACAGCGTGAAGCCATTGAGGTCGAGAGGGAGCTTGGTGACCTGCTCGGCCTCGCCGCCGGCGATCGCGATCCGCCACACCTGCGCGCTGCCCGAGCGCGAGGACATGAAGTAGATGTACTTCCCATCGGGCGACCACCGCGGATCGCTGTCGTTCTCGGGGTGCGAGGTCAACTTCCGCGGGTTCGAGCCGTCGGCGCCCACGAGCCAGACATCGAGGCGGCCGCGGTTCGCCTCCATGTCGGTGTCGCGCACGGTGAAGGCGACGAGCTTGCCGTCGGGAGAGACGCGCGGATCGCCGACCCGCTGCATCGCCAGCATGTCCTCGATCGTGAGGCCCTTGGCAGAGACGGACTGGGTGGCGAGCGCGACGCCGAACAGCGCGAGAGCGAGCTTCATAGGCCGTGCAGTATTCGCCCGCACCGGGCGGCGTCAAACGGATATCGACGGAAAACCGCGTGTCTCACGTGTCGCGGTACAGTGGGGCCGGTGGACCGCCCGCTCGAGATCGGGGTCGTCGGGGCGGGCACGGCCGGCTCCGCGTGCGCGATCCTGCTCGCGCGCGCCGGGCATCGCGTCACCGTGCTCGAGTGCGTGGCTGATCCGCGCCCGATCGGCGCCGGGATCACGCTGCAGCCCACGGGACAGCTGGCGCTCGCGCGGCTCGGGCTGCGCGAGGCGGTGGAGGCGCGCGGCGCACGGATCGATCGCCTGACCTGCAGGCGGCGCAACGGCAAGATCCTCGTCGATCTCCCGTACGCCGATATCGATCCGCGGCTCTACGGGCTCGGCATCCACCGCGGCGTGCTGTTCGAGACGTTGTTCGCCGCCGCGCGGGCCGCCGGTGCGACGATCCAGTGCGGCGTCAAGATCGAGCGCAGCGAGCTCGCCGGCAGCACGCGCACGCTGATCGATGAGGGCGGCGGGCGCCACGGTCCGTTCGATCTCGTGATCGCCGCCGATGGCTCGGTCAGCGAGCTTCACTCCGAGGCCGGGCGCGTACGCACGAAGCCGTATCCGTGGGGCGCGCTGTGGGTGGTCGTCGACGATCCGGGGTTCGCGCCGGAGCGCACGCTGCATCAATCGGTGGATGGCGCACGCCACCTGCTCGGGTTTCTCCCGACCGGCATGGCCCCGGGGCGCGATGCGCCGATCGTCAGCATGTTCTGGAGCCTGCGCGTGGACCGGCTCGAGGCGTGGCGCGCCGCGGGCCTTGCCGTCTGGCGCGACGAGGTGCTGCGCCTCGATCCGCGGGCGGAGCCGATCCTCGACACGCTGCACGATCTCGAGCCCGTGCTGTTCAGCCGCTATCGCGATGTGGCGATGTCGCCGTGGCATGGTGACCGCATCGTGTTCCTCGGCGATGCGGCGCATGCGATGAGCCCGCAGCTCGGTCAGGGCGCCAACCTCGCACTCGTCGATGCGGTCACCCTCGCCGATTCGATCGCGGCGTCGCCCGACGATGTCCCCCGTGCCCTCGTCGCGTACACCGAGGCGCGCCGCCGCCACCTCGGGTTCTATCAGTTCGCCACGCGCGCCCTGACGCCGCTGTTCCAGAGCGATTCGCGGATGCTCGGGTGGATGCGGGACCTGGTGTTCCCGCACAGCCGGTGGTTCGGGTACTTCCGCCGGCGGATGGTCCGCTGCATGGTGGGGATCGACCGCGGCCTGCTGCGGGCCCCGTTGCCGCTCCCGCTGGCCCTACCGGCGGCCGATCTGCAGACGATCCGGCAGTAGGTCTCGGGCGTACTATCGAGAGGTGACGACGACGGGTGCGAGGGGGACTCCCTCCGGGGGAGCGCAGGCGCAGGAGCGGATCCGCCTCCACCAGCACGCCTCGGAGATCATGCGTGCGCGCAGCGTGCTGGTCGCCGCGTGCAGCCTGTGGCTGGTGTGCGGCGCGGGCCTCGATCTCGTGACGCACAGCCAGATCGGGACGGGGTCTCTCGCCTATGTCCTGACCATCCGGTTCGTGACCTCGGCGTTCCACCTCGCCGTGATCCTGCCGCTCTACCGCTCGCCCCTGCCCGCGCCGAGGACGGCGTTCGCGCTCGCGTCCTCGGTGTTCCCGATCACCTCGCTCGCACTGATGCTGATCGCCACGCACCAGGGTGGGCTGACCTCGCCATACGTCACGGCGGTGTTCGTGATCGTCATGGGCCAGACGATCTCGTGGCCGATGCCGTGGCAGCGCGGTGCGCTGTGGGCCGCGCTGTCGGCGTTGATCTATCCGGTCGGTCTGCTGATCGCCACGCGGTTCGACGATCAGATGGCAGCGCAGCTGCACGACGGTGCCAGCCTGGCCGTGTTCGGGATCTACACGTCGGTCGTCGGCGCCGGCGCGATCGTGGCGGTGTGGGGTGGCCACGTCACGTGGTCGCTCCGGCAGAGCGTGTTCGAGAGCCGCAAGCTCGGCCGCTATCGCCTGCTCCGGAGGATCGGCCGCGGTGGGATGGGCGAGGTCTGGCGCGCCGAGGATCGCGCGCTGCGCCGGAGCGTGGCGCTCAAGATCCTGTCGCCGGAGCACGGCCGCAAGCCCTCGCGGGTGGCGCGCTTCGAGCGCGAGATCCAGGCGACGGCGTCGATCACCCATCCCAACGTCGTCCGCATCCATGACTGGGGCGTGACCGATGATGGCGTCTGGTACTACGCGATGGATCTGCTCGAGGGCGCCGACCTCGGCACGGTGGTCAAGCGCGCCGGCCCGCTCCCGCCGGCGCTCGCGCTCGAGCTGTTCATCCCCGCCGCGCGCGGCCTCGGCGAGGCGCACCGGATGGGCGTGGTCCACCGCGATCTCAAGCCCGGCAACCTGTTCGTGGTGGCGCCCGAACGCGATCCGGTGCGGCTCGAGCTCCTCGATTTCGGGATCGCCCGGATCGGCGACGACGATGCCGAGCTCACGCAGGCCGGCGCGATCATGGGCACCCCCGGCTTCATGGCGCCCGAGATCGTCGCCGGTGCGCCGGGCAACGTCCGCTCCGACATCTATGGCTTCGCCGCGGCGATCTACTTCGCGCTGACCGGCTCCACCCCGCGGGACGCGAACCACGCCCCGGTGTCCGAGCTGATCGCGGGGATCCCCGTCGGCCTCGACGATGCGCTGGTGCGCGCTCTTGACGAGGATCCCTCACGCCGGTTCGAATCGATCGACGAGCTCGCGAACGCCCTGGTCAAGGTCGGCCTGACCTGGACCGGCAGCTGGCCGATCGATCGCGACAACTCCGTCCCGGCGACCACCACCGACGATCCCACGGTGGATCCCGAGGCCTCCGCGACGCAGGCCGAGGGCCCGCGCAACCGTGGCTCGCGCCCTGTCATCGAGTCCGAGCTGGACTGACCTCGCGGACGAGGTAATCGATCACGGCGGCCACGCCCAGCACCCCAGCGACCGCCGCCACCGGCAGCGCGAACGCGGGCCGCGCGATCGCCACGCCGCAGGCGACGAACTGCGCGATCGTCGCGGCCTTGCCGAGTGCGCGCGCATGCAGGTGGCTCGCGGGCCGCCGCAGGATCAGGTAGAGGGCGAGCAAGGGCGCGAGCACGATCTCGCGCGCCGCGATCAGGCCGATCACCCAGACCTCGCGCGTGTGCCACCAGATCGTCGCCAGCACGATCACGACGAACACCTTGTCGACCAGCGGATCGAGCCAGCCGCCGATGTCGGGCGTGGTCCGGCCACGGCGCTGCATCGCCCGCGCGACGTTGCCATCCGCGGCGTCGGTCGCGGCGGCGAGCACCACCAGCGCGACGGCCCACGAGGTCTGCCCGTACGCCACCACCAGGCCGATCGCGATCGGCAGCCGGGACAGCGTCAGCGCGTGGGCCAGCCACATAGCTGGAGCATGACCGGCCCGGGCGCCCGGGACATCACGTGCTACGGTGAATGGGTGAAGATCACGATCCGCTACTGCAACTCCTGAGGGTACAAGCCCAAGGCCGCCCGGGTGGCGGCCCAGCTGAAGCAGGACCTCGGCGTCATCGCCGAGCTCACGGTGGGGAGCTCGGGCGAGTTCACCGTCTGGGTCGATGATCAGAAGGTCGCCGAGAAGACCTGGCGCGGGTTTCCCGATCCCGACGACGTCGTGGACGCGGTCCGCGACGCCACGCCGCCGACCTGAGGGAGATGCCGCCCCCAGGACGTGCTCACGAGCGTGAGCGCTTCCCGTAAGGATTGTGGTGCCGCCGACAACTGCGGTGCGCGACTCGTGCACCGAGCTGCTCATCCGACGGCAAAACGGCCCGTGATCTCACGGCACAACGGGTGCAACTCGCCCGACCCGTGCGAACCCTCATCAGCTCCCTGTTCCCCACGCTCTTGTTCACGTCGGTCCTGGCCTCTGGTGCGTGCATGGTGGGTGAGGACGAGGCCCTGGATGCGACCTCCGGCGTCAGCGTGACGACGATCGGCCGCGGCCTGACCGGATGCCGTGGAAAGGCGTCCTCGTCGGTCCCCGCGAACGGCAAGTACGTCATCACCACGTTCGGTGGGCCGGGCGATCACCAGTCGATGTCGTGCGGTGGCTATGCGGATGGCAGCGGCTGGTACGCCGCCTCGCGCCAGCGCTACGGCTGCGGCGCCAAGCTGCAGGTCACCGCGAACGGCAAGTGCGTGGTCGTCGAGGCCCAGGACTACGGCCCGGATGTCTGCGTGGAGAACGCCGCCGGGATGCCGATCCTCGACGTGTCCCCCAAGGTCTCTCGCGCGCTGTTCAACCTCTCGGGTGCAGGGTGGAGCGACCACGAGGTGGTGGCCGTCGAGGAGGTCGCCGCGGCCACCCCGCTCGGGCCGTGCACCACCGAGGCCGAGCCGCCCGCGGGTGGAGGTGGTGGCGGAACCACGCCGCCGGCCGCGACCTCGTGCATGTCGGAGACGCTCGACCGCGAGGTCGCGCAGGGCACCTGCGTGCAGTCCGCCGCCGACGCCCAGTGGTACTCGTGCAGCGCGGGCGCGTGGGTGGCAAAGAGCGGGACCGCAGGCTGCGCCGCGACCTACGGGTTCTGCGACTCGGCGACGCTCGGCGAATCGGTCGCGCCAAGGACCTGCGTGCAAGCGCGCTCGAACAGCACCTGGTACCAGTGCAACGGTCAGGGCTGGGTCGCTCCGGTCGATGTGACGGCGGAGACCGGCGCGCTCGGTGCGTGCTCGTCGATGCACCCACTGTGAGCCACACTGGCGGCATGAAGATCGCCATCGCCGCCGACCACGCTGGATTTCCGCTCAAGGCGCGCGTGGCCGAGGTCGTGCGCGCGCACGGGCACGAGCTGATCGATCTCGGGACGCACACCACGGACCCGGTGGACTATCCCGATGTCGCGCGGAGCCTCGGCGAGGCGATCCAGCGCGGCGGCCGAGCGCGGATCCTCCCGTGCGGCAGCGGCGTGGGTTTGGTCGCCGCGAGCAAGCTGCGCGGCGTGCGCGCGGCGGTCTGCCACGATACGTACTCGGCGCACCAGGGCGTGGAGCACGACGACCTCAACGTGCTCGCGCTCGGAGCGCGGATCATCGGACCCGAGCTGCTGGCCGAGCTGGTCACCGCGTTCCTCGGTGCGCGGTTCTCCGGAGAGGAGCGCCACGTGCGACGCCTCGCGAAGATCCGCGCGCTCGAGGCCTAACCGCCGAGGAGCTTCATCAGCTCCTCCTCGCCGATCACCGTGACGCCGTGCTTCTGCGCGGCCTCGAGCTTGGTCTTGCCGGTATCCGCGCCGGCCACCAGGTAGTCGGTCTTCTTGCTCACCGAGCCCGCGACCTTGCCGCCGGCGAGCTCGATCTTCTTCTGCACGTCGGCGCGCGCCTGCGTCAGGGTGCCGGTGACCACCAGCGTCTTGCCGGTCAGTGGGCCCTGGGTGATCTCCACCACCGGCTCCTCGGGATCCACGCCCCGCGCGGCGAGCTTGTCGAGCACTGCGGTCACGTGCGGATCGCGGAGGAACCGGTCGACGTTGGCGGCGACCACCTCGCCGATCCCATCGATCTCGTGGAGCTCGGCGACGAACGCCTCCGGGTCCTTGGCCGCGCACGCCGCGCGCAGCGCCGAGAGCTTTCGATACTTCTGCGCGATCGGCTTGGCGAGCACGGTGCCGACGTTCGTGATCCCGAGCGCGCCGAGCAGCCGCGCGAACGTGGCGGCCTCCTTCGCCGTGGCGATCGCCTTCACGAGGTTCTGCGCGGACAGCTTGCCGAACCTCTCGAGCCCGAGCAGCTGCGAGACGGTGAGGTCGAACAGATCGGCGACGTCCTTGACCAGCCCCGCCTCCACGACCTGAACCACGACCTTCTCGCCGAGCCCGTCGATGTTCATCTGATGCCGGGAGGCGAAGAACTCGATCGCCCCGAGCAGCTGCGCCTCGCAGCCGAGCCGGTTCGGGCACATCAGCGCCACCCGTCCCCTCCTCCCGCTCGAGCGTGCTCTGCAGAACGGGCAGGCCGTCGGCGGTCCGGAACGCCGGGCCCGGACCCTCTCGCGGACCTCGAGGATCCCTCGGAATGATCTCGCCGGCCTTCTCGATCAGCACCCGATCGCCGTCGCCGATGTCGAGCCGGGCCACCTGATCCCAGTTGTGCACGGACGCGGGACACCGTGGTCCCCGAGACATCCACCGGATCGAGGATCGCCACCGGGGTCACGGTCCCCGTGCGGCCGACGTTGACCACGAGGTCGAGCAGCACGGTGGTCACCTGTCGCGCGGGGAACTTGAACGCGATCGCCCAGCGCGGAAACTTCGCGGTGGTCCCGAGCGCGGTCCGCATCGCGAAGTCATCGACCTTGACCACCAGGCCATCCACCTCGTACGGCAGCGCATCACGGCGATCGCGCCACGAGTGAACGGCCGCGATCAGCTCCTCCCAGGTCCGCGCCGACGAGTTCTCCGTGTTGGTCGGGAGCCCGAGCCTCCGGAGCAGGTCGAGCGAGGCCAGGTGCCCCGACGCGTACCGCTCACCGTCCACCACCTCGTACAGGATCGTCCGCATCGGCCGCTTGGCCACCTCGCGCGGGTCCTGTTGCTTGATCGAGCCGGCCGCGGTGTTGCGCGGGTTCTTGAACAGCTCCTCGCCGGCCTCCGCGCGCGCCGCGTTGATCGCCTCGAACTCCGCCTTGGTCATGTAGATCTCGCCGCGCACGACGATCGATTGCGGCTCGCGCAGCTTCATCGCCACACCCTTGACCATCTTGACGTTCGCCGTGACGTCCTCGCCGATCCGGCCGTCGCCGCGCGTGGCGCCGAGGGTCAGGAGGCCGTCCTTGTAGGTCAGCTCGATCCCGAAGCCATCGATCTTCGGCTCGATCGAGAACACCGGCACGTCACCGTCGAGCCCCTTGACCACGCGATCGTAGAACGCGCGCAGGTCCTCTTCGTCGTAGCTGTTGTCGAGGGAGAGCATCGCCACCGGCCGGGTGACCTTCGGGAACTCCGAGATCGGTGCGTGGCCCACCCGCCGCGTGGGAGACCAGGCGACCACCCAGTCCGGATGCTCGGCCTCGATCGCGGACAGCCGCTTGCCGAGCTTGTCGTATTCGACGTCGCTGATCGTGGGCGCCGCGTCCACGTAGTAGCGGCGGTCATGCTCGATCAGGTCGTCGACGAGCGCGAGATACTCGGTGCGCGGATCCCCATGGCCGGCAGAGCATATCCCGGGTTCAGCGCGTCGCGGTGAGCCAGGCACGGAGGCTCGGGCTCACGAGCTCGCTCTCGGCGATGCACTGGTCGATCGCCTCGATCTTCTGCCTCGTCAGCTTCGCCGCACCGCCCATCGAGCCGAACAGCTTCGTGAGCAGCGCGACCGCCCGAGAGCGCTCCGCAGGATCACACGTCCACACCCCGTGGACGAGATAGGGCGCGAACGTATCGGACTTTCCGAAGCGTGCGAGGAGCTCGGCGCCGTGGAGCTCGAGCCAGCGGATCGACGCACGCTTGGGCGCTCCGAGCTGTGTGCCCGCGAGGAACCACACCACGTCCTCGTTCCGGATCCGCGGATCGAGCGCGAGTGCGAGCGACTCCGTCACGCGCTTCTCGTCCTGGATCGAGCCGAGCGCGCGGAGCTGCAACGTCCGAAGATCGTGGTCCTGCTCCACGACGACATCGGCGCGGAGCCTCGCCGCGATCGCAGGATCCGCGTTCGCGGCGACCCCGAGCACGAGCTCCCGTGTGCTCTGCGGCAGCTCGCGGTATCGCTTCGCGAGCGTCACCGCGCTCGCCACCAACGTGCGATCCCCGGACCACGCGACCATCCGGACCAGCGCGTTGCGGATCGCCTCGTCGTCGAGCGTCTCGCCTGGCTTCGCGAGGAACCCCCGCTTGCGGGCGAGTGCACCGTAGGTGTTGCGGCGCCAGGTGTCGACGCGCAACTGGAGAGTGGGCGCGAGGTCCGTCGCGATGTCGAGCGGCAACCCCGACGGCGCTCCGGCGAAGTCGCCCGACCACCGGTCGCCGAGCGCATCGCCGAGGGCGTAGCGGTCGGTCCCGGCCAGGAGCTTGGGGACGAACGACATCAAGAGGGCGACCGGCAGCCTGCCCTGCATGACCTGGCCGCGAACGTCCTCGACGACGACGCGGCGCTCGGCCCAGCTCAAGGCGGCCCAGCCGGTATCGCGCAGCGCCGTGGCTGCGGATGCGGTGAGCGCCGTGTAGTAATAGCCGAGGCCGCCGGCGTTCGGCATCACCCAGCGCGGGCAGGCCTTGCCGGGGAGCGCGATCTCGGCCGCCGCCGCCTCGACCATGGTGCAGAGCTCACCACGCGTCCCGTCGCGGTCGTAGGCGATGCACACCGGGACGTGCCACGGCTCGGTCGGAGCCGCGCTCCCCGATCCGACCTTCAGGTACCGGCGCTGCGACAGCCGGAGCCTCGCGCCGCCGTCGCACTGGACGTCGACGTCGAACACCGGCGCGCCCGGTTGATCGAGGAACGTCGCGAATGCCTTCGCGAGCGGCTTGGCACTCGCGTGCTCGAAAGCGGCGATCAGATCACCCGCGACCGCGGTCCCGTCCGCGTGCGCGCGGAGGTAGTCGCGTACGCCGCGCTGGAACACCTCGGGCCCGAGGTAGCGCTCGAACAGGTTCAGCAGGGCGCCACCCTTGGTGTACGTGATCGCGTCGTAGACCTCGCCGATCTCGTCGGTCCTCGTGATCGGCTGGCGGATCCGCCGCGCCGTCGCCAGTACGTCCGCGTCGAGAGCTCCATTGCGCCGCGTGGTGCCCTGCAGCTCGTCGTGCCAGCTCGGCTCGAGGGCGAGCAGCACCTTGGGCTCGACCCAGGTCGCGAAGCTCTCCTTGAGCCAGGTGTCATCCCACCAGGATGGAGTCACGAGATCTCCGAACCACTGATGAGCGATCTCGTGGCCGATCGTGAGCGCACACTGCCGGCGCTGAACCCACGACATCTTGTCGGGATCGAGCACCACGTAGCTCGCGTCCAGGGTGACCAGCCCGACGTGCTCCATCGCGCCACCACCGAGCGAGGGCACCACCAGCAGATCGAGCTTGGGGTACGGGAACGGGATCGCGAACCAGTCCTCGAGAAAGTCGACCGCGCGCGGGAACACGCCGCGCGCATAGCCGGTCATGCCGGCCGTCCCGCGCGGTGTGATGATCCGCAGCGGGAGGCCGCTCTTGGCCCGACCTACATCGACGACCTCGAACGGCCCCACGCCGAAGGCCACCAGGTACGTCGACACCGGCTTCGTCGTCGCGAACGCGACGCGCGCGTGACCCGCGTCGAGCGCCGTGGTGCTCACGACCGGGGTGTTGGCTACGGCTACGAGGTTCGAAGGTACGTCGAGCGTCAGGGTCCACGGCGCCTTGAGCCCGGGCTCGTCGAGACACGGGAACACGCGGCGCGCGCCCACCGGCTCGAAGTAGGAGAACAGATAGCCGTCGTTGCCGCGATCGTTCCGGAACAGGCCGCGGACATCCGTCGCCACCTTCGCGGTGTACGACAGCGAGATCACCCAACGTCCCTTCGCGAGCGGTGCGGCCGGGCGCACCTCGAGCAGGTCCTCGCCCCGCGGCGTGACCGCCAGTGCGACCCGTGTGGCCCCTTGCTCGGCGTGCGCTTCGGCGATCGCGAGATCGCGACCGTGGAGCCAGATCACGGCCGAGCGGCGATCGAGCTCCCCGGTGATCGCCATCGAGCCGCCAAACGTCGGCTTCGCCGGATCCAGCGAGAGCGTCGCGGCATAGGCGATCGGAACAAAGTGCGTGGGCAGCCGCAGCGCCGGCAGCAATGGATCGAACGCTGGCTGAGCGGGAGAAGGCTTCGCCAGCTCGACGGGCGCCGGGCGTGTTGGCGGTTGTGCCGGGACCGCGGATGGAGCCCCAGAGCACGCCCACACGACCCCCAACCACATCCACCGCATGCGCGGAATATATCGCAGCTCAGTCGTCGAGGTGCGGTGGGCGCTTCTTGCCTTCGATGAAGGCATCCAGTTCGTGCTCGGCCTGCGAGTCCACGTCGATCTCGAAGTCGCTTCCGTCATCACCGGCGGCGATCTCCTCGACCTCGAGATCATCTGGATCGGCCATCTGCACCGAGCCCGCGGCGATCTGATGCGGCGGGGCCGGCAAGCCGGTATCGATGTCGTCCTCGAAGCCGGTGTCGTCCTCGATGTCGATCTCCTCGATCGCCACGGGCAGCGGCCGCGCCACCGGCATCGAGGCCGCATCCTGCTTGCGCCCGATCAGGCAGCCAGCCTTGACGGTGACCTGGAACGGCCGGCCATCGAAGTAGGCGTCGATCGCCTCCTTGATGTACCAGAACACGTCCTGCATCTCCTGACCGCCGCCGGCGATCTCCTTCCACTCGGCGAGTGGTCCGTACTCGATCACCGGCGCGAAGAAGAACTCGCGCGAGCTCTTGAACAGGAGCGAGAACTCCTCGTACTCGAGCCCGCCGGTCAGGTTCGCGGAGCGCATACAGCGCTCGACGTGATCCACGGTGGGGAGCCGCGCGATGTGCTTCTCCAGCCGCTCGAGTGCTTCGTGCTTGTCGTGCTTGATCAAGACCTCGCGATAGAGATCGTTGAACTCCTGGAACGTCCCGGCGAGCGGGACGGTGCAGCGGACCTCGCCGCCCTTCTTGGTCACGCGCGCGAAGTCACGGAGCGCCACCTCGAGGCTCGGCATCTCGCCGAGGCCAAGGTTACAGACCACGAGATCGTAGACGTCGTCCGCGAATGACAGCTTCGGCACCGGGCTCTCGGTGCGGAAGAACACGCCCTTCTTGCCGAGCGGCCCGAGGTCCGCGACCTTGCGCCGCGCCACATCGAGCATCGCGCTCGAGGCATCGATCGCGATCAGCCGCGAGCCCTCGTTCATCCGGCGCAGGATCTCGATTGTCGGATAGCCAGTGCCGCACGAGATGTCGAGCACCTGCCCGCGATCGGGGACCGCGAGGTTTCGCAGGAGCATCTTGCCGAAACGAGTGCCCCAAACCGGCGCGATCTCGGCATCGTAGATGCGCGCGAGCTTCTCGACCTTGAGCGTTCGATTCGACTGGACCGTCACGGGCGGGGCCGGGCGCGGATTCTACGGCGACCGGCCTCGATTGTACCGAGCCAAATATCGGTTCACTAAGGGTTTTTAGCCGAGGTTCAGCGATCCCGGATCTGCTGTTTGATTTCGCTGACTTGGCTACTGCAGACGAGCATCCATCACGTAGGTCCCGCAGCTGTCGTAGCCATCGACGACCAGGAAGAACACGCCTGGCCCTGCCGCGGCGACGTTGTCCAGGATCGAGCCATCGGGGTGGTCGGGACGATCGGGACGAGCGGCGCAGGTCGGAGCGTCATCACTGCACGCCAGCGTCGACCCCATCCCAGCCGGCGCCTTGCGCACGAACAGCACGGTGTCGAAGTGGGTGGCATTGACGTCGACACAGGTCGAGGCGTCGACGTGCGCGGTGGCGCCCGGACACACCGTGAAGAAGTAGGCGTCCTCCTTCCCTCCAACCGCGCCACACTGAGCCTTCCAGGTGTCGGCCGAGGTGCAGGTGTCGCCACTCAACGTGCGAGGGCCCGGGAGCAACCGCTCCCCAACGTGACCCGCCGCGGTGACCTTGAGCATCATCGCGCCTTGAGCAACCGCGGAGTTCTGATCGACGACCACACAGCTCGTGCCCGCCGGTAGCTCGAGCGCGAGCTGGCTCTGACCGCCTCCGCATGCATGATCGCTACAGCTCGGCATGTCCGTCGCTGCGATCGCGGTGCACGCTTTGCCGGGGAACACGCGCACCGTCGTGTCGAAGTTCGAGCCGAAGGTGTCGAAGTAGTAGACCTGTGGTTCGGTGAGCGTGACCTTGTAGAACAGGTCGCGGCCACCCGCGTTTCCGCACCCCGCCTCCGGGGCGTTGTCACGGGCGAGGTTGAGATCTCCACTGAGGGTCCCCCCCATCGTCACGTCGATCGCATCGGGAGCCAGATCGTTTGCCGCGCACACCTCATCCGCGCCGTCGCAGTCCTGATCGATCCCGTCGCCGCAGGTGTCGAACCCCATCGGCGTGCAGCCCTGGATCGGCGGCGAATCGATCGGCGGCACGAACGCATCGATCGGCTGTTCGCTGTCGAGCAAGGAGGCATCGACCTCCGTGCGCTCGCACGTGCTGGTCGCGGCCGCGCAGATCAGCGGGCGCGGGCACCCGTGGTCCTTGTCGCACGGTGCACCGGTAGGCACGCTGGGCGAGTAACACGCCGCAGCGAACACCAGGAGCAGGGCCCACCTCACCAGCGAATTATCGCCTGCGAGCTCGGTGGGCTGAAAGGGTGACGATGTAGGCGGTCAGTGATGACCGTCGTCGCCCTTCTCGTAGAGCCGATGCCCACCCTCACGGAACTCCGCGGCCTTCTGCGCCATCCCCGCCTCCGCCTCCTGCTTCGCGTACAGCTCGCGGACCTCGCCCGTGATCTTCATCGAGCAGAACTTCGGGCCGCACATCGAGCAGAAGTGCGCGCCCTTGGCGCCCGGCGCCGGGAGGGTCTCGTCGTGGAAATCCTTCGCCGTGTCCGGATCGAGCGAGAGGTTGAACTGATCCTGCCAGCGGAACTCGAAGCGCGCCTTTGACAGCGCATCGTCACGCTCGTGCGCGCCCGGGTGCCCCTTCGCCAGATCGGCCGCGTGCGCAGCGATCTTGTAGGCGATCACGCCATCCTTCACGTCATCGCGGTCGGGCAGCCCGAGGTGCTCCTTGGGCGTGACGTAACAGAGCATCGCCGTTCCGAACCAGCCGATCATGGCCGCGCCGATCGCGCTCGTGATGTGGTCGTAGCCGGGCGCGATGTCGGTGACCAACGGTCCGAGCGTGTAGAACGGCGCCTCTTTGCAGAGCTTGAGCTGGAGATCCATGTTCTCGCGGATCTTGTGCATCGCGACGTGACCGGGGCCCTCGATCATCGTCTGGACGTCGTGCTTCCATGCGATGTCCGTCAGCTCGCCCAGAGTCTCGAGCTCGGAGAGCTGTGCGCGATCGTTCGCATCGGCCGTGCACCCCGGGCGCAGGCCATCGCCGAGCGAGAACGCCACGTCGTACTTCTTCATCACCTCGCAGATCCGCTCGAAGTGCGTGTAGAGGAAGTTCTCCTGGTGGTGCGCGAGGCACCACTTCGCCATGATCGAGCCACCGCGCGACACGATGCCCGTGACGCGGTTCGCGGTGTACGGGATGTATGCGAGGCGCACGCCGGCGTGGATCGTGAAGTAGTCCACGCCCTGCTCGGCCTGCTCGATGAGGGTCTCGATGAACAGATCGATCGTCAGCTTGTCTGGATCGCCGTTGACCTTCTCGAGGCACTGATAGATCGGCACCGTGCCGATCGGCACCGGCGAGTTGCGCACGATCCACTCGCGGGTCTCGTGGATGTTCTCCCCGGTGGACAGATCCATCACCGTGTCGGCGCCCCACTTGACCGCCCACCGCAGCTTGTCGACCTCCTCGCCGATCGTCGACGACACGGCCGAGTTGCCGATGTTCGCGTTGATCTTCACGAGGAAGTTCCGGCCGATGATCATCGGCTCGGACTCGGGGTGATTGATGTTGGCGGGGAGGATCGCCCGGCCACGTGCGATCTCGTCACGCACGAACTCCGGGGTCATGCGCTCGCGGACCGCGACGAACTTCATCTCCGGCGTGATGATCCCGCGCCGTGCATAGTGCATCTGCGAGCGGTTGCCGCTGTCGCCATCGCGCATGCGCGCGTCGATCCACGGCTTGCGCAGCTTCGGCAGGCCCTGGTGCGCATCGACGCCCTGCGGCCCCGACGTGTCGTACACGTCGAACGAGGGCTCGCCCCCCGAGAGGTGGATGCGGCGGACCGGCACCGCGAGGCCATCGGCCTCGACGTAGACCTTCTCGGAGGCCGGGAACCCGTCGATCACCGGCAGGTTCGCGACCGGATCGGGTCCCACCTGTGCCAGCGACCGCTTGCCATTGCCGTTGCCGTTGCCGTTGCCGTTCGATTCGTTGGTACCCACTGCAGACTCCCTTCGCGAGCATTACCTCGAGCAGGTTTTGGGGTCGTGCAGGATGCACCTCTCAGCCTCTCGGAACGAGAAGCTCCCCCGTCGATATGACGGGCGTTCTTACCGCGAATCGCTCGCGACGCACAGGTGTTACGCTGGCCTCCGTGGAAGAGGCTCGACGGTTCGGCCGCTACCGCGTCACGGGCACCCTGGGAGCCGGGGCGATGGGTGAGGTGTTCACCGCCGTCGACGACGTGCTCGGTCGCGAGGTCGCGGTCAAGACCTTGAAGGGCCACCGCAACGGCCTCGCCGCGCGGATCCTCGATGACCGGTTCCGGATCGAGGCGCGCGCGATCGCCGCCCTCTCCCATCCCGGTGTGGTGGCGGTGTTCGACATCGATCTGGAAGCGGATCCTCCGTACCTCGTCATGGAGCGCGTCGCCGGGCCCTCGCTGAAGGAGCGGCTCGCGGGCGGCCCGCTCACGGCCCACGAGGTGCGGGTGCTCGGGATCCAGATCGGGCGCGCCCTCGCGGCCGCACACGCCCAGAAGATCGTCCACCGCGACGTCAAGCCCGCGAACATCCTCGCCGCCGGCGACGGCGCGTGGAAGCTCGCCGATTTCGGCGTCGCCCATGTTCCGGACTCCTCGCTGACGATGACCGGTCAGTTCGTCGGCTCGCCCGCGTACGCGGCCCCCGAGGCACTCCTGCGCGGGCAGTGCGATGCCGAGGCCGACATCTACGGGCTGGGCGCCACGCTGTATCAGGCCGCCTCCGGCACGTGGCCGCGGCTCGATGCGGCGCCGAGCGGTGCGCTGATTCCCCCCGTGCCGCCCGTCCGCACGTTCGCGCCCTCGCTGCCGCCCGAGATCGCCGAGGCGATCGATCTTGCCGTGGCGCTCGATCCGGGCGCCCGCCCCACCGCGGCGGCACTTGCCGATGCGCTCGCCGGTGCCAGCTCGAGCGCAGGCGCGGTGCCGGTCACCACACCTGTCGCCGCACCTGCTCGGCTCGCCCGCTGGAAGCCATGGGTGATCGGCGGTGCCGTGGCGATCGCGATGATCGCCGTGATCGCCGGCACGCGCGGCGGTGGCGCTGGGAGCTCGACGGAAGGCGCACCGGCCATCGCACCGGCCATCGCACCGATGGTCGCGCCGGCGTCCGACTCGACTCCGTCCGAGCTGCGGATCACGCCACCGCCGATGCGCGACGGCAAGGCCGAGAAGGAGTTCCGCAAGGTGCTCGAGCAGATCGGCCGCGGCCACATCGAGGAGGCGAAGCGCAAGCTCACGGACTGGGAGCGCAAGCATGGCGGCGCGACGCCCGAGACCACGGCGCTGCGCGCTCAGCTCGACGCGCTCGGACCCGATCGTTCGGATCCCGACCGCGGCCCGGGCCACGGTCGCGGCGAGGACTGATCACGCCACGTGGTCGATCGACCGGAACGCGTCGTCGAGCGCCATCATCATCACCTGGGCGTTCGGGAACCGATGCTCCGGATCCTTGATCAGCGCACCTTCGACGAGCGCCACTACCTGCGGTGTACACCACCGGGCGCCACCCGCCAGCTCGTCGAGCCGCGGCGGCGGCTGCTTTGCGTGGAGCCGCATCATCACCTGCGGGTCGGGATCGCGGAACGGCAGGCGCCCCGTCAACATCTCGAACAGGATCACCCCCGCCGCGTAGACATCGGCACGCCCATCGACGAGCCGGCCGAGCGCCTGTTCGGGAGCCATGTACGCCGGCGTGCCGAACACGAGGCCCGTGCTGGTCAGTGCGTTCGCACCGAACGCAGCGGCGGCATCGCCGACGAGCTTGACCAGGCCGAAGTCGATGATCTTCACGCGCTCCCAGCCGCCCATCGGTACCAGGATGATGTTGTCGGGCTTGAGATCGCGATGCACCAGCCCTTGCGCGTGGGCGTGCCCCACGCCATCGAGGATCTGGTGGGCGAACACGAGTGCCTGTCGCGGCGGGAGGGCGCCGTGCTCGCGGATCCGCTCGCCGAGCGTGGCGCCGGCGACCTTCTCCATCACGAGGAACAGCACCCCACCCTCGACGAACACGTCGACCGCGGCGACCAGGTTCGGGTGCTCGAGGAGCCGGAGCGCATTCGCCTCGCGCGCGAACCGCGCGGTCACATCACCGGCGCCGTTGGTGTCCGCGAGCGGCGACTTGACGGCGTACCGCGCACCGCTCGCGTCCACGACCTCGACCACGCCGCCCATGCCACCGCGGCCGAGCGAGCCGACCACGCGGTAGCGTCCGAGCTGCGTTCCTGGCTCGAGGGAGGGGTACACGAGGCGCCATCGTAGCGGATCCCGACCGCTGTGAACCAGGAGGGCTACTGGATCGAGTAGCTGAGCGTGTACGCGCCGTTGCCCGTGGAGCCGAACCCATCGACGATCAGCCAGACCAGGTTCGCCCCGGTGACCGAGGCGTTGACGATCTTGGGCTGCAGGCCGTTGCCGCATCCGGAGACATCGTCGCTGCAGGTGAGGTCCGCCGAAGACGCCGCACCGGTGCGGAGCGACAGGATCGCGTCGAATGCGGTGGCGCTGCAGGTGTTCGCACTGACGAGGTTGGATCCCGGGCAGCTCGCGAAGAAGTGACCCACGTCGGGCTGGTGCGAGTTCGCCTCGCAGCCCGCGACCGAGAGATCGGTCTTGCCGGTCGTCGTGCCGGAGACGGTGCCGCTCGCGCCGGTCAGCGCCACGCCGCCGCGCCCGCCGCGCTTGAACACGAGCGAGGCCGCCCCCGCCGTGGTGGCGCTCGAGAACTGATCGACGACGAGGCAGTAGCTCCCCGCCGGGAGCTCGAGCGCGCCGTGCGAGCGCGTGGTCGAGCAGCCATCATCCTCGCAGCGCTGGACCGCGCCGATCGCCGCGCAGCTGCCGGCGAACACGCGCACCACGCTGTCGAAGTTCGAGCCGAACGTGTCGAAGTACACCACCTCGGGCGCGGGCAGCGTGAACTGATAGAACACGTCGCGGCCACCCTGATCACCACAGTCCTGGCCAGCGGCCGACGCCCAGTTGTCATCGTGGGCGGCGGTGAGATCCATCGTGAACGTGCCGCCCGCGGAGATGTCGATCGCGCCCGAGGCGAGATCGTTCGCGGGGCACGCTGCGTCCGCGCCGTTGCAGTCCTCGTCCGCGCCGTTGCCACACAGCTCAGCGAGGGGGGCCCCGGCGGTGGCGCTGCACACCACACCGCTGCCGGTGCCGGTGCACATCATCGATCCCGAGCGCAAGCACGAGCCGAGCCCGACCTGGCACGCCTGCCCTACGGGGAACGGATCGTCGACGCCGTTCCGGCAGTCATCGTCCACGCCGTTGCACAGCTCGACGCTGTTGCTCGTCAGATCGCTGCACTTGGTGCCGCCGCCGGCGGCGCACACGATCGTGCCCTCGTTGCAGGCATCGGTGTCTGCGCCGTCGCACTGCGTGCCGAGGTTGAACCCCTCGTCGGTGTGCCCGTCGCAGTCGTTGTCGTTGCCGTCGCAGATCTCGCCGGCGTTGTCGGGCCCGTCGTTGCAGGCAGAGGCCGTGAGGCTCGTGCACGTGAACACGCCATCGGCGCAGACATCCGCATCGGGCCCGTCGCACGGCATCCCGACATGGAAGTCCTCGTCGACGTGGCCGTCGCAGTCGTTGTCGAGCCCGTCGCAGGTCTCGCTCGTGGGTGCGCCCTGCTGCGCATCGCAGGTCACGCCGGTGCCGGCGGGGTTGCACACGAAGTGGCCATCCACCGCGCACGCGCCCATCCCCGCGACGCACGCCATGCCCTTGGTCGTGAACGTCTCGTCGGTGAGCTGATCGCAGTCATCGTCGAGATCGTTGCAGTGCTCCGGGGTAGGCGTGCACGCATCGATGACCGAGACGTCGGGCCCGGCATCGCCCGCCCCGGCGAGCCGAGGCTCCCCCCGCGTTGGCGCACGCGAGGAGCCCTACCGCCACGAGCGCTGCAACGATGCGAACCACGGCGGCATCCATGCACAGACCGTTGTGCAAGAGCAAGCACAACACCGAGATCGCCCCTTCCGCGTGCTAGGACATCCTCATGGACAAGCTCCCCGTGATTGGCAACCCGGCGCCCTCCGTCGACCTCGACATGACGCCCGCCGAGCTCGAGGACGGGATCCGGAAGCTCAAGGCCGAGCGCAATGCCGTGATCCTGGCGCACTACTACCAGGAGTCCGAGATCCAGGACCTCGCCGACTTCGTCGGTGACTCGCTCCAGCTCTCGCAGGCCGCGGCGAAGACCCAGGCCGACGTGATCGCGTTCTGCGGCGTCCACTTCATGGCCGAGACCGCGAAGATCATCAACCCCACGAAGATCGTCGTGGTGCCGGACCTCGAGGCCGGCTGCTCGCTCGCCGACGGCTGCCCCGCCCCCGTGTTCGCGAAGTGGCTCGAGCAGTACCCGGGCCACACCGTGGTCAGCTACATCAACTGCTCCGCGGACGTGAAGGCCCTCTCGGACGTGATCTGCACGTCGTCGAACGCCGTGAAGATCGTGAAGGCGCTCGGCGATCAGAAGGTCGTGTTCGCACCTGACCGTCACCTCGCTGCGTTCGTCGCGAAGCAGGCGAACCGCCCCGACATGGTCGCGTGGCAGGGCACCTGCATCGTCCACGAGACGTTCTCCGAGCGTCGCCTGCTCGGCCTGATGGCCGCGCACCCCGAGGCCGAGGTCATCGCGCACCCCGAGTGCCACGAGGGGATCCTGCGCCACGCCACCCACATCGCGTCGACGAGCGGCCTCATCGACTACGCCACGAAGTCGCCCAAGCGGGAGTTCATCGTGGCGACCGAGGCCGGGATCCTGCACAAGATGCAACAAGCGGCCCCCGGCAAGACGTTGATCCCGGCGCCCCCCGAGGACGAGAGCTGCTCGTGCAACCTGTGCCCGTACATGCGTCGCAACACGCTCGAGAAGCTGTACCTCTGCCTCCGCGATCTGCAGCCGCAGGTGGACGTGCCCGAGGCCACGCGCGTACGGGCCTTGAAGCCGATCCAGCGCATGCTCGAGATGAGCGTGTGAGCCACGCCCGGGTCGCGAGCATCGCGATCGTCTCGATGCTGGCGCTCGTGGCGTGTGGCAAGTCCGAGCCGGCAGGTTCGCTGGCGCCGCCGACCACGCAGCCCGTGGTGATCGCCGATCCGATCGTCTCGTCGGACGTGATCCCCGCCGAGACGCTCCAGCTCGTCACCGCGATCATCCCGACCTGGGATGCGACCACCGCGGAGCTCCGGCTGTGGGAGCGCCCCGACGCCAAGACAGCCTGGACGCAGGCACTGGGACCGTGGCCCGGCGTGATCGGTCACACCGGTGCCGGCTGGGGCATGGGGCGCCACGGCCGCGGGCCCGTCCCAGGCCGGCCGGGCCCGCTCAAGCGCGAGGGCGATGGCCGGAGCCCGGCGGGCGCGTTCCTCCTCCAGGGCAGCTACGGCGCCGCCGCCAGTGCGCCCGCCCATGCCGGTCTGCCGTATCAGCACGTCGACGACAGCTGGAAGTGCGTCGATGATCCGGCCTCGAGCCGTTACAACACGATCGTCGACAAGCGCACCGTCGCGAACGACTGGAACAGCGCCGAGGAGATGCAGCGGCCCGACGCGCTCTACACCTGGGTCGTCGATGTCGCCCACAACCCGACCCGGATCCCGAACGGCGGCAGCTGCATCTTCCTCCACGTCTGGAGCGGCTCGGACTCGACCACGGTCGGCTGCACGGCGATGGAGGAGCCGCGGCTCCAGACCCTGATCGGGGCGCTCGCGGCGTCGAAGCAGCCGATGTTCGTGCTGCTCCCGAAGGCCGAGTACGAAGCCCTGGCCGCGGCGTGGGAACTGCCCCGGCCGTAGGGCAGACTCGGCTCATGCACTGGAAGACGATCCTCGTCCCTCACGACTTCTCGTCCTCGGCGAATCACGCGGCCGCGCTCGCCCGTGATGAGGCCAAGCTGCATGGCGGCGCGCTCCTGCTCCTCCACATCGTGGATCTGCCCCGGCAGTTCTCGCCCGATGCCGCGATCGTCCCGACCGAGACCGGCGCGCCGATCAGCGTGAAGGACTACGCGGTCAACGCGGCCGAGGCCCACCTCCAGGATCTCGCCGAGCGCCTCGGCAAGGACGGCGTCAAGGCGACCACGTTCATCCGGATCGGCAACCCGGTCGACGAGATCAACCGGTTCGCCGAGGAGAACAAGGTCGACCTGATCGTGATGGGCACGCACGGCCACACCGGGATCCGCGCGTGGATCGCCGGCAGCGTGACCGAGAAGGTCGTGCGGTCCGCCAAGGTCCCCGTGCTCACCGTCCGGCACCACGAGTAACGGACGTCTTGCCTAACGGAGCGGATCCGTTATATTAGACGGAGTGTCCATCACCTCCGTCTTGCGCGCCCTGCTCGGTGGATCGCTGATCGGTCTCGCCGCCACGATCGCGCTCCTCGCCCACGGCCGGATCGCCGGCATCAGCGGCACCGTCGGGCGTGCGCTCGATCCCGACGGAGGCCGTACCTTCCGGATCCCGTTCTTGCTCGCGCTGCTCGGCGTGGGCTTCGTGTCGGCGCTGATCGCGCCGTCGAGCTTCGGCGCTGCGGTCCGGAGCACGCCCCTCCTCGCGGTCGCCGGTGTGCTCGTGGGCATCGGCACCACCCTCGGCAACGGCTGCACGAGCGGCCACGGCGTGTGCGGCATCTCGCGCAGTAGCGTGCGCTCGCTGGTGGCCACGGCGACGTTCATGCTCACCGGTGGGATCACCGTCGCGATCGTGGGAGCCGCGTCGTGAAGGGCACCATCGTGGCGGCGATCGCCGGTGCCGTGTTCGCGCTCGGCCTCGTGATCTCCGGCATGACCGATCCGGGGCGCGTCACCGCGTTCCTCGACATCGGCGGCCACTGGGACCCCACGCTCGCCTTCGTGATGGCGGGCGCGATCGCGGTGCATGCGCCCCTCCTCCGCGGGGTGCTCCGCCGCGCACGCCCCGTGTTCGACGCGAAGTTCCACCTCCCGCGCCAGCACGTGATCGAGCCACGCCTGATCGTCGGCGCCGCCCTGTTCGGCGTGGGCTGGGGCCTCTCGGGTTACTGCCCGGGCCCGGCCCTGGTCAGCGTGGGCACCACCGCGGCGCCCGCGCTCGTGTTCGTGGGCGCGATGATCGCCGGCATCGCGGTCACGCGCGTCGCGCTGCGGCGCTGACTAGACCGCCGGGATGCAGAGCCGCGCGGCGTTCAGCTGCGCATCACCCTGCCCCACCGCGAACAGCCACGGCTGACCGTCGAGCATGCCGAGCTCGTAGGCCTTGTCGGTCGGCGCCTTGATGGGGAGCTGCGTGGTCAAGGTCATCCCGTACTCGTCGACATAGCCGATCACGATGTGGTCCGTCGCGTCGAGGTAGCTGACCCAGTAGCGCGCGCCATCCCACAGCACGCGGGGCGAGCGCGCGCCGTTCACGTACACGGCGTTGACCGCGGACACCGTCGTCGCGTCGTCGATCACGAGGCCGGTCTTGCTGCCCTCCTCGAACACCATGGCGACCTCGGTGCCGTTCGAGGTCAGCCGCGCGAGCTGGCACGCCTTCGAGGCGGTCTGTCGTGTGGTGCCCGTCGTCTTGCTCGTCACCGTCTCGTAGTGACAGGTGGTAGCGGTCGACCACACGGCCAGAGACTGCGCGCCGATCGAGGTCAGATCGATGCTCACGGTCTGGCTCGTGTTCACGGTGAACGTCGCCGGACTCCCGTTCCACGCGTTGTCGAACGCGTTCATGGTCAGCCCCGACGAGCAGCTGGTGGCCGTGACCCGATCGCCGTTGGAGTGCGTCAGCGTGGTCTTGCCGACGAACTCGCCATCGAAGTTTCCGATCTCGGTACCGGCCGCGAGTGGCTGCGGCACCGAGTGCACGAGCGCGCGAGAAGTGCTGATGCCGCCGGCGATCAGCTGGCCATCGATGTACGCCGCGGAGCTCGCGGTGAACGCGCCGACCTTCACCAGGCGGACCGGGCTCGCCACCCGGTTGGTCCCGATGTCGACGCCAGACAGATCTCCGCCGGTGGTGGGGACCCAGAATGCCGAGAGTCCGGCCGGCGTACTCGCGAGCGCGAGGTCGACGTCCTGTCCCACAAGAGCGAGGTTGTTCAACCGCTCGCACACCGCCGGGGCGCGCGCCGTGGCATCGACGACGCCCACGGTCATGTTGCCGCCACCTTCGTCACTCGCGTCGCCATCGCCCTCGCCGAAGCCGAGACGGCCACATCCCGTCACGCCGAGCGCGAGAACCAGCATCGTCGTTGATCGCCGCATCCCTCCATTATCGATCGATCTCGAGTGAGAACGGAAGTTGGGCAGAAGCTCACCGTTGCCCACATGGTGCGCGATGTCGAGCCAGACCTACGACATCGTGTAGAGGACGATCGGCTGCTTTCGGCCACGGATCCTCGACGCTGTCGAGCCGCTCGCCCACCTGGGGGCCGGGGAGCTGGGACCAGGTGGTTTCACTGATCAGCAGGTCCACATGGTGCTCCTTGGTCAAGCTCTCGATTCGCGACGCCACGTTGACCGCGTCGCCGATCACCGTGTACTCGGCCTGGAGCACTCCACCCAGCATGCCGGCGGCGACCAGGCCGGTGTGGATCCCGATCCCGATCGCGATGGGCGCGAGCCCGTGGCGCTCGCGATGCTGATTGAGCTCGTCCACCGCACGGCGCATGTCGCGGGCCGCTTTCACGGCGCGATGCGCGTGATCCGAGAGCCGATCCGGAACTCCCCAGAACGCGAGCAGGCCATCCCCCAGGAACTTGCCGATCACCCCATCGTGCCCCTTCACGATCTGCCCCATCCGTCCGAAGTAGTCGTCGAGCATCGCGAGGACCTCCCGCGGCGATAGGCCCTCTGACATCGCGGTGAACCCGCGGATGTCGCTGAACAGCACGGTGACCTCGCGCTCGATCGGTGCGAGGGCCTCGGGCCCGGCCGCGATGATCCGCTCGGCGACCTGTCGCGGCATGAACCGCGTGAGGTTGTCACGCTGTCGCAGCCCCTGGAACATCGGGCCGATCGCGCGATTGGTCAGTGCGACCATGAAGCCCACGAGCCCGAGGCCCACCAGCACGAACATCGTGCCCTGCGTGGCCAGCGTGCCGGCGCATCCGGCGAGCGCCGCATGGGTGCCGATGGCGAACGCGACCGATTGCACCACGTGCCACAGGCTGGTCCGCACCACCGCGAACGAGATCAGGATCGCCGCGGAGACCGCGTGCTGCGCCGGCGAGAACGGCTCTCCGCGGCGAAGGTCGAGGAACGCCATCGTCGTGATCAACGTGAAGTCGACCACGGTCACCATCACCGGCCGCCAGCGAGAGAGCTCGGGCCGCGCGACCCTGACCCGGTGAACGATCACGATCGTGGTCAGCGCGAACAACGTGTAGACGAAGCCGACCGCCGTCTGCAGGAGGTCGGTATGCCCTCCGACGGTGGCCACCACCGCGAACATCGCGATCATCACGAGCCGCGCCACTGCCGCCCGTCGCTCGCCGAGGAGGCTGCCCTGCGCGCGGACCTGCGCTTCGTTGCGTGCGGCCTCGAGCGCCGCGATCGCCGTCCCCTGGGTCGCCTCCGACGTGCTCACGAGATGAGCGCGACGTTACCTCAGGCGAAGCAGTCGAACTGCTCCTGACGCCAGACCTTGCCGTCGCGGAACTCGATGATGCTGCAGATCTGTGCGGTCAGCTGCCGGCCGTCGTTGACGATGCCGGTCCACACCGTCATCACCGCCGCCCGCTCACCCTCGACGATCATCGAGCGGATCGCGTAGTGCTCGCTGGCCAGCAGCGCCTTCCCGCGCTCGCCAGCGGCCCGCAGCGCGGCCTTGTCGTAGCGCTTCCCCGTGGGGTTCAGCTTGTTCGGATGCTCCACGACCTCGATGTCGTCGTGATGAAACAGCGCGCGCTCGATCCCGACGGAGGCCGGGCCTCGGGGGTCACGCGCGGCGCGGCTCGACCAGCTCCCAGTCCCCGTGCGGTCCACGCACGGCGTGGCTAGCCTCGTGGGCGTGGAGCTCGACGTAGCGGCGTGCGTCGTCGAGCAGCCTGAACTTCGGGCCCACATGGATCCCCATGCCAGTCGATACGAAGACCTCGTAGACCCCATCGTAGAGTCGCGTCCGCATGTGGTGACTGATTGCGAGTCGCGTGCCGAATGCGGGCGGGTCGCGAGGTTCGCGACATGACTGAGGACGCACACGGAACCACCCGCGTCGGAGCCGGAGAATCTTGCGCTGGAGGGCTGGCAAGATTCCGCGCTTGCGCGCTCGTTCACCCCAGATCGTAGTGACGGAGGTCGTCGAGAGAGCGACGAAGCTCCCCGCGGACATCGGGATGGGCGATCGAGATCAACGCCTCGGCGCGCTCCCTCAGCGTGAGTCCATGCAGGTTGCGGGCACCGTATTCGGTGACCACCCAGTGGACGTGGCCGCGTGTGGTCACCACACCGGCACCTGCCTTCAGCTCCGCCGTGATCCGAGAGATCTTGCCGCCCGCGGCGGTCGACGGCAACGCCACGATCGGCTTGCCTCCACGGGACAGTGCCGCGGCGCGGAGGAAGTCCATCTGCCCGCCGATTCCGGAGAAGATCGCATGGCCGATCGAGTCGGCGCATACCTGGCCGCTCAGATCGACCTCGAGTGCCGAGTTGATCGCCGTGACCTTGTCGTTCTTCCGGATCAACGCCGTGTCATTGGTGCGATCGCACCCGTGGAACTCGACGGTCGGGTTGTGATCGACGAAGTCGTACAGGCGCTGGCTGCCGTTGACGAAGCTGGTCACCGTACGGCCCGGATGGACGGCCTTCTTCCGGTTGGTGACCACGCCGCCTTGGATCAGGGCGATCAGCCCGTCCGAGAACATCTCCGTGTGGACACCCAGCTCGTGATGATCGGCGAGCCGGGCGAGCACGGCATCGGGGATCGCCCCGATCCCCATCTGTAGGGTGGCGCCGTCGTCGACCAGCTCGGACACCAGCTCCCCGATCCGCAGCTCGACCGCAGAGGGTGCCGAGAGTGATGCCGCCGGCAGCGGCCGGTCGGTGTGAACGAACGCATCGATGCGGGCGAGCGGCACGACGCTATTGCCGTGTGTGTGCGGCATGCGCTCGTTGATCTCCGCGAGCACCACGCGCGCACTGTCGACCGCGGCGCGCGCCGCATCCACCGAAGTGCCGAGCGAGCAGAACCCGTGGCGATCGGGCGGGGACAGCTGGACCAGCGCGACATCGAGCGGGATCGCCCCGGTCGTGAATAGCCCCGGGATGTCGGACAGGAACAAGGGCATGAAGTCCGCGCGACCTTCGGCGACCGCGGCACGCACGTGCGGGCCGACGAAGAACGAGATCGAGCGCAGCCGGGCGGCCACCTCGGGCGCGACGAAGCTCGCCGTCCCCGCGGTGTGCAGGTGGTAGAGGCGGACGCCCTCGACATCGGTCCGCGCTGCCAGCGCATCGATCACCGGGATCGGCGTCGCGGCGGCCCCGTGCAAGAACACGCGCGAGCCGGACGGAATCCGCGCCGCCACCTCCGCCGCCGAGATCCCGTACGTGCTCCAGGCTGGATCGACCGACATGTTGCCTCGCTCAGCCGACGGTCATCCGGCCGCCGTCGAGCAGCGACCTCGGCACCAGCACACTCGGCTCGCCGGTCGAGACCATCCACAGCTGGTGGGCCGCACGCGTCACGCCGATGTGGAGCAAGTGCCGCGCCCAGTGCTGGTCCGGGTAGCTCGCTGCGTTGACATCGACCATCACCACGTAGTCGAACTCGAGGCCCTTCACGCTGGTCACATCGGTGACGTCGACGCCGGGCTGGAAGTTGAACTCGTCCTTGCGCACGCGGCGCAGCGCCGGGATCTCGGCGCGCTTCAGCCCCTCGTAGTACGCGTCGGCCTGCTCGGGGTGGCGCGAGATCACGGCGCACGAGGCGGTGGGCTCGCGCGCCATCAGGTTGCGCAGGGCATCGCCGAGGAACGCCACGGCCTCGCCGAGATCACCGAACTCGTGGAGCTCGACCGGCTCGCCCGGGCGCGCGGCGAGTGGCTCCTCGGGCGCGAGATCGGGGCCGAGGATCTCGCGCGCGAGCTGCATGACCTCGGCGGTGGAGCGGTACGACAGCTTGAGCGGCCGCACGATCGCGGGCTGCCCGGTCTGCAGCAGCAGCTCGGCCCAGCCGCTGAAGTTGTTGTCGAACACGAGCCGCTGCGCGGTGTCACCGGCGATCGTCACCGAGCGCTTGGCCGGATCGTTGTCGGGCGCGTGGACGGCCTCGACCAGCACCTTGACCTCGAGGGCGGAGCGATCCTGCGCCTCGTCGATCGCCACGTGCTCGTAGACCAGCTCGTCGCCGTTCGGCGTCTGCAGCGAACCCCGCTTGAGCTGGATCAGGCGCAGCAGGATCGGATCGTCCTCGTCGTCGAACTTGCCGGCCGGATCGTCCTCGTCGGGCTCGAGCGCCTGCCCCTCCGCATCGAGGATCTCCTTGCCCTCCTCGTCGACCGGCGCCTTCTGCGGCTTCGCGAGCTGGCGACGCATCCACGCCACCACGCGCTCGATGTCCTTGGTGGAGACGTCGGTCCCGACGAAGCCCTCACCGAGCGCGACCGGATCGGTGAACATCTCGGCCCAGTCGAGCACCACGTCATCCGCGCGCTTCTTCCAGCGCTTGATCGCGCCCTCGAGCGCGACGCGGATGTTCGGATCGAGCTCGGCCGCCTTCTTCGCCCAGCTGTACATGCCCGCGAGGCGGGGCACGAGCGCGCGCCTGACGAGGCGGTTCCACTCCTCGATCGCCGGTGCGTGGATCGAGGCGAGCTCGCCACCGATCTCCACCGCCTGCTTCTCGACCCAGGTCGCGAGCATGCCGAGGAGTGCGGGATGCTTCTTCACGCGCGAGACGTGCTCGGGCGGATCGATGTTGTACTTGGTGGGCGCCTCGGGGAGGCACCGCATGCGCGTGGAGCGCGCCCAGCCGGTGTACGTGACCACGGGGACGCCCGAGACGCCGAGCGAGGGCAGCACGCCCGAGACGTACCGGACCAGCGCCTGCGAGGGCACGACGAACAGCGTGTGGTTGGCCCGGAACCGACGCGGATCCTGGAAGTTCAGGAACGCGATGCGATGCAGCGCGACCGTGGTCTTGCCGGAGCCGGCGCCACCCTGGATCACGACGATGCCGCTCCCCGGCTGCGTGATCAGCTCGAACTGCTCCTTGTCGATCAGCGCGGCGATCTCGGGGAGCGCCTTGTCGGCGCGCGCGACGCCGTGGTGGATGCCGAGCTTGCCCTTCTCGCGTGGCGGCGCGACCGGCCGCGCGGCCTTGCCCATGCCGCCGTGGAGGACGGGCGCGATCTGCCCGACCGCTTGCACCCAGCTGCCGCGTGCGTCCTTGAGGAACGTGCCCTGCGGCGCGCCGATCCGGCGGAGGTTGCCCTTGTGGATCGAGACATTGCGGCGGACCTCGACCATGCCCTCCGTACGCCGGCCCGCGATCTCCTCCTCGTAGTCGTCGCCCTCTTCGTAGCGGTAGTAGATCCGGGAGATCGGCGCGTTGCGCCAGTCGACGATCTGGACGTTCGACTGGCGATCGATGAAGCCGCGCTTGCCCACCATCACGTCGCGCGACTTGCCCTGCTCTTTGAGCCGCATGTGCGCGAAGTACGGCGAGGCCATGTCGATCGGGAGCGACACGCCGCCGCCGATCCGCGTGCGCAGCGCCGCGAGTCGGGTCATCTCCTCGACCAGCGGTGGGAGATCCTCGGGCCTGGCCTCCGCGATCTGATCGCGCAGGCTCAGCAGCTGCGTATCGAGATCGCTCGCGCCGATCCGCGGACGCCCCTCGTCCTCTTCGCCCAGCGCGACGCGTGCCTGGATCTGGCCGAACAGCCGCTCTTCATCCGCGATCACGCTCGCGGCGGGGCTGCCTTTGACGACCTCGTTGGCCATAGGGGGTGGGCGAATCTATCTAAAACGGCTGTCATGACAAGATGTAAGCTGCCTGACTACTCCGACTGAGGTCGATTCGGTGCGACTTCAGGCGCCCTGCCGCCTCTCCCAGGTAACCGCCCGATCCACGGACGGATCTTGGCTGCATCCAAGGTCCGCACCCCGGCGAACTGCTGGTCCTGGGCGCTAACTGCCTGATCCGGAGACCATGACGAACACCCACTCAACTACCTCGAACTCCTCAGGAATGATCGCAGGGATCCACCTTGGCTCGAGCCTCGTAGGATATCCGATGACCAGTGATGAGGTTTCTCAGGTGTCGGTGGGCCAGCGCCTTGGCACCTACGAGCTGGTGAAGCCCCTCGCGCAGGGTGGGATGGCCGACGTGTTCCTCGCCAAGGACGGCGAGCAGCACGTGGCGCTCAAGATCCTGAACGCCCAGCGCTCGATGGATCGCGAGTCCTGCGCGCTGTTCCTCGATGAGGCCCGCGTGGTCGGTCTGCTGTCGCACAAGAACGTCGCCAGCGTGCTCGGCGCCGAGGTCGTGGGCGGCCTCCACTACCTCGCGATGGAGTACGTGCACGGCGCCGACCTCCGCGAGATCCTGCTCGCCGCCTCGCACGGCAATCAGCCGATCCCGTTCGCGATGTCGCTCTCGATCGTCGCGCAGGCGGCCGCCGGCCTCGATCACGCGCACCGCCGCTGCGATCTCGAAGGCAAGCCGCTCCGCCTCGTCCATCGTGATGTCTCGCTGTCGAACATCATGGTCGGCCACGATGGCGTGGTGAAGGTCGTCGATTTCGGGATCGCGCGCTCCACGATCTCCACCGTCCACACCTCGCCCGGCATCGTCCGCGGCAAGGCGAGCTACATGTCTCCCGAGCAGTGCATGGGCGACAAGGTCGATCACCTGACCGATGTGTTCGCGCTCGGCATCGTGCTCTACGAGCTGACCACCGGCGCGCGCTGCTTCCACGGCAAGACCGACTTCGAGCGCATGCTCTCCGTGGTCCGTGGCGATTTCATCTCGCCCTCCGATCTGGTCTCCGACTACCCGATCGAGCTCGAGCAGGTGGTGCGCACCGCGCTCGCCGCGGATCCTGCGATGCGCTACCCGTCGTGTGCCGCGATGATCGAGGCGCTCGAGCGCGTGATGGCCGGCCGCGGCTGGACCGGTGGCGTCGACACGATCCGCAACGTGATGCACGGCCTGTTCGGCGATGTCCGCGAGCCGTGGCGCACCGCCGACGAGGAGGTGCCGTGCACCGAGGTCCACGACGTGATCTCGCCCGAGGCCGGCTCCGCTTCGGCGACCGTCACCGCGAAGCTGACGCGGCCCCGCCGGTTCCCGCGCGGCACGATCTCGGAGATCTACGACCCGAAGGACTGGCGCGCCGATGTCGACGAGGCCGCCACGCGTGGTCACCGCCGGATCCGCCGCGCGTCCAGCCCGCGCCTCGCCGCGTAGCCGCCTCGCGCAGGGGTACGATCCCCATTGCGTCGGGGGGCAAATGCACGTAATCCCATGTACAAACCATGGCCCGCGCGAAGGCTCTGCTCTCGTCCGACCCACTCCGCCGGTGGACCGCCGCCGACGCGAACGACACGTACAACATCCCCCGCTGGGGCTGTGGGTACTTCGCGGTCAATGACCAGGGCAACCTGATCGTCCAGCCACGTGGCGAGGGCAACGGCGCCATCGACATGAAGGAGCTGATCGACGAGCTCGGCGGGCGCGGCATCCAGCTGCCGATCCTGCTCAGGTTCTCGGACATCCTGAAGGCGCGCATCGAGCTGCTGTGCGGCGCGTTCAACGGCGCGATCAAGGAGTACGGCTACGGCGGTCAGTACCGCGGCGTGTACCCGATCAAGGTCAACCAGAACCGCACCGTGGTCGAGGAGATCATCGAGTTCGGTCGCCCGTTCCACTACGGGCTCGAGGCGGGCAGCAAGCCCGAGCTGCTCGCCATCATGGCGATCCACCAGGATGACGAGTCGATCATCATCTGCAACGGCTACAAGGACGAGGACTACATCGAGACGGCGCTGCTCGCCTCGAAGATGGGCAAGACCATCATCCTCGTCGTCGAGAAGCCCACGGAGCTCGACCAGATCCACCGGGTCAGCGAGCGCGTGAAGATCAAGGCCTCGGTCGGCATCCGCGCGCGCCTGTCCTCGCGTGGCGCGGGCCGCTGGGAGCAGTCCGGCGGTGACTTCTCGAAGTTCGGCCTCTCGGCGGCCGAGATGGTCGACGCGATCAACAAGCTGAAGGCGTGGGGCCAGACCGATACGGTCAAGCTCCTCCACTTCCACCTCGGCTCGCAGATCAGCGCGATCAAGAGCGTGAAGAACGCGCTGCGCGAGGCCGGCCGGCTGTTCGTCGAGCTGTACAAGATGGGCGCGAAGGGCCTGTCGTACCTCGATGTCGGCGGCGGTCTCGGCGTGGACTACGACGGCTCGCAGACCAACTTCAGCTCGTCGATGAACTACACGGTGCAGGAGTACGCGAACGACGTGGTGTTCGCGATCAAGGAGATCTGCGACGCGGATCAGGTCCCGCACCCGAACATCGTCAGCGAGTCCGGCCGCGCGATCGCCGCGCACCACTCGGTGCTGGTGGTCAACGTCCTCGGCGTCACCGAGTTCGCGCCCCAGGTGCCGGCCGCGCTCGTGAAGCCCGTGCCGCCGCTCGTCAACAACATGTGGGAGACGTTCCAGAGCGTCTCGGCGAAGAACCTCCTCGAGAGCTATCACGACGCCGTCGAGTACAAGGATCAGGTCCTCCAGCTGTTCAACCTCGGGCACCTCTCTCTCGAGAACCGCGTGCTGTGCGAGAACCTCTTCTGGTCCACGTGCGAGAAGGTCCTGAACCTGTCGCGCGGCATGTCGCACATGCCCGAGGAGCTCGAGGGCCTCGAGAAGGCACTCAGCGATACGTACTTCTGCAACTTCTCGATGTTCCAGTCCGTGCCCGATGCGTGGGCGGTGGATCAGCTGTTCCCGATCTGTCCGATCCACCGGCTCAACGAGGAGCCCACGCACCGCGCCACGCTCGCGGACATCACGTGTGACTCGGACGGCAAGATCGATTCGTTCATCGATCTGCGCGACGTCAAGCACGTGCTCGAGCTGCACCCGAAGGCCGATGGCCAGGACTACTTCCTCGGCATCTTCCTGGTCGGCGCGTACCAGGAGATCCTCGGCGACCTCCACAACCTGTTCGGCGACACCAACACCGTGCACGTCCAGCTCTCGGAGGAGGGCGAGTACGACGTCAAGGAAGTGGTCGCCGGCGACACGGTGAGCGAGGTGCTCGCGTTCGTCGACTACTCGCCGAGCGATCTGCTCGGCCGGCTGCGCAACAGCGTCGAGTCGGCGCTGCGCAAGAAGCTGATGACGATCGAGGAGAGCCGGACGCTGATCAACCGGTTCCGCCAGGGCATGATCGGCTACACGTACCTCGATCGCGAGTAGTTACCGAGCGTCCGGATCCAGATCGGGCCGCACTTGCATGTGGCCTTCGAGGACGGTGATCACCACGATCCCCGCCCCCGTGACCCGATACATGATGCGGTACGCGCCCAAGAAGACCTCACGAACGTCTTCTCGGCCAAGCTCTGGCACGACGCGGCCGCTCAACTTCATCCTCGCCGCAGCGTCGGCCCGTCGCACGAGGCGTTCGCCCCACTCGTAGGCAGCGATCGGATTGTCATCGGCGATGCGATCGATGATCTCCTGGAGCTCGAGCTCGGCGCGCTTCGTCCAGGAGGCCGTCATCGCCGCTTCCGCTTGTCGGCGATTCCGTACCGCGTCTTCAGCCTCGCGAGAACCTCGTCGCTCGTGGAGACGTTTCCCGCGGCGGCATCGGCGAGCCCGTCTGCGATCGACGACAGCACGTGCTGCCGGTACACGAGCTGATCGTACTCGCGCGGTGACATCACCACCGCAGCCGGCTTGCCGTTCAGCGTGATCACCAGCGGCCGCGGGCGCGCGTCGAGGCTTCGGACCACCTCGGAGAGCTTCGCCTTGAGCTCGGCGATCGGGATGATGTCCTCGGCGACCTGGAACGTTCGCGTGGCCGCCCCGTAGGGGGACCGGGGCTCCGCCGCGGCGGTCTCGAACTTTCGCTTGACCATGACCGTTGATAGCACATCAATGGTCTTGTTTATGGGTCTGTTTATGACACTGACGGCAGTCGTCGTCAGTGCGGCTTGATCTCGAGCCCGCACGCCATCAGTGCGGCCTTGTCGCGCGCGTCGAAGGCGCACTTCCGCACGTCCTGCGACCAGCCCTGCTCCTCGCAGTTCTTCGTGAAGATCTCCTGCTGCTCCTTCCAGTAGCTCGACGACTTGCTGTCGCTCAGCATGAGCACCATCCAGCCTGCGGTGGACTTGCAATCCAGGTCCACGTCCACCTGCTTCGGGCGCTCGAGCTGGTAGATGCGGAGCGCTCGATCAGTGAGCAGGTGTGCCAGCTCCTTCATCCCAGCCGACGCCGTGGCGTACACCGCCGCGCACGCAGCGGGAGTCTTCGTCACCCCGCGCTGGGTCGCGAGCGCCGCGCGCTTGGTCGGGCTCGCCCCATACACGGCGCAGATCGCGGTCTCGTAGGCCGCCAGGTTGCCCTCGTGCTGCTTGTCGTACCACTCGAGCTCCGGACCGATCGCGCGCTGTGCCGCGAGCCAGTAAGCACCTGACAGGATGATCGCCGCCCCCGGCTCGCCGGCACCGAGGTAGACCGCGTGCATCCTCAGCTGTCGTGCGGGCTCGTCGGCATCGAACCCGCCATAGACGTGGGCGAGCGCGTCGTGCAGGTAGCCGAACGTCGCGCCGGCGACCGCGGTCCCGAGCTCCTCGGGTGACTTCGCGTGCGGCTTGAACGAGGCCAGCGCCTGCTCGATCAGCTCGTAGCAGATCGTCGCCTGCTGCTTGCCGGCGTGATACTGGAGATCGGCTGCACCGCAGGTGGCGAGCCGGATCTCGAGCGTCACGGGCGCCTCCACCGCGGTGCGAAACACGTCGAGCGCATGCTCGATGACCCGGTGCTTCTCGAGCACCTTCTTGAGTTGCTCGTGGGCATCCACGATCGAAGGCGTGTAGTAGACCGACACGCCCTTGGCGCTGGTGTGCGGATCGACGATGTTGTCCCAGACCGCGTAGCTATCGCGGACCGGCCCCGGCGTGATCGCCGCGAGCTCCGCACCCAACTCCGCACCGAACGGATCGGCGCCGGCTGGTGGTTGGTCGCCCACGGACGGCTGGGTCTTCACTGGGGGCGGTGCGGCCTTCGCCGGCTTCTCCGCGGGGGAGTCCGCCTTGTTCGAACATGCCAGGCTCGCGAACAGCGTCACCACGCACGCAAGGCGCTCCGTCATCTCGCCGAGGATGGCATGATCCACCACCCATGATCTCGCTCCGCCCCGCCACGCTGACGGATCTGTCCGAGGTGCTTCCCCGCACGCGCGCGCTCCAGGATCACGAGAGCATCGAGATCGACAACGCTCGGCTCGAGGCCGGCCTCCGCCAGCTGCTCGGGAACCCCGGGTTCGGCGGCGTCTGGCTGGTGACGCGTGACCGGCAGACGATCGGCTACGCGATCGTGACGTTCGGGTTCGACCTCGAGTTCGGTGGGCGCGAGGGCTGGCTGACCGAGCTGTGGATCGATGCCGATCAGCGCACGCAAGGCGCCGGCGCGGCGGCGATCGAGGCGCTGGTCCCCGAGCTCGCGCTGCGCGATATCAAGGCGCTGCACCTGCAGGTCCGCGACGACAACCCCGCGATGCGGCTCTACGAGCGCTCGGGGTTCGTGGCGTCACCGCGCACGATCATGACGCGACGGCTCGGCTGAACCGCTTCTGCCAGAACCCCACGGCGTGCCACGCCCCGTGCTTGAAGCCGGCATCCTGGATCACCCCGCACGGCTCGAACCCGAGCGCGAGGTGCATCGCCACGCTCGGCTCGTTCGGCAGCGTGATTCCGGCGACCACCGAGCGGAAGCCCCGGGCCTCGAGCTCGGCGAGCAGCGCCACGTAGAGCGGCTTGCCGAGGCCCTGCCCGCGTGACGCATCGGCGATGTAGATGCCGGTCTCGGCGGTCCAGTTGTAGGCGGCGCGATCGCGCCAGGTGCCGGCCTTCGCATAGCCGACCACGGCGCCGTCGACGCAGGTCACCAGCCACGGAAACCGATCGCGATAGCCGTGCCATTGGGTGCGGAGCTCTCCGGCGGTCAGCGGCTCGTACGCGAAGTGGATCGTGGACGTCGCGATGTAGTGGTTCGTGATCGCGGCGATCGCATCGAAGTCATCGTCGTGGGCGGGGCGGATCGCCATGCGCGACATTACCGCGTGATACCGTTTCGGCCATGCGCGCCGGCCTGATCCTCCTCCTCGCCGCGGGATGCGGTGGCTCCACCAAGCCCCAGCCCACGCCCGTCACCACCCCACCACCGACCACCGCCGGCTCCGGCGCCACGCCCACCGCCCCCACGGCGCCGACGATCGCCGCCACCGACGTCAAGGCGGTGTGCAAGCGCGTGATGGACCTCAAGGCCTCGCGCTGCGGAGAGTTCGCCGCCCTCGAGATCGACGAGAACCAGTGCGTGACCGCGTTCAAGGAGGCCGGCGCCGACCCGACCGCCCAGACGTTCATCAACTGCGTGATCCAGCCCTCGTGCGAGGAAGTTAAAGGCTGCATGCAGGCGGCCAGCGAGAGCGCGCAGCAGACCGAGAAGCAGGATCTCCGTGCGTGCACGGATCCGCCGGGCATGGACATGAAGGCCGTCGGCCTCCCGCCCGTCGAGTACAACAAGCGCAACGGCGCCGGCGTGACCAAGTACAGCCAGGCGAAGTCCACCAAGGCGCTGCCGATCGAGATGTGCGGCGTGCGCGACGAGAACGCGTGGTTGGTCTCGCTGACCTGCAACGATACCTCGCACCCGATCATGGACGCCGAGACCGCGCGGGTCGGCAACGTGGGTTCCGGCGGGCGCTGCGGCTCGATCATCGACAAGTACGCCGTGAAGTGCCCCGAGAAGACCTACGACATCTTCATCGATGCGTACGTCTGCCCGAAGCAGTAAGCTCGCGGCATGCGCTGGCTCGTGATCGCGACGCTGATGTTCACCGGCTGCTCGAAGGCCGACGATGGGCCCTCGTGCGACCAGGTGGTGGACAGCATGATGGCCGTCACCAAGCAGGCGATGACCGGCCATGGCGACATGGAGGTCCAGAACAAGAAGGCGATGGTCGATCAGTGCGTCGCGCGCAAGATGAGCGCGGACCAGCGCCGCTGCCTGGTCGCCGCCAAGGACCTGGCGGCGATCGCGGCGTGCACGCCGAAGAAGTGACTACTCCCAGGCGTCGGTGAGGATCGTCGCCCACAGGCCGTTGCCGGATTCGGGCTGCTCGATGATCACGTAGAACTTGCCGACCTTGCGGAGCCTGGACGCGCTCTTGCCCGTCCAGGTCCAGGCGTTGCTGGCCTTCTTCGTCGCGTAGGCGCCCTTCAGGGTCTTGACGAAGTCCGAGAGCTCCTTGGGCAGCTTCGCGGTCTTCGCCTTGTCCTTGAACACCATCGCCGCGGCGGCGACGGCCTCGCCCACGCTCCTGGCATCCTCGGGACCACTCGGCTTGATGTCCGTCAGCTTGACCTTGCCGTCCTTGTCGATCGCGAGCGCGACGAACGTGACGCTGTTGGTCAGCGCATCGGCCACGTCCTTGCCGTCCTCGAGCTCGACCGTCATCCCGACCAGCGCCTTCTTGGGCAACGTGCCGGCCGCGCCCTTGCCGAAGCCCGCCGCGATGCACCACGGACGCTGCGGTGACGCCTTGTCGGTGCAGTTCGCGGCCTCGCCGAGCCTGGTCAGGGTCGCGGCGAGCGGATCGACCTTCGCCGTGACCTCGGCGTGCGCGAGGCTCATCCCGGTGACGGCGGTGACGGCGGCGACGACGGTGACGACGGCCGGCATGGCGAGCAGCTTCATCTGCACATCGTACACGCGCGTCGCGCGGCCTGATCGCCACGGCCATCGCCGGCGGTTCCGGGCGCGTGGTACACGAGGGTCATGCATGACGCGATCGCCCGCGTTCCCGATCCGATCAACGAGCCCGTCCTCGGCTATGCCCCCGGGAGCGCCGAGCGCGCGAAGCTGAAGGCCGCGCTCGCCGCGATCGAGGGTCAGGTCGCCGAGATCCCGTGCGTCGTCGGCGGCGAGCGCATCCACACCGGCAAGCTGCGCGAGGTGGTGATGCCGCATCGCCACAAGCACGTGATCGCGCGGTTCCACGCCGCCACCGATGATGTCGCCGAGCGTGCGATCAAGGCCTCGCTCGCGGCGCGCCGCGACTGGTCGGCCATGCGCTGGGAGGCCCGCGCGGCGGTGCTGCTCCGGGCCGCCGAGCTGCTCGCCGGGCCGTGGCGCGCGCGGATGAACGCCGCCACCATGCACGGCCAGAGCAAGACCGCGCACCAGGCCGAGATCGATTCGGCGTGCGAGCTGATCGATTTCTGGCGGTTCAACGTCCACTACGCGCAGGAGCTGTACAAGCAGCAGCCGAACAGCTCGCCGGGCGTGTGGAACTCGATGGAGCTGCGCGCGCTCGAGGGCTTCGTGTTCGCGCTGACGCCGTTCAACTTCACGGCGATCGCCGGCAACCTGCCCACCGCCCCCGCGCTGATGGGCAACACGGTGGTGTGGAAGCCGGCCGAGAGCCAGGTGCTCGCCGCGTGGTGCATCTACCAGGTGCTCGAGGAGGCCGGCCTCCCGCCAGGCGTGATCAACTTCATCCCGGGCCTCCCGCACGGCTCCACCAATCTGCTGCTGGATCACCCCGCGCTGGCGGGCATCCACTTCACGGGCTCGACGGACGTGTTCCGCATGATGTGGAAGCGCGTCGCCGACAACCTCGACAAGTACAAGAGCTACCCGCGCCTGGTCGGCGAGACCGGCGGGAAGGACTTCGTGCTCGCGCACCCCTCCGCCGATCCGAAGGCGCTGATCACGGGCCTGGTCCGCGGCGCGTTCGAGTACCAGGGGCAGAAGTGCTCCGCGGCCTCGCGCGCGTACATCCCGCAGTCGCTGTGGAAGCAGATCCAGCCCGAGCTGTGCGAGACCATCGATGCGCTCAAGCAGGGTGACGTCGCGGACTTCACGAACTTCATGGGCGCCGTGATCAAGCAGGGCGCGTTCGACAAGCACACCGCGGCGATCGCCGAGGCCCGGGCCACGGCCGGCATGAAGATCGTCGCCGGCGGCACCACGGATGGTCGCGAGGGCTGGTTCGTGCGCCCGACCCTGATCACCACCGAGAACCCGAGCGTGCGCCACATGGTGGACGAGTTCTTCGGTCCGATCCTGACCGCCCACATCTATCCGGATCGCGCGTGGGCCGAGACCCTCGAGCTCGTGGATCGGACCTCGCCGTACGCGCTGACCGGCGCGGTGTTCGCGCGCGACCGGCAGGCGATCGTCGAGGCCTCGACCGCGCTGCGCGATGCGGCCGGCAACTTCTACATCAACGACAAGCCGACCGGCGCGGTGGTCGGGCAGCAGCCGTTCGGCGGCGCGCGCGCCTCGGGCACCAACGACAAGGCCGGCTCGCACCTGAACCTCCTACGGTTCGTCGCGGCGCGGACGATCAAGGAGACCTTGTCGTCTCCCACCGACTGGCGCTACGCGTTCCTCGACGCTCCGTAGTCGCGCAGTCGGTCAATCATTTCGAACGGTTGAACAAAACGTTCACCTGTGTGGTGCTGACAGGACGCGAGCCGTGGTCGGCACCTGACGAGATCGACCGTCGCAGGTGGTCGCACCCCTGGTGCGACATGGAACTCGTCCGCATGATGCGCACGCGCGCACCCGCGCATCGGAGCTTCGATGAATCGCAAGCTGATCGGTGGAGTCGTCGCGGCCGTAGTTGCGGCCGTCGCGATCTGGTTCCTGTTCCTGCGCGGCGGCAAGGACGCTCCGAAGACGACGGCGGAGGCACCGCGCAGCGCTGACCTCAAGCCGAAGACCACCACGCCCACGCCGCAGCCCGAGAGTGCGCCCGCCGCGCCGCGCGGCGTCGCGCCGAAGTGGTCGCTCGATCTCGATCCCGAAGGCCCGCTGCCGCTCGAGGGTCAGGTGCTGGGGCCCGATGGGAAGCCGGTCGGCGGCGCCAAGGTCTGGCTCGGCTCGGTGCCACCGCGCACGGCAGTCTCGGAGGAAGACGGCTCGTTCAGCTTCGACAAGCTGGTGGGCCGCACGTACACGCTGACCGCGTCGAGCGGCAAGCTGATCGGCTCGGCGACCTACAAGCTCGTCGACAAGGGTGATCCGGTCGTGATCCGGCTGACCGAGGGCGCCTCCCTCGTGGTCACGGTGCAGGACGATGACGCCAAGCCGATCGCCGGCGCCGACGTCAAGGCCGACGAGGATCACGCCGCGAAGTCCGACGACCAGGGCAAGGCGACGATCGAGCCCGTGCACCCCGGTTGGGTCAGCGTCCAGGCCGCGGCGCCCGGCTATGCCTCCGGCTCCGCGTTCACCACGATCGGATCTTCAGGTGCGACCGGCCAGATCACGATCACGCTGCACAAGGGCTACGCCGTCTCCGGCAAGGTCGTCGACGAATCGGGTGCACCGATCGCCAAGGCGAAGGTCGATGCGCAGACCGGGATGTGGGACTTCGGTGGCCGCAAGGACGACGAGGTCACCACCGACGACAAGGGCCAGTTCACGATCGCGGCGCTCGCGCCGGGGAGCCACACGCTGTCCGCCGTGGATGGAGAGCACGCACCGGCGCGGTCGACGCCGATCACGATCAAGGATCGCGCGGTCACGGGCATCGTGATCACGATGAAGGCCGGCGGGCGGATCGCCGGCAAGGTGGTCGACAAGGATCACCGCACGGTGGCGTTCGCCACGGTCCGGATCTCCGGCAAGGGCGCGAACCAATGGATGGTGGCGGCGCGGCAGGCGACCACCGACAAGGACGGAGCGTTCGAGCTGCGCGGCCTCGCGCGCGCGAAGCAGCAGGCGCGTGCGGAGTCCGATCTGGCGGCGAGCAAGATCGCCGACGTGGATCTCGAGGCCAAGGCCGAGGTCACAAACCTCGAGCTCGTGCTCGATGTCAGCGGCACGATCACGGGCATCGTCGTCGACGACAAGGGCCAGCCAGTGCCCGAGGTCACGGTCAACGCGTTCCCGGACATCCTGGGTGGTGGGAACACCGAGGGCCTCGCGCTCGCGGGCATGTCCTCGGCCACCACGGATGGCGGCGGCGGGTTCGTGATCCACGGCCTCCCCGATGGCGCGTACCGGCTGTGGGCCGCCCGCGCGAGCGTGGGGTTCCAGGAGTGGGGGCAGCAGGGCACGTCGGCGAAGACCGGGGACAAGGGCGTGAAGATCACCCTGCCCGCCCCCGGCGAGCTCAAGGGCACGATCGTCCTCGATGGCGCGGCCGAGGCACCGGCCTCTGCGATGGTGCAGATCGGGATGCAGCCGAGCACGCCCGCGAAGGCCGGCGCGTTCGATCTCAAGGACATCACACCGGGCACCTACGACGTCACGTTCCGCGGCCTCGAGTTCGCCGAGATGGTGAAGCGCGACGTCAAGATCGAGCCCGGCAAGACCACGGACCTCGGCAAGGTCACCGTGTTCCGCGGGCGCAAGCTCGCCGGCAAGGTCGTCGACGCCTCGGGGACCGCGGTCGCCGGCGCGAAGATCAAGGTCGGCGAGATGCTGTTCACGGCGGAGGGCAGCGAGGACCAGATGGCGCAGTTCGAGGAGATGGGCGGCATCCGCTCGGCGGTCTCGGATCAGGCCGGCGAGTTCACGATCATCGGGATCCCGAAGAAGGCCACCAACGTGGTGGCCGATCACCCCACGCGCGGCCGCTCGCTCGCCGTGGGCGTTCCCGAAGGCGCCGACGATCCCGCGCCGATGACCCTCACGCTGCGCGGCTATGGCTCGATCAGCGGCAAGGTCACCTCGCAGGGCAAGCCGCTACCGCGCGTGACCGTCAGCGATTCCGCCAAGGGCGGCGGTGCCTCGGCCGCCTTCGCACAGACCGATGACGAAGGGAACTTCACGATCGCGAAGGTCTCGGAGGGGCCGCACGTCCTGCAGGCGATGCAGCAGCAGATGATGTCGATGAAGTCGAGCTCGACGACGGTCACGGTCACCGCCGGCAAGGAGACCAAGGTCACGATCGACATCCCCGTGGGCACGCTCTCGCTCACGGTCACCATCAAGCCGCTCGCGGGCAATCAGGTCGATGCGGCGCAGGTGTTCCTGATGTCGGGCCTGGTCGCCCCTGCCACCGGCAAGCAGCTGATCGACGGCATGTTCCAGGGCGGTGGTCAGAGCATGAAGTTCTGGCTCGGCGGCACCATGCCGATGCCGAAGTTCGAGGAGCTGGTGGCCGGCAAGTACTCGGCGTGCATCATCCCGATCACCGGCTCGATGAGCGATCCCACATTCATGCAGCGGATCCAGGAGAACATGCAGACGCTCAAGGTCTACTGCAAGCCGATCACGCTCGCGGCCTCGCCCAACGCTCAGACGCTGGTCGCCGAGGTCCCGGCGATGACGCCATTCCCCGCACCGCCGAACTAGGGCCCCCTCGAACTTCTGGCTCGATCACCACTGCTCCCGGATTTCAAACCCAGGAAGCCAGGAACCAAGGTCGGAGAGGTTTTCACGAGTCCGCTGCTTTGCTTCCCAGCTCCTGGCTGATGCCCGCTACAGGCTGGCCCGGTTCTCTGCTTGGGTCTCTTTGGGTGCTCCGACGTGTGACTGGAACCACTCGGATCTCGACCGACATACAGGACCTCAGTCCGCCACCAGCTGCCGCAGCTGCCAGCTCTGGAGCACGTACTTGCGGCGCAGCTCGTCCTTGGTGTCCGCGATCCTCCACACCACGAGCGCCGGCGCGATCACGGCGGCGATGTTCACCACCACCAGCGCGAGCCGGACCATCGACTGGTCGAACTCGATGAACCGGGGCACGAGGGCCATCGTGCCGTGGGAGAACACGTACGACGGCGGGATCACGCCCAGCCACTCGCCGAGCGCCGGCACCAGGAACACAAGCACGCCGATCGCGAAGATGTGCGGCCGGTAGCGCCGGACGATCGCGAGGTTGAACGCCGTCGCGTTCGCCCCGGCCAGCACGGGCACCATCACGAGGGGCCCATAGAATCCCGAGGCCACGGAGATCGCGATCGAGCTCAGCACGAACACGAACACGGACTCCTTCGGCGCGAACCGGCGGGTCAGCCGGAAGCACCACGCCGAAGCGAGGCCGATGCTGCCGACCACGATCGCCAGCCCGAGGTAGCTGCGCAGCCCCTGGAACAGCGTGATCAGCGCGATCAGCGCGAACGTTCCGTACGCGATCCCACCGAGCCTCATCGCGAACTGGCCCTCGCTCTCCGCGCTGCGCTCGAGCTCCGCCTCCACCTCGGGCGGGGCTTGCCGCGGCGGCTCCGCGATCAGCTTGACGAGGATCCGGCGCGCGGCGCCATTGTCCGGATCGAGCGCGAGAGCTCGCGCGATCTCCTGCAGAGCGCGCTTGCGGGCGCTGGCATCGTCCTCGCTCGTGCCGAGTGCGCCGAGCGCGTTGATGGCCTGCTGGTGCGCGATCTCGGCGTGCTGAGCGGCGAGCTCGCGCCGGAGCGATTGATTGCGGTGGCCCTCGAGGAAGGCGTCGATCTCGTCGACCAGTGCGCGCACGGTGGGCTGACGCGACCGCGGATCGAAGGCGGTCGCGCGGGCACACACGGCGTCGAGCTCGGGTGGGATCTCCCGCTCGGGCGCACGGAGGTGAGCGTGCACCGGGTCGCCCTTCCGCGTGGACGCGAGGATCTCGGCGGAGGTCCGGCCGAGGTGCAGCCGCTGTAACGACAGGATCTCGAACAGGATCGCGCCGAGCGAGTAGAGATCGACGCCCCGATCGATGGTCCCGCCGACGAACGTCTGCTCGGGGGCGATGTACCCCGGCGTGCCCATCACCGGCGAGCTCGCATCACCTTGTGCCTCCGTGGGCCTGCCGATCGTCTGGGCGAGGCCCCAATCCAGCACGTAGACCTCGCCGTACTCGCCGAGCATCACGTTCGAGGGCTTGAGGTCGCGATGGATCACACCCTTGTTGTGGGCGTAATCGACCGCGAGGCAGACCTGCCGGAACACGTCGAGCATGCGGAGGAGCGTGAACTCGCGGTGGGTCTCGGCGTCGTTGCTCCGGAGCCGGGCGAGGACCTTGGCCAGGGTGGTCCCCGAGATCGCACGCATCGTGAAGAACTCGCGCCCTTCCTCGTCGAGCCCGATGTCGTAGACCGGGATGATCGCCGGGTGCTCGAGCTGCGCCTGGACCCGCGCCTCGGCGAGGAACGCGCGCCGTGCCGGGATGCTCTCCACGTCCGCGCGCACCGCCTTCAAGGCAACATCGCGCCCGATCCGCCGATCTCGACACAGCGAGACCTCGCCCATGCCGCCGGCGCCGAGCGTGCGCTGGACGTCGTAGCGGTCCTCACCCAGATCGAGGTGGTCGGTCAGATCGATGGGGCGGGTCGACTCCTCGGGCGAGAGCCAGATGGTGTCCGCCTCGTCATCAAGCTCGGGCATCCGGGGATCATCTCACTGCTTCTGGCCGCTCCGGGCTCCCCCGGGGCCGGCCATGTCGGACCCCAGTCCGAGGTCCCGATTCCCAGGGCTTGGCCACGCGCGACCTCGCCGGGACGGCGATCCGGTGGGGATTCGCGCAAGGTCTGCGAGTCACACCCCGTACGCGCAGCCCCTGCATCGCGCACGACCTCAGGGCGCTGGTCCGTCGCCTGCAAGACCTCGGGCATGGCGAGCCGCATGGTCACCTGCCCCGAGAGCGCCCACCTCGAGCGGATCGAGTATGAGACCAGCCCGTTCGGGATGCTGATCCGCACCTGCTCGGGACATCGCAGCGGGTGCGAGGACAGCTGCCCGCGCACCTGTGCGGCGCGCTTCGACCGGCGTGATCGCAGCTCGTTCGTGGTCGAGGTCCGGAGCCTGCTCCGGACCGTGCGCGCGCTCACCGAGTAGGGAGCCGGCTCACCAGCGCCGCGATGTTCTCGGGGCCGATCTCGAGATCGTTCGCACCCGGCGGCAGGTTCGTATCCTGATCGGGATCGACGCGTGCCACGTACCGCACGCCATCCAACACCTTGCGCGAGATGATCCGGGCGCGCACGCGTGGCTGCTTGATGCCATGGACGTGAACCTCGATGACCTGCCCCGTCACCAGCGCCTCGCGCTCCTCGCGCGACGGGATCGTGAACTGCGGGTAGTAGTCCGCGAGGTGCTCGGCATTCTGGACCCGCCACGGCGGCCACGACACCATGCGCTGTGGCAGCGGCGCGAACAGATGGCCGAGCCCGAACTGGTCCGCGGCGCCGCGCGGCGTGAGCCCGCTGTAGTTCGCAGCATCGGGGTTGGCCTCGCCCCGGAGCAGTGAGCGCACGATCCGCTCCGAGCGATTCACCACGGCGGTGTGGAGCGGCGTATCTCCGGTGCGGTGGTAGCGCAGCGCGAGGTCCGCGCGCTCGTCGATCAAGAAGCTGATCGCCTCGTGCCAGCTCGAGGCGACGGCGAGGTGGATGGCGGTCATCCCCCACTCGTCCTGGGTGTCGATCACGGACGGCGTCGCGAGCGCCCGCGCTTGCGAGACGTCACGCCGCTGGCCGGTAGATGCGAACACCGCAAGCCAGGCACGCTCGACCTCGGTCACCCCGCGATTATCGCATCAACCCCGGGATAGTCTCCTGGGCGATGGACATCTTGAGGACCCCCGACGAGCGCTTCGCGAACCTCCCCGGCTATGCCTTCTCGCCGAACTACCTGGACCTCGGCGAGCTGCGGATCCACTACGTCGATGAAGGGCCGCGCGATGGCGCCATCGTGCTCTGCCTGCACGGCGAGCCCTCCTGGAGCTACCTCTACCGCACGATGATCCCGGGCCTCACGGCCGCCGGGCTCCGCGTGATCGCTCCGGACCTCGTCGGCTTCGGACGCTCCGACAAGCCGGTCGACCGCGCGGTCTACACCTACCAGCGCCACGTCGACTGGATGGCGGCGTTCGTCGACCGTCTCGACCTTCAGGCGATCACGCTGTTCTGTCAGGACTGGGGCGGCTTGATCGGCCTTCGCCTCGTCGCCGACGCCCCCGATCGGTTCGCGCGCGTGGTCGCCAGCAACACGTTCCTCCCGACCGGCGATCAGCCTGCGCCACCAGCGTTCGCCGCGTGGCAGGCGTTCTCCCAGACCGTCCCGGAGTTTCCGGTCGGCAACATCGTCTCCCGTGCCTGTGCGCGGCCCGTCGACGCAGGAGTCATCGCGGCGTACGACGCGCCGTTCCCCGACGAGCGCTACAAGGCCGGCGCGCGCCAGTTCCCCCTGCTCGTGCCGACCCGGCCCGACGATCCGGCATCCGCGGCGAATCGTGCGGCGTGGGAGCGGCTGCGCACGTTCACGCGCCCGTTCCTCACCGCGTTCGGCGACGCAGATCCGATCACCCGCGGCGCCGACCGCCTGCTCCAGGCGATGATCCCCGGGGCGAGTGGTCAGCCACACACCACGATCGCGAAGGGCGGCCACTTCATCCAGGAGGATGCCGGCCCCGAGCTCGCGACGATCGTCGCCGCGTTCATCGCCTCCACGCCCTGACGATCGCCCGCGGTCAGTTGATGACCGCGGCAGGCGAGGACAGGAAGCCCGCAGGCGCTGCCCCACTCACGGCATGCACGCGGATCCGACCGGCGCCACCACCGCCACCGCCACCGCCCGCATCGGCGCCGCCCCCGTTCCCTCCGACGCTCGGGTTCACGTTGAGGGCACCGCCGTTCCCACCGACGCCGGTGTTCTCGCTGGTCCCGCCGGGCGCATCCTCCATCGAGCACGGACCATCGTCACCCGGTCCTCCATCGTTGAGGTGGTGGCTGCCGCCGCCGCCGCCGCCGCCGTTCGCACACAGCATCACCGTCGACGCGATCGTGATCGTCCTGCTCTCGAGGAAGATCGCGCCGCCGCTCCCACCCCCACCGCCACCCGCGCCCTCGTGCGTGCCCGCACCGTCGGCGATCCCGTCCGCTCCCCGCCCGCCGCCGCCGCTTGCCTCGACGTGCGCCTGTCCCGTGAGGAGGAGCGTGTCGCGCACCGTGACCTGGATCGCCCCCCCCCCACCACCACCGGCGCCCGGCGTGGCCATCGCGGTGTTGTGCTCCTGCCCTCCCATCCCACCCGCACAACCACCCCGGAGACCGACGAGTGTCGGGGATCCCTGCACCGTCATCTCCGGTCCACCGGCCGTCGTCGGCGCGACCGAGGTATCTCCCGTGCCACCCGCCGCACCGATCGTCCCGAACGCACCACCCGCGCCACCCCCGCCCGCGGACTTCTGGAGCGCGGAGTTCGCATCCGCCCCCACGCCTCCTGCGCACGCCGCGGCTCCGGCACCTGGGGCCGAGCCGCGCGCGGAGACCTTGAGCACGCCGGCGATCGTGGCGGTGCCGTACACGGCGATGATCAGGGGATCGGGCCCGAGGATCTCGAGGCTCGCTCCGGCTCGGAGCTCGAATCCTGCGATCGCGAGCAAGCGCGGTGAGCCTGTGGGCGTTGGCAACATGAGGGTGGTGGTGCTGCCGTTCGTCAGGACCCCGGTCTGCGGCGAGTACGTGAAATCGCCGGTGTCGAGCACCAGGGCCGGATGGACCGAGGTCGTGCACGGCGTGAAGTTCGCCGGCATGAACGACCACATCGCCGCGCAGGTCAGATCCACGGTGGTGTCAGGCCCAGCACCATCGTCCGGAACGACGCATGCCGAGCCCTTGCACGGAGCGGAGAAGCCGCACGCCGCGAGCACGGGCAAGACCGCCAGCACGAGCCCCCGCATCACTCGATCACCACTCGTTCACCACTTGATCCAGTCTACACGAGCGACGGGCCTCGACGTGGAGAACGATCTTCGACCCACGTGCCGCGGCAAATCTGCGACGCTAGGGAGGTGAAGTTCGCTCCTTTGTTCGCGCTCGTACTCGCCGCGTGCGGTACGGATCTCGGTGGACCGTGCAGCGCGGCGGATCCCTGCGACAGCGGCTCGGTCTGTGACCTCACCAATCCCGAGGGGGCGATCTGCGTCGACGCGAAGGGCGATGACGACGGCGATGGGATCCTCAACGAGCGCGACTTCTGCCAGCACCAGATGGGCGGCGCCTACGACGAGGATCAAGACGGCTTCGGCGATGACTGTGATGCCTGCCCGATCGCGCCCCCGCCCGCCGCCCCCGATACCGACGGCGACGACGTCGACAGTCCGTGCGATCCCGATCCGTTCACGCCAGGAGATCGGATCGTGGTGTTCACCGGATTCAACGAGCCCACCCTGCCCTCGACGTGGAAGGCGACCACCGCGTGGACGTTCCAGGGCGGCGAGGCCAAGGTGACCCCCGCGACCGCGACCGGGCTCGAGACCCTCTCGGCCCCGCTGCCCCTGGTCTCGACCAACATCGCCCTGCTCACGCGCTACCGCGTCGACCGCGTCGACCCCGCCGCCACCGAGAGCGCGGCCTCGGTGATCGGCATCGACCGCCGGCCGGCCGGCACCACGATCGTGTCGTGTGGTGGCTCGCGCGTGGCTGCGATGGATCGCCTGCTGCTCGACACCGGCGTGGGCGGCTCGCAGGACGCGATGGACCAGCTGTTCGATCCCGCCGGGCTCTATCGCGTGGCGATCAAGCTCGAGGGCGCGCAAGCGCAGTGCGCGATGATCTCGGATCGCGAGACCGGCGCGGCGCAAGCGGCGAGCAACGGCGAGGCGATGAGCGAGGCTGGGCTCACCGCGCGCGGCGCGACGATCCGGTTCACGTACCTGCTCGCCGTACAGCGCGGCCCGGTGGGCACGAACTGAACCGCTACGGCGCGCGGTACTTCAGGAGCTCGAGGATCGGCTCGATGATGTGGCGCTCGCCGAGCGGGCCGACCGAGTAGACCTCCTCGTAGTGATCACCTTCAGCCTCGACGATGTACGGATCGTTGGGATCGAGCACGAAGTTGTACGCGGGGACGATGTAGCCGACGAAGTCCTCGCCGAGGCCGGCGAGCACGGGGTAACGCACGCCCGTGTGCGCGAGGACCAGGTCGCGCATGTACGGGGGCTTGGCAGCCTCGTCGAACTTCGGCAGGTTCGGCTTGGTGGTGTCATAGAAGGGCCAGCCCCAGCTCCACGACCCGTCATAGCCGCCGACCCACAGCTCCGGGTGCAGCTCGCCGGGCGCGGTGACCAGCGCGAGCGGCCCCACCTGCACGAACGTCCCGCGCAACGGGATCCACGGATAGTTGCCGACGTCGATCGCCTGATCGGGGTCATACCCGACGAGTGGATGCGGGCCGACCAGGCTGATCAGGAACGCGACGTGGAGGAACGTGTTCTCGATCCGCGCGTTGAACACCGCACTCTTGAACGACAGCGGGAGCTCGCTCACCGATTCGCCACTCTGCGCGAGCGCCGTCAGCGCCTTGGCGGCGGCGTTGGTGCCGAGCGCCTGCTCCATGGCTTCGCTCTCCATCGTCAGCGGTACGCCACCGGGCCCGGGCGGGTGTGTGCCGCGAATCGATCCGATCTGACCACCGAGGGCGCCCTGGACGAACACGGTCACACCGCCCAGACCGGAGAGATCGGTCGCCGCGTACTTGCTCTCGGTGGCGAGTACGCCGTTCTCGACGTGGTCACGGATGTAGTGGGGAAAGTGCGCCGTGATCTTCGCCTCGACCGAATCGTCGAAGTGCGCGACCTCGGGATGATCGGCCCAGTTGACCAGCGTGCCGATCGTCTCCGTGGGAGCACTCGCCTTGACGAACCGCGCGATGGTCAACGTGGGATCGAAGATCACCGGATCGCGGATGTCCTTGTTGAAGTCATCCGTCTTGCTCATCGTGTTCGCCGGATCGTTGATCATCTTGGTGGACGCGATCACCATGTGCGCCGGCTGGACCGTGGTGACGGCGTCCTTCACCGCCGCCGCCGCCTGGTCGTACAGCCGATCGAGCACGAAGTTCTGGCGGCCGGTCACCGTGGCCGTCGGCCCCCACAGCCCCATGGTGTCGGGAGCGTCGTGCGCGTGAGTGGCCCCGATCAAGATGTGATCGATCCCGAGGCCCTGAAGGCTCGGGTGCTGGCGGATCTTGTCCATGTCGTTCGCCAGGAGGCCGATGCAATCGATGTAGAGGATGACGAACGTCATGTCGCCCTCGACGAACGCCATCGCGCGCGCCTCGACATCCGTCGAGACGCCCTGCGCCGCGCGGCCGCCGCCGAACAGCCACACGCCATCGAACCGGTGGTTGCCGTTGAGATCCGTGTACGGCTCAGACGACTGGTACTCGCGATCCCCGTTCTCGTCGGTGTAGGTCTCGAAGCCCTGCGGCGTCCACACCCGCTTGCCGACGCCGACCTTGAGCGTGCCGTCGCCGGCGCTGCCGCAATCAGGGCCGCCCGGGCACACGATGTCGGGGGTCACGAAGCCCTCGAGCTGCGCATCCACGCCGCCATCGGGCTTGCTGCTGCTCCCGCCGCACGCGACGAGTAGTAGGCCAATACAGAGGACCGCTCCACGCACCATGGCGCGGTGGTACCGCGGGGCTCAGCCGATGTAAACGACCAAAAACAGAATGGGCGTTCTACTTTCCGGCAGCGACCGGAAGCCCGATCGGGCAACTCACGCCGGTGCCGCCGATGCCGCAGTACCCGCCTGGGTTCTTGCCCAGGTACTGCTGGTGATAGTCCTCGGCGTAGTAGAACGCGGGGGCCTCGAGGATCTCGGTCGTGATCGGATCGTGGCCGGCGGCGATCAGCCGCGGCTCGTATGCCGCCTTGGTGGCGAGCGCGGCCTGGTGCTGGGCAGCGTCGAACGTATAGATGCCGGAGCGATACTGCGTGCCCGCATCGTTGCCCTGCCGCATGCCCTGGGTCGGATCGTGGCTCTCCCAGAACACCGCCAGCAGCTGCTCGTAGCTGACCTTCGCCGGGTCATAGACCACGAGCACCACCTCGTTGTGGCCCGTCCCACCGGAGCAGACCTCCTGGTAGGTGGGGTTGGGCGTGCTGCCGGCGGCATAGCCGACCGCCGTGGAGTACACGCCGGGCGCCTGCCAGAACTTGCGCTCCGCGCCCCAGAAGCAGCCCATGCCGAACATCGCCTGCTTCATGCCGGCGGGGAACGGCGCGGTGATCTTGTGACCGTTGACGAAGTGCGTGTCCCCCACCTGCATCGGCGTCTGCCGGCCCGGCAGCGCCTCCTCGGGGCGGGGCATCCGTGACTTCTTGCTGCTGCTGAAGAACATGCCCATGCCTACCATACGCACCGCGGGCGGGAAGTTACGGTAGGGTCGGCCCCATGGTCGCCCTCGTGGGAATCTGCGGCAGTCTGCGCAAGGCCTCCCTGAACAGGGCGTTGCTCAAGGCGGTGAGCGAGACGCTGCCCGAGGGGGTGACGATGCGGCTCCTCGACGGCATGCTCGAGCTGCCGATCTTCAACAGCGATCTCGCGGAGCCCGCTGCGGTCACCGCGCTGAAGGACGCGATCGCCGGCGCTGCGGGCGTGGTGTTCGCAGTGCCCGAGTACAACTACTCGATCCCGGGTGGGCTCAAGAACGCGCTGGACTGGGTCTCGCGGCCTCCTCCGAGCTCTCCGCTGCGTGGCAAGCCGTGCGCGCTCGTCGGCGCGGCGAGCGGGATGAGCGGGACGATCCGCGCGCAGGCCCACATGCGGCACATGCTCGTGTTCAGCGACTCGCCGTGCATGAACCAGCCCGAGGTCCTGATCCCCCGAGCGCACGAGCGGTTCGACGCCGAGGGCACGCTCACCGACGAATCCACGCGCGCGCTGCTGCAGCGGTTCGGCGTGGCGTTCACCGCGTTCGTCGCGCGCCACCGGACCTGACCTGGAAAAGGGGTCTGACCCCTTTTTAGAAGAACGAGTCCTGGTAGCCCGCGTCTTCGACGTCGACCGCGGCCGTGGTGACGAACAGCGGCTTGAACAGATCCACCATCACCGCGATCTCGTTCGCGTGGGTGGTGCCGATCGACTTCTCGTAGCTGCCCGGGTGCGGACCGTGCGGGACGCCCATCGGGTGGTGCGAGATCGAGCCCGAGGCCACGCCCTTGCGCGAGGTGAACTGCCCCTCGGCGTAGAAGATGATCTCGTCGCAGTGCGTGTTCGAGTGCGGGTACGGGCAGGGAATCGCCTCGGGGTGGAAGTCCACCGGCCGCGGAACGAAGCTGCAGATCAGGGCGCCCTTCGCCGCGAACGTGCCGTGCCAGGTCGGCGGCAAGTGCACCGAGCTCACGCGCGGCTGGAACGCGAGGATCGGGAACGCCCACGGGTACACCGTGCCGTCCCAGCCCACCGCATCGAGCGGCGACTCCTCCATCGTGAAGCCGTGCCACGTGCCTGCACGCCGGACCACGAGCTCGCGCAGCCCCTCATCGGCAGGGCCCGTGAACTGCGGGCGCTTGAAGTCCCGATGCGAGTACGGGGCATCCATCCGCAGCTGACCCACGTCGTTGCGCCACTGCGTGGGGATGTGCACGCCACCGGTCAGCGAGAACCAGAACCAGTACTGGGTGCCGCTCGGGATGAACCGGTGGAGGAGCCCGCGCGGGACGAACACGTAGTCGCCCTGCGTGAACGCGATGTCACCGAGCAGCGTGCGCAGCGTGCCGCCGCCGCGGTGGATGTAGATCAGCTGATCCGCGTCACCATCGGCGATGTAGACCGGATCCTCGGCGGTGGGGAACGCGACGCCCGCGATCATGTCCTCGTTGAACACCAGCGGGATCCGCCCATCGATCTGAGGCCCCGCCGCCGAAGAGCGGGCGGCGAGCTCGAACGACTTGTAGTGGCGCTTGGCGAGCGCACGCTCGGGCACGGCGATCGGTGCGGCCCAGCCGTGCTTCGCCGGCGCCACGCGGTGCAGGTGCGGGCGGCGCAGGTGATAGAGGATCGTGTACGGACCATCGAACCCATCACGGGTGAAGCACTCCTCGAACCGGAGCGCTCCATCTGGGCCGCGCAGCTGGATGTGATGCTTGCGGGCGATCTCGCCCACGGCCATCCGATCGAGCATCAGATCCGACCCGGCTTCTGCTGCTCGCGCTCGATGCTCTCGAACAGCGCGCGGAAGTTGCCGGCGCCGAAGCCGCGGTCGCCCTTGCGCTGGATGATCTCGTAGAAGAACGGCCCGGCCAGCGGATCCTTGTAGAGGCCCGAGGCCTCCTTGAGGAAGATCTGCAGCATGTACGCGCGATCGTGATCACCGTCGACGAGGATCTCGAGCTCGCGGAGGATGTCGAGGTTCTCGTCGATCGCCTTGATCCCGCTGGTCTCGATCCGCGCGGGGAGCATGTCGTAGTAGCTGCCGGGCGTGGGCATGAAGCTTACGCCCGCCCCGCGCAGCGCGCGCACGGCCGTGACGATGTCCGCCACCGTGAGCGCGACGTGCTGGACGCCGTCGCCGCGCAGCTCCTCGTTGAAGATGTTGATCTGCGACGCTCTTGAAGAACGGACGCGCCGGCTCGTTGTTCGCGAACTTCGTGTTCGACGCCGGGTCCCACATCACGATCGACTTCAGCCCCGAGCCGGTCTTGCGGCCCGGATCGACGTCCGAGGTGTGGAACTCGACCTCCCACATCTGCTCGAACCCGAGTACGTGCTCCAGCCACAGGAGCATCGGCTTCATGGTCTGGAAGTTCGAGGTGACGTGGTCCATCTCCTGGAACCCGTACTTGTTGCCGCCGAGCGGCCGGTGCGCGACCGCACCGGGGAACAGCGACCGATAGCCGCGACGCTCGCGGAACCGGAACGTGCAGTCACCGAACGGCGTGGTGATCGAGAACTGGCGCAGCGTGCCGCCATCGTCGGTCGAGGTCTCGATGTCCGCGATCGGCGTCCCGCCACGCTCCTCGAGGAGCTTGAACGTGCGCTCGGCATCCTCGACCTCGAAGATCAAGGTCCCGACGCCGTCGGGATGCTTCGACAGGAACCGCGCCGCGCGCCCACCCTCGCCGATCGGCGAGCTGCACAGCACCATCACGTTGCCTGCCTGGAAGCAGGCGGCCTGCTGCCGGCCCTTGGCCTCGACCTCGGGCGACGAGCGCCAGGTCTCGGCGAAGTCGAGCTTGTCGACGTAGAACTTCCGCGAGCGCTCGAGATCGTGGACGTAGTAGTGGATGCCTTCGAGGCGCTTGATTCCGAGGGGGGCGAGCTTCGTCGTCATCTGGATGTCACCTTCCTGCGCGTCACGCGGGCTTCACGGCATCGGGCTGGCGGTCGGGGGCGGCGTTGGCGAACGCGGGGAGCGCGAGGCAGCGCTCCTCGATCGCGAGCAGGCGCGGGAACGGCGCGACGTCCACGCCGAACCGGCGCGCGGAGGTGAGCTGCGGGATCAGGCAGCAGTCCGCGATCGTGGGGTGGTCACCGACGCAGAAGCCAGCCGAGGTCTCGGCGGCCGCGTGCTCGAACGCCGCGAGCCCATCGCTGATGAACTTCTTCGGCCACACCACGGCATCGCCGCCGATCGCCTTGACCTGATTCGTGGTGGTCAGGTTCTGGAGCGGCTGGATCCCCGAGTTCACGATCTCGGCGAGCGCCCGGCACCGCGCGCGGAGGTACAGGTCCTTCGGCATGATCGGCGGCTCGCGGAACCGCTCGTCGAGATACTCGAGGATCGGCAGGGACTGGTTGATCGCGCGCACCGTGCCGTCGTCTTCGGTGATCTCGAGCGTGGGGACCTGAGACATCGGGTTCTTCGCGCGGTATGCGTCACCGAACTGGTCCGCCTTGACGATGTTGACCACGACGTACTCGTACGTGAGGCCCTTCAGGTTGAGCCCGATGCGAACCCGCTGCGAAGCCGACGAGCGCCAGTAGTTGTGGAGGACGAGCTTCACGATGCACTCCCTGCGGCGACCACGCGCTGATCGATCTTGCCGAACGGGCTCTTGCCCGCACCGTCGACGGCCTCGATCTCGATGTGATCGCCCACCACCATGAACGGCGTGGTCGGCTTGCCCGCATCGATGGTCTCGATCATCCGGCGCTCGGCGAGGCACGACACGCCCCGAGCGCGATCGGCGTTGGACACCGTGCCGCTGCCGAGGATCGTGCCGGCGCAGAACCGGCGGGTCTTCGCGAGGTGCTGGATCAGATCGTGGAAGGAGAAGTGCATCTCCGGCCCCGCGTCGCAGTCACCGATCACGTTGCCGTTGTAGGTGGAGCGCACCCGGACGTGCGCGCGGCCATCACGCCAGGCCTCGCCGAGCTCGTCGGGGGTGACCGCGAACGGGGAGAACGCCGTGGCCGGCTTGCTCTGGAAGAAGCCGAAGCCCTTCGCGAGCTCGTCGGGGATCAGGTTGCGCAGCGTGCAATCGTTCACGAGCAGCACGAGGCGCACGTACTTCGCGGCCTCGGCGGCCTTGGTCCCGATCGGTACATCTCCGAGGATCACGGCCACCTCGGACTCGTAGTCGAGCCCCCACGCGGGATCGTGGAGCTCGATCGGGTCACGTGGACCGAGCAGATCGCTCGAGCCACCCTGGTAGATCAACGGATCGGTCTCGAGCGTGGGCGGCGGCACCGCCCCGCGCGCCTTGCGCACGAGGATCACGTGGTTCAGGAACGCGGACCCATCGACCCATTCGTACGCGCGCGGCAGCGGCGCTCCGAGCCGGAGGGGATCGATCGGCGTGCCATCGAGCGCGCCGGCACCGAGCTCCTCGGCGAGCGCGCCGAGGGCCGGTGCGGCGGCCTCCCAGTCATCGAGAGCGCGCTGCATGGTGGGCCAGGCCTCCGGCGAGGGCACGGCGACCTCGCCATCCCGGCGCACGACGAGCAAGCGACCATCTCGGGAGCCATCGCGGAGCGTCGCCAGCTTCATGGTCGGGGCACCTTATGCCGCGCCTCGAAGGCGTGCAACCGGTCGACAGCTCAGCCGATCTTGGCGTTCAGCCACCGCACCAGCGGGGCCAGGGCCTTGCCGTGCTCGACGAGCCAGTCGGCCAGCGCCGGCTTGTGGAGGAGCCCGCGCGGGATCGGGCCAGGCCCGGCGGTCAGCCCGCGGAGCTTGAGCAGCTCGGCGCGCGGATGATCCGGGGCGAATCCCTTCGGCACCTTCTTGTAATCGTCGTGACCGCCGACCTCGTAGCCGGCCTTGCGCGCCTTGGCGATCAGCGTGGCGAGCTCCACGCCCGCCTTGCCGGCGACCTGGGTGCGCCACCGTGCGAGGCGCTCCGGATCGAACATGTACGTCCCCACGCCGACGAACTCCTCGTCGGTCCCGAGGTGGACGTACATCGCCGCGTTGCCGCCCTCACCGACCTTCTTGCCCGCCACGGTGATCACCGCACCGATGTGGGTCTTGTACGGAGTCTTGTCCTTTGCGAACCGCACGTCGCGGTGGATCCGCATGACCTTGGCCTCGCCGAGCTTGGCCGGCTTGTACGCCGGCACGAGGCGCGCGCGCACGTCGTCGAGCAGCGCCTGCATCGGCCGCACCCACTCGGCCTCGTAGCGCGCCTTGTTCTCGAGGAACCACTCGCGGTTCATCTCGATCGCGAGCTCGTGGAAGAACGCCGGTGCGGACTTCGAGAAGCCGGTGAACGCGGCAGGAGGGGGAGCCTTCGGCATCGCCGCGAGCGTAGCGCCTCCGCGCGGCTACGGCGCGCTGTGGGAGGTGAACCGCTTCGCGAACTTCGCACCGAGAGCCGTCGACAGCCGAGGCGCCATGCGGGTCAGGGCGTGGATGGTCCACGCATCGCGCCCCACGGTCCGGACCGCGGGGTTGGTGCGCACCGCCTCGAGGATCGCACTCGCGACCAGCTCCGGAGGAGCACCACCCTTGCGGAACGCCGCGAGGACCTTGGCCTTGCGCTCGCCGACCCGGCCGCTCATCCGGCTGCCGTCGATGATGCCGGTGGAGATCATGCCCGGGCAGATCGCGGTGACGCCGATCTTGTGCGGCGCGAGCTCGGCGCGCAGAGACTGCGAGAGCCCGAGCACGGCGAACTTGCTCGCGACGTAGGCGGTGACCTGGGGGGCCGGAAAGATCCCGAGGATGCTCGACAGGTTGATCACGTGGCCACCGGTGCCGCGCTCGACCATCGCCGGGAGGAAGTAGTGGCAGCCGTGGACCACGCCCTTGAGGTTGACGCCGAGCAGCCAGTCCCAATCATCGAGAGAGGTCTCGAGAAACGTACCGCCGACCGCGACGCCGGCGTTGTTCACGATCACATCCGCGGCGGCGACCTTGGCGTGAACGGCCGCGGCGAACGCTGCCATCTGGCCGCGATCGGAGACGTCGACCCGCTGGATCAAGAGCGCGCGATCGCCGAGCTCGACCGCGAGCGAATCGAGCCGCGCTTGATCGACGTCGCTCGCCACGATGCGGGCACCATCGCGGGCGAAGGCGAGTGCGGTCGCGCGACCGATGCCGCTCCCTGCCCCGGTAACGACGACGACCTTGTTCGTGGTGCTCATGCGGCCTCGGGCATCGCCATACCACGGGAGGCGAACCAGCTCGCCGCGAGCTCGGCATCGTCGTTGTGGTTGGGGTGGAAGTTGCGGCGCAGGTACTGGCGAATGCCGCGCAGGAACACGCGGCGGATGATCGGGTCCTGCTTGCGGAGGCGCCGCATCTCCCGGATCTCGGCGAGGGTCGAGCGGAGGGTCAGCCCGTCCTGCTTCATCAGCGTGATCGCGCCCCAGGCCCAGAACCCACCGAGCGTGACGGTCGCGTACAGGAGGCCCATGATCCGGAGCAGGTACGAGGGATCGATCTTCTGCAGCACATCGAACGCCACCGCCTTGTGCTCGATCTCCTCGGCCGCGTGCCAGGCGAGGAGGCGCTGCATCTCGGGTGCGGCCTGATCGAGGGCGCCGCGCGTGAACGCGCCCTCGGCCATGATCGCCGTGAAGTGCTCGGCGGCCGCTGTGGCAGCGAGCCGGAGCTTCGGCGGGGTGCGCTCCTCGAGCCAGGTCGACAGGCGCTTGTAGCCGTCGAGGAACTGATCGATCTCGTAGCCCTGCTGCCGGAGGATATCGTTGAACTCGTCGTGGGCGTGGGCGTGCCGGCCCTCCTGGCCGAAGAAGCCCTTGACCTGCGAACGGAGCACCGGATCGTCGATGTTCTCGAGGAAGTACTTCACCGAGCGGACGAAGAACCGCTCGCCATGGGGGAACAGCATGTTGACGCCGTTCGAGATCCCGGTCGCGACCGGGCTGTTCGCCAGCCAGTGCCGCGGGACCTGCGAGAAGTCGACGTCCAGATCGCGAGGGACGATCATCTGAGCCATGGCCCCAGCGTGACCACGTATTGACCCGAAGTCAATAGTTGACAAGGAGCAGAAGGATTCCGCTATGATGCTGTGGTGCCTCCTGCGCGCGCCACCAAGCGAGCTATCCGACGCCCCGTTCGCGGCCGCCCACGGCGCGTCCGCCTCGACAACGATCAGCGTCGCGCCCAGCTGCTCGGCCTCGCGAAATCGGCGTTCTCCGATCGCGCCTACGACGATGTCTCGATCGATGACATCGCACGCGAGGCGAAGATCTCGAAGGGCCTCCTCTACCACTACTTCCCCACCAAGCGCGATCTGTACGTCGCCGGGCTCCGCGAGATCGCGAACGATCTCGTGCAAGCGGTGACCAGCATCGCGGCTGACCTCGCACCGATCGAGCGCGCCCGCGCCGGCCTCGATGCGTACCTCGATCACATCACGCGCCACGTGCGTGCGTTCGTCTCCCTCATGCGCGGAGGCATCGGCAGCGATCCCGAGGTCGCCGACGTCGTCGAGAGCGTGCGCGGCCAGATGTTCGACACCTTCCTGAAGGACCAGCCGTTCGCGCCCCTGCTCAAGGGAAACCCGCGGTTCGAGACCGCGATCCGCGGCTGGATCGGCTTCGTCGAAGGCGCGACGATCGACTGGTGCGTCGAGCCCAAGCTGACGCGCACCGAGCTACGCGAGCTGATGGTGGAGATCCTGTTCGAGATCCTGAAGCTCGTCTCCCCGCCGGTGTTTCGAGCGTCGGTCTCGACGTGAGCAGCTACGCCAGGTCGAACACGAGGACCTCGGCGTCCTCCATCCCCTGGATCGCGAGCTCGCCCGGCCCCTCCGCCGCGAGACCGTCGCCGGCCGCCAGCTTCTCGCCGTTGACCGTGATCACACCGCGCGCGACCTGCAGCCAGGCGTAGCGCTTCGGCGCGACGACGTGGGTCGTCGCCTCGCCGGGTGCGAACAAGCCCGACGACAGGGTCGCGTCCTGGTGGATCGAGATCGAGCCGTCGCGGCCATCGGGGGAGGCGACCAGACGCAGCGTGCCCTGCCGCTCACTGGTGGTGAACGACTTCTGCTCGTAGCCCGGCGCATGGCCCGCGCGATCCGGGATGATCCAGATCTGGAAGAAGTGCACGGGGTCGGTCTTCGACGCGTTCATCTCGGAGTGCTGCACGCCGGTGCCCGCAGACATCCGCTGGACGTCACCCGGCTTGATCACCGCGGCGGTCCCCGTGGTGTCCTTGTGCGCGAGGGCGCCTTCGAGGACGTAGCTGATGATCTCCATGTCGCGGTGCCCGTGGCGCGGGAAGCCACCGCCGGCCGCCACGCGATCCTCGTTGATCACGCGCAGCGCGCGGAAGCCCATCGCCTTCGGGTCGTAGTAGTCCGCGAACGAGAACGTGTGGAAGCTCTTGAGCCAGCCGTGGTCGGCGTGGCCGCGGTCGTTGCCCCGACGGATCTGGGTGTTCATGACGGCGCAACGTAGGACTGGCCAGGACCCATCACAACGGGGCCATCCCGGAACAGTCCTTACCCACGCTCGAACACCAGCGGCAAGGTCACCGACGAGGCGCCCCGCTGGGGTCCGAACCGCCAACCGGCGATGTCCTCACGGATCTTGCGGACCAGCCGCTTGCGGGCCGGCTCCTCGGCGCGCGGCACCCGGGTGGTGTCCGAGAGCGCCCTCACCCGCGACACCCCGCCCCGCCGGTCGATGTCGAACGCCACGCTGTAGAGGCCCGCGATCGGCAGTGCCCCGAGCCAGCTGCCCAGCCGGCCCGTCAGGTCCGCGATCCGCTGCGCGAGCACGCGCGCCGGCAGCGGCCCGCGCACGAACGGGCGCGGCTGGACGAACCAGCCGTGCACCACGAGCCGACCCTCGCGGGGATCGTGGGTGCCGGTGACCTGCCGGACGCCGTGCGGGATCCTCGGATCGAACACCGTGAGCCGATCGAACTTCGGCTCGATGCTGCGGATCAGCTCGCCTTCCTCCACGCCGCGGATGGAGGCGAAGTCGTGCCAGAAGTCGAGGACCTCATCCCGCACGAGCAAGGTCTCGCCGCCGCGGAACGTGCGATCGCGCCAGCGCGTCAGCGAGAACACGAAGGCCCACGGCCCGTGCGGCAGGTCCCCGTGCAACTCCTGACGGCAACCCTCGACGTAGAGCGAGAGCCATGGCGGCGAGACGTCGTGACAGCCGAGCGTCTCGCGCCCCCATGCCACGAGCCGGTTGTGGAACTGCGCGTAGACCTGCTTGGGAAAGTACGTCCACGCGGGCGTACGCAGCGCGGTGTACTGACCCGGCACGTGCCAGTAGTCCCACACGAAGCGATCCGCACCGGTGCCGCGCGGATTCGCGAACCGCGCATCGAACGTCGCCCGCAGCTTCGCTGCTTCCGGTGCGAACCGATCGACGATCAACACATCGCGCGCCACGTGCGGCGCACACTAACCGAAACGTCGAAGCGCCGCGCGGTTCCCCGTGCGGCGCCCACTATCCGAATCGTCGAACGAGTCGAGACGAGAGTTACTTCGTCGCGGCCGGCTTCTTGACGTCCGGCTTCTTCGCCGTGTCAGCCGCCGGAGCCTTCGCGTCCGCCGGGGCCTTCGCGTCCGCCGCCGGGGCCTTCGCGTCCGCCGGGGCCTTCGCGTCCGCCGGGGCCTTCGCGTCCTTCGCCGGGGCCTTCGCGTCCTTCGCGGGCGCCTTGGTCTTCGTCATCTTCGCGTCCGCCGGGGCCTTCGCGTCCGCCGGGGCCTTCGCGTCGGCCGGGGCCTTCGCGTCCTTCGCCGGGGCCTTCGCGTCCGCCGGGGCCTTCGCGTCCTTCGCCGGGGTCTTCGCCGCGTCGGCCGGCTTCGCGTCCTTCGCCGGGGTCTTCGCCGCGTCGGCCGGGGCCTTCTCGGTCTTCGGGGCGGCCTTGTCGGCCGGCGCCTTCGGGGCGGGGGTGTCGGCCAGAACCGGGGCGGTCATGAGGCCGAGGACAGCTGCAACGCGGATGAGGGTCTTCATGGTCTCCGCCCATGTGCAGCGACCATGCCGCCGAGCCGCCATGATTTCAGCTGGTTGGATGTCTCGATCTCGGGGCGGACTGCCCCGATGGGGCAACGCGCCCCGTGAGCACGGATCACATGAATTTCCATCCAAGGATCCCCGTCCTGGCGGGTTACTTCCGCGCGGAGGTCGCTGCCGCACAAGCCGACTTCTCGCCGAGCGTGCAGCCCTTGTCGTAGAGCACCAGCTGCTTGGCCTTGTCCGTCGTCTTTCGCGCGAGGTTCATGCACGCCGTGCCCGTGTCGGCATCGCAGCCTTGTCGGTAGGCGTCGATGGCCTTGACCTCATCCGCCGCCCCACCCTTGCCGCTCTCGACGAGCACGCCGAGGTTGTTGCACGCGTTGCCGTTTCGCTTCGCGCACGCACGCGCGTACAGCTCGCGCGCCTTCGCGAAGTCCTCCGGTACACCGCGCGCCTGGTGATGCATGAGCGCGAGCCCCATGCAGCCGCCCGGGTTGCCTCGCTCGCACGCGACCGTGTACGCCTCGATCGCGACCTTGTAGTCCGCGGGCCCGTGGTCGCCATCGCGCATCCGACCGAGCTCCACGCACGCATTCGCGGCCTGGGCAGCACATCCTGACTTGAACAGCTGCTCGGCGCGCGCGGGATCCTTCGCCACCCCCTCACCCTCCGCATACATGCGTCCGAGTGCGTTACAGCCGAGCGCGTGGCCGAGCGTGCACGCGCGATCGAACATCTTGAACGCCCGCGGCTTGTCGGCCGGGAGGAACTTGCTCTCGTACAGCGCGATCCCGAGGTTGAAGCACGCGTGTGCGATGCCGCCCGTGCAGGCCTTGTCGAGGAACTCGAGGCCCATCGCCGCCGTGTCCTTCGCGTTACCGAAGTTGATCCCGAGGTTCGAGCACGCCCACAGCTCGCCGGCGGCGCAGGCGGTATCGAACGCACTCATCCCGGTGCTCTCGTCCTTCGCCACGCCGCGCCCGAGGATGTACATCGCTCCCAGCTCGGTGCACGAGGCCATGTGCTTGGCCGTGCACGCCGCTCGGATCGCCTCGACCAGCCGCACCGGATAGCTCACCGCGGCGACCTTCTCCTCCTTCGACATCCCCACGCGCGCGCACGCTGTCTCGCTGCCGAGTGCGCACGCCTTGCGATACGTCGCCGCGGCCTGGGCGAGATCCTGCGGTCGCGCAGCCTCGAACAGCTGCGCCACGAGCTTGCAGCCATAGGTCTCCCCTGCGCGACACGCCACCTCGAACGACGCCTTCGCCTTCGCCGGATCCTTGTTCACCACCGCGAGCAGGCCGCGCTCGGTACACGACACGCCGTCTCCGTCCTTGCAGCTGCGCTCGCAGGCCTTGAGCTCGCCGCGATCACAGGCGACCGCATCCTTCGCCTTGTCGGCGGCAGCAGTCCCCACGGACAGGAGCAGCACCGTCACGACCACGAACCAGGATCTCATCCCGCGATCGTAGCGCGAATCTATTCGTCGCTCACGCCCCACCGGAGGAGCTTCCGGTACAGGGTCTTCCGATCGAGCTCGAGGATCTTCGCCGCATCGGTTCGATTGCCCTGACAGGCCTCGAGGACGCGCAGCACATGGCGGCGCTCCACCTCCTCGAGCGTCATCAGCTCGGGATGGTCCGTGCCCGACATCGAGATCGACCGACGGGTCTGCTGCGTGCGGATCTTCTCGGGCAGATCCTCGACCTGGATCTCCTCGAAGTGAGCGAGAGCCACCGCGCGCTCGAGACAGTTGCCGAGCTCGCGGACGTTGCCCGGCCAATCGTACGCAAGCATCCGCTCCGCCGCCGCCGCCGAGAGCCCCATGACCTTCTTCTCGAACACCGTCGCGTAGTGCTTGAGCATGTGCTGCGCGAGCAGCAGCACATCCCCGCCACGCGCCCGCAGCGGAGGCAGCGGGATGTGGATCACGTTGATCCGGTAGTAGAGGTCCTCGCGGAACCGCTTGTCCTCCACCATCTCCTCGAGATCGCGGTTGGTGGCGGTGATCAGCCGAACGTCGGTCAGGATCTCCGACTCCGCACCGACCGGCCGGATCCGACGCTCCTGCAACGCCCGCAACAGCTTCGGCTGCGTGGTCAGCGCCATGTCGCCGACCTCGTCGAGGAACAACGAGCCACCGCTCGCCTGCTGGAACAGGCCCTGGCGGCTCTTCTGCGCATCGGTGAACGCGCCCTTCGCGTGACCGAACAGCTCGCTCTCGAGGAGCTGCTCCGGTACCGCCGCGCAGTTGAGCGCCACGAACGGGCCGTCCTTGCGCCGCGACCGATCATGGATCGCCCGCGCCACCACCTCCTTGCCCGTCCCACTCTCGCCGGTGATCAGCACCGTCGCATCCGTGGCGCTGACCTGATCGATCAGCTGGTAGACCTGCTGCATCGCCGGGCTCGCGCCGATCAGATCGCCTCGACCTCGCGTGTTCGCCACCACCTCGTGCAGCCGCTTGAGCTCTCCCCGCAGCGCGCGATGCTCCGCGGCGCGGCGCACCGCGATCGCCAGCGCCTCGATCTCGACGGGCTTGGTGACGAAATCGTACGCACCCGCCCGGATCGCGCCGACGGCGGTCTCGAAGCTCCCGAACGCGGTGAGCACGAGCACCGGGATATCCGGACGATCGAGTGCCACCTTCTGGCACAGCTCGAGCCCTGACATGCCCTTCATGTTGAGATCGGTGACGATCACATCGACGTCGTGGCTCGGGATCGCTGCCAGCGCCTCCGCTCCCCCGGGGAACGTCATCATCTGGAACCCACGCTTCTTCAGACCGAGCGCGATCAGATCGACCATCTCTCGCTCGTCATCGACAACGAACACCGTGGTCATACAGCACCTCGTGGCAGATACACCGTGAACGTGGAGCCCTCACCCTTGACCGACTGCACGTCGATCCACCCGCCGTGCTCGCGCACCAGCCCCCAGCTCACCGACAGGCCGAGGCCGGTCCCGGCGCCGACCTCCTTGGTCGTATAGAACGGCTCGAACACCCGTGCGCGCGTGGCCTCGTCGAGCCCGGTCCCCGTGTCTCGCACCTCGATCGCCATCCACGCCTGCTCGCCCCCACCCACGTACGGTGGCGGGGTCTGCTCGACGACCTTCGCCGCGAGCGTGACCGTGCCGCCCGCCGGGGTCGCATGGATCCCGTTGACGACGAGGTTGGTCAGCACCTGGGTCAATTGGCCATCATCCGCGGCGATCCGCAAGCTCTCGTCGGCCGCGGGGGGCGCGAGCGTGACGTTCGCGGTGCGCGCGATCGTGGCCACCAGCTGGCACACGCGCCCCGCGAGCGTGGTGACGTTGACCGGCGCCTTGTGCAGCGGGCGCGGCCGCGCGAAATCGAGCAGCTGGCGGATCAGCGCCGTCATCCGCTCCGCCTGCTCCACGACGATCCGGGCCGAGTCGTCCACGTCCTTGCCCTCGACCTCGTGATCGAGGATCAGCTTGGCGCGCCCTTGCACCACGTTCAGCGGCGTGCCGAGCTCGTGCGCGAGCCCCGACGCGAGCTTCCCGACCGTGGTCAACCGATCTGCGTGGCGCAGCTGCTCCATCGCCTGCTCGCGCGCCTTGCTCTCCTCCGAGAGCCGCTCGCACATCAGGTTGATCTCGTTCGCGAGCTCGCCGAGCTCGTCGCGCTGTTCGAGCACCAGCGGCCCGCTGAGATCGCCGGTCCCCACCCGGCGCGCCTTGGCGGCCAGCCGGTTGATCGGACGACCGATGAACACCACCCCGAGCGCGAGCGCGAGCAGCGCCGCGATGGTCACCGCGCTGACCGAGCCGAGGATCTCGCTGCGCAGCGAATCCCGGATGTACGTATCGAGCTGCTCGAGGGACTGCGCAATCTCGAGGCCGCCGCGGCGACGCTCGGGCACCTCGACGGGAATGTACGTGAACAGCACGCGCCGCCCCGGGTCACGGAGCGTCACGATGTTGCCCTGCGTCAGCTCCCCGAGCGCATCCCGATCCACCCGCGGCGAGTCATGGTCCTTCGCATCGAGCCAGATCCATCGCGCTTGAAGGCTCTCGCGCTTGCTGGTGGCAGTCTCGAGGAACTCGCGAGCGGCCGCCTCCCCGTCACGCTGCCAGACGTGCGCCACGCCGCGAGCCAGCGCACGCCCCAGCGCGGCCGCCTCGCCCCGCATCTGCCGATCGAACACATCGCGCTCCCGCTGATAGTCCAGGTACCCCTGGATCAACGCGACGAGTGCGACGCCGATCACCAGCGCGGCGATGAACTTGCGTGTGAGCCGCATCCCCCGAGGAGTTCTACCCGATCGCGGCGCCCGGTGTTGTACGCTCGGGACCGATGCGGAGCCTTCCGTGCCTGGGTGCCACGCTGACCTTCGCTATTGGCGCCTGCGGCGGCGGCGGTGGCGGCGGTGGCGGCGGTGATGACGTGGCCCCCGGCGATGCAAAACGCCTGGACGCGGCCGTCGATATCACCGAGCTGTCGGGGGACTTCACCTGCATGGGCACCGCGTGGCCCACCACGGCGCCGGATCCGCTGTCCGTGATCGGTCGCGTCACCGATCCGGTGACGATGGCGAACGGCGGCGGCGCGACCGTCGAGCTGCACAAGGCCTCCGACGATGCGCTGATCGTCATGGGCGCGGCGGCGACCAACGGCATCTTCGCGTTCAACCTCGCGACCGCAGGCGTGGCCCCCACGATCTATCGCAAGGCGACCCTCGCGGGCTCCGTCGACGGCTACACCTACGATCCGTACGCACCGTTCGACGGCTCGCACGCCGGTCGCGGCATCTACGCACCGACGCCCGCCAGCCGCGACAGCTACTACACCGCCGCCGGCCTCGCGAACGATCCGGCGAAGGGCACGGTCCTGGTGGAGATCTTCGATTGCCTCGACCTCCAGGTCTACGGCGCGACCATCGAGGCCCCTGGCGCGGCCAAGATCATCTACGTCGACGACAGCGGCGCACCGAGCGGGACCGCGACCTCGACGGGCTCCCCGGGGATCGCCGTCGTCCTCGGCGCCCCGCCCGGTCCGATCGCGATCACCGTGCACGCGGGCTCGGTGGTGTTCCGCGCCTGGCCGGTGACCTCACGCGCGAACGCGTTCGTGTACAGCCCGCGCCTCCCGTGAGCGCGAGCGCACACCGCACGCCGGTCAGCTGGCCCGGTTCGTGAAGCCCTCCGTGGGAAGGAGTTCCCATGTTGCCCAAGATCATCCTCGTGCCGACCGACCTCAGTGACCGCGCCGAGCAGGCCCTCGACTATGCGTGCGAGCTCGCCAAGAACCTCGGAGCGACCATCCACCTCGTGAACGTGGTCGGCATCCCTTCGCTCGGGATCCCGGAGCTCGGCCTCGCCGTCGCGAGCACCACGATCGATCAGATCATGCTCGACAACCAGACCGCGCTCGACAAGCTGGCCGACGCGCGACGCGCGAGCGTCAACATCGGCCAGGTGATGCTGAAGTGCGGCGACGCCAAGGACCTGATCCTCGAGACGGCGCAAGAGATCGGCGCGGACCTGATCGTGATGAGCACCCACGGCCGCCACGGCCTGTCGCGCGCGCTCCTGGGGAGCGTGGCCGAGACGGTGGTGCGCTCCTCGCCCTGCCCCGTGCTGACCGTCCGGATCAGCGCCGACGAGCAGGCGGCCCGCGACGCGGCGTAAGCTCGGTGCGCCCGGGCGGGCGGATTCGCTCGTTGCATCGAGGCGAGGCAGCACACATGGTGACGACATGGGGCGAGTCTTGACGAGCACGGAGTCTCGTCGTCAGCAGATGGTGACCGAGCAGCTCCGTCGACGGGAGATCTCTGACCCGCGCGTGCTCGCCGCGTTCGCCACGATCCCGCGCGATCGATTCGTCCCCGCCTCGCTGGTCGAGCGTGCCTACGAGGACGGGCCGTTACCGATCGGCGCAGGTCAGACGATCTCGCAGCCGTTCGTGGTGGCGATCACGATGCAGGCCCTCGGCCTGGTCGGCCACGAGCACGTGCTCGAGATCGGGACGGGCTCCGGCTACGCCGCCGCGATCCTCGGGATGCTCGCGCACGACGTGGACAGCGTGGAGCGCATCGACGACCTCGCCGCCGCCGCCGAGGCGACGCTCGCGGAGCTCGAGATCCGAAATGTTCGCGTTCACCGCGGGGATGGCACCCTCGGCTGGCCGCCGGGCGCGCCGTACGATGCGATCGCGGTCGCGGCTGGTGCGCCTGCGCCCCCGCCCGCCCTGCTCGCACAGCTCGCGCTCGGCGGGAGGCTGGTGGTGCCCACCGGATCAGCCGACTGGCAGCGCCTGATCCGGATCACGCGACGCTCCGAGGTGGACTACAGCGAGGAGGACCTCGGCGAGGTCCGGTTCGTCCCGCTGGTCGGCGCGCAGGGCTGGCCAGTTCCGTCGTCGCGGTGATGGAACGTCGGTCAGGGTCCCTCCCGCTCAGGCGGCGACGGCCGCGGCCTTCTGGATCGCCTCGATCTCGAGGCTGATCTCGATCTTGTCGCCGACCACCACGCCACCAGTCTCGAGCAGGGCGTTCCAGTGGAGGCCGAACTCCTTGCGGCTGATCGAGGCCTTCGCGGAGAACCCGGCGCGGGTGCCGCCCCACGGGTCCTTGACCTGGCCGTTGCTCTCGACCTTGAGCGTCACCGGGCGGGTCTCGCCACGGATCGTCAGATCGCCGAGGACCTCGAGCTCCTCGTCGCTGATCTTCTTGACGCTGGTGCTCTTGAACGTGAGCTTGGGGAACTTCTCGGTGTCGAAGAAGTCGGCCGAGCGCAGGTGCGCATCGCGCTTCTCCTCCTTGGTATCGACACTGGCGGTGTCGATGGTGACGTCGACGCGCGAGCGCGTGATGTCGTCGCTGTCGAGCTCGAGGCTGCCGCCCCAGGTCGCGAAGCGGCCGTGTACCTTCGACACCATCAGGTGCCGGACGTGGAAGTTAACGGAAGAGTGAGAGAGGTCGAAGTCCCAGGTGGTGGCAGTCATGGTCGGCTCCTATTGGTTCCCGCTGTTGCCTTGGTTTCTTTTCGTAACCAGGGTGATAATGGGAACTGACCCGCCACCTGACAAGGAGGCAACGCCATGGCGCCGAGGAACAAAGTTTTGCAAGTGCCCGCGAAGTGCCTCGCCATACGCGAGGTCCTCAACCGCGTGGGTGACAAGTGGAGTGTTCAGATCGTGGGGCTCCTCGGCAACGGAACCATGCGATTCAGCGAGTTGCGTCGCGCGATCGAGGGAATCTCGCAGCGGATGTTGACGCTCACGCTGCGCGGTCTCGAGCGCGATGGGCTGATCGAACGAACGGTGTTTCCCGAGATCCCACCTCGCGTCGAGTACGCACTCACGCGGCTGGGCAACACCTTGCTCGAGCCGATCCAGCAGCTCGCGGAGTGGGCCGCGGACAACCGCACCACGATCCAGGCCGCGCGGGACAAGTTCGATGCCGCAGCGGCGAAGCGAAAGCCCTGAGGCGTAGGCGCACGGCGCTCACCGATCGGGCTGGGCCCGTGGTCGCGATGGCTCAGGTAGCGGGCGGCCCGCCGAGATCGCGGAGCTTGGTCGGCGCGATGGGCTCGCCACCACCCTTGCCGCGCGCCAGCCGCTGCGACGGATAGATGCTGCGATGCCCGGTGAACAGGTACGCCAGCACGCAGACGATCACCACGTGCGGGAGCACGTTGGCACCGAGCAGCTCCACGGCCATGATCGAGAGCGCGATCGGTGTGTTCGATGCCGCGGCGAACACGGCCGCCATCCCCACGCCGGCGCCGAGCTCGCGCGGGATCCCGAGCGCCGGAGCGAGCACGCCACCGAGGGCCGCGCCGATCAGGAACAGCGGCGTGACCTCACCGCCGAGGAAGCCCGCGCCGAGGGTGACCGCGGTGAACACGAGCTTCGCCGCGAACGCCCAGTCGGGGACGCCGCCATCGGCGAACGAGCGCACGATCATCGGGACGCCGAGGCCGAGGTAGTCGCTGGTGCCGAGGAGCTGCCAGAGGCCGACGACCACGGCGCCACCGAGCGCCATCCGCAGCCCGAGGCCCTTGAGGTGACGCTCCCCGCGCCGCCGCAGGAAGTGCGTGAGCTCGATGAACGCCACGCTGACCAGCGCCACGGCTGCCGCGAACACGATCCACTTCGCGCACACCAGGGGTGACAGCTCGAGGTGGGGAGCCGACGGGTAGACGGTGTGGACGATGCCGAGGGCACGCGTGGTGAGATCGCCCACGAGCGAGGCGACGAGCGCGGGGACCAGCGCCTCGTACTCGATGCGACCGAGGACCACGAACTCGAGGCCGAAGATCGCGCCGGCGATCGGCGTGCCGAACACCGAGCCGAAGCCGCCCGCGACGCCCGCGGCGAGGAGCACCCGGCGCAGCGGGCGATCGAGCTTCGCGCGGTGCGAGATCCAGTCCGCCAGGCTCGCTCCCATCTGCACCGCCGTGCCCTCGCGGCCCGCGCTGCCGCCGAACAGATGCGTGAGGACGGTGCCCGCCAGGACCATCGGCATCATGCGGAACGGGATCTCTGGACCGTCATCGTGGATCGTATCGATCACGAGGTTGTTGCCGCCCTTGATGCGCTCGCCGAACCGGGCGTAGAGCAGCCCGAGCAGCAGACCCGCCACCGGCAGCAGGAACACGATCGACTCGTGCCCGATCCGGAACGCCGTGGCCTCCTCGAGGAGGTACAGGAACAGCGCGGACGCCGCGCCGCAACACACCCCCACGAGCGCGCCGAGGCCGATCCACTGCGCGAAGGCTGCCAGTCGTGCGCGCCACGTCATCCGGTCTGTGTCCTCATGGTGGGTCTCTTCCTGGGGAGAGCACCGAGGTCACGCACGTCCTACGGTGCCCCGTTGGGGCTCGTAGGAGTCATTGGCGCCATCCGATCGGCGGCGCGAGTATCGGCGGACTCCACCGCCATCGTTTGCGTGTGATGCCAGCGTCGTTCGACCGGGCAGCAATGTCAAGGGAGAGGTGTGAGGCTGCCGGCCTTCACGGGGATGAACGTCATCGCCCGCTCGGCGAGCGCGGTGATGGTCAGACTCGGGTTGACCCCGAGGTTCGCGCCGACAGCCGCGCCATCGATCACGTAGAGCCCCTGATAGCCGAACACGCGGTGCTGCGCATCGATCACGCCGTGCTCGGCATCGGCGCCCATGACGCAGCCGCCGATGCAGTGCGCGGTCATCGGGAGATCGAACAGGATCTCGGTGTTCGAGGTGATCGCGATGCCGCCGAACTTCGCGGCCGCCTTCTCCGCGAACGTGTTCGCCGCCGGGATGTTGGTCGGGATGCGCTCGCCCGCGGAGCACAGCAGGCGCGTGAACGGCCAGAACCAGCGGCGGCGCAGCCGGAACTTCAGGGTGGCGTCGATCGTCTGCATCACGAGGAAGATCAGGGTCTGGCGCGCGAAGCCGAACGGCCAGCCGGCGCGAAGGAACTTGATCGGGTGCCGCAGCGCATTCCACATCCACGCGAAGATCCGGCGCCAGCCCTTACCGCTGACGAGCATCGTCGCGAGGAGGCCGAGGACATCGGAGCCGCGTGAATAGCGCGTGGCCTCGATGTGCGTGAACTGATCGATGTGGATGCCCGAGCCGATCGCGATGCCCTGAGACATGTCGTACTGCTTGCCGGGAAACCGCACGCCGATCAGGGACTCGGAGTTGGTGCGGACCTCGTCCCCGAGCCGGTCCGAGATCGCGGGGAGCGATCCACGAAGCTTGAGGCGCATCAGGAGATCCATCGAGCCCAGCGCCGAGGCCGCGACCACCACGTGGCGCGCCGTGATCGTCTTGCGCTGCTTGAACAGCCACGCGGTGGAGCGCTCGGTGGTGATCCGATAGCCGTCGGAGCCGTCCGCGGCGCCGATCGGGACGATGTCGACGACGCGCGTCTCGGCGAGGATCTTCGCGCCGGCCTGCTCGGCGAAGTGGAGGTAGTTCTTGTCGAGCGTGTTCTTGGCGTTGAAGCGGCAACCCACCATGCATCCACCGCAGCCCGTGCAGCTCGCGCGCGGGGGGCCCTTGCCGTCGAAGTACGGGTCCGGGTGCGGCGTGCCGGGCGCCTCGCCCTCCTTGCCGAAGTACACCGCGACGTCGGTCGGATAGAACGTGTGGCCCACGCCCTGGTCGTCGGCCATGCGCTTGAGCATGTGATCGGCGTCCCGGAGGATCGGGTTGCGGGTCACGCCGAGCATGCGCTGGGCGGTCGCGTAGTGCGCCGGCATCTCGGCCTGCCAGCTCGCGAGCCCCTTCCACGAGCCCTCCGTCCACACCGACGGCGGCGGGACCAGCATCGTGTTCGCGTACGTGATCGAGCCGCCGCCGACGGCGTTGCCGCACAGGATCACGACGTGCTTGAACGGGCGCATGTCGTAGAAGCCGAACAGCTTGAGGCCGGGTCGCCAGATCCAGCGCCACAGGTTCCACGTGGTCTTCGGGAAGTCCTTCGCCGTCCACCGCTTCCCCATCTCCAGCACGCCGACCGAGTACCCCTTCTCCGCGAGCCGGCAGGCCGAGACGCTGCCTCCGAAGCCCGAGCCGACGACCACGTAGTCGAAGTCCACGGGACGAGTATGTCAGGAGAGTGCGGTGAGGACCCGTTCGACGAACCAGTAGATGCCCGCGAGCCCGATCGCCGCCGCGAGGCCCTTGATGACATAGGGCTCGACGCGCTTGTTGCGGTGCGCGAGGAACACGAGCGGGACGAGGACCACCATCAGGATCATCTGGCCGAGCTCGACGCCGAGGTTGAACCCGAACAGCGCCTTCACCATCTGGCCGGTCGAGAGATCGAGGCCGGCGAGCGCGTTCGCGAAGCCGAACCCGTGCACGAGGCCGAAGAACGTCGCGATCTTCCAGCGGTGTTGCTTCCACAGCCCGGTCATCGCCTCGACCGCGACGAAGGCGATCGAGAGCGCGATCAGCGGCTCGATCACCTGCGGGGGAGGCCGCACCACGCCGATCGCCGCGAGGGCGAGCGTGATCGAGTGTCCGAGCGTGAACCCGCTCGCGATGCCGATCAGCTGGAGCAGCGTGCCACCACCGAGGATCAGCGCCATCAAGAACAGGATGTGGTCGAGGCCATCGGGGAGCTTCCAGCCGCCGTCGCCGTGCCACTCGCTCGGCGCCGCGCCGATGTGCTGGATGCCGGACCACACGAAGCCGCCGAAGCCGTACGACGACGAGGAGCTGGAGGCGCCGAGCTCGAGCTCGGGCTTGTAGCGATCGACGAGCGTCAGCCGCTCGGTGTCGTCGAGCACTTCCTTGACCAGGAGCTCGAAGGTCGGGGAGATCCGGGCCTCGCGGATCATCGGGAAGGTCCAGCGGCGCACGCCAGCGCCGGTGCAGGTGGCGGTGTCGGTGACGCGCACCACGCGATCGTTCAGGGCGGTCACCGCGCCGGCCCACGTGCACGCGCCCGCGTCGGTGGTGATCGGTGCGCGCGCGTACGTCGCCTCGGCCAGCGCCCGGGCGTGCGCGGCCAGGCCGGGGGCATCGAGCGCCTTCGCGTCGACCTTGAGCGCGGTGGCCGCCGCCGTGACGTCGACGTCGAGCGTGATCGCGACGGCATCACCGCGCGCCTCGACCCGCAGGTAGCCGACATCGAGAGGATGCGCCGCGGCGGGACGCACCATCCCCGCGACCACGATCCCGAGGAGCAGCACGCGGCGCGCGAGCACGGTGCCCGAGTCTGTCACGGAATTCGGAGACCGAGGCTGCGCCAGCCTGCGTTCCCCGGATCGAGGCGCGCGGCCTCGGCGCTGTAGAGGTCCGCCCGCGAGGCATTGGAGGATGCGCGCTCGAGCCGCGAGGCCAGCTCGTACAGGCGGGCGTCGCGCGCGCCGGTGGCGAGTGCTGCGCGTACGGCGTCGAGCGCCTCGCGCCGGTTGCCGCCGGCGGCGAGGGCTCGGGCCAATTGAAACCGGGTGTCCGCGCTCGGCCGCGCGGCGACCTCTTCCCGCGCGAGAGTGATCGCCTCGACGATGTCCGGAGGTGCGCCGCGATCGACCAGGATCTCCACGAGCTCGAGGCGGTGGCCGGTGCCGTTGTCGCGGAGCTCCGCGCGCACCAGCTTCTCGACCAGGGCGCGCGTGCTCGTGGCGCCGGCGAGATCGCCGGCGAGCTCCTGTGCGCGGGCCTCGTCGATCAGGTAGCGGACTTGATGAGAGGTGACGAACGCGTCCTCGAACCGCTGCTTGGCCTGCTTGGCGTGGCCGGTGCGCAGCGCGAGCTCGCCCTGGTGCGCCACCGCGAGCGCATAGCCCGGCGCGATCCGCACGGCCTCGGCCAGCAGCGTGTCGGCATCGGCCCACTCGCCACGGCGCAGGAGGAAGCGGGCCCACAGCGTGCGCAGGCGCGCGGCCTCCTCGGGATCGCCGGCCTCCTCGAGAGACGCGGCGTGTGCGAAGTCATAGGCGGCCTCGGCGTCACGGCCCTGCGCCTGGAACACGAGCGCGCGCATCAGATAGCCGGCGCTGTCGGGCTTCACGCCCACGGCCCACTCCGCGGCCTCGCTCGCGCGATCGAGCTCGCCGAGCGCGAGGTGCGAGGCGGCGAGCACGCCGAGCGCGCCCGGCGATCGAGAGTGCGTGAGGAACTCGCGGGCGAGTGAGATCGCCGTGCGGAACTCGTGGTGCGTGGTCGCGAGCTTCGCCAGCGTGAGCGGCGCCGAGCTCGGATACGGCAGGATCGCGAGCGAGCGCTTCGCGACCTCGCTGCTCCTCTTGTAGTCCTCGGGATCGGCCGCGAGCTGCGCGCGCCGGAGATAGAGGTCCGCGAGATCGGCCATCTCCATCGGCGAGGCGACCGGGGCGCTGGTCCGGGCTTCGAGCGCCGTGATCGTCGCGTTCAGCTCGTCGATCGGTGAGACCCGCGCGGCGATCGGATAGCGATAGTGAACGATCGAAGGATCGGGCGCGAGCGCTCCGCGCGGGGGCGTCACCGCACGCGCGCCGTGAGACCCGATCAGGCCGACGAGGGCGACCACGCCGCCCAGCGCCAGCACGGACACGACACGCGTGTAGCGAGACCCCATGGGCACACTACGAGCCACGGCGCCCGGCGGATCAGCTCGATCGAAGTTCGATCCGGATCGGTTCGAGCCTCGTAGAGAGGGGGCAACTTCATTCCCTGAGGGGGGAACCTATGAGGAATCTACGAGTATTTCTAGCAGCTTCCGTGATCGCCGGGATGGCGATGGTGGGAGCCACCACCCAGGCCTTCGCCTCCGACCACGACGATGGCGAGACCGACATCAAGGCGCGCGCGCTGAACCTCTCGGACCACTACGCCTTCAAGGCGCCGGGGGCGACGGACCTCTCGCTGATCATGTACTTCAACCCGCGCTCGCTGCCGGGCCGCCAGTACTACATGAGCACGAAGGCTCGCTACGAGTTCCACGTCAGCAAGGTCGCGAGCAAGACCGCTGCGCCGACCGTGATGGACGACTTCATCTTCCGGTTCGAGGCGAGCGCGCCCGACATGGCGGGCGTCCAGATGGTGACGCTCACCGTCCTCAAGGATGGCCAGGTGATCGGCACGCACACCGGCGCGAGCACCGGCTTCGCCGGCTCGAAGTCCAACACCGTGACCGCGAACAACGCGACGATCGCCGGCAACGCGATCAAGTTCTTCGTGGGCCAGCGCGCTGACTCGTTCCACTTCGATGTGGTGCGCTACTTCCAGGTCCGCTCCTTCCTCGCCTCCCGCTTCTTCGGTGGCGCGGGTGGTGCGGGCGACGCGACGGCGGGGCTCGCCGACAACTGCCGCGGCGACAAGTTCCTCGCGAATCTCCTGCCCGGTGGCGCCGCTGCCAACGAGGCCGGTGGAACGCCCGATGCCGACGTGATCAACCTGTTCAACCCGCCGACCTGCGCACCTGACTTCACCAAGAACCTCAACGTCACTGCGATCGCCATGAACGTTCCCATCGCCATGCTCGGTGGGTCGATCTTCGATACGTGGTCCACCATCTCGGTGCCGGAGTGAACGCCATGAGGATGATCAAGACCCTCGCCCTGTCCCTGCTCGTCGCCTCCGCCGCATGTGGCGACGACGGCAACCCCGTGACCCCGCCGACTCCCGACGCGGCCATGCCCGATGCCCCGGTCACCCCACCGGCGACCGTGTACAAGCAGGTCGAGCACCTCGCTCGCCCCGGCATCAACGAGGCGCTGCTGATCACCGAGGGCTTCCTCGGTGGGTACAACGCCACCGCGCCGAGCTTCACCGGTGTCCCTGCCGCCACGCTGGCGCAGGTCGTGGGCGAGGCGAAGACCGTCCTGAAGGCGGTGTACCTCGGCTCGTGCTTGCTCAACGGCGCGCTCAACCTGTCCGCGGCGAACGGCGTCAAGCCGGCTGGCATCACGTGCCACGCGGTGGGTCCGGCGGTGTGGACCGAGAACACGCTCGCGGGCGTGACCTTGACCGCAGCGTCGATGACGGCAGCGCAGGCCTATGCCGACAAGGTGTTCGGGCAGTTCGAGCCCGATGTCATGCGCATCGACACCTCGGCGGCGAGCGGCTACCTCACGCTGTGCGGTGACGCCAACTCGACGCCGCTGCTGTGCGGTGGCCGCAACCTGAACGACGACGTCATCGACGTCACGTACAACTACCTGATCAACGGCGCCGGCACGCCGAAGGGCGCCTACAACCAGGTCAACGCGCTGACCAGCGACGGCGTCAACTTCTCCGACGTCGACGCGAACAACGCGTACAACACCGTCACCCCGGTGCCGAACGCGCAGCAGTATCACCCGAACGTGTCCGGCACGTTCCCGTACTCGGCCGCGCCGCTCTAGATCACCCGGCGCGCTGTCTCCGCCGCTCTCGAATCGATCGAGGGCGGCGTTCGTCGTTTCGGCGTCGGGCCGGCCTCACTTGACGAGATCGTTGACCAGCTTCTTCAGCTCCTTCAGATCGAAGGGCTTCTCGAGCTGATGGTTCGTCGTGGTCGACAGGAACTCGCGGGCGGCTCCGGTGAACGCGCCGCCGGTGACGAACACCATCCGCTGTGCCTGCGCAGGATCGAGGCGCTGCACCAGGCCGTGGAGCTCCATCCCGGTGATCTGCGGCATCATCAGGTCGCACAGGATCACGTCGTACCGGGCGCCCTTCTCGAACAGCTCGAGTGCGGCGCTCGCACTGAGGACGGCTGTGACCACGTGTTCGGTGGAGAGGAAGCGCTTGATCGCCATCGCGAGAGGCTCCTCGTCGTCGATCACGAGGACCGTGCCCCGCCGTAGCGGAGGGGGCGACGTGGCGCGCTGAGATTCGCGCGGCGGCGGCGGACACTCCGCCACCGGGAGGACGACACGGAACTCGGTGCCCTTGCCAACCTCGGACTCGAACGTCAGGGTGCCGCCGAGCTGGGTGACGATGCGATGAGAGATCGCGAGCCCGAGCCCGGTCCCGATGCCGACCGGCTTGGTGGTGAAGAACGGCGTGAAGATCCGCGAGCGCACCTCGTCCGAGATCCCCGTCCCCGTGTCGGCGACCCCGACCACCACCCGGCCGTGCTCGTCGACGGAGGTCGAGAGCGTGATCTGGTTGGCCTCGCAGTTCCCCGTGGGGATCGCATGGATCGCGTTGATGATGAGGTTGAGGAACACCTGACCCAGGCGTGACTCGTTGGCCAGGACCGGCGGGATGCGCTGGTAGTTCTTGACCAACCGTGCGCGATGCCGGAGCTCGTTCCACGCCATCCGGACCGTGGACTCGAGGACGTGCTCGACATCGACGGGACCTTGCCGATCTTCCTCCGCACGGGAGAAGATCTTGAGGTCCCGCACGATCTCGCGCACCCGCTCTGCGGCCGAGCGCGCATCGCGGAGCTCCTCGGCCAGGTCGAGCGGCGGGTCGTCGCCCCGTGCGAACGTGCCGACATCCTGGATCGCCAGGTCGAGGTTGGCGATCACCGAGGCGAGCGGATTGTTGATCTCGTGGGCCACCCCGGCTGCGAGCGTACCGACCGAGGCCATGCGATCTGCGACCATGAGGTGAAGCTCGGCCTGCTTCCGATCGCTGACATCGCGCCCCACGACGACGGCACCGGTGACCTTGCCGTCCTGCTTCACGGGGCCTAGCCGCATCGAGTACCAGGCGGTGATCCCGTCGGCCTTACGCAACGGCGCGTCGAAGCCCAGCGGCTCGCCGGTGTCGATCAACTGCGCCATCGCCGTGCGCAGGCGCTCGAGCATCTCGCCCGTCAGGATGGTGAACAGGTTCTTCCCGACCCAGTCATCCGCGTGGATGCCGCGCACCTCGTGGTTGACGAAGTGGATCGCTCCATCGAGGCTGATGTGCATCACGTAGTCGGGAGCACTGACGATCACGGCATCGAGGACAGCGGCGTGCTCCACGGCGCGCCGCTCGGCGCGTTCGCGATCCGCGAATGCGCGCGCGAGCGTGAGCGCGTGACAGATCTGCGTGGCCACGCCGCGCGCGAACGCTGTCCAATCGCTCTGATCGAGCCCGCGCCCGCGGGTGACCATGAGCAGACCGCCGAGCGTGACGTCACCGTGGTTCAGGGGAACGAGGAGGAGCGCGGAGCCATGCACGCGGGCAAGCAGATCGCCCGAGAGCTCGGCGGAGACCTCCGGTGATGGCAGGTAGATCGCGCGGCCCTGATCCACCACCTGACGGAGGATCGTCTCGTGACCGAACAGCCCCGCGAGCTCTTCGCTGCTGGCGAACGCGTGCCCCGTGCCCACAGAACGCACGCGGAGGCTACCGTCATCGGCCTTGAGGTAGAGCGCACCGACGGCGATGCCCCCCGCATCGAAGCACTCCGCCAAGGCCTCATCGAGCGCGAGATCCACATCGCGGTGCTTGAGCACGGCCTCCGAGATCCCCGCGAGCACGGTCAGCTCCGAGGCAAGGGACGAGCACCGCCTCGCGAGGCCGGCGTTGAGCATCACCTGCCGCTCGAGCTGCCGGAACACGCGGCGGCTGTGCTCCTTCTCGAGCTCGGGGAGGTGTTCGAGCCGGACCGCGGGCGGCGCAGGTGTGGAGGACAGCGCGAGCTTCACCGCATCGAGCAGCTCGACGAGCTCCGGCGTGCGGGGCAGGAGGTCGTTGGCACCGGCACGCCGCGCGAGCTCTCGATCGGCGGCCTCGACGTAGCTCGAAGTGACGAGGAGCACCGGCAGGCCTGCGAGCTGTGGATCCTGGCGGATCGCCATCGCGAGCCCGAAGCCATCGAGCTCGGGCATCATGACGTCGGAGATCAACACATCGGGTAGCCGCCGGCGTGCGGCCTCGAGCGCAGCGAGGCCATCCCCGACAGCCTCGATCTCGAAGCCGAGCCGCGCGAACCTGAACGTCGCGAGCTTGAGCTGCATCGGATCGTCATCGGCGATCACGAGCCGTCGCCCGGCGCCGATCCGCACGCCACGCAGCTCCGCGAGCGGGAGGTGCGCTTCGATGATCGGCACCAGCCGGCTCGGTGCGATCGGCTTCGCGATGATGTCGTCGAAGCCAACGCTCGACGCGCGGGCATCATCGAGCTCGGAGATGAAGCCCGAGAACGCCAGGATCGAGACATCCTGGCCCTCGGCGAGGGCGCGGAGCTGCCCCACCAGCTCGAAGCCATCGGCATCCGGGAGCATCAGATCCTGGAGCACCACGCGCGGGTGTTCCCGGCGCATCAGCTCGCGCGCCGTCTTGCCATCTGGCGCTTCGAGCACGCGATGGCCGTTGCGCTCCAGAGCCTTGATCACCATGCGACGGGTCGCCGAGTTGTCGTCGACCACCATGATCGTGTGGGGAGGCAGGCTCACGAGACGACCAGCCGCTTGCCGAGGTGCTTCGCGATCGTCTCGGGGAGTGCCCTCGTGTCGATCGGCTTGGTGACGTAGTCATCGCAGCCCGCCGCCTCCGCCCTCTCCCGATCGCCCGTCATCGCGTACGCGGTCACCGCGACGATGATGATGTCGCGGGTCTCGGGATCGGCCTTGAGCTTCCGCGTCAAGGCGAGGCCATCGGTCCCTGGCAGCTGGAGATCCATGAGGATCAGATCGGGACGCTGGCGACCGATCGATTCGATCGCGGCATCCGCATCGAGCGCCGTCGTGACCTCGTAGCCATTGGCCGTCATCAAGTATGCGACCAGCTTGAGATTCGTGGCGTTGTCGTCGACGATCAGGATCCGCTCGCCCGCCATCACGCCCCTCCGCGAGGATCGCTTGGGACACCGGCCCGAACCAGCGACGCGAGCAGGTGACCTCGATCGATCGGCTTGTACAGGACCTCGTGCACGCTGAACCCGGCGATCACCTTGGCGTCCGGCACCACGGTGACCACGATGATCGGCACGTCGAGGTTGCCGCACTCCCCGTGCAGCGCCGCGAGTAGATCGAGGCCGGTCATGTCAGGCAGCAGCAGATCGATCGTCACGGCATCGGGGCGGTGCTCGCGGAACCGGGTCAACGCCTCGGCGCCCGTGGTGGCGAGCTCCACGGCATAGCCTCCGTCGGCGAGTGCGCTGACGAGCTGCGCCTGATCGCGCAGGTCATCCTCCACCACGAGGACCGTGCGCATCCCATCACGGAACACCGGCGGCCGCGTCCGCGTTCGTGGCAGCTCGAGGGTCGCGGTGATCTTGCGAGGCAGGATCGCGTGGAACGTACTGCCCTTGCCCATCTCGCTGGTGACGCCCACGCTCCCACCCTGTGCCTCGACCAGCCGCTTGGTCAGCGCGAGTCCGAGGCCGGTGCCTTGGTGGCGCTTGCCGCTGCCGACCTCGAGCTGCTGGAATTCGATGAACAGCTTGCCGAGATCCGCGGGGGCCACGCCGATCCCGGTGTCCTCGACCTCGAGCCGAAACCGCTCCGCGTCGACGGCGATCGCTCGGATCGTGACGCGCCCTTCCTCGGGTGTGAACTTCAGAGCGTTCGAGAGGTAGTTGTAGGCGACCTGCTTCAGGCGTGCGGCATCGAGGACGAGGTCATCGAGGGAGGGATCGACCTCGGTCTGGATCCGGATCTGCTTGGCCGCCGCACTGGTCCGGAGGATCGCGGAGACCTCTCCGAGGATCTTCTGCAGATCGGCGGGCTCGGGCCGGAACTCGAGCCGGCCGGCCTCGACCTTCGAGAGATCGAGCACATCGTTGATCAGCTGGAGCAGGTGGCGACTGCTGGTCAGGATGTCACCGAGAAATTCGCGAAACTCCGGCGCCTCGGGCTTCACGTGCCCGTCGTGCAGCAGCTCGGTGAAGCCGATGATCGCGTTGAGTGGGGTCCGCAGCTCGTGCGACATGTTCGCGAGGAACTCGCTCTTCAGCCGGCTCGCCTCCTGGATCCGCCGGTTCTGCATCTCGAGCTCTTCACTCCGTCGTCGGATCTCCTCGGTCTTGAGCCGGTCACTCGCCTCGCGGAGCGCGCGCTGTACCGCGGGGACGAACCGCTTCGGCTTGTCCTTCGAGAGGAAATCGAGGGCACCCGCACGCAGCGCATCGACCGCCGGCTCCTCTCCGATGGTCCCCGAGATCACCATGCACGGGATCCGCAGCTTGCGGCTGGTGAGCGCCTCGAGCACCTGGCGACCGCCGAACCCAGGCATCGCCCAGTCCGTGATCACGAGGTCCCACGGGAACGCGAGCGCCGCGTCGAACTGCAGCGGCGAGGCCACGCGCATCGCCGTGACCTCGTAGCCTCCGCGCCGCAGCTCGCGGAGCAGGATCTCGAAATCATCCTCGGAATCCTCGGCGACGAGGAGCCTCAATGCGACCGGCGACGACGAACTCGACAACGCTCCTACCCCTTCCTCCACAATACCCCGACGCGCCCCGACGACAACTACCGCCGTCGTCTCGAAAGTCAATTGAGTGAACGTTTTGGGCCGGGGTGCAGCAAATTGCGGCACCCCCACGTGCGCGAATCAGCCCGGCGAGAGGGCCGCCAGGAACCTGTCGAGCGCCGCGGTCACGGCCGCCGGCTCTTCGACGGGCGACGAGTGGCCCGCGCGCGGGATCCTGACCAACGTCGCGCCCGAGATCGCGGCCGTGATGCGCTCGGCCTTCGCGATCGGCGTCGCTAGATCCTCCTCACCGACCAGGACGAGCGTAGGCGCGGTGATTCGCCCGAGCTCGGCATGCACACCAGCGCGATCGATCACGCCGTTGACGGCGCGCCAGATGTCCTTCCTGCGCGTCATGATCGCCACATGGCGGTCCAGCTCGGCGCGACGCGAGGCATCCGCGAGGATCGAGGCGCCCATCATGATCGGCGCCGTGCGGCTCCGCACCGCCCATATGCCGAGCACCCGGACCACCTTGGTCAGCAGGCGATAGCGTCCGATGTTCTCCACCGGCTCGGGATCCGAGGAGGTGTCGAGCAGCATCAGCGATCGCACGAGATCGGGCCGCCGAGCGGCCATCCGCATGCCGACGAAGCCACCCATCGAGAGGCCGCAGAAGTGCACCGGCCCGAGCGCGAGCTGCTCGAGCAGCGCGACCGCGTCCTGCCACACCAGCTCGATGCCGATGCAGTGGCGATCCAGATCAGCGGCGCTCTGCCCTTGGCCGCGATGGTCCCAGGCGATGCAGCGATAGCGCCCACGGAGTGCCTCGATCTGCGCCGCGAACAGCTCGGTGCCCCACAGCAGGCCGTGGCTGAACACGATGGTCTCGCCTGTCGAGCCCGGCCCCGTGTCCAGGCAATACAGCCTCGTCCCATTCACCTCGAGCATCGCCACACGGCGACCTTCGCATGACTCAGGGCTTGGCGGGCGCTGAAGCGACCTCGACGAGGTCTCCGTCGAGGAGCGAGGGCACCGCGATCTTGATCACCCGCTCATCTCCCGTGAGCCCGCTGGCGATCTGCACCGTCGCTCCGACGTCTCGTTCGATCGTGATCGGGATGAACTTCACGTGGTTGGTGGCGTCGACGGTGGCGACCCGCACCCCCTGTGCATCGTTGTACAGGGCGGTCGCCGGCAGCTCGACGATCCGGTGAGGAACCGAGAGGGTGAGCGCGGCCTGGACGTACATGCCCGGCATCAGGGCTCCATCCGGGTTCGGCACCTGGATCTCGGTCATCATCGTGTGAAGCTCGGGATCGAGGGCACCGGCCGAGCGCGTGACCTTGCCGACGAACGGCTTCCCAGCAAACTCGCGCACCGTGATCGTGGCGGGCGTGTCGGGACGAACGCTCGGAGCGATCGCCTGCGGCACGTCCACGAACACGCGCACCGGATCGATCGCGACCACGGTGAACAGCGGCGTGGTCGCACCATCGCGCACGAGCGCGCCGCGATCGATCGAGCGGGTCGTGACGGTCCCGGCAAACGGGGCCACCACCCGTGAGAACTGCTGCAGATCGACGAGGCGGCGCACGTTCGCCTCCTGCGCGGCCACGTTGGACTTCGCCGAGGTCACCATGGCCTCGTCGGTGGCCGCCTGTGCTTGGGTCTGCTCGACCTGCGCCTTCGACACCAGCTGCTGATCCGCGAGGCCCGCGGTGCGCGTGCTGCTCGACTTCGAGTAGTCGCGCTGGGCCGTCGCCTGCGTGACCGCGGCGCGCGCCACCGCGAGCTGCGCACGCGCCTGGGAGAGCTGCGCATCGACCTCGGGGGTATCGATCTCGGCCAGCAGCTGCCCCGCCGTCACCTTGTCGCCGAGGTCGACCTTCCAGCTGCGCACGTAGCCGGTGACCCGCGCATAGATCTGCGTCTGTTCGAGGGGATGGACGGTGCCAGGCAGCGAGAGCGCGCGGTCACTCTTCAGCGTGGTGGCCGTGATCACCTCGACGCGGGTGGCCTTGGGCTCGCCGCTCACAACCGGCACCTCCCCGTGCGCCTTGCGCTGGCGGAGATACCCGAACGTGAAGGCACCACCGACGATCACGGCCACGACCACGAGCACCGTGAGCCGCGACGTCTTCCCGGCGGCGGGCAAGGGAAAGCCGAGGTCGTCGGGTTCGGTACTCATGGGGCAGCCTCCAGCTCACGGCGTGCTGGCGCCCGGCGGCGCAGCAGGCTGTACATCACGGGGACGAAGAACAAGGTGGTGATCGTGGCGACGCCGAGGCCGCCGATCACGGCGCGGCCGAGGGGAGCGTTCTGCTCGCCACCCTCGCCGATGCCGATCGCCATCGGGACCATGCCGATGATCATCGCGAGGGCCGTCATCATCACGGGACGCAACCGGGTCATGCCCGCGGCGAGCGCGGCGCTGCGGGCGTCCCGCGTGGTCCGCTGCTCGTTCGCGAACGAGACCACGAGGATGGAGTTCGCGGTGGCCACGCCGACGCACATGATCGAGCCGATCAGCGCCGGCACCGAGAGCGTGGTCCCCGAGAGGAACAGCATCCACACGATGCCCGCGAGGGCGCCGGGCAGCGCCATCAGGATGATGAAGGGATCGAGCCACGACTGGAAGTTGACGACGATCAGCAGGTAGACGAGGAGGATCGCGAACACCAGGCCCGACGCCAGCCCACCGAACGAGCTCTCCATGCTCTCGGCCTGCCCCTTGATCGTGAACCTGACACCGGGCGGGGCCTTGGCCTGAGCGGCCGCGACCGCCGCCCGCACGCCATCGCTGACCGAGCCGAGATCCGAGTCCTCCACGTTGGCGAGGATGTCGTACGTGCGCGCCACGTTGAAGTGGGTGATGTTCGCCGGACCGTACGTCCGCGTGATCGTCGAGAGGTTGCCCACCGTCTGCGGGCTACCGACGGCGTTGGAGATCGGCGTGGCCTGCAGCGCGGCGATCGAATCGATCGCGTACTGCGGGGTCTGCACGGATACAAGGTATTGCACGCCGCGCTTGTCCAACCAGTACGAGGGGGCGACCTGCCCGCTCGAGGCCAGCGAGACGAGGAGATCGCTCGCGACATCGCGCTCGGTGAGCCCGGCGCGCTGCGCCTGGGTCCGATCGATGTTGATCTTCAGCTGGGGGACGCGCGTGACCTGGCCGAGGTGCACGTCGGCGGCACCACGGACCTTGCGGATCTCGCCCGCGAGCTCCTGGGCGATCGCGAGGGTCTTGTCCTCGCCGCCGATCGGCCCCACCACCTGCACATCGAGCGGTGCCGCGAGGCCGAAGTTCAGGACCTGCGACGAGATGTCGGGCGCGAGGAAGAAGAACGTGGTGTCGGGGTGCGCGCGGCGGAGCACCACGCGCAGCGCGCGGAGATAGTCCTCGGTGGGCGCGTGGCCCGGCTTGAGCGCGATCAGCACCTGGCCATCCGCGGGCGAGATCAGCGCGCCCTCGCTGAGCGACAGGTTGATGCCCGAGTACGGCGTACCCATCACGTCGAGCATGGTCTCGATCTCGCCGGCGGGGATCACCGAGCGGATCGTCCGCTGGATCGCCGCCATCTTCTTCTCGCTCTCCTCGAGGCGCGTGCCCGGCGCGCCGCGCACGTGGAGCTTGATCAGGCCGGCGTCGACGGAGGGAAAGAAGTCCCGGCCGATCATCGGGACCAGCGCCATCGAGCCGGCCACGAACACGGCGAACACCCCCACCACGAACGCGCGGTGCTGGAGAGACCATGCCAGCCAGCGGCCGTATCGGTCACGGAGCCGGCCGAACGCGCGATCGAATGCTGCGGAGAACTTGTTGGGCGCGTGCCCGCTCACCGCCTCGCGCGCGAGCAGGTAGTGCACCATCGTGGGCACCAGCGTCCGCGACAGCAGATACGACATCAGCATCGCGAACACCACGGCCAGCGCCATCGGCACGAACAGCGATCTCGCGGCTCCGGTGATGAACGCGATCGGCGCGAACACGATGCAGATGCACAGCGTGGACACGAAGGCGGGCACGGCGATCTGCTGGGCGCCATCGATGATCGCCTGCACGAACGGCTTCCGCTGGCCGATGTTGCGATGGATGTTCTCGATCGCGACCGTGGCGTCATCGACGAGGATGCCGACGGCGAGCGCCAGCCCGCCGAGGGTCATGACGTTGAGGGTCATCCCGAGCGCGTGCAGCACGATGATCGAGAACAGGATCGAGAGCGGGATGCTGATCACCACGGTCAGCGTGGAGCGCCAGCTGCCGAGGAAGATCAGGATCATCAACCCCGTGAGGATGGCAGCGATGATCGCCTCGTTGATCACCCCGGTGATCGAGGCGCGCACGAACACGGACTGATCGAACAGCAGCTTGACCGAGAGCTTGCCCTGCGCCTCCTTGGGGAGCCGCTCGAGGGCCCGCGGCAGGGCCTCGCGCACGGCGTCGGTCACGTCGAGCGTGGAGGCGTCGCCGTTCTTCAGGATCGACATCAGGATCGAGCGCCGGCCCTCGACGTGCACCATGCTGGTCTGCGGCATGCTGCCGTCGCGGACGCTCGCGACATCGCGGATGTAGATCGCGGTGCCGTTGACGGTCCGGATCGGGAGGTTGGCGAGCTCGTCGAGCGTCTCGGGCGAGGCGGAGACCAGGATCGGGTACTCGTTCCCGCCCATCTTCACGGTGCCAGACGGCAGGATCACGTTCTGCACCGCGAGCGCCGCCTGGACGTCACGTGGCGACAACCCTTGGCCGTGCAGGCGCTGCGGATCGATGTCGACCATGATCTGGCGCTGCTTCCCGCCGAACGGGAATGGGATCTGCGCCCCGGGGATCGTGGCCATCTCGGCGCGGATGTAGTTGATGCCGTAGTCGAACAGCTGCTGCTCGGAGAGCTGATCGCTCTCGATCGCGATCTGCATGATCGGCACGCTGGTCGCGCTGTACTGCATGATCAGTGGTGGGATCGTGCCGGCGGGCATCGAGCGCACACTGCTCTGGGCGACCGCCGTGGTCTGCGCGATCGTCTTCGCGACATCCGTCCCGGGCTGCAGATACACCTTGATGATCGCGATGCCGGTGAGCGTCTGACTCTCGATGTGATCGATGTCGGCCACGATCGTGGTCAGGAAGCGCTCGAAGTTATTGACGATGCGCTTCTCCATCTCCTCGGGGGCGAGCCCACCGTAGTTCCAGATCACGGACACGACCGGGATGTCGATCGACGGGAAGATGTCGGTCGGCGTCTTCTTGATCGAGTACGCGCCGCCGAGCGCGATCACCATCGCCATCACGACGAAGGTGTAGGGCCGGCGAAGGGCGGTACGGATCAGCCACATCGGACGCGGCCCAGTGTGCCCTGACTTGGCCTCGTGTCCAGCCATGGAGGGTGGGACGCTGCGTCCCGTTAACACTTCGTCGCAACCCCCGTCAGGGGAGCAAGTCGAGCGCCTCCGTGGCGAGCTCACCATACGTGGCGAACCCCGTGGCACGCCCGGCGGCGAGATCCGCCTCGAGCTCGTGGGCGAACTCGCTCGTCGACACGAAGATCCGGTCTCCCGTCAGACCGACCTCTCCATAGGCGGCGACGTCGGTCGCACGGTTCCCGATGCCGGCGGCGAGCACCAGGCCGGCGCCCGTGATGGTACCGAGCGCGGTGGCCTTGAATTCCACCGTGTCCCCGCCGGGGAGCGTCACGAACGACGCCGCGAGCATCATCGGGCCACGCGGGAAGCCCTGTGCGGCGAGCCAGGTGCGCGTGGCGTCGGTGTACTGCTGCCCGCGCGCGGTGACATAGATCGGCTGATAGCCGCGTGCCGCGAGCTGGGTGAACGCCGCCGCAGCGCCGGGCTGCACGGAGCTCTCGGAGCCGACCAGCACCGTCTTGACGAAGTCATTCTCCGCGCCGGTCAGCGTGCCGTCGACATCGGAGGCGAACAGGCGCGTCCCCGCCGGCGCGACGTACGCGAGGAACCGCGCCCCGGTGCGGTCACCCACGACGGAGGCATAGAGATCACGCATGCCCACCGCGAGTCGAGCGTCTCCCTCGAGCGCGAGGCTGAAGCGGCCCTCGCCGTCGCTGCGTGTGGTGCCGAGGTCGCGCCACGCGCCGGCGTCGCACGCGAACAGCTGGACGTCCTCGTCCTCGAGCGCCTTGTCGGCCATCGTGTACGACAGCGCTCCACGCAGGAGCTGGCGCGATGCGCTCGGCGTGGTGACGAGATCGAGCCCGCGATGCCGCGGACTGCCGAGGGCCGTGATCAGGGCGCTGGCCGTGTGCCGGAGCTCGCCAGGTGGTCCCGCATCGGGTGAGTTGACGCACGCGATGTCAGGAACGCCGAGGCTGCTCGTGCCCTCCCCCGGTGGATTGCCGTCGGGTCCACCGCCTGGCTGCGACGGATCACCCGACGAGCCGGTGGAGATCGAACATCCAGCGAGCAAGATCAGGAACAGGTGGTTCAACCGCGTCATCTGGAGACGAGGCTGCACATCGCGAACCAGCTCAGCGGGTGATCGGCTCCGGGCGGAGGTTTCTGAGGAGCGGAACCACCACCAGGGAGAACGCGAGGACACTCAGCATGTCCCGGAGCTGGAGCAAGGCCCGCGCCCCGGCAACCCCGCGAGATCACGTGGGGGCTCCTCGGGTCAGCGGGTCCAGTAGCCAGGTCGGGAGACCAGACCCCGGCGGGTGGAGATGAACAGGGTGTCGCCGATCCGTGCCGCGGCCGTGGTGTCCTTGCCCGGCATGCGGTCGAGGGTCTGCCAGGTCGCCGAGGTCCCGTCGCCGATCCGGACGCCCTCCATGGTCGTGGCGAACAGCGCATCGCCGAGGAAGCGCAGGCCACCCGGATTGATCCAGCCGTCGCCGAGCGGCGTGGTGGTGACGCCGGCATCCGTCGGATCGAAGCGCGTCACGCCGCCCTTGTAGGTCCCGACCCAGATCGAGCGGTCACGCGTGGCGATCGCCATGACCCAGTCATCGCGCAGGTGGCCGGTGGCCACCGAGTAGCGGGTCCACGCGGTGTCGTCCGCCTTGCCGCGGAACAGGCCGGTCGTCGTGCCGAGCCAGATCCAGCCGTCCGCATCTTCGGCCACGGCCCACACGTTCTTCGCCTCGAGGTTCTGCTTCGCACCGATGTGAAGCGGCCGGCCCTCGCCGACGATCGCCGCACCGGCCGAGGTGCCGACCAGGATCCGCCCATCGCGGAGCTTGGCGAGCGAGAGGATGCCGCGCGCCGGGAGGCCGTCTGCCTTGGTCAGCTGGCGCACGTTGGTGCCGTCGATCACCGTGAGGCCCGCCGCGGTCGCGACCCACAGCTTCGCTCCATCGACGAGCAGCGCGTTGATCCGGCGATCGAGCTTGGCGTGCTCGAACTTCTTCCAGACGCCCTGCTCGTAGCTCGCGAGGCCGTGATCGAACGTACCGACCCACAGCTTGTCGCCCGCCGCGGCGAGCGCCGAGACATCATTCGTGGGCGGGCCCGCAGCGGGTGCGGCGGCGACCCACGGGGCATCCGCCTTCGCGCGCAGCCACAGGCCTTCGAGCCCGCCCGCACAGGCCGCCCCACCGCGCTCGGTGATCGACTGCGCCATCGCGAGCCCCTTCGGCGCGCGCGCGACGTCGATCAACCGACCGCGATCGATCCGGACCAGGCCACCGCCGAACGTCGCGGCGACGATCGCGCCGTCGACCTTCGCGAGGTGGCGAACGTCGCCCCCGCCATAACCGCGGACCTGTGCGCCCTCGCGCGTGTACAGCCCCGCGGTGGTGCCGATCCACAAGGTCGCGCCATCGCCGTACAGCGCGGCGACCTCGTTCGCGCCCGCCTCGATCGAGGTGAGCTCGAAGGTGCCGTTCGCGAGCCGGTACAGCCCGTTTGCCGTGCCCGCCCACAGCGCGCCGTCGGCGACCGCGAGCGAAGACACGCGCGCTCGCGCGGCGGGGTTGTTGCCGCCCTTCCACCGCAGCTCGGTCGAGCCGCGCGCGCCGAGCTTGCGCACGCCACCCTCCCAGGTCGCGGCGTACAGCGCGCCATCGAACGCGACGACCTCCCGCACGGACTTCGTCTCGGCGGTGCGGGTGACGGCGAGCTTGGTGCCGTCGAGCGTCACCACCGCCGCACCCGCCTCGGTCCCGATCCACAACGCATCGCCGACGGCGGAGATCCCATCGATCCGGGTGCCCGGCAGGCCATCGACCGCGGTCCATACCGCGCGGACAGCTCCACGCGCATTGAACCGGACCAGCCCGCCGCCCGTCCCGACCAGGAAGTCCCCACCGTCGAGCGGGTGACACGCGCGCACCTCCGAGAGGTCCGTCTGGACCGTGGGTGCTGCACTCGCGAGCGACGCCCTGGCGACGCCCACCGCAACCACCATGCGCGCGGCCACCTTCACTGGATCACCAGCTCCGACGTCGACTGGTTGAGCGCCGGGTCACGGGCGACGACCCGGAGCGTGGCCGGAGCGGCCAGCGTGGTCGTGTCCCAGTGGCCCTCGAACTTGCCCCATGCGGTCTGCGTCAGCCGCAGGATCGAACCATCGGGGAGCAGCACCTCGACGCGGTCCGCATCCTTGCGCGCACCATTCGCCTGCTGGCGCGCCACGAGCTTGTAGCCGGTGGCGTCCTTGGTGACGGTGACCTTGACCGCCGGTGCCTTGGTATCGACGGTGTACGGGAGCTTGAGCACCTCGAGCCGCCCATCGGCGTGCGTGATCGTCACGCGCACCGAGTACTCGCCATCGGCCGTCGCCTGGTCGATCAGGAACCGCACCATCCAGGCCGCGGCGTCGTCATCCCACACCGCGAGCTTGGTCTCGCCGAACGGGAAGCTGACCACCACCGAGCGCGCATCCTGCGGCGCCGGGATCTTGATCTCCGGATCGCCGGGCTGGATCTCGTCGGGTGACAGGCTCGCCTGCCGCGCACCGAGGGTATCGAGATCGCCGCCGGTCACCTGCGGTGCCTGCGCGACCTGCTGCGCCTGGGCCTGCGCCTCGGCGTTCTTCCGCTCGATCTGGAACCGCTGATACGCCTCGTCGTTCTCGAGAACCAGGAGCGAGGTGTACTTGCTCATCACGCCGAGATCCGTGGACAGCTTGACGATGTCCTCCTTCGGCGCGTCGCTCGCCTCCATCATCGCGAGCTGCTGGCGCCCCCAGCGCTGGGCGACCCGGTCGGTCGCGACCGCGGGCGTCAGCGTGATCTCCTCGGTGTGAACGCGGCCACCGAGCTTGCCGGTCAAGCGCACGCTCGGCGGCATCGGCTGATCGATCGCCGTCTTCATCACCGCGACGAGCTCGTCGCCCGCGAACACCGTCGCAGCGGTGGACGGGAACATGATCGCGCCGGCGGGCCCGGTCACGCGCGCCTCCGTGAGCCGCGGGGCATCGGCGTGCGTCGCCGCGAGGGCGAACCGCCGCTCGTCGAGCTGGCTCTTCACGATCATCGCGCGGCCACCGGTGCGGCCCGAGAGCTCGGACCACAGCGACGTGGTCGCACCCTTGCCGATCAGCGCGGCCTCGATCGGCGCGTTCAGCTTGTCGGCGAGCTTCGCCAGCTCCTCCGGGCGCTGCTCGCCCCAGGTCGGGATGCCGTCGCCGACATAGATCACCTCGTTCGGTGCGCGCTCGATCAGGGCGTGCAGCGCCGCGCCGAGATCGCTCGCGCCATCCGGCTCGATCGCCTCGATGTGAGCGACCGCCTTCGCGATCGCCTCGGGCGTGGGAGCCACGTAGTCCTGCGAGCTCGCGGACACCTCGACATCGCTGGCGAGCACCACGAACGAGTCCTCGGGAGATAGCTCGCGGAGCGTGGTCTGGAGCAGCTCCAGAGCCTGCGCGCGGCCCTCGAGCGAGCTGCGCGAGGTGTCGAACACCACCGCGACCTTCTTTGGCGCGCTGACGCCCGGCATGGTCGCCGCCGTGCCGAGGTTCGGGGTGATCCGGATCGCCGTGTAGATGCCGTCCTTGCGCTGTTCACGCATGATCGCCGGGACCTTCGCGGCCGCGACCGGGACGATCAGATCGATGCCCTGCGCCACGTTGCGCTGCGACATCGCGACCTGGCCATCGATCTTCACCGTGACCGAGCCGATCGCGCCGCGATCGGGGGCGGACAGCGAGTAGCCGTACTCCCAGCCGGAGCCGGCGTGCGACATCGGCGTCACGTAGCGGATCACGACCTTCTTGTCGGCGGACGCCTCGAGGGGGAACACCCGCAGCTTGAACCAGTTGCCTTCCTCCCACTCGAGGAGGGCCGGATCGAGCATCTCGTCGACGATCTTCTCGTAGACGGCGCGCGCCTTCTCGCGCTCGACGATCTCGCCCTCGACGAGCTTGCCATCGATCTCCAGGGCGAGGCCGATCAGCATCGCGCCCTCGGGGACCGGGAACCGGAACGTCCCTTCGCGGCGCTCCGCCGCGCTGTTGTGGAACACGTGCGTGACCTCGGTGACCGCGAGATCACCGGCGGTCTTGACGTCGACGTCCACGCTCTTCAGCTCCAGCGGCTCCATCCGATCCTTGGTGACGCGCGCCTCCATCCGGCCGACACCTGCACCGGTGTCGGCGGTCTGCATCGCGAGGCTCCAGTCCGCGGCCTGCGGACGAGCACCCGTGGGGCGAACCTCGGCGCGCTCCTTGGCGCCGCCATCCACGAGCACGTCGCCCGTGACGATCACCTCACCGCCCTCGGTGTCGATGTACGCGCTGACGCTCGCGCCGTGGCGGAGCCGGGCGCGACCTTCGAGCACGGCGACATGGACGCCGCTGCCATCCTGGCTCACCAGCACGCGGGTGCCGGCGCGGAGATAGAGGAGCGGTGCGGTCGCCGCATCGCCGAGCGCGACGATCGAGCCGCGGCGCTCGGCCTTGACCTCACGCACGCCGGTGAACGAGGCGCCCTCGGCGAGCGGCATCCACTCGCCTGCGGCCGAGGTCTTCACGGCGAGCTCGCCGCGCACGGTGATCGCCGACAGCGGCAACGCCAGCGGGCTGCGCTCGGCGGCCACGGCGATCATGCCCTTGCCCTGCGTCTCGTCGGCGCGCTTGGCGGGCGCACCGCACGAGAGGATCAGCGTCGATGCGAGGAGTGCTCCCTGATACTTCATCACTTGGTTCCCTTCACCTGGATGCGCGCGACCGTGACGGTCTGCTTCTCATCGAATAGCCGGTACGGCAGGACGAACTTCTTCTCCTCGGGCTTGCCTTCGCCGAGGACGACGACCACCTCGCCGCGCGCCTCGCTGAAGTTCGATCGTCCGCGCCCGAAGTAGTTGACCTGCACCACGTACTCGCCCGGGGCCGCCTTGGGAGCGGTGAAGCTCTCGGGGCCGTAGCCGGTGGTGACATCGTCGAACAGCGCCTCGCCGAACTTGCCGTTGCGATGCGAGTAGAAGACTTTTTCGCCCGCCGGGTTGGTCACCCACAGATCGACATCTGAGTGATCGGTGTCCCAGGTCAGGTAGACCTTGATGTCGTTCTCGGTGCCGCCCTTCAGCTGCAGCTCCTTGATCGACTTCGCGAGGTTCCCGGCGTCATCGCTCTTGCCGGCGGTCTTCGCGACCCGCTCGAGCTGCTGATAGATCTGCGCGAGCCGCTGCTTCGCGGGATAGCGCACGGCCTCTGCGGTCTCGGGATCATCGATGATCGCCTCGAACCGCGTCCGTGCTTCGTCGACCTGGCCGAGGCGAGCGGCCACATCGGCGAGCTCGAACGCGAGGCGACGATCCTTGGAGCCATTGGCGGCTGCGGCCTGGAGCCGATCGTAGGCCGCCTTGAGATCACCGGACTGCTTGAGCACGCTCGCGAGAGCGCGGTGTGCGGAGGCATCCTTGGGCAACAGCTCGACGACGGCGGAGTAGGCGCGGCGCGCCTTCGGCCGATCACCCAGCTCGGCATACAGGTCGCCGAGCAGGCGCACGACCACGAGGTTATAGGCGTCGACCGCGCGCCAGTCCTTGGCGGCGGTGAGCGCCTCGTCGAGCTTCTTCGCGCGCTGGAGGCCGCGTACGAGGGCGAAGCGCGCGGCGCGATCCTTCGGATCCTTGGTCACCGCGGCGCGCAGCACGACCAGCTCGGCCTCGTTGATCTCGGAGCGCGAGCCCGCGGGCTCGGTCTCGGCGGGAGCGAGCGACAGGCGCGATCCCTCGGCGGCGGTGGCCGGGCGGGAGGCGCTCGCCATGATCAACGCGCTGGTGATCAGCGCTGTTCCACGTGCTTGCATGTTGGCATCACGAAGTGCAGTCCCGGTGCCATACAAAAGCCCTGCAATCACTTTGGGTTGCAAGGCCCGTGGCGGAGGCGACACGCTGGTCGTCCCTGGGGGGACACGCTGACGTAACTCGGCTATAGCGTCGCATGCCCCTCGCTGGAGAGATGCGGATCGCGGATCACATCGTGGTCGATGGCCGTGCCGGTTTGCTGCACATCGACAAGCGCGAGCGAATCTCGCTGGTCTCGCGCAGCGGAAACGTCAAGTTGCAGCCGACCACGGAGGTCAAGCGCGCGATCGGAAAGCCGCGCGCGACCGATCTGCTCACGGCGCTCGCCACCCCGAAGTCGAACGCCAAGGCGGACGCTGCATTGATCGAGGAGATCGGCTTCGAGCTCGAGCTCTCGACCCGGGTCACCCGCGCGATCATCCGTCGCTGTGACGGCACGATCGACAAGCCCGAGGGCCCCGACGCGTACACCGACCACGAGTACCTGGGCTCGTTCGTCGTCAAGGACGAGCTCGTGATCGCCGATCGCGGGCAGATCGGCTCCACCGACAAGGCGCTGGCGATCGCCACGCCCGCGTGGCCGGGACGGTGGCATGCCTTCCTCCGCCACGACCCTGACTTCGTGGACATCACGATCGCGATGTTCGTCATCCACGAGGGCCACCTCGCCGATGCCGTGCTCGACGGCGAGCCGCTCGGAGGGTTCGAAGTCGAGAGCGGCTCCGCGATGATCGTCACGGGCCGCGCTCGCGAAGAGGCCGAGCAGTTCAAGGCGGAGCGTGACTGGCAGGAGGGCATCATCGACGAGCTCGGCTGCTATGCCTCCACCGCCGACGAGGAGGGCACCTATCAGGTGCGAGCGCAGCTGCGGGATGGCCGCGCCACCGTGGTCCGCGTGGGCCTCCGCGAGGACGAGGACGCGCTGTTCCGGCAGCCCAAGCCCCCGCAGTCCGCGAAGTACACCGAGGCCCTCGATGCAAAGCTCGGTGCGGCCGGCGTGGAGGGTGCCCAGCCCTATTCGCCGAAGACCACGTTCGCGATCGGGGATCGGATCACCCACCCGAAGTTCGGAGATGGGGTGGTGACCAACCTCCTGCCGGACGCGAAGATCGAGATCGACTTCCGCGACGGTCCGCGGATGCTCGTGCACGCGCGCGTCTGATATGAGTTGGTGATGCGCAGCGTGATCGTGATCCTGGTGGTGGCAGCGGCGTGCAGCAAGCCGAAGCCAGATGCCGCGGTCGAGACCTATGCGAACACCGAGATGGCGATCGCGATCGCTCGCGCGCGCGAGGGCTACGCCGCGCTCGGCGACCTCAAGGTCGAGGACTACGGCAAGCCTGCGCTGGTCAAGCGGCTGACCCAGGCAGGCCAGGCGCTCCGCGTGGCGCGCGAGGCCGCGAGCAAGATCACCGCGCCCGCGCTGATGAGCACGCCGCACTCGGACTTCCTCGTGGCGACCGAGCAGATGAAGAGCGCGGTGGATGATCTGGTCGTCGCCGCGGGCCTCGGGCTCCAGCCGAAGTTCGCCGCGGCACACGCGAAGCTGATGGAGGCCGTGCCCTCCTGGTTCAGCTGGGAGGAGCGGTTCAACCGCCAGCTCCAGGAGGCCCACGTCACGTTCGTGCCGGCCGCCAACGTGCCGCCGCTGCCCGAAGCGCCGATCGCCGCGCCGATCGCGGCACCGCCGAAGCCCGACGAGGTCGCGGCCCCGGCGCCTCCCTGCAAGGCGGGCACGGAGGTCAAGAAGGGCGAGCGGCTCGTCGCGTGCGAGCTCGAGACCGGGACGACCTACGCCGAGCTGATCTGCGGCCCCGGGAAGGCGACGTTCGACGAGGCCGACGGCCAGATCATCAGCTGCATCACGGACAGCATGTTTGCCCTGCCCTACGAGACCCCGGTCGCCCGCGAGAACATCGTGACCTGTGGCCCGGGGCTCGTGACCCGGAACAAGACCGGCGGGTTCGCCTCGTGCACCACGTTCGGCGCGGTGATGGTCGGTCAGACCGAGATCGCGCGGAAGTCGCTGGTCACGATCGGCGACAAGCTCGCGGTGACCTCGGCGACCGCCCCCGATGGCACCCGGCGCTGCTTCGACGCCGCCGGCAAGCTGATTCCCTGCACCTGACCGGAGCGCCGGGATGACTGCCTCGAGCGTCACGCTCCCGGCCACAGCGGCCCTCGCGATCGTCTTGATCGTCACGCTCCTGGCGCGCGCGATGGTCCGCCGCCCCGGCCTCGCGCGGCTGCGCGCGCTGTTTCCTTCGTGGCGGTTCTTCGATCGCGCGACGGTCTCGCCCCAGCTGCTCGTCCGCTCCGCGGTGGCGGACGCTCCGCTCGGTCCGTGGGCGACCATCGACGTGGGTCCTCGCCCGCTGGGCACCTGGGCGTTCGCACCGCGAGCGAACCTCGTGCTCGCCTACCACAACGCGATCGAGCACCTGGTGCAGGAGCTCGGCGAGCTCGAGCTCGAGGCGGCTCCCGAAGGAGGCGGCGACGGGATCGAGACCGACCCGCGCGTGACCGGCCTCGTCTCCTACGAGCTCGTGGACAGGATCGCGCGCGCGCATCTGCCCGCGGGCGCGCGCGCCCAGTGGAAGATCGTGATCCCGGAGGCCACGGGGCCGTGCGACTACCTCGTCTCCCCCGAGATCTCCACATGACCGCGATCGATGGGATGGCCGGGCTCGCGGCGCTGGCCACGACGATCGCCGCACTCGAGCTGATCTGGGTCCGCGGCGCACTGTCGGACCGGGGCGTGTTCGCGTGGCCGGTCCTGCGGCGCGAGCTGGCCACCGCGCCGCGCGTGATCCGCGGGCTCGCCGATGCGACGTTCTCGTATCGCGGGACGCTGGCGCTCCTCGCGCTCCAGCTCGCCGGTGGGCTCGCCCTCCCGTGGCTTCAGCACCCCGCTCCCGCGTGGATCGCGTTCGGCACCACCCTCCTCGTCGCGATCCGGTTTCGCGGCAGCTACAACGGGGGCAGCGACGCGATGCTCCTCATCGTCTTGCTCGCGCTCGGCCTCGCGCGCACCGCGCCCGGCACCGACGTCGCCGCCGCCGGCCTCGCCTATGCCGCGGCGCAGCTCGTCCTCTCGTACGTCATCGCCGGGATCGCGAAGCTCGGCGATCCCGCGTGGCGCGATGGGAGCGCGCTCGCGATCCTCACGAACCTCCCGCACTATCGCGTCCCCGTGCGCATGCGCCGGCTCGCCGCCCGGCCGATGCTCGTGCGCGTGCTGGCGTGGGCGATGCTCGCGTTCGAGTGCACCTTCCCCGTCGCGCTCGTCCACCCGACGGTGTGCGTGATCTATCTCTCGATCGGGGCGATGTTCCATCTCGCCAACGCGCTGGCGTTCGGCCTCGATCGCTTCCTGTGGACGTGGCTCGCCGCGTACCCCGCGCTGATCTACTGGGTCGAGCGCCGCGCCTGAGCCCGACGAGCGCAGGCGCACACCAGGTGCACGCGCGGTGGACAGCGGCTTGCACTGCTGGTGGTCATGATGACCATCCTGATCGTTGTCCTCCTGATCGCACTCCTCGGTGGCGGCCTCGGCTTCAGCCGGTTCGGCGCCCTCGGGATGTCGCCCGCCGCGATCATCGTGCTGATCCTGATCGTGATGGCGCTCAGCGGCCGGCTGTAGCGCTCAGCAGCCGGGGAAGCAGGCCGTGCCGAGCTTGGTCGCCGCCTGAGCCCGACCGACCGTCGCGATCTCGAGGACCCGAGCCACCGTGGTCCGGGCCGCGGCCTGGAGCTCGGGCGTGGTGGCGTACTTCGCGAGCAGCTTCTGCCCGAGCCGCTGATGCGCCTGCTCGTCGGGCTGGATGTACTCGCGGTAGATCCGCACGGTCTCGTCATCGCCCTTCGCGGCGCAGTACGCCATGAAGTTCTCGTTGACGCCGTAGGCGATCGACTCGAGCGTGAACAGCCCGGCCGCGATCCGCTCGACCGTCGTCGGCAAGGCCTTCATGTACGCGAACAGCGGGTTGTCCGCGGGAGCCGCGAAGGCGGAGAGATCGAACCCGAGGGCGGTGAGCCGATCGGCGACGAGCTGGAAGTGATTCGCCTCGTCGCCCGCCTGGCGCGCGAACGCGATCTTCACGTCGACCTCGCGCGTCGAGGGGATCCACACCGCGGCCAGCTCGCTCACGCTGATCTCGTTGGCCAGCGCCACCTGGAGCAGCTGCTTGGGCTCGGTGCTCGACGGTGTGGCGAGCGCGGTCTGCCCCGCGCCGAGGATCGGCCCCAGCCGCTCCGCCTTGAACGCCTCGAGCTCCCGGACGAACGTGGTCGGATCCATCGGGACATGGGTATCATGTGCCCATGGCTCCTGGTGTGTTCGTGCTCGGCGGTGCCCAGACCGACTTCGCCCGTCACCTCGCCCGGGAGGGCACGGGGCTCGATCTCGTCGTCGGTGAGATCGTCGATCGCACCCTCGAGGCGGCCAAGCTCGACGTCCGCGCGATCGAGGCGATCCATGTCGGCAATGCGTTCGGCGAGCTGTTCACGGGTCAGGCGCAGCTCGGCGCGATGCCGGCGACGGCGCGTCCCGCCCTGTGGGGCCTGCCCGCGAGCCGGCACGAGGCGGCGTGCGCGTCGGGCAGCGTCGCGGTGCTGGCGGCGATGGCCGAGATCGAGGCCGGTCGGTACGAGTGCATCCTCGTCCTCGGCGTCGAGCAGGAGCGCAACGTGCCCGGCGAGATCGCGGCGAGGCATCTCGGTGCGGCGGCGTGGATCGGGCACGAGGGCGAGACCGCCCGCTACCTGTGGCCTCACATGTTCTCGCGGATCGGCGATGCCTACGAAGAACGCTGGGGCCTGCGCGCCGAGCACCTCACCGCGATCGCGAAGAAGAACCTCGGCAACGCGCGGGACAATCCGCTCGCCCAGACGCGCGAATGGACCTGGAACGCCGGCACGTTCGCCGATGCCACCGCGAATCCACCCGTCGAGGGTCGGCTCCGCCGCTACGACTGCGCGCAGGTGACCGACGGCGCCGCCGGCGTGGTGCTCGCCTCGGCCCGGTTCGCCGAGGCCCATGCACGGCAGACCGGGATCCGGGCCGCGCGGATCAGCGGCTGGGGCCATCGCACCGCCGCACTCGGGCTGGCCGCCAAGCTCGCGCGGGCCACGGATCCCGCGCAGCCCTTGCTCCCCCACCTGCGCCAGACCGTGGACGATGCGCTGCGACGCGCCGAGGTTCCCGGTGTGCTCGCGCTGGATGGCGTCGAGGTCCACGATTGCTTCACGGTGACCGAGTACCTCGCGATCGATCACCTCGGGATCACCGCGCCCGGGGATGCCTGGAAGACGATCGAGGCGGGCATGCACGAGCGCACCGGCGAGCTCCCGATCAATCCCAGCGGTGGACTGATCGGAGGTGGCCATCCGGTCGGCGCCACCGGGGTGCGCATGCTCGTGGACGCCGCGCATCAGGTCACCGGCACCGCGGGCGCGACTCAGGTCGAGGGCGCGCAGACGTTCGGCCTTCTGAACATCGGCGGCAGCGGCACCACCGCCGTGTGCCTGGTCGTGCAAGGTTCCTCGGTATGAGTGCGCGCGTCGTCCATCGCTACGCAAACCAGCTGCCTGCCGACGACGATCACCCCTATCGCACCGGCGCGTGGCGCCCGAACCTCGTCGAATACGATGCCGATGTCCTCGAGCTCGTCGAGGGCAAGCTCCCCGCCGACCTCGCGGGCGTGTACCTGCGCAACACCGAGAACCCGCTGTTGCCCTCGATCGGGCGCTACCACCCGTTCGACGGTGACGGCATGCTGCACGCGATCACGTTCGCCGGCGGCACGGCGAGCTACCGCAACCGGATGGTCAAGACCTCCGGTCTCGCCGCCGAGCTCGCTGCGGGCGCGCCCCTGTGGGCCGGGATCATCGAGCCGCCGGCGAAGTCGCTCCGCGAGGGCTTCGGCGCGCGAGGCAAGATGAAGGACGCCTCCAGCACGGACGTCGTGGTTCATGCGGGCCGCGCGCTGACCAGCTTCTATCAGTGCGGCGAGCTGTACGCGCACGATCCGCGCACGCTCGAGAGCCAGGGCGCCTTGCCGTGGACGGCGGGGTTCGGCGGCTTCGGCGTGTCCGCGCATCCCAAGCTCGACGAGACCACGGGCGAGCTGCTGGTGTTCGGCTATGGCACGAAGGCGCCGTACTTCCAGCTCGGCGTGCTCGACGCGCGCGGCGAGCTCGTCCACCAGCAAGCGGTGCCCCTGCCCGGCGCGCGGCTGCCGCACGACCTGGCCTTCACCGAGCACTATGCGATCGTCGGAGACTTCCCGCTGTTCTGGGATCCCGAGCTGCTCGCGCAGGGCGTGCATCGCCCGCGCTGGTACCCGCAGCTCCCCACCCGGTTCGGCGTGGTCCCGCGCAAGGGCGGCGAGATCCGCTGGTTCGAGGCAGCGCCGACCTATGTCCTCCACTTCATCAACGCCTACGAGGACGGCGAGACCATCGTCGTCGACGGGTACTTCCAGAGCGATCCGATGTCACGGCCCGATCCGGCCGATGGTCCGTGGGCGGGGCTCAAGAAGATGGTCGACGTGCACTCGATGCAGGCACGCCCGCATCGCTGGCGGCTCGATCTCGCCACCGGCAAGGTGTCGGAGGAGCGGCTGTTCGAGCAGATCTCGGAGTTCCCATCGATCAACGGCCGCGTCGGTGGCCGGCGTCACCGCTATGCGTGGACGATGACGGCGAAGCCGGGCTGGTTCCTGTTCGATGGCCTGTGCCGTCTCGATCTCGAGACCGGCGCGACCCAGCGGTTCGCCTATCCCGACGGCGTGTTCGCCAGCGAGAGCCCGATGGCCCCGCGGCCGAACGCTCGTGCTGAGGACGATGGCTACGTGGTCACGTTCACCACCGACACCGTCCGCGATCTCTCCGAGTGCCACGTGTTCGACGCCGCCCACATCGATGCAGGACCTGTCGCCAAGCTGCGCCTGCCCGAGCGGATCTCGAGCGGCACGCACGCGTGCTGGACCGCGGCCTGACGGCACGGTGTTCGGGCCCGCACGCCCCGGCGCGGCGTGCGAGACTGGAGAGAGATGTCCTCGGGCGCGAATCCGTTCCTCGTCGGCAAGCACCGGCCGATCGTGGTGGGTCACCGAGGCGTCCCGAAGCTGCACCAGGAGAACACCGTCGCCGGCTTTCGTCGGGCCGTGGAGCTCGGCCTGCCGGCGATCGAGCTCGACGTCCGGCTCACGCGCGATCGCAAGGCGGTCGTCCTCCACGATCACAACCTGCGGCGCCTGACCGGTAGCGGCTTCGACGTCGACGATCTGACCTGGGATCAGATCTCGCGCCTGCGCATCCGCCGCGAGCTCCCGATGGGGACCGACCCGGGCGGCAAGGAGGTGGTCATCCGCTACGAGCGCGAGGAGCGGATCCCGCTGCTCGCCGAGGTCCTCGCCGAGGTGGCCGCGCGGGTCGTGATCAACGTCGAGCTCAAGCTCGATCTCGCGCGGCTGTGGGCCACGGAGATCGGCGCGATCACCGCGCAGGTGATCGCCGACGCTCGCGTGGAGCACCGCGTGATCGTCACGTCGTTCGATCCGCGGAAGCTCGCGGCCGCCGTGCGCAAGGAGTCCCGGCTCGCCGTGGGGTTCTGCTTCGACGACACGATGCTGAACTTCGCCAGCCCGTTCGGGAACCCGCGACGGATGCTGGGCCGCATCCTCGAGACCAACTTCGTCAACTGGCTGCTCGGCACCCGGCTGGTGGGAGCGGAGCACACGCTGATCGGCCACCGAACGGTCGAGCGACTGCACGCCGCCGGGGTCGCGATCGGGACCCACACGCTGTTCCCGATGGGCTCCACCACGGGCAAGCCGGTGGATCCGAGCGCGATGACCGAGGCCGAGGTGTTTCGCCTCGTCGAGCTCGGGGTCGATTGGATCGAGAGCGATGATCCCGAGCGGCTCCAGGCGCTGATCGGGTAGTCAGAGCCCTGACGCCGCCGGGGCATCGGAGAAGCCGAACGAGACCGTCCCGATGTTCCCGCTCGCGCCGAGCGAGGCGGTCGCGAAGCCTCCCGCGACCGCCCAGCTCGAGATGCTGACGGCGATCTCGCCCTGGCTGTTCGCGGGGATCGTGCACTCGAGGAACCGCGGCGCCGACAGGGACCCGACCTCGATCGAGAACACCGCGCCGTAGCGTCCATCCTGGCGCTGATCGGAGCACACGGTCGCGCCGTTGGCGTGCACCTCGAGCTGCGCCGCGTGACCGACGGTGGCGTACCCCAGCCCTGCGATCATGAACGGCCCGGATTGAGCGATCTGCACCAGCACGACCTGGGGCTTGGCCCCCGTCGAGAACTGCTTGAAGAACGTGGCGTGGGCATGCTGATCGCCTGCCGCGAGGACCTGCATCAAGGGCAGCTTGACCTCGCCGCGCACGGTCGCGAACGCGGCATGGTCGAGCCAGCCACCGTTGCGCTGCGACGCGGTGTCGTCGAAGGGCGGCGCCCCGGTCCGCGCCGCGAGAGCGCTCGCCTTGGGACGGAGCTTCGCGAGATCGATCACGCCATTGGTGGTGGGTCGAGCGGTCTCCACCGCGGACGACGACAGGGAGAGCGCGCGGTAGAGCACGTCGCCGTCGTGAACGCAGTCGCGGATCGCGACCTTCGAGCCCGCGGCCGCAGGCGCCTTGGATCCTTGATCGCGCACGCAATCGCGGATCGACACCGCATCCCCCGAGCGAACACCGGTCGTCACGCCCGCCGCGACCCGGAGCTTCCCGAACGTCGCCGCCCACTTCGCGCTGAACGCGTCGACGAGCTTTCGCTTCGCGGCCTCGTCGGGTGCAGCCGCGAGCTCGCCCTGGAGTGCGGTCATCGCCTGCTCGAGCGCGGCGCGCGTCGTGCCGCCCTTCGCATACACGTCGTCGGTGGCACGCGCGGCATCGTGGATCGCGATCATCGCGGTGCGAGCGCCGCCATCCGGGATCGCCGGGGTCAGGAGCTTCAGCACGCGATCGCGCTGCGCCGCTTCGGCCGCGTGCTGCAGCCGCGGATCGAGCGTCGCGCCGGCGGTCACGGTGTCGTGACCTGCAGTACCTGGGACCTCCTTGACCTGGAGGTGGACCGCCACCGTGGTGCATCCGGCGCCCGCGGGATCCGCCGTGCGCTGGAACGTCAGGAACTGCGGCGTCGCCGCCGTCCCGCCCGCGGCTGGTGTGTAGTCGTTCGTGATGTGGCTCGTGTACGGGTTCCGCCCTTCCACGCAGCCGAGCCCGGAGACCGCGAGGAACGCGCCCTGCGCGTCGATCCACTCTCCGCCGCCGCACACCTGTTCGCCTGTCGTCGAGGACGCGGCGGCGACCAGGTCCACCCGCTGGTTCTCCGCGGCGAACTCGAACGGCCCGAAGTAGACCTTCTCACCGCCACACGGCAGCGTGAAGTCGACGACCTCACCTCCGATCAAGCGGCGCGCCGCCTGGATCGACAGGTTCGTGGTGGGCGCGGCCGACGTCGGCCCGGCCCCACCGGCGAGGGGGGGCGGCGTGGTGGTAGTGGGGATGGTGGTGGGCGGGGTGCATGCGGCGAGCAAGGCGAGGATCGAGAGGGTGCGCACGTTGAACGGCTCCTGGTTGCCGGAGTGACCCCGGTGCGGCGCTCCGTTGCACGGCGATTTTCGTGCAACGGAGCCCGCCCGCGCGGTCATCCAGGAGTGAAGCCCCCCCTCGCGATCGTCCTCCTCGCGCTCTGCGCCTGCGATTCAAGCTCCTCGGGACCGGATGCCTCCGGCGGCGATGCGCCGGCCTCGATGTCGATCGGCCCCGCCGGCGGCACGCTGACCGCTGCGGGAGTCACGATCACGATCCCCGCCGGCGCCCTGACGACGGCGACCGAGATCACGCTCGAGCCTGACATCACGCCGAGCACCGCCTTGCCCAGCTCGCTCAAGGCGATCACCCGGGCGATCCGGGCCACGCCGCACGGCCTGATGTTCGCGCTCCCCGTCACGATCTCGCTCGACGTGGTGGACCCCGCGACCGGTGCGCCGAGCGCGTACTTCCTCGCGGACGCGAGCGATACCACCTGGGATCTGATCGGGAGCGCCCCGGTGACCACGGGGCACGCGACCTTCACCACCACGCACTTCAGCGAGATGGAGGTCGCCGTGTCCGCGAGCACGGGAGGCTGCTCGCCCGGATGCACGGGTGGCAACGTGTGCGTCGGCGGCGCCTGCGTGGCTCCGATCGCGAACCCGTGCGGGCCGGCGCTCGGCTACGCCCCCAACAGCCCGTGGCCGACGGTCACCGGATGCGAGACCAATCGCCGGCGGACGTTCGCGATCGGCCCGGCGGCGCAGCCCGCCCAGGTCTGGCGCTGGAACCCGACGATGGGCCTCAACCAGGCGATGATCTGGGGCCCGGTGATCGACGGGACCGGTGCGCTGTACGCGATCTCGGACTTCGACGTCACCAAGCTCGCGCCGAGCGGGACCGAGGTCTGGCGCACGCGGATCCTCCCGGGCACCACGCAGGTCGCCGGCAACAGCCCGCCCGTCCTGCTCGCGGACGGTGACGTGCTGGTCTGTATCGCCGGGCAGCCGATGGTCAAGAAGGTCGGCGCGGCGACCGGCAACGTGGTGTGGACCGCGAATGGCTCGTGTGGAGACAGCGGCTCGCTCCTGCTCGATGGCGGCCTCGCGGTGCCCGTGGTCGGCGGCGACGGCATGATCCGGACCGGTGGTGTGCCGCTGTCCTCCGCGACCGGCGCGCGTGGCCCCGATCCCGTGCGCGCGTGCGAAGGCACCCTCGTCCTCGACGGCGACGGGACCAGCTACTGCACGAGCGGGAACCAGGTGGTCGCGGTGCGCGCCGACAACACCCTCAAGTGGATCTCGAACCTCGACGGCTTCCACACCCTGTTCGCGCACGTCGCGCTCGCGGACTACCAGGGCAGCCCGGTGGTCACCGTCCCCACCCAGAACGGCGTCGTCACGCCGAACCAGTGGATCTCGCTCTACCCACTGGCCGGCCCGGGCACCACGGCCAACGATCCATCGGTCCCACACCTGAGCGGGATGAACTTCCTCGGTCCGTACGCGATCGCTGCCAACAGCGACATGGTGTTCGAGAACCGCGGCACCGGCGCGAGCGCCGGCCTCGAGCGCTGGTCACAGAGTCAGATCGGTGCCACGCCGCCCGTGGCGAGCTGGATCTCGAGCACGCCGCGCGGCGGGGCCCGTGCCCCGCATCCCGCGCCCGTGATCGACGGCAACGGGGACATCTACTACGGCAGCTATGACGGGAACCTGATCTCCCTCAGCGCGAGCGGTGTCGAGCGCTGGCGTGTGCGGATCGGCGCGGCCGATGGCGTCGGGAACCTGGGCACGCCCGCGATCGGCGTCGATGGCACGATCTACATCGTGGGCCACACGACGAGCGGCACCAACACGTACCTCTACGCGCTGCGCGCGCCCTAAGGGATGGCGGGATCGGCGTGTTCGATCAAGAGGCCGAGACTCAGCTCGATCTGGCTGCGCACCAGATGGAGGACGCTCGCCACCTCGTCGTCGGAGGTCCGGAGCGCTCCGGCGACGTGTACCCGCACGTGCTCGAGGATCTCGATCCGCGTCGCCGCGATCCAGCGGCTCACCGTGCTCTTGTTGACGCCGTACATCGTGCCGATCGCGTCGAGCGCGATCGCATCGAGGTAGCACAGGCGCAGGAGCGTGCGCGCGCGCGGCGTCAGCGCGGAGAGCGCGCCGCGGAACGCGTCGCGGACCAACGGCTGGTACTTCGCCTTCAGCAGCGCGAGCTCCGGGGTCAGCTCGGCGCTGCGGGTGAGCTCGTCGAGCTGATCGATGTCGTCGACGCGCTCGCGCGAGGCCGCGCGGCGGAGCCTGGCATGTTCGCGCAGCGCCACCACCCGGAGCCACGCCCCGAGCGGACCGCGCGCCGAGTATCCGGCGATCCGCGGTGGGGCCTCCGGTGTGCCAACCAGGACCCGATCGCGGACCCGCTGCCGGACCTCGTCGACGATCTGCCGATCGCTCTCACCGAGCCAGCTCGGGATCCGGGCCACGTGCATCGTCTCGAAGGCCGCGAGGGCGCCCGGATCTCCGAGGGCGCAGCCAACGGCCAGGTAGAGATCGAGCCCGTGCAGCGCCGCGGAGGTGGACTCGGGTGTGTCGCGGAGGCGGGCCTCGAGCGCGTCGCGAAACGCGGCATCCGGGACGACCGCCGCAGGAAACTCGGCGCGCGCGCGGCACAGCCAGGTCTCGAACGAGTCTGAAGACTCCACTGCGTTATCATGCCATCGAACATGAGCCCGGCGGACTGTCCTGACGAGGAGACCCTCCTCGTGCTCGTCAGTGGCGAGCTGCCGCCGAAGCATCGTGATGTCACGCTGGCGCACGTTGACGGTTGCGACGAGTGCCGCGCCGTCGTCGCCCAGCTCCTCGAGGGCGAGCGTGGGGACCGGGTACGGCAGATCGGGCGCTACCGCGTGCTCCGCCCCGTCGGGACCGGTGCGATGGGGATCGTCTATGCAGCGGTCGACGCGGAGCTCCAGCGCACCGTGGCGATCAAGGTCCTGCGCTACGACCACGGCGACGCCGCGCGGTTCGAAGCCCGTCTGGTCGGCGAGGCCCGCGCGCTGGCCAAGCTCGCCCACCCGAACGTCGTCGCTGCGTTCGAGGTGGGTCGTAGCGACGGTGACGTGTTCATCGCGATGGAGTTCGTCGACGGCGAGACCTTGGCCAGCTGGCTCGGGCGACCACACACCCCGCGGGAGATCGTGGCGGCCTTCCTCCAGGCGGGTGCAGGGCTCGCGGCCGCGCACGCCGCGGGCGTCGTGCACCGCGACGTCAAGCCCGACAACATCCTCGTCGGACATGACGGCCGGATCCGCGTCACCGATTTCGGCCTCGCCTCCGACGAGCCCGGGACCTCGGAGTCGCATCGGGTTCGCGAGCGGCAGCCCGATCGAACACACGCGAACCGGCGCCCTGATCGGGACGCCCGCGTACATGGCACCCGAGCTCCTCGAAGGCCAGCCCGCATCTCCCCACACCGACCAGTTCGCGTTCGCCGTCGCGCTGTGGGAGGCGCTGCATGGCGCACGGCCGTTCGTGGGCAAGACGCGAGATGAGCTGCTCGCGGCGATGACCCACCGCCCGCGATCCGCGGGGCCGCGAAAGCTGCCGGCACGTCTCGAGGCCGTGCTCGAGCGTGCGCTGCGACGTGATCCGGCCGATCGCTGGCCAGATCTTCAAGCCTTGCTCGCGGCGCTCGATCAGTTCATCCACCCGCCGCGCCGGCTCCCGTACGTGCTTGGGGCGAGCGCCGTGGTCGCCACCCTGGCGGCGCTGTGGCTCGCGCGCCGCGGCGACCCGCCACCACCGTGCGACGACGCGCGCGCCTTGCTCGGAGATCTGTGGAGCCAGACCCGCCGCGACACCATCCGGCGCCAGTTCGCGACGGCCTCGCCCTCGCTCGGTGCGGTGGTGTTCGGAAACGTCGACGCCGCGCTGCAGCGGTTCTCCTCGCAGTGGATCGCGGAGCGGGACGGGGCGTGCCGCGCCACCCACCACCGTCACGAACAATCGCCGCAGCGCCTCGCCGCGCGCGTCACCTGCACGGAGCTGCGGCGGTTCGAAGCCGAGGCGCTGATCACGCTGTTCGAGCGCGCCGACGGACCGATCGTCGAGAAGGCGCTCGCGGCCGTGCAGGCGCTCGTCTCACCGGAGCGCTGCGTGCTCGACGCGGGCGACGGCGACCGTCCGTTCGATCCGCGGGCGCTGGCCCTCGAGCCACCGGCTCGCCGAGGCCAACGCCCTGGGACAGGTGGGGCAGCGCGAGCAGGCCACGAAGCTCGCCGATGACGTGGTCCGTGCCGCGACCGGCGATGGACTCGTGCGGGTCCGGATCCGAGCACTCACCATGCGCGGCGTGTGGCGCCGCGATGTCCAGCGGCGTGAGCAGCTCCCGCGACGATCTCCGGGTGGCGGCGGAGCTCGCGCTCACCAGCCACGAGGACGCGGCGCTCGCCGACGCGCTGATCCGGCTGTCGATCGCCACCTCTCACGCCGGCCTTCCGTCGGAGGCCACCGTGCTGGCGCAGCTCGGGCGTGCAGCGGTCGTGCGCGGCGGCGGAGACCTCTCGCTGGAGGCAGACGCGGCCGAGGCGTATTGCATCTCGGTGGTCGCAGGCGCCGACCTCGCGGCGGCACGCACCGCCTGCCTCGAGGCACGCGACCGGGTGGTCGCCGTCGGGATCCCCGAAGACGTACGCCTCCCCGAGATCCGGACCCAGCTCGGCATGCTGGCGTATCGCGAGGGCCGGTTCGACGAGGCGCTCGCCGCCTTCGAGGCCAACGTCGCGACGTACCAGCGGATGTTCGGCGACGGCGTCTCCGGCATCGATACGATGCGCGACAACATCGGGTGGACCCTCGTCGAGCTGGGGCGCGCTCGCGAGGCCATCCCGATCCTCGAGGGTGTGGTGGCCCGGCAGACCTGGGGCGACGCCTGGAACGCGCTGGCGATGGCGCACCGCGCACTCGGCGAGTTGCCGGCGGCGCGTGACGCCCATCAGCGCGGAGCGGAGGTCGCCGCCCAGCGCGGACACCACGGCAGCCGCTTCGAGGCGCTGGTCGGGGTCGCCGAGGTCGAGATCCTGCTCGCGCACGCGCCGGAGGCAACCCGCGCGCTCGACGCCGCTGCCGAGCTGACCGAAGCCGGCGGGCCCGCGGAGCGCGCGCGCTTCCACCTCGCCCGCGCCCGGCTCGCGCAGGCGGACGCGAAGAAGGCCAGGGCAGCCCTCGATGCGGCCGCGGCGGCGATCGCCGAGAGCAAGGAGATCGCCGGCCCCGTGCCACGCCTCCGCAAGGAGATCGATGCAGTTCGCGCTGCAACAATTCCCGCGGCCGGCATCACTGGGACATGTCGCGATTCATCGTGCTCTCCCTCTCCCTCTCCCTGATCGCCTGCGGGTCGACCTCCACCAGCTCCGGGCCCACCTCCCCCGGCGGCGCGCCGACCAACACGTCGATCGCCAGCGCGATCGCGCTGCTCCCCGGGGCTCCGCTCGCCTTCGCTGTTCCGTGCGGCGGTGCGCTGTACTTCGGTCCGTTCTCGTTCACGACCGAGGGTCAGGCGCTGACGATCATGGCCGATCACAAGAGCCGCACCGGGGCCCAGGCCTGTGCCGGGGCGGAGTGGATCGACAAGGACAACGTCACGGTCAACCCGGCCGACGGGATCGGCTGCCCCGAGGGCGCGGGTCCGCCGGCACGCTCGAACCTCGCGTACGCCTATACGCCAGGGGCCGGCGGCTCCGCGGCGAATCCGCTCTATCTCAAGATCAGCGCGGACGAGAGCCACTGCGGCAAGTCCGACGTCACGCTCACCCGGCAATAGCCGCCCGCGGCCAGTGCAGTCGCCAGGGCGTGGGTTCCCCACAGATGAGGTGCCCGGACTCGGCGGATTCCGCCGGATCTGACCCGATCGTGCAAGGACGTGCGCGACGCGTGAGCCTCAGTGCGCCAGCAGAGATCGATTCGCCTGGGTTTGGGGCGATTGAACGACGGTCCGCGACTTGCTCCTATCCTGCGCATGTCGAACAACCGCCTGTGTCTCGGCCTCGGAGCTCTGCTGTTCCCCGCCTGCGTGGCCCCGGCCGACACGGCAACGGCGTCCCAGCCGATCATCGGAGGGCAGACCGCGACCACCGCGGCGTTCCCCACCGTGGTCGCGCTCGAGAACACACCGGGTAACTGGTTCTGCACCGGCACGCTGATCGACAAGGACTGGATCCTCACCGCCGCGCACTGCATGGAGGGCGAGACCGCCGCGACCGTCAAGATCCGGTTCGACGACAACAACGTCAACGACACCACCGGCGGCAAGGTCGTCGCGGTCTCCGAGGTCCACGCGAACCCCGCGTTCAACTTCCAGGACTGGGACAACGACATCGCATTGCTGAAGCTCGCGACCTCGGTCACCGACCGCGAGCCCACGCCCGTCGACCGTGATGCGATCGCGTTCGCGACGTCCGTCACGGAGGTCGGCTACGGCGACTCCGACAACAACGGCGGCGGCGCCGGCATCCTGCGCAAGCTCGTCACCCCCACGGTGGACTGCGCGATGGCCGCGGATCCGGGGATCACGAACACGAACCTCCTGTGCTTCAACGCCTCCGATGGGAACTCGAGCTGCTACGGCGACTCCGGCGGCCCGGCGTTCGTCACGGTCAACGGCAAGCTCACCGTCGCGGGCATCACCTCCGGCGGCACGGGCAATCAGTGCACCGAGGGCTGGGACCTCTACACGTCGGTGCACGGCGAGATCGCGTTCGTCGATCAGGTGATCAGCGGCGTCACGCCCCCGAACCCGGATCCGGATCCGTCGAACCCGGATCCCACGAACCCGGACCCCACGACTCCGCCCACCACCGATCCGACCGGCACCGGCGATGACAAGAGCGACGGCGGCTGCAGCACGGGCGGCGCCAACGGCGGCCTGCTCCTCGTCGCGGCGGCGCTGCTCGTCGTGCGGCGCCGGCGGCGGTAGGCGCGCCGATCGGCGATACTGCCGGCATGGGGCTCGCGGATGACCTGTCGATCGCCGGCTACTTCGAGCTGCCGAACTGCGTCCCGAACGAGCTCGTCGAACGCGCCCGCACCGCCGTCGAGCGCGTGGTGGCGCGCGGTGCACCGGCCGCGGTGGCGTTCGCCCTCGAGCCGTTCTGGGACATCCTCGACTACACCCTGCCCCACGGCGAGGCCGCGCTCGGCGCACCGGCGGCGATCTTGCCCGCGTTCTGGGCCTGGCACGTGGGCACCAACCAGGCCGGCTGGCCACCGCATCGCGACCGCGCGGTGAAGGCGTTCACGGCCGAGGGCGAGCCCGCCGCCGTGACCCTGTGGATCGCGCTCACCGATGCGACCCCGCGCAATGGCTGCATGTACGTGGTGCCCGCGCCGTGGGATCTCCAGTACCGCAACCCGAACGCCACCGCCGAGGTGCTCTCGCTGCAGCACCTGTGTGCGCTGCCCGCGCCGGCGGGGACGCTGCTCGGCTGGTCCCACGCGCTGCTGCACTGGGGCGGCGCGACGATCCCCGATGAGCCGCCGCGGATCAGCGTGTCGTTCGAGCTGTGTCGCGCCGACGCGGACCGGCCCGAGGCACATCCGCGCGGCTGGCGCCCGACGCGAGACGAGCGGATCGCGATCGTCCGCGCGGCGATCGAGGAGTACGCCCACATGCACCAGTACTCACCCGACGTGATCGCCGCCGCCGAGGCGGTGGTGACAGACCTCGCGGACCTCGAGAGCTGACGACTCGGGGAGATCGGCGTACGTCTGCTACAATGCGGACGTGGACGATCGAGCGTCGAGGCGGCAGCGACGGTCCCTCGGTCGCGTCGGGGAATTCCCTCGCCGGACGACCGGCGGCGAAGCGTTCGATGCGACGGTGAGACTGGCTTACACGTATTCCTCGAGCGATGGAATGGTTGATGAGCTTGAGCCACATGCCCGCAGCCACCGTCGTGCTCCGTCGATGGCGAGGACTTCGACGATCAACATCGGATTCGAGATGGTGGCGCCGCTTGGATCCGGCGGATCTCGGATCGCCGCAGGCCATCCGAGAGCGTCAAGGTACGTAGCCTGTGCCCGTGGACAACACGCGCACCCGCTGGTCGGCTTTGGCAGCCGCCCACGAGGACTTGCGCGCATCCCCGAGAGCGGCGCTCACACGGTGGCCAGGGCATTGTATCGCCGCGCGAACCCCACCGGCAATCGCAAGGATGTCGCCGTTCTCGAATTCGCGATTCATCCCGATGTCGCGCTCGTAGGCGGGATACCCGATCGTACAAAACACGGAGCGCGGCGCGGGGCCGTGGTCATGACGTCGAGGCAAACGCGAGTGGGTGAGCCGCTCGTCGCCACGGCCCTCGCAAGACCTGCGGACCTCCATTCTCCGGGACCCAGGCGCTACGGGAGCTTGAGATCGAGCTTGCTGTTGGCGCCCTTGATCGCGAACGGCAGCTTCGCCCCGGCGGGCGTCACCAGCTCACCCGCCACGCCGTCGTGCACGGGGAGCGCGTAGCCTCCACCTGGTCCGGTCTTCGTGGTCACCCCGGCGGCGACGGCATCGATCTGCACCCCGCCCACACCCTCGCCCACGTCGTAGTGACCGTCGCCGTCGGTGTCGCGGTAGACCACGCCAAGGACGAAGAACAGGCCATCGTTCTTGGTCGCCGTCTCGATGACGACGTGCATCTCGGTGAGCTTGGTCTTCGGCGAGGCGCCGCTGATCCCACCGACCCCGATCTCCAGCTCGGCCGGGCTCGTGCCGCCGACGCCGAGGATGTGGTCGCGATGCCCGCGGCTCGGCACACAGGTGTCGACGACCAGCGTATCCACCGCATCGGGCCACGCGGCCGCGCCGAACGTGGTCTCGCCCGACGCCCTCGATGCGAACAGCGACTCGGTGTTGACCGCGTCGCGCTTGTCCGAGTACGTGAAGCCCGCGATCGTCTGACCGACCGGCAGTGGATACCCCGCGGCGATCACGCGCTGGTTCGAGCCGATCCCATCCGGGTTGACGTGCGCCATGTAGCCGCGCGCGAGCTCGTCCCGGGCGTGCGCCCGCGCGGCGGCGGTCAGCTGTGGATTCGCCGCGAGCGGCGGGCGAGCGACATACGCCTTCAGCGGATCGAGCATCGCAGGAGTCTCGGTGCACGGCAGCGTGCGCGCGAGCTGCTTGGCGAGCACCTGGTTCCAGTCAGCGAGGAACGCCGGTGGGTTGGCGCGGACCTGGTTGACGCGCTCGAGCACCGCCTGCTCCTCGGGCGAGAGATCCGCCGAGGCGACGAACGTCAGCCCGCCCGGCGCCGCCGGTGGAGAGCCTGCGTTCGCCGAACCCGAAGTCGCGGTGGCGGGCGCCGGCGCAGTAGACGGTCCAGGGTGGGTCCCGAGATAGACCACGCCGCCGAGCGCGCCACCGAGCACGAGCAGCGCCGTGTACGCCACGGCAGGCGCGCGTTCGCTCACGTGGTCCGGACCCTGCCGCTGGCGCGGCCGTGATCAGAGGTGCCGAGCCAGACGCCCGGGGTACGTGATTCGAGCTCGGTGGATCTCATGGGGTGCGCAGGCTGGCGACGCGCTGCAACAGCATCGCACGGGCGGCCTGGCGCTTGGCGCGAGCTTCTGCGCCTTGTCCAGCGCACCGACCGCCAGCGCCGCCTGTCGTCCACGAGCCCATGCCTCGCTACCAATGGCCAGCGCAGGGTTACCGGTCGCGAATAGGGACTGGTCTCAGGGGAACAAATCCGCGGGCCACGAAGGTCACGATGTCGCCCATCCTCACCTCGCCGAGCGAGTTCCACTCGGCCTCGATGCGGGCGAGCTGCTCGTCGACGGTCCCAGACCAAGGTGCTGAGTCCGACATCGCGTTGAGATCTCCCGACTCGAGCAGCGGCCGGAGAATCAGGAGGGTCGCCGTGCGGATCTCGTTCTCGCTCGCCGTGCCTCCGAGGCTCTCACGAACATCAGCGACGATACACCAGAGGCCCACGTCGTCATCGATGACCGCGGCGCGCCACTCCTGTCGGAGGGTCGTGACATCGATCGGCGTCATGGGAACAACTCCATCTCTCGAATCATCGGCGGAGAGCCCGGGTAGTCCACACGCCGCTTGGCGCTAGAGTTCTTCCCACGCGACCTTGGGCGATCGAATTCCTCGCTCACAGAATTCGCGAACGGCATTCCGCGCAGCGGTCAACGAGACAGTCTGACGCCCTGGAAACTCGCTCCACTGGTTGGAGCAGTAGAACTCGATCGAGGTGCTTCTTCTGCCGGAGCCAACCGCCACATAGTACGGAGGATCCAGGTGGCCCGAGTCGAAGCTGAGCACAGAGATGCGCCGACCAAGCCCGATCGTGAGCAGGTCTCCGCTCGGTGCTCGCTGGATGGTGACCAAGGTTGGACGGCTGTGCTGGAACTCCGCGTGGAGTCGATCGAGCAGCGAGTCGACAGCCTGCACGTCACCTGGGCGACTCGTCTCGTCGAGCCACGTCACGATGAAGGGGCTCGCGTCCGGTGAAGAATTAAAGAAACGCGAGGGGGCAACGCCCGCCGACCCGCCGGAGTCTACCCCCCCGCGACGTTATGACACGGAGCTTGTCGTCTCCATTTGGTCCAATGATCCGAAGCACGACACCGGTGGGTAGCGCCCAGCAGCGCGCCTGCACTTCGTACGCACCCAGCCGCTGAACCGGCCGCAGTCGCGCAGCACTTCCTTGTAGTATTTCGTGTTCGCGAACTTCGCGAAGATCGGGAACCACGTCTTCGGGATCATGAGGCCGGCGTCCACGCCATCGTTCGGGTTCGCGTTCTCGGCCTTCCAGATCATCGTCCCGAGCTCGGCCTTCGCCGCCAGCCACGCGGCCTTGGCCTTGAGCTCGCGGTTGCCCGACGAGTCATAGACCTTCTTGTAGTAGCGCTCCGCGAGCCGCGCATCCTGGGTGCTCTGGTGCGTGCTCTCCGTGAACGTCCGCGCGTTGCCGTGGTGCGTGACGTTGTAGAGCGCGTTGCCGATCGCGAGCGCGGCCTGCGCGCCCTGCTCGCCTCCGCCCTTGGCCGTGAGCTCGAGCTCCGCGAGGCGGGCGACCAGGTTCTTGTGCGTCCACTTGGACTTCTCGCCGAACTTCTCGTGATCGCAGTCGTGGCAATCGAGCACGTGGATCACGAACGGATCGGTGCGTAGCAGGTCGCTGCGCGCCTTCGTGGTCTCGAAGATCTTCAGGGCACCGGCGAAGTCCCCATCGAGCGCGGTGCGGACCGCGAGCTCCTGCTGGAGTGCTTCCTTCACGTGCGAGCTCTCGAGGACGAACCGATCGAACTCCGTGGTCCGCTGATCGGTGCGCGCGATCATCTCCTTGAGGAACGGCGCGGCCTGCCAGTTCGACTTGATCTTCTCGTGCAGGCCGATGTTGCCATCGTCGAACGCGTCGGTGACCGTGTTCGCGAGGAACTCCGCATCGACCATCCGGTTGGCCGCGGCATAGGCGATCGCGAGCTTGGTCCGGACCTCGTTCTTGACCGAGCTCATCCGCCCGAACGCGGGATCGAGATCCTTCATCAACGTGGCGAGCTCGTTCTCGTTCTGCGCGTTGAGCTTCCAGTCCGCCGCGAGCGCCACCGCGAGGCTGGCCTTGGCCTGGCTCGCCACCCGCTTGTCACCGGGTGCGCCCGCCACGGCCTTCTGCATCCGGGTGCGCGCGGTCGCCAGGTCCCCACGCGTCGCGGCGATGTGGCCGGCGATCAGATCGTAGACGTAGGGCTTCGCGGTGCCGGGGGCCGCCGCGAGCTTGAGCGCGAGGGCCTCGACCTTCGCGAACGCCTTCTTCTGCGCGGCGACCTCCTTCGGATCCGGCGCGCTGGTGAACGTGCGGTCGACGAGGCTCTCCACCCGCGACAGCTCGCGCACCACCAGCAGCGGGACCAGCGGCGACTTCGGATCGAGCTTCAGGATCTCCTGCGCCGCGACCATCGGATCGTGCTTGATGCCGACCATCCGCCACAGCGCCATCCGATCCTTGGGATCCTTCGCCTGCTTCAGGGCCTCTCTCCAGTCCGCCTCCTCGGCGGGACGGAAGTCGAGGATCGCCGCACCGGACAGCGCGTAGTAGCTGGCGTGGATCCGCGCGAGCTCGACGTTGGCGCGCGCGGGCTTGCCATCCTTGCGCAGCGCGCCGGCCACGTAGTAGCGCGCGCGCCACTTGAGATCCTCCGACGGCGCCGACAGCACGGTTGTGTTCTTGTCGAAGAACGTGACCGCCGCGGCCCACTCGTTCCGATAGAACATCGCGCGCAGCGCCGCGAACGCATAGCGCTGCTGCAGGAACGGCTCCTTGGCCGCCTTGAGCCCGCGCTGCGCCGCCGCCAGCTCCTTGACCAGCGGGTTCACTGCCTTCGGCTTGTCGCTCCACATCGCGAACGTGACCTGCGGCTCCATCCGCTTGAGCAGCTCGACGAACTCGACGGCGCTGTACAGCTGCGCACTGGCCGCGGGGCTCGCCCACAGCGAGCTGTTCTCGAAGCCCTTCGGCGCCGTGGTCGACTTGCCCGACAGCCGCTTCTCGATCGCGAAGATGTCCGCCAGGGACGCCTTCATCAGCACGGCCGCCCAGTCCTCCGGCTTCACGGCGTCCTTGAGGAAGCCGTGCCAGTCGTCGAACATCGCCTGCTGCGAGCAGCTCTCGCAGGCCCCGCCGAAACCTTCGGTGAACGGGTCGTACTCGAGCCCGCCCCAGCTGTCGTCGCCGAGCACGCCGGGATCGAACGTCGTCATGTCCGAGATCGAAGGGGACCAACCGCCGCAGGCCTCCGCCTCGTCGCTGCGCACCGCGAGGCTCGCTGCGGACGCGAGCCCGACGATCACCGCGGCGCTAGCGAATTGCGCGAAACACCGTGTCCAGCTGATCCGTGCCATGGCGAGTGAGGTTCCTTTCCGAGAGGTCGAACAGCGTGACGGTGTGCGGGGACGAGAGGTGCGGTCCGATCATACGCGCGGCGGCCTGCGTCTCGGCGGGTCCCGTCACCTCGATCTTGAGGACGTCGCCCTCGCGTAACAGGGTGCCGTGGAGGAACGCGGAGCGCGTGGCCACGAACCGATCGGGGCCGTCGGCCGCGAGGAAGTCCAGGCCTGGCAGCTCGGCGGGATCGGTGCTCTGCATCAGCCCGACGACGAGGTCATCGCGGACGTGCACCGTCCACGACCAGATCGGCAGCGCCACATCGAGCGGCAAGGGATAGTCGTCTACCCGCGCGAGGTACTTCGCCGCGCTCGGAGCGTCGAAGATCATCCGCGTCTCGGGATCGGCCGAGAACTTCCCCATGTTGTAGAACATCAGCGTGCCGCGCTCGACGGGCGGCACCCCGGTGCGCTCGCGGTACTTCACCTGGTGCAGGCGGATCGTGGACGTCAGCGGGATCGCGGCGGCGGTCTTCAGCTCGGTCACCAGCCCGAAGAAGCCCTCCCGCGTCGAATCGGTCCAGTCGCAATCGAGCTGGAGCTCGCGCGGGCGGAACCCGAGTGCCGCGGCGCGGCTCTGCACGTCCGCCCACACCTTGCGCGCCAGCATCGGCAGCTGTGCCTTGGTCACGTGCTTGAACACCTCGGTCGTCACGTAGACCACCGGGACGATCTCCACGCCGGCCGGGACCTGCGCTCCGGCGCCGAGGGTGACCGGGCCCACCGGCGCGGCCGTCTTGTCGGCCTCGGCCCACGCGAGATCGAACACGCGGAGATAGATCCGCTCCACGTGCAGCGCCGTCACGGCCTGCTGCTCCGCGGGCGTCAGCGCGAACGTGGTGCGCCAGTAGTAGAACGATCGGCGCAGCGGCGGTCCCTCGGCGGCACTGCGCCCGCCGCAGCTCGCGACCAGCGCGAGGAGCGCAAGCACGAGCGCGAAGCAGACGGACCGGACCACCAAATGAAAACGCACCGCAGCGGAACCTTAGTTCCTCGGCGGTGCGTACGTCTCCTCCGAACGGGGACGGTTGCTTACTTCTTCATCGGGGGTGGGGCCGGCGTCGGGACCGCGCCCGCGTTGGAAGCGAGCTTGCCGGCGATCGGCGGCGTCTTCTTCACGGCGGCGAGGAACTTGAGGACCTTGCCCTTGATGGTGGCGGCGTCCGGGTTCTTCTTGATCTCGATGAACAAGATCGCGGCCTTCTTCTCCTTCATCCAGCGATCGAACTTCGCGCGGACTTCCTTGGTGAAGTAGTCCTTGTCGTAGTCGAGCTTGTCGACGTACTCGTAGCCGACGTTCTTCTCGGCGTCGAAGCCGTCGAGGTCGAAGCTCGTGCCGTCGTACTCGAACTTGTAGTTCGTGGCGATGTTGAGCTTGCCTTCCTTGGCCATCGTCCAGTTGATGAACGCCTCGACATCGGACTCCTGCCACATGTCCTCGGCCGGGCCGATGCCACCGCCCTCGCGGTAGACCTTGAACTTCGGGGCCGCCTTCGCGAGCGGCTGGCCGTCGATCGAGCCGTCCTTGAGCTCGGAAACCGGCATCGGCGCCTTCTCGGGGTTCGGCTTCGCCTGCTGCTGCGGCGGAGGAGGCGGCGGCGCGGGGGCCTTGGCCATATCGGCGCTCGCCACACCACCACCGACGAGGAGCGAGGCTCCGCCGATCAGGCCGGCCTTGCGGTACATCGCACCGCGGGTGGGGAACTCGGGCTTCACCCCCGCGGCCACCGGCTTCACGGCGAGCTCGCGCTGGCTTGCAGCGGGCATGGGCTTCGAAAGTACCGGCAGCTTCTTCTTCATGGTTTGGCTCCGTCGTCGGTTCGGTCGGTTCGGATCTGGATCAAGTTCGGAACGGTCGGAAGGGTCGCCAGGGTTGGATACAGCTTCTGCATGAACACGGGGTTCCGCTCGCGCCACAGCGTGTTGCCCACGCGGTTCGCGATCGGCACCGTCACGCGCTCGTGCTCGCACAGCGCGGGGGCCGGCGTGTCGATGCGGCCTGTGGCCGAGTAGTGCTCGCACGCGCACTCGTTCGCGCACGTGCCGTCGTTGTACGAGCAGTCTCCGCAGATCTTCTTGGGCGCTCCGGCCTCGACGCGGATCTTCTCGAGCTGCTCCGCCTTGAAGCCCTCGAACACGTTGCCGAGGTTCGGGACGCCGTCCTCATCCTCTTTGACCCAGCGCACGCACGGGTAGAGGTTGCCCGCGGGGGAGATCGAGATCTGCGAGCTGCCCACGTCGCAGCGGATCGACAGCCCCTCGGCGCCCTTGGCGTAGTTGATCCACTTGTCGTCGAGGAGGTTCAGGTAGAGCTCGTCACCGGCGCGGGTGCGAGTCAGGTAGTCCTCGGCGACGGCATCGTACTGGCGCTCGAGCTCCGCGATGTTCTCGCGGGTCCACGCCTGCGTCACGTCGGGCTTGATGATCTGGTAGCGGAACCCCTGGTCCCACAGGTACGTGATGCCCTTCGCCGCGTGCTTCACGTTGTGCGGCGTGATCACCACCGAGGCCATGAGGCCCGGGTTGTGCTCGAGGAACATCGGCAGCTTCTTCGCGAGCACCGCGTGCGATCCGACGCCACCCTCGGTGACCCGCTCGGAGTCGTGCATCTCCTCGTGACCATCGATCGAGAGGATGAAGATCAGATCGTGCTCCTCGAAGAACGCGAGGTGCTCCTCCTTGATCAGCATCCCGTTCGTGTTCATCCGGAACAGCGCGGTGACGCCGGCGTCCTTCGCGACCTGCTCGGCATAGAGCACGAGCTGCTTCATCACCGGCCAGGCCATCATCGGCTCGCCGCCGAAGAACGAGAACACGGCGCGCTGGCCGTGCTGCTTCGCGTAGTCGACGATGAAGTCCGCCGTCTTCCTGGCGGTCTCGATCGTCATCTCGCGATCGAACTTCTTGCCCGTGAAGCAGTAGGGGCAACGCAGGTTGCAGTCGTGCGTCAGATGCAAGAGTGCGTTCATATCCCCACCCGAGTTGAACGTATCACGTGACACGGGACGCTCGCCCGGGCCCGGGAATTCGCTTTTGCCGACGTTTTTCCGGATTCCATCGGTCATGGGGCGAATCGCCCCGACTGACTGACAACGCCGGACCCCTGTGGGTTGCAGCGAACTCGAGGCTCGTGTGGTGGTCGTGTCTACAGGGCGACAGCCCGCGCGGGCGTGGAGCCACACGCCAGCCGATCCTCGTCGAGAGACGAACGTGGAACAGCGCTTGCTGGCCGCCTGCCGGATGTCCACAAACCCCGGCGAACCCAAGGTCGCCAGCGTCGCCACGCACGCCCCCCTCGCGCCGATCGTCGCTCCGTGCCGATCCCCTGTCGAGGTGCTCCGCAAGCGGCTGGCGCTCGGCACCGGGTTCTTGATCGGGGTCGCAAGCGTCGCCGCGCTGGTCCACGCGACCGTCCTGCTCCACCCGCCGGTGCCACCGCCTGCACCCGCGGCAACTGCACCCACGCCGCCGATCACGATCCCTGCGCCGCTCGTGATCACGATCGATCGAACGATCGAGGCGCCCTCTCCTCCCCCGCCCGGCGCGGAGCTCGGCTGCCCCGTGATCACGCGTGCCGATCTCCCGATCGGGAGCCCGATCGATCCCCAGACGATCCCGCTCGAAGGCGAACACCCGGGCGCGGTGGTCGCCGCCGCGCAGGCGCCGCAGCTCGCGGTGCTCCACGGCACCTCCGTGTGGATCAGCGATGACGACGGACGATCGTTCGCGCGGGCGTTCGAGCAGCACGAGGTCACCCAGATCGCGATCGATCGCGACGGCATCGTCTACGCGCTCGCGGGCGACCAGCTCGGCGTTCGTCCACCGGTCGGGAAGACGCACTGGAGGACGCTCGCCGCGTGCGGCGAGGAAGCGCGATGCGAGCGCGCGATCGGCGTGGTCGGGACCAAGCTCGTGACGTTCGCCGACGAGCAGATCTCCACCACCGAAGATCAGGGGCGAACGTGGAAGCGGTTCGCGGACCCGGCGGTCGCCTGGGCCGATCACGGCGGTTCGCTGTTCGCGTGGAAGGGAGCGCTGTTCCAGGTCACCCACTACCGGGACATGTGCGGCGTCGACGATCTGTCGACCTATCGCCTCGCCCCCAACGGCACGGTCGCCCACGACACGTTCCACAACTACTACAACCCCGACGAGGCGGTGCTCCGGGCGAGCTCCGACGTCGATCCGACGTGGACCTGGACCGAGCGGTGCTGGACCGACACGCCCGAACGCCTCGGCCGCTGCGCGACGAGGTCCGCCACGCGGAGCGCCCTCCTGGCCGCCGCGACCCTCCTCCCCGTCGAAGGCGCGCGCACCCTCGCCGTCTACGGCGGCAGCATGGTCGAGCTGTGCCCCGCGGGCGCTCGCCAGATCTACCGTGCGTATCCCGTCGACGAGGTCGATGCAGTCGACGCCGTGGGCCGCGCGCTCGTGATGAAGGAGGCCACGCTCGTGCGGTGGTCGCCACTCCACGGCTGGCGCAAGCTCCACGTTCACGGCGGAGGTGCCGACCCAACGTGGCGACGACTGAGTGAGCGCACCGCCCCAGAGCTCTAACCAAGGAAGCTAGGAACCAGGGTAAGAGAGCGTTCTAAACAGTCCGCTGCCTGGCTTCCTTGGTTCCTGGGTTTGAATTCAGGGAATGCGCCCCGCGGATCACAGATCGGCCACTCTCGACCGTGCGGCCAGCGCAGGTCAGCGCTTCCGCGCGAGCCAGATGTAGTAGCGCGGCCCGCCCGGCGTGGTCGGCGTGGCGCGCAGCTGCTCGACGGTGAACCCCACCTCCTTGAGCCAGATCGTGAACGTGCGCGAGGGAAACGCCGACCACACCGCGAGCAGCCCACCCGCACGCAGCGCCGAGCGGGCGCGCGTCAGGCCGGCGCGCTTGTAGAGGCGCGCGTTGTCGTCGTGCGTGAGCGCATCCGGGCCGTTGTCGACGTCGAGGAGGATCGCGTCGTACTTCGCACGCTTGGCGATCACGCGGCCGACGTCATCGACGATCACGCGCACGCGCGGATCCGCGAGCGGCTTCCCGGCCAGCTTGCCGTGCACGCCCTTGTTCCAGCGCACGACCGCCGGCACCAGCTCCGCCACCACGACCTTGGCGGTGGCCGGCAACCGATCGAGCGCGGCGCGCAGCGTGTAGCCGAGGCCGAGCCCGCCGATCAGCACGCGCGGGGCGGCGATCCCGATCAGCCGATCGGCGACCACGCGCCCGAGCTCGTCCTCCGAGCCGTGCTCGTGGCTCGACATCAGGCTGCGCCCATCGACCGAGATCGCGATGTGCTTGTCCCAGCGGGTGAGCACCATCACCTTGCCGTCGGGCAGGGTCACGCGCTCGAGGACTTCGTCGTCGTTCACGCGCGGAGTGTCCCACACCTCGAAGCGAGGGCTCAGGGCGCGACGAGCTTGTAGGCGTTGCGCGCGCCGTTGTAGCCGTACACCCGCACGCTGCCGCCGGCGGGCACCGTGACCTGCTCGGTGTTCGCCGTGCTCTCGCTGACCTGCGTCCGCGTGCCGTTGGCATCGTACGCGGCGAGATCGAGATCGCCGCTGGCATGAAGGAACTCGATGCGCACAATGCCGCCGGCCGCGAGCTTGAACCAATCCTCGTCCGCGGCGCAGATCTCGAGGCTCGCGATCGTGCCCGCCGCCGCGCGCGCGGTGGTGCGGCTGTCGTTGGGCTCCTGCGCATCGGTGCACGTCGGCGCGCCGCCGCCGGTGGGGAGCTCGCAATACGGCGTGGCGTCCACGGTGGCGACCGTGTCGGTCGCGACGTTGCGCTGCGGGCAGGATTCGTCCTCGGACCACGCCTTCCAGTCCGAGGCACGGCCGAGCGTCGCCGCATATGCGGACCACTTCTGATAGCCGTCCTGGCGGGAGGCGAACACGGTCGGCGCGATGCAGGTGCCCGCGGCCTCGGCGGCGGCCTCCTCGGCGGCGGCCTGCTTCATCACCAGGTCGTACATCGCGGCCGTCGACGAGTTCCAGCAGCACGTCTTGCTCTTGGTGTACTCGAGCTCGCCGAGCACGTAGTCCGCGAGCTCGCGATAGGTCGCATCGACCTGCGCGGTGGTCTGGCCGAACGCGGAGCGCGAGACCTGATACAGCTGCTCGAACGCGTGCTCGCGCCGCTCGCGCGCGCTGCACGAGGCCGGGTACTGCGAGAGGTGGTGGCGCGCATCCGCGATCTGCTGGAGCAGCTCGGTGCGCTGCTGCTGCGGCGTGACCTGCCCGAGGATCTGCTGGAAGCGCGCCGGGCGCTCCGCGATCCGCGCGTACGCCGTCGAGTTGATCCAGCTCGCCTCGTCGCCGGCCATCCAGGTGTTCGTCCAGTAGCCGCCCACGTTCTTCGCCACGCGCCAGCGCTTGAGGCCGCCGCCGAGCTTCGCGTACTGATCACCGTCGGAGTTGATGCCCGGCCCGCCGGTGTAGTCGCTCGTGAAGTAGCTCTTCGAGGACTGCCCGCTCTCGCGCACGCCCTGCCGCCGCGGCATCGAGCCGCTGATCGTCGTGACGTCCTTGCTCCCGCCCGGCAGGTCGTGGACCTCCTTGACCACGAGCGTGTGGCCGATGCCGCTGCGCTGCCAGCGCTCGATCAACGTGTCGCCCGCGCGCACCGAGTCGGGAACGATGTTGTACGTGTTCGCGGCATCGGCGAGGTTCATCGAGCCCAGGTAGTCGAGGGCCATCACGGTGAAGTAGCCCGCGCGCTTGTTGAGGTGCAGCTCGTCGAGGTACGTGCCGAACGTCGCCGTCGGGCTGATCGCGACCTGGGTGTCGTCGCCACCGGCGATCCGCTTGGCGCGCAGCGTGGTGTCCTTCGGCCACGAGACGTCCCAGCCCGCGGTCTTCGAGAAGTCCTTGTACTTGATCGCGAACTCGGGAGAGCTCGCGTAGCGGCCCGCGGCGGTGCGCACACCGTTGTGCCCGAAGTACACGCGCGCACCCGTCGCATCCTGCGATTCGAAGAACAGCGGCAGCTCGTACCAGGCGGCGAACGTGATCCGCAGGAACAGCGACATCTCCGCGCACTCGAGGCTCGGCGAGGGCAGCGTCTTGCCCCACGGCGTGGTCACCCGGACCGTGGTCGAGTAGCCGTCGACCGACGGGATCCACTCGAGCGAGGCGACCCACGCGCCATACTTCGCATCCCAGGTGAGCCCACTGTTTGCGGCCCACGCGAGTCCCGCCGCCTTGGCCGCGGTGGTGTCGACGTCCTCCCACTTGTTGCGGGCGGTCCACACCTGCGTGCGCGAGGTATCGGTGGCGACCAGCAGGCCCTTGCGCAGCTCGGAGTCCTCCTTGCCTGGCGGTGGCGTCGGCTCGAGCGGCCCAGCCATGCCCCACTCGTCGTCGAGATCGACGATCTCCTCCTGCGAACATCCAACCGCCATCAGGCAGACCAACGCGAACCGCTTCATGGCCCGCGCCACGAGCATCGCGTGTGCCGGTCGGACCGCACGTGAGATCAGGAGCTTGGGCGAGAACACCGATGCGGTGAGTACGCTCCGGCTACTCGACTAGCCGGGCACGTTGTCATCGCTTCGCGGCAGCGAGCATCGCGCCGCGGCGCGCGAGGCTCTCCGGCGGCCAGTACCGGGCGGAGTCGTAGTACTCGGGAAACGACAGCGCGCCCGGGGGCAGCACGAGCCAGGCCTGCTTCGAATCCGTGAAGATGTGGATGTCGGGCGGCGCGAGGTTCGGATCGTCGAGCGTGCCGACGCGGACGAACTTCACGGTGGGGAAGCTGTACGTGCTCCACAGCGCGATCTTGCAGGTCGGGCAACGCGAGATCTGCTGGCCGCGTCCGCTCTCCGAAGGCGTGGCGATCACCTCGGGCGTACCGCTCAACAAGTTCACGCGCCCCGCCTCGATCAGCGCGTTGATCGCGAACGCCGATCCGGTCTCGCGTTGACACCACCGGCAGTGACAGCAGTGGACGAACATCGGCGCTGTCGACATCCGGTAGCGAACCGCCTTGCAGTCACAGCCGCCCTCGGCCGGAAACCCGCTCACTGCCCGGCCTCCGCATGCGGACCAGAGCCGAAGGGTCGCGAGCGTTGCGGGGTGTTCACGAACCTTCTTAGCACCGAAGTGCTCGGTGTCCCGCCGTGCTAAGCGGCAGGGGTGTTCACCCCTGGCGTGACGACCTCACACACCCACGGCCTGCTGTTCGTGATCTCGGGGCAAGCACTGCACGTGGTCCGCGATGCTCGCCCGATGGTGCCGACCGGCGAGGCCGGCACCGCGCTCTACCTCGGCGACCTCGATGGCCAGCCGTGCTTCGCGCGCGTGCTCGGCACCGAGGCACCACCCGAGGGCTCCGAGCCGATGCCGCTGCGCCAGCTGTTCGGAGCGCTCGCGGACGAGGAGTTCGCGATCGCCACGCGCGCCCTCGGCCTCACGGCGTGGGAGCACGACCATGCCCACTGCGGCCGCTGCGGCGCCACCACCGAGCGATCGAGCTCCGAGCGCCTCCGCAGCTGCATCACCTGCGGACACGGGGCCTACCCTCGCCTGTCGCCGGCGGTGATCGTGCTGGTCGAGCGCGAAGGGCGCTGCCTGCTCGCCCGCAACGCGCGGACCCGCATGCCGTTCTTCTCCACCCTCGCGGGCTTCGTGGAGGTCGGGGAGACCCTCGAGGAGTGCGTGGTGCGGGAGATCCGCGAGGAGGCCTCCATCGAGATCGCCGACATCCGCTACTTCGGCAGCCAGCCGTGGCCGTTCTCGAACTCCCTGATGATCGGCTTCACGGCCCGCTGGGCGAGCGGTGAAGTTGTCCCCGATCCTACCGAGATCATGGACGCCGGCTGGTTCGCTCCCGACGAGCTGCCCACCGTGCCACCGAAGCTCTCGATCGCCCGCGAGCTGATCGACGACTTCGTGCGCCGCCACAGCCTCCCCAGGCCCGAATAGCGCACGACGTGACACGATCGTGGTGTGGGGGCGTTGTGCTTCCGCGGCGAAGGGCCATGGTGCTCCATGAAGATCCGCCCGCTACACGACAAGATCGTTGCCACCCGAATCGTCGAGAAGGACAAGACCGCCGGCGGTCTGTTCATCCCCGACAACGCCAAGGAGAAGCCCATGGAGGCGCTGGTGATCTCGGTGGGCACCGGCAAGATGCTCGACAAGGGCGTGCTTCAGCCGATGACCGTGAAGGCCGGCGACAAGATCCTGATCGGCAAGTACACGGGCTCCGAGGTGAAGCTCGACGGCCAAGACCACATCATCGTCAGCGAAGACGAAGTCCTCGCGATCCTGGAGGGCTAACGTAACCATGTCCGCCAAAGAGATCCTGTTCGACACCAACGCCCGCCACCACATCGCGAGGGGCCTCGACACCCTCGCCAACGCGGTCAAGGTCACCCTCGGCCCGCGCGGCCGCAACGTCGTGATCGAGAAGTCGTACGGCGCACCGACGATCACCAAGGACGGCGTCACCGTCGCGAAGGAGATCGAGCTCGAGAATCGCTTCGAGAACCTCGGCGCACAGATGGTCAAGGAGGTCGCCTCCAAGACCTCCGACATCGCGGGCGATGGCACCACCACCGCGACCGTGCTCGCGCAGGCGATCTACGTCGAGGGCGCCAAGCTCGTCGCCGCGGGCGCGAACCCGATGGACATCAAGCGCGGCATCGATGCCGCCGTCACCGCCGTGGTGGCGGAGCTGGTCAAGATGTCGAAGCCCACCCGGGGCAAGGCGGAGATCGCCCAGGTCGGCATCATCAGCGCGAACGGCGACACCACGATCGGCACGCTGATCGCCGAGGCGATGGACAAGGTCGGCAAGGAGGGCGTGATCACCGTCGAGGAGGCCACGTCGATCGAGACCCTGCTCGAGGTCGTCGAGGGCATGCAGCTCGATCGCGGGTACATCTCGCCGTACTTCGTCACCGATGCCGAGCGGATGGAGGTGGTCCTCGCGGACGCCTATGTCCTGCTCTACGAGCGCCGGATCTCGAACATGAAGGAGCTGCTCCCGCTCCTCGAGCTCGTCGCGAAGGCCGGCAAGCCGCTGCTGATCATCGCCGAGGACGTCGATGGGGAGGCGCTCGCGACCTTGGTGGTCAACAAGCTGCGCGGCACCCTCTCGGTGTGTGCGGTCAAGGCGCCCGGCTTCGGCGACCGCCGCCAGGCGATGCTCGCGGACCTCGCGGCCCTGACCGGTGGCCAGGCGATCACGGAGGATCTCGGCCTCAAGCTCGAGAACCTGAAGCTCGAGGATCTCGGTCACGTCAAGCGCATCACCGTCGACAAGGACCACACCACCCTGATCGAGGGCAGTGGCACCAAGGAGGCGATCCAGGCGCGCGTGAAGAGCCTGCGCGTCACGATCGAGGAGACCACCTCGGAGTACGACCGCGACAAGCTCCAGGAGCGCCTCGCCAAGCTCGTCGGCGGCGTCGCGATCATCAAGGTCGGAGCGGCGACCGAGATCGAGATGAAGGAGAAGAAGGCGCGCGTCGAGGATGCGATGCATGCCACGCGCGCAGCCGTCGAAGAGGGCATCGTCCCCGGTGGCGGCGTGGCGCTCCTGCGCTCCGTGGACGTGTTGTCGACGCTCAAGTTCGAGGATGACCGGCGCTATGGCGTCAACATCATCCGGCGCGCACTCGAGGAGCCGTTGCGGCAGATCGCCGCGAACTGCGGCGTCGAGGGCGCCGTCGTGGTGGCGCAGGTCCGCGCGGCGAAGGATGGCTTCGGCTACAACGCGGCCACTGGCGTGTACGAGGATCTGATCGCCGCGGGCGTGATCGATCCGACCAAGGTCGTGCGCGTCGCGCTGCAGAACGCCGCCTCGGTGGCGTCGCTCATGTTGACGACCGAAGCGCTGATCGCCGAGGCGCCGAAGAACGGCTCCTCGACCGCGAGCTGAGCCAGCCTCTCGACAAACGCGGCCGTGGGGGTCAACTTGATCCTCATGCGCCTCAGCGGCCTGCGTCGTGAACGAGCCCTCGCCTCCTCTCAGTTCAAGGAGGGCTCGTTCCGCAACACGTTCGATGTCCGTGCCGCGCTCGCCGGCCCGAAGCTCCCCGTGCTGCGCGAGTTCCTGTTCGGCGGCGCCAAGCGCAAGCCGCCCGGCGTGATCCCCGTCGCGTCGCCGCTCGAGGCGTGGACCCGCGAGATCTCGTCGTCGAGGTTTCGCGTGACCTGGCTCGGCCACTCCACGCTGCTCCTCGAGCTCGATGGCCTCCGCGTGCTCACCGATCCGGTGTTCGGCGCACGCCTCGGTCCATTGTCCTTCGCGGGCCCACGCAGGTTCCACGTGCCGCCGGTCACGGTGGACCAGCTCCCCAAGCTCGATGCGATCCTGGTGTCGCACGATCACTTCGATCACCTCTGCAAGCCCACGATCATCGAGCTCGCGAAGCTCCGCGTCCCGGTGATCACCTCGCTCGGCGTCGGCGTACACCTCGAGGCGTTCGGCGTGGATCCGGCGCTGATCACGGAGCTCGATTGGTACGAGTCGCACACGATCCCCGGGGGCTCGCTCGCCTTCACCGCCACCCCTGCGCAGCACTTCTCGGGGCGGATCGGTGGGCGCAACGCCACGCTGTGGTCGTCGTGGGTGATCCAGACCGAGAACCGGAAGGTGTTCTTCTCCGGCGACACCGGCCTCACGCCCGAGCTCGGCAGTGTGGGGCGACAGTTCGGCCCGTTCGATCTGGTGATGCTCGAGATCGGTGCGTGGCACCCCTCGTGGGGGACCATCCACCTCGGCCCCGAGAACGCCCTGCGCGCGTTCGAGCTGCTCGGTGGCGGCACGCTGCTGCCCGTGCACTGGGGCACGTTCGACCTCGGCCTCCATCCCTGGGCGCAGCCCGCGGAGCTGCTGCTCGAGCTCGCCCACGCCGGCGGCCAGCGCGTGTTGACCCCGCGCCTCGGCACGCCGTTCGAGCCCGCCCACGTCGAGGGTGTGGAGCCGTGGTGGCGCAGCGTCACCTCCGAGGAGGATGACGAGATCGCGCCGGTGACCGAGCCCGTCGGTCAGCCCTGACCACGAACGAGCGAGCGCACCGCGCCCACGGTGATCGCCACGATCGCCCCTGCGCCGCCGCACATCACGATCGGGATCCCCGCGAGGAGCCCGACGACGGCACCGATCCCGAGCCCGGGGATCACCGCCGTGCGTGCACCTTCGATCGCCCGCCGTACGCGCCCGTGACCAGGCTCGTCGGCGACCAACACCGCCGTCACTTGCCCCAGGTGTTGTAGATGCCCTTGGCGAGGCCACCGATGTATCCGGCGGTCCCGCCGAACGCCGCGCCGATGCCGCCACCGGCCGCACCGCCCGCGACCCACCCGGGCACGCTGCCGACACCCGGCACGGCGACCGCACCGGCGCCCGCGCCGATCACACCGCCGGCCACCGTGCCGACTGCAGCACCGGTCGCCGCGCCGTACTCGGCGCCGGTCTTGGCGCTCGAGAACGCCTCGCCCCAGTCGACGCCGCCCGTCACGGCGTCGAGCGCGTCGCGATCGATCGACCCGATGGTCGACCCCATGGTCGAAGCGATGGTCTCGTAGCTGGTCTCGTGGTTGGTCATCATGACGATCACTTGCCCCACGTGTTGTAGATGCCCTTGGCGAGACCACCGACGTAGCCGGCTGCTCCACCGAACGCCGCACCGATGCCACCACCGGCCGCGCCGCCGGCGACCCACCCCGGCACCGCGCCGAGACCGGGCACCGCCACCGCGCCAGCGCCAGCACCAACGGCCGCGCCGGCCACCGTGCCGACGGCAGTCCCCGTCGCAGCGCCGTACTCGGCGCCGGTCTTGGCGCTCGAGAACGCCTCTCCCCAGTCGACGCCGCCGGACACGGCATCGAGAGAAGCGGGATCGATCGTGGTGAACAGCAGCGGCTGCGTGCATGCGGTCGTGGACATTCGTGAGCTCCTCGGTTCGGGTTTCGTTCGGGTTGAACGACCGAACCGAAGTGCAGCCGACGTGCCGCTGCGCCGACGCTGCGAGTACCGCCACTTGCAAACCGTCGATCACTCCGAGCTGCCGACGCGAGGTGACGAGCTGTAACCCGACGACGATCCGCGCGCTCGATCGATCACCGCGCGCCAACGCAGCAACGTCGCCAACCCTCCCGGGTGACGACGTCGATCGAGACGAAGCTGTGAACGAAGCGCTACTGGATGAGCCCGAGCCCTGCGCCGACCACCGCGCCGACCGCCGGCCCGTACTGTTCACCGAACCGCGCCCCACGCACGCCACCCACCATGCCGCCGAGACGCGGAGCACCTTTCTGTTCGCCGACCGCGGTCCCCACAGCACGGCCGACCGACCGACCGACATCTTTGCCAACCGCGCCACCGACGTTCCAGCCGGCGACCGCGCCGTTGATGGCTCCCACCACGCCACCGCCGGTCACGTTGTCGAGCTTCGCGAGAGAGATCGTTTCGAGTTTGGACATCCCGAGGAGATCAGCAACCTGTATGCCGTTCACACCTCGAGCGAACCCACGTAGTTACCCATCCCGACGCCGTCTTGCCCGGTAGGCGCCTGCTACCTCGGGATGACGCCGATCGGGCTGTCGGGGGCCTCGGACGGCTGGCGAGGACGCCCGGGGAGACGAAATCCCGCTCCCAAGTGCCGATGACCGTGAGGATCACGGAAACAGGTCACGAAAAGCCTCGACACGAGAGCCATTACGCGGGACGGATGGGTCTGGATTCGGACGATCTAGTTGGGCCAGCTTCGTTGGCCCATCGCCTCGAGTCTTTCTTGCTACCAGGAGCGGCGACGATGTCTGAAGGTACGATCAAGCGTTTGACTGACAAGGGTTTCGGCTTCATCGAGAACGGTTCGGGAACGGACCTGTTCTTCCACATGTCGGCCGTCGAAGGCGTCCGCTTCGAGGAGCTCCGCGAGGGGCAGAAGGTCTCGTACAACGAGGGTCGTGGGCCGAAGGGTCCCCGCGCCGAGAACATTCGCGTTCTCTAAGCGAACGACTCTGCGTGTGACGCCGGACGGATCCTCGTGGTCTGCCCGGCGTTTCTGCGTTTCGGGTACCCGAGCGGCGTGTCGCTCGACGTAAGCCCGGAGGGCCCGCGCCGTTGAACACCCATGCGGTGTTCGCTGCTCGTGCTGCTCGCCCTGCTCTCCGTCACGACTGGAGCGCATGCCGGTGAGCCCCGGATGGACCTCGCGCTCGGGGCCGGCGTGGATGTCGGCGATCGACCTGGCTGGGCCGTCCGCCTCGGCGAGACCATCGAGATCTCGAAGCGTGTCGACGGGCTGATCTATGGCACCGCGTGCGGCTACGAGTACTGGCGTGGCAGCGAGGGCAGCGGGTTCCACGTCCCGATCGGCGGCTACGCGGGGGTGCGCGCCGGTGGCGTCACGTCCACGCTCGGCGGAGGGATCGGCGTCCTGGCCATCGAGACGATCCATCACGACAGCGGGTTCGGCATCGTCCCACATGCCACCGCCACGCTCGGCTTCGCACTGGACGACCGCCGCACGGTCACGCTCGACGGACGGCTGTCCCGCCACGTGCTCGGCGGTGCGCCGGACTTCACGCGATGGAGCGTTCTCCTCATGATCGGGACCACGCTCGGTCGCTGAACAACGTCAGCGATCCGGGTCCGCCTCCACGTACGCGCGCATCATCCGATGAAGCTCGCGACGAAGCTGGTCGCGTGGGTACGGCGCAGCACGCCCCGCCGCACGCTCGATCGCTGGCCCCGCGACAGACCAGCCGGCGACCATCGAGATCGCCATCACGACGGACATCTCGAGGCGCTCGCGCGTCGCCTTC
>JADKKI010000030.1 GCA_016720595.1 Myxococcales bacterium
CCCGGGCCGCTCGGGCCGCGAGCGGTCCACGCGATCGAGGTAGCGCACCACCTCGAAGACCGAGTGTACATGCTATCCGGGTCGAGGCCCGAGAAGCTGACGTTCGACACCGGTTTCGCGGTTGTGCGCACGTAGCCACTCCACGAGCCAATGGGTCCTCGGCGTTTGCGCCCACATCCAGGTCGGGAACCGCGTGGTAACGGAACCACGCACGCTCGACCGGTCGGTCGCCGCGGATGTACAAATCGACTGCGGCGGCGTCGGGCCAGTCGGCCTCGACCGCGATCGGCATGGACCCCCTTGCGCCGGATCGGCTCCTGCGTGATCCGCGTGCGCATCGGTAGAACTCTGACGTGCCGTCGTGTGGCCTCGCCCAGGAGGACGACCTTGGCATCACCGATCCTGTCGAGCGGGGCGTCGAGCGGCGCGTCCTCGATACGCGCGATCGGCCCGGCACACTCCGGCGATCAAGCAGCCACGGTGCCAGCCCGGGTCACCGGGCTCCAGTGACCTGGCGTACCGACCGAGCGCCGGGATCGTCCCGCGCAGGGCACGCGGTACCGCCGCCGCCTCGTCCGCCCAGCCCTGCTCGCCGAATCAGGGCACGAACTGCGGCCCCCAGCTCGTCGCAGGCGATACTCGTCGCTACCGACGCGAAGTCACGCGAACCAGCTCTTGTGCACGCCCGTCGCCGACAGGGCATGACGAAACCGACCGCCGACGATCAGCTGATCGAGTAGGCGCGCGGCAGTTCAGGGCCGCCGGCGGCAGCGACGATGGCATCGTAGGGCGCGTGCTCGCGCCATCCCAGCGTCCCGTCCCCGAGATGCACGTCGACATTCCTGTAGCCGAAGCGCGACGAGACGGCTGCGCGCGAGCGTCGCGGGCTCCTCGATCCGCTCGACGGTGTAGACCCCGCCCTGCCACCTGGCGAGCACGGCCGCCGCGTAGCCCAGGCCTGTCCCGATCTCGAGGACGCGCGCTCGTCAGGGCGCAGGGCAAGCGCCTCGGCCATCACGGCCACGATGTACGGCTGCGGGATCGTCTGCCCGCTGGGATCGGGCGCCCGGTCGTCGTAGGCGTACTCGGCGAGCTCCGGGGAAGAAACGCCTCGCGGGGCACGGTCCCCATCGCGGCGAGGACGCGGGATCGCGAACGCCGCGCGCACGGGCAGTGGCGCTCGACCATCGTCTTGCGAGCTTTAGCGAGTCCATGACCTTCGTCCCAGCAAGGCTCGCGCCACAGGTCCCGGGATGCCGGCACGCACGCCTTGCGTTACCACCGCGGCGACGCGCAGGCCCGGCGCGCCCCTACGCCGCGGTTCGGCCGTCTCCTGGACCTTCGCGCGACGCTGCTCCGCGATGTCACCGCGCGAGTTGCAGCGACTGCAACGTCGCCCGGAACACCGCGGCCTGCGCGTCGACGGTTGCCTTCGGGCCCAGGAGCTTGAAGAAGTACGGGCCGTGCGGGCTCATGACGATCGCGGCGAGCAGTGCTTGATCGGGCTTGTCGACCATCTCGTCGCTGCCGGGCATCGCCTCGGCGCGATAGTGACCGGAGACCGACACGAGCGTCAGGTCTTGTCCCGCGACCTTCAGTGCTCGATCGTCGCGACGTCACGCGTCGGACGTCCATCCGGTTGGGTGAGCTGACCGAACCAACGCTCGAGGTTCGCATCAGTGCTGCCGGCGCCGCCCTCGCCAGAAGTAGTAGACGACGAGCTCGGCCTCTCAATCGTGAAGCTCGTCACGCGCATCTTCCGACGTCGTCGGCTTGGTCACCCACGCCTTCGGCTTTGCCATCGTGAAATCGGCGCCGAGGATGCGCTCCTCGGCGGCCGACGTCGTCGGAAGGTGAGTCGTCGGTGGTGACGCGCCGCCACACGCAGCGAGGATCAACGCGAGAACTGCGATCCGCTGCATCTGGCGAGGCTCTCCACGAGTCTCGCTCGGCGGGTGCGTCGAAGACCACGCGAACAAAGCGCCGACCGACGGCCGCGACACACGCAGATGATACGTTTGCGCGCGGACCACCCATCCGCTCACCACCATCGATCAGATCCCGTGGAGCAAGCTCAGAGACCGTCGACGGCAAGGCCACCAAGGCGCCCGCGATCCTGCGAGGCCTGGCAACCCGGCGATCCGGCGAAGGCCAGAAGGGCGTCGCATGGCTGTTCGAGCAGGTCCTTCATCAGGCACGCCGGCGCCGAGCGCCGCGGCGTTCGTCCCGTGTTTGATCGAGGCTCGTCCTCTCCCCAAACAGGCAGCGCGCTGGGCTGCTCGCGCTGCTCGGCGATCTGGCCTGCGAAGGGCGATCACGTGCCGTACCTCCTGACCGGCTACACGGAGCCGATCCGCTGCAGACCGCCGGTCGCCGCCGGGCGTGACACCTTCGCGAAGGCGCTCGCCGGATCGCGATCCGTCGGCGCGCGCAGCCGCCGCCTTCGTGCTGGCCTGGCTGCGGCGCACGCCGCGGTCACGCCAGGGACCTCACCGCCCGGCTCGCCAAGGGAGAAGCATCCCACCGCGCCGGGCGAGGCATGGTGATGGCGCTCGCCGTCCTCGGCGCCCCCGCCGCGAAGCTCGCCGCGACCACGCTCACCGCCGACGCCGCCGTGGTCCAGGGAGCAGGCGTGTTCGCGCTCGCGCGGGCGGGGGCACTGCCGGCCAAGGCGAAGCGCGGGCTGACAGCCCTGGTCACCGCCGGCGGCGTCGATGCGCTGTGCTGGCACCACGGCAAGCTCAGCCCTCGTGCTGCGCGCGGTGCTGCGCGGCGGCCCGCGACCGCGACGTCGCGCTACTGCTCTCGCTGCTCGACTCCGACGTCGGTCCACCTCGTCGCGCCGCGGGTGGTCGAGCTGATGTTCTCTGGCTCGATCGGGCGCGGATGCCCTGACCGCTTCGCAGCGCGAGATCCTCGACCTGTTGACCGCGTCCCCCGCCCGGTACGGCGCGCTCGCACCGACGTGGAAGGCTCGCGGCCTCCCGGTGATGGCGACGGAGGCGCGCGCGGCGCTCGGCCTGCCGCCGATCCAGAGCCGGATGGACACCGAGCTGACCGTCGCAGGTGTGAAGCGAGCGTTCGCGGCGCACCTGCGCGACGCGTGCGCCAAGCCGGCGAACCGCGCCGCGCTCGGGGCGGCGCTCGCGAAGGGCGCACCGCCGAGAAGGTCGTCGCGTTCTGCCGTGGAGAGCTGGCCTCGAGCTGCCGGGCGACTGGGCCGCGGCGGTCGCCGAGATCTTCGACGCGTGCGGCGACGGATCGTCCCGGTGCTTCGCGCGCTCGACCTCTACCAGGAGGTGCAGCGGTCAACGGCGACTCGATCACCACGGAGGCGATCGCGGCGCCCGCGCTGCTGGTGCTCGCGAAGCGTGACCCGAAAGCTGCCGGGCGCGCGTCGTAAGGCGATGATCAGCACGATCTCGTTCACCCGCGAGGTCGACGTCGCGCGCGAAGCCCGATGCTCGTCGCCATCCTGCGGGCCCTGCCGCTCGCGCACCGCGTCGCGATGCTCGCGCACCTGCACCGCAACACGCCCCCGTGGGTGACGAGTGGCAAGCGGCTGCTCGAGGAGCTCATGGTCGAGCATCCGGCCGCCGAGCTGACGGCATGCGTCGTGGCCCGCGTCGAAGAGCTGACCGACGCTTACCGCTACGGTCGCAAGTACGACAACTCCCTGTTCTCCGAAGGGTACTCGCCGTCCAAGCTCGCGAAGCTCTCTCCGGCCGCGCATTCGCTGACCCCGGTCCTCACCGAGCACCTGCGTGCGTACGCGGCCGTGGCGAAGGCGCCGAAGCTGGACAAGGCGCTCGCGAAGTTCCTCGCGCTGTAGGCCGACCGGAAAATCCTTCGCCCTCGTCGGTCGTCGACGCAAAGGGTGCGGCGGTGTCGCGGGCTTCGCGACTGCACCTTGCCCCAGCGCACCCGCTGCGCATCGGCACGGTCGGTGCAGCCTCGGCGTCAGACGTCGCTTTCGCGGCGACGAGGAGGTTCCGATGTTGCGCCTTCGCTTCTCGTTGATCTCGGCGGCGATCCTGACCGCTGCGCTCTCCACCTTCGCCCCGAATCGTGCGCACGCCCAGCTGTGGACCGCCGTCGGCGATATCGCCGACATCATCAAGTCCGATGGCCAACGCTTCAACAGCGACCTCGCCAAGATCAAGTCGGACTACCAGAAGTTCATGAAGGCGCGGGACCTGATCGACGCGCAGAGCGCGCGCACGGCCGATCTCCACGGCCAGACCCTGGCGTTGATCGCGAACCTCGAGACCGAGGTGACCGCGTTCGACAACAAGCGGAAGGGCCTCAAGCCGGAGGAGTGGGGGAAGGACGACGACGCGATCCGGGATCGGGCGCGCTATGCGGCGCTGAAGAAGCAGATCGAGGGCTTGAAGGCGTTCTCGACCAAGGAGCTGGTGAACTGTATCGAGGCGGTGAAGGACGCGAAGAAATACACCGGCACTGTCGGGCTCTCTCGCGACGTCGGCACCACGAGCGGAGTCGATCAGGGCTGGAACCGCGTCAAGGACAAGGTGTTCACCACGATCGCGCGCTGCAACGAGGCCGCCGCGCGGGTCAAGGTTCTCGAAGCCGAGAACAAGCAGGTCATCCTGGCCACGCCCGCGGAGCCCATCAAGATCGAGAACACCTCCGACAAGATGGTGTTCTTCGTGATGAACGGTAACGCCGACGGGGCGAGGATCGGTCCGAAGTGTGCGCAGTGCCCACCGAATTCGAATTCGGTGACCGTGCCGATGCCGGCGGATCGTGTCGTGCGCCTGCGCGCGGAGGCGCAGACGCCGATGCGAGAGAAGATCCTGATGCTCGGCAAGCGCGGCGGGAAGACCATCACGGTCCAGACGGCGACCCAGCACGAGCTGACCTACACCGCGGCCGCCGGTGCGTCCTCCAGCCGGACCAGCACCCGCGTGACCCGCGAGCTGTGCACCTGGACGGTCGAACCCAAGAACAAGGTCCCTCCGATGACCGCCACCCCGATGCCGTCCAAGCGCTACGCGAGCCTCAAGAACGACACCCTCGCGTGGACGATTCCGCCGATCACGGCCGCGACGTTCTCCAAGGGGATCCGCGAGCCGCTGACCACCACGGTGACGTGCGACCTCGCGTGGACGTACGAGCGAACCGGGTCGGGGGAGTTCGGTAGCAAGACCGAGGACACCAAGGAGAGTCAGTACGGTGTCGTCAAGATCTGGGTGATGCCGCAGTAATCGCTAACGCGCGCGCCCGTCCGACGTGTTTCGCCTCCGGCGCCGCGCTTTGAGGGCGGTCTGACGTAAGCTCGTCGGTTCGTGGCGGAACCTGTTCCTGATCGCATTGGCGACTACCTCATCGAGCGCCTGCTTGGGGAAGGGGGGATGGCGAAGGTCTATCTCGCGCGCCATTCGATCCTCGAAACGAGGCACGCGATCAAGGTGCTCGATCCCGCCTATCGCGCCAATCCCGAGGTGCGCCAGCGGTTTCTCGACGAGGCGCGAATCCAGGCCAGTCAGCTCGACCACCCCAACATCGTGAAGGTGGTGAACATCGTCGCGACGCCAGACCACGCGGCGCTCGTGCTCGAGCTCGTCGACGGCGGCAACCTCGACGGCGAGATCGCGACGCTCAAGCAGAACCCCGCGGAGATCCGCCGCGTCATGCTCGCCGTGCTCGACGCCGTCGGCCACGCGCACTCCAAGGGCATCATCCATCGCGACCTCAAGCCAGGCAACGTGCTCCTCGCCGGCTCCGCGCGGACGCCCAAGGTGACCGACTTCGGGATCGCGAAGACAATGGGCAGCAGCACCGCCAAGAAGTCCACGCACGCCGATACGCGGATGGGCACGCTGACGTACTCGAGCCCCGAGCAGTTCCGCCGCGCCAAGGATGTCACCCCGCGATCGGACGTGTTCTCGCTCGGCGCGATGCTCTACGAGATGGCGACGGGCGAGCCCGCGTTCGCCGGCGAGAGCGACTACGACGTGATGGACGCGATCGTCAAGGGGACGTACGTGCCACCCGAGGAGCACTATCCCGCGATCGATCCGGTGATCGCGGGCGTCATCCGCAAGGCGATCGATCCCGATCCGGCCAAACGGTTCGCGAGCTGCGAGGAGATGGCGGCAGCACTGCGCGGCACGCCCGCGGTCCACGAGACGAAGCCGGCGCCAGCGGCCCCGGCAGCACCACCGTCATCAGCACCGCCGCCGCCATCCGCGCCGGTGCCGGCGCCAGCAGCCCGGGCAGCAGCGGCGCCATCCGCGCCGGTGCCACAGGAATCGTCGAGACCCGTGCCGGCGGAGCCGCCGGCGTCATCGCCGTCGCGCGGCAGGATGTCGTGGACTGTCGGCGGATTCGTCGTCGTGGCGGTCGGCGCCCTCATCGCGCTCGTCGCAACGCGGCGTGGAGATGACACGGCAGCCGCACCGCTGCGTGATGCCGCTCCGGCGCTCGCGGTCGCCATCGATGCACCGGTCGATGCGCCCCTCGATGCGAGCATCGACGCTCCGCCCGACGCGCGGGTCGGCGCGCCGTGCACGGGGAACTGGCGCACCTACAACTCCACCACGGTCTTCGACGCGAGCGTGACCGTCGACGAGAACGCCAAGCGCTGTGTCGCGTTGACTGTCGAGACCCGCTCGGGTCGGGCAATGCGCATCAATAAATGCAAGACCGCTGGGCTGAAGACCTGTCCCACCGAGGGAGGTGTGCTCAAGGGACAATGGAGCTGCGTCGAAGAGGTGTACTCCGATGGAAGTCGTTCCATGCTCACCGGTTCGGTCACCTTCAGCTGCACAGACAACCAGCTGTCGATCGACATCACGGTGCGCTCATCGATTCCGCTGAATGGATCGAACACGTGGGGACGGATCAAGGACACGATGACCGCCGACTGACCGGCGACCGCGATCCCCGTGACCCGCTTGAATGCCGCAATGAAGTCGTGCGGCTCGGCCGCCCCGTTTCCAAGTCCCCGTTTCCACGTTCCGGTACGCTCGAGCGATGGCCAGCAAGCGCGGCCGCCCGATGCTCGAGCGCGTGATAAGAACGCGCTCCAATGGCGGATCATCACCTGATCGGAGAGTTCGCATCGGCGGCGGCGGCCACCAAGCTCGCAAGCGAACTCACCAAGTTCTTTGAAGCCAACGCAGCGTCGACCGACGACGAGCCGACGGCGACCGAGCGTGCGCTGGGAAAGAAGTATGGGTTCAAGTGGAGCGAGCCACTCAGCTGGGAGGATGACCCTCCCATCGTGGTCGCGATCGAGGACCGCGTAGTCGTGTTCCACCCCTACTGTGCGGGGGGCTTGGGCGGCGATCTCGCCAAGGTGCTCGCGAAGGCGGGCGGCAAGAGGGTGCGCGAGGAGGACGGCCCGCCGGTTCTGTCGTGCACGTTGACCTTCCCCGATGGGGCGCCCGGTAAGAAGCTGCGCGCCGAGTTCGCCACCCTGTTTGCCCAGCGCACGACTCCGAGCATCCGGTCCTGGGTCAAGCCGGTGTGGGCCAAGTTCAAGATGCTGGGTGAGGCCGAAGATGCGACGTTCGCCGTCGACGGAGATACCTGCACGTTCACGCTCCCGCTCAACGCGCGCGACCTCGCGAGCTTTCGCAGCTACCTCGAGGCCCGCAAGGCGGTGCGAGTCTCGATCACCGTCGCGACCGAGAAGATGATCGCGGACAACCGCGCGCGCGAGGCACGAGCGGAGTCCGCCGCGTCTCCGCCGGAGTCCGCACATCCCACGACGAAGCCGAGGGTGATCCCGACAACCGTGCCGACCGTGACGGTCCTCCACAAGGCGCAGAAGCCTCTCAACGTGACCTCGCTCCACAGCGATGGAACCAACGCGCTGATGGTTGGCTTCTCAGGGCTTCATCGCTCATCCGACTTCAACAAGCTCACGGCGATCGGAAAGCCCGCACAGTTTCAGTTTCATCGCAGCGGCGTCTTGCTCGCGGGGAACACGGCCTGGGTCTGTGGATATCAAGGGGTCCTTCGCTCGACCGACAAGGGCGCCTCGTTCGCCGAAGTCTCGACCGATGCACGCGTGCTCCATGCGATCGCGGCCGACCCCGAGGGCATTCCCTGGGTGGTTGGAGACCACGGCGTCCAGGTGTTCAAGGGATCCGCATTCGTGCGTGTGAAGTGTGCCGAGAAGGGCAAATTTGTCTCCGCCGTCAGTTCGCCGCTCGGCGCGTTGCTGTTGACCGATAGTGGCCGCGTGTACATCGGTCGCCACGCGGCGATCACCGGCGGCGAGTTTTCGGCGCGCGCACCGCTTCGTGCCGCGTGTGTGACGCCAGCGGGAACCATCGTCGTCGTCGGTGGCAGCAAGAAGCCGATCGGTTTCCGGTCGGAGGATGGCGGGAAGAAGTTTTCGCCGATCAGCGTTCCCGGGAACCACGTGCTCTGCTCGATCGTGGCGCTTCCCGAGGGTCGCCTGATCGCCGGTGGGAGACTCGATACGCTGTTCTACTCCGTCGACGACGGCAGATCCTTCAAGGCCCTCAAGCATCCCTCGACGGAACAGCGCGAGTTCGCGTGTGCCACGGTCCACCGCGGTGCCGCGTACCTTACCGCGCCCTTCCAGGAGCTCGTACGGGTCACCTGAGGGTTGTATCGGCGTGCGTGATGGTCACGGCGAAGCTCGGCGCGTGACCCCGATGTTGAAGTCGAGGTGCACGTTGTCGGAGAGTTCCAGGGCATTTCCGAACCGCCTTTCCGGTGGGGTACTGTCGACGCCTCATGACCATGGACAAGCTGTTCCTCGCCTTCCACGTGGTCGGCGCACTGATGTGGATCGGCAGCCTGTTCGCAGTGATGGCGTTCCTCGACGCCTATGCTGGCGAACCAGACCCCGCGGCGCGAGGGCGGCTGCTCAAGCACCTGAGGTCGGCGGCGATCGTGCCGGACATCGGCGCGACGATCGCGATGGTGTTCGGCGCGCACTGGCTATTCCGGTTCAAGCTCTACGAGCTGCACTACATGCACGCGAAGCTCGCCCTCGTGGCCGTGGTGCTCGGCCTGCACGTCATGCTGCGGCTGAAGGTCAAGAAGGCGAAGAACGGTGAGACGTTCAGCCCGCTCCCTGTGGCTCTCAAGCCGATGTTGACGCTGCTCGCGACTGGGATCGTGATCTTCGTGATCGCGAAGGTCCCGCTCTAGGCACTGCCGCGTCCCCGTCGGGCGCGGTCCCTTGTGGCTCGATGGGGCCGTGCTCGACGTGACGTTCCCCCAGCGAGCGGCTACTGCGGCTGGTAGACCGTGAGGCTGCGGCCGCCGCGATCGAAGCCGTTGTTGCGCTCGAGCAGCCAGAACTTGTCGCCGGTCTTGTCGGAGATCAGGCCGAACCGGTGGCGCACGCCCTTGGCGAGGATGCGGCCCTTGCGCAGCGCCTTGCCATCGGCGCCGACGCGGAACACGTCGAGGTACTCGGGATCGGCCTTCTTGCGCTCGACCGCGGCGGCGTTGACCGGATCGACCTTGAGGACCAGCCACGCGCCGCCATCGGCGGTGACGATCGCCTGCAGCGACTTCGGATCGTAGTTGGTCAGCGGCTCGTCGAACGTGATCGGCTTCGGCTTGCCGGACTTCCAGACCTGGAGGCCGGAGTTGTCCCAGGCGGTGCGGACGAAGTCGAGCTGGCCGCCAGCGTCGGCGAGCGCCTGGAACCGGCGCCGCTGGTCATAGAGGTCGTCGATCTTCTTGGCCTCGAGCTTGCCGGAGATCAGGTCGTAGGTCGCCTCGGTATCGGGAGACCGCTGGTCCTCCTTGCGATCCCACGCGCCGGCCTTGATGCCGTACGCCCGGGTCATGCCGTCGCTCCAGTGGTTCACCGTGAGCTCGAGCTTGGCCTGCTTGCTCGTGGCATCGAGATCGAGAGGGCGGCCCGCCGTGACGCGCTTGCCGGTCTCGATCGCTAGGAGATCGACCTGGTGGCGCGTGCCGGTGGAGCTCGGGGTGGCCTTGTGGACCGCGATGCGCGGCTTGCCTTCGCGCGTGATCGCCGTGATGTGGGTGGCTGGGCCGAGCTTGTAGACGATGGTCCCGGGCGGCTTGCCCTTGCCCTTGTCGGTCAGCTCGAGCATCGCGGCGTTCTGGCTGCCATCCTCGGTCACACCGATCACCAGCGCGCGGGGGCCCACGAGCTGGAGCGCGATCGGGTGCAGCGTCACGGCGGCGAGGTCGATCACCTGCTCGGCCTTGAGCGCATAGCTGTAGACGTGGAGCTCGGCCTTGCTGCCGGTCTCCGCCACCACGTACGCGATCCGCTCGGCGTCCGTGGCCACCGGGTCATCGATGAAGCCCGCGGGCGGGGTCAGCTTGACCAGCTCGGCCGCACCGATGAGCGCCGGCACGCCTGCCTTGGGCGGCGCCGGAGGTGCGGGAGGTGCAGGCTGCGCCACCGCGAGACCGGCACTGATCAGGGTCAGGACGACGAAGGACGAGGCACCACGAACCGTCACCATTTGTCGACGGGATGCCACGGTCTCCCCCCGGGATCAAGGGGCGGATTTGCCGTGACAGCGGCTCAATCCCAGATCGTGGTGACCAGGGCCGAAGCGGTGATCGCTCCGTCGGCAGTGATCAGGGGAAGCTCGGCGGCGCGGGCGGCAGCGATGATCATGCGGTCGAACGGGTCTGCGACGGTATCTAGCTGTGCGAACTCGAGGGTCTGAGCCAGATCGAGAGGCTGGAGCTCGAATGGCCCCGAGGCCAGGAGCGCCTCCACCTGCTGGATCCCGAGGACACCACGGCCGGCCTCTCGCAGGCGCGTCAGCTCGATCAACGCGATCGCCGGGATCACGATCTCTGCACGCCCCGCATCGGCCTCTCGCAACCAGCGGATGGCCATGCGCCCGAGCCGCTTCGGGCGGGTGGCGTGCCAGACCAGGGCGTGGGTATCGATACACGCGCGCTTCATCTGCGTGGCCGCTTTCCCGGGGTCAGCCGAGCCGACAGGGCGCGGCGGGCGTGCTTGAAGTCGTCCAGGTCGAGGTCCTCGAACTGACCGGCGAACATGCCCATGGTCCGGCGTCGCGCCGCGACCGGGCGCGGTGGCGCGACTTCGGCACGCAGGAGCTTCACGATCGTCGCGGACACCGTGGTCCCATCGCGGCGCACCTTGGCCTTGAGTGCGCTGAGGAGCTCCGGATCGAGGCGCACCGTCACGACCGCAGTGGCTGGCATGTATGACATTGTAATACGACGATCTGGCTCCGCCAACCACCGTGATGGCGGCGCTCACAGCGTGGGTGGGAACCGCGCGGCATCCCGCACCACCGCGGCGTGCTCGCGCTCCCAGGCAAGGCGCTGCGAACTCTCGGTGCGAGCGCGGGGATGCGCGGCGGTGTAGTAGCCGCCGCTGGGCCGCTGACCGCCGGCTCGCCACACGATCGCAGGGAGGGCAGGCAGGTGGTTCCCGCGACACCCCGCGGTCACCTCACCGAGCGCGGCGTGGAAGCTCCGGCTTCGCTGATGCGTGGGGTACTTCTTGCTGACCATGGCGGCGAGCGCGCCGTACGTGATCGAGGCCTTGCCGGCGCGGAGGTGGCGGAGGAGCTGGCGATAGATCTCGTGGGCGAGCGGGGTCATCTGACGGTCCTTCTGGGTGAGGTGTCTGGGTGAGGTGTCTGGGTGAGGTGTCTGGGTGAGGTGTCTGGGTGAAGTGATCAGGCTCAGGCCGCCGCGGACAGCACGTCCGCGGTCGGGTCGATGTTGCGGAACGCGGCCGCCTCGGCGAGGCCGTCGACGGAGATCGCGTCGGTGCCGTCGAGATCGGCGATCGTCCGCGCGCACTTGATCAGCCGATCGATCGAGCGCGCGGTGTACGTGCCGCGGCGGACCAGCGCGAACAGCTCGTCCTCGGCGCTGGCGTCCAGCCGGCAGGTGGCGCGCAGCACGGCGCCGTTCATCTCGGCGTTGCAGCGCAGGCCGAACGCGGCGAGCCGCACCTGCTGCCGCTCGCGCGCCGCGATCACCCGGGCGCGCATCTGCGCGGAGCTCTCGCCCGGGGCCTCCTCGCGGAGCGTGGCGAGCGGCACCGGCTGCACGTGGACCTGCAGATCGATCCGATCGAGCAGCGGCCCCGACATCCGCGTGCGGTAGCGGTCGAGCGACCCGCTCGAGCACGTGCATTCGCGGACCCGCGAGTGGAGCCAGCCGCACGGACACGGGTTGGCCGCCGCGACCATCAGGAACGAGGCGGGCAGCCGGAGCGTGCCGTTGACGCGCGAGATCGTGACGGAGCGCTCCTCGAGCGGCTGGCGCAGCGACTCGATCGCATTGCGCGCGAACTCGGGCATCTCGTCGAGGAACAGCACGCCGTGGTGCGCGAGCGAGATCTCGCCAGGGCGCGGGATCGTGCCGCCGCCCAGCAGCGCCGCCGTGGAGATCGTGTGATGTGGCGCGCGGAACGGACGCTCGGCGACGAGCCCATCGGCGAGGCCGACCGCCGAGTACACCTTGGTGGTCTCGAGGGCCTCCTCGCGGGTCAGCGGAGGCAGCACCGTGGGGATCCGCCGCGCGAGCATGGTCTTGCCCGTGCCGGGCGGGCCCGCGAGCATCAGGTTGTGACCGCCGGCGACGGCGATCTCGATCGCGCGCCGCGCGAAGGCCTGGCCCCGGACCTCGGACATGTCCACGGGGGACGCGGTTCGCGGCGGCGTGCCTCGCGACATTGCGGGCAACAGGGTGCGGTGACCCTCGAAGGCCGCCGAGATCTGGCGGAGGTGCGAGACGCCATAGACCTCGACGTCCTCGACGACGAGCGCCTCCTCGGTGCAGGCATCGGGGACGATCACACCGCGGAGCCCGCGCGCCTTGGCGAGCATCGTGGCCGCGAGCACGCCGTGCACCGAGCGCACCGAGCCATCGAGGCCGAGCTCGCCGAGGATGAGCAGATCGGCGGTCACCTCGGCGCGCGCGCCGTGCGCGAGCATCACCGCGATCGCGATCGGGAGATCGAGCGCGGCGCCCGGCTTGCGCAGATCGGCCGGCGCGAGGTTCACCGTGACCTTCTTCAGCGGGAGATCGAGCCCGAGCGTCTGGAGCGCGCTGCGGATCCGGGTGGCGCCTTCCTTGACCGACGGGGCCGCGAGGCCGACCACGTGATAGCCGGGGAGGCCGGGCGAGATCTCGCACTCGACATCGACGAGCACGGCATCGATGCCGTCCAGGGTGCAGGAGGTGACATGAGCGACCACAGCGACGTGAAGAGCACGCGGCGCGCCAGTCTCGTTCCGAGTGGATGCGCACAGTTACGTCAGCATGGTGGCCGGCTGCCGGCCAGCTGTCCGAGATCCGGCCGGACAGCCGGACGCGGGCTGCAATGTTTCTTCACGCAGCGCCTGCCGATGGCGAAACACGCGGCGCCCATCCTGGGTCAGTGAAAGGCACCCCACCATGATCTGTCTCGCAATCGGAATCGGTCTGCTCGGCGTTGCGGCGATGCGCCGCGCTCGTCACTGCCACGGCCACGGCGGCCACCACTATCAGGGCTGGCGCGGCTGGCATGGCCACCACGGTCACCACGGTCGGCGCAACTGGATGCTGAACGCGGCCCTCGCGCGGATCGACGCCACCCCGGCACAGGAGCGCGTGATCGTGGGCGAGATCGAGAAGCTCCAGGAGCGCATGTACGGTGCGCGCACCAACCTCAAGGCGGCGCGCGGCGACCTGGCCGCGGCGATTCGCGGCCCGATGCTCGATGACGCCGCGCTCGGCGCCGTGCTCGGCCAGGTCGATGCGTCCACCGGCGAGGCGCGCAGCGCGATGATCGATGCCCTGCGCAACGTGCACGCCGTGCTCGACGACCGCCAGCGCGCCACCGTGGGAGACCTGATCGACCGCAATGGCGGTGGGTTCTGGCGCCGTGGGCCCTACCGCTGAGATGATGCACACGTGCGGGTCCTGCTCATCGACGACGACGCGCGGCTCGCCGAGCTGCTCGCGGACTACCTGACCCCGCAGGGCGTGGCGATGGTCCACGCCGGCGGCGGTCAGGCGGGCCTCGGAGCGCTCGCGGGTGGTGGCTTCGATGCCGTGGTCCTCGACGTGATGATGCCGGGCATGGATGGCCTCGCGGTGCTCCGCAAGCTCCGCGACGCGGGTCACCGGATCCCGGTGCTCATGCTCACCGCGCGCGGCGACGAGGCCGATCGCGTCGTGGGGCTCGAGCTCGGCGCTGATGACTACATCGCGAAGCCGTTCTCGCCGCGCGAGCTCCTGGCGCGTCTGCGTGCGGTGCTACGGCGTGCGCAGCCGGATACGCTCTCGGAGAAGCTGACGTCGGCGGGCATCACCGTCGATACCGGGAGCCGCGAGGCCTGGGTCGATGGTGCGCCCGTCGAGCTCACCGGTCTCGAGCTCGATCTCCTGACGGCGCTGCTTCGGCGCGCGGGTCGCGTGGTCCCACGCAGCGCGCTCCTCGAGCTCGCGGGCCGCGGCGATGTGTCGGTCGGCGAGCGCGCGGTCGACGTCCACATCTCTCGCCTCCGCAAGAAGCTCGGCGACGATCCCCCGACCCGGATCCGCACCGTGCGTGGCGTCGGCTACGTCCTCTCTCGCGCCACCGAGGAGCCGTGACCGACGACGCGCTCACCGAGCTGCGCGTGACGATGGGCTCGATCGAGCGCCGCGGCGCATGGATCGTTCCGGAGCATCTCGACGTGCGCGTGATGTGGGGCTCCTGCGAGCTCGATCTTCGCGATGCGAAGCTGTCGCCCGGGCTGACGACGATCGATGTCCAGATCACGATGGGAAACGTCGAGATCATCGTCCCGCCCGGGATGACCGTGAACCTCGACGTCCGCTCGGTCGCGGGCAACGTCTCCGAGGGCGAGCAGATCACCTCCACCGTGGAGGGCGACGCCCACGGACCGCGGATCCGCGTCACCGGCAAGGTCAAGCTCGGCAACTGCGAGGTGGTGACGCTGCATCGCGGCGAGACGCGCGGCGATGCCGAGCGCCGGACCCGCCACGAGCGCCACCGCCGGCGCCACGAGCGTCACCACGAGCGTCACCGGCGGTTCCACGAGCTCCGCGCGGAGCGCGAGATGTGGATGCGATCGCCTTCTCCGCGCCGCGGCTGGACGCTGCCGTGGTGGCTGATGGCGAGGATGCGCCGGCGGATCGTCGCCTGGTTCGCGCTCTCGTTCGGGGCGGGCATCGCCGCGGGCGTTCACCTGTGGGGGAACGCGCGGTGGTGGCACGTGGTGATCGGGGTGTTCCTGCTCTCGATGGTGTCGGGATCGATCGCGTGGCGGCTGACCCGACCGCTCCTGATCGCGATCCGCGCCGCGCGGGACATCGGCGACGGCAAGCTCGACACGCGGATCGACCCCAGCCGGTTCGGCGGCGAGGTCCGCCTCCTCGCCGAGGCGCTCAACGACATGACCACCAAGATCCAGCAACAGCTCGTCGATCAGCGCCAGCTCCTGGCCGCGGTGTCTCACGAGCTCCGGACCCCGCTCGGCCACATGCGCGTGCTGATCGAGACCGCGCGGGATACGAATGATCCCAAGGCGCTCGCCGAGCTCGAGAAGGAGGTGCTGATCCTCGACGATCTCGTGGGCCGCCTGCTCGCCCAATCCCGGCTCGAGTTCGGCAACCTCGATCGGCGCGAGCTGGATCTCGGGGAGCTGGTCAGCGACATCGCGACCTCCGCGGGGATCGCGCCCGAGGCGATCGAGGCGATCGGCGATGTGCGGGCGGCGATCGATCCCACGCTCGTGCGCCGCGCGGTGGCGAACCTGCTCGAGAACGCCCGGCGTCATGGCAATGGCGCGGTGGCGGTGCGGATCGAGCGTCGAGGTACGCAGGTCGCGATCGAGGTCGACGATGCCGGTCCCGGCGTGCCTGCGGATCGCCGCGCCGACGCGTTCCGCGCGTTCGTGCCGTCGAGCGGCGGCGGCCTCGGTCTCGGCCTGGCGCTGGTGTCCCGGATCGCCGTCGCCCACGAGGGCGGGGCCTGGATCGCCGATCGCCCGGGCGGTGGCGCCCGGGTGGGGTTCGGCGTCAGCGTGGTCGCCCGCACGTAGCCGCGTCACATCCGCCCTCGGGCCTGTACTGCAGGAGCGTGCTGGATCCGACGGTGATCACGCCGTTCACCCGGGGCCTCAAGGGACGGCCCGGGCTCCGCTATACTCGCAAGGTGATCGATCCCGCCGTGGAGGCCGAGATCGCCGCCGGGCGAGCGAGCGACGACCTCGCACGGGCGGCCACGGTCGCGGTGCGTGGCTACGGCCCGCAGATCCTCGGCTATCTGCGATCCACCCTGGGCCACGAGCGGGCGGACGAGGCGTTCTCGATCTTCTGCGAATCGCTGTGGAAGGGGCTCGGCAAGTTCCGTGGCGAATCCTCGTTCCTGACCTGGGCGTACCAGCTCGCCTGGGGCGCCGCGCAACGGATCATCACGAACCCGCACCGGCGACGCGCGGTGCGGCTGTCGAGCAACGCGATGGCGTCGCTGGCGCAGGAGATCCGCTCCACGCCGCCGGTCCACCTGCGCACCGAGGAGTCGCGTCGCCTCGATCGGATCCGTAAGGCCCTCGAGCCCGCGGAGCAGACGCTGCTCGTCCTGCGCGTGGATCGCGACCTGCCGTGGGACGACATCGCGCAGATCATGGCGAGCGACGCCGCCGCCCTGCGCAAGCGGTTCGAGCGCCTGAAGCTCAAGATCAAGCGGATCGCCGACGACGATCGCCGCGCCCACTCGTAGCCTCCACGCTATTCGGCGCGGAGGAGGTCGCGCGCCTCGTAGGCGGTCGACAGCGTGCGCACGTAGCTGAACACGACCTTGGTCCCGTCGTGCGACATCACGAACCCGGTGATCGCTGGGACTCCTGCGCGATCGCGCGGCGCGAGAGCGTGGGTGGTCCTCGCTCCGGTGGCGAGGTCGATCGTCGTGTACGACGCAGGGAGCCGTGCCAGGTCGGCCACGACCAGCCTCGCGCTATCCGCGCTGAAGCTGGTCGGCACCTCCCCGAGAACCGGACCGAGGATCGGTCGGGCGCGGAGGCTGTTCAGATCGACCATGACGATCGCGCCTTCGATCACCGCGGCGATCTGCGTGCCGCGCGGATCGATCGCGATGTTGAAGATGTCGCTGACGTGGATCCCGAGGCGCTCGACCGCGCCTCCGTCGGCGGAGACCCGCGCGAGCTCGCGATCGCCGAGGATCAGGAGGATCGATCTGTCCCCGGGGAGCCAGCGCATCCAGTGAACGTCAGTGTTACCCACATCGATCGGACGTGGCTGGCCTGTCCCGATCGGCTGGCGCCACATCGTTCGGGTCGTCTGGGGCGCAGGTGTGTCGAGCGTGAGCAAGATCTCGGGCGGGTTCGACCACGTCAGCGCGCTGTTGTTGCCATCCCCGACCCGGATCGCAGGCCCACCATCGTAGGGCCTCACGTAGATCCCGTAGTGCGCGCCGGCGCCGTCCCAGCTCTCCGCGAAGCTGATCAGGCGATCGTCACCGCTGAACGAGGTGATGGTGCTGCCGTCGAGCCACGACAGGTCGCGCTCACCTCCGACCGGATCGACCGCGGTCATGTGGACGCGGGTCTCGTCGCGACTGATCAGCATCCGCCCATCGGGCGCGACGTCGAGGATCCGCAGGGTGGTCGGTGCGCGATAGACGAGGTGGTCCTGGCCGCCGTCGGCCGGCACGCTGCGCAGCTCGCGGGTGGCACCGGTGCTCGCCGCGGTGAACAGGAGGTCGCGGCCGGACGGTGCCCAGGCGAGGCCCTGGATCGACAGGAAGTCGTGCTGGGAGACGATCACGTGCGTGCCGTCGGCGCCGATGACGTCGACAGTCCCGCCATCATCCTCGGGATGAGAGTGCGCGATGAACGCGAGCCGGGTCCCATCGGGGGAGATCCGCGGCTGGCCGATCCATCCGCTGGTCTTGTAGACGACCTTCCCGATCGGCCACTCGATCTGCCACTGCAGCGCTGCGACGCGAACGATCGCGAACCGGCCGTCCACGCCGAGGTCCGCCTCGCTGACGTCATCCGCCACCTCGCGCGGCGTGCCGCCGTGCAGCGGTGCGCGCGTCAACCGCCCGACCGTCCAGAACCCCCACACGCTCCGCGATGAGACCGCGGACTTGAGGAGCAGCTCGCCTGTGGCCGAGACGGCGAGGAGCTCCGCATCGAGGCCAAGCGCCCGCGATTCGAACAGCCCAGCCTCGGTGGTGAACACCTGTGCGGGCGCGCCCTCCCACGCTCCCGAGTAGACGACCGCCTTGTGATCCGGCGCGTAGCGCACCGTCTGGATCACGCCGCGGCGGAACGTCAGGCGCGCGAACGCAGGGTCGGTCCGCGGCACCACAGCCGTCCCACGAAGGGAGCGCACCCCGAGCACCGCGAGCACGCCGACGCCCGCGAGCAAGGTCAGGCCCGCGGCGAGCCACGCGTTCCGGTACAGGCCACGACGGTCGGGCGCCCGGCGTGGGGGCGGTCGGCTGCTGTCGAGCTGGGCGAGGGCGAACGCCAGATCGGTGGCGGACTGGAACCGCGCGGCGGGCTGCTTCGCGAGGCAGCGCCGGAGGACGCGTGCGGTCTCGATGGGGAGATCCTCGAGCCCGGCGGGATCGTCGCGCAGGATCGCCGAGAGCTGCTCCGCGCTCGAGCTCCCGGGGAAGGCCGGACGACCGGTGAGGAGCTCCACGAGGATCGCGCCGAGTGCGAACAGATCGGAGCGATGGTCCGCACGCTCGCCGCGCGCCTGCTCGGGCGACATGTACGCCACCGTGCCGAGCAGCGCACCATCGACGGTCAGGGAGCCCTCCGCCTCATCGCGGCGCTCGCCCATCAGCTTCGCGAGCCCGAAATCCACGATCTTGATCCGCCCATCACGGGTGAGGACGAGGTTCTCCGGCTTGAGATCGCGGTGGATCACACCGGCGGCATGCGCGGCGCCGAGGCCCTCCGCGATCTGGCGGCCGAAGGTCAGCGCGCGCGAGGCAGCGAGCCTGCCGCCCGCCAGCTCGGCGCGCAGCGTGGTGCCATCGACCAGCTCGAGCACGAGGAACGGCGCGCCTTCGTGGGTGGCGACGTCGTAGATCGCGTGGACGTGCTCGTGGTGGATCGCCGAGGCCGCGCGGGCCTCGAACTCGAACCGCTTGCGACGATCGAGATCCGTATCGAGCAGGATCTTGATCGCCACATCGCGGTCAAGGCGGCGATCGCGCGCGCGATAGACCTCCCCCATGCCGCCGCGGCCGAGCAGCTCGACGATCTCGAAGCGGTCGCCGAGCAGGGCGCCGGGGGCGAGCAACGGCGGCGGCGGGCTGACCTCGACGCCCGTCGCCGAGAACTCGACGTTGGGCACGCTGCCGAGCGCGGCATCGGGGGCACGCGCGAGATCGCGCAGCATCCACCCGAGGTCAGGGTCTTCGGAGGCGCTCACCAATCCCTATCGTAGCCGGATCACGGGCACTTCATGAAGGTGCCGTCGCCACCGAGCGCGTCGAGCTGGATCGGCCCGTTCGAGACGCGCTTGACGATCCACTCGCGGGCCTGGCAGTACGGCCGGCCGGGGATCTCCAGCAGCGCCCAGCCGCGCTTGTACTTGTTCTTCCCCTTGTTGATTCGATAGTAGTCGTAGTTCGAATCGCGCTTCACCCAGGTCTTCTCGTCGAACACGTTCCACGCGTTGTACGAGGTGCCGATCTTGCGGATCTTGACGCCCTTGATCTCCTTCGCCCAGGCAGCCTTCGCCACGGCCTCGGCCGCGCCGTCCTTGAACGGGGGCGCCTCGAACGTGTTGGTGGTGCCGTGCTTGTCGATGATCGCCTTGAGCTCGTCGCTCTTCGCGAAGATCCGATCCCACGCGTTGGCCGGCATCGCCTCCCCGATCTCGGCCAGCCGCTTCGCCCAGTTCTGGTTCGCGACCTCGACCCACTTCGCGGTCTCGTAGAGCCGCTGCTGGGTGATCTCGTCGAAGTCCTTCTGCGCGCCATCGACGATCTTCTGGGCCGTCACCAGCATGTCGTCGATGTAGAGCCCGACGCCGTTCATGATCATGACGAGGCGGGACTTCTGGATCAGCTTGTCGCCCATCTCCGCCATCGCGCAGATCGCCACGGGGTATTCGAAGATGTAGCCCTTGTTGCTCGGCTTGACCGGATCGGGAAGCGGCCCGTGCTTCTTGCACGCCACGCGGACGGCCTCGTAGCCCTCCTTGGCGTCGCGGCGTGCGGCCGGGGAGTCCGAGGCCCCCGTGCCGGAGCCGCCGTTGAGCGCGGGGTCGTAGATCGCCGCGTAGCTCGCGAGGAAGTTGCGACCGACCTGCGGGATGTCGCCGACGAACGCGCTCCGCTTCCGCGCCCACTCGCGATCCACCTGCTCGGCCTTGGCGGCGGCCGCCGCGCCATCGGCCGCGGCCTTGGCGTACCCCGCGGCAGCAGCGGCGAGGTCGCGACAGTACGGGACCAGCTCGTCGTACCGGCGCTGGAGCTTCTGCGCGCGCTCGGTCTGGCGGATCTTCGCGTCGACGCTCGGGAAGGTCGACTTGAACTTCTCGAGCGGGTCATTGCACGAGCTGGCCCCACCCTTGACGACGTAGTCGATCGTCCCCGGGGTGATCTGCTTGCCGTCCCACCAGGTGGGCTTGGTGAAGTGATCGAAGGCGTACTCGATCTGGCGGAGCTTCTCGTTCTGCTGGTCGGTCCAGTAGTCGGCGTGGGCGGGGCGCGAGGCGAGGGAAACCAGGACGGCGGCGGGCAGGGCCAGGACAGGCAAGCGCATATCCGCCTAGTGCAGGCTCGCGACCGGATGTGACACCCCTTCGGAGGCCTTCGAGGTGGGCCGTGCCCACGGCCCCCCGATCCCACGTAAACTAGCGTGGATGTGGCGAGCCCTCGTCTTGCTCGGGACGGTGGCCTGTGTCGAGCCATCGCTCGTGTCGTGCCCGGGCAGTGACCTCACCTGCCCGGTGGGGCTCGTCTGCGACGAGGTTCATCACACCTGCGTCACCGGCGAGCAGCTGGAGAGCTGCGTCGGGCTCGCCGACGGGATGACCTGCCTCGTGGGCGGCTCCCTCGGCTACTGCTCCGATGCGGTCTGCCTGCCGATCGTGTGTGGCAACGGCCTCGTCGATCGCTCCGAGGTCTGCGACGACGGCAATCTCGTGTCGAATGACGGCTGCAACGCCACCTGCAGCTCGAACGAGACCTGCGGGAACGGGGTCGTCGATGCGATCACGGGCGAGCTGTGTGACGACGCGAATCGCCTCGATGGCGATGGCTGCGACTCACGGTGCCGACCCGAGCAGGAGACCTGGACGATCAAGGGCGCGGCGCTCCACACCAACTCCACGCCCGGTCAGCTGGTCTACGACGCGGCCCGGCACCAGATGCTCTACGTGACCGACGGCACCACGTGGCGGTGGGACGGCACGCGCTGGTCGCTGATCACCGCGGCGGGGTTGGGGATCTTCGACTGGGCGTGGAGCTTCGCCGTCTACAACCCCGATCGCCAGACCGTCGTGTTCATCGGTCACACGCAGACCGGCGCGGTTGGTCGCGAGGAGATCTACGAGTGGGACGGCACCAGCTGGACGCGCGTGGTGACCAGCTCGTCGCCGAACCTGTCGCAGCCCGTGGTCACCTACGATCCCGTGCGGCACCTCCTGCTGGTCGCTCAGCTCGGGAGCACGATCACGCCGCTGTGGACGCTCGATCTCGCGACCGGGACCTGGGTCGCGAAGCCCTCGATCGGCCAGATCTTCTCGTACCAGGGCGGCTTCGCATTCGATGCGGTGCGCGGCGTCGCCGTGCTCGTGACCGGCGACGGCAAGGTCTTCGAATGGAACGGCACCGCGTGGACGACGATCGTCGCCGCGCCGCCGGTTGCGACGGGGTGGGGCGTGACCTTCGATCCTCGCGTCGGTGCCGTGATCGCGGTCGGTGGTGCCACGCCCTCGAACAAGATCGCGAAGTGGACGGGCGCTGCGTGGGTCACGCTCGCCGAGACCTTGCCGAGCCCCCGCAACATCCCGGAGGTCGCCTTCGATCCCGATCGCAATCGCCGGATCGTGTTCGGGGGCAGTCCCGGGAACGCTGCCTATCCGCTGCTCGGGGACGTGTTCGAGTACGACGGCAGCGGGTGGCAGCACATCGACAGCGACGCGCCGCCGGAGTTCGATGACTTCGGCAGGCTCAGCTATGCGTACGATCCGGTGCGTCGCACGCTCGTCCAGCTCGGCGGCACCGCGGGCGCAACCACCGGCAAGCTCGAGGTCTGGACGCGCACGGATGACCGCTGGCACCACCAGGGACCCTCACCGATCCCGTACCAGAACAGCGCCCTCGCCGCGGCGTACGATCCGGTACGCGGCGGCATCGTCGTCAACGCGGGGGACTTCAGCACGTGGCTGCTCGATGGCGAGCAGTGGCGGAAGATCGAGGACGCCGGCACCAGTGACGCGCAGGGCATGGTCGCGATGGCCTACGATCCGATCCGGCGCGCGATGGTGGGCCTCGATGGCACCCAGACCTGGTCCCTCGGCGCCGACGATCGCTGGCACATGCTGGCGGCATGGCCGGCTCCGACGGTGTACCTGACCCTCGCGTTCGATGCGCGTGCCGGGCGCCTGGTGGCGGCGGCGAACATGGATGTGTTCGAGCTCGCGGACACGGGATGGAGCCCGACGCTGTCGCCGGGGTCGTTCTATCGGGTCGTCGAGGATCCTCGTCGTGGCACGGTCAACTTCGTCCGAGGCACCGGCTCGCTGTGGGAGCGGGTCGCGGGCGCCTGGTTCGAGCACCCGGCGCTCCCGATCGCGACCAACGGCAGCGCCAGCTTCGCGCCGATCGAAGGCACGCTGCTCTTGATCGGGACCGTGCGCAACGCGCGGCTGCTGTTCGAGCGCACGTTCGTCGGCAGCTCGCCACGCGACGCCTGCACCGGCGGCGACGAGGACGGTGATCAGCTGATCGACTGCGCCGATCCAGATTGCTGGTGGTCCTGTACCCCCACGTGCCCTCCGCGCGCGAGTTGCCCGTGAGCCGCGCCCTCGCGCTGCTGGTGCTGTTCGCAGGGTGCCTCGAGGCCCAGCTCGTTCCCTGCGGCAGCGATCTGCTGTGCCCGGCGACCAAGGTCTGCGATCCCGTGCACACGATCTGCGTCGACCCGGATCAGCTCGCGAGCTGCGCAGACATGCCCGATGGCGCGCCGTGCAATGCGGGCGGCAGTGTCGGCGAGTGTCGCGATCAGGTGTGCCTGTTCGCGGTCTGCGGCGATCACTTCGTCGAGCCAGGCGAGGCCTGCGACGACGGCAACCTCGTCAATGGCGATGGGTGCAACGCGAGCTGCACCTCCACGGAGGTCTGCGGCAACGGCACCGTCGATCTCACGGGCGGCGAGAGCTGCGACGATGCGAACCTGATCTCGGGCGATGGCTGCGACTCGCGATGCCGGCCCGAGCAGCTCCGCTGGACCCTCGAGGGCGTCGGTCCCCTGTACCAGACCACCAGCGGGCACATGGCCTTCGATCCCGCACGCCGACAGGCCGTCTACGTGGCCGATGGCATCACGTGGAACTGGGATGGCACCCGCTGGTCGCTGCTGTCGACGAGCGATCTGCCCCGGACCGACTGGCAGTGGTCACGCCTCGTGTTCGATGCCGATCGAGGCAAGGTCGTGCTCGTCGGATCTACCGTGATCCCGACCACCGTGAACCAGGTGTGGGAGTGGGACGGCACCACCTGGACACGCATCCCGACGATCGCGGCACCCGCGTTCGGGGCCGCCTCGCACGTGGTCCATGACCGCGCCCACCACGTGCTGTTGTTGATCCAGACGGGAACGGTGGGGGCCCAGTCCGGCTACGTGATGTGGGCGCTGGATCTGGTGACCGGCGTCTGGACCCAGCAGCCATCGATCTCGATCGGCTCCCTCGGCAACGGCTACGACGCCGCCGGCTACGACCAGGCACGTGGGCGGACGGTGCTGATGAGGCAGGAGAACACCACCGTCTCGACCTACGAGTGGGATGGCACCGCGTGGTCGGCCCCTCAGACCGCGCCGCTCTCGTACAACCCGCGCACCGTGATCTACGATGGCCGGCTCGGCGCGCTCGTCGCGGTTGGTAGCGACGTGGTGAAGTGGACGGGCACGACGTGGACCGTGCTCGCGGCGGAGACCCTGCCATCTGTCCGATCGCGCCCCGAGGTCGCCTATGACTCGGAGCGCCAGCGCCGCATCGTGTTCGCCGGTCTGATCGGCGGGTCGCGCCTCGAAGATCTCTACGAGTGGGATGGTGCACAGTGGTCGCGGCTCGGTGACGTGCCCTCGCCCTACGAGGACTTCGAGCTGGTGTACGACACGAAGCGCCGGCGCCTGATCCACTACGGCGGGCGCACGGTGAACGGGGCGACGTTCGCGACGACGACGTTCTCCTACGACGGCACCTGGCATCGGCTCGCGCCGTCCCCGATCAACTCGCAGATGAATCCTTCGCCGACTCCGCTCGCCTACGATCCGATCCGCGACGCGGTGGTGATGAGCGGTCCAGACGCGAGCACGTGGCTGTTGCGCGGGGACACCTGGGAGATGCTCGAAGCGCCGGGGACGAGCCTGGTCGCGGGTGCCCGCGCGATCGCCTTCGATCCGCAGCACGGGCGTGTGATCGGCGTGATCGGCGCCGGGCCCGGTGGCGGGACCTTCGAGCTGCGCAGCGATGCCGATCACTGGACGATGGTCGCCGGCACGCCTCTGATCAGTTCGCTCGGGACGTCCGCCTTCGATGCGCGCACCGGCGAGATCGTGATGTGCTCGTATATGGGCATCACGCGCTACGACGGTCAGGCGTGGGCGGCCACCGTGTCGCCCGGAGCGAGCTACACGATCTTCGCGGATCAACGCCGTGGCACGGTCGAGGTGGTGTCTGCGACGCGGAGCTCCTACGAGCGGATCGATGGGGTCTGGTACGAGGGCACCAAGCTCCCGTTCGCTGTCGATGGCCGGGCGTACTACGCCTCGGACACCGGCGAGGTCGGCGTGATCGGCATGCTTGGCGCGTATGCGCGCGTCATCGCGCACCGGCGATGGGTCGGGGAGGCACCTCTCGACGCCTGTCGCGGAGGGGATGACGACGGCGACGGCGCGATCGATTGCGACGATCCCGAGTGCTTCTGGTCCTGCACGCCCGCGTGCCCGCCGCTCACGTCGTGCCTCTGAGAGCTGTCACACCACGAGGCGCGTGCGCACCCGGCCCGCGGGTCCGGCATCGACCTCGATCACATCGCCCGGCCGGAGCAGCGCCGTCGAGGTGGCGTACGTCGAGACCAGGAGCTCGGCCTTGCGGAACCGATCCTTGACGAGCGCGGCGACCCGGCGCGTGAGCGGCGAGAGGCGGAGGCCCACGCCCGAGGGCGTGCCGGTCAGGATCACGTCGCCGCGCACGAGCGGGCGGCCGAGGTGCGTGCGCGCGGCCCGCACGATCGCGGCGAGATCGTAGATCAGGAGCTTCGTCGAAGCGGCCTGGCGGATGGCACCGTTGACGCGGGTCTCGAGCGAGAGCTCGGGGATCTTCGCGATGCCGCCGGCCGGAGCCCAGACCTCGGCCGCGACCGGGAGGAAGCTGGGGAATGACTTCGCCGCGGCCCAGTATGCGAGCGGATTCTCGGTGGTCTCGCCGAGCGCCTGGACCAGCCGTGCCGTCAGATCGTTGGCGGCCGCCAGGCCGAACGGCTGCGGCGTGCCCGCGGTGAGGGCGTCCTCGTCGATCGCGCCGAGGGCAACGAGGGCGAGCTCGCCTTCGTAGTCCATCACCGCGGGGATCACCGGGAGGTGCTCGGTCAGCTGCGCCTCGAGGCCGGCCTCGACCTGCTCCAGCGCGGCGAGGAGCTCGGCTCCCGTGGGGACGCGCACCGGACCGTTGCCGGGCGCGAGCGCACGGACGTGCTTGGTGAACGACGTGGGTGGCGCACTCGGATCGAGCTTCTGCCCGGTCTCGCGCACGTGATCTCCATAGGTGAGCCCGAGCGCGACGATCGCGGTGACCTCGGGCCACGGCACGGTGTCGGCGCGATGCGGGACGGGGACCGGGGCGATCTCGGGACGCGTGGTGGCGTCCCACGCGATGTACTCCACGCCGGGGAGCGGGGTGCGTTGATGGATCTCCACCGCCACACCACCCTCGACGCGGCGCTCGTCGGTGGGGCGCCAGGGAGCGCCGGGCGCGGTGCGCGCATAGACCTCGAAGAACGCCGAGCCGATATCGCTCTGCGCCACCATCAGGTCTCGATCGTCGGTGTCGCGATACGCGTAGCCCACCGTGGCCGCGGGCTCGGCCCAGGCGCGTGCATGGATCAGACGGCGGGGCCCCGCGACGGTGGCGGTGATCAGGTTGTTGGCGTGAGCGGCGGTCGCCGGACGGCCCTTGACCTCGGTGGGCCCATCGAGGCGCAGGCTCGCGAGCCCGAGTGAGAACGTGTCACGCAGCGAGACCGCGGTGACCTCGAGCGATCCATCGCCGGTCCACGGCGCCCAGATCCAGTGGAGCGTGGGGACGCGGCGCTTCCCCCACAGATGCATCGCGAGCGCACGACCCTTGAGATCGATCACGCGGCCACCGACCGTGACCTTGCCGGTGGCCTCGGCGTCGTGGACGATCGGCCGCGCATGCGTGGGTGCCGGGAGCCACGCCGGCAGATCTGCGTGGGTCTCGCGGCCGCCCGTCCACGCCACGTCCCAGGCGATCCCGTCGACGGCGCCGACGGCGGCGGTGCGCGAGAGCCGGCTGTCGAAGGTACGGATCAGGGTCTCACCCTCGTCGACGATCGCCGCATCGAGGGGAGCGAAGCGCTTGGAGGCGATGCTCGGCGGGTTCGCGTCGGCATCGAACCACGCACCCCAAACGGTGGCGCGTGCCGCTCCGGAGCGCGGGACGAACATGGTCTGCCGGATCCACAGCGCGCGGCGCTTGCTCTCGTCGAGCACCACCGCGAACCAGATCTCGAACCACGGACGCTGGCCGCGCCACACCGGCCGGTCGAGATCCTTGCCCATGCCCTCCTCACATAACATCGATCCTGGGGGCGGAGTTGATCTGAGGTACGCTTGCGATCTCGTGTCGTACCCGGGCGATCTGATCCGCGACATTCAAGAGCTGGCCCGGTTCGGGATCACACAGTGGGACCTCACCACCGGCGAGGTCGCCTGGTCCGACGAGCAGTTCCGGATCCACGGCTGGGAGCCCGGCGCCGTCACGCCGGGGCTCGAAGTGCTGCTCCAGCGGGTCGAGCCTGCGGATGTGGGGCGTGTGCGCCAGGGCTTCGAGCGAGCGCGCCGCGGACACACGGCCTCGGCGATCGAGTATCGGATCGTTCGATCCGATGGTGCCCTATGCACCCTCCAGGCACGCACCCGGGTGCTGGTCGACGAGCGCGGGGCTCCGTATCACATGCTCACCACCACCACCGACATCACGGAGCACGAGGAGACCGCGGCGCGGATCGTCCTCACCGATCGCATGGCCTCGGTGGGCACGCTCGCCGCTGGGGTGGCGCACGAGATCAACAATCCGCTCGCGTTCATCTCTGCCCACCTCGAGCTGATCACGGAGGAGCTGGGCGAGCCGCTGCCCGGCGAGCTCGGGCTCATGCTCGGCGAGACCCGCCACGGCGTGGAGCGGATCCGGAACATCGTGCGCGGCCTGATGGCGTTCGCGCGCACCGATGACGATCAGCACACACCGCTCGATGTGGAGCGCGTGCTCGAGCTCGCCATCCTGATGGCCAGCAACGAGATCCGGCACCGCGCGCGGCTCGTGCGCTCGTACAACCCGCTGCCAACGGTGATGGCGAATCAGGCGACGCTCGGGCAGGCGTTCCTGAATCTCCTGGTCAACGCAGCCGAGGCGATCCCCGAGGGCCAGACCGAGCATCACCAGATCGAGATCTCCACGCGGGCCGATGACGCCGGATGGGCGATCATCGAGATCCGCGATACGGGTCGCGGGATCGCACGCGAGATCCAGGGACGGCTGTTCGATCCGTTCTTCACGACCAAGCCGGTGGGCCAGGGCACCGGCCTCGGTCTCTCGATCTGCCACGGGATCGTTCGGTCGATCGGTGGCGAGGTCGGCTTCACCAGTGCACCGGGGCAGGGCGCGGTGTTTCGCGTGGCTCTTCCACCGGCGGTCGCCGCGCCGCGAGCCGCGCAACCCTCGGCCCCTGCCGCGCTCACGCCGCTTCCCGGGCGGGCCCGCACCAAGGTGCTGATCGTCGATGACGAGGTGGTGTTTGCCACGGCGCTCCGGCGCATGCTGTCTCGCGACAATCACCTGATCACGATCGTCCACGACGGTAAGGACGCCCTCACGCGGATCGCGGCTGGCGAGCGGTTCGATGCGATCGTGTGCGATCTGATGATGCCGGGGATGAGCGGCATGGAGCTCCACGCGCAGCTGCTCGCGCAGGTTCCCGAGCAGGCCGCGCGGATGATCTTTCTGACCGGTGGTGCGTTCTCGGCATCGGCCAAGCAGTTCCTCGCCGACCTGCCGACGCCGTGGTTCGACAAGCCCTGCGACCTGGAGACCCTCCGTACCGTGACCATGCGAATCGCCCTCACCCCGAAGATTCCATAGCGATCTCGAGTTATTGGGCAACGCGAATGTTTCGCGTACCAGGCCAGGACAAAGGGGGTATACCCGCGCCCGCAACGTATGCCGAGTCCGCAACACAATCTTGTGCCGGGCGGGTTGGTGAGGGTTTTGGTCGTAGATGATGACGCGCTCGTATTGCGTGCGCTCCAGCGCGCCACACGAGGTCACAAACAGATCGAGCTGGTGATCGCGGACAACGCGATCGACGCGTTGCTCCAGGTCGGAGCGACCCGGCCCGACGTGGTCGTGATGGACGTGTTCATGCCAGGCCTCGATGGGATCGAGGCGTGCCGGCGGATCAAGGCGAACCCCGACACCCGCGATGTTGCGGTGATCCTGGCGAGCGCGGGGATGACCGACGAGCTCGTCGTCCAGGCGCGGGCCGCAGGGGCGGAGCGTGCGATCACGAAGCCGATCGATCTCCCGGCACTGCTCGACGCACGTGCGAGTGCAGTCGCCGAGAGCGCGACCCCGATCGAGACCACGGTGATGCCGACGCGTGGCGCCGATCTGCTCGTGCGCATGCTCGAGGATGCCGGCGTCGAGGTCGTGTTCGGGCTGCCCGGGGGCGCGATCTCGCCGGTGCACGATGCGTTGATCGATTCGAACGTCCGCGTGGTGACCACGCGGTCCGAGGCTGGCGCGATGTTCGCCGCGGCAGGCTATGCGCACGCGACCGGCAAGCTCGGGGTGGTGGCCGTGACCTCGGGCCCGGGCGCCCTCAACTCGATGACGGGGCTCGCGTCCGCGTGGTGCGATGGCATCCCGATCCTGCTCTTGATCGGTGAGGTCCCGCGCGCGGCCCATGGCAAGGGCGTGCTCCAGGATGGCTCCGCGCATGGTCTCCAGATCGTGGAGATGTGCCGCCACGTCACGAAGCTCGCACTCGAGATCCCGCGGCCGAGCAACTTGCCGCACATGTTCCGGCGCGCGATCGCCACGGCGCTCTCGGGCCGCAAGGGTCCCGTCGTGGTCACGCTGCCGCTCGATGTCTCGCTCGCTCAGGTCGCGCCGCCGCGGGTGGGCGGCGCGGTGCACGTCGGCGAGGTCGTCTCGCTCGACATGCTCGACGAGATCACGGACCTCCTGCTTCACGCCGAGCGTCCGTTGCTCCTGGCGGGCAGTGGGTGTCGCGGCGGTGGTGCACCGGCGCGGCTCGCGGCGGTGGCGGAGCGCTTCAACTGTCCGGTTGCCACCACGCCGAAGGCCAAGGGCGTGTTTCCCGAAGACCACGCGCTCTCCCTCGGTGTGTTCGGCCTCGGCGGCCACGCCTCCGCGCAGCGGTACGTCGATGCCGGCGTGGATGTGGTGATCGCGATCGGCACCAGCCTCGGGGACATGGCGACCAACGGGTTCTCGCCGGCCCTCCAGGCGCCGGCCCTCGTCCATATCGACATCGACGCGCGGCAGATCGGCAAGAGCTACAGCCCGACCCATGCGGTGGTCGCCTCTGCGGCCCAGCTGCTGGGTGGGCTCTGCGATCGGCTCGCACATCGCGGCTCACCCACGCCGAGCAAGCTGCGTGCGCTCCCGGGTCGCGTCGAGCGCCAGAGGCTGCCGCCGTCGCAGAAGCGGGATCGCATCGCGCCGCATCAGGCACTCGCCGAGATCCAGGCGATGCTCCCGCGCGACACGATCTTCACCGTCGATTCCGGAGAGCACTTCCTGTTCGCGACGCACTTCCTCGAGATCAACGATCCCGATGCGTTCATCGTGATGACGGGCCTCGGCTCGATGGGCCAATCGATCGGGGCGGCGATCGGCGCGCAGCTCGCATATCCACAGCGCACCGTCGCGGCGATCTGCGGCGACGGCTGCTTCGCGATGAATGCCTTCGAGATCGCCACCGCCGTGGCGGAGCGCCTCCCGCTCCGCGTGTTCGTGTTCAACGACGAGCGCCTCGGCATGGTGGAGAACGGCCACCAGAAGGTGTACGGCCGCCGCCCCGCATACCCGACCACACCGCTCGACGTGTGCGCGGTGGCCGTCGGGCTCGGCGCGCTGACGCTCCGCATCGACGGTGTGGATCAGCTCGATGCTGCGCGGGAGATGTTGCGCTGGGCCTCGGGCCCGGTGGTCATCGACGTCGCGATCGATCACGAGATCCTGCTGGCGAAGCAGGATCGCGTGGCCGCGATGACACCGGTGCCGCCGTCTCCGCCGTCTCCGCCGTCTCGACCGTCTCGGCCGTCGCTCGAGCTCGTGAACTGACGCGAGGCTGCCTACGCCCTCCGATAGCGGATCTGGAGGTGGCGCGCGCCGCGAATGAAGTTCGAGCGTGACGCGACGAGTGCGGAGGTGCGCTCGACCTGCCCGACACTGCTCACGAGCTCGCGGAGCACGTACTTCGCCTCCATCCGAGCGAGCGGCGCGCCGACGCAATAGTGAGTGCCATACCCGAACGCGAGGTGGTCGCCAGGAGGGCGGTCGATGTCGAAGCGGTCCGGATCGGCGAACACCTGTTCGTCGCGGTTGGCCGACGGGAAGAACACCACGACCTTGTCACCCTCCGCGATCGTTCGTCCGCCAAGCTCGGCCGCCTCGGTCGCCGTACGACGGAACTGGATGACCGGCGGATCGAAGCGGAGCATCTCTTCGACGGCGTTCGGAATCAGCGATGGTTCGGCTTGCAGGCGACGATACGCGTCGGGGCGATCGATCAGCAGATCCAGCCCGAAGCACAGCAGGCTCCGCGTGGTGTCGCTCCCCGCATTGAACAGCAGCATGAAGAACGCCTGGAATTCACCGTCGGTCAGGCGGCGGCCGTCGAATTCGGCCGCGAGGAGGTCGCTCACGAGATCGTCGGCGGGGTGGGCGCGCTTGTGGGCGCCCAGGTGCGCACCATAGGTTCGCATCTCGTCTGCGGCGGCCATGCCATCACGAAGCGAGGCGGCGCGGTCCGTGACATTGGTGCCGAGCATGCGCTCCGTGAGCGCGAACAGGCGCGCACGATCTTCGAGCGGGACTCCGAGGATCTCGCAGATCACGAACAGCGGCATCTCGCCGGCGACATCGACGGCGAAGTCGCAAGCGCCGCGGTCACGCACGGCCGTCACGAGCTCGGCGGCGCGACGCGCGACCCGGACCTCGAGCTCGGCAACACGGCGCGGGTTGAACGCCTTGTTCACGAGCCTGCGGAGCATGGTGTGATCGGGTGGATCGCGGTTCAGCATGCCCTCGCGAAGCTTCTCGAGGAACTCCGCCGGAGGGTCGGCCAGCAGGGCACCGCCACGCCAGGACGAGTACCGGCGCGGATCGCGTAGCACCGTCATGACGTCGGCGTGACGGGTGATCGCCCAGAACCCGCGCCCACCGGGCTCGCTCTGCCACGACACGGGATCCTCGGCGCGCAGGCGACGGAACTCGTGATGAGGGAGACCGTGGATGTAGGTATCGGGATCCGAGAGGTCCACGCCGGGTCAGTGTACGAGGAGTCTCGGCGGCGTGCACTTGGATGTAGAATGTGTCCCGTGCAACGCGCCGGGATCCTCGGCATCGGCACGTACCTCCCCGAGGAGGTTCGTCGCAACGACTGGTGGCCCGCCGAGGTTGTCGACGCGTGGATGGCGGCGCGTCGGGGGCCGCCTCCCTTGCCACCGGTACCCACGGCGGGCATGGCGCGCGTGATCGCGGCGATGACCCAGCAGGCCTACGATCCGTTTCAGGGCGTGACCGAGCGTCGCGTGATGCCGACGAGCATGAAGTCCGTCGACATGGAGGTGATGGCCGCCGAACAGGCGATCGCCAGGGCCGGGATCGACCGTCGGGAGATCGGTGCAGTGCTGACCCACAGCGCGGTCCCCGAGTATCTGCTCAGCAACAGCGCGAGCCTGCTGCACCACCGGCTCGGCTTGCCTGCCGACTGCTTCTCGATGCAGGCAGAGGCCTCCGGGTTCTCGTTCATGATGCAGCTCGGGATCGCCGAGCAGATGATCGCGCTCGGCCGCGCACGCTACGTGCTGTGCACCCAGTCGTGCGCCTCGTCCCGCCTGATCGACCAGAATGATCCCCACTCGCCGCTGCTCGGCGACGGGGCGTCCGCCGTGATCGTGGGGCCCGTCGCAGACGGCGGGGTGCTCGCGAGCGTCTACCGTACGGACGGCGCACTCCCACGGGCGCTCGTGGCGAGCGTGCCCGGTGGCCGCTGGTACGATCCGGGGCAGGTGGTGCTGCATCGCGCGGACCCCGGCCACGCGATCCAGACCTTCCTCGAGACGGCCGACCGCGCGAAGGAGGCGGTCGATGCGGTGCTCGCGCGTCTCGATCTCCTGCCCACCGACGTCGATTTCTTTGGCTCACACCAGGGCACACCTTGGTTGCGGCAGGTCATCCAGGATGTCACCGGGCTGACGAACGCTCGCGCAGTCGACGTGTTCGCCACGACGGGCTACATGGTCGCGGTGAGCATTCCGCTGGTGCTCGCGATCGCGCTTCGGGAAGGGCAGCTCCGCGCGGGCGATCTCGTGGTCCTGTTCGGGGGTGGCGTCGGGTCGACGTATGGAGCATCCGTGCTCCGGTGGGGCGACGCTCGATGAACGAGGTCGCATCGCGGGTGCTGCACATCTGGTTCAAGCCGATCTCCAAGAAGGGGATCTCGCTGGAGCAGATGGTCGAAGGGACACAGGTCTCCATCGAGAAGCTCCGCAGCAAGAGCGCCCGCATCGACTGGGCTGACTTCTGCGCCATCCACGCGAACCTCCGACCGCACTTCTCCGACGAGGAGCTCGTGGAGATCGGGCGATCGTACTTTCGCTCGCCCGCGCTTCGCTTCGTGTTCGTGATCGCCCGCTTGCGGTTGACGCCGATGGGCTTCTACCGGTTCCTCAACAAGCCGAGGAAGGGTGCGGGCAATCAGATGTTCAACTGCATGGTCCCCAACCATCAGGAGGTCTCCGAGCACGAATGTGTCCTCGAGCTCACGGTCGAGGAGGGCTACGAGGTGTGCTGGGACTTCTTCCTGATCTCCAAGGGGAACATGGAGGAGATGCCGAAGCTGCTCGGCTATCCCGCTGCGGGCGTCACGCTCGAGCGGATCCCGCGCGGCGGCAGGTACCACATCACGATCCCCAAGCGGACGCGGTTCCTGACCCGGCTCCGCCGCGCGCTGACCTGGCCGTTCACGGTGCGTGCGGCCGCGCGCGAGCTGCAGGAGGCCCACGAGACCCTGCGCGATCGGTACGCGGAGATCGATGCCGCCAACACCGCACTCGATCGCCAGCGCGCGCTGCTCGATACGGCGTACCGGTTCGGGCAACGGATCTACAGCGAGAGAGATCCGGCCACCACGGCGGCCGCGATCGCGACCGCGCTCGTCGAGATCGCGGGGTTCGCGGGCGCCGAGATCGTGGTCTCTCTCGACGAGCAGCGCGCATCGCCCGAGCGGGCCAGCGCCGGGGCCGCCGTGGACGACGCGGCCGCGCGGACGCTCGATCTGTCGAGCAGTGGTCACCTGTCCGGACGGATCCGGATCTCGCTCCGGGAGAGCGCCGAAGCCGCCGAGGCCCAGACGTTGATCGACCTGCTCGCGCCGACGATCGTGCTCGCGCTCGACAACGCCTTCAGCTATCGCGCGCTGTCGGACTACCAGAAGAACCTCGAGACGATCGTCGAGGAGCGCACCACCGAGTTGCGGTCGACGAGCGCCAAGCTCGCCGGCACCGTCGAGGAGCTGACCGCCGCGCAGGGGGTGCGCGAGCGGTTCTTCGGCCACATCTCGCACGAGATCCGCACGCCGCTCTCGCTGATCATGCTCGCGGTCTCGGACATCGAGCGCCGCGCGGGAGCGCAACTCGACGAGCGGGGCCGCGCGAGCCTGGGCGCGGTCAACGATGCGGCGCGCAAGCTGGTGCGCCTCGTCGACGAGCTGCTGCTGCTCGCGGCCGGCCAGGAGGGCAAGCTCCGGATGCATCGCGAGCCGACCGAGCTCGCGGCGCTGGTGGCGAACCTGATCTCGGCATGGCGCCCGGCCGCGGATGCTGCCGGCCTCACGCTCCTTGCGCGCACGCCGAACGTGCTGGTCGCGAACGTGGATCCGGTCGCGATCGAGCGGATCGCCACGAATCTCATGTCGAACGCGGTGAAGTACACGCCGCGTGGCGGTGTCGTCGAGATCGAGCTCGCGAGCATCGAGCGGTCCACCGTCGAGCTCTCGGTTCTCGATTCCGGGCCGGGCATCCCGGACGAGCTCGCGGCGCGGCTGTTCGGCCGGTTCGAGCGCTCGAGCGGCGACGATCGCAGGAAGGCAGGTCACGGCCTCGGTCTCTCGCTCGTCAAGCAGCTGGTGGAGGCGCACGGTGGAGAGGTCACGGCGGTGTCGCGCGGCACCGCACCAGGGGCACACCTCCGCGTGACGATCCCCGAGGCCGTGCAGGCACCGACGACGGCGGCGGTGCGGCCCGCGATCGAGGTGGTCCCGGTGTCGAGCGCGATCTCCGCGGGCACCGTGCTGGCGCCGAATGGCATCTCCAGCGGGACGATCCTCCTCGCAGAGGATGACGAGCGTCTCGCCGAGATGATCGCGCGCGAGCTGTGCGACGAGTACACGGTGGTGATCGCCCACGATGGAGCGACGGCGTTGTCGCTCGTCGAGCAGCACCAGCCGCAGATGCTCGTCACGGACATCCAGATGCCGGGTCTGAGCGGCATCGAGCTCGCCAGACAGTTTCGCGTGGCGACCAAGGATCGTCTGGCGCCCATCATCATCTTGTCCGCGATCATCGATCTCGGCACTCGCGTGGCGGGTCTCGATGCGGGCGCGGTCGACTACATCACGAAGCCGTTCGATCCACGCGAGCTCCGTGCGCGCGTGAAGGCCCAGTTCCGCATGCAGACGCTCGCGCTGCGCTTGCATCGCGCGGAGCAGCTGTCGGCGCTCGGCATCCTCACCGCGGGGCTCGCTCACGAGCTGCGCAACCCGGCGAACGGGATCGTCAACGCGATCCCACCGCTGATGGAGCTCCTGCCGAAGCACCTCACGGCGCCCGAGACCGGGCCGGGGCAGCTGCTCGAGGTGATGTCTGGCTGTGCCGAGCAGATCGGGTTCCTCTCGCGACAGCTGCTGAGCTTCCGCAGTGGCGACCAGCTCGAGCTGCGGTCCGCGCCCGCCCAGGAGCTGGTGAGTCGCGCGGTGTCCCTGGCGCATCGCGCGCTGCACGGGGTGGAGATTCGCTCGGCGCTCGGGCTCGAGCGTGAGGTGGTGTGCGCGCCGCCGCTCCTGATCCAGGTGCTCACGAACCTGCTCGAGAACGCGGGGTACGCGGCGGGCGCAGGTGGCTGGGTCGAGATCGGTGCGCGGACCCAGCCGGGCTCGATCGTGTTCGAGGTCGCGGATAGTGGCCCGGGCGTCCCTGCGAAGTTGCGGGATCGCGTGTTCGAGCCGTTCTTCACCACCAAGCCGCCCGGCGCAGGGACGGGGCTGGGCCTCCCGCTCGCACGCGCGATCGTGCATCAGCACGGCGGCGTGCTCGAGATCCGCGACCGCACCACGGATCCCGGGGCCGCCCGGCAGGTGTTCGTCGTCGAGCTCCCCGTCGATTCCACCCGCGACCGAACCATCGGCGCGGTATGATTGGTGAATCTGTGGGTGACTCGCTGACAGCGCGACCGCTCGTCCTCTACGTCGATGACGAGCGAGCGAACCGTGTGGTGTTCGAGCAGTCGCTCGGCGCGGACTTCCGCATCCAGTCGGTGGCGGATGCCACGGCGGCGCTCGCGGTGCTCGACACTCAGGAGGTGGCCGTCCTGGTCACCGACATGCGGATGCCGGGGATGAGCGGTGAAGAGCTGCTGCGGATCGCGAAGGAGCGCAAGCCGTCGACGATCCGGATGGTGGTCACCGCGTACGCGGATGTCGATCCGATCCTGCGCGCGATCAACGAAGGTCTGGTCGCGCGTTACATCATCAAGCCGTGGATCCGCGCCGAGCTCGTGCAGGTCCTGCGCTGGGCGATCGAGGCCTGGACGTTCTCCCGGGACTCGATGGCGCTGCACGCGCGGCTGATGGAGACCGAGCGCCTCGCCACGCTGGGCAGCATCGCCGGCATGCTCGTCCACGATCTCAAGCAGCCGTTGATGTCGCTGCTGATCAACGTCGATCACCTGCGCGAGCTCGGGAAGGCCGCGCCGACGCTGCAGGATGCGCTCGCGCGCGCGCCCTTGCCCGAAGCGGAGCGGGTGCGGCTCGGGCTCCTGGTCGACGATCTCGATCCGTTGACCACGGATCTCAGGACCTCGGCGATGCACCTCAGCTCGCTGATCGATGGCCTGCGCGAGCTCAGCCGGCCGTGCGACAAGAGCGCCAACCTGCAGGCGGCAGATCCACTACCGATCGTTCGCCATGCGATGGCGGTGTGTCAGGAGCTCGTGATGAGTGCGCACGCCTCGATCGATTACGAAGGTCCGTGCGTGTTGCCGCGCGTGCGGATGTCGGCGACCGAGCTGACGCAGGTGCTGATCAACCTCGTCCAGAACAGCGCCCAGGCCGTGGCGGCGCGCGGCACGCCGCAGGGCAAGGTCTCGATCGTGGCGCGCACCGAATCGAACATGGTCGAGCTGTGCGTGCGCGATGATGGTGTGGGCATGGGCCCAGAGGTGCTCGGGCGTGTGGGGACGCCGTTCTTCACCACGCGTGCGGAGGGCACGGGCCTCGGGCTCGCCCAGTGTCAGCGGCTGATCGGCAGCGCGGGCGGGCGGTTCCGGATCGAGAGCGAGCCCGGCATCGGCACCACGGTGACGATCGTGCTCCCCGTCGCCGCCTGAACCCGACTCTCACGCCACGAGGCGTCCAAGTCCGCGGAATCAGGGCATGCTATTTCGGTGTCCACCGGCGCACGCCGTCGAGGCTCTTACTGGGCAGCGTGCAGGTTCGTGGACTCATGTCACTTGGAACGGGAGCTCGACTAGACGTGGCGTCTCGTACGGATGCTCGGAGCCGCTTGCTCTCGGAGCTCGCCGCCGCGCCGGCACGCAAGGGCTATGGCATCGCCTACGACCTGCTCGGCAATCGCGCCGAGGCCGAGGAGGCCGTGCAGGAGGCGCTGGCGCGCGCATGCGAATCGATCGGAGATCTGCGCGAGCCCGCCGCGGCCCCCGCGTGGTTCCTCCGGATCGTGACGACCATGTGCCTGCGCACCCTGCGCCGTCGCCGGCTCAAGAAGAAGCTGTTCGGATGGTGGCCGGGCAAAGACGACGACACCGATGCCGCGCCGAGCGGCGCGAAGACCACCGCGGACACCGGGACGGACGACATCGCGGAGCGCATGCACGCGATGGCCACCGTGGAGCCGCGCGAGGCGCTCGCCGGGCAGCAGGCGCTCGCCTCGATGCTCGGGCGGCTCGAGGATCTCTCGGCGCAGCAGCGCACCGCGCTGGTCCTGCGCTATGGGCACGACCTTCCGGTGGCGGAGGTCGCGCAGATGCTCGGAGTCGAGCTCGCCACTGCCAAGACGCATCTCGTTCGCGGCCTCGCAAAGCTGCGCGATCTGATGGAGGAGCACAAATGACCACGACGAGTACGACCGAGACCTGTGAAACCGTCGCGGAGCGCGTGGCGCTCGGAGAGTCTCTCGGCGAGCTCGCCGAGCACGCCACCTCGTGTGCCCGCTGCAAGCTCGTCGTGGACATGCCGGGCAAGCTCGGTGCGACCCGCCACGAGGTGGATCCCGGGCTCGGGTTCGCCGCCCGGATGACGGTCGGTGCGCAGCAGCGGATCCAGACCCGCCGTCGCCGTCGCGTCGCGGCCGCACTCGGCACCACCGTCGCCGCTGGGCTCGTCGGCGTGCTGGTCCTCACGCGGACCCCCGCACCATCGTCAAACGTGAACACGGCGTCCACCGAAACCAAGGTCGAGGATCCCAAGCTCGAGCCCGCGACCGATGCCGAGCTGCGGGCGCTGGTCGATCTCGCCGACGTCCATCGTTCGGCACACCTCTCGGCGAACTGGCGGCAGATCAAGAAGCCGCTCTCGCCCTACCGCAAGTTGCTGCAAGGAGTGATCACGCCATGAGCCGTATCCGCACCCTGTTCTCCGTCGTCCTGCCGTCGATGATCGCCGGCGGCTTGATCTTCAACAGCGCGCTGGGCCAGGCCTCGGCCGGCCGCGACGACATGTTCGGATTCTGGCCGGCGGCAGGAGATGCGACCGCGCCGAGCACGGGGCGCCCGCCCGCGCCCCCCGCGCCTCCCGCGCCTCCCGCGGCGAAGCCTCCCTCCGCGCCGAAGTCGCCGCCGCCCGCTCCTCCTGCGCCTCCTGCGCCCCCCAGGCGCGGGGGCGGCTTCTCGGTGAACATCAACAACGGCAAGGTCCAGATCGGCGGTCTCCACGACATGGTGGTCGGCCAGCTCGATTCCGCACGCGATGCGATCCGGAACAACCCGCAGATCCCGAAGGACGTCCGCGACAAGATCCTCGCGCGCCTCGACAAGGTGCGAGCGGCCGTCGACAAGCGCCTCGCGAACCTCAACATCACGGATCTCGATCAGCTCGAGAGCGAGATGGAGAAGATGGGCGAGGAGATCGAGCAGGCGATGGAAGGCCTCGACAAGGAGATGGAGAAGCTCGGCAAGGATTTCGGGAAGGACTTCGGCAAGACGTGGGGCAAGGACTGGGGCAAGAACTTCAACGTCAACATCGGCAACGACGACGACGACGATGATGACGACCTCGGATCGATCGACACCCCCGACGTCGATGCCGATGACGACGACATGAAGGAGGCGATCAAGGATCTCCGCGATCTCGCGCTCAAGCCGGCCCAGAAGGACCAGATCAACAAGCTGCGCGCGGACTCCGACAAGAACGTCGCCGCGGCGAAGAAGCAGCTCGACGATCTGTCCGCGAAGCTACAGACGGCGCTCGGGAACCCCGCGACCACCGATGCCGAGATCGGCCGGTACGTCGATCAGATCAGCGCGCAGGAGGCCACGATCCGCAAGGCTCGGATCCTCGCGTGGGCGCAGGCGCGACGCGTGCTCGACGAAGCGCAGCGCAAGAAGATCGAGGATGCCGCGAAGAAGAAGACGAAGTAGCGTGCTATAGCTCCCGCGATGTCCCGCGTCGGCGCAGCGATCTTGTTCTCGATCGCGGCTTGCTCCGGCAGCAATGACGCACCGAAGGCGGAGCCCATCACCCCGCCGCCCGCCGATGCGGGTGCCCGTACGGCACCCACCCAGCCGCTCTCCGATCCATCAGCTCCGGGCACGCCCGCTGCGGCTCGGGCTACACCGAAGCGGCCGGGGCGGCCGATCGAGATCATCCTGCGCTCCAACCCTCCCGGCGCACAGGTCGCCGTCGATGGCACGCCCTATGGCGTGACGCCGCAGGTGTGGAGCGGCGAGACCGGTGGAGAGCACGAGTTCACGTTCACGATGGGCGGGTACTCGATGGCGAGGTATCGGTTCATCCCGATCACCACGGGCATCCTGCACGCGCGCCTCGAGCCGATGATGGAGGACGTCGACGCCGGTGTGGCGGCGCCGCCCGAGGTGTTGCCGCCGGGGATCCCGATGGCGCCGTCTGCGAACGAGACGATCGACGCGCCCGCGACGCCCTTGGCTCCACCGCCCGATGCGTTCGTACCCGATGCCAGGGCGCCTGGGCTCGGCCCGCCGTTCTGATCAACTCGCGACGAGGAGATCCGCCTCGGCGACCCCGTTCATCGTCCGGAGCAGGACGGCGAGCTCGACCTCCATCTCGATCATCGACGGGCGCATGCTGGGGTCCTTGGCCATCGCGCGCAGGATCAGACGCTCGAGCCCCGCAGGGATGTCCGAACGGAACGTCGACGGGCGGGGCGCGAAGGCCTCGCAGTGGCTCAGCATGAGCTGGGGCAGGGTGCCGTGGAAGGGGTGCTCGCCCGTGACGAGCTCGTAGAGCAGACAGCCAAGCGCATAGACATCGGACTGCACCGTCGGCGCCCCGCGCCACTGCTCCGGGGCCATGTATGCGGGCGTACCTGCGATCGTCGCCTCGATCTCCGTGTCCGTGATCTTGTGAGCGACGCCGTAGTCGATGACCTTGACGCGCGGCCAGCCGCCGACGGTCGTCTGATAGAGGATGAACACGTTGTCGGCCTTGACGTCACAGTGGACGTAGCCAGCGGCGTGGAGCGCGTTGAGCGCGCAGGCGATCTGGGTGCTGATCGCGAGGATCGCGTCGATCTGCACCGGACCGCGCTCCGCGAGATCTCCGAGGTTCTCTCCATCGAGGTACTCCATCACCAGGTACGGCAGGCCGAGGGCGTTGCGGTCGGCGTGGAGGATCTCCAGGAGGTTCGGGTGGCTCACCTTCTGCGACACGGTGCGCTCCGCGAACATCCGGTCAACGACGTCGGCATGGCCAGCGTGGAACGGATCGAGGAGCTTGACGGCGACGCGCTCGTGGCTGTAGGTGTGCTCGCCGAGGTAGACGCCAGCGGTACCACCCCGCGCGATCGGGGCGATCACCGCGTATTCGCCCAGCCGCTCGTACGTCTCCGTCCGGATCGCTGCGAGTGGAATGGTCACGGTGGTGTTGCGGCGTCTGGTCACGCCTCGAAGTCTCTGCAGCCGGGATGCCACGCCTAACCACGTGACCTCGTTCGAGACCTACATCGCGTGGCACGGACGCGACCGTTGGGTCTGACGGATGACCGCCAAAACATGGAGCCTAGACGTTGTCCGCATCCGGGCGAATCACCAGGTGTCATGGCCCTACCTGGAATCCTCATCGTCCTCGCCGCGATCGCAGGTGGGTTCACGCTCGCCGGCGGCAAGATGGGCGTGCTCATCCAGCCGTCCGAGTTCATCGTGATCCTCGGCGCGGCTCTCGGCACGCTCATCACGTCGTCCCCTGGAAAGATGAAGAAGCGGGTGGGCGCCGCGATCAAGTCCGCGCTCAAGGAGAACATCCCGAGCCAGGCAGACTACCTCGAGCTCCTGAAGTGCCAGTACGAGCTGTTCATGCTCGCGCGTCGTCAGGGTGTCCTCGCCCTCGAGCCGCATCTCAACGAGCCGGCCAAGAGCGACATCTTCAAGAAGTACCCGAGCATCGCGAAGCATCACCACGCACGGACGTTCCTCGTCGAGGCGCTGCAGCAGATCGTCAACGGCATCTCCCCGGACGATCTCGACCAGCTGCTGGACACCGAGATCGAGACGTTCAAGGACGAGGGGCACCTCGCGACGGGCCTGCTGAAGACGATCGGTGACGCTCTTCCCGGCATCGGCATCGTCGCCGCCGTGCTCGGCATCATCGTGACGATGGCGCACATGGATGCGCCGCCTGCCGTGATCGGCCACCACGTCGCCTCCGCCCTCGTCGGCACGTTCCTCGGCATCCTCCTCTGCTACGGCATCATCCAGCCGCTGGCGAACAACGCCGAGACCCAGGAGACCCACCAGCTCCGCTACCTGCTCGTCATCAAGTCCGCGGTGATCGCCTCGGCGCGCGGAGTCGCTCCGCCGACCGCCGTGGAGTTCGGTCGGAAGATGATCTACAGCGACGAACGCCCGAGCTTCCTGGACGTCGACAAAGCCCTCCAAGCGGTGAAGTGACATGTCACGCCGCTACAAGAAGGTCGTCGCAGGTCACGGGCACCACGGTGGCGCCTGGAAGGTCGCATACGCGGACTTCGTGACGGCGATGATGGCGCTGTTCATGGTGCTGTGGCTGCTCGCCTCGACCGATGCGCAGAGCCGAAAGGAGATCTCTCAGTACTTCCGCACCGGCATCCTGCCCGAAGGAGACCTCGCGATGAACCGCGCCGCCCAGGCGAGGCCGTCGGTGATCGAGGTGTCCTCAGTGCCTCCGACGCCCGAGGAGAAGACCCTCGATGAGCGGGTGGAGACGGCGAAGCAGGTCGGCGACAAGCTCGCGAAGATGGCGGCGCTCGATCCGCAGCTCGCGCGCGTGATCAAGAACGTGCACGTCGAGATCACCCCGGAAGGGATCCTGATCGAGACCGTCGACGAGGACAGCGGCCTGCTGTTCGACAGCGCCTCGTCCAGGCTGAACGAGCCGCTCGAGCGCTTCCTGCGCATGATGGCCCCGGTGATCGTCGCCGCGGGGCGGCCGGTCGAGATCAACGGCCACACCGATGCACGCCCGTTCGCGCCGGGGTCCCGGCTCTCGAACTGGGAGCTGTCGTACCAGCGCGCCGATGCCGCCCGGATGATCTTCGAAGCGAGCGGCGTACCCGAATCCCAGATTAGGGGCGTGTTCGCGCGTGGTGCCAGCCAGCTCTATGTCCCCGATCATCCGCTGGATGCGCAGAACCGCCGCCTGTCGATCCTGATCCGGATCGCCAAACCTGCCGACGCTGCGCCGCCGCCCTCCGAACCGCCGTCGGCCAAGCCCTGAGAACGATTGCCGCGCCGTGCGGCACGTCGCTTGCGTGAAGGTCCTACGTGCGCTCCATGACCGTCGCGTTCGTCGCCTCCGTCCTCCTTGTCTCCGCGACGGCCGGTGCGCAGCCGCTGTGGGAGGCCGAGCTCCGGGCGGGCTACGGGCTGTCGATGGGGACCGAGACCGACATGTCGAGCGCGCACCGCACCACCCCCGTCACCCTCGCCGCCACCGGCGCGATCGCGATCAACGATGATCCGGAGCTGGCGGCGTATGGAGGGATCGTCGTCGAGACCGTCGTCCGCAACACGTTTGGTGTCACCGGCGGCCTCAAGCTGCCCGTGCCGGGGACCTCGCTCCGGCTCGCGGCCGGTGCCGTGTGGATCTACGCACCCGAGACGCGCTGGGGCGCCACGGCGTCGGTTGGCACGTGTCGCACGCGCAAGGCGATCGGCCTGTGCGGCGATCTGCAGCTCGCCTCGTACTTCGCCGGGAGCGCGATCGCCGAGGGCCACACGGTGACGCAGCTCCAGCTCGTGTTCGGGATCGCATTCGACCTTACCGGGGGAGGAAAGTGATGTCGCAGGCGCAGGCGCAGACGACCTCGAACGACGTCGGCAGGATCGCGACTGCCCTCGACAGCCTGCCCACGCTGCCCGTGGTCGCGCTCCAGATCGGCGAGGTCGTTCACGGCAAGAACGTCTCGGTGCAGCAGGTCGCGGCGTTGCTGCGCTCCGACCCGGCGATCTCCGCCAAGCTCCTGCGGCTCGTCAACTCGCCGTACTTCGGCATCCCCAACGGGGTCTCCGATGTCGAGCGAGCGATCCCGTTCGTCGGGTTCAATACCCTGTACCAGCTCGTCCTCAGCATCTCCGTGCTCGAAGCGCTCGGGACCAAGGGAGGCCCGTTCGACGCGCGCGCGCTGTGGGTGCACTCGCTCGTCGTCGGCACCGCGGCACGCGAGATCGCGACCGAGGTGAGGTTCTCCGACGGGGGGGCGTGCTTCACGGCGGGCCTGTTGCACGACATGGGGAAGATCGCGCTCGCGAAGGTGGAGCCGCAGAAGCTGTGCGACGCCTTCGCCCTCGTCCGGACCGAGGCCATCTCGATGGCGGAGGCAGAGCGTCGGGTCGGGCTGGCCGCGCACGACAAGGTCGGCAGTCGCCTCGCGAAGGCCTGGAAGTTCCCGGCCACGCTGACCACGCCGATCGAGCAGCACCACGAGATCCATCGGCCGGAGATCCGCGAGCGCCTGGGGCCGAATCTCCGGGCGATCACCGAGATCGTCGCCGCCGCGGATCACCTGTCACGCGCCTGTGCCGAGCCGTTCTGCGGGGACCAGCTGTGCGAGGACGGCGAGATCGAGACCCAGCTGTTCGAGCGTAACGGCCTGTCGATCGCACAGCGCACGGCACTGTGCGATCGCACCAAGGCCCAGCTGGAGAAATCCAAGGTGTTCCTGTCACTCCTGGACGGGTGACCTGCGGCCGCGCGTGAGGCCATCCTCGAGCGCGGTCCACCAGCCCGTCAGCGAGTAACGCCGAGCATCGGAGCGGACCGGCTCGACGGCGTGCCAGGTGTCGATGTCGGGAGCGAACATGCAGGCATCCCCGAGATGCGGGAACCAGCGCTGTCTGACGAGGAGCTCGTCTCCCTGCCGGTCGCCGAACGCGATCGCGCCGCCATCGGCTGCGGTCCAGCCCTCGGAGAGCCCGAGCGAGATCGTGCCCTGATACAAGCGCCCATCGGGATGGATGCCCATGAAGTCGCCACGGCTGAGCCGCCACGCGTTGACCACCAGGCCGCGTGGCATCGTTCTGCCGAGCACGGCGGAGACCAGGGTGCGCACGGCCTCGTGCTGCAGGAGATCGAGCCACGGGGCGAGCTCGTCGGCGCCCAGCAGGTGGCGATCGGCATCGAGCAGCTCGGTCGTGAGCCTGACCATCGGCAGGCGTGCGGCCGCGGTGCGAAGCTCCTCGGCGCTCGCTGTGGTGAGGAATCCGGGCAGCACCAGATAGCGCTGTCCCCCGGCGTGATCCTCGGCGAGCCGGCGCCAGCGCTCGGGCTCGCGCCAGCCCGCGGCGATCAGAGGAGGCAACTCCGCGGCCAGCCCCCAGCGCGGTTCGCTCCTCATGCCCTCGATGTTAGACGACGGGGCGCGGTAGCGACACCGAGAAGCAAGCGCCTCGCTCCGGGTCCTTGCGGTAGCTGATCCTGCCGCCGCACATCTGCATCACATAGGCCGAGATCGCGAGGCCGAGGCCCGTGCCCTCGTGCGTGGTGCTCGCGAACGGCTCGAACATCGTGTCGGCGATCTCCGGCGCAACCCCGGGGCCGTCATCGGTGATCGAGAACACCACCTCGGTCTCGGACACGAGGATCTTGACGTCGACGGCGCCATCCGGCGGGGAGGCGTGCGCGGCGTTGCGGAGCAGGTTGACGAGGACCTGCAAGAACAGCGTCTCGGACGCGTTGCACTCGACCTCGGGGATCGTCGGGATCCGCAGCGTGCATCGCTGGCGTACGTAGCCGCCGGCGAGCCTGGTCACGCGGTCCATCAGGCGGCGCACCGGGACGGCCCGGAGCTTGACCTCGCCATCGCGGATGAACTTTCGCATCTGCACGAACAGCTCGACCGCTTCGTTGCCGGCGGAGTTGGCCTCCGCGAGCGCATCGCCGAGCTCCGGAGCATCGGTGCCCGCGAACGCGGTGACATCCGCCAGGGCACCGGAGAGCGTCTGCATCGTGGATGCGAGATCGTGCAAGAGCGCCGACGTCAGGGCCCCGACCGTGGCCTGACGCATCAGCTGATTCATCCGGGTCCCAGCGCCGAGGAGCTCGGGGAGCGGGGAGGTCCTCGCCTCGAGGATGCCGCAGGCACGCTGTGCCCGATGGGCCATGTACTGAACGAGCTGCCGAGCGCTGTCGGTAACACCGCGGGCGCGGAGCCGGAGCTCTCCCTCGACATCGAGAGGAAGATCGACGTACCAGCCGGGGCCCTCCTTGGCCACGGCGCTGCCGGTGAACAGGTGCTCGCTGCCGTTGTCGCGCACGACCGTGCCACAGCCGGTCACACCCTCGACGGTGAGTGCGCGGCGCACGATCAGCTGCCCGAGCTCGAGCGGTGTGCGTGTGGTCGCGAGCTCGCCATCGAAGGTGCTGAGGCTGAGCGCATCCTCGACCGAGGCGAACAGTCGGCGCGCGAGCTCCCGCTGTTCGAGCGCGCGCTTGACCACGACCTCGATCTCGTCGTGCCAGGGCTTGCCCACCTTGTAGGGGGCGTCCGGGGTCATCAGGGCGCGCTGGGCGCGCTCGTCGAGGTAGCCGGTGAGGAGCACGCGCACCGCATCACGCTGATGGACGCGCGCGAACTCGAGCACCTCGATGCCGTCGTGATCGGGCATCTTGAGATCTGAGATGATCACGTCGTACTGGTGCATGGAGAGCGCATCGAACGCCTCTCCACCGGAGCTGACCGCCTCCACGCGATAGGTCTGGGACAGCTCGTCGACCAGCGCCTCTCGGACGTGATCATCGTCGTCGACGACCAGGATGCGTGCAGTCTTCATACGGATTCTTTCGTGGGGATGTCATCGAGGCGGTCTGCGAACGTCGTCAGCACACTGGCGAGCTCGGGAGGCAGCTCGGTGCGGCTTCCGATCTGATCGACCGCGTTGGCGCGGCTGGCGGAGACGATGGCAGCGACGTTGGATTCGATCCGGCGGGCGATCTGATCGATCCGCGGGAGGAGGTGCTCGAGCTCCGGGCGAACCTCCGGCGGGAGCTTCGCGACGATCTGCTTGAGGCGGCGGACCGTGCTGGCGAGCGCGCCGACCGGATTGTTCAGGTGATGGGCGATGCCGGCGACGAGCTCGCCCATGGCGGCGCGCCACGCGAGCATCGCGATTTCGTGGTTGCGATTCTCGAGCTCGGCCTTGGTCTCGGTGAGCTGGGCGTGTGCGCGTTCGAGCTCCGCATGTGCGGTGAACAGCGCCGAGTGCTTGGCCATGACCTCGCACTCCAGGAGCCGGCGCTCGGAGGTATCCCGCGCCATGTAGGCGGCGAGCTCACCATGCTCGAGAGTCTCGATGTGAGCGACCTGCATCGTGACGTAGACCGGATAGTCGTCGCCGCCCCGCAGGACGAGATCTTCGTAGCGGCCGGGTTGGGTGATGTCGCGCTCGGGGTCGAGGACCAGGTCCGAGAGGTGCACGCCGAGGAGCGCATCCGTGGCGACCGAGAGCATATCGGCGGCGCGCACATTCGCCGACACGACACATCCCGTGGCGCGGTCGACGATGAACGCCGCATCCGGGCTCGTCTCGAAGAGCAGCCCGAACACCGCATGCGCGATCCTATCCGTCACAAGAGCGTCTTCGGCCAGTTCGCCGACCCGTCAAGGTTGCCGACGATCGTGATCGGCCCTTCGCCAACTCCGCATCCGTCCTGGGATCTCGATCGGCCCGGCGCTTGCTGGAACCCAGCTCGTGCCCGTGGACCTCTCGACCGTCGATACGCTGCAAGCAGCGCTGACGTTCCATCGCGAGCGCCACACGGTCCTCGCGGGCAATGTGGCGAACCTGGATACACCGGGCTATCGGCCGGTGGATCTCACGCGCAACACGGCGGGGATGCCCAGAGTCTCGCGGTCACCTCGGAAGGCCACATCGCCACTGCGACGACGACCAACGTCGTCACCTCGTTCGATGACGGCGGGGCGATGCAGAGCGCCGATGGCAACGCGGTCTCGATGGAGCGCGAGCTCGCGAAGATCGATGCCAACCGGACCCGCTATGCCGCGTCCTCGGAGCTGGTGACTCGCCGGCTCGCGCTGCTTCGCTACGCCGCAGGAGACGGCACCTGATGTCGACCACCGATTTCTTCACCGCCATGGAAGTCTCCGCGTCGGGTCTCTCGGCCCAGCGCACCCGGATGAACGTCGCCTCGTCGAACCTGGCGAACGCGCAGACCACCGAGGCCGCCGGTGGCGGTCCGTACAAGCGCCGCGATGTGGTGCTGTCGTCCGTCGACGTGCCGGCCGCACAGGGCACCGAGTTCGCCTCGGCCGTGAAGGGCGTGGCGGTCACCCAGATCTCGCAGGATGCGGGCCCCCCGCGGCTCGAATACGACCCCGGCCATCCCAAGGCGAACGCCCAGGGCTACGTGGCCTACCCGAACGTCAACCCCGTCGAGGAGATGGTCGACATGATCACCGCCTCGCGTGCCTACGAGGCGGGCATCACCGCGATGTCGACGGCCGTCAACATGGCCGAGCGCGCGCTGGGGATCGGTCGATGAGCATCGCGCCCGTCAACATCGCACCGCCGAGCATCACGCCCGTCGAGCACACCCCGACGAAGCAGGGCGACCTGGGCGACGTGTTCGCGCACGCCCTGACCGAGGCGAGCAATCAAGAGAAGGCGGCCACCAGCGCCGCCGAGCGGTTCGCCAAGGGCGATCCGACGATGGGCATTCACGAGGTGATGATCGCGTCGGAGAAAGCCAACATCGAGGTTCGCTACGCGACGACGCTGAAGAACAAGGCGATCGAAGCGTATCGCGAGCTGATGAATACGCAGGTCTAGGTAAGTCATGGCCGATCCCAACTCCAGCGGTCCACTTGCGGTCCTCGCGCAGCTCAAGCAGCTGTGGGACAAGCAGTCCAAGGGACGCCGGTCGCTCGCGATCGCGGTGCTCCTGGGCGTGATCGCCGTCATCGGTGTGACGACGTTCGCGAACCGCACCGAGGCCTTCGTCGCGATCGCCGATGGCGCCTCACCGGATGACACGCAGGAGCTCTACGCGGCCCTCGAGGCACGCGGGATCTCGGCGCGGATCAAGGACGGCAAGATCGAGGTCGCGAAGGGCGAGGTCGAGGCCGCACGCGCGGTCGCCGCGGCCGCAGGCCTTCCGCGCAGCGGCAAGGGCTTCGAGCTATTCGACGGGTCGAACCTCGGCCAATCGAGCTTCGCCGAGCAGGTCAACTATCGGCGCGCGCTGCAGGGCGAGCTGTCTCGCAGCATCACCGCGATGGCGCAGGTGCAGGGCGCGCGCGTCCACATCGCGCTCGGCCGGCGCTCCGTGTTCAAGGATCAGGCCGAGAAGCCGACCGCCTCGGTGGCGCTTCACCTCCACCCGGGTCAGACGCTCAGCTCCGAGCAGGTGCGCGGCGTGCGACAGCTGGTCGCGGCGAGCATCGAAGGGCTGCTCCCGGATGCTGTCGTCGTCGTCGACAATCACGGCAACCTGCTCGACGCCTCGTCGCCCACCACGGGCGACGGACGGGCCTCGATCGAGCGCTCCGTCGCCACCCGCGTGCGGACGATGCTCGAGCGCGTGGTCGGTGAGGGCAAGGTCTCGGTCGTCGCCACCGCGAGCGTCGACGAGCGCAAGGTCAGCGAGACCCAGGAGCTCTACGACAACCAGAACCCCGCGGTGCGCAGCGAATCGCGCACCGTCGACGGCGCCGACCCTTCGGGCGGTGTCGGCGGCGTCGCGGGCACCCGCGGCAATCTCCCGGGCGCACCGGCCGCGGCTCCGACGCCCGCAGGCACCGCGCCGGCAGGCCGCCTGCAGGAGACCAAGAACTACGAGATCAGCCGCACCGTGCGGCAGACCACCAAGCCGGACGTGCAGCTCCAGAAGCTCCAGCTCGCGGTCGTCGTCGACTACAAGACCGGCGCGGACGGCAAGCCCGTGGCCAGGACGGACAAGGAGCTCGCCGAGCTCACCGCGCTCGCGCGTCAAGCCGCTGGCATCGATGATGCGCGCGGCGACAAGATCGAGGTGGCCTCGATTCCGTTCGCGCCGGAGCCGGAAGGTGCTGCGGATCCGACGGCGGTCGCGGCCTCGGCCGGTGGCCTCCCACTGATCCCGATCGCCATCGGCGGCGGTGGACTCCTGCTCCTGATCATCATCGCCGCCATCGTCATGAAGAAGCGGGCGTCGAAGAGGACGGCCAACCGGCCGCTCTCGCTCGCGCTGCCCGCCCCGGTCTCCGAGCTCGAGCGTGTGCTCGAGGCGCGACCCTCCAACGATCTCGCGGCTGGTGCAACCCAGTCGGGGTTGCCGGCTGGACGCCCGATCCGCGAGCGCGTGCTCGACCAGGTACGCGGTGACGCCGAGCGCGCCGCCGAGGTCCTGACGGCCTGGTTGTCCGAGATTCCTGCCACCAAGGGAGCCAAGTCGTGAGCACTGCCGCCGCCGTCCCCGGTCGTCTCCTTGGCCCTCAGAAGGCCGCGATCGCGCTGCTCTCCCTCGACGAGGATCTCGCCTCCAAGGTCCTGTCCCTGATGGCGGAGCAGGACGTTCGCCGGCTGGTGGACGCCGTCGACCAGCTCGATGACATCGGTGGTGACATCATCACCACCGTGCTCGAGGAGCTCGAGCGCGGGCTGACCAGCCCCCTCGCGATGGTGCGATCGGGCGGAACCAAGTACGTGCGTAAGCTCGCCGACAAGGCGTTCGGGACGGAGAAGGCGCAGCGGATGTTCGGCGTGCCTGCCCTCCCGTCAGAGCCGCTGCAACTGCTGCGGACCGCACGCGTCAACTCGCTCGCGCAGCTCCTCACCGAGGAGCACCCGCAGATCGCCGCCGTGGTCATCACGCAGCTCCAGCCGAGCCTCGCGGCCAAGCTGTTCGCCGAGATGCCGCCGGAGGTCGCTGCTGATCTCGCCGCGCGGATCGCGGATCTCGAGGAGATCCCCGAGCACGCGGTCGCCGAGGCCTCCGAGAGCCTGGTGCGCGCGCTCGAGGCCGCGGGCGGGCTCGCCACGTCCGATCAGCGCGCCGAGTTCGATGGGCTCGCGTTCAGCGCCTCCGTAGTCAACGAGATGACGGCGGAGGCCGGTGACGACCTGCTCGGCCGCGTGGCCGAGGCCGACGAGAAGGTCGCCACCCGGATTCGCGAGGCGATGTTCACCTTCGAGGACCTCGACAGGATCGCTGCTCGCGAGATGGGCCAGCTGCTGCGCTCGGTGCAAAGCGAGGTGCTCGTCACCGCGCTGCAGACCGCCGCGCCTTCGCTGCGCGACCACTTCCTCTCCTCGCTGTCGCAGCGCGCGGCTGCCACGCTCCGCGACGACCTCTCGGCCGCGACCCCGAAGCGGCTGTCCGAGGTGGAGAACGCACAGCGCGAGATCATCGAGGCCGCGATGAAGCTCGCCGGCGAAGGCAAGCTCACGCTCCCCGCGCGAGGTAGCGAGTGAGCGAGATCCGTCCGTTCCTGTTCGGCACCGCCGCGGCATCGTCAGTGCGAGCGTTCGGCGCAGCCCTGGCAGTGGTGGAGACCCCACCGGGCACCTCGCCGTGGTCGCCGCGACCGGGCACGGATCCGGAGCCGTCGCTCCCGGCCATCGATGTCACGGCGCTGCGCGAGGAGGCGGCGGCGCAGGGTCGCGAGGACGGCCTGCGCGAGACTGCCACGCTTCGCGCTCGGCTCCAGCAGATGATCTATAGCCTCGCGGACGCGGAGCTCGAGGCCAGCCGCGGTCCGCGCGCGCCTGATCGCCGAGGCCGCAGCGACGGTGGTCGACGCGTGGGTGGGCGGCAAGAGCGTCGCCGAGAAGTTCCTCCCGATCATCCGCGCGTGGCAGACCCGCAGCAACGAGCCCGCCACGGCGTTCGTGCACCCGAGCGAGGTCGACGCCGTGCGGGCCGCACTCGGAGAGGCCACGATGACCGTCTCCGCCGATCCGGCGCTCGCCGTGGGTACGATGCGCGTGAGCAGCGCGGGTCTCGAGTTGACGCACTCGTGGGAGCAGCGGCTCGCGGAGCTTCGCGAGGCGATCGTCACCGCGATCGAGGTGTCCGCGTGACCTCGTTCGCGTCACTCACCAGCCTGGTTCATGGCTGGACCGCGCCGCAGCCGCTTGGCGCGGTGGTCGAGGTGGCGGGCACGCTGATCCAGATCTCGATGACCGGCGTCACGCTCGGCGATGTGGTGGTAGTGGAGACGACGGATGGTCAGATCATGTGCGAGGTCGTCGGGTTTCGGGGCCAGACCCTGCTCGCGCTGCCCCTGCAGCCCGCCCGAAGGATCGCGCCCGGCGCGGTGGTCCGGCTGCGCGGTGCGATGGCCGAGCTCGCCGTGGGCGATGCGCTGATCGGCCGGCTGATCGATCCGTTTGGCAACCCGCTCGATGGCCAGCCGGCCCCACGCTGTGGTGCGCGGATTCGCCTCGATGGTGGCGCATTACCGATCGAGCAGCGTGCCGAGGTCGACGAGCGGTTCGATACCGGCGTACGCGTGATCGATGCGCTCCTCACCTGTGGTCGCGGGCAGCGGATCGGCATCTTCGCCGGTGCCGGCTGCGGCAAGAGCGTCCTCGTCGAGCAGATCGCCAGTCAGGCCGACGCCGACGTGATCGTCGTCGGGCTGGTGGGCGAGCGTGGCCGCGAGGTCCGCGAGCTGATGACCAGCCCGCGTCGCGACCGGATGGTGATGGTGGCGGCCACGGCCGATCGTTCGCCGCTCGAGCGCATCCGTGGCGCGCTCGCCGCGACGGCGATCGCCGAGTACTTTCGTGACCGCGGCAAGAACGTGCTGCTGGTCCTCGACTCTCTGACGCGGTTCGCGATGGCGCTCCGCGAGCTCGGGCTGGCGCTGGGCGAGCCGCCCGCGACCAAGGGCTACCCGCCGAGCGTGTTCGCCACACTGCCGCGCCTCCTCGAGCGATGTGCGCCGCGGGCCGGCGGCGGTGCGATCACCGGGTTCTACACGGTCCTCGTCGAAGGTGATGACCTCTCGGATCCGGTCGCCGACTCCGCGCGGTCTCTGCTCGATGCCCACATCGTGCTGTCGCGCGACCTCGCCGGGCGTGGCCACTTCCCGGCGGTCGACGTGCTGTCGAGTGCCTCGCGTGTGGCGCGCAAGGTTGCCTCGGCCACCGTGATGTCGCTGGCGACCAAGTCCCGCGAACAACTCGCGCGTCGGCGTCAGGCCGCCGAGCTCCAGGCGCTCGGTGCCTACACGATCGGCGCGAACCCAGTCCTCGATAACGCGCTCGCGATCGGCGAGCGCATCGATGCGTGGTCGCGGCAGCCGCCGCACGAACCATCTCAGTATGAAGTGACCGTGCGCGGCCTCGCCGCGGCGGTCGGAGAGGAGATCATCTCGTGACCATCCGCCCCCGTGCTATCCGCGCCCTGCGAGATGTTCGCATGCGCCTCCGCGATGCCGCCGCGGCATCCCATGCGACGGCGAGCGCCGCGCGTGACACCTCGCACCTCGCCCTGGTGAGTCAACGGGAGTCGCTGGACGACTTCCTCGACGAGGCGAGCGAGATGCTCGCCGCTGCGAGCAACGTCCACGACCTGTGCTCGGTTGGGGACATCACGGGCGAGTTCGAGCTCGAGGTCGCCGACGCCAGCGCGCGTCACGACGAGGCGGTCGCCGCCGTCGCGATCTCCGCAGACCACCTGCGTGACAGGTCTCGCCAGCTGCGCCGCGCCGAGAAGATGGTCGAGCGCGTGGATCTCGATCGCGCGCGCGTCGATGCCCGCGGCGAGCAGCGGATGAATGACGATCTCTCGACGAGGCGGCGATGAGCGCGCTCCTCGCTCTGGCCCCCTTCGAGCGCGAGCCCGCGGAGCGTGAGGTTCGCCCGCGTCCGCTCGCCGCGCACGACGAGCGCTCGTTCCACCACGAGATCGAGCATGCGCGGCGCGAGCCTGCGAAGCGCGCGGCCCCCCGCGCGGCGTCGCGCCCGGAGCAGCGCAAGCCGCGCCCAGAGGATGCGGCCGCGCCGTCTCCCGATGGGACCGCGCGTCCCGCGATCGAGGTGAAGCGTGAGGTCGCGGATGTGGCCAAGGCCGTCACGTTCTCGGCGGTGGGTGAGACCACGGGGTCGAATCTCGATGCCCTGATCGACCAGTCGGCGTCGGCCGCGGCCACGCAGGTCGCAACCAGCGCCACCGATCCGGATGCGACGCCCCCGCTGAGCCCTCTCGAGCAGGCGGTGCACGATCTCATCGAGCAGCTCCGTGATGGACGTGAGGACAACTCGTCCACCGGGGAATCGGGCGCCGACCCGGGCCACGGCGAGCCCCTGCCAGGCTCGTTCGGCGCACTGGGCGCCCTCGCTCCGCTCGACGATCGCGATGGTGCCGCGCCGGCGCCGGTCGCCCCGACCGCTGCCGCCCGCGAGCTCGATCCGGAGCCGGCAGCAGCCGCCAATCCAAGCCACGTTCACCTCGTGATCGACGAGGCCGAACGGCTCGTGGTCACCGTGGCCGTGCGCGGCGATAGCGTGATCACGCACGTGCGCGGTGGCGACGAGGCCACGGCCGCAGCGCTCGCGCGCAACGCAGGCAGCCTCGACCACGCCATGCGCGCGCGGGGCCTGCAGCTCACCGAGTTCACGGCGAGCCGAGACGAGAGCTCGTCCGAACGATCCGATCAGCCGCGCCGCGAGCGCGAGCGGCCGCAACCCAAGTTCAATCTCGAGGAGACCCCATGACGATCGATGCGATCACCGCCGGCAGCCCGGCCGCCACCAGCACCACCGCCGGCACGGGCCTGCAGGGCAGCAAGGACGAGTTCCTCAAGCTGTTCATGGCGCAGCTCCAGCACCAGGATCCGTTCGCGCCCACGAGCGGCGCTGACATGGTGGCCCAGCTCGCGCAGCTGTCGTCGGTGGAGCAGGCGAAGCAGACCAACTCGCAGCTCGCAGAGCTCGCCGCCTCGCAGGCCTCGGCCGCGAGCGCGGGGCTGTCCTCGCTGATCGGCCGCGAGTGTGATGCGGCGGTCGGTGGGTTCTCGATCGATGGCAAGGGCGGCACGCCGCCGCCTCTCGAGATCGCGTCGACGGCCGCCACCAAGGGCGCCGCGATCGTGATCACCGACGCAGACGGCAAGGAGCTGCGCCGCATCGCGATTCCGGATGGCTCCACCCACACGAGCCTCGCGTGGGACGGCAACGACGCCAGCGGCAAGCCGCTGCCCGCCGGGAGCTACGCGATGACGGTCGACCCGGGCTCGACCACGTCGACGATCAACGCGCAATGGCAAGGCCGCCTCGATGCGGTCGAGCTGACCACCAGCGGACCTCGCCTGCGGATGGGAGGCGTCCTGCTCTCGCCCGGAGACATCCGGACCATCGGCGCCACCACCACGACCGTCAACGGCAAGGAGAAGTAGTCATGAGCATCACGAACAGCCTCTACATCGGCATCAGCGGCCTCATGGCCCACGGCGACGCCATCAGCGTGGTCGGTGACAACATCGCCAATGCCTCGACCGTTGGCTACAAACGCAACCGTGCGAGCTTCTCCGATCTGCTCGGCGGCGAGCTCGGTGCCCAGCGGCTCGGCGGCGGCGTCCGCCTCGGCGGCACGCAGACGATGTACGAGCAGGGCTCGATCACGCAGACCGGCAACAACATGGACCTCGCGATCAGCGGCGGCGGGATGTTCGTGGTCAAGGGCAACCACGGTGGTCACGATGGCCAGTACTACACGCGCGACGGAAGGTTCCAGCTCGACAACAAGGGCTACGTCGTCGATCAGCACGGCATGCGGCTGCAGGGCTATGCGGTCACCAACAGCCAGCGGAGCACCAGCGTTGGCGACCTCGCGCTCGGCGCGCACCAGAGCCCACCGGTGCCGACGACGAAAGCCGGCATGACCCTGAACCTCGACGCCAACGCGGTGGCGCCGGCGGCCTGGGATCCGGCGAACCCGAACACCACGTCCAACTACGCCACCTCGACCACGGTCTATGACTCGCTGGGCGCTGCTCACCACGTGGATACCTACTTCCGCAGCACCGGTGGCGGGCAGTGGGAGTGGCACGCGATGGTGGACGGTGGCGAGCTGACCGGCGGCACCGCTGGTACGCCGACGGAGATCGGCAGCGGCACGATGACGTTCGACGCGAGCGGCAAGCTGGCGGCGCAGACCACCATCGCCTCGAGCGCGAGCTTCCTCAACGCGCAGCCGAACCAGGCGATCGCGTTCAACTTCGGCGACGACCTCGCGAGCGGAGGAACCGGTCTCGCGGGCACCACGTCGTTCGCGGGTGCGAGCAGCGTCTCGGGCGTCGATGTCGATGGCCATGGCTCGGGCAACCTCGTCGACCTGTCGATCAGCGACGACGGCAAGATCACCGGGATCTACGACAACGGCGACAAGCTCGACATCGCCCAGATCGGCCTCGCGACGTTCGCGAGCCAGGAGGGGCTCGAGCGGGTGGGCGATGGCATGATGTCGGCGACCGCTGCTTCGGGCCAGGCGCTGATCGACATCGCGGGCACGGGCGCCCGCGGATCGCTGGTGTCGGGCGCGCTCGAGGCCTCCAACGTGGACCTCGGCACCGAGCTCGTGACGCTGATCGCGTATCAGCGCGCGTTCCAGGCGAACGCGAAGACGGTGACGACTGCCGACGAGATGATGAACGACATCAACAACCTCAAGCGCTAAGTCGTCCGCTACCGCCCGGAGATGCTGAACAGCAACGGGAGGTCGAGGGCGACGCCAATGGCTGCGAAGATCTCGCTGCCGCCCTCGCGCTCGCGACCACCGAGCTCGACGAACGCCCCCGTGGCGATCGCGCCCGTCGCGGCGACGAGGGACGAGCCCTCACTCGCCGCGGCCTTGACGCCACGCAGGTGCTGGCGAACTGCGATCCTGACCACCACGCCCCGGCTGGGGAGGGCGCGATCTTCGACGTGCCAGAGCTGCTCTGCCCGACCGCCGAGCCACAGTCGACGCGTCAACCTGCGGCTCAGGCTGATGTACGTGCCGTGTGTCGTCGCCGTGTTGCCACCGCCCTCCGCGATGTAGCCCGCCCCGAGGTCGAACTGATTCGAGTCGTCGCGATCGAAGGCCGAGAGATGGACACCTACACCGCCGCGATAGCGGACCATGGCCGAGGTGCCAACGAGACCGAAGGTGCTCTGACTGCCGGGCACCACCATGCAGCCGCCAAGGGTCGCGAGCACGGCAACCGTGCACACAGGCATCACAGCGTCCACCAGCGGCTGGCGAACCGGAGCTTGAGCGCGCCGCCGAGGAACCGTGTGCTCGTGGTGTTCCCGGTCATGCCTTCGTAGCCCGTCAGGCGGTCGGTCTGTCGATACAGTTCGACGGCGACACCGATCCGACCTCCGCGCGTCGGGAGCAGGTACTCGCCGCCGATCCGGACCTGAGCGGCAGACGTCATCGACGATCCGGTGACCTCGTGGTGGAGACGATACCCGCCGACGTAGACGGCCCAGTCGGCGTGCCGATAGCCAACCTGGGCGTCGACGATGCCGGCGACGACGCCGCCGCCCCCGCCACCGAACGCGAACCCCGAGAGCGCAACGGCGGCGAACGCTGGACCCACACGGATGCGCGGGCGCAGGTAGGGAAACACGCCATAGGCGGTGAGCTCGGTGCCGTGTTTGACCTGGTCGAGTTGCGTGTAGACCGCGCCAGTCTCGATCGCGAAGGTCGGGCGGATCGCCACCGCCATGGAGCCGTCGATCTGGAACACGTAGCGGCTACGACCTCCACCGTAGCCGGCACTGCCGCTGGCCGACGCGCCCGAGCTGGGCATCGCGGGGTGAAGTGCGCCCGAGCCGAGGCCGATCGGCGGTGCGGCACAGCCGAGCGCGACGCCGGTCATCGCGACCAACAACCCCGCCATGTGTCGAACCATGGCTGGCGCAGGTTTGCAGCGGGTGTGCCGCCGATCTGCCCCAATGACCACGCGGAGTTGATCGCGCATGACCGCGATGTCATGGCGGTGGTGTCGTGGAGTGTCATGCCCGTGCCACACGCGGGGCCTCGGCTGGCAGAGCCTGGTGAAACCGCCAAGGCTGCCGACACCGCGATCCTCGGGCCGAGCGATCTCATGCGGTTAGCGCGGCACCTCGGTTGCAAACCTCGAGCGACGTGAGCGACGCGCTACTCGACCCCGAAGAGATGGAGGCCATCCAGGCCGCCATCCGGGAGAGCGCACCGCCTCGGCGTGGCCCTGGGTCCATCGATCACGAGCCCACCCGGCTCGCGCTGATCGCGGATGACCGGATGGCCGATGCCGCTCGCCCGGTGCTGATCGGGCTCGCGAATCGCGCGGTGCGCTTCGCGCAGAAGGCGCTGAAGAACCACCTGCCCGGCGTGTGGCAGCTCGATGTGGTGGGGGCCGAGGTGGTGGACGGGGCGAGCGCGAAGGACGAGCTGCGCGGCGGCTGGATCGCGGGGCTCCGCTCCGGCGATGCCGAGATGCTCGTCGCGACCCACGGCGCCGTGATCGATGTCGCTGCGGCGCGCCGCTGCGGTGCGCCCGCCACGATGACCTCGGATCCAAACCGCGCGCCCTCCAATGTCTCGCTCCGGTTGTTCCAGCCCGCGGGCCGCGCGCTACTCGATGCCTGGAGCGCCTCCTGGAAAGAGGTGTTCTCGACCGACATGGCGGCGTCCGCGGATCTCGGGATCGTCTCGCGGTTGATCGAGGCGCGCTCGGTGGTGCGCCTCGTCCTCACGTTCTCCGGAGCGATGAGCGGCCGCGTCTCTGTCTACGTGCGGCCCGAGGTGCTCGTGCAGCGCCCGGTCGCGCTCGCCGCCTTCAAGGCCGACGCGCTGCGGATCGCGGGCGCCCTCGCGAACGTGCCGGTCGAGGTCGTCGTCGAGCTCGGCACGCTCCGGCTGCGCCTTCGCGAGCTGCGGAAGATCACCCCGGGGCAGACGTACACGCTCCAGGGCTTCGTCGATTCACGCGTCCCCGTCTACTGCGGGGGCGTGCTCAAGGCGTGGGCTCGCCCCATCGTGTGCCGCGGCGTGCTCGCCGTGCAGATCGAAGCCGTCGTCCACGGCCAAGGAATGAAGTCATGAGTGATGTGATGCCCGATGCGTTCGATCCCGCGGCCCTCGAAGCGCTGCTGCACGACGTGCCCCTCGAGGTCACCGTCGAGCTCGGCCGGATCCGGATGAACCTCTCCGAGCTCGCGGCCCACCTCGGGCCCGGTTCGATCATCACCCTCGATACCCCGACGGGTGCGCCGCTCGACGTCCGCGTGAACAACCGGCTGGTCGCGCGTGCAGAGGCGGTCGCTGTCGGTGAGAAGTGCGGCATCAGGATCGTGGAACTCGTCGGTGGAAAGGATTCGTGACATGCGCCTCGTAACCTTCGCTCTCCTCCTCGTTCCGATCCTCGCTCCGGCCACCGCCCTCGCAGGCGACCCCGCGCCCCCCACCTTCGAGATCCTCGATCGCGGCACCGCTGTCGAGGTGATCGCGCACAACGTGACCGCGGCGAAGACAGCGATCACGCCGATCCGCTCGCGTCTCGAGATCCCGCTCGTCGGGCATCCGCGTGCCGACAAGGCGCTGCCGACCGACGCGACCGTCAAGGTCGTGGAGTTCGATGGCAACGAGCCCCGGGTGCTCTCGGTCAAGCTCGGGTTCGATCGTCCCGAGGTCAAGGCGCTCGCGAAGTACGCCCAGGCGATCCAGGTCGGGAGCGACGTCCACATCATGTTTCCCCGCGTCCTCCCCGCCGCGGGCGCCGCGATCGTGCTGCCCGAGCCCACGCTCCCGGCCGAGCTCGCGGCGAAGGTCGCGGCGGCAGGCCAGATCGTGCCGATCGCACTGGTCCCCACGCCGGCCCCGAGGAGCCCGAGATCAAGTCGGAGCTGAAGCCCGATCCGAAGGCGACGGATGCGAAGGCCGATCCGAAGGTCGACGCTGCGCTCGTCGTCAAGGCTGATCCCAAGTCCGACGCGAAGCCCGCGTCGAAGGACGCGAAGCCCGAGCAGACGCCGAGTGCCGCGACGACAGCGTCCTCGTCGACCGCGCAGCCCGCGACCGCCACGGCTCCCAAGGAGGATGCGTGGCAGAAGCTCTCCCTCTACGCTGCGGTCGGCCTGGCCGCGATCGGGTGTGGCGCGTGGCTGCTCCGCCGTCGCAAGGCCGCGCTCGGTCCGGTGAGCTCGATCGACGTGATCGCCCAGAAGTCTCTTGGCTCGAAGGCGAAGGTCGTGTGGTTCACCGCCGGTGGTCGCGAGATGGTGGTCGCCGTCACCGCACAGCAGGTGCGCATGCTCGGCCAGTGGAAGAAGCCAGCCGAGACCACGGGAGGCCCGATCGCGCTGCCCTCGGCGCACACCCATGCGGAAGGTAGCCGCGAGCTGCGCACTGAACGGGCTCCGTCGAGCCCGGCCGTCGGCGGCATCCTCAAGCTGCGCGAACGCCGCACCCAGCAGAACCTGCCGCAGGTCAGCGAGGACATCGCGACCGATGATGTCGATGCCGATGCGCTATGGGCGAAAGAGATCCTGGCGGCGACCGGAGCCCGTCGATGATGGACAACGTCACCACGGTGACCAACGCAGCGCAGTCGGCGGCCGGAAGCGGCCCCGGTGGCGCGGTCGCGATGGTCGTCCTGCTGACGCTCGTCACGCTGATCCCCGCGATCATCCTGTCCTGCACGTGCTTCGTCCGGTTCATCGTGGTGTTCGGGTTCGTGCGTACGGGCCTCGGTACACCGGCGGCACCTCCGAACCAGGTCCTCGTCGGCCTGTCGCTGTTCATGGCGATCTTCATCTCCGCCCCCGTCGCGATCGACATGTATGACGCGGGAGGCAAGGACTACCTCAGCGGCAAACTCGACGGCGAGCACGCCATCGAGGCCGCCACGCCGCCCCTGCGTGCCTTCCTTCTCAAGCGCACCGCCGAACAGGATCTCGAGCTGTTCTACGAGGTCTCCGACCACGCCCGCCCGGCCGCGCCCAGTGACGTTCCGCTGCGCATCCTGATCCCCGCGTTCATCGTCTCGGAGCTCCGCACCGCCTTCCAGATCGGCCTCACGGTCCTGCTGCCGTTCCTGGTGATCGACCTGGTCGCCGCGACGATCCTGACCTCGCTCGGCATGGTGATGGTCCCGCCCCAGGTCGTGGCCCTCCCGATCAAGCTGCTGGTGTTCGTGATGATCGATGGCTGGCACCTGATCGTTCAGTCCCTCCTGCGCGGAGCGGCGTGATGAACGCCGATGGGCTCCTCGATCTCTGGCGCAACGCACTGTCGACGATGGTCGCCGTGAGCGCGCCGTTCCTGATCGCCTGCCTCGCGGTCGGGCTCGTGGTCGCCGTGATCCAGACCGCCACGCAGCTCCAGGAGAGCGTGCTGACGTTCGTCCCCAAGCTCGCCGCCACCCTCATGGTGCTCGCCCTCGGCGGTCACTGGGTGCTCGACAAGCTCGGCAAGTTCACCACCGAGGCGTTCACCGCCTATACGACTCCCGCGCCCAACGCTGTCGAGCTCACCCCGCCCGCCCCATGACCCTCGACGAGCCGACGATCGGCGCGTTCATCGCCACCCTGACGCGCGCCTCTGCGCTCACGGCGACGGCCCCGGTGATCGGCGACACCGGCGTGCCGATGCGCGCCAAGGTGACGTTCGTGCTGGTGATCACCGGTGCAGTCGCCTCGAACCGCGCGGGCATCCCGCTCGCGTCGCTTCCGCTGATCGCTTCGATCGAGCTGTGCGTGGGCTTCGTCACTGGCTTCACGGCTCGCTTCATCATGGCCCGCGCCGCGATCGCCGGTCAGCTGATGGGGCTCTCGCTCGGCTTTGGCTTCGCGTCGCAGTACGACGTACACGCCGGGGAGTCCGCGATCACGATGCGCACGATCGTGACCACGATGTCCGCGCTCGCGTTCCTCGCCGTCGGCGGCCTGGAGGCGGTGGTGCGTGGCATCGCGGCACCCGCGCACGTCCTCGACCTCGCGTCGCTCGGTCCCGAGCTGCTCCGCGAAGGGACCGCGGCGATGGGCCACGGCCTGGCCCTCGCGGCGCCCGTCGTGCTCGCCGCGCTGGTTGGCAACGTCGGTCTCGCCGTGATGAATCGTGCCGCGCCGGCGATCAACATCTTCTCGATCTCGCTCTCCGTCGTGCTGATCGGCGGCGGCATGGTGATGCTCGGCGGCGGGGGCAACTTCGTCGGTGGCATCGTGGGCCACGCGCAGGACGCAGCGGGCGTGTTCGCTCGTTAGTATCAATGCCGCTCAGATCGCATTGACCTTGACCTGAACCTGAACCTGAACGCCACCTTGGACGTTGTCATCGCGGGCGCACGAGCTGGCATGGTCAGATCAACGAACCCGACACGGGGGGGACGTCGAGGGGGCGAGTTCCTCCCAACGTTCCTGTCGGAGCGACATGTCGTTACACGCATGCACGCTTCGCCGTCGTCGTCGCACAGCACCGCCTCGGTCAGAATCACGTTCCCGCAGCCCCACAGCGGCTCCGGGCGGCACGACGCGTCACATCCATCGTGGTCGCGGGTGTTTCCGTCGTCGCACTGCTCGTCGCCTTCGAGGACGTCGTTCCCGCACACCGCCTCCTCGGTGTCATCGGCGCGTGCGGTGTGTGCAACCAGGCCCAACACGAGGAGAGGCAAGAGGGAGCGCATCTTGGTCACAACCCGAGCAAGGATCGTTCCGCTCCTGGAGCCGCCTGGGCGGATGCGACTGTGCGCGGGCGCGCGGCACTGATCTGGCGGGCGCCTGCAGTATGCTCGGCGGATCGCGACGAACGACCCCATCGGTCTGCTCAACACCATGGCGCCAGAGACCCTGGCGACCCTGCATGACAGCCCGCGCTCGACGATCATCCCGCCGGCGGCGCACACCACGGCAGGTGGGCGCGCCCTCGAGATCCTGACGCAGCTGTCCAGAGGCTCGGGCCTGGGGCAGCTCGAGACCGGCGACGTGATCGGCGAGGGCGGCATGGGCGTGATCCGCGCCGCGACCCAGGTCGCGCTCGGGCGCGGCGTCGCCGTGAAGACGTTGAAGCCAAACCGGCGCGACGCGACAGCCTCGCTCGATCTGCTCCGCGAGGCCTGGGTCACTGGCTCGATCGAGCACCCCAACGTGGTGCCGGTCCACTACCTCGAGGTCGATCCCGACGGCGTGCCGGTGATCGTCATGAAGCGGATCGCCGGCGTCGAGTGGAGCAAGCTCCTCGGTGATGCGGCGGAGGTCGAGCGCCGGTTCGGTGCGAAGGACCTCCTCGCCTGGAACCTGGGGATCCTGATGTCGGTGCTGAACGCCCTGCGCTATGCGCACAGCCGCGGCGTCGTCCATCGCGACGTCAAGCCGAGCAACGTGATGATCGGTGACTTCGGCGAGGTCTATCTGCTGGACTGGGGGATCGCGGTCAGCCTCGTCGACGACGGTAGCGGCCGGCTACCGCTCGCGGTCAACGCCACGCAGCTCGCGGGGACGCCGCACTACATGGCGCCCGAGATGCTCGGCGCCGCCGATGGCCGGCCGATCACGGAGCAGACCGATGTCTACCTCGCCGGCTCGGTGCTGTTCGAGCTCGTCGCCGGGCGGCCACCGCACGAGGGCAAGACCGCCGGCGCGATCATCGCCAGCGTGATCGCCTCCTCACCGACCTTGCCGGGCAGCGCGGCGCCCGAGCTCGCCCGGATCTGTCTGCGAGCGATGCACGAGCAGCCCGCCGAGCGCTTCCCGTCGGTCGATGCGCTGAGACTCGCGATCCAGGGCTACCTCGAGCACCGTGGCTCTGCGGATCTCGCGGCACGGGCCGCCGTTCGCCTCGACGAGCTCCGCGTCGTGCTGGCGACCCCGGGCGCCGACACCGAGGAGCGCCACGAGGTGATCTACCGGCTGTTCGGCGGATGCCGATTTGGCTTCCACGAGGCCCTCGCGGTGTGGCCCGACAACGCCGATGCGCGCGCGGGCCTCGCGGCCGCGACCGCGGCGGTGGCGGAGTACGAGCTGGCGGCGGGAAATCCGAAGGGCGCCGTGACGCTGCTCGGCGAGCTCACCGAGCCGCCCGCGGAGCTCCTGGCGCGCGCGCGTGCGGCGGTGGAGGCAGCTGCGCGGCACCAGGCGGAGCTCGAGAAGCTGCGCGCCGAGCACGATCGGACGCTCGGCCGGCGGACCCGCACGTTCTTCTCGGTGATCCTTGGCCTGACGTTCGGGGTGCTGCCACTCGTCAACGAGTGGTGGCCGTCGCTTCATGCAGCCGAGTCGCACGGGCGCGACACGCTGATCGCCCTCGGGGCGTTCATCATCCTCGTAGGACTCGCCTACTGGGCACGCAACACGCTGCGCGCGACGGCGTTCAATCGGAAGATCTCGGCCACCGGCCTGTTCGTGTTCGCCGCTCAGATGATCCTGTCACAAGGTGCTTCGGCTCTCGGCATCTCGGTGGCGGAGGCGCAGGTGTTCATGATCTTCCTTTGGGGCGTCATCACCACGATGCTCACGATCGCGGTGGATCTCTGGCTGTGGCCTTCGGCGGTCGTGTACATCGCGTCGTTCCTTCTCTCCGCTCACTCGCCCGAGCTTCGCTTCTACGCGATGGCTGTCGGGAACTTCTCGTTCGCGATCAATGCATTGTTTCGGTGGGCACCCGCGACCCTACGGCCGACCGACGAAGAGCGCGCCGCCCGCGACGCGCGCGATGCCGATGCCCGTGCGCGCGCGCGTCGCCCACGTTCGAGCTGATCCGGTTCGCACAGCTGCCTACACCGAGCGTCGGCGACTCTGACGTGAGCGGGCCTGATTGACGGTCTGAACACCCGCGATCACCAGGGGTTGCGGTGGCGAGGTGGTTGCAGTTTCCCTCGGCGTAGTGGCCGATCCGGAACGCACACATAAAGCCACACCCAAGCGGGTGAAGGACTTCCGGAAGCGCGGCGAGATCGCGATGTCGCGCGACCTGGTGTCGGCGGCGTCCCTGGGAGGTGGCGTGATCGCGCTGGTCGCGTGCTCGGGGATGGCCGTCAAGGCGCTGCTCGAGCTCGCCCGCAACACCGCGATGGCCGCCGACGGACGCGATGTCTCGTGGCTCCCGCGCGCGAGCGTCGAGGCGTTTCTCCGTGCCGCAGGTCCCGCGATGATCGGCGCCGCGATCGCGAGCACCATCGCGATCCTCGGTCAGCTCGGCTTTCCGCCGGCGTTCAAGAAGCTCAGCTTCGATCTGTCGCGGATCAATCCGCTCGCGAACCTGCCGAACACGTTCGGGCTCGCGGCGATGACCCGCCGCACGGGGACCGCACTCGCGAAGGTCGTGCTGATCGGCGCGATCGTGTGGTTCGCGCTCGGGAGCAGCATGACCAGCCACGGCGTGGACGCCGGTGGGCTCGGGGCGATGGCCTGGCGCGTGGTGTCCCGCGCGCTGTGGTTCGTCCTCGGCACGCTGGCCGCCCTCGGGGCGATCGATTACCTGCTCGCCCGCCGGCGGATCACCGGTCAGATGCGGATGACCGCCGACGAGATCAAGCGCGAACACCGCGAGAGCGACGGCGATCCGATGATCAAGGGCAAGCGCAAGCAGCGGATGCGCGAGCTCGCGAAGCGCCGGATGGCGGCGAACGTCGCCAAGGCGGACGTGGTGATCGTCAACCCGACGCACTACGCGGTCGCGCTGCGTTACGACGAGAAGCAGGATCGCGCACCCGTCGTGGTCGCGAAGGGCGTGGACGAATCGGCCGAGCGGATCCGCGAGGTCGCGCGCAAGCACGGTGTGCCTGTCCTGGCCCGCCCGCCGCTGGCTCGCGCACTCCACAAGCACGTCAAGGAAGGTCGGGCCGTGCCTGCGAACCTGTACAAGGCTGTCGCTGAAGTTCTCGCGTACGTGTATCGCCTGCGCGCCGGGAGCCGGGCGTGAAGAGCCGCGGGCAATGGGTGATGGCGGTGGCCCTCGTGGGCATCCTGGGCATCGCGATGGCACCGCTGCCGCCGGTGCTGTTCGATCTGCTGATCGGCGTGTCGCTGTGCGTGGCGGCGCTGACGTTCCTCGTCGCGTTCTACGTGGAGAAGCCCACGGAGTTCAGCTCGTTCCCTTCGCTGCTCCTGTTCGTCACCCTGTTCCGGCTCGCCCTCAACGTCGCGTCGACGCGTCTGATCCTCACCGGCGAGGACCAGCACGCCGCCGGTGCGGTGATCGCCGCGTTCGGCGAGTTCGTGATCCGCGGCAACTTCGTCGTCGGCGCGGTGGTGTTCCTGATCCTCGTGATCGTGAACTTCATCGTGATCACCAAGGGCGCGGAGCGGATCTCCGAGGTCTCGGCACGCTTCACCTTGGACTCGATGCCGGGCAAGCAGATGGCGATCGACGCCGATCTCGGCGCGGGGCTGATCACGGAGAAGGATGCACGCGCTCGCCGGCTCGCGATCCAGCGGGACGCGGACTTCCACGGCGCGATGGACGGTGCCTCCAAGTTCGTTCGTGGCGATGCCATCGCGGGCTTGCTCGTGCTGGCGATCAACGTCGTCGGCGGCATCATCATCGGCGTCGCTCAGAAGGGCATGTCGGTCGGCCATGCGGCGCAGACCTACACGGTGCTCTCGATCGGCGACGGTCTGGTCGCCCAGATCCCGGCCCTCCTGGTCTCGACCGGCGCCGCGCTCCTCACCACGCGTGGCGAGGATGCGCAGCTCGGCGGCACGCTCTCGGGCCAGCTGCTCGGGCGCAAGAAGCCGCTCGTCGTCACCGCGTTCGTCCTGATCGTGATCGGCCTGTTGCCGGGCATGCCTCACATCCTGTTCATCGCACTCGGCAGTCTGGCGGCGTTCGCCGCGCGCCGCGCCACCGACACGGTGGCCACCGCGACCACCGAGGGTGGCGTGCCGGCGGCGGCCCCGGGCAAGCCCGGTGAGGCGCGCACCGACGAGCGCACACATCGTGGCGAGGTGGAGGCGGCGCTCCCCGTCGAGCTGCTCCAGCTCGAGGTCGGCCTCGATCTGCTCGGCATGGTGGACGCGGCTCGCGGTGGTGAGCTGCTGTCGCGTATCGCGACCCTCCGCAAGCAGCTCGCGCTCGAGCTCGGCATCATCATCCCCCCGATCCACATCCGCGATGACCTGCGCCTGCGACCGGGCCAGTACCGCGTGCTGCTCTCCGGCGTGCAGATCGCGGATGCCGAGGTGTATGTCCACCGCGTCCTCGCGATCGACCCGACCGGGACGGCACTCAAGCACCTGATCGGTGATCACACCACCGAGCCCACGTTCGGTCTGCCCGCGAAGTGGCTCTTGTCGGGTGACCGCACGCGCGCCGAAGCGGCCGGCTGCACCGTGGTTGACGCTCCGGCCGTCATCGCGACGCATTTGACGGAGCTCCTCCGACGCAACGCCCAGGAACTGCTGGGAAGGCGCGAGGCACAGGAGTTGCTCGACATCGCAGGGAGGCACAATGGCAAGGTCGTCGAAGAGCTCATCCCGCATCTCCTCTCCATGGGGCAGGTGATGCAGGTGCTCCGCAACCTCCTCCGCGAAGGTGTCTCGGTGCGCGACATGCGTACCATCCTCGAGGCCCTCGCCGACCACGCGCCCGCGACCAAGAACCCTGACGACCTGACCGAGATGGTCCGCCAGCGGCTCGCGCGCCGGCTCACCCGCGCGCAGCTCTCCGACGATGGCACCCTGCGCCCGCTCGTCCTCGACCCGCGCGCCGAGGCGCTGTTCCGCGATGGCACCGGCCGGAGTGCGCGCGCCCTGACCAAGCTCACCGAGGAGCTCGTCAACCGGGCGCGCGACCTGGCCGTCCAGGACCAGCCGCCGCTGCTGGTGGTTGCCCCGGACCTCCGGCGCGCTGTCGCCGGCATTGCTGCTCGTCACGTTCCGGGTCTCGCGGTCATGAGCTACCGCGAGGTTGATCCGGGCGTGCCGTTCGTCACCCGCGGAGTGATCTCCGCGCAGGAGGCCGCGTGAAGGTTCTCAAGTTCGAAGGCGCCACGATGCGCGACGCGATCGCGAAGGTGAAGGCGGAGCTGGGCGACCAGGCCGTCATCATCGCGACCCGCCAGATCAAGCGCGGGATGCTCGGCGGCACTGCTTTCGAGATCTCTGCGGCGATCGACGACGGCAACGACGAGCCCGCCACTGGCCCGCGGTTCAGCTTCAACGCCGGTCCGCAGCGCGAGCGGGATCGCGAGCGGGATCGCGAACCTCCACAGGATGTCGACAAGCTGATCAATCCGCTCCGCAACGAGATGCGCTCGCTCCGCGCGATGGTCCGCGCCTCCGACTCCGGTCGCGGCAATCAGGACCTTCGCTCCGAGGTCGCCGAGCTCCGCCGCCTGGTCGAGCAGTTCGGCTCCAAGCCCCCGACGCCGCCGCCCACCTCACCGATCCCCGCGGTCACCATCACCACCGCGGCGCCTGCCCCCGTGGCACGCCGCGCCACCACGTCACCGCCCGCGATCGTCCCGACACGCCGCGGCTCCGTGCAGCAGATGCTGACCAAGCCCAGCACCGGCCGCGTGATCGTCCTCGTCGGTCCCACGGGCGCGGGCAAGACCACGACCATCGCGAAGCTCGCGGCACGTGCCGCGTTGATCGACAACAAGCGAGTTCGCCTGATCACTCTCGACAACTACCGTGTCGGCGGCGTCGATCAGATCCGCACGTTCGCCGACCTGATCGGGGTGCCACTCGCGGTCGCCGATGGGCCGATCGAGCTCGCGAGCTTGCTCGCCGACGACGACTCCGACCAGTACGACCTCACGCTCGTCGATACCGCCGGCAAGAGCCCGCGCGATCCATCCTCGATCCTCGAGCTCGCCGCGGAGCTCCCCAACCTCCCGAAGCTCGAGATCCACATCGTGATCCCGGCCGCGGCAGGGCTCGCGATGGTGGACGCCCTCGTCCACCGCTACCGCCCCCTCGGGCCGTCCCGTCTCCTGATCACGAAGGTCGACGAGGTCGACGTGGCTTCCGATCTCGCGACGCTGCCGACGCGCACGAACCTCCCGATCACCTGGATCACCACCGGTCAGGCCGTCCCCGAGGACATCGAAGAGCCCACGCCGGCCCGCCTGCTCGAGCTGTCCGCTACCGGCCTCACCCTCACCTCGCGAGTCGCCTGAACATGACCGACCAAGCAGCGACGCTGCGCGTGATCCGCGGAGGAAGCTCCGTGAAGGCCACGGTCCCCGTGCCGTCTCGTGCGATCTCGGTGACCGGTGGCAAGGGTGGGGTGGGCAAGAGCACGATCGCGCTCAACCTCGCGCTCGCCTACGCCGCCGACAACGCGCGCACGCTGATGGTGGACACCGACCTCGGCATGGCGGACCTGAACCTCCTGCTCGGCGTGGCGCCGAACAAGACGATCCTCGACGCTCTGGGTGGCACCCCGATCGAGGAGGTGCTCCTCGAGGCGCACGGCATCACGCTGCTTCCGGCGCTGAACGGCAGCTACCTGCTCTCGACGATCGGGCCGGCCGCCCAGCGGCGCCTGATCGAGATCATCGCGGCGCTGTCGAGCCGGTTCGACACCCTGGTGGTCGACGTGGCGGCGGGGATCGGCCAGGTCCAGACGGCGTTCGCCGGCGCCACCGCGGACACCCTCGTGGTCGTCAACCCGGAGCCGCTGTCGATGGCCGATGCGTATGCCTGCCTCAAGGTTCTCTCGACGGAGCAGGGCGTGCGCCACGCCTACATCGTCCCGAACCGGATCACTTCGCGTGCTCAGGCCGACGAGCTGACCTCGCGCCTCGGAGCGCTGGTCGCCCGCTTCCTCGATCTCGAGATCACCACGCTCCCGGCCATCCCCTCCGACCCGTGTGTCGGGGAGGCGGCGCAGATCGGGGTGCCTCTGCTCGTTCACTCCCCCGAATCCCCGGCCGCGCGCGCGATCAGGAAGCTGACGCGCGCGATCGCGGGTGCGGGACACACCACTCAGTCGACGCCCTGGATGCGGTCATTCCCGCTGGCACAAGGAGAGACGCGATGAAGGCATACAGCGCACAGATGAAGCGCCCGGACGTCGAGCGCAACGCCCTGATCGCCAGCCACGTCGACATCGCACGTCGGATCTCGCTGCGGATCGCGCGCCGGTGCCCCGACTGGATCGCGCGCGAGGATCTCGTCGCGGCCGGCATGCTGGGCTTGACCGAGGCCGCCGAGCGCTACGACTTCACCCGCAACGAGCCGTTCCTCCCGTTCGCAGAGAAGCGGATCCGCGGGGCCGTGCTCGACGAGCTCCGCCGCGGCGACATCATGCCGCGCCGCGCTCGCCAGATGGCACGCAAGATCGGCGCGACGATCCAGGAGATCGAGAAGCAGACCGGGAGCGCGCCGACCGACGAGGTCGTGGCGACTGCCCTCGGTGTCACGGTCGACGAGTATCGCACCAACCTCGAGCACCTCGTCCACGTCACCGTGGGTGCTCTCGACGACAGCGACGACAACGCCCAGCTCGGCGTGGACGCCTCGCCCGAGACCGAGGCCGCCCACCGCGAAGCGATGGCGAAGGTCCGTGCGGCACTGCCCAAGCTCGAGAAGCGCGATCTGATGGTGCTCTCGCTCTACTACGTCGAGGAGCTCACGTACGCGGAGGTCGCGCATGTCCTCGGGGTGACGACCGCGCGCATCTGCCAGTTGCACGGCCGGGCGATCGCCCGGCTGCGCGCCGAGATTCATAGCAACGAGACCGAGGAGGCATCATGAGCAGCGGGATCTACATCGCGACCGCGGGTGCAGTCGCACAGTCGAACGCACTCGACGCAACCTCCAACAACATCGCGAACGCCTCGACCGCAGGATTTCATGGCGATCGCATCACGTTTCGCGAGGCGCTGACCGCCGCGAAGTCCGCCGACATGTCCGTGGTCGGTTCGGGCACTTCGCGCGTGGACAGCCAGGCCGGCGCGCTCATGCAGACCAACAATCCGCTCGATCTCGCGCTCGAGGGGGATGGCATGTTCGGCGTGCAGACCCCGAATGGCGCCCGCTACACGCGGTCCGGCAACTTCAAGCTCGACGACACGCGGCGCCTCGTGACGGCCGATGGCAACCAGGTCCGCGGTGAGGGTGGTGCGGCGATCGTGATTCCCCCCGAGGCGCAGGCGATCGCGATCGGTGCAGATGGCTCGGTCTCCGCGGACGGCACGGCCGTCGGAAAGCTCGAGCTCGTCAATTTTCAGCCCCGGCAACTCAAGCGCGAAGGCGCCTCGCTGTTCTCGGCCTCCGGCAAGCCCCTCGTCGGAGAGCCTCCGAAGGTGCGCGCCGGGATGCTGGAGTCCTCCAACGTCAATGTGGTCCGCGGCGTCGTCGATCTCGTGAAGGTGTCTCGCACCTACGAATCGCTGATGCGCGTGATCCAGGGCTACCACGATGTCGAGAGCCGCGCGGCGCGCGACCTCGGCGGACCGAAGTGAAAGGACGCTAAGCCATGTTTCGCTCCCTCGCGACCGCCGCTTCCGGGATGGAAGCCCAGCAGACCAAGCTCGACGTCACCGCGAACAACATCGCGAACGTCTCCACCAATGGCTTCAAGAAGGGCCGCGCCGAGTTCGCGGACCTCATGTATCAGCAGATCCGCCCGGGCGGTGCGTCCACGGGCGCCGGCACGAGCGCTCCAACCTCGACGGAGATCGGCCTCGGCACCCGGCTCGTGGCCACCAGCCGCGAGAACGGGCAGGGCGAGCTCCACACGACGGGGAACCCACTCGACGTCGCGATCGAAGGTCACGGCTACCTGCCGGTGACGCTGCCGAACGGCGAGACGGCGTATTCGCGCAACGGGGCGCTCCACCTCAGCGCGGAGGGTCGGCTGGTCACCAGCGATGGCTATACGGTCGGCGGCGACATCACGATTCCGCCGGAGGCCGAGTCGGTCACGATCGGTGTCGATGGCACCGTCTCGGCGAAGATCCCGGGCGATACGCAGGTGACGGAGCTCGGCCAGATCCAGCTCGCCACGTTCGCGAACCCCGGCGGGTTGTCTGCACAGGGTGGCACGCTGTTCCGCGAGACCTCGGCGTCGGGGACGGCAGTCCTCGGTAACCCCGGCGACGGTGGGGCAGGGACCTTGCGCCAGGGCATGCTCGAGGTCAGCAACGTCAACGTCGTCGAGGAGATGATCGATCTGATCTCCGGTCAGCGTGCCTACGAGATCAACTCGCGCGTGATCAAGGCGGCCGACGAGATGCTCGGCCAGACGGCGCAGCTCCGATGAGGGCGCTCGTCCTGTTCGCGAGCCTCGCCCTCACGGCGGTCACGGCCTCCGCGGATCCGATCGACGCGATCGTGCGTGCGCGCCTCGCGCCGGTGATCCCTGTCGGCTTCGGGATCGCGAGGGTCCATGTCCCGAGAGCGCTCGCCGAGCTGGACGTGACCCCTTCGCAGGTCACCGTCGAGGTTCCCGGCGAGCTCAAGCTCGGCCGGCGCAGCGTCGAGGTCACCGTCAAAGGGAAGCGCACGATCTATATCCCGGTCACGGTCGGTAGGCTGATCGAGGTTGCGGTCACCACGCGCGCTCTCGTCGAGGGCGACGTGCTGACCGCCGCTGATCTGTCGATCGAGCAACGTGCCGTGGAGGTCACGAACCCCGCTCCGGCGAGCTCGCTCGTCGGCGCCACGGTCAGCAAGGCCGTCGACGAAGGCGCGGCCATCCAGCGCGACGGCGTGATCCTCGCTCCACCGCTCGCACGTGGCACCCAGGTCGCCATCGAGATGCGTCGCGGCGGAGTCCGCATCCGAGGCACCGCGATCCTCGAGGCCTCGGCCCGCCCCGGCCAGAGCGCCGTCGTGCGGGTGGGACAGACGCGCACCTTGGTGCGTGGCCTGCTCGTTGCACCGAGCACGGTTGTCCTCGGAGAAGCGCCATGAAACACCTCACTACCCTCGCCCTCGTCACCGCGCTCGGCGCGGGTTGTGCGACGCACATCGCGCCGTACAAGACGAAGCATCGCAAGCTCGACGCTGGCGAGTTCGGCAGCCGATCGAAGCCAGAGAACGGCAGCTTGTACGCCGAGGGAGCCCCCGGCCTGTTCGAGGATGCGGTGGCCAGCCGGATCGGTGACATCCTGGTGATCAAGATCGACGAGAAGGATCTCGCGAGTCACCAGGCGGATACCAAGCTCGACAAGTCTGACGACACCTCGTACGGGATCCCGGCCGCGTTCGGCCTGGTCACCGCCCTCAAGGCCAAGTTCCCCGACGTCGACCCCGCGAAGCTGTTCGCCACGACCACGGGTCAGAAGTTCTCTGGCAACGGCGCCGTCGAGCGCAAGGGGACCGTCATCGCGACGCTGCCCGTGCGCGTCAAGCAGATCCTGCCCAGCGGTGACCTGTTCATCGAGGGCACCAAGGTCGTGATGGTCGGCTTCGAGGAGAAGCACATCTACCTCTCGGGCATCGTGCGCCGGATCGACATCGCCGAGGACAACACGGTCCCGTCGTCGCGCATCGCGGATGCCGAGATCGAGTACACGGGCCGCGGCGACGTCAGTGACACGCAACGCCGAGGCTGGCTCGGTCGCACCATCTCCAAGCTGTGGCCCTTCTGATGCGGACCAAGGATCTCATCTTCCTGGCGCTCGTCGCTATTTTGCTCGCCTCCGCGCCTGCGTGGGCGGATCGGATCAAGGACCTCACCACCGTCGGCGGCGTGCGAGACAACCATCTGACCGGGTTCGGCCTCGTGGTGGGTCTCGACGGCACCGGTGACGATGCTCGCTCGCCCGCGGTGAAGAGCGCGCTGGCAAAGATGCTCAAGAAGCTCGGCGTCTCGATCGATCCCGCGGACCTCAAGGCCAAGAACGTCGCCGCCGTGCTGATCACGGCCGAGCTGCCCGCGTTCGCCAAGCCGGGCATGGCGCTCGATATCACGGTGTCCTCGATGGGCAACGCGAAGAGCCTCGCCGGTGGCACACTGCTCGCGGCGCCCCTGAAGGGTGCGGATCAGCGGACCTGGGCGATCGCGCAAGGCGCCCTGACCGTGGGTGGCTTCGTCGCCGACGGTGCCTCGGGTTCCTCGTCGAAGAAGAACCACACGCTCGTCGGCATGATCCCGGGCGGAGCTCAGGTCGAGGCCTCGGCGCCGACGGTGCTCCCCGCGAAGCAGATCGCGCTCGTGCTCAAGCAGCCGGACTTCACGACCGCCACGCGCATGCGTGATGCGATCAATGCCGTCAAGGGAGACAATGCCGCGCGGGTCGGTGACTCCGCGACCGTGGTGGTCACGATCCCGAAGGGTGCCGACGTGTCGCAGCTGATCTCCGAGCTCGAGCCGATCGAGGTGGATCCGGACGTCAAGGCGAAGGTGATCATCGACGAGAAGACCGGCACGATCGTGATCGGCGAGGCTGTCACGCTGCGGCCCGCGGCGATCACGTTCGGTGCCCTGACCGTCGAGGTGGGCGAGGAGTCCGTGGTCTCCCAGCCCGATGCTCCGTTCGGCGCCAAGGGGGCGACCACCAAGGTCGTGCCGCGCACCAAGATCGAGGTCAAGGAGCAGGACAACACGATCAAGATGATGAAGAAGGCGGCGACCGTCGGCGATGTCGCCGCCGCCCTCGCCGCGCTGGGAGCGAAGCCGCGTGACCTCGTGGCGATCCTCCGCGCACTCAAGGCGGCCGGTGCGCTGCGGGCGGATCTGGAGACGCTGTGACCGTACAGAACGACAGCAAGGTCGCGGCGCAGCAGCTGGAGGCGTTCTTCCTCCGCCAGCTGCTGTCCGAGGCGCGCCCGCAGGGCGGGATGATCGATGGTGGGTTCGCGGGCGACACGTTCAAGCAGATGCTCGACGAGGCGATCGCCGACAAGATGAGCGCCTCGGGCGGCATCGGCATGGCGAAGATGTTCGCGAAGCAGCTCGGCAACGCCGAGGAGGTCCCCGGCGCAGCGCCCGCCGGCCCTCCGCCGGGCACGTTCCCGATGCCATCGCACGATGTCGGCCCGCTCGGCCCGGTCGGCGCGTTCGGGCCCGACCTCGAGGGCCTCCCGCGCCTGGCTCTCCCCGTGGTGGGGCGCGCCAGCTCCGGCTACGGGATGCGCAACGATCCGATCAAGCACACCGCGATCAATCACCCCGGCTTCGACCTCGCAGCCCCCACCGGCACGCCGGTCGGCGCGGCCGCAGGCGGGACCGTGGTGCACGCCGGACCGGCTGGAACCTACGGAAACCTGGTCACGGTCCGGCACGAGAATGGCTACGAGACCCGGTACGCCCACCTCAGCGCGGTCACGGTGGCCAAGGGGGACAAGGTCGCCCAAGGCCAGCAAATTGGCAACGTTGGCACCACCGGCTACTCCACAGGGCCTCACCTCCACTTCGAGGTGCGACATGAAGGGAAGACGATCGACCCCGCCCCACTTCTACCCCTTAATCGATCGCCCGCGCGGACGAACCGTTGAGCAAGGACGGACGATATGCGCATTGACCCAAAGCTCTTCGTGGCACCTGTCTCCCCGGAGACCGCCCAGAAGCCTGCGACCAAGGCTCCGGGCAAAGCTGCGAGCCAGGCGTCGGTGGTGAATCTGTCAGCGGCAGGATCGGCGGTGGTCGCGGACTCCGACGATTCCGTGCCCTCGGCCCGGGTCGAGAGGCTGAAGTCGATGGTCGAAGCGGGCTCGTACCGTGTGGATCTCGACGCACTGGCCTCGCGGATCGTGGATGACGAGGCTCTCCGCGGGACCCGCCGATGAGTGATCAGGTCCTCGACGAGCTGCGCCGCCTCGGCGAGGAGCTTCGTCAGGCGTTCGCGGATGAGAGGCGAGCCATCTCGTCGCTCGACCACGCGCGCCTCGTCGTCATCGCGGCACACAAGGAGCAGCTCGCGAGCCAGCTCTCGGTGCTGCGCGAGCCCGCTCTCGCCACCGGCTCTGTAGCCGTGAAGGATCTGTTCGCGGCGATCCGCGTCGAGGCCCAGGCCACCGCGATCCTCGCGACCACCGCCGTCGAAGCGGTGCACTCGATGCTCGGCTACCAATCCACCGGCGGGTACGACCGCCGGGCACACCGGACCTCGAGTGTGATTCCCCGGCTGCTCGTGAGCTACTGATGTCGGATCTGCTCTCCCTCCTGTCGCTTGGTTCCGCTGGCATCGCCGCGCAGAACACGGGGGTGAGCGTGGCGACCAACAATGTCGCCAACGTCAACACGCAGGGCTATTCACGCCAGCGCGTCGACCTCGAAGCACTGCGCGCCTCCCCGCTGATCGGTGGAGTGCGGAGCGGCCAACCCGACCGGCTCGAGGATCGCCTCCTCGCAGGCCGGCTACGCTCGTCGTCGGGCTCGCTCGCCCACTCGGAGCAGCTCGCGAGCGGCCTCGGCGATCTCGAGGCTTCGCTCTCGAGCGCCCCGACGATGCACGAGCACCTTGGAGGCCTGTTCTCGAGCCTCGGCCAGGTGGCGGCGGATCCCAACGATCCATCGCGCCGCAGCGCCGTGCTCGCGGAGCTCCGCAGCTTCATCAGCGACATCCGTCGTCGCGCCTCCGATCTCGCGGACGGCCTCTCGCAGGCCAACGTCCGGATCGACGGCAACGCCGCCGACGCCAGCTCGCTCGCCGAGCGGCTCGCCGCGAGCAACAGGCAGGTCGCCCAGACCAACGATCCCGTGGCCCGCGACGAGCGCGATCGGCTCGCCACCGCGCTCGGCAAGCTCGTGGGTGGTGACGCGCGGATCGATCCCGATGGCCAGATGCGTTACGTCCTCGATGGGGGCGCGGTGCTGGTCGATGGTGGCCGCGCTGCCAAGCTCGTCACCACGCCGGATCCGGTCACCGGGAACTCGAACGTGGTGGTCGTCGATGGCGCGAGCCGCCGCGACGTCACTGCCACCCTCGCCGGCGGCAAGATCGGCGCGGATCTCTCGCTACGCGACAAATCGATCACCGGGGCGATCGGCAAGCTCGATCAGTTCGCGAGCGACGTCGCGACCTCGATGAATGCCATCCACACCGCGGGCGCAGGCGTCGATGGGATCTCCGGCCGGCCGATGTTCGTGCCACCGACGCAGGTCGCCGGCGCCGCCAGCAAGCTCGCCATCGACCCCGCGCTCGATGCGAATCCAGACATCCTCGCCACCGGCACCATCGGTGCTGGTCCGGGCGACAACCGCGGTGCGCTCGCCCTGTTCGGCCTCGCCACCTCCCGCGCCACGGCGAGTGGCAACACGCTGACCGGCGCCGCGCTCGATCTCGTGGCGGGGGTCGGTTCCGAAGCCGCCGAGGCCAAGGCCAGCGTCACGCGCGATGGCCTCGTCGACGAGCACCTGAACGGGCTCCGCGATTCGCTCGCGGGCGTCGATCTGCAGGAAGAGCTGACCAATCTGTCGAAGTTCGAGCACGCCTCGTCGGCGATGACGCGGTTCGTCTCGACGATCGACAACCTGCTCGGAGACCTGATCGATCGCTTGTAAGGAGCACGGATGCGGATCACCGGCCATCGTATGATCGAGCTCGCGTCAGCGAGTACCTCGAAGTCCCAAGAGGCGCTCGCAGCACGGTCCGCGGAGGTGACCTCCGGCCTCCGGGTCGCGAAGCCCTCCGACGACCCTACCGCGTGGGCCGCCGCCGAGCGCGCGAAGCTACGCAAGGTGGTGGCCGAGGGGACCGGAGCCGCCGTCGAGGCGAGCCGCGGTCGTCTCGAGGAGACCGATGCGGCGCTCGCGTCCGTCGGAGACCTGGTGTCCCAGGCCCGCGCACTCGCGGTGCAGGGAGCGAGTGACAGCTACAACGCCGAGGGCCGCGCCGAGCTCGGAGCTCAGGTGCAGGCCCTGTTCGCCTCCGCGCTCGCCGCGGCCAACACCCGATCCTCGAGCGGCGAGTACCTCCTCGCCGGGTCGCAGACCGGGGCCGCGCCGTTCGATGCCGCCGGTGCCTACCAGGGTGACGCTCTGGTCCGATCGATCCCTGCCGGCGAGGGCTCGACCGCCTTCGCGACGATCCCGGGCTCGCGGCTGACCTCGGCGAATGGCGTCGATGTCTTGCCGCTGATGAGCCAGATCGCCACCGCGCTCTCCACCAACAACATGGCGGCGCTGCGGACCGGGCTCGCGGATCTCCAGACCGCCGTCGGGCAGGTCTCGCTGTCACGCACCGTCGCGGGCGGCTCGATCAACGTGCTCGACGCGACGCTCGCGGCGCGCGATCAGCTGACCACGCATCTCGCCACCGAGATCTCCCGGAACGTGGAGGTCGACAGCGTCGCCGCGGCGAGCTCGCTCGCCAGCGCGAGCCAGTCGCTCGAGGCCTCGCGCGCGGTCACCGCGCACCTCGTGTCGCTGCTCGATCCGCGCACCGCCTGATCGGGAGGCCCTATCAGGGCTCCGGAAATGGGCGAACCAATCATCATCGGGACCGACATGGTCTCAACCACCAACAGGAGTTTCTGATGTCCATCTCGGTTCTGACCAACGTCGCGTCCCTCAATGCACAGCGCAACCTCGCAACCACCCAGAACAGCCTCGCCGCTTCGATCGGCCGCCTGTCGTCCGGCATGCGCATCAACAGCGCAGGCGACGACGCCGCGGGCCTCGGCATCTCCGAGAACCTCAAGTCCAACATCCGCGGTCTCGCCCAGGCTCAGCGCAACTCGAACGATGGCATCTCGATGTCGCAGGTCGCGGAAGGCGCGATGGACGACATGCAGGGCATCGTCTCACGCATGCGCGAGCTCTCGGTGCAGTCCGCCAACAGCACGCTCGGTAGCACGGAGCGCGGCTACATCCAGACGGAGTTCGGCCAGCTGCGGAACGAAGTCAACCGCATCAGTGCGGTGACCAACTTCAACGGCCAGAAGCTGGTGGACGGCAGCGCCTCGGCGGGCCTGTCCTTCCAGGTCGGCATCAACAACACCGCGAACGACCGGATCTCGATGAGCATCACGAAGCTCACCACGTCGACGCTCGGCTCGACCTCGCTGCACATCGCGTCGGCCAGCCTCTCGACGGTGACCAACGCGCGCGCCGCCATGGGCGCGTTCGACAAGGCCATCCAGCAGCTGTCCTCGGCGCGCGCCAAGGTCGGCGCGGTGCAGAACCGGATGTCCGTCACGGTCTCCAACCTGGCGTCCACACAGGAGCACCTCTCGGCTGCGAACTCGCGCATCCGCGACGTCGATGTGGCCTCGGAGACTGCGCAGATGACGAAGTCGCAGATCCTCAGCCAGGCCGGTCTCGCCGTCTTGTCGCAGGCGAACCAGCTGCCGAACTCGGCCCTCTCGCTCCTCCGCTAATCGACCTGACCCCTAGGATCCGATCATGAGCATCACGTTCAACGGCCTGGCTAGCGGTCTCGACACCGGGTCGTTGATCACGCAGCTCGTGTCCATCGAACGCTCGTCGGCGACCGCGCTGAGCACTCGCCAATCGGATCTCAACACCCAGAAGAGCATCGTCGGCAGCCTGTCATCGGCGCTCTCCACACTGGGAACCGCCGCGCGCGGGATGGACCTCGACTCCGAGATCCGCCCGCGCGCGGTCACCCTCTCCGACTCCGGCAAGATCTCGGTGGCGGTCTCCGCGAATGCGACCGCGGCCGTTCACGATCTCCGGGTCAAACAGCTGGCCGCGGCACAGATCACCTCCTCGAGGGTGTTCGATACCGCCACGGCAGGGACGCTGGCCTCTGGCGGCGTCGATATCACCGTCGGCAGTGCGACGAAGTCCGTCACCTGGGACTCCACCGACACCCTCGACAGCATCGCGACCAAGATCAACGATGCCGGGGCAGGCGTCTCCGCATCGGTGCTGTTCGATGGCACGAAGCATCGCCTCGTGGTCACCGCCAGCGACACGGGGCTCACGGCACGGCCGACGTTCGTGGATCACGGCGATGGTCTCGATCTCGCGAACGCCGCCAACATCAAGGTGCCCGCCGCCGACTCGATCGTGTCGATCGACGGGATCGATGTCACGCGGAGCAAGAACGTCGTCTCCGATGCGCTGGCCGGCGTCACGTTGACACTCAACGCGGTCCACGCCGTGGCGGATCCGGCGACCAAGGCGACGGTCTCGCTCGATCAGAAGGCGCTGACCGACAAGGTCAAGGCCATGGTCACCGCCTACAACTCGGTGAACTCCGCGCTCCACGTCCAGCTCGACTACAACGGCACCACGAAGGGTTCGAACACGTTGTTCGGCGACTCGGCGCTCCGGCAACTTCAGGGCTCGCTCGCGAGCACCATGAGCCGCGAGTACGGAGGCTCGAACCTCAGCGTGCTCGGGCTGTCCCGCGACAAGACCGGTGCGCTCACGTTCGACGAGAGCAAGCTCGCCACCGCCCTCGCCGCGGATCCTCAGGCGCTGTCCAAGGTGTTCGTCGGCGGAGGGTTCGCCACCGCCATGACCTCGATGGTCGATGCCTACACCGAATCGGGAACCGGAATCCTGGCGTCGAAGAGCCAGTCGCTCGCGGACCGCCACAAGGCGCTGCAGAGCCAGATCGATCGCATCAACAAGAACGCGGACTCGCTCCAGACCCGGCTCGAGAAGCAGTTCGCCGCGCTCGAGCAGGCGATGTCCGCCTTCCAGTCCCAATCCTCCTACCTCGCCGCCATCTTCAAGTAGGACCCGATGTCACAACGTGCCGCCAATGCCTATCGCAAGGTCGACCTCGAGTCGGCTCCGAAGGACCAGGTGCTGGTACGGCTGCTCGATCGGTTCGTTCTCGACGTGAGTCACGCCCGCGAGGCAGTCACGCGGCGCGACATCCCGGCGAAGGCGGCTGCCATCGACCACGCAGCCCGGATCCTCGTCGAGCTCCAGGCGTCCCTCGACCACGAGGCGTCCCCCGATCTGTGCGGACGCCTCGCCGGGCTCTACGGCTTCGCCAACGATCGCCTGAACGCGGCGAACCTCACGCTCAACCCCGCACCCCTCGACGAGGCTGCGAAGATCATCGAGGTCCTGGCAGCAGCGTTTCGCGAGGCACAGGGTCGATGACGTCGCCCTCCAGGCACTCGTCGATGCGACGCCTCCGCCGCCGGAGTGCGACGACCTCGATGCGCTGCTCGCAGCACTGTGGGAGGTCCACGCCCGCCGCGCCGCGATCCTCGCCACGCTCGTCACTCCGATCGCGCTGATGTCTGCGGAGGATCTCCAGCTCGCCGCGCTGATCGCCGAGCGGCAGACCGCCTGGGCCGATGCGCTCGAGAGCGCACGCCAGGCGCTCGCCACCCAGCGGCTCAACTCCGGCAAGATCCGAGGCTACGCCTCGACCCTCGCCGGGGAACTTTGACGATCGTCAGCGGTGGCGACACGGCCTCCCGCGCAAGTCACTGATCTTGCTGCCCGGAAGCTGGCCTACCGCTCGCAATTCCCGTCGGACATGCTGTCCTACGGGCGTCAGACCATCGACGAGGCCGACATCGAGGCCGTCGTCAGTGCCCTGCGCGCGCCCCTGCTCACCTGCGGCCCCCTTGTGGCCCGGTTCGAGGCGGCCCTCGCGACCTATGTCGGTGCCGAGCACGTCAGCGTGTGCTCGAGCGGGACCGCTGCACTGCACCTCGCCTACGCCGCCCTCGGCATCGGCGAAGGCGACGAGATCATCACCACGCCGATCACGTTCTCGGCCACCGCTGCCGCTGCCTACTATGTCGGTGCGACCGTCCGGATCGCGGACGTCGACCCGCGCACCGGCAACCTCTCGATCCAGTCCGTCGAAGCGCTGATCACTCCGAAGACGCGCGCGATCGTCGCGGTTCACCTCGGGGGCCTGCCGGCCGACATGGCCGAGCTCACGCAGCTCGCGCGACGTCGCCGGATCCGGATCATCGAGGACGCCTGCCACGCCCTCGGCGCCACCTACCGCGGCACCAAGGTCGGTGGCGGGGACGCCGATGCCGTGGTGTTCAGCTTCCACCCGGTCAAGCACATCACCACGGGTGAGGGCGGGGCCGTGGTCGTGCGCGATGCCCGCCTCAAGCACCGCATCGATCAGCTCCGCCAGCACGGCATCGAGCGCGATCCCGAGCTCATGGACGCGCCACCGGAGGGCCGCTGGGTCTACGAGGTCCAGGAGCTCGGTTGGAACTACCGCCTGTCCGACCTGTCGTGTGCGCTCGGCCTGTCGCAGCTCGCGAAGCTCGATCAGTTCCTCGCAGCGCGGCGCTCTCTCGCGGCGCACTATCGCGCCGAGCTCGCACGCGTGTTCGGGACCGCGATCGGGACGCAGCCCGAGCTCGCGGATCGCGAGTCCGCCTATCACCTGTTCACCGTCGCGATCGAGTTCGGTCGCCACGGCAAGCCGCGCGATCAGGTGATGTACGAGCTCGCTCAGCTCGGCGTCGGCACCCAGGTCCACTACGTCCCGCTGCTGCAGCACCCGCTGCATGCCCAGCGCAACCCCTCGGAGCGCGCGCGCGCCCGCCCGGGGGCCGACCACTACTACGCGCGCACCCTCTCGCTCCCGCTCTACCCGCAGCTGTCGTCGGCTGACGTCTCACACGTCGTCGAATCCCTGCACCGCGTCCTCGGAGAATCACGATGACCAAGCCCACGCTCCTGACCACCGCCACCACCACGGTCCTCGACGGCAAGTCCGTCCTCGTCACCGGGGGCACCGGCTCGTTCGGCAAGGCCTTCGTCCAGCGCGCCCTGTCCTCGAAGGCAAGAAAAGTCATCGTGTTCTCGCGCGACGAGCAGAAGCACTACGAGATGGAGCGGACCATCAGCGACCGCCGGATGCGGTACTTCGTGGGTGATATCCGCGATCGCGATCGCCTGCAGAACGCCTTTCGCGACGTCGACATCGTGGTCCACGCGGCGGCGATGAAGCACGTCCCGATCTGCGAGTACAATCCGATCGAGGCCGTCCAGACCAACGTCAACGGCGCCCGCAACGTGATCGAGGCCGCGATGTCGTGTGGTGTCGAGCGCGTGCTCGCTCTCTCGACGGACAAGGCGGTCTCGCCGGCGAACCTGTACGGCGCCACGAAGCTGTGCATGGAGAAGCTCCTGATCGCCGCGAACGCCTACGCCGGGGATCGCACCACACGGTTCTCGTGCGTGCGCTACGGCAACGTGATGGGCTCGGCAGGCAGCGTGATCCCCTTGTTTCGCGCCCAGCAGAAGCGCGGTCAGATCACGATCACCGATCGCCGGATGACGCGGTTCTGGATCGAGATGAGCGAGGCCGTCGCGCTCGTGCTCCGCGGGATCGATCTGATGAACGGCGGCGAGATCTTCATCCCGAAGCTCCCGACCTCGGACATCGAGACGCTCGCCGAGGCGGTGGCGCCCGGTGTACCCCGGTCGCAGGTCGGCATCCGACCCGGTGAGAAGCTCCACGAGACCCTGGTCTCCGTCGAGGAAGCTCGCCGGACCAGCGACCTCGGTGATGTCCTCGTGATCTGGCCCGAGTTTCAGTTCCACCAGACCCTGCAAGGTGTTCGGCCCGGGATCCCGGTTCCGGATGGCTTCGTATACTCGAGCGACTGCGCCGAGCCGCGGCTCGACCTGGATGCGACGCGCGCCATGGTCGACCGTGTCGCATGAGCTCTGATCGCATCCTGTTCCGGGCCGACGCATCGCATGCGATCGGCTTTGGCCACGTGGCGCGGGTGTGCGCGCTGATCGAGGAGGCCTCCAGTGCCGGCCTCCATCCGATCGCCATGTTCGCGGGCGATGCCGTGGCGATCCGCGCGTGGGCGAGCGATCGGAAGCTCGCCGTCGATGTTCGCGAGTGGACGAGCACCATGGTGATGCGCGCCGCAGAGGACACCCGGGTCCGCGCCGTCGTCGTGGACGGTCCTGGTCTCGCGGCAGAGCTCGTGCCCAAGCTCCCCCCTCGCGTGCGGGCGATCGTGATCGACGATGCAGGGAAGTGCGCGCTGCCGGCCGCGGCGGTGGTCAACCACAACTTCCACGCACCCGAGCTCGCGGCCACGTATCCAGGGGCGCAGGTTCGCCTTCTCGGTCGCCAGTATCTGATGTTGCGCCGTGACATCCGCCGCTTCACGAGAGGCTCGTGTCGCCCGCGGGCAGGTGCACGCTTGCGGGTGCTGGTGACGTTCGGCGGCAGCGATCCGGTAGGCGCGACCGTGCGCACACTCGGCCTGATCCCGCCGGATCGGCCGCTCGAGCTCGTGGTGATCGCCGGCCCGGGCTTTCGTGGCGAGGAGGAGCTGCGCGAAGCGGTGGCGATCGCGACCGCGGCGGGACACACCGTCGATGTCCGCCGTGGCCCCCAGGATCCAGGCGAGCTGTTCGTCAGCGCGGATGCCGCGATCTGCTCGGCAGGGGGCACGCTCGGCGAGCTCGCCTTCCTCGGGTGTCCCGCGATCGCGTACGCGATCGTCGCTGATCAGGTGATCCCGGCACGCCGCCAGGTCCGCGAGGGGTTGATCTCCGGTGGGCGGCGCTGGGAAGAGACGGATGACGACACGCTGCGCTCCGATCTGCTCGCGTTCCTCCTCGGCGACCGGCTCCGCCTGGAGCAGCGTCAGCGAGCGCTCGCGACCGCCGATGGCGATGGTCCGCGCCGGATCCTCGAAGCCATCGCGGGTTAGTAGCATCATCGTAGGCCGATCCGTCGACGCGCACGTAGCGCGGAGGCGCCACCCCGGTATCATCCGGCGCATGCAGTGGACCCGGGTCGGAGCGCTCGTCGCCATCCTCGGGTGTCATCACGCGGCTCGCACGCCACCGGTCGCGAAGACCGCGGAGGCGCCACCGCCCCCGGCCGGCTTCGACAGCGCCGACTTCGTGACGCTCGAGGCCACGGGGGCGCTCACCGCGTGGCAGCTCGCGGAGGGCCACGCCGTGCGTCTCGGCAGCGTGCCGCTCGGGGTGCCGCTCACGCTCGAGTCGGAGGAGGCGCGGGCGCTCGCGGTACCGATGCACGGCGACTGGGCCGACGCCGATCACCTGTTCGTCCGCGTCGGTCCCGGCGTGGTCAAGCTGGTGACGACGAAGGGCATCTTCGATGTCGCGCTTCCAGACCTCAGCGCTCAGGTCGCGAAGCCCGACGACGCGATCAAGACGTCAGGTGGGGCCGGTGGCAAGGCGTACGCTCGGATCGATCTCGTGGTCGCGCGAGGCGAAGCGTGGTGGTCACAGTGCCCCTGGACCACCGGGCCCGACGGCGGCGCCTGCGCGGGCTGGGTCAGCGCGCAGCTGTGGCCCACGTCGACGAAGATCGTGCAGGCGCTGATCGAACCGCGGCAGTTCTCGTGGGAGCCGGTCGGTCCGCCGCAGGGCTACGCGCTGAAGCACGAGGGCATCGTCAGCTGCAATCGCCCGGATGGCGGATCGAGCACCGTCGCTCCGACACCCGACGATGGTGATGTGATCTTCGACGCGCGGTGGGTGTCGGCGAATCCGCCGCAGTACCTCGTGCTGTTCGGCGCCGACCACGAGTACGACGAGGTCGTGGCGGAGCGCTGGGTGCTCTCCGACTGCGCGGACCACCGGATCACCGGCACCGATCCTGTGCCCGGGCCGAATGGCCTGTGGGCCGGCGCCGAGCACGACGAGATCGTGATCCGGCGCGGTGGCACCGTGGTCGGGCACCTGCCGATCAAGGATCCGCACTTCGCGCGCGTGCTGTTCCGCCCGCTCCGGTGATCCGCGGTTCCTCGAGCGTCGTCGCGTCGGGTGCGCTAGGGTTCTCGACGTGTCGCTCCTGCATGTGGTGATCGTCGTGGTGCTCGGGCAGCTCGGATGCGGGAGCGCGGCGCCGGCGGAGCCAGTGATGAACAGCGCGCCAGCCGAGCACGTGGTCCACGGCGTCGTGCGTGACTATCGCAACCGCGTGGTCCCGGAGGCCCGGGTGAGTGCATCGTTTGGCGGTAACCATCTCGATGCCGTCACTGACGTGCACGGGACGTTCGCCTTGGCCGTGCCTCGCGGTGCATTCGTGTCGGCGAGCAAGGCTGACATGCTCGGCCACACGATCGTCGACGGCGAGGAGATCGGATCGGCCTCGCAGATGCCGTGCGACGAGCTAGTCAGTGCGGCTGCTCCGCCGGCGGCGGCTCGGCGGTCGCCGGGCGATCCTCGCGGCTGACCCACAGCGGCATCGTCTGCTGCTGGCGCGCTTCACCGCGCAGGCGCCCGAGGTCGGCCTCGAGGACCGTGCGCGCGAGGGCGCGGAACGAGGCGAAGCTCTCGTCGCTGGAGGTCGCGAGCGTCCCGGTGCCGGCGCGCAGGCCGCCCGCCAGCGAGTTGGTGCGGCGGATCGCGGCGAGGACCGGAGCGGAGACGCGCAGGTGGTCGTTGATCAGCGGGGACATGCGGGTCATCGCACCGACCTCGGAGTCGGAGGTCAGCATGTTTCCGACCAGGCCCGCTCCGAACCGAGACAGGGTGTCCTCGATCAGATCCACCAGCGAAGGATCCATCGGACGAAGCACCGCGAGCAGCTGGACGATCGTGCGCGCCCGCGTCTCGTTCGCGAGCGCGGAGTCGATCAAGTTGATCTGGGTCTCGTCGTCGGACAGCTTGCGGACCACGCGGTGCACGCACGCCTTCAGCAAGGCGTACGCGTTGTGGAGCGAGGGGAGCTGCGGGGCCACCACGAACAGCTTGAGATCGGAGGCGCCGACGAGATCGACGACGGTGTAGGACGTCCCTGCGCCCACATCGACCACGATGCAGTCCGCGTCGAGGCGCGCGATGGCGCGGATCAGCCGGAGCTTCTGGGCGACGGGCAGGTTCGCGGAGCCGGGGCGGGAGGCGCCCGGGATCAGATCCACGTTGGGGGCGACGTTGAGGCGGACCTCGTCGAGGTTGTCGACGTTGTGATCGAGGAAGTCCGCGAGCGAGGCACGCGGGTGGAGGGCACCCATCATGGTGTGGAGGTTCGCCGCGCCGAGGTCGGCATCGACCAGTGCGACGCGGTGGCCGAGGCGACCGATCGCGAGGGAGAGGTTGGCGGCGACGGTGCTCTTCCCGACTCCACCCTTCCCGCCAGCGACCGCGACGATTCGCGCGACGGACTTCTTACGCGGCGCGGCCATGCTGCCCCTTGTTTGGTGAGAGCTGGGCGAGCGCGCGGGTGAGGGCGGGCTCGAGTTGATCGATCACCGAATCGAGGGTGGTCATCAGCGCGACCGAGGCATCGAGGTAGTCCGCCTCGGAGCCCTGGCGACGAGAGGTGTCATCGGCGCGCTCCAGCTCGCGCTGGGCGAGGAGCGAGGCGATGGCGAGGGGGCGCATGGTGGTGGCGAGCGCCTTCTCGATCCGCTTGAGACGAGGGCCGGCGTGGCCGCGCGCGATCTGGGTGCGGGCGATCGCCGCGAGCCTCCTGGCCCTGCGCAGCCCCTGAGCGAAGCCGGTGAGGTGGTCGACCAACCGGGTGTGGCGCTCGCCATCGAGCCGTGCGGTGGCGTCGGTGAGGATGGCGCGCACATCGATCTCGCGCTCGAACGTGGGGGTCACGGCAGCGAGTGGGATGTGCTCCATCCCTTCGATGAACGCTCCGCCCTCGGTGCAGTTGAACACCTTGGTGTCGGTGACCGAGGCCATCCTCTCGACGAACCAGCGGTGGAACAACCCGAACATGAAGCTCGAGGGGACGGTGCCGCCATGCCAGCCCGGCAGCTCGACGCTGCGCTCCGGCACGGCCGAGGGACCTCCGCCGGCCTTCATCGCCTGGAAGTCCTTGCTCCAGCCTTCGACACGCATCACGCCGCTGGCATCCACGTTGGCGCGCGCGCCGCCGTCGGTGGACGTCGAGACGTAGTACTCACCGCCGGGAAACGAGAGGTCGAGGCCCACGAACACGATCGGATCGCATCGCCACTTCAGCGCGAGCGAGAACGCGGAGGTGGCGACCGAGCCGCCGCCGGGGACCAGCGCATCCACGCCGAGGCTGTCGAAGATCCAGTCGTCGATGGCGGAGTTCGCGGACAGCGTGAGGAAGTTCGCGGCCGGCAGCTCGAACAGCGACGGGTGCACGGTGGCCGCGTTGACCACGCAGGTCTCCGACGTGTCGCAGCCGGCGAAGTGGTAGCGCACGTCCTGCGGATCGACCGTGAGCACCAGATCGGGCACGACGCCGGCGGCGAGCACCGGCTTGAGCGAATGGCTGAAGGCCGTGATGATCGCGCGGCCCTTGAGAGCGCGGAGCTGTGCCGCGTTCCGCTTGAGCGAAGGTCCGGGCGCGACGATCACCATGGGGACGCCGGCGAACGCGTCGCCGACCTCGGCGATCGAGGGCCACCTCGCGAGCGCCGGGAGGTTGGCGAGCCCTTGCTCCACCCAGGTGCGCGAGAAGGCGAGGACCGTGTTGCGGTGGATCCGGAGGTCCGAGAGTGCGTTGCGGGTGGCCTCCGCGATCTCGTTGACGAAGGTTGCATCGGTGCCGACGTAGGCTCGCACCGCGAACTGCGTGGGCGGACCGGGGACGAGGGTGCGCGCCGCGGGAGACAGCTCCTCGATCGTCCGCACGCAGATCGCGCGCGACGTGGTGACCTCGCCGACGATCACGATGCGCTTCTGCCCGAGGTCCGCGAGGATCTCGGCCACGGGCGCGAGCTCGGCTCCGACGAGAACCACGAGGTCGCACTCGAAGTCCCACGACGTGGGCAGCAGCGCATCGGCGAGAACCGCCACGCCGAGAGGCGATGCCAGGAGCCGTGCGTCGCCAGGGATCGGGCGTTCGATCCAACGCGTCATCATCGCCTCGGCGGCCCGCGCCGACACGACATGCGAGAACACATCACGCATCGCCTGGAGCTCGGCGAGCTCGCCCTTGATCATCATCGGTGCTTCGACGCGGCTGAGCGACGACCGGACCGCGCGCAGCTGCATCATCGCGGAGATCGCTCCGACCACGTCGTCGTGCTCGATCGCCAGGCTCAGTGCCTCGCCGAGCTGCCCGAGATCGATGAGCAGCGTGCGCCAGGTAGCGAGGACATCAAGCGACACGGACGCTCCTTTGCACGACGTGGGCGTTGATCGCGACGAGCTCCGGGCGCGCGCGAACGATCCGGACCAGCTCCTGGTACGGACGTGGACCGCGGTCGAGATCGAGCAGATCGTAGAGGGTGCGAACCAGGGCGAGATCGTCCGGCGCATCGACGGTCCAGCGCAGATCCGAGTCGTCGACGGGAGAGCAGACCTGGCGCGTGGTGAACAGCGCGGGCTGTTCGAGCAGGAATGCGGTCACGTGCTCGCGCGCGGGGTCCGAGGTGGCGAATCGCGCCATCCGCTCGAGCGTGTCGCGGTGGAAGGCCTCGACGTCGAGGCCGCGCGGATAGGTGCGCGTGTGCGTGTTGGAGACGTAGTCGAGACCGGGCGTGAGGGCGCGGACGACGGTGTCGATCACGCCGGTGTCGAGGAGTGGGCAGTCCGAGGTCACGCGCACGACCGCACCCGCATCGAACTCGCGAGCGGCTCCCAGGTAGCGCGAGAGCACATCGGTCTCCGAGCCGCGGTGGACGCCGCAGCCGAGCCGCACGGCCTCCCGTACGACGGCGTCGTCGAGAGCGGTACGGGTGGTGGCGATCACGACCTGGTCGATCGAGCGGGCGGCGCGCACCCGCTGCACCACGCGGGCGAGCATGGTGTCGCCGGCGAGATCGCAGAGGACCTTGCCGGGCAGCCGGCTCGAGCCCATCCGGGTCTGGATGATCGCGATGGTGCGCATCAGGGCTTCTCGAACAGGTGCGCCGTGCAATCGTCGTAGCCTTCGGCCTCCGACAGCTCGAGCCGTCGGACGAGGCGGAGGTCGGGATGGCGTGCCATCCACATTCCGCCGTGGTCACGCTTCCACAGCGCACCCTCGTGACCGCGATAGTTGATCTCGGTCTCTGCGGGGGCGTCGTACTCGATCGCGACGATCCAGCGACGTGACACGCGATAGATCTCGTCGAGCGCCGCGCCGACGGTCTCCGGAGAGATGTGGATCAGGACGCCGCTGGTGAAGGCGAGGTCGAACCAGCCGTCCTTGAAAGGGAGATCGAAGGCGGTGCCCTGGACCACGCCAAACTGCGGACCGCGCCAGCGTGCACGCTCCACGGCATACAGCTGGGGCTCGATCCCGTACAGCTCGGACACGCCGAGCCGGCGCAGGTACTCGAGGTTCCAGCCGACGTTGCAGCCGATCTCGAGAGCGCGCGTGGGCACGATCCCGTCGAGCAGACGCTGCCACGAGGTCACCCGTTCGGGCTTCTCGCGGTCATTGCGATCGGTGTAGTCGCGCCCGAACTCGGAGCGCCAGAGGTTGAGCTGAGAGGTCTGCATCACGGACTCCATCGGTAGGTGACGAGGTCGCCGGTGACCGACGTCAAGGTGAAGCCGGCGGCCTCGAAGCAGGCGCGGCTGGCGGCGTTGGTGGCGCGGATCGTGGCGTGGATCGGCTGCTGGTATGTCTCGCAGGCGGCGCGGATGGCGCGACGGCCGATCCCGCGGCCTCGAGCGTCGGGAGCGAGCGCGATCGAGATCCAGGTGACATCGCCACCCGGATCGAGCCGCACCACGCCGACCGGCGCGCCCCGATCTTCGACGATCCACATCGGACCGTTGCGGAGGCGGCGCTGGAACCAGCGGGTGTGGTCCGCGAGCTCGATGATCCGGGGATCACCCGACAGCGCGCGGACCTCGGGGGCACAGTTCCAGGCGAACACGCGCTCGCAATCCTCGAGTCGCGCATCGCGCATCGTGATCGGCTCACTCATCCGATCAGCTCCCACGCGAGGGGCGTGCCGCGTGCGATCTGGACCCTGGCGCGCTTGCCGATCACGGTGGGCAGCTCGCGCGGAGGGAGGCCGAAGCCGGGACGGATCGAGCGGATGTTGCTGCGCGTGAGGACCTGGCCCTCAGCGATGTCGACCGCTGCGTAGAGCGAGCGGCGGAACCTGCGGGATCCATCCTCCGCCTTCGGGCGACGCGAGCTGCCATCGCCGAGCGCGGACCAGGCGAGCGCGCACGAGCGGACGACCTCGGTCATCTCTTGCGGCTCGAGGGAGAACCCGGCATCGGGCCCACCATCGGTGCGCGCCAGGGTCAGGTGTTTCTCGATGATCGCCGCGCCGCGCGAGACCGCGGCGATCGGAACGATCGCACCGGGTGAGTGATCCGAGATGCCGATCACCGTGCCGTAGCTCGCGAGCTGCTCCATCCGGCGAAGGTTGGTCTGGGCGATCGGGGCCGGATATCCGGAGATGCAGTGCAGGAGGGCGACGCCGCCGTTGCCGGCCGAGCGCGCCGTCTCGAGCGCCTCTGCGACCTCCGCGTCCGAGGCCATGCCGGTGGACATGATCAGGGGCTTGTTGGTGCGCGCGGCGGCGCGGATCAGCTCGAGATCCACGAGCTCGAACGAGGCGATCTTGAACGCGGGTGCGCCGAGGTGATCGAGGAGCTGGACGGCCTCCTCGTCGAACGGCGTGGAGAACGCGACCATGCCCCTCGCGGCGGCGTGGGCGAACAGCGGTGCGTGCCACTCCCATGGGGTGTGGGCCTCGTCGTAGAGGTCCCACAGCGAGCGGCCCTTCCACGGCCCGTCGGGGATGTGGAAGTCGCCGTCGGTGGACTCGAGGGTCATCGAGCTCGGGGTGAAGGTCTGGAGCTTGATCGCGTCGCAGCCGGCGTCGGCGGCGGCATCGATGATCGCGATGGCGCGCTCGAGCTTGCCGAGGTGGTTGGCCGAGAGCTCGGCGATCACGTACGGACGTTGATCCGCGCCGATGGGGCGGCCGATCACGATCGAGGGGAGTTGGGGAGGTGTGCTCACGGGGCGGTCCTCACTGCACCATGAACTCTTGAAAGAACATCCGGCGCACGCTGTGGGCACCGACGATCGGCTCGAGCTTCTTCATCAGATCGGTGCGCAGCTTGTCCTTGGCAGCTGCACCGAGCGTGTCGGCGAGCTTGAGGCCCGAGAGGTGGCTCAGGATCGTGTCGCGCACGACCTGCTTGCTCTTCTCGAGCGGCGCCTCGGCCTCCTTGGACACCAGCTCGAGCTGGAGCGTGACCTTGAGGTAGCGAGCCTGACCGGGCTCGTCGAGGTTGACGACGAACGGTTCGAGCGCGATGACGGGCCCGACGATCTCGGCCCCTGTGGGTGCGGCCGCCTCGTGGCTGGCGGCGGCCGGTGCGGCCTTCGCAGTGGCGAGCTTGAAGGCGCCGAACCCGCTCGCCCCCAGGTTCAGGACCAGGAGGATCGGGATGATCTTCGAAGACTTCCCACCGGGTTTCTCGGCCGGCTTCGGATCGGGGTCGGGTGCGTCGCTCATGTGGCCTCATGCAGCAACGTCCGTGCCGTCGTAACTCCGCGATCTCTCGGTGCGCTGGCATCGTGGGACGTCAACTCTGGCGTCAGCCTCTTCATCGATCCTGTGTTCGCGGGTTCGCGCCGAGTCATGGCAAGTCCGTAGGTCGACCAGAGTCTCGATCGGTTCACCGTCGGCGAGCTTGACGGGGGATCGATCGGGCAGCGCGAGCTGAGGAGTCTCAACTACGCGAGGTTGTTCGATCTGCGTCGTGGCACGTCGCTCGCAGCAGGAGCCACCGTGTCGATTCCGTTACCCTCCATGATCACTGGCACCGGCGAGTTCGCCGCGCTCGCTCCATCCGGTGTCCGGATGCTGGTGGTCGACGATGACCCACGTGTGCGTCGCGCGATCGCCAACGCAATGATGCGAAGCGGCTTCCACGTGTTCAGCGCCGAGGATGGGCTCCCCGCACTGATGATCGCGGAGCAGACGCCTCCCGACCTCGTGATCATTGACTACAACATGCCGACACCCGGCCTCGACGTCGTCCGCAAGCTCAAGGCCGTGCACGGTCCAGCGATCTGGATCGCGGTGCTGTCAGGTCAGGATGACGAGACCACGCGGTCGGAGTGCTTCGATGCCGGCGCCGACGACGTGATGACCAAGCCCGCCCAGATCGGCGAGCTCAAGCGTCGGATGGTGGCCGCGGCACGGACGCAGCAGGCGTTCGTCGAGGCCCGCCTCAACGTCGAGCGCAACGATCGCCTCCTCGCCTATGGTGCGGAGGCGGCGGCGATGCTCGCCCACGATCTCAACAACGGCCTCGCCGTCGCGCTGGGCAACATGATGTACATCCAGGACGTGGTGACCCTTGGAGACGAGGAGTCCAAGGCCCTCGGCGCCACCGTCCGCGCTCTCAAGCGCATGTCGGGCCTGGTGGCGAACTTCGTCGATATCGCCCGGTTCGAGGATGCCGCCGTCAAGCCGAAGGTCGAGCCCACGAACGTGCGCGCGCTGATCCACGAGGTCGTGGACGTCCACGCGGTGGGCACGAGCACGGTTCGGTTCGAGATCGATTGTGATCCGGCGCTGGTCGGGAGCTTCGATGGCGCGCTGATCGAGCGCGTGATGCACAACCTGGTCGGTAACGCACTCCGCTACTGCAACAAGCACGGCGTGATCCGGATCTCCGGCAAGAGCTCCGATCTGCTCGATGGCCCCGGCGTGGAGATCTGCGTGTTCAACAGCGGTCCACCGATCCCCGAGGGACTCCGCGATCGCCTGTTCGCCAAGTACGCGAAGGGCTCGAACGGCAAGCGCGGCTTCGGGCTGTACTTCTGTCGCCTGGCCTGCGAAGCGCACGGTGGTGCGATCTCCTACGAGGCGCGCGACGACGGCTCGGCGTTTGGCGTCCGGCTCCCCGGTCGTCGCTGAGATTTTTTCCGTCGCGATGCACTCGACCGGGTCGCCACCCGGTCGATCTTGCGTTTCGGGACCCGCGATCGGTTCCCTCCGAGATCGGCTGACACCGATCGTCGGTGTTGACGTCAGTCCGGAGTGGTTTCGCGAGGTTGGAGCTGTTGTTTGTGTAGCCCAACCCACTCTGCCGTGGGTATCGAGATACCCCGTGGGTAGACCGGCCCGACGATGGCGATGATGTGGGCCTCGCTACCCATATCAAATCTATGGGTGAGCCTTTCGTAAGATACCCCACGCCTAACCCGCGAAGTGATGGCACCACATTCGCACTGGTGGTTGGTCGATGCAGCCTTCCTCGCTTACCAGCTGGCGTTCGCAGTTCGCGGCGGAGATCGTCGGCGAGTCTCCGTCGATGCTCGAGGCGCTCGAGACCATCCAGTACGTCGCGGCGACGGACTGCAACATCCTCATCACCGGCGAGACCGGCACCGGCAAGGAGCTGTTCGCTCGCGCGGCGCACCGCGCTTCGGCGCGCCGCGGCCGCCCGTTCATCCCGGTCAACTGCGCCGCGATCCCGGAGACGCTGCTCGAGACCGAGCTGTTCGGTCACGTCAAGGGTGCCTTCACGGGTGCGAACAACGCGCGCCCGGGCCGCTTCATGTCGGCGAACGAGGGCACGATCTTCCTCGACGAGATCGGTGACCTGCCGCTCGCCGCGCAGGCCAAGCTGCTCCGCGTGCTCGAGGAGCGCACGGTGTCGCCGGTCGGCTCCGATGTCGAGGTGCCCGTCGATGTCCGCATCATCGCGGCGACGCACCGGAACCTCGAGGACATGGTCGCCCAGGGTACGTTCCGCGCGGACCTCTATTTCCGCCTCGCGGTCGTGCCGGTGTCGCTGCCGGCGCTGCGCGAGCGCTCCGATGACATCATCCAGATCGCCGAGCTGTGCATCGCGCGCGTGCGCGAGCGGATCGGCCGCAACGTCGAAGGCCTCGACGAATCGGGCAAGGCTGCGCTGATCGCGTATCACTGGCCGGGCAACGTCCGCGAGCTCTCGCACCTGATCGAGCGCGCGGTTCTCCTCGCCCGCCGCTCGCGCCTCGGCGCCGCCGATCTCACGATCCCCGGGCAGAAGGTGAAGTTCGCGCGCGGCACGGATCCGTTCCTCGCGGTCTATCCCCCGCCGGCGGCGACGGCCAGCGGGAGCAGCCCCGCGATCCCGCGCGGCTCGGTCCCCGAGATGCCCACCACCGACACCCTCGATCTCCGCGCCGCCCTCGAGCACCTCGAGCGCGACCTGATCGATCGCGCCCTCACCAAGTCCGGCGGCAACCGCACCGAAGCCGCCGCGCTCCTCGGGCTCAACCGCACCACGCTCGTCGAGAAGCTCCGCAAGTACGCCGCCTGAGCGCGCGCTACGAGCTCCGGCGATCTCGACAGTTGGCCAGCTCGTTGGTCAGCGGAGTCCCTTGATCGGAACCAGGTCCCGGTCCCGGATATCAAACCCAGGAAGCCAGGAACCAAGGTCGGAGACTTTGGCTGACCACTTCCAAGTCCGCTTCCCTGCTTCCTTGGTTTGAACTCTCTGCACCGACGGCAGGCTGCGAACGAGGCGCGTGTACGGTCGATGCTGATCGGGCGCTACCGGAAGCCGGTGGCGTCGATCTCGTGGCGCTGCAGGAGCCGGCGGAAGTTCGTGCGATCGATGCCGGCGAGCCGTGCCGCCTCGGAGATCGAGCCCTTCGCGATCCACATCACCCGCACCAGGTAGTCGCGCTCGAACGCGGTTGCCGCTCGCTTCTTGCCCTCCGCGAGCGAGACGATCTCCTCGTCGTCGCGCAGGAAGATCGGGCGCGTGCCCTTCGCGCGCGGAGCGATGCTCTCGGGAAGCGATTCGGCGCCGATCTCGCCGCCGCTGCGCAAGGCGATCGCGTGCAGCATGGCGTTCTCGAGCTCTCGCACGTTACCGGGCCACCGGTAGGAGACCAGGGACTCGAGCGCATCCGGCGAGAGCGTGATCGGCTCGCGGGCGTGCTTGTGCAGGAAGTGCGCGGCGAGCATCGGCAGATCATCGAGCCGGTCGCGGAGCGGTGGCACCGGGATGGTCACCACGTTGAGGCGGAACAGCAGGTCCTGCCGGAACCGACCGTGCTCCACGGCGGCCTCGAGATCGACGTTGGTGGCGGCGACCACGCGGACGTCGACCTTGCGGATCCCGCTCGAGCCGACGGCGCGGACCTCGCCCTCCTGGAGCACGCGCAGCAGGCGGCCCTGGACCGCCATCGGCATGTCCCCGATCTCGTCGAGGAACAACGTGCCCTGATCGGCCTCGACGAACACGCCCGCGCGATCGGAGGTGGCGCCCGTGAACGAGCCCTTGGTATGCCCGAACAGCTCGGAATCGATCAGCGTGTCGGGGATCGCACCACAGTTGAGGGCGATGAACGGCCCGGATGCGCGAGGGCCGCGCTCGTGCAACGCGCGCGCGATCAGCTCCTTGCCGGTGCCGCTCTCGCCGCGGATCAGGATCGAGAGGTCCTGCTTCGCGAGCCGGGCGATCCCGGCGCGCAGGGTCCGGAGCGGTGCCGACACTCCGACCAGCAGCTTGTCCGTGGAGTCATCCAGCGGCTCGCGCCGAGAGCTGTGCTCCCGCAGCCGCGCATAGCGGCCGGCCGACTCCACGATCGCCATCAGCTCCACCGGCCGAAACGGCTTGGTCAGGTAGTAGAAGGCACCCGCGCGCATACATGCGGTCGCCGTCCGCGCCGAATCGTCTCCGGTCAGCATCACCACGGAGGCCAGGGAGCCCGCCGCCCGGAAGTGTTCGAGTACCTGGATCCCGCTCATCCCGGGCAGGTTGACGTCCAGGAGGACCACGTCCCACAGAGTTTTTCCTGCAGCAATTTGCTGCACCACTGCATGTGGATCGGCGGTCATCTCGACCGCGTGGCCGCTCGCCTCGAGTTTTCGGGCGATCGCGGCCGCCACGTCGAGGTCATCCTCGACGACGAGCACGCGTAAACGAGCCTCCTCCTCCACCACGAACCATCACACAATAACGATCTCGTCGGCGCGGATCCAGACCCCGCGCGCTCGGTTCACGGCTGTTTGCCCGGTCGTAGATTGCCGAGCGGCGTGCTGGCATTTGGATACGCCATTCCTCGAACTTTCACGGGGACGCCGCCCTGGATGGCATCGATGTCGAGCGGAGACGCCGAGTCCGCATCTCCCAGGATGATCGCCGGCTTGGCCTCGCTGACGCTGAAGGTCAGCGGGTAGTGCGCGAGCGTCTGGTCATCCGCGTTGACCGCGAAGTCGGGGAACGGCACGGCGAGGCCGTACGCCGCATCCTTCAGGCAGCTCTCGAAGCTGGGACCGCCGGGCCCCGTCAGGTTGACAAGGGTGATCTCGCCGCGGCCGAGGTGCAGCTCGAACAGCACCGTGCCCGCGAGCTTCGGATCCGTGCCGAGGGCGCGCTGGTAGCACGCGTAGGCCTTGGGCTGGAGCTGATCGCGGAACAGCCGCTCGAGGGTGAGCTTCGCGATCGCGGAGGGCTGGGGCCGCGCGATCGGTGCGCGCACGGTGCTCCCCGCGCCGCCATCGCTCGGATCATCCACCGACGTGATCCGCTCGTAGGGCCCACCGCCCTTGACCATCGCGATGCGGTTGCGCGCGATCTTGCCCTGCGTGGTCAGCACCGCGTACGCGAGCCGCTCGCGCACGTACGGGTGCGCCGCGAGCGCGTGGGTCAGCACCCGCTCCGCGCGGCTTCGTTCGTCGAGGTCCGGATCGGGCTGCGTGGAGAACGCGGAGGCGTCCTCGCGGATCTCCGCGAGAGCCACGGTCGCCACCTGGGCGCTCGGTCCAGGGCGCGACGCAACCTTGAGCGCCGCGTCGCCGTGCCCGGTCAGCGCGAGCTTGGACAGCGAGCCTCGGTGGATCACCGTGCGCGTGAAGCCGCTGCCGGCGCGGAGCGACGCGGGGATGCGGAGATCGCCGAGCGCCAGCTCGAGCCACGACGGACGTAGCCACTCGTCCACCACCTGCAGCGCATCATCGATCTCCTCGACCGAGATCTCGACGAGCGAGCCGCCATAGAGGTTGACCGGCGAACGCAGCACCGCGGCGCCGGGGCTCTCCGTCTTGCCCGGATCGAGCACCACCGCGATCACGTCCACGGTGCTGGTCTTGAGATCGAGCGCCCGGATCAGATCCTGCCCGCTGATCTCGCCGAGGACACCATCGCTGATCACGATCACCATGGTCTGGGCGCGCGCGCCATCCGTGATCGCTGAGTGCGCGAGCTCGAAGGCGCTCGTGATCGAGCTCCCGTTCTGCGGCACGTGACGGGTGACCGCGCTCTGGAGCTCGGCGACCGTGGCGGCGCTGTCGGGCTTCCAGGTCTTGAACACGCGCTCGGCGACCCGGTCGTACACGATGCCCTCGAGCTCCACGTTCGCCGGCAGCGCACTCGCGATCGTCCCGATCACCTGGGACACGTGCTGCTTCCCGACCAGCTCCATGCTGCGCGAACCATCGATCACGAACAGCGCGCGGCGAGCCTGCACGGTGGTGGTCTTGATCGATGGCGCCGCCACGGTCACGAGCGTGGCCGCCCAGCCGTCCGCGAGCGCCTGGGTCTGGGTCCACATCACGGGCTCCTTGCCGGCGAAGGCGAGGTTCGCGTCGATCACGACGTCGGTCGCGTCGAGGACGAATGCTGCCGTGGACCGCGCGATCGCCGTCTGGCCGATCCGGATGCCTGCGACCTTTGCGCCGGGACCTGCGCTCGCGCGGACCACGCCGCGGCACGCCGTGAGCTTCCCGCTGGCGGCGCGCCCGGGGAGCACCACGCGGATCGCGCTCGATCGGATCTCGCCGATCATCGAGTACCGCGTGGTGACCAGCACCTCGTGGTTCGGCGCGATCGGCTGGAGGCGCAGGCGGTACTGGGCGGAGGCATCGGGCCCGAGCGCGGTGAGCAGGGCAGGGTCCGCACCGAGGACGGCACGCGTGCTGACGTCGACGGTGCTGAACGTGCCAGGGATCGTGATCGCGGTCTCGGCCGGCCCATCGCCGCGGAGGGAGAGCCCGGTGATCGTCGCGCCCTTGGGCAGATCGAACTCGTAGGTGGCGGCCATCTCGTCGGGCCCGGGGTTCACGATCCGCTGCCGCACCGCGACCTCGGCGAGCACACCGCGGAGGTCGATCTCGAGATCGCACGAGGCCTCGAAGATCTGGGCCGTGGGCGCCGCGGGGACCCGCTGGTTGTCCTCGGTGAACGAGGTCTCGGCCATCGCCGCGGGGAGGGCGAGCAGCGCGGTGCACAGGAGCGCGGCAGGCGCAGCGAGCTTCATGGAAGGTTGGACAGCCACACCCCCGGTTCGGTTGCAGTTACAATGAGATCGGTGCAATCGCCCACAACTCGGCAACGGATCGGCATGGTCCTCTCGGGCGGCGGGTCGCGCGGCGCGTACGAAGCCGGAATCATTCACTACCTGCGGACGGATCTCGCGAAGAAGCTCGGGCGCCACGTCCCGATCGACATCGTGACCGGCACCTCGGTGGGAGCCATCAACGCCGCCTTCGTCGCGGCCACGATGAGCGATCCGGCGTCGCAGGCCGAGCAGATCAACTCGGCGTGGCGTGCGCTCCGGCTCGAGGAGCTGATCAGCCTGCGCGCGAAGGACGTGCTCCGCGCCACCAAGTTACTGCTCGGCGGAGATCCACCACCGCCACCGCCTGGGAGCTTTCGCTATGGCGGCCTGCTCGACACCAGCGGGCTCGAGCGGTTCGTGATCCGCACGATCCCGTGGCGTGGCATCGATCGCAGCCTGCGCGAGCGCCACCTCCACGCGATCAGCGTCTCGGCCACGCACGTCGGCACCGGCCACACGGTGGTGTTCCTCTCGAGCGCCGAGCCCGTACCGCGCGAGTGGAGCCGCGATCCGTTCGTGCGCCATCGCGCCGCCCGGATCGGTCCCCGGCACGTGCTCGCCTCGGCGGCGATCCCGATGCTGTTCCCCGCCGTGAAGATCGGCGAGGAGTACTTCACCGATGGTGGCCTCCGCCAGAACACGCCGATGTCCCCGGCGATCCGCCTCGGCGCGGACCGCCTGCTGCTGATCTCGCTGCGGCACCTCGCCACCGAACCGCAGGCGATCCAGCGCGAGCGCACCGAGGCCTATCCGAAGCCGCTGTTCCTCGCCGGCAAGGCGCTCAACGCGCTGCTCCTCGATCACACCGAATACGATCTCCAGCGCATGCAGCGGATCAACCTGATCCTCGAGGCCGGTCACAGCTCGTTCGGCGACAAGTTCGAGCAGATGATGAACCACGAGCTGGTGCGTCTCCGCGGCGCGCCCCTGCGGCGGATCCAGGCCGTGCACATCCGGCCCTCCGAGGACATCGGCGCGCTCGCCGCGCAGTTCGTCGCGGCCGGCCGGATGAAGGTGAATGGCCTGATCGCGCGGAAGCTGATCCAGCGGCTCGCCGATGGTGAGGCGCGCCACGAGAGCGACCTCCTGTCCTATCTCCTGTTCGACGGCGACTTCGCGGCGGAGCTGATCGAGCTCGGCCGGCGCGACGCGGCGAAGAAGGAGGACGAGCTCGCCTCGCTGTTCGACGTGCTGTCCCAGATCCCGAACGCCCCCCGGGCCTGAGCTACGGGCCAGATCGGGTCGATCGCGCGGCGCGCGCATGGCACTGTCCCGCCATGATCAGCCGACGTTTGTTCACCCTCGCCCTCGCGACGCTCGTCGCATGCGGCGGCTCGAAGCCGACCACCACGACAGGGGGCGGCGGCACGGGGACTGGCCCGGGCTCCGGCGCGGTCGTCGGCACGCCGACCGGCGGCGGCACGCCCGCGACCGGCGACGATGCCGTGCTGCCGCTGTGGCCCAAGGTCAAGAAGGGCACGCTGCCCAACGGCCTGACCTACTACATCCTGCCCCACGGCAAGCCGGAGAATCGGGCGTTCATGTGGCTCGCCGTCAACGCCGGCTCGATCCTCGAGGACGATGATCAGAAGGGCCTCGCGCACTTCGACGAGCACATGGCCTTCAATGGCACCAAGCGGTTCCCCAAGGCCGACATCGTCAACTACCTCGAGAAGATCGGCATGCGGTTCGGCGCGGACCTCAACGCGTACACGAGCTTCGACGAGACCGTCTATCAGCTCGAGGTCCCCACCGACAAGCCGGAGTTCGTGAGCAAGGGCCTCGACATCCTGCGCGACTGGGCCGGCAACGTCAGCTACGACAAGGCCGAGGTCGACAAGGAGCGCGGCGTGGTGCTCGAGGAGTGGCGTCTCGGCCGCGGCGCATTCGAGCGCCTGCGCACCAAGACCTCGAAGGTGATCTACAAGGGCTCGCGGTATGCAGAGCGCGACACCATCGGCGATCCCGAGATCCTGAAGAAGGCGCCGCGCGACACGCTGTACCGGTTCTACAAGGACTGGTACCGCCCGGACCTGATGGCGGTGGTCATCGTCGGCGACGTCGATCCTGCGAAGATCGAGAAGGAGGTCTCCGCACGGTTCGGCGATCTGCCGCGCGTGGACAAGCCGCGCCCGCGGATCCACGGTGAGGTCCCGAAGGCCGATGGGACCCGCGTCTCGATCGTGACCGACAAGGAGCTGCCGTTCTCGCTCGTCGCCGTGACGAACATGTTCGCGCACCGCCCCGAGGCCACGCACCGGGACTTCCGCCGGATCGTCGCCGAGCAGCTGTACGGCCAGATCATCAACGAGCGGCTCGCCTCGGTGGCGCGGCGGCCAGACGCACCGTTCGCCGGCGCGCAGGTCGGCGTGCAGAGCGACACGCGCGAGATCGATCAGTTCTCGCGCCAGGCGCAGGCCAAGGGCGGCAAGGAGGAGGACACGCTCCGTGCGCTGTTCACCGAGGTGCTGCGCGTCGAGAAGCATGGCTTCACCCAGACCGAGCTCGATCGCGCGCGCACCAACATCGCGCGCGTCTACGAGCAGAACGCCGATGCCGAGGCCACCTCGGACTCCAGCGACTACACCGCCGAGATCACGCGGAACTTCTTCGAGGGCGAGTTCATGATCGGCCGCGCGGCCGAGCGCGATCTCACGCTCAAGGCGCTGCCGGAGATCACGGTGGCGGAGCTCAACAAGCTCGCGCAGAGCTTCGGTGGCGCCGAGAATCGGGCGATCGTCCTCGCCGGACCCGAAGGCAAGCCGCTACCCGACGAGAAGCGGATCCTCGCGATCATCGCCGAGGTCGAGAAGTCCAAGATCGATCCGTGGGAGGACAAGGCGGTCTCCGCGACCCTGATCGCGGCGGGCAAGGAGCCGAAGCCGGGCAAGATCACCAAGGAGAAGACGATCGAGGCGCTCGGCGTCACCGAGTGGACGCTCTCGAACGGCGTGACCGTGGTGCTCAAGCCCACGGACTTCGAGGCCGATGCGATCGCGGTCTCGGGCGATTCGCCGGGTGGCCTCGCGGTGGCCTCCGCCAAGCAGTGGGCGTCCGCGCGGTTCGCGGACGACATCGCGGGCCTCGGCGGCGTGGGCGAGCTCGACGAGGAATCTCTCGGCAAGGCGCTCGCAGGCAAGCGGGTCTCGGTCTCCGCCTCGATCGGCGAGACCACCGAGTCCGTCGATGGCAACGCCTCGGCGCGCGACACCGAGACGATGTTCCAGCTGATCTATCTGCGCATGACCTCGGCCCGCAAGGACGACGAGGCGTTCGGCGTGTGGAAGGGCACGGTTGCCGAGCAGCTCACGAATCGCCTGCGCGTCCCCGAGGTCCAGTTCGCGATCCAGTCCCAGGACGTGCTGTTCAAGGGCAACGCGCGCCGCAAGCCGCCGACGGCGGAGGACGTCAACAAGGTCAACCAGGACCAGGCGCTCGCCTTCTTCAAGGACCGGTTCGGTGACGCCTCGGACTTCACGTTCACGATCGTCGGGAAGTTCGACGTCGCGAAGCTGAAGCCGCTGGTCGAGACCTACCTCGCGAGCCTCCCGGCCAAGGGCCGCAAGGAGAAGGAGAAGGACCTCTCGATCCGGCGCGTCGGCGGCGTGGTCAAGAAGACCTGGAACCTCGGCAGCGAGCCCAAGGCGCGCGTCTCGGTGGCGTTCATGGGGGACGAAGCGTGGAGCCGGGACAAGGAGCGGGACATGTTCATCCTCAGCTCCGTGACCTCGATCCGCCTCCGCGAGATCCTCCGCGAGGACATGGGCGGCGTCTATGGCGTGGGTGCGGGCGGGTTCCTCGCGCGCACGCCGCACCAGGAGCGCACGTTCTCGCTTCAGTTCGGCTGCGCCCCCGATGCGGTGGACAAGCTGATCAAGGCCGCGTTCGACGAGTTCACCGCGATCTCCACCAACGGGATCGGCGCGGACTACCTGGACAAGGTCAAGCAGACCTACCTCCGCGAGCGTGAGACCTCGATGAAGACCAACGGGTTCTGGATCGACTGGCTGTCGAGCTCGTACCGCTACAAGGAGGATCCCTCGATCATCCTCGACCCGAGCAAGGTCATCGCGCGGATGACCACCGAGAACGTCAAGGCCGCGGCGAAGCGGTACATCGACTTCAAGGCGTACTACCAGGCCGTGCTGATGCCAGCGGCAGGCACTGCGCCTGCGGCGCCCGCGGCCAAGCCGTAGTAGCTGCCCGGCAGGGCGGGTGACATCCGCCACGCCACGCGCTATCCAGCTACCAGGTGAGCGCCCCATACACCGAAGCCGAGCCGCCGGACCGTCAGCAGCAAGAGCGCGGTGACCGGCGCCGGCTCGCGGTGCTGTGGCGTCTGGTGCCGCTACTTCGCCCGCACCGCGCGCGGTTCTTCCTCGCGGTGGCCACCCTGTTCGCGGCGTCGGGCATCACGCTGATCTATCCGTGGGCGGCGCGCCAGGCGGTGGACGTCGGGATGGGGCAGACCACCTCGCACGATCTCGACATGATCGTGGTGTTCCTGATCGCCGTGTTCATGGTCAACGCCGTGCTGGTGTGGCTGCGCCACTACAGCATGAGCTGGCTGGGTGAGCGCGTGGTCGCGGATCTGCGCGCCCTCGTGTTCGATCGGATCATGACGTTGCCGCTCGCGTGGTTTCACGAGCGCCGGAGCGGCGAGCTGGTCGGGCGGCTGGCCTCGGACGTGACCGTCGTCGAGGGCGTGGTGGGCAGCGAGCTGTCGATGGCGCTGCGCAACTCGATCCAGATGGTCGGCGCGATGATCCTGCTGTTCGTGATCGACGTGAAGCTGACGCTGCTGATGCTCGCGATCGTGCCGCCGATCGTGCTGACCACGCTCGTGTTCGGCCGGCGGATCCGGAGGATGACGCGCGCCGTGCAGGACGAGCTCGCGAAGGTCTCGGGCCAGGTCCAGGAGTCGATCGGCGCGATCCAGACGGTGCAGTCGTTCGTGCGCGAGGACTACGAGGCGCGCCGGTATCGCAAGGGCGTGGAGGGTGCGTTCGGAAAGACCCTCGAGCTGGTGCGCTCGCGTTCGTGGTTCTACGCCACCGCGATGACCGCGGGCTACATCGGCGTGGCGGCCGTGATCTGGCTCGGCGGACGCGCGCTGATCCGACACGAGCTGAGCGCGGGCGATCTGACCTCGTTCTTCCTGTACACGTTCCTCGTCGCGGGGGCGCTCGCCGATCTCGCGGGCCTGTGGGGCGCGTTGCAGCGCGCGGCGGGTGCCACGGATCGGTTGTTCGCGGTGATCGACACGGTGCCCGAGATCCGCGATCCCGCGGAGCCCACGCCGCTGCCCGCCGGCAAGGGCGCGGTCACGTTCGAGGGCGTCTCGTTCGCCTACGCGTCCCGCCGAGGGCAGCCGGTGCTGACCAACGTCAGCCTCGAGATCCAGCCGGGCGAGGTGATCGCGATCGTGGGGCCGTCGGGCGCCGGCAAGTCGACGATGCTGTCGCTGCTGTACCGGTTCCACGACGTGGACGAGGGCAGGGTGCTGTTCGAGGGCGTCGATGTCCGCGCGCTCAAGCTCGAGGATCTGCGTCGCTCGCTCGCGATGGTCGCGCAGGAGCCCGTGTTGTTCTCGGGATCGATCCGCGACAACATCGCCTACGGTCGCGCCGAGGCCTCGGTCCCCGAGATCGAGCAGGCCGCGCGCGATGCGAACGCCCACGACTTCATCACCGGCTTCCCCGAGGGCTACGACACGCTGATCGGCGAGCGTGGCACCAAGCTCTCGGGCGGGCAGAAGCAGCGCGTGGCCCTGGCGCGCGCGATCCTCGCGAACCCGCGCGTGCTGATCCTCGACGAGGCGACCTCGAACCTCGATGCGGAGAGCGAGGCCGCGGTGCAGACCGCGCTCGCCCGGCTGATGGAGGGCCGGACCACGCTGATCGTGGCGCACCGCCTCAGCACGGTGCGCGACGCCGATCGGATCGTGGTGATCGAGGGCGCGCGGATCGTCGAGTCCGGCCGGCACGAGGAGCTGATGGCGAAGCGCGGGACGTATCACCGGCTCGTCGAGCACCAGCTGATCGCGGATCACCGCATCGCCTCCTGAGCGGCGCTATCGCCCGAACGGGGCGCCGAACGCGAACACGAAGCCGAGATCGGTCCCGCCGGAAGGGCGCGGCATCATGATCAGGCGCGCGTCGAACTCCATGCCGAAGAAGATCCGGCGCGGGGCCGCATCGCTCACGTCGTCGAGCATCCGGAAGCCGATCCCGAGGGAGAGATCCGGGCGATCGATGACCGCGGCGTGATCGCGCACGAGGTGCTGGATCCCGAGGCCGCCCTGCACGACGAAGTCGAGCGTCATCGTGCCGCCGACGCGGATCCGCCCGGCCTGGTAGCCCGCGGAGGCGCCGAGCCGGTGGACGACCGTGCTCGGCATCGGCGCGGAAGCCTCGCCGAGGCGCGACAGCGTGTAGTCAGCGGTCAGCTCGAACCGATCGAAGGTCCGGGTCACGGTCGGCTCGAGCACCATCCCCGAGCCCGACGTGCCCTGAACCTGCATCCACAGCACCCCGGTGGCGGGCGTCAGCGTCCAGCGATCGGCGAGCGGCGGGCGAGGCTCCGGCGTCTTCACCACCACCGGCGGCGTGGTGACGGCGACGATCTGCGGCGGCGGCGGCGGCGGTGGTGGTGGTGGCGGTGGCGGTGGCGGCGGATCTCCGACCAGCAGCACGTCGGCGTGCGCCGTGGTGGCGGTCAACAGCGCGATCGCGAGGAGGCTCAGGGTTCGCATGGTCATCGTCCGAACACGAAGCCGAAGGTGTAGAGCATGGTGAGGTCGTGGCGCGTGGTGGGGCTGCAGGTCATGCACGCGGTTCGCGCGACCTGATCCTCGGGTGCGTTCGCGATCACCACGCGCATGCCGAAGTTCGCGCCGAACAGCGCGCGGCCGAACGAGATCTCGGGTGACACGCCGAGACCGATCATGACGTCATTGCGAGACACCTCGATGCCGGGGACCGAGATGCGCTGCCGACCGAGGCCCGCCTCGACATAGATCCGGTACGCCACGGCGGGCCGCTCGCCGCGCGGGCGGGCGAACATCTCCAGCAGGCTCCATCGCAGCGCCACGCCGGCGCGGACGAACGAGCCACTGACGGGCAGCTCGTCAGGTGCGCGGAGCTTGGACCACAGCGCGCTATCGAGCTCGGCCGCGAGCCGCCAGCGGCGCACGCGGAACCCGAGATCGAAGTGGCCGCCGGGGGCGAGGAATCCCGGCGAATCGCCGACCGCGCTCGAGCCGAGGGCGAAGTTGAGGGTCGCGGTGATCGAGCCTGGCGTGTCGTCTGCGGCGGCGGCGGGGATGCCGAGCACCCCGACCAGGGCCAGCGCCGTGAGGGCAGGGAGCGAACGCATCGGTCCCTGATGAAACGCAGGGCCGAGCCAAACGATCTACTCGGTCTGGTGTCGCGTGGCGTGGAACCGGAAGGCGATCGAGGTCTGAGGTTGCCCGTCGAGCACCAGCCCGAGATCGCTCTGGGTCATGCCCTGGTAGGTGGTGGTGGTGGCCACCTCGGCTGCGGTGACCACGCCATCGTGGTTGGCATCCACCGCGAGGCGCAGCTCCTGGGTGGCCGGCTGCGCGGTCAAGAATTCGCCGATCGGTGCGGCGAGGTCCGCGCGCACGAGCTCGGTCGGTAGCGCCATGGCGAACACACCGCTCAGACTGTCACCGTCGAGCGTGGCCCGGATCGTCAGCGCATCCCCGATGCGCCAGCCTGGATCGCGCTGTGTGCCGGTCGCGTCGGCGAGCGCGAGGAGCGGGAGCTGGGCTTGACCGTCCTCTGCGGTCAGCGTGCCGTCCGGCTTGATCTGGCCAGCGGCTCGGGGAAGCTGCGGAACGCCGGTATCGGTCGGCGCGATCGAGACGCGGACCTCGCCGTTACACTCGTCGAGCGCGAGGGTCCACGCCACGTCGGTCGCGAGCCGGCCACCGAACCGCTCCGCGGCCTTGAAGTCGGGCGCGAACCCCGCGATCAGGTCATGTGCGCGGCCGAGCGCATCGTCGGGTCGATGATCCCCATCGAGATCGATCTCCTGCGCGACGATCGCCGATGGATCGGCGTGGTCGATCTCGAACGTCGTGGTCACCGGGCTACAGGGGAGCGGCACATCGTCGAGACGCTCGGGTGCGAGGTTGTCTCCGCAACCTGCCACGACGAGTCCGATTCCGGTCACGATCCACCACACCGAGGCTCGAGAGGTCTTGACGTTACGAGGCATGGGCCGACGAGGAGCAAGCTGCGGACCAGGGCAGGGTGCTGGCGAGAGCTGGCAAACCGCTTACGGGTGCGGCAGCGCGGCCTTGAACAGCTTCACGATCCGGTGCTGATCGCGGCTCGACACATAGATCGCGCTCGCATCGATCGCGATCTTGTTCGGCGTCTTGAGGTCCGTGGTCAGGCGCTGCGCCGCGTGCGAGCCATCCTTGGCGATCCGCACGAGCCCCGGCTGCGCGCCCCACGTGAACGTGTAGACGTACGCGCCATCGGAGACCAGGTCGTCGCTGTTCTCGAGATCGCGCGCGATCACGTGGACGCCGCCGTCCGCGAGATCGATCCGGCGCACGGCCCGATCGCGCTCGCCGTACACGAACACGGCGGTGTCATCGGCGGCGACCGCGGTGGGGCGCACGAGGTTCGAGGCGATCGTCTTCGCCGGGCCTCCCCGCGTGGGGATCGCGACCAGGCTGCCGTTGGCGTAGCTCGCCACGTAGAGGGTCTCGCCGTGGAGCCCGAGCACGCCGCGGGAGACATCGGCGAGCTTGGTGGGCTTGCCCCCAGTGAGCGGCACGCGGAGCACCTCGGTGCGCTTGAACACCGTGAGGTAGAGCCCGCGCGCGTCGCCGGCGGACTCTTCGGGCAGATCGGCGAGGCCGGTGACGCCGAGAGGGTGCACGCCGCCGTCGGAGCCGATCCGCAGCAGATCCTTGCGCGAGGTGGCGAACACCTGATCTCCGGCGGCGAACAGATGGAACGCGAAGCCGGCGTGCAGTGCATCGCCGAGCTGCCGGGCGGGCGCGCTGCCATCGCTCGGCATCGACCAGATCGCGCCGAGCCCATCGCTCCAGAACAGGGTGCTGCCCTGGACCACCAGGCTGGTCGGGGCGCTCGGCACCTCGAGGTCCACCCGCGCGACGATCGGCGCGGTGACGGCCGGTGCGGTGGTGATCACCTCCGGTGGAGGCAGTGTCGGCTCGACGCTCGGCGTTGGCGCGGCTGCACCGCAGGCGGTCAGGACCACGAGGGCAAGGCGCCACGTCACGTGGCGATTGTGGCACGGTACGTCGATGCGAATGCGCTCCCTCCTCGCCGTCGTGCTCGTCGGCTTCTTCATCTTCGTCGGTGGGTGCAAGTCGAAGGACGCCGGGTCCGGCGCCGGCTCGGGGAGCGCCACCGTGAAGCTCCCGCCGCCGCGGAAGATCGAGGGTCCGAGCATCAGCCCGATCCTCACGAGCAACATCACGTTCATCGCGCCCAAGGATGGGTCGTGGTGGGGCGAGATGAACTTCGCCTGCTATCGGTCTGTGATGGGTCTGACCGGCACCAAGCGTCCGGGCGAGGCGTTCGAGAAGCTGAGCCCCAACGTGGTCCCCGCGATGAATGCCGCGGGCATCGATCTCGGCCGCGATCTCGCGGCGATCGGCGCCTTCGAGTGCAACGGATCGCCGTGCTTCTACGTGGCGGCGCGCCTCGATCACCCGGAGAAGATGGGCAAGGTCCTCGAGATCCTGGCGCCCGGCAAGCCGCCCGTGGATCTCGGCAAGGGGCACTACACCCTCGAGACGCCGGGCGCGAACGGCCCGCGCACGATCCACGTCCGCGTGGTGCCGATCCAGTGGGGCGTGGAGATGCCGGCCGATCGCTGGTCGCAGGAGCTCGGCCAGGCGACCTACGTGGTGTTCATCGGCGGGATCGACGGCAAGAACATCGATCTCGATCCCCTCGCTTCGGTCGCCGATGCGCAGACCGGGCTCGCGAAGGTGATGGACGCGGAGTCCACGATGGCCGACGCGCACGGTCGCTGTATCCTCGGCGCGGTGGGGCCGCGGGAGTTCATGCCCGGCTTCAAGCTCGACAAGGCACGGTTCGCCGTCGCCGCTCCCGAGGGCGCCACCGACGACGCGCTGATGAAGCTGATGTCCTCGAAGCGCACGCTCGATGTCGAGGTCGAGCTCACGTTATCGCCGGCGCCGCAGGCGAGTGATGCGGATGGCTGGATCGCGCAGGGAAGGCTGTTCCTCACCGGGATCGGGGAGAACGTGCGCAGCCAGTTCGCGGGGCAGGGCGCGCTGATGGACATCTACTTCGACATGCTCACCCTGATCGGCACCAAGGCGTTCCGTCACGAGATCAAGGGGAACGCGCTGCGGCTCTCGTGGCGCACCGATCGCGTGCCTGCGTCCGATCTCACCGATCTCGAGCACCGCCTCGAGGCGGCGATGGGCACGGCCACGCCCTGATGGCCCTCGCGCGCGCCACGTTCGCGCTCCCCGTGGGGACGATCCACGCGCTGGTCGGCGGCGACGCCACGGCGCGCCCGCTCGTGTTCCTGCACGGGTTCCCCGATCACCCACCGACCGCGGCGCCGTTCCTCGAGGAGCTCGCCCGCACCCATCGCGTGATCGCGCCGTGGCTCCGTGGCTATGCGCCCTCGCCGATCGTGGGGCCGTACGATCTCGAGACCCTGGCGGCAGATGTCACGGCGTTGATCGATCTCCTCGGCGGAGAGGTCGATCTCGTCGGCCACGACTGGGGCGGGGCCATCACCTATGCGGTGTGCACCAGTGCGCCGGCCCGGGTGCGGCGTGCGGTGACGCTCGCGATTCCTCACCCGGCCACGTTCCTGCGCTCGCTCGCGTACTCGCGGCAGTGGCGCCGCAGCTGGTACATGGGCCTGTTCCAGCTGCCGGGTGCGGGCCACCTGGTGAAGGCGCGCGATCTCGCGTTGATCGATCGGCTGTGGCGCACCTGGTCGCCGGGCTTCACGCTCGATCCGGCGCGGCGCGCCGAGCTCCATGCCTGCCTCGCCGCGAGCCTACCGGCGCCGCTCGCGTACTACCGCGCGATCCTCCGGCCGGTGTCGACCCTGGTCGATCGCCTTCGGCGCGCGGAGGCCCGGATCTCCACGCCGCTGCTCCAGCTGCATGGTGCCGACGATGGCTGCATCGTGCCGCCGACCGAGGCCGACGCGCGCTGGTTCGCCGCCCGCGTGCTCGAGATCGTGCCGAACGTGGGTCACTTCCTCCACGTCGAAGACCCGGGGGCGATCGCCGCGCGCGTGACCGCCTGGTTGGCGTAGCATCGGCGGCTGATGGCGCCCCGCAGGCCGGATGGCACAGCGCTGCTGGTCGCCGGTCACGGTACCCAGGGCGGCACCGGGCTCGATGCCTCCGGCGTGCACACGCTCGGGCAGGTGGGCGAGGCGCTGCTCGCGACCGGCGCGCAGTGGCAGATCCGCCGGCTGACCGCGACCGCGGGCGAGCGCTACGCCGCGGATCGCGGCACGCTGAAGAGGAACCTCGACGAGATGATCGCCGAGGAGGCGCGTGTCGCGGTGCTCGTGCTCCTCGGGACGATCATCGAGATCCGCGGTGCGCCGGCCCTCGTCACCGGTGCGCAACCGGAGCTGTACCCCGAGGAGTCCACGCTCCCGCTGGCCTGGTTGCGCGAGCGGCTCGCCTCGGCGCGCGCGGAGCAGGTGGTGGTGGTGCTCTCGGCGCATGGCGCGGGCACGGCGGCGAGCTGGCTCGGCGCGCTCCGCACGAACATCAGCTCGCACCTGATCGCCACGAATGCACACGTGGAGGGGCGTCCGCTGATCGATGGCCTGCTCTCGGGCCTGTGCGGCGAGGCGCTCGATCCGCGGACCGGTACGGTCACGATGGCGAGCCTCGGCGCGCACCTCCGTGCCGCTGCGCCGGGTGGCGCACTCCAGGCCTCCGACGCCTCGGAGACGATCGCGCAACCCCCACCGCTCGCCGGCCTGTGGGACGTGCGGCGCTCTCAGCTCTCGCTGCGCGGTACGCGGCCCCGCGTTCCGCGCGTCACGGCGGCCGATGACGATCTCACCGGCACCGTGCTCCCGGGCCGGTTCCGCATCGATCAGATCGTCGCACGCGGCACGTTCGGGACGGTCTATCGCGCACGGCAGCTCGCCGTCGAACGCGACGTGGCGCTCAAGGTGCTGCACGCCGAGATCGATCCGTCGTCGGAGGATGGCCGGTTGTTCGTCCACGAGATCCGCAGCGTCGGGAGGATCGATCACGCCAACGTGGTGCGGATCTATCAGGCAGACATCACCCACGATGGCCGGCTGTTCTTCGCGATGGAGCTGCTCGACGGCAAGGATCTCCAGCAGGTGGTGTCCGCGGGCAAGGTGCCCCGCGAGCGCGCCGTGGAGCTGGTGCGGCAGCTGCTCGCGGGGCTGGGAGCGGCCCACGATGCGGGCCTGGTCCACGCCGACGTCAAGCCCGCCAATGCGATCGTCGTCGAGCGCGATGGCCGCGAGCGCGTGGTGCTCGTCGATTTTGGACTGTCGCGGCTGCGCTCGCCGGATCGCCCCGCGGAGTCCGCGGGCGGGACCCCCGCGTACATGGCGCCCGAGCAGATGATGGAAGGGCGCGTGGATGCGCGGTCCGATCTGTTCTCGGCCGCGCTCGTGTTCGTCCACCTCTTGACGGGGTGGCGGCGCCCGAACGCGTTCACGCTGACGCCACCCTTCGAGCTGATCGAGGATCTCGAGCTCCGGCGGGTGCTCCAGCGAGCCTTGTCCCCCGAGCCCGCGAAGCGCTACCAGGCCGCGGCCGAGCTCGCGGCGGCGCTGACCGGTGCAGCGATCCCCTCGCCACCAGCGACGCCGCCGATGCCGGTGCTGCCGTTTCGTCACCTCGCGCCGCTGACCGAGGAAGATCGCGGCCGGCTGCACGGGCGCGAAGCGGATCTCGCGATGCTCACGGAGCACGTGCTGTTCCGTCGCAGTGTGATCTACACGGCGCCCTCCGGCGTGGGCAAGACGTCGCTGTTGCGCGCCGGGTTGATCCCGCGCCTCGAGGCCCTCGGGATCCATGCGATCTACGTGCGCTGCCGCGGCAGCCACCCGGCCGTGATCGCGTCGGCGATCCATCCCGAGGCCACGACGATCGTCGAGGCCATCACCGCCTGGCATCAACACACCGGCGGCAAGCTCGTGCTCGTCCTCGATCAGCTCGAGAGTGCGCTCGCCGACGCCGCGCCGAAGACCGATCTCGTGCGCGAGGTCCTCGGCTTCGAGCGGTGGCCTGCCGGCGCGGAGATCTCCGTGGTCCTGACGATCCGCGAGGACTATCTCGCGCGTCTGGTCTCGCGCACCCAGGAGCTCGAGCCCGGCGCGCCGATCGTGCGCCTGCCGCCCCTCGGGCCGGGGGGCGCGCGTGATGCGATCGTCGGGCCGATCACCGAGGCGCGTCTCGCGATCGAACCCGAGCTGCTCGAGACACTGCTCGCCGACCTCCAGCGCGCAGCCGCCGCGCTCGGCCCCGAGATGGGCTGGGGGGCGTCCCCGGCGGTGTATCCCCCGCACCTCCAGCTCGCGTGCACGGTGCTCTACGAGGCGCTCGAGCCAGGCTCTGCGATGCTGACGCTCGCGAACTATCGTCGCCTCGGCGGCTTCGATGCGATCGTGGGCGAGCACCTCGAGCGGGTGCTCGACACCGAGCTCGCCGACGGGCGCGACGTGATCGCGCGCGATCTGTTCGTGGCGCTCGTCACCACGGCGCACGAGCGGGCGATGCGGCCGGAGACGGAGCTGGTCGAGATCGTGGGCGCGCGACACGGCATCCACGAGGTCCGCGCCGTCCTCGAGGCCCTCCGCGCGCGCGGGTTGCTCGTGCGCGTACGCGACGCCGGAGGTGAGCCGGGATGGGAGCTCGTGCACGACAGCCTCGTGCCTCGCGTGCTCGCCTGGCTCGATCGCCGCGATCTCGATCGCCGCCGCGCCATCGAGCTCGTGCGTTACCACCTCCGTCGCTCGCGCCCCGATGCGCCGAGCCTGCTCGGCCGGGCGGAGCTGCGCGAGCTCGCGCCGTATGCCGAGGCGATCGCGGAGCTCGATGAGGAGTGGCAAAAGCGTGCGGATGTCGGCCAGAGCTGGACGCCCTCGCGGCTCGTCGAGCGGTCGCGGCAGGCCCTTCGTCGTCGTGTCGCCACGGTCGCGTCGCTGCTGGTCGCGTCGCTGTCGATCGCGAGCGTCGGGTTCTATCGCAGTCACGTCGAGAGCGTGCACTCGGAGCTCGAGGCGTCGCTACGCAGCCGGGATCTCGGTCGGTTCACGCTCTCGCTCGAGCCCTTCGACTGGGATCCCGCGGCGCAGGCACCACGACCCGTATCGCCGCGCTCGGTGGCCGGGCTCGGCTGGCAGCTCCACCTCCCGGGCGACGACGATCCGACGGTGCCGGGAGAGCCGTACCTCGAGGAGCTCGTGCTCCGGGGCGAGCCCCGCGACGAGGGCCTCGCCCGCGTGGAGGAGGTGGAGGCGCGCGGCGGCCCCGCGTTCCTCGTCGTCACCCGCAGCGGGTGTCGATCGTCGGTCGTGCCGCTCCGACAGCTCCCGGGGTACACGCGGCGCGAGCAGCCGGTGCCCATGCTCCACGTCCGCGTGCCCACGTGTCAGGCCTCCGTGGCGGATACGATCCTGATCCCGGCCGGGGAGTTCGTGTTCGGCGGCAACGGCGTGCCGACGCCCAAGATCGTCGCGAACGACCCTTCGCTGCCGAAGGAGGAGCGCGTCACGCTCCCGAGCTTCCGCATCGATCGTACCGAGGTCACGAACGCGGCCTATGGCGAGCTCGCGGCGATGGTGAGCTTCTCTGGGGTCGCTCCACCGATCTATCCCGAGACGCTCGAGCTCGGGCACCTGAGCGAGCCACGGCGCCCCGTTACCGGCGTCGATTGGCTCGAGGCGCACGCGTACTGTCGCTTCCTCGGCAAGGAGCTGCCCACCAGCAGGCAGTTCACGCGCGCAGTCCGCGGCGGATTGCGGTTGCCCGATGGGGCTCCGAACCCCGAGCCGCGGAGGAACTTCCCGTGGGGCATCGATCCTCGGGCGACCGGCGCCAAGGTGATCGGCGTCGGGCCGCCCGGCGTCGCCGACGTGGCGAGCTATCCCGACGATCGATCGGTGGAGGGGGTGATGGACCTCGCCGGCAACGCGGGCGAGTGGGGAGCGTCGATGTCCGCGGCGGGCCCCAACGTGCGGATCGCCCGTGGCGGCAGCGCCGTGAACACGCCACTCGACGAGCTGGCCGACGACGTCGTGAACGAGAATCCGCGGCCGTTGACGATTCGCGGCTACGGGCAGGGCTTTCGCTGTGCGGGCACGCCGTGAACGAGACTATGGGAGCTCGCAGGTGCCGAGGTCCGGTGGCCGCTTCGGTCCGCGGAGCTGCAGCGACTTCGCCGTCGCCGCGTCGAGGAACAGCGCGCCGGGCGTGTTGAGCGCGGTGGTGGTGCCGCCCGCCGCCGGCAGCGCCACCGCCGCGAGATCGAGCCACCACGTGCCGGCGGGTGCACGACCAGAGATCTTTCCGGTGCCGGCGTTCCAGATCTCCACGCTGCTGAGCGCACCGTTCATCGCGACGATCTTCGCGTGGAACCCGTAGAACCTGCGATCGGCCTGCTCCCCACCGGCGTACTGGTAGCTCGTGACCTCGTAGTCGTACGCATCGTTCGGTGCACTCGCGGGCTGGCGTGGCGGCCGGTTGGCGAGCGTCAGGTAGTACGTCTCGGTGAGCCAGCACATCCCGATCACGGCGCCCGTGGGGAACATGGGCCCGATCGTGGTCAGGCCACCGTCTTGCCGGTGGTCATCGCACTGCACGTCCGCGTACGAGATCGTCCCCGCGCGCGCCGCGCTCAGGTTGTTCGCGAGATCCACCGGGACGAGCGCCGCCTGCGCGAAGTTGTAGACGCCGACCGGATCGTCATCCCACCACGCGCAGCGCGTGAGGCCCTGGAGTGATCCCACGTACGCACCGAACCCGAAGAACGTCGTTCTACTCATCTTCCACCTCTCGCACCTTCGTGGTTGGAGAACCTCGTCGTGGAGCTAGATCGTCGGGAGCTCGGACACGAGTCCGATCAGGTGCTGTGGAGCCGAGACCGGATACACGATCCCCGGCTGGTCGAAGCCGTCGGGGTACACGCGGACGAACTGTCCATCGAGGATCAGCTCGGCGACGTGGCAGTGCCCTTCGCGATGCGAAGGCAGCGCGAGCTCCAGGCTGGGGATCGCGAGCAGGCCGGGCATCTGCGCGCCTTGCGCGCGATCGATCAGCGCGAGCACGGCGCGCGCATCCTCGTGACCGAGGAGGTGGCGCGGCCATGCGCGGGCGGCGCGCACCGGGACGACCGGCAGCGCATCGATATCGAGGGAGCGACGGGTGGCGAGCGGCGCGCGCTCGTCGGCCGGTGCGCTGTGTGGCGGGGGCTGCAGGGCATACGGCTCGCTCGCCGCCGAGAGCAGGAACCGCCACTGGTGGGAGAACCCGGAGGCATCGTAGTGCAGGCTGTAGATCGGCCCGAGCGTCCCGTAGACCTCGAGACCGAGCAGCTCCGACAGGATCTTCAGCGTGCCCCGCGCGCGGGTGGTCACGGCGGTGCTGCAGCCGAGCACGCGCAGCGCGGTGACGCCGATCTTCGGCAACACGTCGAGCTCTGCGATCCCGCGGAAGAATGCGGTCACCGTCGAGCTCTCTCCATCGATCACCCAGTCACCGATGCGCAGCAGGCCATCGGCGGTGGCATGGCCGATCAGATCGAGGGTCTTCGACACGGGTGCGGGTTCGCTGCACGCATACACGAGCTGCCCGAGCAGCACCTCGAGGGTGGACCGCCCGTCGGCCTGGAGGTGGTCTCCGAGCAAGGCCTGCAGCCGCGAGACCTCGGCATCGGGATGCGAGGTGACGATGGAGATCCGGGGGCGGGTGAGCAGCCTGCGCGCGCGTTCGCGATCGATGATCATGTGCGGTCCTTGGGCTTGTCCTTGGCCTCACGCCCTCCCCGCAAATCGAAGTCGTTGATCAGGTTGTAGACGTGCGATCGGGCGAGCCCGAGATCGCGCGCTGCCTCCGTGACATTCCAGTCGTGCTTCTCGAGCGCCTCGAGGACGATCCGGCGCTGGAACTGGCGCGTCGCCTCCTGGAGCGTGACCGGCTCCGCCTCGCGGGTTGCCTTCGGAAAGATGTGGTGCTCGTGCAGCGCATCGGCGTGCTCGCCGTGAGCGCGGATCACCGCGGCCTCGACGGCATGTGCGAGCTGTCGCGTGTGGCCGGGCCAGGAGGCGTTGCGGCAGGCTGCCAGCGCGCGCCACGACACCGTCAGCGGTGCGAGCTTGTGGCGCTTGCAGGCCTCGATGCAGAAGTGCTCGACCAGCTCGCCGATGTCCTCGCGGCGCTCCTCGAGACCCGGGACCTCGAGGGGAACGACGTGCAGGCGATAGTAGAGATCCTCGCGGAACTGCTTGGTGGCGATCCGCGCCTCGAGATCTGCATTGGTCGCGCTGATCACGCGGACGTTGGCTTTGGCCGCGGTTCGTGATCCCAGCGGGTGGTACTCGCGGGTCTCGAGCAGCTGAAGCAACTTGGCCTGCGCCGCGCTCGACAGCTCGCCGATCTCGTCGAGGAACAGCGTGCCGTCCTCGGCGGCGGCGACCTTGCCGCGACGCGCAGTCGTCGCGGTGGAGTGCGCGCCGCGCTCGGCCCCGAACAGCTCGCTCTCGAGCAGCGCCTCGGGGATCGCGGCGCAGTTGAGCTCGATGAACGGCCCGTTCGCGCGCGGGCTGTTGGCGGCGATGGTCTTCGCGAGCAACGACTTGCCAGTCCCGGACGGTCCGGTGATCAGCACGTCGACCTCGAGATGCGACACGTTGGCGGCAGCGTGCAGGAGGTGCGCCAACGCACGTGAGCGGCCGACGATCTCGGGGCAGCGCAGGCGCTCCCGGACCGCGCGGGTGTGGTCGACGAGGTCCGGATCTCGGTGCACCAGCCGATCAGCGAGAGGCGCGAGCTGGCGGGCGAACAGCTCCGCGCGGCCGCGATCGGTGTCGCCGAACATGCCGGGCCGGCTCCGACCCTGGAGATAGATCACGCCGATCGGTGGTGCGGTCCCGACCGGCACGCACAACACCGCCTGGATCGCGTGCTGGCGGACGCTGCCGAGATCCTGGAACCGCGCGTCGAGGCTCGCCGACGGCGTCTCGATGGTCCGGCCCTCGCTGATCGCCCGCGCGATGATCCCGTGCGAGATCGAGGCGCGGATCGCGGCGAGGTCGTGCTCGGTCACACCGTGGCCCTTCCAGAACCGCGGCGTCGCGGCCGCGTCGTCGTACAGCTCGAGGTAGCCGGTGCTCGCGCCGGTGACCTCGACGATCAGCGCGAGGGCCTGATCGAGCAGCGGTTCGATCTCTTCCGCGCCGCCGAGGTCGAGCAGGCGACGGTAGAAGTCCCGCTCGGTGGCCAGCGCATCGTCTCCAGCCTCGGTCGGTGCCATGACCGATCGAGTATCGGCTCTTCACCCGATGAAATCGATGGTTGGAGGTCCCACGGCTCGCAGCAGATCTCGTCGGAGTGTCCACTCCAGAGGACACTCCCGCCGACGGGATTCCACTGGAGTGGACACGAGGGGTGCAGCGTTTTGCGGCACCCCCCGTTCGGGTGGGGCGGGATCCGTCGTGCGGCTCAGCCCCGGATCCGTCCGTGCGGGGTGCCTTCGCCGTAGCCGGCCGCCGTCTGCACTCCGACCTCCGCCCGATCATGGAACTCGGCGATCGTGCGCGCACCGACGTAGGTGAAGGCGGACTGGACGCCGGTGATCATCTCGACCAGCAGCGCGCCGACGCTCTCCTGCCCTTCGCGCATGTAGATCCGCGACGTGGAGATGCCCTCGCGAAAGAAGCCCTTCTTGGCGCGCTCGAACGCATCTTGATCAGCGTTGCGATCGCTGACCGCGCGTCCACTCGCCATCCCGTAGTTCTCCTTGTAGAGGAGGCCGTCCTTGTCCTCCTTCACATCGCCGGGGCTCTCGTAGGTGCCCGCGAGCGCGGTGCCCACCATCACGCGCGCCGCACCGGCGGCGAGGTAGAGCGCGATGTCGCGCGGGTGCTTGACGCCACCATCAGCCCACACGTGCTTGCCATGCGCATGCGCCTCTCTCGCGCACACCAGCACGGAGGTGAAGGTCGGCCTTCCCGCGCCGGTCTGCATCCGCGTGGTGCACATCGCGCCGGGGCCGATGTTCACCTTCACCACGTCCGCGCCGGCCTCGATCAGCGCCTTGGTCCCGGCCGCCGTGCAGACGTTGCCGGCGATCAGCGGAACCCGCCCGCGCACGACCGCCTTGACGGCCGCGATCGCCTCGAGCATCCGCCGCTGATGGCCGTGCGCGGTGTCGAGCACGATCGCCGAGATGCCGATCTCGAGCAGCTGCGCCGCGATCTGCGGGGCGTGCACCGAGATCCCCACGGCGGCCGCCACCATCAGCTCCCCGCTCGCGCCGAGCGCAGGGCGCAAGAGCTCGAGTCGAACGGCGTCGTTGCGGGTGATCACGCCCGCGAGCCGCCCTTCCTTGTCGAGCACGGGCGCCGCCTTGACGCGCGCCTCGTCCATCTGCAGGAACGCATCGCGGTTCGCGATCCCGACCGGAAACGAGATCAGCCGCGGCGACATCAGCAGCGATGCCTGCGTGTACTGGTCCCGGTCGCGGAGATCCGAGTGGGTGACGATGCCGAGGGGCCGGCGCTCCTCGTCGACGACGACCACCAGATCATGGGACCGCTTGCGGATGATCCCCTGCACATCGCGGAGCGTGGCGCGCGGGGACACCGAGAGCGGCGTGTCGTACCGAGCGTCTGCTGCGTGGATGTGCTTGACGATCCGCTCGACGGTCGCGAGCTCCATGTCCTGCGGCAACACCCCGAGGCCACCGAACCGGGCCATGGTCTCGGCCATCCGCTTCCCGGTGACGGCGTTCATGTTCGCCGAGACGATCGGATGCGATCCACCGGGGAAGTCGGGAGGCGACAGGTCGGTCTCGAGACGTGACTCGCCCGCGAAGTAGCCGGGGTTCAAGAAGACGTCGTCGGTGGAGAGCTCGAGCTGTTCGTCGTGGGCGGGATGCAGGTAGCGCAAGCTCGGCACGCTACCTCAGCCCCGGGCTCGTGGAGCGCCGGCCGGCAGCTGATCGTCCACGTGACGGCACACACGGCCGACGGTGTGGCCGCTACTCGGTCACGGTGCGAGCAGGAAGCTGTGCGTCATCGTGCGGTACTGCGCGAGGAGCCAGTCCGCGCTCCGGGCGACCGGAGCGATCCTGATCTCGTCGAGCGCTCCATCGAAGCGCTGTCCCCCGATCTTGAATACGTTCTGGTTGACGGTGGAGCCGACGAGCGCATGCACACTCGCAATGGCGTCCACGAGCAAGCCATTCTTGTAGACGCGGAGCTCGGTTCCGTCGCCGACGAACGCGACCTGGCTCCACGCCTGGGTCGGGATCGTCGTGCTGATGTAGAGCGCGCCGTCCGTCTTGAAGTTCAACTCGGCCGTGAGCTCCAGCTGGTTCGTGTCGTTGACACCGAGGTGCAGCGCCTGTACGGGGCCTGGCCGTTCGATCAGGTTGGGCGCCGGGGTCGTGCGGGTGATCGTGGGCGTGTCGGGGTGGATCCACAGCTCGATCGTGAACTCGGTCCAGCCATCGAGCAGGGTATGGCCATCCTCGATCGTCATGTCTCCTCCGGCGCTGAGGCCGAACCCGCTCCCGACCACACCCGGAGCCAACGTCAGCTTGGTCGCCGTCGGGCTGAAGTGACGGGACACATCCGTGACCGGGGCGATCTGCTCGGCGTGCAGGACGAGCTCGTGTCCACGCCAGACCTCGCCCGGAATGGCGCCTCCGGTTCCGATGTCGGTGCCCGAGGTCAGAAGGACATGATCGGTGCTCGAGCCCTGGGCGATGCGAGGGATGCGGACCCAGATCTCGGACCTCCCCTCCGGGTCCCAGACGTTCACCTCGTACGGGAGCTCGTCGCCGGAGCTCGGATCCACGAACCGGAGGTCGGTCGTCGGATCCTCGACGGTCGCATAGCTGAAGCTCGCGGGCTCGAGCGGGATCAGGACCGGGAGGTCGACCAGATCGGTGCGACCCGCAGCGTTGTCGAACACGAAGTCGTGGGCGGGGGTCTCGAGGCCGAACACCAGGTCACAACCGGCGAGCGTGGTCGCGCAGAAGACCAGGCGGCAGACGGCGTGCGCGACCCTCACCCCACCACTATACCGAGCGCGTGGTGCGCCCGACAGCTGGTTACTTGAATCGGACGAACGAACCGGAGACGGCGAGATACTGCGCGTGGACCCAGTCGCCGCTCCGACCGACCTGCGAGAGCCGGAGCTCGTCGAGCTTGCCGACGAAGCTTGTGGGCTGATCCGGGTCGCCTAGGACGAGCGGTCTCCGCATCGCGGACGATGCGAGGGTGCCAGCGGGCGCGTCGCTCTCGAGCACGCCGTCCTGGTACAGGCGCAGGGTCACCCCGTCCGAGGTGTACACGAGGTAGCTCCAGGGGCGGTCGGACGGGCGGTCGATCACCTGCGCGTTGAGATACGCGGTCTCGACGCTCTGGAACGTGACGTCGCACTGGAACTCGCCGGTCGGGATCAGCCGGCAGTTGGTGAGGGGCTCGCGCTTGCCCATCACGGCCGGCTCACCCACGAGCGCGGACACCGACGGATAGTCGGGGTCGATCCACAGCTCGACCGTGAACTCGTCCCAGCCTTCCAGGAGGGCGAGGGTGTTCGCGAACGTGACCCTGCTGTTCACGCCGAACGCGAGGCCCGCGCCGACCCGGCCCTGGGTGACCGTGACGTTCTCGGGAGTCCCTGCGTGCATGCCGAGCACGTCCGGAATCGTGGGGGACACCGCCTGGAGGTGGCTGACCAGCTCGTACGAGCCACGCCACACGTCGGCCGCCACTGGCGTCGTGGTCGCGACGTTGGTGCCGACCTGCATCAGGATCTCGTCGGCGACCGAGCCGGCGCGGATCTTGGGGACGCGGACCCACAGCGAGGACTCTCCATCAGGATCCCAGTGGTCGACCTCGAACGGCAGCTCGCTGCTCGTCCCGGGATCGAGGAACCTGAGATCCTTCAGCGGATCGGCCACCTTGGTGTAGTCGACGACGCTGGGGTCGAGGGAGACCAGGACCGGGAAGTCGACGAGGTCGGTGTTGCTCTCGCTGTTATCGAACCGGACCTGGGTGAACCGGCCGCCGCCATCGAGCCCGAACGCGAGGTCACAGCCGCCTTGTAGCGACATCGCGACGATCAGCAAGCCTCTGAGCACGTGCGAGGCGGCCTGGGTCTCGGCCATCGGCCTCACGTTACTGCATCGCCTCGGCCGCTGCTGCTGTACCAAGCTGGTACAGCCCCCCGCCTACCTCGTCCGACATCGAGTTTCTCCGTCGAAGTTGGTATGTTGTTCGACGGGGTCCGTGCCGCTTCCCTTGCGTCCATTACCAGCTGCGAAGCCTCTCGGGAAATACGAGCTGCTTCGACACCTCGCGACAGGGGGGATGGCCGAGATCCACCTCGCGCGCGCGAAGGGGATCGAGGGCTTCGAGAAGCTGGTGGTGGTGAAGAAGCTCCTCGAGCGCTCCGAGCAGGACCCGGGTCTGGTCTCGATGTTCCTCGACGAGGCGCGCGTCGCCGCGACGTTGCATCACCCGAACGTGGTCCAGGTCTACGACATCGGCATCGAGAACGACGCGTACTTCTTCTCGATGGAGTTCGTCTACGGGCAAGACCTCAGCCACTTGCTCCGGCGGGCCGCGGCCGCGCGCAAGCCGCTCACGCTCGACATCGCGCTGACGATCATCCTCGGGCTGTGCTCCGGGCTCCACTACGCGCACGAGAAGGAAGGCGCGGATGGCAAGCCGCTCCACCTCGTCCACCGGGATGTCTCGCCGCAGAACGTCCTCATCAGCTACGACGGCGCGGTCAAGCTCATGGACTTCGGGATCGCGAAGGCCGCGAGCAACTCGCAGGTCACGCGTGATGGCACGCTGAAGGGCAAGATCGCGTACATGTCTCCCGAGCAGGGCGTCTCTGGGACCCTCGATCGGCGGAGCGACGTGTTCTCGCTCGCGACGATTCTGTGGGAGCTCACCACGTTCCGGCGGCTGTTCCGGGCGGACTCGGACTTCGAATCCCTGCGCAAGATCATCCAGGAGGATGCCCCGCGACCTTCGCGGTTCCGCCCCGAGTACCCACCCGCACTCGAGCGGATCGTGATGAAGGGGCTCCAGCGAAACAAGGCGGAGCGCTACCAGACCGCGCAGGAGATGCAGCTCGATCTGGAGGAGTTCGCGCGCGAGCAGCGGCTCGTGATCTCGTCGGTGTCGCTCTCGCGATATATCCGCGAGCTGTTCCACGAGCGCGTCGACGCCTGGGCCAAGGCGCAGTCCGAAGGACGCACGTTCGCGGAGTTCCTGATCGATGGTCCCCTCGCAGGCGAGGGCACCTCGGTCACCGCCGACACCTGGATCGCACCCGCCACCGAGCCGACCAGCACGACGTCGGTAGGGCCCGAGATCGAGATCGAGATCGATCAAGCACCCGCGTATCCGGAGCTGCCTGCGCGGCGGCGGGGCTGGATGTTCGCGGTCGCGGGGATCGCCGTCGTCGCCCTCGCGATCGTGGGATGGAAGCTGTTCGCGGATCGCGGGACCGAGGCCGCACCACCAGCGGCGAGCGTGACGCCGCCCCACCGCGTCCCACGTCCGTGCCCGTCACAACACCACCGACGCCGACGCCGACGCCGACGCCGACGCCGACGCCGCCCGTCGATCCGGCGCTCGTCGCGACACCTCGGACGACGCCCACCAACACGTCACCCGTCAAGCGGCCGCCCCCGAAGCCGATCGTCAAGAAGAAGCCCAAGCCCGTCAAAGTAGATCTCGACTCGCCTTTCCCCGACTGAGGAGCTCCGATGCGTGGATGGTCCACCGTGCTGCTGCTGGCCGCGCTCTCGCGCAGCGTCCTCGCCGACACTCCGCCACCGACGGCGGATGCGAAGGCGCAGGCGAAAGCACACGCCGACGCCGCCACGCAGCTGTTCAACGTTCAGCAGTACGAGAAGGCCTCGGAGGAGTACCAGCAAGCCTATCTCCTCGATCCGGTACCCGCCTATCTGTACGCCTCCGGTCAGGCGCAGCGGCTCGGCGGGGACTGCGAGAAGGCCCTGCTGTCATACCGGGCCTATCTGCGGACGAAGCCGGCCGACGAGTCGAAGGTCCAGGCCAACATCGAGCGCTGCGAGCAGGATCTCAAGGATCACCCGAAGCAGGCCGAGCCGGGGAATCGGCCGACGTTGCCGGCACCGGCGATCATGGCGCCGATCGTCGCACCGCCACCGGCGCCGCCTCCACCGCGGGTGATGGTCAAGCGCCCGTGGACCTCCGATGTGGTGGGCCACGTCCTCGTCGGCGGTGGCGTTGCGATCGCCGCGACCGGGTTGGTGGTGTACCTCGGCGGGCGCAGCACGATCGCCGATCACAACTCGGCGGCGACCTATGACCAGTTCGTCGGAGGGGATGTCGATCGCGCGAAGACCAAGCAGACGATCGGTGTGTCGGCCATGGCGGTGGGTGGCGGGCTCCTGGTCGGCGGGATCGTGCACTACGTGTTTCACGGGCGCCCCGTCGAGCAGAGCACGCTCGCGGCCATCCCTGTGGCGGGCGGTGGGACGCTCGTGCTCACGGGGGCCTTCTGATGAGGCACGTGCGCGTGCTCGCACTGGTCGCTGGCCTGCTCCAGCTGACGGCGTGCCTGAAGCCCGAGAACACGTATCGCTGCGACGACTCGGGCCAGTGCACGCTGGCCGGGGAGCAAGGGATCTGCGAACCCACGGGGTACTGCAGCTTCCCCGATCCGTCGTGCCCATCGATGACCCGGTACGGGACCGAGGCGAGCCCGGATCTCGCCGGGATGTGCGTCGGTGGTGATGACCTCTGCACCAACGGGATCGACGACGATCACGATGGCTTGACCGACGCGCTCGATCCCGGGTGCAGCGGGACCGGCGACACCACCGAGCACGGTGATAGCCCTTGCGACAACGGCCTCGACGATGATGGCGATGGCCGCACCGACTATCGCGACGATGGCCTCGGCGACCCCGGCTGCGCGGATCCGCTCGATGGATCCGAGCACGGCAGCGCGGCGTGCGACAACGGCGCCGACGACGACGGCGACGGCAAGGCGGACCTCAAGAGCGATGGAACGGGGGATCCGGGTTGCTCGTCACTCGAGGACGACGACGAGCGCGGCACGCTCGCATGCGACAACGGCCTCGATGACGATGGCGATGGGCGCACCGACTTCGTGGCGGCGGGTGGCGGAGACCCGGGCTGCACGGGGCCGGATGACGCCAACGAGCACGGCGCCACGGCGTGCGACGACGGCACGGACAACGACACCGACGGCCGCAGCGACTTCCACCTCGATCCCGCGGTCAACGATCCGGGCTGCGCCTCGCCGGAGGACACGGACGAGCGTGGCAGCATCGCGTGCGACGACGGTGTCGACGATGACGGCGACGGGCTGATCGACTTCAACACGGCAGGTGCCGGCGATCCCGGATGCGCCTCGCCACTCGATCTCTCCGAACGCGGGACCACGACCTGCGACAACGGCCTCGATGACGACGGCGACGGGCTGGTCGACATGCTCGACGGTGGCTGTGCGAATCCCAGCGATCCCGACGAGCATTGCGTTGCGGGTGCGGGGTGCGCGGCCTGCGACAACGGGGTCGACGATGACACCGATCTCTCGATCGACTACCGCCTGGACGGTACCGGGGATCCTGGTTGCACCGGCCCCACCGACACGCTGGAGACCGGCTCGACAGCGTGCAGTGACGGGCTCGACAACGATGGCGACGGCGTCTCGGATCTCGCCGATCCGGGGTGCAGCAGCGCGATGGACGCGAGCGAGCGCGGCACGCTCGCCTGCGACGATGGCATGGACAACGACAACGACGGGCTCGCGGACTATGCGACGACAGGCGGGGACCCGGGCTGCACGGGCCCGAGCGATCCGAGCGAGAAGGGGACGGGCGTCTGCGACGACGGCCTCGACAACGACGCCGACGGCGGCATCGACTTCCGTCTCGATGGCACCGGCGATCCGGGTTGCGCCACGACGAGCGACACCAACGAGCGCGGCACCGCCGTGTGCGACAACGGTCTCGACGACGACGGCGACGGGAAGATCGACTTCAACGTGACCGCCGGCGCGGGCGATCCAGGCTGCGCCTCGGCGGCCGATGGCAACGAGCACGGCGCGGACACGTGCGACGACGGCGTGGACAACGACAACGACGGCCTCGCGGACTTCAAGCTGACGGGCGGTGATCCGGGTTGCTCGGCTCCGGCCGATACCAACGAGCGCGGTGGCACGAACGTGTGCGACAACGGTGTCGACGACGACGTCGACGGTCTCCTCGACTACCGCATGGATGGCTCCGGCGATCCCGGCTGCAGCTCGATCGCGGACACCAGCGAGCACGGCACGATCGCGTGTGACGACGGCCTCGACAACGACACCGATGGGTTCACCGACTACCGGACCGATGCGTCTGGAGATGCACAGTGCACCGGGCCAACCGACACCAGCGAGCTCGGCCCGCCGGCGTGCTCCAACGGCATGGATGACGATGGCGACGGCGTCGCCGACGCCCTGGACCCAGGTTGCACCGATGCCAACGACACCAGCGAGAAGGGCATCGTGGCCTGCGACAACGGCTCCGACGACGACGGTGATGGCCTCGCGGACTATGTCCAGGGTGGCGGCGGCGATCCCGGTTGTACGGGTCCAGCGGATACCAACGAACACGGCACGATCGCGTGCGACGACGGCCTCGACAACGATGGCGACGGCCGGATGGACTTCAACGTGGCGCCGACGTCGACGGACCCGGGCTGCACGTCGCCGACCGATACGGACGAGCACGGTAGCGCGGCCTGCGACGACGGCATCGACAACGACAGCGACGGCACCGCCGACTTCCGGATGTCTGGCGGCGACCCTGGCTGTGCGGACCTCATCGACACGAACGAGAAGGGCACGACTGCGTGCGACAACGGCGCGGATGACGACTCCGACGGTCGCGTCGACTACAACACCAACGCGAGCCTCAGCGACCCGGGCTGCTCGGGCCCGAGTGACACGGGCGAGCGGTGTACCGGCGGGGGCTGCCCGGCCTGCGATGACGGCAGCGACAACGACGCCGACACCCGCAGCGACTACTCGACCAACACCTCGATCTCCGACCCGGGCTGCTCGGGTCCCACCGACGCCCTCGAGAAGTGCACGCCCGGCGCGGGCTGCCCGCAGTGTGACGACGGTGCGGACAACGACACCGACACGCTGACCGATCTCGCCGATCCCGGCTGCGCGGGACCGACGGGGAACAACGAGGCCTCCGCGTCCCCGGCGTGCGCGGACGGCATCGACAACGACGGTGACGGGGCCACCGACTTCCCGGCCGACCCCGGGTGCGCGAGCGCGGCCGATACCAGCGAGAAGGGCACGGCGGTCTGCGATGACGGCGTCGACAACGATGCCGATGGGCGGACCGACTACAACACCGATTCCGCGGTGAGCGATCCGGGATGCAGCGGGCCCTCGGACACCAACGAGCGGTGCACGGCGGGTGGCGGCTGCCCGCAGTGCGACGATGGCACCGACAACGACACCGACGGCCAGACCGACTACACGACCGCGGGTGCCGATCCTGGATGCTCGGGCCCGACCGATACCAACGAGCACGGCAGTGCCGTGTGCGACGACGGCACGGACAACGACAGCGACGGCACCAGCGACTTCCGGACCTCGGGTGGCGATCCGGGGTGCGCGAGCCTCGCCGATACCAGCGAGCGTGGCACCACGGCGTGCGACGACGGCGCCGACAACGACGCCGATGGCCGCACCGACTTCAACACCGCTGCCGGATCGACCGATCCGGGATGCACGGGACCGGCCGACACCTCGGAGAAGTGCAGCGGTGGTGGCTGCCCGGCCTGCGACGACGGCGCGGACAACGATCTCGACGCGCGCACCGACTACAACACCTCCGCCTCGGTCTCGGATCCCGGCTGCGCGGACCCGACCGACATCAGCGAGAAGTGCTCGGTGGGAGCAGGCTGCCCGCAGTGCGATGACGGCAGCGACAACGATACCGACGGCGCCATCGATCTCGCGGACCTGACGTGCTCGGGCCCGACCTGGAACAGCGAGGCCGCCGCCGTGGCGTGTGTCAGCGGATCGGTGACGTTCACCTCGAACGGCAACTTCACGCTCCCGGCCGGGTGTACGACGATGACCGTGACCGCCTACGGTGGCGGTGGCGCCGGTGGCAACAAGCCCAGCGCGAACACGCCAAAGGCCGGCGGCAACGGTGGCCTCGCGGCGAAGAGCTTCACCGGCCAGACCCCGCTCACGTCGTACACGGTCGGCGTCGGGCTCGGTGGCGTGTGCAGCTCCACGGCGACCACCGCGGGCGGCTACACCGGCGGCAAGGGTGGGGCGTCCAATGGTGGGACCGGCGGAGCTGGCGGTGGGGCCGCCGCTGGTGGAACCGGAGGCGCCGGGTTCGGCTCGGGCGGCACCGGCGGCGTGGGCCATTACGGCGGCGGTGGTGGTGGTGGTGACGGTGATCAGGCCGTCGGCAACAGCGCCGGTGGTGCATCGGCGTTCCAGCTGTCCTCGCCGCTCACCGACTACGTCGTGGCAGGTGGCGGTGGTGGCGCCGGCGCGGTCGGGCAGGATCAGGACGTCGCGGGTGCGGGTGGTGCCGCGTGCACCGGCTACACCGGCGCCAACGGATCTCCGGGCACCGCCAAGAACGCCGGCGGTGGTGGCGGCGGCGGCTCGTGCTTCTGTCTCGGTGGAACGTGCAGCTCGACCCCGACCTCGGGCGGTGGCACCGGCGGTGCGGCGGGTACCGGCTCGCTCTGCACCGCTGCGCAGAACGGCGGGAACGGTCGCGTGGTGATCACGTATCCGTAGCGATCCGCGAACCGTCGATGCAGAGGCCGAGACCTCCGTCGACGCGATAGACTGGCAGCATGTGGTCGCCGAGCTGGATGTTGCTGACCGCATGTCTCCTCGTGGGCTGCGGCTCCCGCGACCCAAACCCCGTCACGCCACCCGGCGGCGATGCGGCGGACGAGCAGTGGCAGGCCGTGAAGGCCCACTACGGGCAGGTGCGCGCGGTCGCCGGCGCGGGTGCCACCGATAGCCGCACGAACGAGTGGCTGCTGGGGTTCGAAGGCAATCCGGCGGTCGCGGCCGAGCTCTCCCGGCCCCACTTTGCGATGGCCGACGCCGCAGGCAATGTCTTCATCGCCGACAAGGAGGCGCACGCGATTCGCAAGGTCGGTCGTGACGGCAAGATCACCACCGTCGCGGGGACCGGTGCGCCGGATCCGGCGGACGACACGCCAGGGCCCGCGACGGCGCGCGCGCTCGGCGATCCCAATGGCCTGTTCGTGCGCGCCGACGGCACGCTCTACATCCTCGACCTCGATCACGGGCGGATCCGTAAGGTCGCGATCGACGGCACGATGACGACCCTGGTCACCGTACCCACCGGCATCGCGATCGGCCGGGGGCTCTGGGTCGATGGCGCGCTGGGCGACGAGCGCGTGTTCTTCGCCTCGAACACCGTGGTCAAGCGGTGGACCGCCGCCGCGGGCGTGACGGTGTGGGCGACCGGGTTCGTCAGCCTGGGCAACCTCGCGATGGACGCTGCGGGCCACCTCTTGGTCAGCGATCGTGGCGGCAATCGGATCTGGTTGGTCACCGAGGGCGCCAACGGTGCGACGACCAAGGTGGCCGTTGCCGGGAATGGGAGCGCGGGTGCTGGCGTCGATGGCGCGCCGGCACTGAGCACCCCGCTCGAGGGCGTACGAGCGGTGTGGCCCGCTCACCCCGACGATGGTGGTGGGTTCTTCGCAGGTACGCACGAGGGTTGTCAGCTGTGGTTCATCGATGCGAACGGGATCGCGCGCCTGTTCCTCGACGGCGCGAAGGACGCCCATGCCGGCATCGACGAGCCGTTCGACACCCCGGGCAAGAAGGTCAGCGAGATGCGATCGGTCAGCCTCGATGCCACCGGCAACGTCTATGTGGTCGACGACGATCGCGGATACGTGCGGGTCGTCGAGAGGCGCTGATGCGCACCGTTCGGATCATCGCTCCGCTGATCTGTCTGCTCGGCATCGCCCGCCCAGCGGCGGCGGATGACACCGCGAGCCGCCTCGCCGCGGTCAAGACGATGTTCAACGCGCAGACCAGATCGTTCCTCAAGAGCGACGACGCCCCGTTCAAGGCCACCCTCACGCCGGATGCGCTCGTCGCCTTCGGTAGCGACTATCCGCGCCGGGACTTCGGCCAGTGGAACGTGGTGAATGCGCAGAAGGTCGTGATCGTCGCGAGCAAGGCGGGCTGGTCTGGTACCTGGGGCTGGCTCGTCGCCGAGCTCCGGATCACGTACACGTGGTACGCGGAGCCCGAGGGCGCCGGGAATCCGAATCCGAAGCCGGAGACCCACACCTACCACTGGATCGCGCTGGTGGTTCCCGACGGTGCGGGGGTCAAGACCAAGGCGGCGCGGATGGTCGAGGCCCAGGCCGACAGCCAATTGACCCCCAGCAACTACGCCCAGGAGCTGTTGCCGCTGGCGTCACCGCCGCCAAACCTCGCGCTGCTCGTGCAGCCGAAGTCGCTCGGCGCGGTGCTCTCGAAGGACCCGGCCACGAGTGTGCTCGGCACCAGCGAGACCGACCGAGGTCTCGGAGTGGCGGCCGCGAAGCGCCTGGTCAAGACCTGGGCGAGGCTGACGCTCGAGGTCGTCGATACGCCCGACGCCCACGAGAAGGTGTTCTACCAGCCGGTGGAGGTGACGGTGGATGACGGCGCGATGGCATGGGGGAAGCTGCGCATGAAGCTGCCCGGCAAGGCGCTGTGGTACCCGATCGATGCCTTCGCGATCTTCCGGAAGGTCGGAGATCGCACGGAGATCGTCGCGGCGGTCTACGGGGCGGAGTATTGAGCGCCTCCGGCCAGACGCTCACTCGAACGCCTTCTTGAGCGCCGCGAGCGCGTCGACGACCGCCTGCTCTCTGGCCGCGAGGGCCGTGCGCGCAGCCGGGACCTCCGGACTGTTCGGGTCGAGCTTGAGCCCTGCCGAAACTGCCTCGAGGTAGTCGACGCGGGCGTGGAGATACGCGACGGCAGCGCGCTGCCGCGGGAGCATGACCGCAGGGAGGTCGGTGATGCCGGCGAAGTTCTTCTCGTGCGCTCGCCACCTGGGAAGCAGCTCCTCGTCGATGATCCGAGCGATCTCGTTCGCTGATTTCACCGTGTTCTTGGTCAGCTCGTCCTGCCGGGCGAGGAGCTCGACCTCGTTGGTCGCGAACAGCTTGATCTGTCGCTCGAACTCCGCGACCTGCTTTCCCTCCGCGCCGGTGATGTACGCGAGGGCGGGCTTGGGCAATGCGACGAGGCCGACGCCGACGACCGCGAGTGAGAGCGCGAGACCGACGAGCACGCGTGGGAACCGGCGCGCCATCGACCGCGCGCGGTCCTGCAGATCGAGGCCGCGCTCCGCTACCACGGCGATCAGGAACCCCGCCGCGAAGCCACCGATGTGGGCCGAGAGATCCACCCCGGCCACGCTGATCCCCACCAGCAGGTTGATCCCGACGAACGACACCAGGCTCTTCATCCGCTTCGCGCGCACCGTGGGCTCGAGCTGAGTCCGGTGGGCGATCAGGTAGCCGAGGATCGCGCCGAACACCCCGAACACCGCACCCGACGCACCGACCGACACGATCATCGTCCCTCGGGCTGCGCTGGCGATCCCGCCGACCAGCCCGGCGCTCAGGTAGATCGCGAGGAAGCTCCGCCGGCCGAACATGAACTCGGCGCTCTGTCCGCCACCCCACAGGCACAGCATGTTCATCGCGACGTGGATGAAGCCGGCGTGAAGGAACATCGCCGTGACGAGCCGCCACGGCTCGCCGTGCAGGGTCAACGCGGGCAGGTTCCCGCCCATCGCCACCAGCTTGTCGGGGTCCGGCACCATCCAGCCGCTCCCGCGCGCTGCGGTGATGGCGAACGCCGCGAGGTTGAGGGCGATCAGGACGATCGACACCGTCGGCACGGGAAGCTTCAGCCGCAGGTCATCGGGGATCGCGGGCTCGGGCTCGGGCTCGGGCTCGGCGCTGGACGGTTGGTCAGTCACGCGCCGACTATCTCACGCGTATTACCGGCGCGCCGGCGACCGAACCCCGCGCTTGCGCAGCACCTCGGCGTGCTCCTCGCGCCACATCCGTGCGAGGTCATCGCACAGCGCACACGGCTCGCCGCCGTGATCGTGATCGTCGCTGGGTGCGGCGGCCTCGAGCTGGCAGAACGGACAGTGCTCGTCGAAATCGACGGCCTTGGCCTCGGCCTTCGTGATGCCCGGAGGCACGAAGCTGATGTGGCGCGCGGGATCCTTGGACGCGCGCACGATCGCCTCGGCGATCAACTGCGATGCGAGCTCGCCCTCCTCGTCGTGGATGCCGCGATCCGGAAGCAGCGACCACAGCAGCTGCTCCAGCTGAAACAGGGCCGCGAAGTCGATCGCGTCCATCACGTGGCCATACAGCTGCTTGGTCAGCTCTCCGAGATCGGGTCGGTCCGCCGTGCGCTCGGCCTGGATCGCGCCGCTCATGACGCCACCGGCGCAGGGCGGCTCGTGGGCGGGGTGTTCGCGACCTTGGCCTGCTTGATCAGCGCATCGCGCAGCTGCTGCTGCAGGGCAGGGTGCTCGTCGAGGTGGGTCATCGCCTTGTCGCGGCCCTGGCCGAGCTTCTCGCCGCCATACGAGTACCAGGTGCCCGACTTCTCGACGAGGCCGAGCTTCTCGGACGTGTCCACGAGCTCGCCGAGCTTGTTGATCCCGGTGCCGTACAGGATCTCGAAGTCCGCCTCGCGGAACGGCGGGGCGAGCTTGTTCTTCACCACCTTGACCTTGCACTGACTGCCGACGATCTCGTCGCCGCGCTTGATCGATTGCTTGCGGCGGATGTCGAGCCGCATCGAGCAGTAGAACTTGAGGGCGTTGCCGCCGGTGGTGGTCTCGGGGTTGCCGTAGACCACGCCGATCTTCTGCCGCAGCTGGTTGATGAAGATCAGGACGGTGCGCGTGCGCGAGATCTGGCCCGTGAGCTTGCGCAGCGCCTGGCTCATCAGCCGCGCCTGCAGGCCCATGTGGGCATCGCCCATCTCGCCCTCGATCTCCGCGCGCGGGGTGAGCGCCGCGACGGAATCGACGACGATCAGATCGATCGCACCCGTGCGCACGAGCGTGTCCGTGATCTCGAGCGCCTGCTCACCGCAGTCCGGCTGCGAGACCAGGAGATCCTCGAGATCCACGCCGAGTCGCCGGGCGTACTCGGTGTCGAGCGCGTGCTCGGCATCGATGAACGCGCAGACACCGCCGGCGCGCTGTGCCTCGGCGATCGCGTGCAGGGTCAGCGTGGTCTTGCCCGAGGACTCCGGCCCATAGATCTCGATGATCCTCCCGCGCGGCAGCCCGCCGCATCCGAGCGCCACGTCGAGGGCCACCGAGCCCGTGCCGATCACGTCGACCTGCTGCACGGCACTTCCGTCCAGCCGCATGATCGAGCCCGATCCGAACTGCTTGTGGATCGCGCGGATCGCCTCGGTGATGCTCCGGTCCTTCTTCTCTGCTTGCTCCGACATGAAAACCTCCGCGCGGAGGCACTCCACATCCCGTGCCGCTGCAACGTCGCGGAATCTCGCGCCCGCGTGTCCGGATTGTCCGAGCTGCGGACTTGTCCGTCCGGACGCCGGACGATTGGAGCTCAGGGCAGACGGAACGAGCGCGCGTTGACCACCGACATCTCCTGCCGGCCGCCGATGGTCGCGAAGTCCCCGGTGGCGGCGCTCGCGCGCCCGACGAACCCACTCAGCTCGAGCACGTACTCGCTTCCGGCGTTCAGCTCGCTGCGCGAGATCTTCAACGAGGGCTGCGTGGTGACGTAGACGCGCTCCTTGACGAGCGTGGTGCCCGCGACGCGCAGGAGCGCGACCTCCCAGTAGTCTGCGGTGGCGCCGGGCTTCGAGGGCGCCCAGCTGAGCGTCAGGGGGCCGGTCGCCGCGGGGAGCACCACGCCATCGCTGGCTCCGAACAGATCGACCACGGTGCCGTCCGTGGCGGTCAGCTTCACGGCGCTGGCGAACGCGACCTTGTAGTTGACGGTGAACGGCGGCTCGGGGACCACGACCGCGAGACCGCTGACGAGCGAGGGGCCACCGGGCAAGATGCGCGAGGCGTAGCTCTCGAGATGAACGGCGGGGACGAGCTCGGTGCGGAGCGACGCGAGCTCGTTGATGGAGGGCAGTGTGGCGGTCGTGTCGCAGCTCATGATCGTGATCATCGCGGGGTTGCGGAGGAGCAACGAGCGTGCGGGATCCGGATCTCGGGTGAAGGCGGGCATCGCCGCGCTCGGGAGGTACCCGTACTCGAGGCGCGAGACCACGACGGTCTCGCCCAGGGGCTGGACCTCCGTGGTGGCGAACACGTTGAACGCGACCGGAGTGATGGTCGGGGTCACAGCGCTGTTGATCCACGGTGGCGTCACCTCGGGCTTCGGTGGGCCCGCACCCGGGGTGACGAACTCGGCCGATCCCGTCGAGTATCGACATCCGTTCTGGGTCGTGAAGTCGACGAGGAAGCCGTGATCGCTCGGGCCGGGCGTCCCCGGCGGCCCGCTCAGCGAGATCGCATCGGCGAGCTCGTGGATGCACTTGGGCTCGCCGACGGTCCCGAAGGTGTGCGAACCCTCGGTCCACACACCCGTGGTGAACACCCGGGCGCCTGCGTGGCTCCCGGTCCCGGGGTAGCCGGTGGGAGTTATGGTGTACCCCGAGTTGGTCGGGGGCGAGGTGCGCTGGAGAGGGCCGAAGAGCGGCTCGACGAGGTGTGTACCGTCGAGGGGATCTTGAATCTCGCGCGGCACCTCTCCGGCGCGCTGATAGACCAGCCTCCACCCGGGCATCCCCGCGATCTGCGTGGGCACCACGATCCGTCCATCGGGCGCCAGGGTCAGGGTGGTCGGTGCTTGCTCGAAGCGACTCGCCTCGACCTTGATCAGGTCGGGGATCGCGGCCGAGATCGGCGCGACCGGCCACCCCATGCTGTCCGACGTCAGCTGGAGCAGCGTGAGGCGCACCGCGAAGTCCGGGGCATCGGCGGGTGGCGGAGGCGCTGGGGATGTCTCGTCGAGCCCGAACACGAGGTTGCACCCGGCGAGCGAGCTCGCCGCGAGCATCCCGAGGGCGACGTGCCTCATCGCCGGCGATCCTGGCACGGGCCGCGACGCCGGCACAACATTGCACGGCGCGACCCACGTCACGCTATCGCCGTCGAGAACGCAGAGCCGGCCTCAGTCGAGCTCGCAGAGTGCGTAGCTCTGATCGTCACCGCACGGCGTGGCCTCGACGCCATCGAGGATCGTGCCCGAGAGCCCCGGTTCGGACTCGTTCGCCACGTGGGTCCGGGTGGCGAGGCAGCTCCCGCTCGCAGGCGTGCCCGGCGTGCCGTTGGTCCACGAGTACATCCCGGCGCAGCCGTTGACCGCTTGCCACGTGGTGGCGTCGAGCTTCGCGCCGACCCAGAACGGCCGCTCCCAGACCTGCTTGGTCTGATCGGCCGCGTAGCGCCACTCCGCCTCGGTCTCGAACACCACGAGGTGTCCGCGGCGCGCCGTGCAGTACGCAGTGGCGTTCGCCTGAGTCATCGGCGCGTCGGAGATCACGTAGCTCACCGCGCCTGGATCCGCGCCGAGGCATCCGGGGCGATCGGGCCGCGGGGTCTCGCACAGGGCGCTGATCACGACCGCGGGCTCCATGCCCACCGGGAGCTGGCCATCGCAGCGCGCGCCGGTGACCTCGAGCGGCCCGGCGACAACGCCGCAGCCGGCCGCACCCGCGGGGATCAGCTGCTCGGCGCTCGGGGCCTCCACCGACGGACAGCCATCGACGGTCTCGCTCGTGCTGCCGGTGATCCGCTCGCCGATCCAGTACGGCCACACCGAAGATTCGGGCGCCATCCCGAGCTCGTGGAGGTCGTTGAACACCGCCAGGTCCATGCCGCGGAGCCGACACGCAGCGCGTGCGTCGTCCCACGACCACGGCACGATCGGCAGCGGGTTGCCATCGGGATCGAGGCCGAGGCTCGGGTTGGCGACCGCGGCGTAGCGCAGGGGTTCGTCGTAGAGGAACGCGCCACAGCGATCGTACGGCTCGACCTCGGGCGGCGGATCGGCGGTGAAGTCGAACACCAGGTCGCAGCCCGTTCCGAGCACGAGCCCGAACACGAGAGCGAGCTGCCTGGATCCACCCATACCGTGACGAACCCCCATGGTAACTCAGCTCCATGGTGCCACGGGGTAGCCATCGGGTCGCCTACGGCTTTGGGGCGGGCGGTGTACGCCACTCGGCGGCGAGCGCACACCCGGTGAGGCCTACACGCTTGGCTTCGCTATCGAGGGCGGTCGCCTTGGCCTCGCCGACGAGGGGCTGGATCTGGACGAGAAATTTGCGCGATTCGGCGGTCTTCAAGTTTGCGCCCAGGTAGTTCGCGATGGTCAGCGCCCGCGCGTCCTCGTCGATCTTGTCGGCGCCCGATCCCACCACGGCGTTGCACAGGGTCCCGATGTCGAGCGCGTAGTCCGATCCCGGTGCCGCCGCGAGCACGCTCTGGGTTGGGGCCCCGGTATCGGTCTCGCCCCGCTGGCAGGCGACGAGGGCGAGCAGGAGGAGGGCGGCGGCCTTCATGGTGCGGCACTTTGCACCTACTCGATCTTTGCGTCCATGCCTTCCGAGCGGGGGCGGGATATGGCTAGATCTGCTCATGGCATACGTCGTTGCTGACCCGTGCGTGAAGTGCAAGTACACCGATTGCGTCGCGGTGTGTCCGGTCGATTGCTTCTACGAGGGCAAGAACTCCCTCGCCATCAACCCGGACGAGTGCATCGACTGTGGTGCCTGTGAGCCCGAGTGCCCGACGACCGCGATCTTCGAGGAGAGCGAGCTCCCGTCGAAGTGGGCGGTCTACAAGGACATCAACGCGCTCGTCAGCGGCACCAAGAAGATCGGCGACATCGACACCTCGTCGTGGCCCGCCCACCTGCAGGCGGCCGCTCCGAGCGCCGAGACCTGGCCGAACATCACCGAGCAGAAGAAGCCGCTTCCCGGCGCCGACGATGCGGCCAAGGAAGAGAACAAGATCGCGGCGCTGACGCTCGACGGCGGCAGCTGAGCCGCGGACTACGCTCCGGCCGCTCCGTGGACCACGAGGACGGAGCACGGAGCGTGGCGGATCGTGCCCTCGGCGACGCTCCCCAGTAGCAAGCGCCGTACGCCGCGGAGGCCATGCGCGCCGACCGCGATCAGATCGTGGCCGCCCTTCTCGGCGGCCGCGGTGATCACCTGCGCCGGCGGGCCTTGCACGAGCTCGACGTGGACGGGATTCCCCAGGCTCCGTGCGCTGGCGACGACCTTCTCGGCCTGCGCCTTGGCGCCCGTGAGCACCGCATCGCGCACCGTGGACCACGGAAACCTCGACTGCCCGAGGAGCGTCGCGCCCCACGATCCGGCGGGGAGCTGCCAGGCATGCACGATCTCGATCGGCACGAGCGGCTCGCACAGCGCGCTGGCGTGCGCGAGGGCCGCGGCCCCGGTGGGGGCGAAGTCATGCGCGACCAGCGGGCGGTGAAACGGCACCTTGCCGGGGCCACGGCAGACCAGCACGTCGCACGTGGCGTGACGGATCACCTCGGTCGCCTGGCTGCCGATCAGGAATCGCGACAGGCCAGTCCGCCCATGGGTCCCGACGACGATCAGCTCGGCCTTGCGCTCGATCGCCGCCGCCGCGAGGACCTCTCCCGGCGGGCCGATCCGGCTGATGACCTCGGCCTCGAGGCCCATCGCCTGGATCCGGACCAGGCGATCCGCGAGCTCGCGCGCTTCTTCTACGCGGACCGCCGCGCTGACCTCGCCGAGCTGCTTGAGCATCTCGTTGTCGACGTCCACCATCGGGGCGTCGTCGGACTGCGCGTGCACGAGGATGAGGCGCGCGCGGTGCTGCGAGGCGAGCTGGATCGCGCGCTCGAGCGCGACGTCGCTGCCATCGCTGAGATCGCAGCCGACGAGGAGCGTGGTCAGCGCCATCTAGAGCTTACCGACGGTGAGGGTGAGGTCATCGCCATCGTCGGCGACCAGGGTCAGCTGCGGCCGGCTGCCGAACGTCAGGCGGGTGGTTCCCTCGTCGGTGGGCTCGGTCTTGGGGGCCTTGAACTTCGCGGTCAGGTGGTCGATCAGCGCCGTGCGGGTCTCCTCGATCGACCTCGTCGAGGCGGTGAACATCGCCACCTTGCCGCCGACGATCGTGGCCGTGAAGTGGGTCTGCTCGGTTCCGGCGCCGAGGCCCGTGCCGCTCCACGTCATCGTGTCGTCGTCGATCTGGGCCTTGAACATCGCCGCGACCTTGGCCGCCGGCTGCCCGATGATCGAGAGCGGGACCACCGAGCTCGCGCCGCGATCGATCCACTGCGCTGGCGTGGCGTACGGCGCGAACACCAGCAAGCACTGATCGTCCTCGTTGACGAACGTCGCGCGCACGTGTGTGCTGGGGTTGAGCCAGATCGTGTTCCGGAGGTTCTGCTCGCGGACGCCGATCCCCCAGCTGTCCTTGAGCAGGCCGTAGATCCCGCCGCACAGAGGCTCGCGGGTGCTGGACTCGCCGTCCGCGTTCGGGTGAACGACGATCCGGTCGATCGGACCCTCGGTGGCGTCGCCAAAGGAGAGCTCGCTGTGGGTGGCGCGGCGGAACTCGGCGAGGCGGCCCGAGACCTCGGGAGCCAGCTTGGCCTGATCGGTGCCGAACGTGAGGCCGGTGAACAGCGAGCCCAGGCTCGCGGCCTCGGCGCCGTACAGCTGCCGGGACGCGATCAGCAGCTCGGACACCTCGTGCTCGGTCTTGGCCTCCGCGGCGGCGCGCTCGGCCTCGCGGCGCTGGTACTCGGCGACGTCTCGCGCGGTCTCGCGTCGCTCTCGATCCCGTCGTCGTCATCGGAATCGGAGTCGGAGTCCTCCGCATCGTCCTTGATGCTGTGATGGCCGGACTTGGTGGAGACTGTCTTGACGATCGCGAGCCCGAACAGCCCCGCGACCACCGCGCCCATCACATACGTCGATTTCGGGATGACCATCGACGAGGACGCTACTACAGGCGCGCTTCGTACGACAGCCAGAGTTGGAGCTCGGGGTCCGGCTCGCGGTGCGACGTGCTGGTGCGGTCATCGAGCCAGAACTTGGTATCCACGCGCACGTGCAGGCTATCCCGGTCCCGGAGCTTGAACGCCGCGTCGGCCATCCCCGAGAGTGAGGTCTCGAGATAGGCGCTGTTGGAGATCGATTCGTTGAGGTAGCGGAGCCGGGCGCGCAGCCGCACGTCGTCGCTCGGGTGCCACATCACGAGGCCCCACGCCGCGAGGTCCTGGCGGAAGCTGGTCTTCGATGCGGCGGTCGCGTTGTCGTCGAGCAGCTGGTGCTGGAGCATGAGGGTCAGCGAGAGATCACGCTGCGGCTCGTAGGTGGCGCGGCCCAGTGTCGAGAGCTGCCGACCCGCGCACGGCACCGGGCCATCGATCGGATCGGTCTCGGTGATCACCTCGAAGCACTGGTCGTGCCCGCCGCGGGTCAGATCCTTGTCCTGGTAGCGGAGCCACAGACCGAGCCGCAGCTGGTCGTTCGATTTCACGTCGGTGCGCACGTACGCATCGAGCTTCGGCTGCCAGTTCCCGGCCTTGACCGTGGACGGCGGCACCCAGCCATCGAGCAGCGCGCGCACCGTGTACCGCTTCGTGGTCTTCACGTAGCGTGCGCGCAAGCCAGCCTCGTCGCGGGCGCGCTGGCCATCGTACTCGTCGGGCTGGGCGATCGGGCGCCCGTACGGGTTGGCGTACTCGGTGCTGTAGTAGCGAGCCACGAGCTCGAGCTCTTCCTTCTTCTGGGTGGCCGTCACCCGCAGCACCGCAGCGGGCCCGCCGCCGGCGAGGACGCGATCGGTGGCGTCCTGACCGTTGGGATCGACGGCGGTGGTCACGTTGAGCCCGGCCTCGCCGAACACGTCGAGCCAGTCGCGGCCGAACGAGAAGTTGGCCCCGGCGGCGCCGAACTTGCGGCCGGTGGGGTAGCGCGACCACTCCTGGAAATCGAGCGCGACGCCCTTCACGAGGTTGGTCTCGACGGCACCGTACGCGGTGATGCCGACCGAGTTCCGGCGATCCGCGAAGTACGAGACGTTGGCGCCAACGAGCTTCTCGCCGAACACGTCGGGGAGCGTGGCGTACGCGAACGCCGAGGTCGGCTGCAGCGGGTTGCCGTCGGGGCGAACGTAGACCGGCGGCGCCTTGCACTCGTTCGTGGTGTCGTGCGGGTCCTCGCAGATCGAGCTGTCGACCAGCTCGTACTGATAGATCGAGCGCGTGGAGGCCGAGGCCCAGCCGAACACCTGGAGCCAACCGGCGCTGGGGATCTCGAGCTTCTTCGCGCCGAGCCCCACGCCGAACAGCGCATCGCGCCACGCGAAGTCGGGGGTCACGTACCGTTGTGGCGCGCTCTCGGGGCACGGCGTGCCGGCGAGCTCGCCGGTGGATTGCTTGCAGTCGCGATCGAGATCGGGCGAGTAGAACAGCTGGTCGTCGAGGTAGATGCCGTTCGGGGTGTAGTCGTTGGAGTTGTCGAAGATCAGGCGCTGCCCGAAGCCGGCGCGGAAGCTGCCGACGATCGCGGCGAGGCTATCGGTCTCCCACTTCACGAACGCTTTCGGCGCGTGGAGCTGATAGCCGCGCGGATCGGCGATCAGCGCGTTGCGGTTGACGTCATACGACGGGTCGCCGATGCGCAGGCGCGTCGTCGTGAACGCCACGCCGGCCTGGAGGTGCTTGTACGCGGTGAACCGCGCGCGCAGCAGCATCGGCGGGGCGAGCTTGTCCTTGACCGACATCCGGGTCATCGCCCGGATCCAGCCGTGGATGTTCATCGGGTTCTCGCCCGGAGGCGTGACCACGAGGAACACCGCGATCGCGAGCAGCTTCTCCTGGGACAGCGCGCCCGCGGTCACCAGCTCGGCCGGGTCCTTGAGGCGGCCCTTGTTGAGCGAGCGGAACGCGAGGATCTTGTCGACGTCGTCGTAGGTCAGGTTCGGCAGGCTGTACAGCTCGCTGCGGCTCGCCGTGGCCAGATCGACGCCGCGGCCGAGCAGATCGAGGAGCTGATCGTAGGTCTCCTGCGAGATGTCCTGCGAGGCGAGCAGGTCCTCGAGGTCCGATTGATCATCGATGTTGATGAACGTCTCGTACGTGATCGCGCCCGCGGGACGAGCGCTGACGAGCACCAGCAGACAGGCGAGTAACGCCGCGCGCACCGAGGACGAGGCTAACACGAGGGCCTGCGTGCCTTGTCAGTTACACGGGATCGGATTGCACGCGCCCCACAGGCCGCGCCCGGCGGCTTTGGCTGCGGCCTCGAGCGCCTTGAACTCGTCGAGCCGATCGTCGCCATCCGGCGGGATGTGCAGCAAGCAGCCGTAGCCGCGCTCGAGGAGCAGCGAGTTGACCTCCTGGCCGCCGACGCTCACGTACGCGAGCGTGCGGCCGAACCGATCCTCGCACTCGACGTCGTAGGACAGGTCCACCACCTTGTCGAGCACGAGGTCGGTGTTGAACGTCACGGCGTTCTGCCCGTAGCACTCGTTCTTGCCGCTCGTGGTCTCCGGAGCGTTGACCATCAGGTAGCGGATCTTGACGCCGGTCTCGAGCTCGATCGTGTCGCCATCGACGACCCGCGTGACGCGCGCCGAGCTCGGTCCGCAGCTGGAGCCGCCCTCGCCGCAGCCGGTGAGCGAGCCTGCCGCAACCAGCAGCCCCGCCGCCGCGACCTGGATCAGGGGCATTGCGCGTTGGCCGCCTTCGGCGTGCCCTTGTTCGAGAGATCGCCGTAGGTGGTGGTCGCGAGGCAGTAGACGCCGGCGGTCACGGCCGCGACGTCGTTGTCGGCGGCGAGGAAGTGATCCGGATCGAGCTGCAACGCGTTGCCCGAGGACACCGAGGTCCACTTCACGCTGTCGAGGAGCGTCGCGCCGTCGAAGATCTGGACGCCGGTGCTGGCGCCGGTATCGGTCAGGGTGAAGTTGAACGTCGCCGTGACGGCGGGCAGCCCCGCGTTCTTGGCCGTGTCGTTCGAGCGCGCGAACAGCGCGAACGCGCCGGGCGCCACCGAGAGGCACGCGGACGATTGCACCGGGACGATCGTCGGGGTGGCCGCGCCGTTGGCGAGGCCGAGCTCGTTGAGATCGAACGCCGTGGTGCCGGTGTTGGTGACCTCGAACCACTCCTTGTCCGCATCCGTGGTGCCGTCGGCGACCGGGGTGGCGGCCGGGTTCGCGAGGAACTCGGTGATCACGAGCTTGCCCGCGGCGGGCTTCACGATCGCGCGGAGCGTGCCTCCGTCGTCGCACATGCCGGGCGGAGCCACGGTCGCGCACTGGGGGTTCGCCATCCCCGGCGTGCCGAGGTTGGGGCCGGTGGCCTCGTACTGCCCGATGCCGTTGCAGAAGTTGCTCGGGGCATCGTTACCCGTCGAGGTCAGGTTGTCCGGATCGAGGCTGAGCGACGCGCCCGTCGTCGAGGTCACCCAGGTCACCGCATCGATCACCTGCGTGCCATAGACCAGCTGCACGTCGGGCGTCATCGTGGGGTTGAGCGAGAACGCGAACGTGCCGAGCGTGGTCAGCCCGCCGTTCATCAGCGGGTCCGCCGACCGCGCGAACAGCCCGTAGCTGCCCGCCGTCATGTGGATGCACGCGGGCGAGGTGAGGACGGTGGGGCTGCTGGTGTCGTTGGCGCGATCGAGGCCGACGCCGTTGAGATCGACGTCGTTCTTCGCGAGCACCTCGAACCACTGACCCGTGGTCGCGCTGATCGTCTTGGGCTTCGGCATCAGCTCGGTGATCACGAGATCGCCCGGCGCGGGCGGGACGGTGTCGCGCATCGTGCCGTTGGCGCTGCACTGACCGATCACGACGGGGGCACAGTCACTGTCGGAGCCGGGCGTACCGAAGTTGCCGACCTCGAACTCGCCGTCGTTGCCCTGGCACCACATGTTCGGGTCATCGTTGAGCGTGTAGTCGGGCGGCTGCGAGTTCGTGAGCTGGCGCGAGTGGCCCTCTTTGACCGCCTCGTAGGTCGCGGAGTCGATCTCGCTGCTGCCGCACGCGAGGACGAGCTTGCCGCCATCCGTGTTGAAGAAGTCGCCGAGGTCGGCGCTGTACCCGTAGTCGATGTACGGGGCGAGCAGATCCGCGGTGGCGTTGCCGAGCGTGAGGAACTGGCCGGGCGCGATCGTCTGCGGGTCCATCGTGTGGGAGCTCGCCTTGCTCCCATCCGGCCTGCTGTGCGTGATCGACATGCCCTTGAGCTCGAGCGGACGATCCGAGGCGTTGTAGATCTCGAACCACTCCTTGCCCTCATCGGTGCCGCTGCCTCCCGGAGGGGCCTTGGCATCCGCGAACACCTCGGTGATCACGAGGTCACCGGCGATCAGCTTGTCCTTGCAGCCATCACCGCTGGCCGAAGGTCCGCACGCGGTGCTGACGAGTAGCGCGGTCGCGCCCCCCACAAGGACTAGTCCACGCATGGTCCTCCTACGGTCGCACGAGAGCGGGCCCGGGTACGTAAGCTGGGTCACTTGACGGGGCTCGCAACGGGAATCTGCAGCCCGGGGACGGGGGACAGCTTGATCTGGCTGGCCCGGTCGATCTGGATCTGGAGCTGCTGCTTGTGGGTGTGCTTGTTCTCGTACATCGTCGGGATCCCCGTCACGACGACGAACTCGCCCTTCCACTCCGAGACGCCCGACGTCCCGAGCACGTCGCGATCGAAGAAGATCAGGGGGAAATCGGAGAACAGACGCCGCGACAGGGTCACCCGCGTGGGGCCCTTCTCGCCGATCCGCACGTCGCCGATCGTGCCGAGCAAGTGCACCTCCTTGCCGACATTCGCCTCGAGCTGATCGAGCGCGTCCCAGTGGGTGATGTCGATGTAGTTGGCCTTGCCCTCGCCTTCCTTGCGGAACTCGTCGACGAAGTTCCCGCGCGCGGACCACCACGCTTCACGCTCGGGGTAGTCCGGATAGCCCGGCATGCCGGGCGCCCAGATCCCGCGCTTCGCGGCCTTGGCCTCGTCCTGTGCGGCCACGAACTCGGCGTGGAACCGGCGCGAGTTGCCGTACTTCGGGAAGTACGGCGACATCCCCGCGCGCACGACCTCGACGTTGTAGTTCATCCACGTGCCGTTCTTGTTGGCGAGCACGTAGGCCAGGTAGCGGTTGTAGCGGTCGCGGATCTCGGCGGGGTGATCGCGCTCGATCCGGACCTTCTCCACGCCCTCGAAGAAGTGCTTCGCCCACAGCTTGGCCTGCTCGCCCATCGGCGTGGCCATCTTCACGGGGCGCGGCGAAGACCCGCGCTTGTCCTTCATGTACTTCTCGAGCCCGGCCTCGGCACCGCGACGATCGCCCTCGTTCTTGAACGTCTCCTCGGTGTCGTCGCCGATCAGGCGGAGCGAGCTATCGAGGCCATCGACCTTGATCGTGTCTCCATCGACGACCTTCGTGAGGTGAAACTCGCCGACGACGATGCCGGGCGCCTCGAGCTTCTGGAGCGACTTCTGCGCCAGCTTGCGCGTGTACCGCTTGCCGCCGACCGGAGCGCACGACAGCGACGCCAGCCCGACGGCGGCAGCGAGGACCAGCGCCCAGGACCTGTGGGATCTGCGAGACGTGCGAACAGTTGAGATCACGGACATGCGGAGTTCGCTTTCTGCGGGGTTCCCGGGAAGCTGCCGGGGGTCGCGGTGATGTCGGTGCACCAGCTCACCGGGAGGTCATTGGCCTCGGCGGTGGGGGGCTTGGTGCCGAGCGAATAGGTGCCGGTGCGCGGCAGCGAGCTGTACTGCGCGCGATCGATCCGCAGGTTGCACACCTCGACGTCGACGGCGGCGGCGCTCGGCCAGCTGGCGTGGAAGTCACCGGCGATCCCGTAGTCGAGGTAGGCCTCGCGGTCGGCATCGTCATCGAGGCCGATCACGACGTAGGCGCCAGCCGCCACGGGGAGTGAGCGCCGGATGATCGTGTCGGTCTCGTCGCTGCCGTCCGGGCGCCGGAACCGGAGCTTGACGCCGAGCAGGTCGACGCTCTTGCCGCTCGCGTTGTACAGCTCGATCCACGGCTGCAGTGTGTCCATGCCGGTCTGCGGGCCACCGATCTCGGTGACCACGAGATCGCCCACGCCGAGCTCCGGGCACTCGGCCTCGGCGGGGTCACGGACGCAGCCACCCGCGACCGCGGCGGTGGTGAGCACGAGGAGGCCAGCGGCGCGCACGAACCCTATGGTAGCGCAGCCGCGGGGTGGCATGCTCGTGAGGTGACCCGCGAGTTGCGCCTCGTCGGCGAGATCGCTCCCGAGCGTGCCGCGCTCGTCGCGCACGCGTCGCAGCTCGCCACGCTCGAGGACGTGCTCCATCACGGGCTGGTCCGCCGCTGGGACGTGGCCGAGGTGATCGTGCAAGACGAGTACACCCACGACGTGATCGTGGCCACGCCGTGGTCGCTGATCCTGGTGTTCGACACCACCTGACTCGGCGGCGTGAACGCGGTCTCCGTGTGGGACCATCGCCCGACCGCCGACGAGCTCCTCGACGATCGCCTGCGGCGTGGCTGGGTGGCGACGCCGACGGGCACCGTCGATGGACCGGTCGTGCTCGGTCACGCCGCGTGCCGGTTCGGGGGCTGACTCAGCGCGTGCTGAGGTAGATGTTCTTCGAGCCGCTGATGCTCGAGACGAAGACGAACGTACGCCCGTCGGCGGCGAGCCACGGATCTTCTTGCGCGCCACCGAGCGTCGCGAAGTCGGTGACCGGCGTCGGCGCCTGCCACGGTGCGGCGTTCGATGCGCGATGCGCGGTGAAGATGCCGGTGGGGACGCTGCGCGCCGAGGCGAAGTACACGGTCAAGCAGTCGGCCGTGAGGAAGGTGCCCGTCTCGGCCTGCGGCGAGCTCAGCTCGGCGACCATCGTGGGCGCCCCGCCGCCGATCGTGCCGGCCGCGAGATCGGGGCCCGCGACGACGAGGTAGTCATTGCCCATGCCGCACGGCATGAACCACTTCTCGTTCAGGGTGGTGTTTGGCCCGGCCACCAGCGCCGGCGTGCTCCACGCGCCCATCACGTTCTGGCGCGTGGCCTGATAGATATCGAGCCCGCCCGGACCACCGGCGCGATCGGAGGCGAAGTAGATGGTCTTGTCGTTCGGCGCGAGCCGCGGCGTCTCTTCGCTGGTGCCGGTCAAGCTGAACGGCAGCTTGGTCGGCGCGCCGAAGGGTGCGCTCGTGGTCGCACGCGTCGCGACGTAGAGATCCTTGCGATTTCCGTCCGCCGTGTTGGCCACCGAGAAGAACAGCTCGAGGCCCGTCGAGCTCAGGGTGCCGTCGTCCTCGTTGGCGGCTGTCGCCGCGATCGGGATCGGCACGGGGGCACCCCACGGCCCGAGCATGAAGGCATCGGGCTGGGCGCCATCGCTCGCATCACCGCGCGAAGTTGACGCGTCCGTGGGCGTCCCGCTCGGGTCCATCAGCTGGGCGTTGCACGCGCTGGTCATCAGCACGAGCCCCAGCACCAGACAGCGCCCCATGGTGTGATGGTACCTCACCGTCTGTGAATCCCGATCGCGCAAGCAGTGCGTTGGTAGCGCCATTGAATGTCGGGTAGTCGCCCACCGTCGGACCGGGGCATACTGTCGAGTGTGGTGTGAAATCCACAGGACAGGCGCTCACGATCCGATGCGCTGAGCCTTGTAACCACGTGGGGAGCCTCGGCATTCGACATGGTCTGGCAATTGCTCAGGTGACTCACCTCGAGGAGGATTAGAAGATGAACTGGAAGAACGCACTTGGTAGCTTTGCTCTGGTCGCGGCCACCGTCGCGGGATCCGCAGGTTGTGTGGTCCGTGCTCATGGTCACGTCGGCGTACCCGTCGCCGTGGTCGAGGTCGACGAGGAGCCACCGCCGCCGCGCGCGGTGGTCATGGAGACTCGCCCCGGCTTCATCTTCATCCAGGGCCGCTGGACCCGTGGTGGGAACCAGTGGGTGTGGCGTGATGGGTACTGGGAGCGCGAGCGCAGTGGATACATGTGGGAAGACGGTCGCTGGGAGCGCCGCGGTCGTGGCCACGTCTGGGTCGAGGGTCGCTGGCGTGGTGGTGGTGGTGGCCGCGTGGACAATGGTCCGCAGGTCCGCGACCACCGCACGAACAACCCGCAGCCGCAGCCGCAGCCGCAGCCGCAGGGTCCGATCGTTCGCGACCACCGATAGCCGGCTGATGGCATAGTCCACGGCGTGAAAGCGCTGTGGCTCGTTCTCCTGGTGGCCTGCAACTCGAACGCAGCGCCACCCTCTGGCAGTGGCACCGCGCCGCCGCCTTCACCTGCATCGCGGCCGACCGCACCGGTCGCCGAACCCAATGCGATGCAGGGGAAGGAGCTGTACGCGGCGTTGTGCTCTGCGTGTCACGGCAAGGCCCTCGAGGGCTACGCCGCCGATCACGCGCCGTCGCTGATCACGCCCACGTTCCTCGAGAGCGTGAACGACGAGTTCCTGACGCGGTCGATCACCACGGGCCGCCCGGGCACGTCGATGGCCGCGTATGGCAAGAAGCTCGGCGGTCCGCTCGATGATGCGGCGATCGCGCGACTCGTGGCATTCGTGCGCGCGCGAGGCAACGTGCCGCAGAAGCAGCTCGCGGGGCTGACCAAGGCCGGGGATCCCAAGGCGGGCGCCACGATCTATGACGCCACGTGCCGCGTGTGCCACGGCGATCTCAAGTCGCGCGGGGAGGCCGTGCACCTGGCCAACCCGATGTTCCTCGCGCAGGCGAGCGATCCGTTCCTTCGCCACGCGATCGTCAACGGCCGCGCCGGGACCAAGATGGAGGCGTTCGCGAAGAAGCTCGACGAGCAGCAGCTCGCCGACGTGATCGCGTACATCCGCACCTTCGTGAACCCCGCGGCACCGGCGATCTCGCAGCTCCCGGCGCCGACGGGCAAGGAGCCGCTCCTCCTGTTCCCCAAGGGCAAGGAGCCGGACTGGACCGCGCGCGAGGATCGGTTCGTCCCGGTCGACATCGTCAAGAAGGCCTACGACGAGAAGCGGAAGTTCATCATCATCGATGCGCGCCCGCCCTCCGAGTGGATGCGCGCGCACATCACGGGCGCCGTCTCGATCCCGTATCACGATCTCAAACGGCTCGACGAGATCGCACAGGACACGTGGGTGATCGCGTACTGCGCGTGCCCGCACCACCTGTCCGGAGACGTGGTCGATGCGCTCAAGGCGCGCGGTCACACCAAGGCCGCGATCCTCGACGAGGGCATCAACGACTGGCACCGCAAGGGCTACCCGATGACGGTGGCCGAGGGCGTCGAGAAGCCCGCGGGCGAGCCGCCCGCGCCCGCCGGCCAGATCCGCTAGCCCGCTGCTGGGATCGATTCCTGAGCAGTTCGCCGCCGCCGCTCAGAGCACCAAATGGGGCCAGGTGACTGGCCCCGATTCGGTGGACATCAGCGTGATCGAAAGCCACGGAGCCCTGAGTTCACCGAGCAGCGACCTTGATCTCGGATAGGGTGGGGCGGGGCCTCGGCTCTGGGGGGGCGGGGCCGGGCGCGGCGGGGGGGGGGGGGGGGGGGGGGGGGGGGGGGGGGGGGGGTGGGGGGGGTGGGGGGGGGTGGGGGGGGGGGGGGGGGGGGGGGGGGGGGGGGGGGGGGGGGGGGCAGGCGTGGGCCCCACGCGGCCTCCGCGCGCGGGAGCCCGGCGGGAGCCTCGACGGCGTTCAGGTTCCAGCGCAGCACCGCGCCATCCCAGCCCACCGACCAGAGCGTGGCGCCGTGGAAGCCCACCCACGTCGCGCGCTGCCGGTGGCCGCGCAGGTGGGCGACCAGCGCGCCGGTCGCGACATCCCACAGCTCGATCCGTCCCGTGGTGGTGGCGGCGGCGAGCCAGCGCGCGTCGTCGGACAGCGCGAGCGCGAGGATCTCCGCATCGCGCACGTCGACGGCGCGCACCGTGCCGGTGGCGAGCTCGCGGATCTCCGCGCGGTGCGGCGCCGCGGTCGCGACGTATCGACCATCGCGTGAGGCGGCGATCGCTTGCGCGCCCACGCCGGTGTGGGTGCGCACGAGCTCGTCCCCGCGGAGCCGCCAGACATCGAGTGAGCTCTCCACGAGCCAGCGCGTCGCGGGATCCCCGGCGGCGACCCCGGTGGTGTGCGGTGCGTCGACGGCGCGCGGCGCGGCGATCCCGGTCCAGCGGATCAGCTTGCCGTCATCTACGGCGATCACCGAGCCGTCGGGCGAGAAGCCGGCGTACGTCGCGTTCGTCGGCGGATCCTCGAGATCGACCTCGCCCCACGGCTTCAGCGTGTAGACGTGGACGCCCGGCCCCGTGGGGACGGTGACCGAGACCGCGAGGTGGGCGCTGTCGGCGTCGAACTCGAGGTTCCCGATCGTGCCGCCCAGGGAGAACAGCGCGAGCTGCTGCCCGGTCCGGATCGACCACAGCACGACCGTGCTGTCGGCCTCGACCGCGATCGTCGTGCCGTCAGCGGACACCGCGGCGTGCGTCAGGCCGGCGAGACCCGTCAGGCGCCGGGGTGGGAGCTCATGCGGCAGGCGCCAGCGCCGGAGCTGGGCGCCGCCCACGCGGAGCTCGCCCTCGCCGAGCTCCGCGACACCGGCATCGATGATCGGGAACCTCATCACCGGAGCATTGACCCCGCGCTGCACGTAGATCGCGTCGCCGCTGTCTGCGAGCGCGATCGCCGCGCCGCCGAGGCTGTGGATCGAGCGGATCGCGCGGCCGCTCGCGGTGGCGATGATCTCGTGATCGGGGAGGCCCTTGCACGCCTCGGACATGCAGGGTCGGAGATCGACGAGCATGACCTGCCCCCCAGCGCCGCCGATCGCGAGGTCGGTCTCCGGCTCCGAGAGGGAGATCGCCGACGCGGGCAGCAGCGAGCTACCGAACGGCGTGCGTCGCGTGACCCGGGGGGCGCCATCGGGGCCGACGACGACGAGCTCTCCGGCGGTGCAGCTGGCCCACAGATCGCGCCGTCCGAGACCGATCGCATCGATCCGGTGGATGTCTCCGCACGGCTGCACCATGGTCGGCGCGGCTCCGGGCTCGATGATCACGACGAGGTGCCGATCGTGGAGGGCGACGCGCTGCCGGCGCGGATCGCGGGTCACGCGGGTCACACTCGTGAGCTGGTGGTGACGCACTCGCTCGGTGCCGGTCGCGAGATCGAACACCACGATCTCGCCGCCCGCCGTCCAGCCCACGACCTCGGTGTCACCCGCCCGGAGCGCACCCGCGAGCGCCACGCCGCGGCGCCATCGGAGGTGGCGCGCCGGCAGCTCCCACACCTCGATCCGATCCGGGGCCACGCACAGGGCGAGCTCCTCACCGGCGGGGACAGTATGAGAGCAGCCGGCGAGCTCGATGCGCGAAGCGCTCGTCGGATGAACCCCCGCGAGCGTGGCCGCGAGCACGCCGCGCGCATCCGGGTTGGGTCCATGGGCGAGCGCGTTCGCCGCGAGCAGCTCGGCGCGGCCGGTGTGCTCCGCCTCGAGAGCCGCGACGGCGCTCGACGACAGCGCCCAGCCGAGGGAGGCGTCCGCCCGCGCGAGCTCCTCGGCAGTGCGCTGCTCCGCGGCGACCGCGCGCGCGCGTTGCTGCTCGGTCCGGTACGCGGTGAAGCCGAGCGCGGCGATGCTCGCGATCGCGACCGCCGCGATCACGGCGAGCGGCCACCGCCACGCGATGATCAGCCGCCGGGTCAGCTGGCGCATCGTGTACGCGTGCGCGGCCACGCGGCGGCCATCACGGAACGCCTCGAGATCGAGCGCCATCGCCTCGGCATCGGCGTAGCGGTCCTGTGGCTCGAGGGCCATCGCCTTGTGCGCGATCGCGCGCAGCTCGGCAGGGACCTCCTCGGGCCACCGTGGGGGCGCGAGCTCGCCACGGCGCAGCCTCCCGAGGACCTCGGCGCGCTCCCCATCGACGCGGCGCGTGCCGGTGACCAGCTCGTAGAGCACGGCGCCGAGCGCCCACACATCGGCGGCGATCGTCCCGCCTTCGCCGCGCGCGGCCTCGGGGCTGAGATAGGCAGGCGTGCCGGCCTGGTCGCCTGGCGTGCGCTCGGAGGCCTCGAGATCGTCGGCGAGGCCCCAGTCCACCACCTGGGTCTCGCCGAGCTCCCCGATCATCAGGTTCGCGGGCTTGAGATCGCGATGCACCACGCGCCGGCGGTGCGCGAACCCCACCGCGTGGCATGCCGCCGCGAGCGACGGCACCAGCGCGAGCCGCGCCGCGGCAGTCGTCGCCTCGCTCGCCAGCTCCGCGAGGGAGCGGCCGCGGATCAGTCGCATCGTGTAGAACAGCCGCCCGTCGGAGGTCCGCCCCGCGTCGTGGATCGGCACGATGCCGGGGTGATCGAGGCGTGCGGTGATCCGGGCCTCGCGTGCGAACCGCGCCGCGGCCTCACGCTCGTCGACCCCGGGCCCGATCCGCTTGAGCGCGACCTCCCGGTCGAGGCGCTGATCGTGGGCGCGCAGCACGGTGCCGAGGGCTCCCGCGCCCACCACCGAGAGCTCGCGGTAGCGCAGGTCGTCGGTGGTCTCGAACGGGTGCAGGCCCGGCTGCGCTTCGCGTGGATCGGCGGTGCCCGGGGCGCCTTCGCTGAGGCCGGCGATCGACCCGTGCACGTCCGGTTCCTTGCGATCCATCCGAGCGCTCGACTCTACCAGCTGCGTTCCACGCTACGCTCGTCATGCATGCGCGCGTTCGCGGTTCTGAGTGGGCTCGGCGAGGAGCACGTCGTTGGCCACGGTGACCTGATCGGCCGCACTCCCACGGCGGCCGTCGTGATCGACGATCCACGGGTCTCGGAAGCGCACGCGATCATCAGCCTCCGCAAGGGTGAGCTCCACGTGCTCGCGCTCCGCCGGCTGGTGATCGCGAACGGCAAGCCAGTGGAGGAGTGCGTACTCTCCCCCGGGCTCACGCTCACGATCGTCGACGAGATCATGCTCACCGTCGAGCGGGTGGAGGCGCCGCGGATGGTGCTCGCGCTGACCTTGCCCTCGGGCGAGACCCAGCTGCTGTCCCAGGTCGCCAGCGTCACCACCACGCCACCGCGACTTCACGGCAAGCTGCTCCACGAGGCTCGCGCGGTGATCTGGTCCACCGGCGAGCGCTGGCGAGCGCGGACCGGCGAGCGGACGATCGATGTCCAGGCGGGCGACGAGCTCGTCGTCGATGGCCAGCGGTTCGTGTTCACGCTGTTGCCGATCGGTCAGGCGAGCGCGGACTCCACGGATGGTGCCGAGGTCGCGGCGCCGCTCCGGCTCGTCGCGTTCTACGACAGCATCCAGCTCTATCAGCGCAACCGGAAGGTCCACACGCTCGGTGGCACGGGCGCGCGGATCATCAGCGAGCTCGTCGCGTGCGGCGGCCCCACCCGCTGGGAGGTCGTCGCCCGCGAGATCTGGCCCGACGAGATCGACCTGGCGCCGCTGCGCCATCGCTGGGACGTCGCCCTCGGCCGCCTTCGCGCACGCCTGCGCAGCGCTGGCGTCCGCGATCTGATCCACTCGGATGGCAGCGGTCAGCTCGCGCTCGAGCTCTATGCCGGCGATATCGTCGAGGACAAGACCTGACTCACTACTCCGTCTTGGCAGGCTCGGCCTCCGCGGGGTACTGCGCCGTCCCCGCCATCACGACCTTGCCATCGCGGTTGACGAGCGCGCAGAACAGCTTGGCCCCCGCGGGCACGCTGTTCCGGTACGGCGGATCGAACACCATGTCGATCTTGTGGAGCTTGGTCTTGGGATTGTTGCCCTTCCACTTGAGGACGGTGTCCTGATACTCGCTGCCGCGCTGGCTCTGCGAGTTCAACTTCGAGCACGCCGACCCCGTGGTGGACTTTCCGTCGGGGCAGTACGGCAGGAGCATGTATGGCGAGAGCTTCGACTCGCGCACCGTGTAGATCGACTTCGGGAACGTGACCGGTTCGTTCTTGTTCGCGAGATCGATGCACTGGACCTCGGTGTCGCCGATCTCGGGCCCGGAGTACCGCACCACCACCGTCTGGCCGGGAGTGATGCCGGTGAACGCGCAGCCATCGACGGCCTTGATGGCCTTCCGGGAGAGCAGGGCGGTGTGCTCCTCCTTCTTCATGCCGATCTGCACCTCGTACTTGCCGACGGTCCCGATCTCGGCGCCGACGAACTTGATGGAGGAATCGCACTTGAGCCCCATCGGCAGGTCGGCCCGTGCCGAGGAGGTGGTGAGGAGGAGGGCGAGGGATGGGAGAACGACAGCTTTCATGTCGCTCGAGCCTAGACGACCGATGTTCGCGTGCCATCGATTCGCGACCGCGCGTGAGAGGTGTGTGAGGTAGGTCAGGTCGGCGGATCGTCGCTGACCAGCTCGACCACGGCGACCACGGCATCGAGCAGGTTGTCGGTGTCGCGCCGGATGATCGGCAGCGTGAAGCCGAGCCTCAGGAGCGCGGACGCCTCCTCGCGCGAGGCGACCAGGGCGCGTACCCCGGGACCCTTCGCGGCGCGCTGCGCGGCATCGAGATCGGGGAGCGAGGCGGGCGCGAACCCTGCCTCCGCGAGCACCGAAGCGAGGCGACCGTCCGGATCGCCGCCCGGCAGGATCAGGATCATGCCGTGGGCATTCTCGGGAGGAGACAGCTTGCGGAGATCGTCGACCTCGCCGCCGAGGCGGTCGAGCGCCTTCTCGATCGCGATCACATAGGCCGAGACGTCCTCGCCGCGGCCGGCACGACGCCGCAGCAGGGCGAGGCTGCCGGCGATCGCCTGCAGCAGGTTGTTGAGCTCGTGCGCGGTGCCACCCGCGAGTGAGCTGACCGCACGAAGGCGGCTTGCGGTGGTGCGCTCCGCCGAGAGCGCGCGCTCCTTCTCCTCACCGACGGCGACGGCGTCGAGGTACGCGTCCTCGGCGCGCTCGCCGGTCCACATGCGCAGCCCCGCGAAGGCGGCCGCGAGCAGAAGTCCGATCGCGATGATCGTCCACTCCAGACCTTCGAGGCGGTTCATGGCGACGGCACCCAGGGTGGCGACGGCGATCAGGGCGATCGCGTTGATGTTCGCCTTCCAGCTCGGGGACTTCTCGGTCTCCTGGTCCGGGGGCGCCGCGGCGATCACCATTCGCTCCTCCGCGGCGGCCCAGCACATCGAGACGAAGCCAAGGATCCACAGCGTGTCCTCGATCCCGGTCTGGTAGATCTCGACGAGCACGTTCGCGCCGTACAGCACGTCGACCGCGGCGAACGCGAGGTGAGCGGTGATCAGGATCCCGAGGACAACCCGACGCTGCCCCCAGCCACCACGGCCGAGCGCGCTCAGCGCGACCAGCACCACCGCGAGGTAGAACCCCGGATAGCCGATCGCGACAAGGACGTACGGCGTGAAGCCGCTGTGTCGCAGCGATGGTGCGAACAGGAGGGTGCCCGCGATCGCGATGGCGGCGGTGAGGAGCCCGAGATCGGCGATCTGACGCAGCTGCAACACGCGCGAGGGGCGGCGGCGGCGATAGAACACGAGGGCGATCGCGAACGTCGGCGCGAGGAGATAGAACGGCGCATCGAACCACGACGGCGCCGGGGCGACCTCTCCGAGGAGCAGCTCGCGGACGCTCCAGGCAGCGGCGGCCAGGAACCAGCCGGCCATGCCACCCGCCATCGCGAGCCAGGCGATCCGGTTGTGCCGCTCGTGTTCGAGGCGGGCCGTGCGGAGCGCGCCGATCGTGGCGGTCGAGCTCGCGATCATCACGCCGAGATCGGTCCACCACAGGGCTGCCGTCGATCCCACGCCGAGCAGCCGATCGACGACAAAGTGGAGCACGCCTGCTCCAACGACGATCGTCAACCAGTGCCTGCGCTGGAGCGCCACAGCCTGACCCTACTCGATGCAGGCACGCGAGGGTGCAGTCTCACGGAGACTTGATGATCATCACCCAGTCGAAGTGTGCGGAGACGCTGCGGGCAAACAAGCCCACCCGGTTCGGAGCGACGTCCAGACCGCTGCTCGCCGTGAGCGCCGCGCCTTCGAAGTCGGTGCACTGGTAGCTCGTGCTGGTGCGGCGCGAGCGCAGGGTCTTGGCGGTGCCGATCGTCGCCGTGGTCGGCGTGGAGGTGATGGCGGTGGTGGTCTTGTTGTCTGCGATCGCCACGACGGGCTGGTTGGACGGGTTCACGCCGAACACGCACATCAAGCCCTCCGCCGCTGGACCATCGAACTCGTGCACCACTCCGACAGGCCGGGCGATCATGTCGCCGAACAGCGCGTCGATCGTGACGTGCGTGACGACGGTCTCGAGGTTCCCCGAGATCGGCCAGGTCAGCCCACCGAGGGAGTTGAGCGACGACGCGATCTTGGCGGTGCCAGCGGAGTAGCTCCAGGATCCAAACTCCTGCGCACCAGTCGGCACATGCGAGAAGCCCTCGAACACCGCGATCGCATCTCCGGGGATCGTCGGGAACGGGTCGCAGCCGTTCGCTCACCCCGTCACCGTCCTGGTCGACCACCGGATCGGGGTCGGACTCGATCGGGCAGGGATCGCAGACATCGCCGAACCGGTCGCCGTCCTCGTTCGCTTGATCGGCGTTCGCGATCGCGGGGCAATTGTCGGCGGTCCCCACCACGCCATCGGCATCGGGATCGTTCGGATTCGCATCACCTCCGCCGGCATCGTCGCCGGCATCGCCGCCGAGTTGGGCGAAGTCGACGCGGCCGCACGCCCCGAGTGGGGCTGCGACGGCGACGATCATCGCGAGCCGGAGCACGTCAGCTGTACTTCACCGCGAGGGCGTCCTCGGCGAGCTCGTCGAACGTCATCTGCTGGGTCCGGGCGAGCTCCTCGGGCGTGAACAGGATCCGGGCAGCGCGATCCTCGGCGCCCAGCGCTCGCAGCAGGAGCGGGCCGATCAGCTTGCCGATCACGGGGCGGTTGTAGAGCTCCTGCATCTTGATCATGAACCGCGAGAACGGCGTACGCGCGACCGTGGGCTTGCGGAGCACCAGCTGGATCCGCTTGAACGCCTCGTGGACCCGCCGGCCGCTCGGGTCGGTGCGGTCCATCGGCGCGAGGAACACCTGCTCGAGAAAGGGCTTGGCGTGCCACATCATGGTCGCGAGTACCCGGGTCATTCGCAGCGTCTCGCGTATCGGCTTCCGCGGACGCTTCGCGATCTCGGCGAGGTGCGCGTCGGAGCAGTAGTGCTCGGTCATGTGGAAGTCGATCGCGATGTGGCGAGACTCGTCGCGGTTGATCAGGTGCATCGCCTGGTGGCTCATGTCATCTGCGACGTAGTCATCGAGCGAGCGCAGCAGGGCGACATCGAGGATCAGCTCACCGGAGGTGATGTACGCGTTCGCGATCTCGGGCGAGGTGTTACGGACGAGGGCGAGGAAGTGGGGACGGAACTTGGTGAGCGCATCGCTCTCCGTGTACGTGCGGTAGTGGTGCACGTCGTAGTGCGCGGCGAGCCTGGCGGCGACCGCGGCGTGGCGCTTCTCGTCGGCGACGAACGTGGAGAAGATCTTCATCAGGGTGGGGTCCGTGGTCTTCTCGCGCTGGACCTCGAACAACGCTCCCGCGAGCCGCTCGATCCCCGCCATGTCGAGGAAGGCCTGGACGATCATCTCCTCCTTGTCCCGGGTCATCACGGGCGGAGGAACGGACCAGTCGAGGTCGTCGATCGACCACTGGTCACGAACGCACTTGTCGAGCATGCGCCCCAGATCCATGGGTCCAATGGTAGCGCAGGCGGGCAGGTGTCGGGATACTGGCGCACGTGACCCGGGGGTGCGCGCTGCTGCTGCTGCTGCTGCTGGGTGTGGCTGCAAATCTTGCAGCGTGTGGCACGCGTACCGATCCGAAGGGCGCCACGCTCGCCGGGATCAAGCAACGCGGCGAGATCACGTGGGGCGCGGACATCCAGGGCGGTGAGCCCTACGTCTACGAGGATCCGCAGAACCCGAGCCAGCTGATCGGGTTCGAGGTCGACATCATGAACGGGATCGCGCGTCGCCTCGGGGTGAAGGCGCGGATGGTCCAGTACAACTGGTCGAACCTGGTGCAGTCCCTCGAGCGCGGGGACTTCGATGTCGTGATGAACGGCCTCGAATCGACGGCGGAGCGTCGCGAGCGGATCCTGCTGAGCGATCCGTACTACGTGTATGCGGAGACCTTGACGGTGCGGGCCGGCGAGCCGTTCCGCTCGTTGTTCGATCTCACCGGCAAGCGCGTCGGGACACTCAACCAGACCGTCGCGCACGACATCCTGCTCTCGGTCAACGGGATCGACGTCAAGGTCTACGAGGGCAACGAGGAGCCGTATCGGGATCTCGAGCTCGGCCGCAGCGATGCCGTGCTCCTCGACAACATCATCGCGGACCGCTACGGCTGCATCAACAAGGCGTTGCGCTGCCTCCCGTACGACGTCGCCCGCGGCGTCTACGTGATCGGCATGCGGCGCGGCGACGACGAGCTGAAGCGCGCGGTCGACGGCGCGCTCGCGGACATGCGCAAGGATGGAGAGCTCGAGCGGATCCTGCGCAAGTCCAACCTGTGGGACGACCGCCAGCACGAGGAGCAGACCAGCATCGGGATCACGCGGCAGACCCGCGGCTTCGACGGCGACATGCTCGTCCAGTTCCTCAGCGCGGCGCTGGTCACGCTCAAGATCAGCGTGCTCGCGTTCTTCCTCGCGGTGCCGCTCGGGATGTTGCTTGCGGTGGCGCGTGTGTACGGCGCGATGCCGATGAAGGTCGCGGCGCGGATCTACATCGAGCTGTTCCGCGGCACGCCGGTGCTGCTCCAGCTGTTCGTCCTCTACTACGGGCTCGCCGGCTACATCAACCTCGGTCCCGTCGAGGCGGCCGTGCTCGGCCTCGGCCTCAACTATGCGGCGTACGAGGCCGAGGTCTATCGAGGAGCGCTGCTCGCGATCCCGCGCGGTCAGAGCGAGGCCTCGCGCGCGCTCGGCATGGGGCCGTGGCAGACGCTCCGGCACGTGATGATCCCACAGGCGCTGCGGCTCGCGCTGCCGCCGATGACCAACGACTTCGTGTCGCTGCTCAAGGATTCATCGCTGGTCAGCGTGATCACGGTGATCGAGCTGACCAAGCGGATGACGATCGCCGCGGTCGACATGCGCGGCTGGCTGATCCCGGGGCTCGCCTGCGCGGCGCTCTACCTCGCGCTGAGCTTCCCGCTATCGGAGCTCGCGCGGCGGCTCGAGAGGAGGCTGGCGCGTGATCAGCGTCCGCACACTCTCTAAGCGTCACGGGGATCGCAAGGTCCTCGAGGGCGTCAGCGCGGACGTCGCCAAGGGCGAGACGATCGCGATCGTCGGCCCTTCGGGCGGCGGCAAGTCCACGCTGCTGCGATGCCTCAACTATCTCGAGACCTTCGACGAGGGCTCCGTCGAGATCGCCGGGTTCAAGCTGCGGCCGAACATGGGCCGCGCCGACGCGCAGCAGCTGCGGGACATGCGCGCGCGCGTGGGCATGGTGTTCCAGCAGTTCAACCTGTTCCCGCACCTGTCCGCTCTCGACAACATCACGCTCGCGCCGCGGATCGTGAAGCGGGAGATCAAGGAGAAGGCGCAGGAGCGCGCGCTCGAGCTGCTCGCCAAGGTGGGCCTTCGGGACCGCGCCGGCGCGTATCCCCACGAGCTCTCGGGCGGGCAGCAGCAGCGCATCGCGATCGCCCGGGCGCTAGCACAGCAGCCCGACGTGATGCTGTTCGACGAGCCCACCAGCGCGCTCGACCCCGAGATGCGGGACGACGTGATGGAGGTGATGAAGGATCTCGCGAAGGGCGGCATGACGATGCTCGTGGTCACGCACGAGATGCAGTTCGCGCACGACATCGCCTCGCGCGTGTGGGTGATCGACAAGGGCACGATCGCCGAGGATGGTCCGCCCTCCCAGGTGGTGGATGCTCCGAAGACCGAGGTCGCGCGCGAGTTCTTCGGACGGATCCGGAAGTGAACGAAGCGTTCAGGGCGTGACGAGCACCGGGGTGTCTGCGCTGGTCATCGTGCCGCGGCCGAGCTGACCGCGATCGTTGTTGCCCCAGCACCAGACCTCACCCGCGAGGTTGACCGCGCACGCCGACCCCTCACCGACGGAGAGCCGGCTCATCGTGGGCAGCCCGGTCACCGGCTTCTGCTCCGCACGCGGCTCCCAGCTGCCATCGCCGAGCTGGCCGTACGGGCTCTCGCCCCAGCACACCGTCTTGCCGCTGGCGCTCTCGATCCCGCACGAGGTGGCGGCCCCGACCTCGATGCGATCGAGATCGGGGATCGCGAGAGCCGTGGGCACATCGTAGGAGTTGTCGAGCCCGAGCTGCCCGGAGTAGTTCGCGCCCCAGCAGTACGGCTGACCCGTGCCGGCGAGACCGCACGAGTGAGAGTAGCCGGCGGAGACGTCATAGAGCACCGGCCCGATCGACTGCGTGACCGGCATCGACCGACCGATCGCATCACCGACGCCGAGCTCGCCATTTCCGTTGCGACCCCAGCACCACGTCGTCCCGTTGTCGAAGGCGCAGACGTGCGAGCTGCCCGCGGCGATCCGGATCAGGCCGCCCGCCGTGACCGGAGGAACCAGAGGGCCGGGGAGCGGGCGCGCGGTGTGCGTGCCGTCGCCGAGCTGGCCGTCGTCGTTCGCGCCCCAGCATGCCAGCGCTCCGGCGGTCTGCGCACAGGTGAACTGCTCGCCGGCGGCCATGTACGTCACGCTGGCGAGCGGAGACACCGTGCCGGCGACGTAGTCCGTGTTGCCGGTGCCCAGCTGCCCGGCGAAGTTCGCGCCCCAGCAAGTGGAGGCTCCTGCGGCAGTCCACGTGCATGCGTGCCTCGCGCCGGTGGTCAGACCCTGCAGCACGCCGGCGGTGGGGACCTGGATCGGGAGCGGCCGTGGATCCCCGCCACCGTCGGCGAGCTGCCCGTTATCGTCGGCGCCCCAGCACCACAGCGCGGTGTCTGACTTCGCGCAGGCGAAGGCGCCGCCGACGGCCACCTCGTTGATCCCCGCACCGAGCCCCATGACAGGCTGCGCGGTACCGCCGAGATCGCGACCATCGCCGAGCTGACCATGGGCACCGTGGCCCCAGCACGCGACCTGCTCCCCGTCGAGCGCGCACGCGTGGGCCGCGCCGACGGAGACGTGGTCGAGACCACGCCTCGTCACCATGTGCGGTTCGCTCGTGCTGGCCCACGCGCCGCCATCGCCGATCTGACCGAACTCGTCGCTGCCCCAGCAATACACGCGGCCGTCGTCGGTGGAGGCGCACGCGCTCGACCCGCCGACGCGAAGGTCGACGAGCCCGTCCAGGGCCGAGGGCAGCTGAGGCAGCTTGTTCTCGGTGACCGTCTCGTTGCCGAGCAGGTAGTAGTTCCCCCAGCAACGGAAGTGACCGGCCTCGAGCGCGCAGGCCGCACCCGCACCGACGCTGATCTCCGTCGCCGTCACCCCGGCGACCTGCATCGGCGTGCCCTCGCCGGAGGTCTCCGTGCCGCGCCCGAGCTGGCCGTTGTTGTTCTCCCCCCAGCACCACACGCCGCCATCGGTCTTGCGCGCGCACGTGGTCCAGCCGCCGGCCGCGATCTCGACGACATCGTCGATCAGCGAGCGCGTGGGCTCCTTGTTCTCGGGGAGCACCGGCCCGTAGCCGATCTGGCCACCGTAGTTCTTGCCCCAGCAGTAGACGTCGCCGGTCTCGAGCACCGCACAGGTGTGGTAGTCGCCGACGGCCACCTGGAGCGCGGGGGCGGGGAGCGCGACGGTGGTCGTCGGCGCGGACCGAGCATCGCCCGGATCGCCGAGCTGGCCGTGGCTGTTCTGGCCCCAGCACCACACCTTGCGGTCGGGTCGGACCGCGCAGCCGTGATAGTCGCCGAGGGCGAGAGAGATCGATCCGTCGAGCACGGCGAGCCGCTCGGGGCGGTTGTGCGGAGTGCGCGCGCCATCGCCGAGCTGGCCCTCACGAGCATCGCCCCAACAGCGCACCGTGCCGTCGATGATCGAGCACGTGGAGTTGCCACCGGCGATCACGGCGACCCGCGGCAACCCGCCCGGCCCCACGCCATCGAGCGGATCGAAGCCGATCCGCCCACATCCGATGAGCGCCAGCGACAGCAACAGCCAGGCACGCATCTGCACCAGGATCACCCCTGATGGACAGCGCGTCAACCCGGACTACAGCGCGTGGAGCTGCAGCTTGGGATGCATCGCGAGGCCACCATCGTCGGGAGCCCGCCGTGCCGCAGGTTCGGCGCCGCACTTCTTCGTCGTGTCGAGGCACACCGAGGCTGCGCCCGCGCACTCGAAGTCGTTCGTACACGTGGCGCCATCTGCGACCTTGCCGGTGAACACGTCGCCACACGCATCGGGGAACGCGGGGCCATCCGCCCAGTAGGAGGTACACACGGGCGCCGCGAGGCCCGAGAGTCCGGACACGCAGGCGCCGGCGGCCGTCGCGTCGAAGGTGATCTTGCCGGCGGTGATCGAGGCCTCGACGGATGTCGCGTTGTAGTACGTCGCGGCATCGGCGTAGCACGCGGCAGCATTGGCGCCGAACGCCTGATCGAACGTGACGCCCGCGTCGGTGGGGAAGCTCGCCTTGCACGCGAACGCCTCGTCGCACTCGACCATCCCGAACTTCGAGAGCACCTGCGAGGCCGTCGCCGTGGTCGTTCCGCCTCCGCCACCATTGCCACCACCACCGCCGTTCATGTCGCCGCCGCCGGGCGTGGTCCCGCCCGGACCGCTGGGGGGCGCGTCGGCCGCGCAGCCGACGAGCGCGGTGGAGGTGAGGAACAAGATCGTGGACAGATGAGTGCGGATCGACATCGTGCTGCTCCTGGTCGGGTTGATGTCCCGAGCAAGTGCAACCGGTCGGCCACAGTCGAGATCCTCGTCGAGGATCTCTCGACAGCACGTTCGGCGATCGAGGCTGCTCGTGTCGTGCACGCAGCTGCGCAACTTCAGGGTGAGGCGAGGCCGGGGCCCGCGGCCCCGCTGGGGGCGCACCCTCATGGCTTGTCCCGTTGCCGGTGCTTCAGTCGAACAGATCGCGCTGCGCGGGCTCGGCGACGGCGATCGGCTCGATCAGCGTGGGATCGTCGGCCTGCGCGGTGTTGACGCGCATCGAGACCGGCTCCGCGATCCAGTCTCCGATCGGAGGAATCCCGAGCAGCGCGCGCGCGCCCTCACCGTCGAGCGTTGGATCGAGCCACGCGGCGTATGCGCTCGGATCGAGCACCACGGGCATCCGATCGTGGATCGGCCTGACCAGCTCGTTCGGCGGGCCGGTGATGATCGTGAAGCTCAGCTGCTCGCCGGCCTCGGTGCGCGAGCGCGCCCACAACCCGGCGAACGCCACGGTGCGGCGCGGCGCGGGATGGAGATAGATCGGCTGCGGCTTGGCCTTGGCCTGCTTCGGGTCCCGCTTCCATTCGAAGAAGCCGTCGGCGGGGACCAGGCAGCGCTTGTGGGCGAGGGCCTCGCGGAACATCGGCTTGTCCTGCAGACCCTCCAGCCGCGCGTTGATCATGAGCGGCGGCTTCGCACCCGGCTTGCCGGCCCAGTGCGGCACGAGCCCCCAGCGCATCAGCTCGATCGTGCGAGTGCCGTCCTTGCGGATCACCACCGGCGCCGGTTGGGTGGGCGCCACGTTGAAGCGCGGCTTCCACCACGCGGACTCGGCCAGCATCCCGAGCGACGCCTGGAGATCCTCGATGACGTCATCCTGACGCGTGAGCGTGTAGCGGCCACACATGGCGGGGATGCTACTGTGCCACCGTGAGCCCGACCCGCAAGGGCCTCCTCTATGGCGTGGCGGCCTATGGGTTGTGGGGCATCGTCGCCGCGTACTGGAAGCTGCTGACGGTCGTGGATCCGGTCGAGCTGATCGCGCATCGCGCGGTGTGGGGGCTCGCAGCGTTCGCCGTGCTCACGCTCGTGGCCGGGCAGCTCGGCCCCTTGCGGACGGCGCTCCGCGATCGGCGAACCGTCGCGGTGATGGCGCTGTCGGCCACGCTCCTCGCGATCAACTGGGTGGTGTTCGTGTGGGCCACGATCAGCGGCCGCCTGCTCGAGGCGAGTCTGGGCTACTTCATCAATCCGCTGCTCTCGGTGGCGCTCGGCACGCTCGTCCTGCGCGAGCGACTGCGCAGGCTGCAGTGGGTGGCGATCGGCCTCGCGGTCGGTGGTGTGGCCGTGTTGACGTGGCGTGCCGGGCAGGTGCCTTGGGTTGCGCTCGTGCTCGCGACCACGTTCGGCGGGTACGGGCTCGTGCGCAAGCTCGCGAAGGTCGAGGCGCTCGTCGGATCTGCGATCGAGACCGTGATCATGGCGCCGATCGCGGTGGTCTATCTCGCGGTGCTCGCCGCGCGCGGCGGCGGCGCGCTCGGGCATGAGGGTGCGTCCACGGCCTTGCTGCTCGTCGGCACGGGCGTGATCACCGCGGTGCCGCTGATCCTGTTCACCAGCGCGGCGCGGCTGCTGCCGCTGTCGACGGTGGGGTTCCTGCAGTACCTCGCGCCGACAGGGCAGTTCCTGCTCGCCGTGCTCGCGTTCGGAGAGCCACTCGCCCACGATCGGCTGATCGCGTTCGCGCTGATCTGGGCGGGCCTCGCCGTGTTCTCGACGGATCTGTGGCACGTCGTGCGCGCGAGCACCCCGCGCGAACGCCCTTGAGCCTGCGCGGCGCTCGGGGACGACCGCAACCCGCTCACCAGGAGCGACGGGTGCGCGGCTTCGCCTGACCGTACGAGGCGAACTTCGCGCGGACCTTGTCGAGCTCGTCGTGCGGGAGCAGGTGCGGCGTGCCGATCTGCTGCGCGTGCCAGTACTGGGAGGCCAGGGTCTCGACCTCGGCGGCGAGGCGCAGCGCGGAGGGCAGCGACGTGCCGAGGGCCACCATGCCGTGGTTCGCGAGCAGGCAGGCGTGACCGCCACCGAGGGCGACGATCGCGTTGGAGGCGAGCTCGGCGCTGCCGAACGTCGCGTAGTCGGCGCACGGGATCTCGTCGCCACCGGCGAGCACGATCATGTAGTGCAGCGCGGGGATCGCGCGTCGCAACGTCGAGATCGTGGTGCAGAACAGCGAGTGCGTGTGGACGATGGCCTGCACGTCGGGACGCGAGCCGAGGATGTCGCGGTGGAGCTGCCACTCGGTGGTGGGCGTGCGCTGACCGGGGCGGACGTTGCCGTCGAGCCCGATCTCCACCGCGTCGTCAGCCACCAGCTCCGAGTACGGCATCCCCGACGGTGTGACCAGGAGGCCGCGCGGCGTGCGCACGCTGACGTTGCCGGACATCCCGGGAGTCAGGCCGAGGTCGCTCATCCGGCGAGCGGTGGCGACCAGCTGTTCGCGCAGGCGCTGGGTCATCGGGCGTGTTCGGGGAACAATACACGCAGGCCCTCGGCGGAGGCGGCTGCGATGCCACGCTCCGTGATGAGGCCGGTGACATAGCGGCGAGGGGTCACGTCGAAGGCGGGATTGGCGACCGGGCTGGTCAGCGGCACGACGAGGTGACCGGCGACGTACCGGACCTCGTCGGCGCCGCGCTCCTCGATCGGGATCGCCTCGCCGTCGTCGAGGGTCCAGTCGATGCTGGGTGATGGTGCCGCGACGTAGAACGGGACGCCGTTGTCGTGCGCGGCGAGCGCCTTGAGGTACGTCCCGATCTTGTTGCAGACGTCGCCGGTGCGCGTCGTGCGATCGGTGCCGACGATGCACAGATCGACCATGCCGCGCTGCATGAGGTGGCCGCCCGCGTTATCGGCGATCACCGTGTGCGGCACGCCGTGCTGTGTGAGCTCCCAGGCGGTGAGCAGCCCCTGGTTGCGGGGGCGGGTCTCGTCGACCCACACGTGGAGCGCGACGCCGCGTTCGTGGGCCTTGTAGATCGGGGCGAGGGCCGTCCCCCAGTCGACCGTCGCGAGCCAGCCGGCGTTGCAGTGCGTGAGCACCTGGACCGGGCGGCCGGGCGCGCGCTCGGCCGCGGCGCGGATCAGCAGCTCGCCGTGATCGCCGATCGCGGAGCACAGCGCCACGTCCTCGTCGCACACGCGCGCGGCCTCGGCGAACGCAGCCTCGGCGCGCTCGGAGGGGGCGAGGGGGGCGAGCCGCGCGTGCATGCGATGAAGCGCCCACCGCAGGTTGATCGCGGTGGGGCGGGTGGCACCTAGCTCGGCGTGTGCGCGTGCGAGGCCGGCGTCGCTCGGATCGGCGTGCATCGCGATCGCGAGGCCGTAGGCGGCGGTGGCCCCGATCAGCGGCGCGCCGCGGATCGTCATGTCGCGGATCGCAGCGGTGACCTCGGCGAGCACGGCGAGCCGGCGCCAGGCGATCTGGTACGGCAGCCGCGCCTGATCGAGGACGTTCACCGAGCGGCCATCTTCGGCGAGCTCGATCGCGCGCCGCCAGGTGCCCTCGACCTTCACGCGATCACCGGAGCACGCGACCGGCGACCGCATCGAGGCGGCGCACCAGCTCGGGATCGCGTGCCTCGGGGGCGGTCAGGATCGCCTGCTCGAGGGCGCGATCGCAGCCGTGTGGACACGGGGTGGCGAGCTTCGCGATCCGCGGGATGATCTGCTGCACGAGGCGCTTCGCGTTGGCGGAGTTCGCGTGCATCACCTCGATCACGTGGCTGACCTGGACGTGGTCGTGATCCGGGTGCCAGCAATCGAAGTCCGTGACCATCGCGACGGTCGCGTAGCAGAGCTCGGCCTCGCGCGCGAGCTTGGCCTCCGGCATGTTCGTCATGCCGACCACGTCGCAGCCGAGGCCGATGTGCATGCGCGACTCGGCGAGGGAGGAGAACTGTGGGCCCTCCATCACGAGGTACGTGCCACCGCGCTGGTGCGGCAAGGCGAGCTCCGCCGCGGTGCCGGCCAGCTCGTCGACCAGCCGGCGGCAAGTGGGGTGGGCCATCGAGACGTGCCCGACAAGGCCGGTGCCGAAGAACGTCTTGGGGCGGCGCAGCGTACGATCGATGAACTGATCCACCATCACGAACATGCCGGGTGGGAGCTCGGCGCGGAGCGAACCCACGGCGCTCACGGAGATCAGCGAGGTCGCGCCGGCGCGCTTGAGCGCATCGATGTTGGCGAGGAAGTTGATCTCGTGCGGCGGGATCTTGTGGCCGCGGCCGTGGCGCGGGAGGAACACGATCGGCTGATCGCCGAGGCGGCCGAACAGCAGCTCGTCGGACGGCTTGCCGAACGGCGAATCGATGCGCCGCCAGTGCTGCTCCGTCAGGCCCTCGAGATCGTAGAGGCCGGTACCGCCGACGATTCCTAGCATCGGCATCGATGTACCAGGGGACGGTTTCAACTTGAGCAACTTGCGATCCCGAACTGCGCGAGATCACGTGGTGGCCCTTTCGGTGTGCTCTCCAGCGCGGACCGTCCCCTCACGGAACAGACATGTCGATTGCCAGGTCCACGGAATCGGAGCACGCGCCGGGTGAGCTGATCGAAAAGCCGGCGTCGATGAGGCCGTACTTGCCGACCGAACCGACCACGACCTTGACCGTGGCCGTCGCACTCCCGTTCGGCGGAATCTGGGTGGTGCTGAACGTGATCGAGATCCCGCCACCGCCCGGAAGGCTGAAGCTCGCGGGCATGGCGGTGATCGGCGCGATCGCATTGCCGGTGTTCGTGATCAGGAAGTTGTGCGTGGTGGTGCTGTTGAGACCCAGCTGCCCGAAGTCGTAGTAGCGCTGGGCGCTTCCGAGGACGGGTGCCTTGATCAGTTGCTTGAGAGGGATGGATCTTCATCGTGATCGGCGACTTGATCATCAGCGTGGCATCGAGGCCGCCGGGCTTCTGGAGTGGATCGGTGGTTGCCCGCTCGACGACGAGATCCGTCGACGCGGAGCCCGAGATCGTGGTCGCGCCTGCGACCGTGTACTGCCCGGCGTCCGGCCCGACGATCGAGAACATCATCGCCTGATCGTTGGGGGTGTTGTTGGTGACCTTGAGCTGCTTCCGCAATGGCGGAGCACTGCAGGCGGCCTCACCGAACTCGACCACCGTGGGATCGACGAGCAGCGCATCATTGGAGGCGTCACCGCGAACCCCGACGGCGGCGAGCGGGGCCTCGCACAACGTCCCGGTGAACGTCAGCCCGACCTGGGACGTGAACATGCCCAGCGTCGCCGGGGTGAACTTCACGGCGACCGCCGTCTGCTGGCCGGGGCCGAGGGCCACCGATGCGGGGCTCTGGAGGCTGAACTCGGCCACGCTCCCGTTGACCACCGCATTGACGACCACCCCGGTGGTGCCCGTGTTGTTGACCATGAACGTACGGGTATCGGGAACGCTGACGGTTCCGACCTCGCCGAAGTCGAGTGCCGCGACCGACGTCGCGATGATCGCGCCGGCCGTGGTCATCTGCACCGGACGCTCGACGACCTCGGCATCCGTCGCGAGCAGCACCTTGCCATCCAGCGGCAACCCCGGCACCGACGGCATGCTCGCGGTGCCAACCAGCTCGAGCTCGACCGTACCTCCCGGGGGGAACTCTCCAGACGCGGGCACGACCCGCACCGCGTCGAGCGTGGTGACCGCCGAGAACTGGATCGGCCGCTCCGCGAAGCTGCGCACCTCGAGCTTCTGGGTCACCGACCCACCACACGGGACATCGCCGAGCCCGATCGGCGCTGGTGCAATGCTCAGCCCCGCCGCGTCGATGCAGATCCCGCGCTCCACATCGCAGCCACGCCCGACCGGACACAGCGACTCGCCGCACGTGACCAGATCATCCCGGACACAGCCCGCGAGCAAACACGCCAGCAGCGCGGCACGCATGTGGTCCCATCATACAAGGGGACGGTTTCAACTTGGACAACTTGCGGTCTCGAACCATGCGAGATCACGTCGCGCCATGGTCTCGAGCGTGTGCCCAGTGCGTACATGCGGCCAGCAGCCTGCTCGTCGCGGAGCGGTTTCTCGAGCTCCTACCGAGCCGGAACGCGCTCGGGCAACACGTCGCAGCGTAGGCTGAAGGACGAGCCGGCAAGAGCGCGCTCACTGGGGCGCTCGGTGGCCGACGCATGTGATCTCGGAGACTTCGAGATCGCAAGTTGTCTAAGTTGAAACCGTCCCCAATCGTAGCAGCGCGACCTGCAGGTACCGGTCCGAAGGCTGCGCGACCAGTGTCGGGTAGTCCGGCGGCAGGCCGCCTTGCTCGAGGATCGCGCCGGTGCGGTTGGCGGTGCGGAGGCCCTTGTGCGCGAGCTTGCCCAGCGCGCCGACGTCCGCGGCGTTGGAGGCGAGCCAGAGCAGGCCATCCGTCGGGATCACCGCTGCGGCCTTCGCGATCAGATCCGGGTAGTCGCGGCCGAGCGCCCACGAGACGCCACCCGCGCTCGAGGAGCCGGGGGGATCGATGAGGATGAGGTCGTACTGCTCCTTGTCGCGGGCGGCGCGCGCGAGGAAGCGGGAGGCGTCGCCGGTCTCGAAGGTGAAGCGCGGATCGTTGGTGAAGCCCGAGCGCCCGAAGTTCGACGCGGCCCAGGCGTTGACGCCCGCCGAGGTGTCGACCGAGGTGACGGTCGCGGCGCCAGCTCGCGCGGCCGCGACGCTGAGCGCGCCCGTGTACGAGAACAGGTTCAGCACGCGCTTGCCCGCGACGAGGCGGCGGAGGCCGAGCCGGTGCTCGCGCATGTCGGTGAACAGACCGACGTTGAGGCCGCCGAGCGGATGGACCTCGAACGGGATGCCGTGCTCGGTCACCACGGCCGTTTCGGGGACAGTCCCGATGGTGTCCTGGACGACCTCGCTCGCTCCGCCCCGCGCGCGCAGCTTGATCACGGCGCCATCGAGGCGCGCGAAGCCGACGATCGCCTCGGCGAGCTGCTTGCCGAGCGCACGCAGGCCGTCCGCGTACGCATAGACCACGGCGGTGCGCCCGAGGACGTCGCACGCGAACCCAGGGAGCCCGTCGCCGGCACCATGGACGATCCGGTACGCGTGGTCAGGTCCCGGCAAGCCGAGCTGAGTCCGAAGGGCGAGGGCGCGCTCCACGCGCCAGCCGATCAGCGCACCGTCGATCTTCGGGAAGCCATCGGCGAGCGTCGCGAAGATCCGGAGGCGTGCGTTCTCGGGATCTCCGATCCCCAGCGCGATCTCGTCGCCGTTCTCGTCGGTGACGCGGACGTGCTCACCCGCGGTGAGGCCGAGCTGCGCGAGGCGCGTGATGTCCAGATCGCGCCCACCGCCGGCGATGAACTGCGATGCAAAGCCGGGGACGGCGACCGACCGCACGGCTACTCGTCGCGCTTGCGCGGGCGCGCGATGCCGTACTCGTCGAGCCGGTTGATCAGCGTGCGGCGCGAGATCCCGAGCATCTCGGCGGCCCGCGTCTGGTTCCCGGCGCACTTCTCGAGCGCCTCGAGGATCCGCTGCTTCTCGAGCTCCGCGACGGTGGCGCGCACCTGCGTCGGCATGTCGGCCGCGGTCGGAGCGCTGATGCCCATCGGCGGCGGGATCGTGGGCGAGCTCCGGAATCGCTGACCGGGCGGACGCTTCAGGGGATCACCCTCGGTGGGGAACCCGACCGTCAGGTGGTGGAGCTCGATCACCGGGCCGGTGGCCAGCAGCACCGCGCGCTCGCAGGCGTTGCGCAGCTCGCGGATGTTGCCCGGCCAGTCATGCGACGACAGCCACTGCTTCGCATCCTCCGACAGCGTGAACGAGCGGCCGATCGGCCCTGCGGCGGACGCCACGAACTGCTCGGCCAGCGGGATCACCTCATCCTTGCGATCGCGCAGAGGCGGGATGGTGAACGTCGCACCGGCGATCCGGAAGAACAGGTCTCGCCGGAATCGGTTGGCCTCGACCTCGGCCTGCAGATCCTTCGACGTCGACGAGATGAACCGGATGTCCACCGCCCGTGCGCGCGCCGATCCGATCCGCCGCACCGCGGTGTCCTCGAACACGCGGAGCAGCTTCTGCTGCAACGCCTGCGGGAGCTGGTCGACATCCGACAGGAACGCCGTGCCGCCATCGGCCGCTTCGAGCATGCCGGGCTTGCCGGTCTGGTCACTGCCGAACAGCTCGGCCTCGAGCAGCGGCTCGCTGATCGCGCTGCAGTTGATGCGCACGAACGAGGCCGGGCGCCGTGGCGACATCTCGTGGATGCGCTCGGCGAACCGTTCTTTCCCCACGCCGGTCTCGCCCACGATCATCACCGCGAGCTTGCCGATCGCGATCCGTGCCGCGGACTGCTCGAGCGCCGCGAGCTGGCTCGACTTGGCCGCGGTCTCCCGCCGCGATCCCGCGCGGTTCTGCACCATCACGGTCACCGCGCCGACCAGGAACGGAACGCCGATCGTCAACTTGGTCGCCGTGCTCGGCACGAGGCGCGTGCCATCGACGGTGGTGCCGTTCGAGCTCCCGACATCCTCGATGCCGACCTCGGGCCCGAGCAAGAGGTTCGCGTGGTGACGCGACACCGATCCGGAATCGATCACCACGTCGCACTTGCTGGCGCGACCGATCGTCAGCGTTCCGGCACCCGGGAGCGGAACCACCTGCAGCGCGGCCCCATCGATCACCAGGAGCACTCGATCACCGAACGGAGCTTCGCGATCGATCTGTTCGGTCGTGGCGCCAGTCTCGTCGTCGATCACCCGGCTAGGGTACGCGACCCCGGGAGCGAACGGCAACTCAGCGGGGCGGCTAGTGCTTGCAGCGGGTCGGCGCGGCGTCGAGCCGGGTGCCGGTGACCCGGAGCGGGACCCGGCACTCGATATCGGCGAGGATGGCCGCGACCGGGCGGGTGTCTCGGGGGATATCGATCAACGCCAGCGTCTCGCCCACGGTCTCGAGCCGCCCATCCGCCGTGAACGCCGCACCGAACGCCCCCCGGAGGAACTCCAGGTTCCACACCAGGTTGTCGCCGGTGGCGCGCTCCCACACCGTCAGCGTGCCGCGGCTGGTCCGCAGGACGAGATCCCCTCCTGCATCCAGGATCGCCGCCACGCCATACGACTCCACCGGCTCGAAGCGGCGGACGATCTCGGCGGTGGTCCCGTCGAGGATCAAGGTCGCTCCGTTCGCGAGGTGCGCCGAGACGTACCTCCCATCGGCGGAAGGCGACAGGAACTGTACGGCGTCATCGGCGTTCACTCGCGCCAGCTCGCGGCTGCCCCGGTAGAGCGCGATCGTGGTCTTGCCGCCGACCATCACCCCGCCGCGCGCGGTGGCGATCGCTCCGGTCGGCTCGGGCAGGGCCACGATCTGCTCCCAGGCCTGGGTCGAGAGAGTCAGGCGCATCAGGTGCTGCGCGGTGTCCTCCCCCGTCACCACCAGCAGATGGTCCGCATCCTCGAATGCGATCGGCCCACTCTGGGCCTCGGGCGCCGTCGCGAGCACGGCACCCTTCGCATCGAACACCGTCAGCTCCTTGCCCACCACCGCGGCGCGCTGCGAGGTGGCGTCGAGCGCCGCGAACTGCAGCGCATGGTCGTGGATCACGCCGAGCAGGTGGCGACCGATGTAGACGTGCGATTGGCCGTCCTCGCAGACGTAGCCGATCGCCGGGCCAGAGATCGAATAACTCCCCGCACGGCACGGCCCGGCCTCCGCCTGAACCTGGGAGGCGCTCGCGCGATGCACCACCACCGTGGCATCGAACCCGACGCTGACCACGTGGTCCCCTGCCAGGCGGATGTCCTCGATCTCCGTGGTGTGCGCCGGCAGCGACGCGACCAGCGTGGTGTCGTGATAGCGGCGGAGCACCCCGTGGGTGGATCCCGTCCACACGTCGTCGCCGCGCAGCTTGATCAGGAGCTCCTCGTCTTGCGGCGAGAGCACCACCGTGCGCAGCGGCGTGCCCTCCCGATCGTAGACCCCGAGCGCACGATCACTGACGGCCCCGAGCCGATCGCCGGTGGCCGAGACGTAGAGCTGCTCCGCGCGCTGTGACGGGAGGAACGTGGCGTGCGGTGTGCCATCGCCGTCGAGCACGTGGGCTCGCCGCTGCTTGTCGACGTACGTGATGGTGGTTCCATCGGCGCTGCCGCCCGGACCCGCGAACACGTCGGTGGCGATCGTGCGCTCCTTCATCGTCTTCAGATCCACGGCGACGATCGTCGTGCCGATCGCGAGGAACACCGAGCCGGTGCCCCACACCGGATCGGCGTCGGACTGCGACAGGTCACGCTCGATCGAGCGCCGCAGCTTCCCATCGGTGCCGTAGACGCCGAGGCCCTCCGAGCTCGCGATCGTCAGCTCGTCGGCGCCTGGGCCGACATCGGCCGAGGTCACGGGCTCCTTGGTGGGCACACGCGCGAGCACCTGCCGGGTCGTGCCATCGATCAGCGCCACACCGCTCTTCCCCACGACCACCAGCCGAGCCTCGCGGGCGCGGACGATCGCGAGCGCGTCCAGCCCGACGGCGAGGTCTCCGGCAGGACGCGCCGCGGTGTCGTAGAAGTGCAGGTGACCCGTGGTGTCCCCGACGACGAAGCCCCCGGGCAGCGTGGCGATCGCCGTCGCCTTGAACTCCTGCAGCACGGCCTCCTCGTCGCGCAGCCCGCGCTCGGCGATCGAGATCATGAAGCGCAGGCCGGGCGTATCGGCGCCGCGCCGCAGCGCTTCGGCGAAGTAGACGAGGGCGGCAAGGCCCCGGTTGTCGTTGAGCTCGCGCCGGCCCTGCGCGACGAGGCCTGCGGTGAGGCGCTCCTCGGCGAGCCTGGCGGCATCACGCGCATCTCCCGCGCTGCGCTCGGCATCACCACGGCTGCGGTTCGCATCGATCGACAGATACGCCATCACCACGGCGACCGCGCCGAGCACGGCCATCACACCGATGATCAGCGCGCGCCGCACCGTGCGCGAGCGGCGTGCAGCTCGGCTCGCCGCAGCCGCGAACGCACGCTCGTCCTCCGTCAGCGCACTCGAGCGCACCACCAGCTTCCGGAGCTCCGCGAGCGCCTCGCCATGCCACAGCAGATCGCCGCGGCGGCCCGCATCGAGCCACCGCCGGGTCGCCGCGCGAAGATCCCCGATCAGCGCTCGATCCGCCGCGTCCTCGCTGCGCCAGCGCGCGAGCCGATCCCAGCGCTCCGCGAGGCACTCGTGCACCACCTCGACGACGTCCACCCCATCGTCCTCGCGCACCACCAGCAGGCGCGCGTCGATCAGGTGCGCCAGCACGCCGGCGGCGCCCGGGAGCTGCAAGAGCTCGCGCCGCGGCGCGGGGATCCGCGTGCCGTCAGTCGCGACCAGGCGCGAGAACAGATCTCGAACGATCTGCTGGTCTCTCCGCGCGAGGCTGCTGTAGAGCTGGTCCGCGTAGGCCGACAGCGCACCCGCCACACCCCCGAGCGCGCGATACGCCTCGTGGGTGATCTTGCGCGTGGCGCGATCGCGCGTGGCCCACAGCTGCGACGCGGTGAACGACAGCAGCGGCAGCGATGCCGGCCGCCCGGCGACCTCGGCCACCATGTCCTCGACCACGCGCGGATCCACGCTGACCGCCGCGCGTCGCGCGGGCTCCGTGACGATCCTCCGCAGCGCCTCGGGCAGCGGCGTGGCGAGCACGAACACCTCGAACCTGCCGCGGAAGGCCTCCTCGCTCTCGATCACCGTGGCGAAGTCATCACGCAGCGTGACGACGACGCGCACCGGCGCGCTCGGGCCATCCGCCGCCGCCGCGAGAGTCTCGGCGAACCGACGGCGCTCGTCCGGATCGGAGCACAGCGTCACCAGCTCCTCGAGCTGATCGATCACCACCACGAGGCCGCGCGGCGCGCGCTCCCCGAGCGCACGCAACCTCTCGACGATCCCCGCGGAGTCCGCCGCATCCAGCCCGATCGGGGGCAGCGCGGCCAGCGCGTGGAGCGGATGCCGCCCGGGCCGCATCGTGATCAGCTCGTAGTGCTCCGCGAGCCGCGCCATCACGCCGGCATGGATGAACGAGCTCTTTCCGGCCCCGGAGGGACCGAGCACGGCGATCAGCGGCGCGCGGACGAGCCGGTTGGCGAGCGCCTCGATCTCTCGCTCGCGCCCCACGAAGCGCCCCGCATCGGCGACGCCGTAGGCCGCCAACCCTGGATACGGCGAGCGATCGTCGCCGGCCTCGGCCTCGGTGTCGTCGTCCTCGGTGGTCAGCGCGGCGAGCCGCTGTGCGGCGCCCTCGTCATCGCGCTCGAAGCCCCACGGGGCGGCCACCAGGCGCGCTTGCCCGCGACCGCTCCGCCACAGGAGGAACAGCTCGGGCTCGGCGGATGGGAGCGGCGAGCGGACCTGCACGAGCGGCGAGAGCGTGACCACCACAGCGCCGGCCGGATCGAGCAGCGCCACCTCGCCCTCCGGCAGTGGCTCGCCCCACACCACCACCCGCTCGCGATCGCGGCGCCTCGCGCCTCGCCAGCTCTCGGCCCCACCGGCGCGCCCCACCACGAGCAGGTAGCGGAGCAGCGGCTCGAGCGGGCGCAGCGCCTCGGCCGCGGCCGCGACATCGGTGGCCAGCGCCGCGAGGGTGCGCGGACGATCGCGATCGTCGAGGCGCTCCGCGAGTGCCTCGAGCACTTCGGTCGCGGCGAGTGCGGTGCGCAGCTCGGGAACTCCTTCGACCTGGGCGGCCACCGCGCGCGCGAGCCACAGCCACGGCGCGCCGTTGTCTCGCCCCACCACCGCACGCGCCTTCTCGCGGATCTCCGGGGTCGAGGCGAGATCCGTGAGCTGTGCGAGCGCGATCACGGCCAGCCACCGGCACGTGATCGCCACGAGCTCGCGCACCGCCGCATCGGCCTCGACGGTGGTGGTCGCGCTCGCCACGTGCGCCACGGCATCGGCGATCGGCTGCGGCCCACCGCGCACCCAGACCTCCCGCACCACCGGATCGAAGATCGGCACCGACTCCGTCGCCGCACTGCCGATCGCACCGCGCACGGCCTCGCCGAGCTCCACCGCCGTCTGCCAGCGCGCCTCCGGGCGCTTCGCGAGTGCCCGCAGGATCACCGTCGCCAGCGCCGCGGGTATGGAGGTGGGGAGCGGTGGCGGCGTGACATCCTGGTGCGCTTGCGCCAGCTCGAGGCGCGGCGTGCCCGCGAACGGCAGCACACCGGTCACCGCGCGGTAAGCGAGCACGCCGAGCGCATAGATGTCCGCGCGCGCGTCGACATCGCCGGGCGAGGTCCACTGCTCGGGAGACATGTAGTGTGGCGAGCCGAGCGTGGAGCCATGGCCGGTGAGCTCGGCGTCCTCGACGCCCGGCGAGCCGAGGCCCCCCTCTCCCTTCGCGATCCCGAAATCGAGCAGCTTGGGCAACAGCTGCCCCGCGCGCTCGATCACCATCACGTTGCCGCCCTTGATGTCGCGGTGGATGATCCCGAGCTCGTGGGCGGTGTGCACCACCTCGCACAGCCGCCCGAACAGCGGCGCGAACACCGCGGGGTGGAGCGGGCCGCGCTGCGCGATCAACTCGTCGAGCGTGGCGCCGCGGACGTGCTCCATCGCGATCCACAGCACGCCATCGGGCTCCGCCCCGAACGCATAGACGTGGGCGGCATAGGGATGATCGAGTCGCGAGGCCAGCTTCGCCTCGCGGAGGAAGCGCTCGACGCGGTTCGTCACCTGCGCCACGTCTCGCCGAAGCACCTTGATCACGGCGGAGCGCCCGAGCTGCGTCTGCTCGGCGCGGAACACCTCGCCCGATCCGCCCTGGCCGAGCTGCTCGAGCAGGGTGAACTTGCCGAGCGTGCGGCCGATCAAGGTCGCGGGCGGAGCGCCGGCGGCCGTCGCGGCCACACCCGGTGACGTGCCCGACGGCAGGATCTCCGTCGCGCTGTCGTCGGGACCTGCCACCGGGCGAGTGTAACGCGAGCCGGGAGCCCTGCGCCTCGCGCGGCAGGACCCAGGTCAGGCGAACGCGCGGTCGCTGGCCTCGCGCACCGTCTCGAACTCCTGCTGCGCCTCATCGTAGTCGCGCAGGAAGAACGGGTCGAACAGCGGGAACAGGTCGGGATAGATCGCGGCGTCGTCGTCGGAGATCACGCCGTCCTTTGCGAGCGCCAGCGTATGCGCGCGGAACTGGCCGCGGAGCTCCTCGATCTCGGCGATCGTGAAGGCCTTGGGATCGCGGACGCGCGCGGCGAGCTCGTGAGCGAGCGGTGGGATCGGGACCACGGGCGCGTAGTGCGTGAACATCGCGAGCTGGCCCGTCAGCCAGCGCCGGAACCCGGAGCTGCGCGCACGATCGAGATCCGCGGGCCAGCGATAGCCGAGGGCCGGTGCGATGCGCCTCCGCCACACGAGATCGAACAGCGCGTCGCACAGCGCCGGCAGGTCGCGTCCGCGGCCGATCTCCTGGACGAGGTCAGAGATGAACCACACGCCCTGCACGGTGAACGTCTCCGGCCGCACCAGATCGATCCAGCCGCGCACCATCGCCGAGCGCGACACCAGGCTCTGCCAGTTCATCCGCGTCCACTGGAAGTCGGCGACGAAGAACCGCGTGTACTTCGCCGCGAACTGACGCCACGCCTCGGAGTCCACCGGAAGCTGGCCGGGCTCGCCGCGGAGCACGAAGCCGATCACCTGGTGGAGCAGCCACGGCAGGTCATCACGCTGTGCCACGGGGAGCGCCTCGTACAGCGGATAGATCTGCCGCTTCGCGAAGTCGTAGTCGGGGTGCTTGCCGCGCGTGACCAGGCCGTGCGTGAACACCATGTCGGCGAGCACCAGGCTGACGGCCTCGCTCATCATCCGGTAGGCGATGTAGATCCGCCGGTGATCGATCGTGTCGGCCCCGTCGAACACGAGGTCCGGCATCAGCTGATGCATGACGTCGTGGAACATGTACGTGGCCTCGTGGATCGCATCGCTCTTGGGCACGTAGGGGAGGCCGCCGTTGAGGCCGGGAAACCAGTAGTTCCCGTCGCGCCGGCTCTTCGCACCACGAAAGAACACGCCCTGATCCACGACGTACGCGAGCGCGCCCGCGATCGGCGGCGCGAGATCCTGGTACAGCGGATGCTCGGTCAGCAGGCGCGCATCGATCGACCACCGATCATCGTCGGGATCCATCCACCGCAGCGTCCTGGGCGCCTTGTGGTGCAGGGAGACGCGCGCGAACGCGGAGAGGCACTGTTCACGTGCGGAGTTCTTGAGCCCGGCGAGTGACATCTCCTCGAGCGTGGCCCCGGCGTTCGAGGTGAACGCGGAGTCCCAGTCGAACAGCGTGGGATCTTCGGGGCGCAGCTTGCTCCCATCGAACTGGCCGGCGACCTCGCGGATGTACGTCCGCCGCACCACCTGGCCGCGCTCGTCCTTCACCCACGCGTGGAGCCGGCAGATGTTGCGCGCGGGACCCACGTGATCGTTCGCGACCAGATCTCCGGCGAGGTCGAACAGGTTGCTCTCGTCGGCGAGCACGGCGCGCGCGGACGCGAGCCACCCTGCGATCACCTCGGGTTCCTCGGTGGGGCGCTCGACGATCAGCGGCTGCGCGTGCCGTTCGAGGAAGCGCCGGTACTCGGCGATCTTCCGTCGATTGGTCGTCATGAGAACGATCGCCACGCGCCAGTGTATCCTGACGGGGTGCGCTGCCCAGCCTGTGCGGATGCTGTCCTCGACAAGGAAGGCAATTGCCGCACGTGCGGCGGCGTGTGGCTCGACGAGGAGCGCGTGGAGGCCCAGGCCCCACTTGCCTACACCGGCGGCGCCTACAGCGAGCGCCACTGTCCCGCTTGCGACGAGACCATGGACGAGCCCCGGATCTATGACGTGCCCGTGGATCGCTGCGCCGCGCACGGCATCTGGTTCGACAAGGCGGAGCTCGAGGAGGTGCTGAGGCGCTCGCGCGGCGATGCGCCCGCTCCCGTCCCCGAGCCGAGCCCGGCGGACTCGCTCAACATGCTGATCGACGCCGTCCGGATCTGGCGCCGCGAGCCCTGAGCGGTCCCCGAGGTGGACAGATCACCCTCGGCCGGGCGTGGTTCGTGACCGTGCTCGGCTTGATCGGGCTCAGCTCGGATTTCAAACCCAGGAAGCCAGGAACCCAGGTCGGAGGATTTGGCCTGGCCATTCCAGGTCAAAGTCCGCTGCCTTGCGAGGTGGGAGAATTTGGCCAGGTCAATTCCAGGTCAAAGTCCGCTGCCTTGCTTCCCTGCTTCCTTGGTTTGATCTCTCCGCACATATCTGGGGCGGGGGCCGGGGCACGGTGACGTGATCGGGCAACGGTCGCTACTTCAGCCGAGGTGCGCGCGCACGAACGCGGCGATCCGCGTGTGGACGGGTGTGGGCGCATCGCGAAACGGTGCGTGGCCCGCGCCGTGCACGAGCTCGATCTCGACAGGCCCGGCGAGCCCGCGCTGGATCGCGAACACCTGCGCCGTCGTCCCGTACTCGTCGTCCTCGCCCTGGAGGATCAAGGTCGGTGCGGTGATCTCGGGGAGCAGGGCTTCGAGATTCCACGCGCGGAACGCCGGATCGAGCCACGCGCGGTTCCAGCCCCAGAACGCGCCGTCGACATCGGCGTGATGGCGCGCGAGCTTCGCGCGGAGGTTGCCGGTGCGATACGCCGCAGCCGCCGCGGCGATCGAGGGCAGCGCCGCGTCCTCGACGAACACGTGCGGCGCGATCAAGACCAGGGCGCGCGGAGCCACCCGGTGCTCGCCGGCGGCGATGATCGCGATCGAGGCGCCATCGCTGTGGCCGATCAGGATCGGGTCGGTGATCCCTGCCGCCGCGAGGATCGCTGGGAGGCGCGCCGCCTCGTCGTGCATGTAGTGGAGCGGGCGGGGCACGCTCGTCGGGGTGGAGTGGCCATAGCCCTGGCGCGCAAACACCAGCGCCGGCCGTCCGCTGGCCGTGGCGATCTGCTCCGGCGTCTCGTGCCACTGCGTGATCGAGCCGAGGCCTTCGTGGAGGAACACGAGGTCCGGGCCACCGTCACGGGGCGGACCTACCCAGCACGCTTCGATCTCGAGCCCATCGATCTCGAGCCGCTCGGTCACGGGGGCGGTGCTCATCGGCCGCGCAGTCGGAAGCGCTGGATCTTGCCGGTCGCCGTCTTCGGCAGCTCGTCCACGAACTCGATCCAGCGCGGGTACTTGAACGGCGCGAGCTTGGTCTTCACGAACGCCTGGAGCTCCGCGACCGAGGCCACCCCGCCTGGCTTCAGGATCACGAACGCCCGGGGCTTGGTCAGCCCATCGGCATCGTCGTGCCCGACCACCGCCGCCTCGAGAACGGACGGGTGCTCCGCGAGCGCGGACTCGACCTCGAACGGGGAGACCCAGATGCCGCCGACCTTGAGCATGTCGTCGGCGCGCCCGCAGTACGTCCAGCGCCCGTCTGCATCGCGGGTGTATCGATCTCCGGTGCGGGTCCATGGCCCGTGGAACGTGGCCTGGCTGCGGGCGCGATCCGCCCAGTAGCCGGTGCACGAGGTCGGCCCGCGCACCCACAGCGCACCCTCCTCGCCGGTCTCCGCCGGGCCACCATCATCGCTGCGCAGATCGAGATCGTAGCCGGGCACCGGGCGGCCGGTGGTGCCGTACGCGATATCGCCGGGCCGGTTGGACAGGAAGATGTGGAGCATCTCGGTGGAGCCGATGCCGTCGAGGATCTCGGTGCCCATCCGCTCCCGCCAGCGTTCGCCGACGTGCCGCGGCAGCGCCTCGCCCGCCGACGTGGAGATCCGGAGCCGCTCGGTGGGCGCGAGGGCCGGATCCGCGAGCAGCGACGCGAACAGTGTGGGTACGCCGCAGAAGATCGTGGGCGCGTGGGTGGTCAGCGCGGCGATCACCGAGGTCGGCGTGGAGCGCCCGGCGTGAAGCACGGCCGTGGCGCCGACGGAGAACGGGAACGTCAGGCCATTGCCGAGCCCGTACGCGAAGAACAGCTTCGCGGCCGAGAACACGACGTCGTCCGGCCTGATGCCGAGCACCGCACGCGCATAGAGCGCTGCCGTCTGGATCGGGCTGGCGTGCACGTGCATCGCGCCCTTCGGCTTCCCCGTCGATCCCGACGAGTACAGCCAGAACGCGACGTCATCGGGCGTGGTCGAGGCGAACGTGGTCAGCGGGGGCGCCGCCTCCACGAGCGGCTCCCAGCGCGGAAACGCGCCGGCCTCTCCGCCGAGCGGGCTGCGGACGACGGCCACCGCGGCGAGCGCGGGTGCATCGGCGATCGCCGGTGCGAGCTTACCCACCAGCGCATCGCTGACGAGCAGCGCGCGGGCGCGCGAATCCCGCAGCAGGTGGCGGTAGTCGTCCGTGGTGAGCAGGGTGTTGAACGGCACCGGCACCGCACCGAGGGCGATCGCCCCGAGGAACACCGCCGGGAACTCCGCGGTGTCGAGGAGGCACAGCGCCACCCGCTGCTCCGCCTCCACACCCAGCTCGCGGAGCGCCTCCGCCGCGCGCCACGCTCGCTCGGCGAGCGCGCGATACGTGTGGCGCCCATCGTCATCGATCACCGCGATGCGATCGCCGCGGCCCTCGGCGACATGGCGCTCGAGGAGATCGACCGCGAGGTTGTAGTCCCGCGGCAGCTCGACCCGCGGCGGGCTCGTCGTCAGGTCGACGGTCGAGTAAGACGGCACGCCCGACCGTACCCGATCACTCACCGGTTGCGACGCTGTGTCGGCACGATGCCGCGGGTCCATCGCGGTAGGGCGCCGGGCCTGCGCCAGGTCATGACGCCGGCGGAGAACGTCGCGATCGGCTGGAACGGCTGGTCGGCGGAGCTGTTGTCGTACAGCTTGACGTTCGGGACGAACGTGACCGCGACCTTGAGGTTCGCGAGCGATCGGTTGAATCGTGCGGCGAGCTTCTCTGGTGGGACGCTGTGTCCGCCTCGGGCGATCCGCTGGTCGACGCGGTGCCGCGACAGCTCCGGGCTCGCAACACCGATGTACAACAGTGTGACGTCGAAGCCCGCGGCGACGGCGCGGCGGAGCATCGCGACCTTCGCCCCCACAGGATCGGAGAACACGGTCTCCGTGATGAAGCCGAGATCGTCGACGATCATGCGATCCCGCGTCTGATCCAGGATCGCGGCGGCCTCGAGCGAATCGATCCCCGTCTCTGCTGCGAGCACGTCCGCGTTCAAGAACGGCAACGCGAGCTTCTGGAGGTACACCCGGTAGAACGTCGACTTGCCGGCGCCATTGGGCCCGGCGAGGAGCACGAGCTGAGGCTTCATCGCGCCGCGGTGCGCCTGCGCGGCTTGCGGGGCGCGCGTGCGATTGCCTTGCGCTTGCCGTCACGCGTGAGTGCGACGATCTCTCCGGGTTTGGTCTCTTCGTACCTGAGCTCGTTCTCGTCGCGGATCAGCTTGGCTGCCGCGCTCCGGCCGTCGTCGGTGTCCGCGAACGCGAGAGCATCGGCGAGCCCTTCATCGTAGCTCCGAGCCTTGAGGCGCTGCATCGCTCCGGCCGTGATCACGGCCTCGACAACCTCGCCGAGCCGAGCCCAGTGCTCGACCTGCTCGGTCAACGAGCGGTCCTGGACCGCCGCCACCGTACGCGCGTGAACCATCAGGGCCTCGCTCAGTCGCACCGGGATCCCGTTCGCCATCCTTCGAATGTAGCATTCTGCTACACAGCGTCAATCACCCCGTGGCCGCCCCTCATCGATGTCGAACGTGATCCGCGCGACGCCGGACTCCATCGCGGCCTTCGCCACGGCGGGCGCCACCCACCACAGCACGCGCGGATCGAACGGCTTCGGGATGAAGTAGTCCGGCCCCATCTTCAGCGCCTTGCCGCCGTACGCCATGATCACGGAATCGGGCACCGGCTCGCGCGTCAGCTCGGCCAGGGCACGCGCCGCGGCGAGCTTCATCGCCTCCGACACCGACGTGGCGCGGCAATCGAGCGCACCGCGGAAGATGTACGGGAACCCGAGGACGTTGTTGACCTGGTTCGGGAAGTCCGAGCGCCCGGTGGCCACGATCGCGTCGGGCCTCGCCGCGATCGCGTCGGAGTACGAGATCTCCGGATCGGGGTTCGCGAGCGCGAACACGATCGGGCGCGGGGCCATCGTCTTCAGCATCGCGGGCGTCACGGTGTTCGCGACCGAGACGCCGAGGAACATGTCCATCCCGACCATCGCGTCGGCGAGGGTGTGGCGGCCGTCGTCGGGGATCGCGAAGCTCGCCTTCTGCCGGTTGAGGTCCGTGCGGCCCTTGTGGATCACGCCCTTGGAGTCCACCAGCACGACGTTCGTGCGCGTCATCCCGAGGCTGCAGAAGAACTCGACGCACGCGATCGCCGCGGCACCCGCGCCGGAGACCACGAGCTTGATCTCCGCGAGCGGCTTGTTCGCCAGCTCGGCGGCGTTGATCAGGCCCGCGCCGGAGATGATCGCGGTGCCGTGCTGATCGTCGTGGAACACCGGGATCTTCATCCGCTTGCGCAGCTTCTCCTCGATCTCGAAGCACGCGGGCGCGGAGATGTCCTCGAGGTTGATCCCGCCGAACGTCGGCTCGAGCGCGGCGACGATGTCGCAGAACTTGTCGACGTCGGTCTCGTTGACTTCGAGATCGAACACGTCGATGTCGGCGAACTTCTTGAACAGGCAGGCCTTGCCCTCCATCACCGGCTTGCCGGCGGCGGCCCCGATGTTCCCGAGCCCGAGCACTGCGGTGCCGTTCGAGATCACCGCCACGAGGTTGGCGCGCGCGGTGTACTCCCAGGACATGTCCTCGTTCGCCGCGATCTCGAGGCACGGCTCGGCCACGCCGGGCGTGTACGCCAGCGATAGATCGATCTGGCTGATCAGGGGCTTGGTCGGTACGACCTCCAGCTTTCCCTTACGTCCACGGCGGTGATAGTCGAGTGCGTCTTCCTTGCGCCCCATATGACCGGACACCGTAGACCTCCGGAGACACGGGTGCAAATCGCCCCGCGCGAATGTACGCTCTGGCCGTGCCCGACGAGCCTCCCGCGGTTCCTGCCGACCTCCAGGCCGCGATCGAGGGTGCCGCGGACTCCGTCAAGGGCGATCCGGACAGCTCCCGCAAGCTCGAGTTCTTGATCGACGCCCTGATCATGCGCGGCCAGCTCCCCGAGCGGTTCAAGACGGTGATCGCCCGGATCCAGGCCGATCGCTCGCCGCGCGTGCACCTGGCGGTTCATGACAACAAGTACGAGATCGAGAGCCGCGACATCGATTGCGCGGCGCGGATCCCGCTGTGCGGCGCACGGTGCTGCGGGTTCAAGGTGGCGCTGTCCGAGCAGGACGTCCGCGAGGGCAAGGTCCCGTTCGTGATCGATCGCCCGTACGAGCTGCCCCGCGACCCCGAGACCAAGCTCTGCACCTGCATGAACGCCGAGGGCGCGTGCACGATCTACGAGGTGCGCCCGGGCACCTGCCGCACCTACGACTGCACCGAGGACCGCCGCGTGTGGATCGACTTCGAGAACCGGATCCCCGCGCCGATGCCCGAGCGCTGACCTCAAGTCTGCGGCGGCTTCGCCTCGAAGCGAAACTCGATGCAGCCCACGGTCACGAGATCACCGTCGTGGATCGGGACGTCGTCGCGCCCCAGTTGCTTGCCGTTGACGGAGCAACCGTTCGCGGTCCCCAGATCCCCCAGAACCCAGGCCCCATCGATCAGCTGGATGCGCGCGTGTCGTCGGCTGACGGTGTGGGCGAAGATCCGGATCTCGTTATCGGCGCTCCGCCCGATCATCGACTTTGCCTGCAACTCGATCCGCGGGCCCGCGATCGCGGGCGAGATGCCGATCAGCGCGGCCACCGTCGCGGCGGACTCGGTCGTGGATCGGGTCGCGATGACGACCGCGGGCCGGGCGTCCGCGTCAACCTCCGCGGCTGACGCTGGTTGTTCGTAGCGTGACGCCTCGATCATCAGCTGGGCGTGCATCTCGGCGAGGGCGGAGCCGTCGTTCCCGACGAACCCCACGCTGTGTTCGATCTCGCGTGCTCGCGCGCGTAGTCCCGCAACTGCCACTTCACGAGCCATGACACCAGCCGCATGGCGTGCGGACGCGCGCTCGAGGTCGGCCCGCACGAGCAACACATCGCGCTCGGCTTCGCGGTGCCTCGCGTGAGGATCGTCTCCGAACGCGATCTCGATGCTCGTCGAGACCCGGTGCGCGCTTCCATCAACCCCACGCCCCTCGATCGAGAGCTCGCCGAGGTTGGCAGTCGCCAGGTGACTCCCGTCGACGAACAGCTCGAGACCGATGACCCGCGTCTCGCCCGCGCACAGGTCGCCGAGATCAGCGTGCACGACGTTGGCCGGCCCGTCCGTCAGATCAACGATGGGAATCACGGTGAGCAGACGAACGCCCGCCGAGAGGCGGAGCTCCAGGCGAAGCTGCTCGGCGACGTGCCCCCCGCTCGAGGAAGGCGAGGTCGCGGGTGCTGCGACGATCCGGACCGCGACCCACATGCTCGTCAGACCGCGACGGAAGATGTTCGTGCGGACACAACGCGCCGAGACGGCGAACGGAGCTTCCACGAAGGCCTTGGTCTCCGAGATCGACATGGGCTAGTGCGGGCGCTTGGGCTCGTCGGGCAGCGCGATGAACTCGACATCGTCGCCCGGGATCGGCGGGAACCGGCGCTCGCGCCAGTCTCGCTTCGCCTGCTCGATCCGATCCTTGCTGCTCGAGACGAAGTTCCAGTACATGTGGCGCGCGCCACCGTCGAGCGGTTCGCCGCCGAGCAGCACCAGCCGCGTGCCGGCCTCGAGCTCGAGACAGACGGTGCGGCCCGGCTTGAACACCAGCATCACGCCGCGATCATAGGCCTCGGCCGCCGCACGGATCCGCATCGTCCCCGCCACCGCATAGGCCGCGCGCTCCGCGAACGCCGGCACCTCGATCCGTGTGGCCTCGTGCGCGAGGACGTCGACGTAGAACAGGGTCGACAGCGTCCGGACCGGCGAGCGCAGGCCGAACGCCTCGCCCGCGAGAACGCGCAGCTCCGCACCATCCTCGATCTTCGACGGCAGCGAGGCCGCTGGATAGTGCTCGAACGACGGCTCCGCCTCCTCGTGCGCGAGCGGCAGGCCACACCACAGCTGGATGCCGTGCAGGCGATCGCCGGCACGCGCGGGGACCGAGCGCTCCGAGTGCGTGATGCCGCGGCCCGCGGTCATCCAGTTGACGGCGCCGGGCTGGATCGTCTGCACGGAGCCGAGGCTGTCGCGATGGACGATCTCGCCCGCGAACAAGTACGTCACGGTGGCGAGCGCGATGTGGGGGTGAGGCCGGACGTCGGTGTGCTGGCCTTCGGCGAGCGTGACCGGGCCCATCTCGTCGAAGAACAAGAACGGCCCCACCGAGCGGTGCTTCGCGAAGGGGAGCACCCGCGCGACGACCATGTCCCCGACGTCGCGTGCGCGCGGCTCGATCACGAGCTCGAGATCTTCGTGCAGCTCACCCATCGACGAGGATGGTCGCATCCAGCCGCGCGGCCACCGCGAGGGCGCGGAGGAACGCCGCGAGCTGTTCGATATCCGGATCTGCCTCGGTGGGGACGTTCGCGGCAGCGAGGGCCTGCTGCTTGCCCTCGGCGTCCTTGAGCAGGAACACGCTGGTGTCGTGCGGGATCACGCCGAGGAACAGCGCGAGCATCAGCGAGTGCGTGGGGGTCAGGTTCCCGACCATGAACATCATCTGGAACAGCTGATCGCTCGAGACCTCGAGGTTGCCCTCCTCGGCCGCCCAGCGGACCCCGTACGCGACCCGGCTCTCGAAGTACGTGGTGCCCGAGGCGCGGAGCTTGGCCGTGGGGGTGCCATCCCAGGCGAACTCGCCCAGGCCGCGCACCAGCAGGGCGCCGGCAGTGTTGTCGAGCTTCGGCGGGAGGCGGGCGAGGAGCCACTGCTCGACGTGCTCCGGAATCGGGTACCGGATCCGGCGGTGACACGCGAACTCGCGCGTGAGCCCGGCGGGGCAGGTGGCGCAGTGATGGGCCACCTCGTCGAGCGGGCGGGCCTCGTTCATCAGATCCTGCAGGGTCACGCCCCGCGCCGAGTCCCCGTCGGGCTTGCGCATCGTGAGCTGGATCTCGATCTCGGTGGGAGGCCGCTCCTCGCCGTCCTGCCGCATGTGGGCGAGGGCAGAGCGGGCCAGGATCCGGGTCCGGTTCAGCTCGACGAGACGGCCGACGCCGAGCTGCTTCTGCGGCTCGCAGCCAATCGCCAGCACGTAGTCGATCGCCATGAGCCATGTTAACCCACCCGTCCGACGGCTTGTTTCTCCCTGGCCACGCGGGTAGAACAGCCCGCACGCACCCGTAGCTCAGCTGGATAGAGCGTTGGCCTCCGAAGCCAAAGGTCACAGGTTCGAATCTTGTCGGGTGCACTGCTGACCGTATGCCGAAGACCCTCGCAGAGATCGCGATCGAGGCCGGGCTGGTCAACAAGGCCACCGCGGCCAAGGCGGGGAAGCTCGCCGAAGAGCGCAAAGAGCCGCTGATCGTGACGTTGATCAAGGAGCTCGGCGTCGACGAGGTCGCCCTCCTCGCCGCGTTCCGCAAGCAGACCCGGGTCCCGCTCGTCGATCCCAAGGACATCCACATCGATCCGGATGCGCTCCGCCAGGTCCCCAAGGACCTGTGTGCCCGGCTCCGGGTGCTGCCGCTGGGGCTGACCACCGATGCGGGGACCAAGGTCCTGCGGGTGGCGATGGCCGATCCCACCGATACGACGGCGATCGCCGAGCTCGAGGCGGTCTCGAACTGCGAGATCGACATCGTCGCCCTTCCGCTGTCGGCCATCGACGAGCTGGTCGCCAAGGGCTACCGGTCGATCACCACGGCGGTCGTGGGCCGCCCGGTCGGCGGTTCGATGTTCATCACATCGAAGGGCAAGATCGGGTCGATCGAGCCCGAGTCCGAGGTCTCGGTCACCGCCCAGATCCCGATCTCCGCGTTGCAACAGGCAGTTGGGACCGATGACCTCGAGGCCCGGCTGACCGCCCTGGTCGCCGTCCTGACCGCGAAGGGCCTGATCACCGAGGCCGAGCTCTGGGAGGCCCTCAAGCGGGGCCGAAACCCGTCGAGCGGTACGACCTGAAACCGTAGAGGTTGCACGGGCCTCGCCCTGGAGGGTGGGCTATCATCTGGGCAGGTCGTCCGTCGCCCCGGCCTATGTCCGCACATGACATGACTGCCCAGATCTCTTGCTCCGGTTGCAACCACGGGTACGCCGAGTCGGCGTTGTTCTGCCCGAACTGCGGCCGCCCCAAGGTCCGACCGACCACGGGGGATGCCCTCGTCGGCAAGCTGCTCGGCGAGCGGTTCCAGGTGCAGGCGCTCCTCGGCCAGGGTGCATCCGGCACGATCTATCGCGCGGAGCACATCACGCTCCGCCGCCGCGTGGCGATCAAGGTCCTGCACGCCGAGCTCTCGCGTGATGACCTCGCCGTCGAGCGGTTCCGGCGCGAGGCCACCACGGTGGCCGACATCGACAACGAGCACATCGTCGAGATCCACGATTTCGGCCGCACGCCCGATGGCCGGCTCTACCTCGCGATGGAGCTGCTCGAGGGCGAGACCCTCGACACCGTGCTCGCCCGCGAGAAGCAGCTGTCCGTCGAGCGCGCCGCCGATGTGCTGATCCAGGTTGGCGAGGCGCTGATGGAGGCGCACGCGATCGGCTACGTCCATCGCGATCTGCGCCCGCGCAACATCTACCTGACCACGCGTCGCGCGAAGACCAACTTCGTCAAGCTCCTCGATTTCGGCCTCGCCAAGCTCGTCGACACCGACGCCCCGGTCGCCGCCGCGGCCAACGCCACCAACCTCGGGATGACGTTCGGCGATCCGCGCTACATGTCGCCCGAGCAGGCTCGCGGTGATCGCATCGATCGCCGCGCCGATATCTATCAGCTCGGTTGCGTGGCCTACGAGATCCTCACCGGTGCACCGCCGTTCTCGGGCACGCGCGTGTTCGACATCCTCACCAAGCAGGTCACCGAGAGCCCGGCTCCGCTGCCCACGCGCCGCCCCGGCGTGCCGCTGTGGATGGAGGCCGCCGTCGCGAAGATGCTCGCGAAGGATCCGGAGAATCGGTTCGCCACGACCTCCCGCATGGTCGAGGCGCTGCGCCGCGGCCTCGACACCGGCGAGGTGATGGAGGATGCGATCGCGCGCCGCCGCGAGAGCGTGCCGCCCGCCTCCGTGTCGCGCGTGATGCAGCGCATGGGCATCTCCTCGGATGGCCTGCCCGCCATGCCGGCGCCAATCGCAGCGCCGGTCGCCGTGCCGGCCGCCGTCGAGGAGCCCGCCGTCCGTCGAACCGGCACCCCGAAGGTCGGCGTGCCGATCGTCGCCGGTCCGATCCCCGAGCCCGTCGTGCAGCCGCCCGTGGTCGGCACGATCGAAGCGCCCACCCGCGCGCGTCGCCCCTCGGTTCAGCCCGACGACAACAACGTCTCCCAGGTCTGGTACGACGAGGGCGAGGATCTCGCGGCCTCTCGCGCCGGCGGCTCGCGCAGCCGATCGGACAGCATGGGCGATTCGCTCTACGACGAGGATGCACCGCCCCGCGGTCGTCGCTGGGGGCTGATCATCGGCGTGCTCGGGTTCCTCATCGTCGGTGGCACCGTTGCGTTCGCCCTCTCGCGCGGCGGCAGCAAGTCCAAGGCGTCCGAGGGCAGCGGCAGCGATGCGGTCGCGGGCATCACGGCGGATGCCGCACCGAGCACGATCGTCGGCGATGACGCCGGCGTCCCCGATGCCGGCGTGATGGTCGCGGCCAAGCCGACCACGCGCCCCGCGGGCGGGAACGTCAACACCAACGCCGGCTCGCGGACGCAGCCCGTGCGCGACACCGGCGGCCCGCGTCGCCCAGGCGGCCCGGATCTCGGCGGCTTCGCACCGCCCGGCACCGTCAACGACAACACCGGGTTCCTCCCGCCGGGCACCCCGGGTGGCACCAACCCGACCCCGCCGACCCCGACCGTCTACGTGCCGCCCCCCACACCACCGGTCAAGCCCGTCGGCGTCAGCGGCACCGACGTCCCCGAAGATCCGTACGGCACCGGCACGCCCACCGTGGACACGCCCCCACCTGATGGCGCCTCGGGCGACACCAAGGCCGTGTTCTTCGCGAACCTCGGCACCTCGCAGCTCCTCAACGGCGACACCGCGGGCGCCGCCTCGAACTTCAAGAAGGCCCTCGAGCTCGACGCGAAGAACGTCCCGGCGATGCTCGGCATGGGCGAGATCGCGCTGCGCCAGGGCTTGTTCGGCGATGCGATCGCGCACCTCAAGAAGGCCTCGCGGTTCGCGCCGCGCAACGCCAAGGTGTTCGTCCTCCTCGGCGAGGCGTACCTCAACAGCGGCAACAGCAGCGAGGCCGCGAACAACTTCAAGAAGGCGCTGCAGCTCGATCCAGACAACTCACGCGCGCGCGACGGGTACAACGAAGCGTCCTCGCGCGTCCCGCCGCCCGAGGAGTAGCGGCACGCGCAGTTCGATGCGCCAGGCACCGTCCTGCCGCGACGCCCCGAGCCATCACGGCGCGTCCTCGACGACGAGGCTGATCATCGCTTCCTGATCCCGCCTGCGTCCCCGCGGTGCGCGAGCGGCAGCTCGAACACCAGGTGGTCTGGTGCGGATCGAGATCACGGCCTCGTGCCGCGTCCTCGACGACCCTGCTGGACGGACGAGGTGCCGCCGAGTGCGAGCCCGGTGACACGCCCCTCGTTCGGTTGGCAGAGACCGAGCCCGCTGATCCCGCCTCAGTCCCCGCGGTGCGCGAGCAGCAGCTCGAACACCAGCTGGGTCCTGGTGCCGATCGAGATCACGTCCTCGACGACGCCGCTGGTCAGATCAGATGTCGCCGAGCCCGATCCCGGCGACGCGTGCTTCGTTCAGTTGTCAGAGATCGTTGCTCGCTGATCCCGCCTCAGTCCCCGCGGTGCGCGAGCGGCAACTCGAACACCAGCTGATCGGGCGCGAACCCGCGGATCGAGATCACGCCTTCGTGAAGCTGGAGATGGTGAGCATCGCAGAGCAGCCCGAGATTTCGGAGCTCGTGACCACCACCCTCGGAGCGGGGCTTGATGTGATGCGCTTCCAAGAACCGCGTGGAGCGACACCCGGGCACGATGCAGCGACACCGGTCGCGCACGAAGACCTTGCGGCGCGTGGCCGTTGGGATCGATTTCTGTAGTTTGCGCCCGGGCTCCTCGCGCTCGAGATCCCCGATGTCCTCCGAGTCGCACCGCACCCGCTCCAGGTCCGCGGCCGAGATCGCGATCTCCATCCCGGCGCCCACGCGGTGCGCTTGCTTGCACGCGCGGCACGTGGTCGTCGCGATCTGGTGCCGCGGCTTGTCGGGATCCCCAGCGGCGGGCTCGAGCATCGCCGCCGCAAGCGCACGCACCAGCTCGTCATCGGTGCAGGTCGCGCCCTGGACGTCGGCCGCCACGTTGCGCGCCTGCTTGAACAGCATCATCGCCTCCTCGGAGAGGCCGTCGAGCACGATGCGATACCGGACCTTCTTCGGATCCACCGGATCCGTGGGCAGGTCGCCCTTGGCCTTGCCGCGCACCAGCTGCTGCACGTCCGTCGACAGCTTGCCCTCGGCCGCATCGAGCCAGGCGTCTTCGGTCTTGCGCGTCGCCACGCGCGTCAGCTCCCGCACGCTGGTCCACGCCAGCTCGCCCGCGCGGAACTGGTCGGCGATCCCCGGCAGCTCGAGCAGCTCGTGCGCCACGCGCATTCTCTCGGTCGCCACGTGATGCGAGTGCTGGAGCACGCTCTCGATGTACGCATAGATCGTCGGGAACCCCATGCGCCGATAGAGCTTGGTCTCCTCGGCCTCGAGCAGCAGATCGATCTCCCGCGCCTCGAGGCAGACGATCTGCTTGCCGACCGAGGTGATCTCTTCATGGAGCTTGATCCAATCGCGCTCGCGGCACGTGACCGCGTAGGCATCTGCGAGCTGCGATTGGAACGCGTCCGTGGCTGCGCTGTCGAACACGACGACCTCCTCCACGCGTGGGTTGTCACGCGCACGATCACTTTTACCACTGCGGTTTCGGAAGCTCTGTGCTGCGCTCTGCGCGCGTTGGAGGGGCGAAATCCGACGACGATCGATCGGCGTGCTGTTCTGCGCGCAGCGCGCAGGTGAACGCGTCTTCGGCGAAGGAATCGCGGTCTTCGTCAGACGTGCGCGCGATGCACGCAGAATTCAGTCAAGCACAAAACTAAGAAAGCGACATCCGGACCAACGATTCCTCGTCGAGATCGCACGCGTGATCAGGTCCAGTTCCCGACGGGACTGGACGGAGAGCGATGCAGCCGCCGGTATGTCCGGGATCCGGACGGCAACGCCAAGGCGCGCTATGAGGCCTCCGCTCGGCTCCAGGCCGCCGACGTCCACGCCGCCGTCGCCGTCGAACGTCCACGACCACGACCACGTCAACCTCAACATCAACGCCCGGCGGCGTGTGCTCTGCGGGATCCCGAGCGCCGCGCGGTCAGGCCTTGAGGCACCCGTGCGAGGGCCAGGACTCGTCGACGACGCGCTCACCGCGGGCTTCAGTCCCCACGGGACTGAACGGAGATCAAAGCGACCGCCCAGGATCTAGACGGCAACGGAGGTGACATGCGTGCACAGTCGGTCCAAAGCGCGCGATGTCCTGTCTGGAACCCGCCGCCGTCGAACGGCCACGACCACGACCACGACCACGACCACGTCAACCTCAACGTCAACGCCCAGCGGCGTGTGCTCCCCCCGAGCCCGAACACCGCCCAGGTCAGGCCCGACGCACGCGTCGCGAAGGGCCAGGACTCGTCGGCGACGCGCTCACCACTGGCTTCAGTCCCCGACCGGCTCGTGGAGGAACTTGATCGCGACGGCGCGGCCCAGGCCGACGCGCTGCGCGCGATAGCCCCCTCGGTACCGGCCGTGAAGCACGGTGCCAGGTGGGAGCGCTGCCGGTGGAGTCACGGCATGTGGTTGCCGCGCCCCGGTGGGAAGCCGCAGCGCTAGCGGCGCTGCTTTTTCGCCTTGCCGGGGCGCTCGGCCGGGGTCTCCTTGGCAGGGGCCACCCAGCGCGAGGGCACGCCCGAGTGGGACACTCCGAGGCGGATGCGGCGGGTGGAGAACGAAGGCACGAGCTTCGGTACAGCCTTGCCGAGGTGCATACATAACCCTAGGGGCGCGGGATCGACCTGCGCAAGTTTGAGGCAGTCGGGAGAGATCTCTCCGCGCGCGCAGATGTGGGAAGATTGCGGAACGGATGGGTTTGTTCCACGTCTATGTCGAGGCGCCCGATCGGTCGCCTCAGACCATCGCGAAGCTGGCCGCAACGATCGGCAAGAAGTACGGCGTACCTGTCGCCGATCTCGAGAAGCGCCTCGCCGCGGGGCGGTTCCGCGTCAAGGCGAACGTCGATCGCGCGACCGCCGATTCGTACGCGCAGGCGCTCGCCGATAGCGGCGCGATCGTGAAGATCGAGGATGCGCTGCCGACGCAGCCGTCGCCGACGGTGCCGCGGCCGATGACGCCGTCCAGCGGCGCGCCGATCGCCACTGCGGGTCAGGAAGGCTCGGGCTCGGTCGCGCGCACGCCGGCGCAGCGGATCCCGCGCCAGACCGGCGCACCTCCCGAGCTCTCCACGCCCAGCTTGCAGCCACGCCCGTCGTCCTCGACGGCGTCGCCCGCGAGCGTCGAGCGCTCGGTCGGGTACTCGATGCAGGGCGGCAAGGAGCGCGCGGGGGCGCCGTCGCTGCCGCCCGCGAACGCCGATCGCTCGGGGTCGTCGTCGCTGCCGCCCGCGAACGCCGATCGCTCGGGCCCGATCCGCTCGGGCACCTCGTCGCTGCCACCCGCCACGACCTCGCGCCCGGCGACGTCCTCGCTACCGCCGGCCAACACCGCGCGGACCTCGACGCCCTCGTTGCCGCCCACCAACGCCGCACGGACGTCCACGCCCTCACTGCCGCCCGCCACCAAGTCCACGCCCGCCGTGGCCAGTGGCCTCTCGGCGGCGTTCACCGAGGCCGCGAGCGCGGATCTCGGCGCGCTGGCCAGCGATCCGGACTCGTTCTCGCTGCTGTCGCTCGACGGTGGTGACAAGGATCCGCTGCCGAGCGATTCGTTCGCGCCACCGGTGGACATGTCGCCCCACCTGCCGCCGCCCGCGACGGTCCCCACCGGCGGGCCCGCGACCAAGGCTGCCAAGCCGAAGGACGAGCCCGTCGATCTGTTCGCCCCGCCCGACGCCGCCGAGGACGCCGCGTTCATGGTCGAGCTCGCGCCCGACGATGCGGCGCATCGCGCGAAGAAGATGAGCACGCCACCCGCGGGCGTGCCGACTGCCGAGCCGCCGGCTCCCGTCCCCACACCCCAGCTGGCGAAGAAGCGCGCCACACCGGCCGCCGGCGCACCGATCACGGTCGCGGCGGATGCGCAGGAGACGCCGCGCTGGCGGCTCGCTGCAGGCGTGATGGTCGCGATCGTCCTCGGGTTCTTGCCCGCACACCTGATCGCCTCGGTTCGCGAGCGCTCGGCGTTCGACAAGATCGACGCCGACATCATCCGCACCCAGGACGCCGCCGATACGCCGGAGATGTACGAGGCGCTCGATGCGTTTCGCGAGGCGGAGCTCGAGCTCAAGCACAGCAAGAAGCGGAGCATCGCGATGCTCTCGATGCTGATCTGGGGCGTCTCCGCCGGTGGCCTCGCCTACGTCTGGTTCCGGCGCGTGCCCTGGGACAAGGTCCTGAAGAAGCAGGGCTAAGCGGCGCGCGGTCTGCGCTCGAGACCCGCGGCGGACCGCCGAGCGGTCCATGGTCGCAGCTCACGGCGGTCGCCGCCCGACCGCTACTCGTCGTCGTCGTCGTCGTCCGCGTCGGGATCTTCGCCGCGCTCGACGCGTCGCGCGCGCTCCTTCGCATCGGCCGCAGCCTCGGCGTCGCTCAGGATCTTGGCCGCGGCCTCGCGCTTCTTGGTCACGCGCCACGCGAGGATGATCGACAGGTTGTAGAGGACGATCATCGGCGTGGCCATCATGATCTGCGAGACCACGTCGGGAGATGGCGTGAGGATCGCGCCGATCACGAACGCCATCACCACGAACCAGCGGTTGAACTTCCACAGGCTGCGGTGGGTCACGAGGCCCACCAGCGCGAGGAAGTAGATCAGGAGCGGCAGCTCGAACACCGCGCCGAACGCGAGCATCATGTCCCGCGTCAGGTCGAGGTAGTCCTGCATCATGATCATCGGCTGGAGGTTCTTGTCTCCGTAGCCGAGCAGGAAGCCGTAGAGGTTCTCGAGGACGAACCGGTAACAGAACAGCGCGCCGCTGATGAAGAAGATCGCGGAGAAGATCGCGAACGCGATCGTGATGCGGCGCTCCTTCTTGTAGAGGCCGGGGGCGATGAACCGCCAGATTTGATAGAAGATGAACGGCGAGGCCAGGAAGATGCCGGCCCACAGGCCGATCGACATGTCGACCCAGAACGGCTCGGTCAGCTTGCCGAACACGATGTGCGGGACGCCGAGCTTCTCGACCTCCCAGACGTGGAACAGCGGCGCTTTCAGCCAGTCGTAGATCTCGCCGGAGAAGTACCAGCAGCCGACGAACGCGAGCATGAAGAAGATCGCGGCGTTGCGAACGCGATCGCGGAGCTCTCGCAGGTGCGAGAGGAACGGCATGCGGCTGTCTTCGAGCTCGCCCGCCTTCGCGGTCTCGTCCGCGTCCTCGTCTTCGGAGGGAGCGCGCTTAGCCATGGTTCGGCTCGGAGCCCTTCGCGACGGTGCCCACGGCGGGCTTGATCAGGCTCGCGAGCGCCTCGTCATCGCCGGGGTTCGTGACGGGCGAATCCGCATCGGCCTCGCCGGCGGTCGGGGGGAGGCGTACGGCCGGAGCCGCGGCAGGCGCGTCGGCAGGAGCGTCTGGGGTGACCGCGCTCGCGACGACCTCGGCCTCGGTAGCTGGGGCCTCCGTCGGCGCGGGCGTGGGCGGTGCGATCGAGTTCTCGGCGATCTCTGCCGTCTCGGCCGGCGGGAGCTCTTTGGCCTTTTTGGGCTTGATCGGCTTGGGCTTGACCGGCGCCTCATCGCCGCGCAGGGCGCTCTTGAGATCGCGGATCGCGCCGCCGATCTGCTCGTCGCCCTCGATCTGCTGCTGCAGCGCGCGGGATTGCTTCTTGATGTCGCGGATCCCCTTGCTGATCTGCTTGGCAGCGCCGGGCAGCTTGTCGGGCCCCAAAAACAGGAGCGCCACGATCAAGATCACGATGATCTCGCTGCCGCCCATGCCGAACATCGGGGGCAGCATACCACCCGATCGCAGATGTGACCCGCGCGCCCAGCCCCGTGCTGGCCGGTGTCGGCCCGTGCCGGCATGTTGCCCGGCCGAGGCCAAGCGAGGCCAAGCAATGGCCAGGCGGTGCCCAGGCGAGGCCGATCGGCCGACTCGGCCTCAGAACTCTCGCGAGCTCTGCCCGAAATCGGTCGGTGAGGTCCCTGGCTGACCGGAGACCTCGGTCGGCGCGGTCCCGGTACGGACCCACACGGCGAGGCCGCTGCTGCCTGGCGCGGCGAGGAGGCCGGTCTCGCGATCGATCGAGACGTGCTCGAGACCCGCGGGAGCGGTGCCCGGCACCGGCACCGGGGGACGACTGCCCTCCGCGGCGCGGATCGCGCGGGACCACAGCGGGAGCGCCGCGTGCGCGCCATCGCCCTCGTGACCGAGCTTGTGTGCGGGATCATCGAAGCCGATCCACACCGCGGCGAGAGCGCGCCCCGTGAACCCGATGAACCACGCATCGGTGTTGTCGTTGGTGGTGCCGGTCTTGCCGGCGGCGGGCCGGCCCACGGCGGCGGCCGAGGCGGTGCCCCGCGAGATCACGGCGGCCATCATGTCCGCGAGCTGGAACGCGGTGCGTGGATCGAGCAGCTGGCCACCGTCGGCGGTGATCCGCGCATCGGGATCATCTCCCGCGACCGCGGCGAGCCGATCGAACCGGCGCGCAGGATCGATCCATGGATCCTCGATCGCCGCGGCATCGAACAGCACCTCGGCACCGCGCCGGATCCGGATCGCGAAGCGCGGCGCGATCGCCCAGCCGCCACGCGCGATCACGGCATACACGCGTGCGAGCTCGATCGGCTTCATGCACGAGGCCCCGAGCGCCATCGGGCGAACCTCGGCGAGGTCAGCCGTGACCCCGAGCTTCCTCGCGAGCCGGATCACCGGCGGGGCGCCCACGCGATCGAACACGTCGATCGCTGGGGCGTTGAGCGAGGCCGCGAGCGCATCCTGCGCGAGCACCACGCCGCGGAACTTGTTGCCGGACTTCGGCTTCCAGTGCACGCCGGTCGCCTCGTCGTACTCGGAGATCGGCGCATCCCGTAGTGCGGTGCCGGGTGTGATCGCGCCGCTATCGAGCGCAGCGCCATAGACCAGCGGCTTCCACGCCGAGCCGGGCTGCCGGCAGCTCCCGAGCATGCGATCGAAGCGATCCGGTCCCCACGCGCGCCCGCCGACGAGCGCCTCGATGTAGCCGGTGTGGTGATCCCAGATCAGCGCGGCTGCCTGCGCCGCGCCCCAGCGATCGCCCTGGGCGTTGGCGTCTGCCTGGAGCTGCGTCCCGAGCGCGGGGAGCGCCGCGGTCTCGATCACGAGGCCCCCGCGCCTGAGCTCCTCGGGGAGGGCACCCGCGATGAACGTGCGGACCTGCTCGGTGTACCAGGGCACGCGCGTGCCGTAGCTCGGCCGCGGGCGATGCAGCTCGATCGGCGCCGACGTCGCGCGCGCGAGCGTGGCGGCGTCGATCAGGTGTGCGCGCGCCATGCGGGCCAGCACCTCGTCGCGCCGGGCCTTGGCGCCGGAGGGGTTGCGATAGGGATCGAGGCGGCCGGGCGCCTGGATCAGGCCGGCGAGCAGCGCGGCCTGTGGCAGATCGATCTCGCCGACATCGCGATCGAAGTACGCGCGGGCGGCGGCGACCATGCCGTACGCGCCTTGCCCCAGGAACACGAAGTCGAGGTAGGTCTCGAGGATCTCGCGCTTCGACCACCGCTTCTCGAGGGCACGCGCGAGCAGCGCCTCGCGAGCCTTGCGCTTGATGCTGCGCTCGTTCCCGATCTCGGCGGGCAGGAGGTTGCGCGCGACCTGCTGCGTGATCGTCGACGCGCCTTCCACCACGCGGCCCACGCGATAGTTGATCCAGGCGGCGCGGACCACCGCCTGATAGTCCACGCCGTGGTGCGAATAGAACCGCACGTCCTCGGCGGCGAGCACGGCCTGCACCAGATGCACCGGCATGCGATCGAGCGTGGCGAGCGTGCGATGCCCCACCACGGTGCCGTCCTTGAACGGCTGCTCCGCGAGGTGCGAGCCATCCGCCGCGAGGATCAGCGAGCTCTGCGCAGCGCCGGCGCGCCACGCATCGAGATCGGGAACGTCGGGCAGATCGCGCGCCCAGCGCCGCAGCGTGATCGCGACGGCGCCGCCCGCGAGGATCGGCACGGCGATCACGAGCCAGATCAGCGCGAGCACCGGAAGCCGCCACCACCACCCACCATCGCGGCGGTTCGCGACCGCGACTCGCATCATGTGGCGAACAGCGCCATCTGTCGGGGCGGACCGACCACGCGTGCGCGCGCTCCCACGGCGAGGGCGATCGTATCCGCACACGCACCAGTCACGAACACCTCGCGCGCCCGGGCCGATTCGATCCACGCGAGCAGCTGCTTGCGATCGGCGGCGTTGGCCCACGCGAACCCGAGGTCGTAGCCGGTGGCGCTCTCGATCGCGCGCCCGGAGACGAGCGCCGTCGAGAACCGCTTGCCGGCGAGCGCCTTGACGAGGCCGCCGTGATCGCTGTCGAGCCAGATCACCGCGCGGGGCTCCTTGCCGGGGGCACCGATCGGCGGCAGTGCCGCACGCCCGCTGGCCCGGAGCGCGGCCTCGCGGATCGGCCGGCCCGCCGCCACGGTCACACCACGTGCGGCGAGCGCGATCGCGAGCTCGAGCCCATCAAGCGCGCTGTCGCAGAACAGCACCGGTCGGCGCTCGGCCGCGAGCTCCGAGACCGCCCAGCCCGCGGTCTGATCCATCACGTCCGTGAGCTTGGGGAACACGTGGTGCGCCTCGCCAAAGGGTGCGCTGACCACGAGCGCGTCGCACGTGCGAACTTCCGCCGCATCCCCGGCGCCGCCGCGCTGCGTCCGGATCAGGCCCGCGTAGAGGGTGGTCCGCCCGCCGAGATCCACGTAGAGCGAGGTCGCCCCGAGGCCGCGGCCCGAAGGGATCAGCTCGAGGCGCAGCGTGCCGAGCGTGAACCGCTGGTGGACCGGGACGGCGAGATCGCCATCGCCCTTGGCGGCGAGCAGGGCCAGCGAGAGGGGTGTGCCGATCAGCTGGCCGTGCCCTGCTCGAGACAGGCGATCCGCAGCGGACACGAAGCAGATGTCCCGGCGCCGGCGCGCGTCACACCAGATCGGCGTGCCCGTGAGGTGGACGCCATCACGCCACGTCACGGGTGCAACGGGAGCGGCTCGAGCGGGGCGTCGACCCACAGCTCACGGTGCCACCGCGCGCGCGATCAGGCAATCATTCGACGGTGTTCGTCGGCAGCTTGCCTTCGAGCAGCATCGCTTCGAGCTCGCGGATCGTGGCGGTGAGTTGCGCTCGTTGTGCGGCGTCGAGCTCGAACACGATTCCCATGCCCGGCGGCTCGTCGTCGGCCGCGGTGATCGTGTGCGAGACCTTGCCGACCAGGGAGAGCGGCTGCGGCTTGCCCGGGATCGCCACCAGCATGTGGACCTGGGAGGTCTCGGGCAGGGGCTTGTCCGTGAACAGGAACACGCCCTCCTCGTTGATGTCCTTGGTGAACGTGTTTGCCGGACCCTCGATGGCGCCGTAGGTCACCGACAGCCGGATCGGGAGGCGTCGCTTCTCGCGCAGGTTGAGGAGGCCGCCGCGAACGAACCCGTTCAGGTAGTTGATCTTGTCCCGCTCGGAGCCACCGAGGGCGACCACGACGCCTGGAGGATCGTCACGATGACCGACGATCGTCCCGCGGAGGGTGACCAGCCAGCCACCCACATCCAGATCGATGCGGAGGACGGCACCCTGTTCGGCCGGGTCGTCCGTCGGTACGAACATCGTCCAGTCCCGCGGATCGAAGATCTTGATCCACTCGGACTGACTGGTGAGCCGGAGCTCGAGCCGTACCGCACCCACAGCCCATCGTACCCCAACAGCCGTGCCAGGGCGCGTTACTGGATGAGGACGCGGAGGGTCAGCGGCTTTCCGGCGCGAAGCAGCTGGATGTTCGCGGCGCGGGTCGCCGAGGCGCGGACGTAGAGCTCCGCGGCATCATCGATCGTCTTCAGCGGCGTGCCGTCGACCGCGGTGACGATGTCACCGGAGCGCAGGCCGGCCTTCGAGAACACCGAGCCCTCGGCGACCACATCGAGCCGCGCGCCTGCCGGCGTGAACGAGCCACGCAGGACGGCCGCGAGCTTGTTGAAGTCGGCGAGGGCGACGTTGAGCTCGCTGCGCGACAGCACGGTCGGCGTGATCACCGGTGCGGGCGGCGCCTCGGGGGCGACCTCGTCTGCGGCGGGGATCTCGGTCGGGGCTGCGGTCGGCGTGCTCGTCGGAGCGATCGCCGGCGTGGCGGGCGCCCGGGTCGTGGCGGGCGCGCGGGTCGCCGTAGTCGTGCCGGGAGGCTCGAACCCGATCACGGCAGGCGCGGCCTTGCGCGGCGCGGGGGCAGGCACGTCGGCGTACGGGTCGGCGAGCCCGGCCGCTGGCAGGATCGCGGGCAGGGGAGTGGGCGCGGTCACGCGAACCGAAGGAGCCGCGACGGAGCGCACCGGCACCTCGGCGTAGGGGTCGATCGGAGCCTCGCTGGCGGGAGCCTCGCCGGGAGCGCTGGCGGCAGGCTCGACGGTAGGATCGGCGTAGGGATCCTGGGGTGCCGTCGCCGCCTTCGTCGGGGCCTTGGCCCGGGTGGGCTCGGCCTCGCGAGCACCGCGGCCGCGCCGCCACGACGGGTCGGGAGCAGGCGCGGTCAGGACGATCTCCTTGCCGTCCACGGACAGGGTGACCTCGTCGTCGTCGATGTCTTCGACCTTGTAGCCGTCGATCGTGCCGCCGACCTCTGCCAGGACATGGGTGCCGCGGTTCCTGTCGAACAGCAGCGCCTGGTGACTCTCCGGCAGGAGCTTCACCACCCGGAGCGAGACCTTGGCGCGGGGCGCTACGGCCTTCGGATCCGGGCTGTTGGCTTCATCGGCCCGGGCAACGGAGGCCGTCAAGAACATGGCGAACAGACCGACGACGAGACGCATGCAGGGGGGAGCTGCAAACGTCGATCCGGTCCAACCAGAGCCAACCGGCCGGAACTACGTCACCTATGAAGGTGCGTGTAGCTGGCGCTTCACAGATCCCGTGACGGAACGGGACACCGGCGCCTCGGAAAACCTCTGTCAACGACGGCGTTTGGAGCCGCCGCCGTCAGGCTGCCATCAGGCTTTTTTGGCTTCCTTGGTGTCGAGCTCGGAGAGGTCGAGATCCTCGAGCTCCTTCAGGTCCTCGGCCGTCAGCCCACCCATCGAGGCGCCGCTGCCGATATCCGAGGCCTTGTCTTCCTTGCCGGGCACGCCTGCGCCGAGCTGCTTGGCGTCGCCGCCCTTGGGGGCCTCGAGCATGCCCATCTTCGACTTGAGCTCGGCCAGCGCATCGTCCTCGGCGCCGCCACCCGCCTCGAGGGCGTGGAACTTCGATTCGAGCGTATCGCCCGACAGCTCGCCCGCGAGCTCGGCGCCCGCCTCGGCCTCGGCCTCCATGAGCTGGATCCGCTCGGCCATGCGATCGAACGTGTCGAACGCGCTGGTGTCCCCGAGGCCCTGCATCGTGTTGGCGATCTGCTGCTGCGCCTCCGCACGCTTCTTGCGCGCGATGAGGATGTTCTTCTTCCGCTTCGCCTCTTCGATCTTGTTGTTGAGGAGGCGCAGCGCGTCCTTCAGCTTCTCGACGGCCGCCTTCTGCTGCAGCCACTGCGTCTGGAACTGGGTGGCGATCGTCTCGTGCTCTTGCTTGCGCGAGAGCGCCTGGCGAGCGAGGCCGTCGTCGCCTGCGCGCACGGCCACCATCGCCTTGCGCTCCCACTCCTTCGACTTGTCGGTCTCCGCGACGTACTGCTTCTGGAGCTTCTTCTCGTCGGCGATCGCGACCGCAACCGCCTTCTTCGCCTCCACCAGCTGCTGCTGCATCTCGAGCAGCACCTGGCCCAACATCTTCTCCGGATCCTCCGCCTTCGTGATGAGGTCGTTGATGTTCGACTTGATCAGCGTCCCGAGTCTCGAAAAGATGCCCATGGCTTACATCGAGCGTACGGGATCAATGGTGTCGTTGCAACGCTCGCGCCGGGCGTGCTACTGCCCGTGTCTTCGACGATGACCGATGCTCCGAGGCTCCCTCGACACGTGGGAATAATCATGGACGGCAACGGCCGCTGGGCCGAGGCCCTGGGGCGCCCGCGCCTCGACGGTCACCGGGCCGGGGCTGACTCCGTCCGCGACATCACCCGTGCATCGCGCGAGCTCGGGCTCGAGGCGATCACCCTGTATGCCTTCTCGTCGCAGAACTGGGCCCGGCCGGCCGAGGAGGTCGCGGGGCTCATGCAGCTGCTCCGCGAGTTCCTGATCGGCGAGCGGGCCGAGATCCTCGACAACCAGATCCGGCTCGAGGCGATCGGCGACATCGACAAGCTCCCCCGATGGTCAAGGAGCCCCTCGACGAGCTCCGCGCGGCCTCGGCCCACCATCGCGGCATGACCCTGACCCTGGCCCTGTCCTATGGCGGCCGCGAATCGATCGTGCGGGCCGTCCAGGCGATCGCACGGGACGCGGCCGCCGGGATCTTGCGCCCGGATGACCTCGATGTCGCCCGGCTCTCGGGGTACCTGCCCACCGCCGGCCTGCCGCCCCTCGATCTCCTGATCCGGACCAGCGGCGAGCAGCGGATCTCCAACTTCATGCTGTGGGAGATCGCCTACGCGGAGCTGGTGTTCACCGAGGTGCTGTGGCCGGAGTTCCGACGCGAGCACCTGTACAAGTGCCTCGAGGTCTATGCCGCCCGCGAGCGCAGGTTCGGGCTGACCTCGGCGCAGCTCGCCTCCGACGTTTAGGGCGCTCGACTTGACCGCGTGGGGCGGGTGGGGTTAGCTCCAGCCCCCTTGGCGCTCGGCAACCTTGCACAGCGGTTCCTCGTCGCGCTCGTCGCGGTGCCGATCCTGCTGTTCCTGCTCCACTACGAGCGGCCGGAGCCGACGTGGGCGGTGATCTTCATCGCCTCGCTGCTCGCGATGAACGAGTTCTTCGCGATGACCCTGCCCAAGGAGGATCGCCGCCCGGCGCTCGTCATGGGTGGGCTCGCCTGCGCCGCATTCTACTGGCTCGATCCGATCGCGCTCAGCCGCTACGGGATGCGCGACCTGACGATGTTCGCGGCGGGCAACCAGGTGACGGTGGCGCTGATCCTCGGCGTGGTGGTCCCGGGGCTGTTCTACCTGTTCCGGTTCCGGGACATCCCGAGCGTCGCGGGCCGGTATGCGGCCACCGTCGCCGGCATCGTCTATGCGGGCTTCTTGACCACGTTCCTGGCGAAGCTGAAGCTGATCGACCCGCACCACGTCGGCGACACCGTCATCATCGTGCTGCTGGTCGCCTGGATCGCCGACACCGGCGGGTACTTCGCGGGCCGGTTCCTCGGCAAGGCGAAGCTCTACGAGGCCGTTAGCCCCAAGAAGACCTGGGCAGGCGCGTACGGCGGCCTCGCCGGCTCGGTGCTCGGCGTGGCCGTGCTCAAGCTCGGGTTCGCGGACTGGCTGAGCTGGATGGACGTGTTCCTGATCGCGATCCCCGGCGGCATCCTCGGGCAGATGGGCGATCTCGCGGAGTCCCTGATCAAGCGCTCCGTCGGCGTGAAGGATTCAGGCGCGCTGCTGCCGGGCCACGGCGGGATCCTCGACCGGATCGATGCCGTGCTGTTCATCGCGCCGTACGTCTACACGTACCTGACGCTGAAGTTCTCGTTCGGCTTCTAGCGCCGGTAGCCGCCGCCGCCCTGCGTTTCGTAGGTGCGGGGGTCGGGCCCCGCGACCGCGACCTGGCGGACGGTCCCGTCGGTGAACACCACCGCGATCACGCGCGGGCCAGCGCCTTGCGGTGCGGTGGCCACCAGCTCGAGCTCGTGATGACCCGGGGCGAGCGGCGTGAGCTCGCTGGTCGGAGCGTTCACCCACTGGCCGTGCTCGCGGACCCCGAGGTGCCACGTCACCCCACCGGCGCGGCCCGCGAACGTGCGGCCGTACGGGATCGGCGTGTCGCCATCGACCGTGTCCCACTGCAGGCCCTGCTCCTCGCGCACGACGAAGATGTGCTGCACCGGGGTCGGCGAATCGATCACGAGGTCGAACACGTCATCCGGTGCGCCGTCCTGCGCGAACGTGGTGGGTGACATCTCGTCGATCGTGCGCGAGCGCTTCGAGACGTGCGCGGCGATCCTCGGGCCTGCCGCGATCGCGCATTCGGGATGCGGCGAGGGCTGTGGCCGCATCATCATCCAGGTGGTCAGCGCACCGGCGAGAGCTCCGGTGAGGCCGGCGATCGCCACGACGACGGCGACGCTGGGCATCCTGCGAACCGAGTGGACCTGCGGGGTCATCATGGTTGTTGAGATGAGACGCCCGACGCGGAACTTGGGTCCATTGTTCGACGGGCTGCCCGAGATCGGGTTGGGGCGGACCCAGCCCTCGCGCTAACCGCCGAGGATCGCTACGACGCACCCTGGCAAGGCGGCTGCACACATCCGCCTCCATGACTCGCTTCGACCGGACCTGGGAGCCACTGTTCGTCCTGATCGCCGCCACCGTGCTCCTGCTCGGTACGCTCTGAGAACTTGGTCGTTGCGCCTTGCGGCGCCTGCGATCTACCGTCCGCGCGCAACTCGGGTGGAGGGCCTCGATGCGCATGAGAACAGGCGTCACGTTCACGGGTCTCGCGTTGGCGTTTGCCGCGGCCGCATGCGGACCGCCGCAGTCGCGCAACCAGGGTGATGACGATGGAGTCGATGGGGGCAACGGCACCGATGCCGATCAGGTGTTCCCGCCCGACGACAGCGGTGGGAGCGGCTGCCAGAAGCTCGACCTCCTGTTCGTGATCGACAACTCCGGCTCGATGGGCCAGGAGCAGGCGAACCTGATCGCGAACTTCCCGATGTTCATCACGGTGCTCGATGCCTCGGGCCTCGACTACCGCGTGGCCGTGACCACCACCTCGCGCGACTACCACTACAACATGACGCTGCCCGTCGGCGGCTCGCTCCCCCAGAACACCGGCGCGGGCGACGACGGGCGCATGCTTCAGCCCGCGAGCTGCAGCATGACGAAGCGCTGGATCGACAAGGGCGATCCCACGCCGGCGCAGACGTTCTCGTGCGTCGCCAACGTCGGCACCAGCGGCAACAGCGACGAGATGCCGCTCGGCGCGATGCGCGATGCGTTCGAGGATCGGATGATGGACAACACCAACGCGGGGTTCCGGCGCAACGATGCGCTGCTCGGCGTGGTGTTCCTGACCGACGAGGAAGACTGTTCGTACGAGGCCTCCGTCAACCTCTCGTTCGGCCAGTCGCTGTGCAGCAGCCAGATGGAGACGGCGACCAACTACGTCACGTTCCTCGACACGTACACCGGTCATCGCTCGCGATGGGCGGCAGCGGCGATCGCGGGCATGGGCCCGGGCGACTGCACCTCGTCGTTCGGCAACGCCAACGAGGCCACGCGGCTCAAGGCGTTCGTCGCCGCGGCGGGCTCGCAGGCCCGGATGTCGTCGATCTGCGACGGAGATCTCTCGGTCAGCCTGCAGCAGACCCTCGCGCTGTTCCAGTCGGCGTGCGGCGGCGTGATCTTCTAGCGCTGCTGCTCGTCCCCGCGTGCTCGTGGGCACTCGTCGAGCAGCCCCCGCGCTACGACGCGGGGACGCGGCCGCTCGCATGCACCGCGTCGCTGGCCACACCGATCGCCGACACGGCGCTCGCGGTGGTGTTCGCCGGCGCGGCCACGGCGCTGCTGATCTCTGCGCGCACGGGTGACGCGAAGCTCGAGCTCGGCCTCGGGATCGCCGCGGGCCTCGCGGCCGTGCCGTACGGGTTCTCGGCGGGCTACGGGTACGCGCAGACCGGGCGCTGCCGCGGGCTCGGCCGGATCGTGCGCCCGGGCCACGCGCCGCGCTAGCGGGTCATGCAGATCGAGTCCGGCGTGACGTCGATCAGATCGAGCCGGACATCGAGGTTCGGATCGTGGCGCTGTTGCTTCAAGATCCTCGCGGTGTTGCGGATCGCGCCGAGTTGCGCGCCTTCGCAGTGCGCGCTGCGGAGCGCGGCCTCGAGGGCGCTGGTCACGGCCTCGTCCGCGCCCCTGGCCGAGACCAACGACGCGCGCTGCGCGATCGCCAGCCAGGCCTCGGCCGTCGCCGTCGGAGCCGGCCACGCCAGGTAGACCTGGCCGAGCTCGAGCACGTCCGCGGCGATGCCGTGCTCCAGCAGGAACTGATCGCAGGCCTTCGCATGCCAGCACTTGAGCTCGTGCAGCAGCGTCGCGCAGGTGGGGATGCCCTCGAACGGCGACAGCGCCTGCACGGCGGCCATGCGCGCCGCGGGATCGACGAGCACGGCCCTCCGCGTGAGCCGCATGCAGTGGTCCACCGGCCGCCGCTGATCGTTGACCGCGAGCGCGCGCTCGGCGAACACCAGCGCGTCGGGCGCGCGCCCGACCTCGATGAAGCTCGCCGCGACCAGGTCGTAGATCGCGAGATCATCGACGCGTGCAGCGGCGAGCAGGCGGAGCGCTTCGTCCGCGGTGCCGGTATCGACGACGATGTTCGCGAGATCCGTGCGCACGGCGGCCGGCATCCCGAGCACGCTGGCGTGGACGAGCGGCGCGAGCCGGGACACCGCAGCGCGCGGATCGCGGCTCGCGACGCTGCACCAGGCGCGGAGGTACTCGAGCTGATCGGGGCTGCCGGCGCCTCGCCGGTTCTGTGCGCCGAGCCGACACAGATCGAGCCACGACACCCCGGGCTGCGCGAAGGCGTTCGCGATCGCGTAGCTCGGCTCGAGCGCCGGATGCTGGTTGTGGGTCAGCGGCCAGCGCGCGTACTCGGTGGGATCGAGCTGCTCGATCAGCGCGGCGATCTTCGGATCGTCGTACTGGCTCCGGGGAGGCGAGGCGGGCGGGGGTTCGGGCGCGGGCTTGCGTCGCGCCGGCGGTGGTTCGGTGGTCGCTTGTTCCGTGTCGTCGGTCTCGTCGTCGTCGTGCGCGGGAGGAGGAGTGCTACCGGGATATCGGCCGCCGCATGCGGCGAGCACCACCACCACCAGCCAGACCGCACTCGACATCAGCTCCATGATGCACAGACGCGCGGGCCGAGTTGTCACGAAGTCATCGCGCGCCCAGCGTGGCGAGCAACGTGTCGAGATCCTTGGTCGCTCACGGATTGCAGAGCTGCTCCTGGTCGCTGATCAGCACCTCGAGACGAGCGTCGAGGGAGGCATCGTGCTTCGCGCGCTTGATCTTGTTGGCATCGTCGCCGACCCGCACGCTCTCCAGACACCGGGTGCTCCGCACGACGGCCTCGAGAGCAGTCACCGCGAGGAGGTCAGCTCCCGGGGTGTCGAGCAGCTTCAGAGCACTCGACGCGAGCATGTACCACCCGACCGTACTGGTGGGCTCGGTGGGCCATCGGTTGTAGACCTGTGCGAGGCGAGCGTCCTTCGGATCGACGCCGTGGTCCACGAAGTAGTCGTCGCACGAGCCCGTGTCCCAGCACGTCAGCTCGTTCATGAGCTGTCCGCAGGTGCGATCGGCGTAGCGCTCGAGCTGACGGATCCCCGAGCGGCGCTCGGCGGCGGGGAGCAAGATCGCGCGACGAGCGAGGCGATGGCAGTGCTCACCGGGCTTCTGGATCGCATACGAAGCGATCGCGGCGTCGTTGAACACGCTCGCCTCGTCGGGCTTGCCGATGTCGAGATACGAGGCTGCGATCAGATCGAGCATCGCGAGCTCGTGGATCTGCGCCTTCGCGAGCGTCCGCTGCGCCGCCTCGGCATCGCCGCTGTCGACCACGATGTTGGCGATGTCGCTCCGCGCTGCGGCCGCGACGCCGGCCACGCTCGACCGGAGCAGTGGCGCGAGCCGGGTCACCGCGGCCTCCGCGTCGTGGCGCTCGACGTCGCACCACGCACGGAGGTACTCGAGCTGATCGCGGCTGACCTTCGAGACGCGATTCTGCGCACCCATCCGGCACAGGTCGGTCCATGACACCCCGGGCTCGGCGAACGCGGCGGCGATCGCATAGGCCGGCTCGAGGGCCGGGTGATGGCTCGCGGTCAGCGGCCACCGCTGGAGGTGCGCGACGTCGGTCGGATCGCCGGATGCGACGAGCGCGAGCTTGAGCGCCAAGCGCGGACGCGGTGCGGCGATCCGGACGCGCTGTGGGGGCGCAGGGGCAACGGGTGATGGAGGCGGGGCGGGGGACGCGGGAGGCGGCGCGGTCACCGGCGCCGTCACGCGTGGGCGAGCGCGCGTCGTCGGCGTGTGCAACCGCTCGGCGGGTGCGGGTGTACACGCCGCGATCAGGACCACCAACGACGCCAACGCCCGCACCATCGGGTCCGAGTGTGCCACGCCAGGGTCGGGATCTGCACGAAGCTATTGCCGCGGGTCAGCGCGCCGCGGTCAGCGCATCGAGGGCGATCACATCGGGATGGTTCGGGCCGGCCGCGGTGCGGGCCATGTCGCGCGCCTGCGCGAACGTCGTGCGCGCGGCTTCCGCTTCGCCCGCTGCGACCTGGACCCGGGCGACGTCGGCGATCGCGTGCGCGGTCTCGAGCGACGGGCCATACGCCGCGGTGGCGATCTTCAGGCCGCGCTCGGCCAGCTCGCGGGCCTCGATCAACTTGCCTTCGTGGACGCGGAGCATCGCGAGCGTGCGGAGCGTCTCGTCGAGGGGCGGCTTGTCTCCGAGGGGCTCGAGGATCGCGCGCGCCCGGACGAGGGTCGCGGCCGCTTCCGCCCAGGCTCGCGCTTCGACCTCCATGCGTCCGCGAACGGCGAGCGCCGCGGCGAGGCGTGGGTGGGTGGGCGGCATCGCCGCTTCGAGAACGGTCACGGCGCGCCGGGCGTGCTCGAGCGCGTGGTCGTGCTCGGCCTGGTCGGATTCGACGATCGCGAGGTTGAGGAGCGTCGGCGCCAGCGAGGGGTGAGCCTTCCCGATCGTGGCCTCCTTGATCTCGAGCGATCGCCGATAGCTCGCCATCGCGCCCGCGCGGTCTCCGGCTTCGTAGGCGATGCTGCCACGCGTCGTATGAAGCACCGCGACGTTGGGGTGCCGGTCTCCGTAGTGCTTCTCGAGGATCGCGAGCGCGCGATCGAGCGCCCGCGTCGCGTCGTCGGTGCGATGCACGCGCGAAAGGGCGCTCGCCAGCCGATTGAGCCAGCGCGCCAGGTCCGGCTCGTCGGCGCCATAGGCAGTGCTGCGCGCGCGGATCGTCTGCTCGAGCAACGGCACCGCTGCCGTGAAGTCCTCGCGCTGCATCGCGAGGTCGCCGCGCGTCCCCGCGAGGAGGCCCTCCAAGATCGGACTTGCCGAGCCTCGCGACGGCGGCCTCCGCGACAGTGAGCAGCCGCTCGGCCTCCCCTGGGCGCTGGAGGCGCAGGGCGACGATGTCGAGCGTGTTCATCCATGTGATCGCGACGAGGCCGTCATCCTTGGCCTGCGCCGCGAGCAGCGCGGCCTGTTCGAACAACTCGAGCACGCCGTCGAGCTTGCCGGTCTCGGCCATGTCCGTGGCGAGCTCGACGCGTGCACGTGCCGCGGTTGACGGGCGCTGGACCGAGTCGGCGTACGCCACCGCCGCGCGCGCCGCGGCGAGCGCGGGCTTGCGCTGCCCGGCCATGCGGAGCGCGCGGGCTCGAGCGAACAACGCATCGGCGGTAGCGGCGGCCACGACCGCCCCGGGCTCGGTCGGCGCGAGCGCGCCACCGGTGAGCGAGATCGGGTCAGCGCACTCCTCGAGGCGCGGTAGCGCGGTGGCGGCGTCGAGCGCCTGGTTGGGCGTGGTGTGCTGGGTCTCGAGCACGTCGAGGGCGGCGCTGAACCCCCGCGCGCGCGGTCGAGGCACCCGTTTCGGAGATCGAGCATCGCCTCGGACTGGCGATGGTCCACGTGGGTGGCCGCACACGCGGCCTGCCGGGCCAGGGTGTACCGGCGGGCCCAGTCATCGAGCAAGGTGGTCACGCGGCCACCGACCACGGGATCGCGGACCCCAGCGCGCAGAGCGTCGCGGCGCCCGGGTGACCACGCCGTCGCGAGCTCGTCGCGGTCGAGCTCGCACGCCACCCCTCGAGCCTCGCGCGCCCGGACGATGATCCAGCTCGCGCCTGCGAGCGCGACGCCGGCGACCGCCGCGACCAAGATCTTCCGGCGTCGGCGGGCTGGATCGCGGGAGAGCTCGTACAGCAGCGCGTGCATCGACGGCCACCGCTCCTTGGGTGCGACCGACAGCGCACGGCGGAGCGCGGCCTCGACGTGTGCCGGCAACTTGCCGGGCGGCGGCTTGCGGATCGTGAGGGGATCCGCATCGTCGAACGGGCGCTGGCTGGTGAGCGCCTCCCACAGCGCCACCGCGAACGCGAACTGATCGGCCGCGGCATCGACCGCACCACCCGTGCGCTGCTCCGGGGCCATGTACGCGGGCGTGCCCCGCACGGCGCCACTCCGCGTCTTCAGGGGATCGTCGCTCGCGTGTTCATCGTGAGTCTCGGGCGGAGTCGCGACCGAGCGGGCGAGACCGAAGTCCGCCACGCGCGCGCGGCCATCGGCTCCGACCAGCACGTTGTCGGGCTTGAAGTCGCGGTGGACGAGGCCGGCCTCGTGCGCGGCGGCGAGTCCCACGCCCGCGGCGAGGTAGAGCGTGAGGACCTCCCGCGTCGAGCGCGGCGCGGCGGCGGCCCACGTGCGGGCATTCCCGCCGGGGACGTACTCCATCGCGACCCACGGGTGCCCCGACCAGCTCCCGACCTCGTACACCGTCACGACGTTCGGATGTGCGAGCCGGGCCAGCGCCGTGGCCTCACGCCGGAGGCTGTCGTCATCGGGTGCCAGCGCGACCGCGTGCAGCTTCAGCGCGATGTCGCGGTCGAGCCGGAGGTCGTGTGCTCGGTACACGCGGCCCATCCCGCCGGCCCCGAGCTCCTCTTCGATCCGGTAGGCGTCGTCGATCACCTGGTCGAGCTTGAGCATCGCCGGTGCTCGGCGCGCGCCCATGCCGAGGACGTCGCGGAGGTCGTCCCCGTCGGTCTCGTTGTCCCCATCCCCGCCATCGCCAACCGTGCTGGGCTCGGGCACGGACTGATCGGACATCTGGCGCTGATCCTATCAGCCCCGTTCACTCCAGGATGCCGCTCTCGGCGATCTTCCCGATCTCGCGGAACTCCGCCTTGATCGCGCGCTCGAGGTGATCGTGACGGAGCGGCGAGTGCTCCTCCGCGGCGAGGAACGCGGCGCGGAGTGCGGCGTTGCGGATGTAGCCGCCGGACATCTGGAAGCGGCGCGCGATGTCGGCGAGGTCGAAGGTCCCGACGACCGGGAGCTGCGGCGGGAGGTGTGATCGCCACAGCTTCTCCCGCATCTCCTCGTCGGGGAACGGGAACGTCAACCGCAGCGAGAGACGACGCTTGAACGCGTTGTCGATCGAGGTCCCGAAGTTCGTCGTGAGGATCGCGATGCCTTCGAACGAGTCGATGCGCTGCAGGAGGTAGTTGACCTCGAGGTTGGCGTACCGATCGACGGAGCTCTTGACCTCGGTGCGCTTCGCGAACAACGAGTCGGCCTCGTCGAACAGGATGATCGTGTTGCCGTCCTCGGCGGCGTCGAACAGCTTCGCCAGGTTCTGCTCGGTCTCGCCGATCCACTTCGACATCACGCGCGACAGGTCCACGCGGTAGAGGTCCATGCCGAGCTCGTTCGCGATCGCACTCGCGACGAGCGTCTTGCCGGTCCCCGGGCCTCCCGAGAACAGTGCGGTGACACCGCGGGACGTCGACATCAGCCGATCGAAGCCCCAGCGGTCGAAGACGGTGCGGCGATGCTTGATGCGGGCGATCAGCTCGGTGAGGCTGTCCTGGATGTCGGCGGGCAGGATCACCTGCTCCCAGGTGGCCAGCCGGGTGACCCGGTTCGCCGTGGTCCCGAGACGGTTCTCGAGGTGCTGCCGGATCGCCGCCTCCACACGCGCGCCGGCATCGGCGGTGCGCTCCGCCGTGCGTGCGGTCTCTTCGACGACACGTTCGATCACGGCGGGGCCCACCGCGTAGCGATCGGCGAGCTCCTCGAGCTCCGAGACCTGGAGTGCATGCCGGGCAAGGGCGCTGTCCCAGCACGCGAGGCGCTCGGTCAGTGACAGCGCCGGAAGATCGATCACCATGTGCCCCGGATCGAGCGGAGGAGCCGCATCGAGCGGCAGGCGCAGTGCGATCGGACCAGCGTGACGGCGCAGGATGTCGCGCACCTGATCGCGGATCGCTCCGTCGTGGCTCGCGATCATCTCGAGGCCATCCACGCACGGCAGCAGGCCCGCGAGGCGTGCGCGGTCGAGTGCGGTGGCGAGATCGGCGAGCCTCGCCCGGCCATCACGGAGGATCGGCGCCATCTCGATCACGCCGAGTCGCCGACCCGACGCGTTCGCGATCGCCGCGAGGAGCGTGTGGCGACCAGCGCCCACGCGACCGCGTATCACGAGCCGGAGTGGCCCCGTGCCCGGGTGACGGAGCGTGGCCGCGATCGTCCGCTTGACCTCGGCGGGGATGCGCAGCTCGTCGAGCCCGCGGTCGCTGCGGTACGAACGCACGTGGTGCTCGAGCTCGGTCTCGACAGACGCGCCCTGAAGCAGGCGAAGGACGACGGGATCGACCGTCAGAGGAAGGAAGGGTCGCATCGCACCCGGCCTGGCGCGGATCACGCCGTTGCGCAGGAGCGGTGCGTCGTCGTCGAGCTCGCGACCGAGCTGAGCACGATCCGCTTGCTCCACGAGGAGATCTCCGAGGAGCTGTTCGTCGACCAGCGGCCGGTCCTCGTCGTCTGCGAGGATCGCGAGCAGACGGGCGGTCTCACCCCACAGGCTCGGCGCCGCGACTAACAGGACGATCTCGCGGGCGAGGGGCGAGAGTCCGAGCTCGTCCCCGAGGATGTCGAGTGGGCTCTGGCGAGGTGCGATCGCGCGCCGCGCGTCGTCGGCAGTCTCGGTCGCGTCATCGAGACGCTGCCGCGCCTCGACGAGCTGCTCGGTCGTGAGGCCGCGCTGTCCCGCGACCATGCCATAGACCTGGCTGTGGAACGGAAGGCCTTCTGCCTGCGGATAGGCGAGGCGTCCTTCGTCCCAGGCGCGCGCGATCGCTGAGCCGGTGATCGCGAGCACCAGGTCGCGGTGGCGCTGGTGGAGCGTGCCGACCTATTCGGGCGTGGCGTGTGGAGTCGATGATGCCCGGGGCAGCGGCACATGCGAGGGACAGGCCGGGGGCCGCGAACGGATCCGCGGCGGTCACGCTGGCCGCGGGCTCGGTATCGGCTCCGAGGCCGGCTCGGGGAGGTGGCGCTGCCGGCGCAGCAGCGAACGTGGTCGCGGCAGGCATCGATGCGCTCGCGAGCTCGGCGACGCCGACGGTGACCACCGCGTCCGGATCCTGCGTGAACCGCAGCGCGAGGTCATGGCCTCCATCGTCGATCGCCACCTCCTCGATCGTCCGGGGCTCCTGGTAGTCGAGGATCACCCGGCCGAACCTGAGGTCCAGCAGCACTGGAGACGCCCGTCCTCGGTGTGCAGCAGTGCCGCACTGCGGACCGGTGCGAACCGGACCCGCGCCGCGCCGACCGAGATCCGGTGCAGTACCACGCCATCACGCAGTCCGACCACCACGATGGTCTGGCTCACGCGCTCGCCCACCACGAGGGCCGCCGCCTTGCCATCGAACACCATCGCGGCGTCGCTGACCGGAGCGAAGGCGAGCGACTCGTTGGTCCACCGCACTGCATGCTGGTCGCGCATCGACAGCTTGCGCCGCGCGGCGATCACCGAGCGCGTCTGCGAGAGCGGGAGCACGAGCTCGACGTCGATTGGGAGTGGAGTCACCGAGACCGATCCGGTGTACGCGATCGCGACCGGCTCGACACCGAGCCACGTCGCGAGCGCTGTGTTCGCCGCGCGGATCAGCCGTGGCGTGGGCCCGGGCTCGGGCACGCTCGCGGTGGCGAGCACGGTGCCGCGGAGATCGAGGATCGTCAGGGTCGCGGGCACACCTGCGACCACCCAGATCTGGTCTCCGCAGAGCGCGCTCGCGTGGATCGGGCCGAGGGAGAGCTCGATCGCGGGCTGGCTACCTCGGTGATCGATGATCGCGAGAGCCTCGCCACGGGTCACGACGATCCGGCGGCCATCTCGGGCCAGGTACATGGTCGGCATGTCGAGCTGACCCGCTCCGCGCCAATGTGACGAGAACCCGGACGAATTTCCGGGAGTTCCGGCGCACGATTTGTTCGTCACATCGCGGACCTGGCGGGTCTATTGGTCCAGGTCGGATGACGCGCGAGTTTCTGATGCACCCGGGGCACGACCACGACCGAGAGGCCGAGGTCGAGGTCGAGGTCGAGCCCCCGGCGGGCTGGCCGGGCAAGCGTGCCGCCTCCGCGAACCTTCCTGCGGTACGTGCCCACGACGCGCTGACCCGTCAGCGCGAGGTCGTGGTGGACAAGAAGCGCCGCGCGCGCGAGCTCGTGATGCGCGCCGTCCCACCGGCGACGCTGCACAAGGTCGACGTGCAGCTCTCGCTGTTTCGTGAAGGCGGTCCTCGGCCGACCGCGGTGCCGTCGGTCCTGCGGGCCCTCGTCGATCTGGAACTGCGCGACCACGAGCTCGGGCAGAAGATCGCGCGGCGAGACGCCGCGAACGCCGCGCGGCAGGGGAGTGCGCCAGAACGACGACCAGAACCTGGCGTGGGTCCGCGCCTGGCGCGTCTCCGCGCTCCCGCGGTGGCTGCGCGTGGCACCCGCGACGACCTGCGATCCCAGGCGGCCCGAATCGGCGCGCCCGAATCGCGCGACGCAACGGTGGTGCAATCCCAGTCCGTGGCACGGGCCATCCCGGTGGTGCCGGAGGTTCCCGAGCTGCCACCTCTTCGCGCACGCCCACCGGGCGAATCCCCCACACGAGCTCCCCGTGAACCGGCCGTCGCGGGGAGCTCAGACGTGCCCGCGGCGCGGGACCAGGGCGTGCGTGCGACTCCCACCGACGTGCTCCAGCAGCGCCGCATTGCCAGCGAGGAGGAGCTGAACGCCGCGACGCATCGTGCATTCCGCGTGGGCGCTCCACGCGCACCGCTGGCCCGCGCGCTCCCCGAGCACGGCAAGACGTTCCATCCCGAGGTTCGGCCACTCGTCGCAGCGCATGCGGCGGCGCTCGTAGCCCCGGCCACCACCGCGAAACACGAAGACACGCACCGGCCTCTCGACCCGCGCGGCCTGCTGGCCCGACTTCGAGGTGAGCCCGAATCGCCGCGGTCGCCGAAGCTGCCCGATCCCGGCATCGTGCTTCCGGGCACCGAGAACACACCCTACGAGCCGCTCTCCGACGACGCGCCAGCACTGCCGCAGCGCGCCTACGCGGGCGGTCACGGCGGCGGCTTCCCGAAGCCCCCCGAGCCGCCGCCGCTGCCTCCGAAGGAATCGACCCGCAACCAGCAAGTGCTCGACGGCTACGTCCTGGTGGCGCGGACGGCTCGGCAGGCCGCCAGGGACGCCGTCAAGGACCAGCAGCGGACCAAGTGTGCGCAGGTCTCCGTGGATGGTGCGGCACTCACGGCCCAGGTGAAGGAGGCCAACACGAACAAGCTGCGGGCGCTCCGCCTGCAAAACGAACAGCAGAAGATCGCGGCGGACGCGGCCAAGGCGGAGGCGGCGAAGGGGCCGGTCACCGTCGAGTCTCTGCGAGAGAAGCTGGAGGTGACGGCGAAGACGGACCGCGATCGCGCGGATCAGCTGTACGAGACCAAGCGGCGCGAGCTCAAGCTGCGGATGGACACGGAGCGCGAGCTGCTGCGCGATCAGACCGAGAAGCAGCTCCAGAACATCTCCGTCGAGCAGAACGAGAGGAAGCAACAGGTCGAGCACGGCTGGCGTGACGAGAAGGCGAAGCTCGACAAGCACACCGAGGGCCTGGTGGTCTTGATCCGCAAGGGAGCCGAGGCCGAGCAGCAGGCACTCGAGGCGAAGAAGGACAAGATCTTCGAAGCCTCGAACAAGCGTGCGGAACAGGTCAAGTCGGACGCGGATGACAAGGCGGGACACGCCCGCCGCCGGGGCAACAAGCTCGCCCACGACCTGAAGAAGCAGGCCTACAAGGACGCCGACGCCAAGTACGCCGAGGCGCGCTCCGTGTACCAGATGATGGTTCAGAACGCGGAGGCCACCGCGCCGTTCCTCCCCGAGGATCAGCGGGCCGCCTACCTGCTCCAGCAGCGCTGGAACGCGACGAGGGCCGAGGGGGCGGATCAAGCTGCTCGCGGACGACCTCAAGGCCAAGGGCGACCACGAGGAGTTCGAGGGGCTCCAGCGCGCGAAGAAGGCGGGCGAGACGATCCAGGACGAGGGGAGAGAGAGAGGAAGAAGGTCGACGCCGCGGCCCAGTCGCAGATCGAAGCGACGACGAAGAAGGTCGACGACATCAAGCCGCTGGCCGACGCACAGATCAAGAAGACGGGCGACGAGCTGAAGAAGCAGCTCGACGAGGGCGAAAAGCACCTGGCCGAACAGCTCACACCCAACCGCCAGAAGATCCGGGAGCTGCGCAAGCAGGGCGAGGAGAAGATCGCGAAGGCCGAGGGCGACGCCGAGAAGCAACTCGCCACGGAGCACGACGCGAGCTGAAGTCGATCGAGCTGCGCGTCACGACGGCGCGCAAGCAACTCGAGCACGCGACCACCGCGAACCTCGCGGCGATGTCGGCGATGGTCGACCGTACGTGCAAGGCGCTCGACAAGACGGTCGCCGACGCGGAGAAGCGGTACGACACCGCGATCGCGACCGCGGAGCACAAGGCACACGCTGCCGTGCTCGCGCAGCTCCAGAAGATCAAGGCCGAGGCAGACAAGGCGCTCGCCGCGATCGATGCGGCGTTCGATGCGGCCATGAAGAAGCTCGACGCCGCGATCGAGAACGCCTACCAGGCCGTCGAGAGTGTCGCGCAGGGGAAGGCGCTCGAGATCGAGGTGCACGTCGCCACGCTGCTCGCCGACGCCGGTGACAACACGCGCTATGCCGCGGTCCGCAAGCAGCTCGAATGGTACGTGGTCAACAAGCAGCCGATCCCGTCGGGCTACGGTGTCAAGCCGCCGCCGCTCTCCACGGAAGGCGCGAAGCCGGATGAGAAGACGCTCCACAAGGTCGAGGCCACGCTGGTCAAGGTCGACGGCAAGGGTGAGGCGAAGCCGTCCGACACGGAGAACGAGAAGGAGCTCAGCCCGGAGGACCAGAAGGCGGCGGTGGACAAGGCGGTACCAAGAGCGACGAGATCGAGAAGCTGAAGGACGGCGATCCGGCGATGGTCGAGCAGGCGGATCGACTCCGGCGCGCGGCGCGCGACGCGACCGACTCGGCCGAAGACGTCGCCAAGGCGGTCAAGGCGGCGAAGAAGGATGGCAAGCCCGTCGACAAGAAGAAGCTGATCAAGTCGCTCGAGGGGATGAACGCCGAGCAGATCCGCGCGATGCGCAAGTCCCTCGACGAGGAGGGCATCGATCTCGACGATCTGCTCCGAGGCCAACCTCGAAGGCCCGGACTCAAGGAGGCCAAGGTCCGCCTGCAGGGCGATCCGATGCTCGGCGACATCATGGCCCTCAAGGGGCACCAGGGGCACGAGTTCTCGAACGGGGAGAGGGGCGCTCTCGATCCTCGGCGGTGCGGCGGTCGCGTCCGTGGCGAACTCAGGCAGAACCTCGGAGCGGACAAGGAGCGGCTCCGCGAGATCCTGTCCAAGTACGACGGCGAAGATCTGGAGAAGTTCGCGAAGCAATACAAGGAGGAGACCGGGCAGTCCCTGAGCGACCTCGTGAGCAAGACCCTCGGCGAGGGCGAGGCCGAGAAGATGGGCCTGATCTCGCACGCGACTCCTGGGGAGGTGAAGGAGCAGGGCGAGAAGGACGTGAAGGCTGCAGAGCAGCTCGCGGTCGCAGACCCCGACAAGCCGCAGCGTCTCGACAAGAACCAGTGCCAGATCGCGCGCGATCAGATCATCGAGGCGGTGCACGGCGTGCACCTCGACAGCACCCGCGCGGAGAAGCTCAAGGCGGCGCTCGCGAACAAGACCCCGGCGGAGTGCGCGTACATCCGTGGGCTCTACAAGCAGGAGACCGGACACGATCTCGACCAGGATCTCGACAAGGCGCTGAGCGGCGGAGCGCGCGCCCTCGCGAAGGCGCGGCTGTCCGGCGATCCGACGAGGATCGCGGTGGCGACCGTCGAGGACGCGGAGGACAGCGGCCTGACGCCGTGGACCGTCGACGACGGCAAGATGAAGGCCTCGATGAAGGAGCTCGAGGATCCAGCGATGCGCCGGGCCGTGGACGAGACCTATCTGCGCCGTAACGGCGAATCCGTCACATCGATGATGGACGCGAAGATGACGGGCCGCGATCGAGACATCGCGAAGGCCTACGCGCGGGGCGATACCGTCGCCGCGACCGAGCTCGAGGTGGAGGAGGCGACCAAGGGCGGGCTGATGAACGGGATCCACGAGGGGATCGCCGAGCGCGCTCAGCGCACCTTCGGCATCGACACCGAGGCGGCGACGCGCAAGCTCGCGAACTTCGCGCTCGGCCCGTTGAGCTCCGCCGCCGCGACGCGCGGAGCGGACAAGCTCGGATCGGCGGCTTCGAGATCGAGGACGGTGCGATCCACAAGGTCGACTCCGACAAGCTGTTCGAGCTGCTCGAGGCCACGCCGAATCCGCGCGATCGCGCGCGCATCAAGGCGCTCTACAAGGAGCGCACCGGGAACGATCTCGACGACGACATGCGCACGCGCCTCGCCGGCAAGGGCGAGGACGGGAGCAAGCTCCGCGCCTACGAGTCGCTGATGGCGGGAGACCTGGCCGAGTACCACGCCGCACGCATGGACACGGCGCTCTATGGGGTTAACGATCCGAAGGCGCTCTTCAAGCAGCTCGAGGGCAAGTCCGAGTGGCAACGCAAGCAGATCATCGACGCCTTCAACAAGCGCCACGGTGGGGGCAACGCGTTCCTCAGGATCGCTGACGACCAGTTCGGCGCCGAGTCGCTCGATGCGCAGAAGGCGCGGCTCGTGCTCGACACGCCCGACGATCCGTTCACCGGGCTCCAGAAGCAGCTGCCGGAGGACTTCGTGCTTCGCTACGCGCAGGACAGCGTGTGGAACCGCGCCGCGAAGACGATCGACGCGAACGTCAAGCTGTTCGACAAGTACCCATCGCTCGCGTTCCTGCCGGGCGTCGCCGGGCTCGTGGGTCAGGCGCAGACCGCCTCGTACTTCATGCGCGGCTGGGGTGTCGACAGCGACAAGGTCAAGGACGTCCTCAAGGGCAAATCGAAGGAGGAGATCGAGGAGCTCAAGAAGAAGTATCCCGAGCTCGAAGCTGATCTCCGGTACTGCCTGTCCGGACGCAACGCGTTCGAGGTCGATCTGATGCTGCGCGAGGGCGTGCCGGTGACCGCCGAGGACAAGGTGAAGCGCGCGCTCGCGCTGTACGAGTTCGACCGCGGCTCCGCCGGTGGTGGCGGGCTCGGGCAGAAGATCGCGGCTGGAGCCCTGCTCGGGCCGTTCGCGGCGTTCGTCGATTCGGGGAAGCTCGCGAACCGGCTGGTCGACCAGTTCACGCCGTCGGGGACGCTGCTCGACAAGCGCGCGGCCGAGCTCAGAGAGCAGCTCGCGGCGCTCAAGCAGAACGGATCGCTGACCGGCGAGCAGCAGGCACACCTCGACGCAACGCTCGCGATGATGGATGCGTCGACGTCGACGTACCTGGAGTCGCGGGACGAGATCGTCGGAGCCGTCGCGACCGTCGTGGGGGCGGTCGTGGGAGCGGGAGTCACGCTGCTCACCGGCGGCGCCGCGGCGCCCATCCTCGCGGCGCTCGCCACCGGGGTCTCCCAGATCGCGGTCAAGGCGGCGATGCTCGGCCACTCGTACGGTCGCAACGAGCTCGGCGTGGATATCGCGATGACGATGGTCCAGATGGCCACCGCGGGGATCCAGATCGGCGGCGACGCGCTCAGACGCTGCTCACCGGATCATCAACGGCGGCATCGGCAACGGCGTGTCGGCGTTCGTGCAGACCGGGATCACGAGCAAGGACGCGCACGACCTCTGGGGGCTCCTCGCGCAGGCCTCGAAGGCTGGGATCGTCGGCTTCGCGTCGGGAGCTGCGAGCACGATGGCGCAGAAGGCCGTGGGGCACGCGATGGAGAAGCTCGCGGAGAAGGCCTTCGGCAACGCGGATGGGGTCGCCGCGAAGATGCTCGCCGGCTTCGTCTCGGGCGGAGCGAGCAACGTGGCGAGCATGTTCGTGGAGGCGATCGCCGATCCGAGCACGCTCGAGGGCAGCTGGGACGACGTGTTCGCGAAGCTGAGCCGCTCGTTCGCCGAGGGCGGGTTCCAGAACGCGCTCAACGACGGTGCGGCCGCACACCAGCAGCACACCGAGCGGATCCTCCATGACGCTACCGAGGCGGCGAAGCACGTGCAGGCCGAAGGTCGGCCGGCGCACGAGCAGCAGCGTGCGTTCGCGGAGAAGGTCGCCGAGGGCCTCGCGACGTTGCACGACGAGGCACCGCCGACGGTGCGTGACGAAGGTCCGCCGACGGTGCGCGACGAAGGTCCGCCGACGGTGCGCGAGGAAGGTCCGCCGACGGTACGCGACGAAGGCCCGCCGACGGTGCGCGACGAAGGCCCGCCGACGCTGCGCGACGAAGGTCCGCCGACGGCTCTCGACAGCGTGGCCCCGATCGTCGACGAGGCGCCCAGCAAGTCCGCGCCATTGCCCGAGTCGGCTCGGAGACGAAGCGCTCGCCGGTGCACGAGCCGGCTT
>JADKKI010000031.1 GCA_016720595.1 Myxococcales bacterium
GGCAACGACGTGTGCAACTCCCCCGCCGTCACCTCGACCTCGTAGGTCCCAGGAGCGCCGCTCTCGATCCGCAGCCCGTCCCAGCGGGTCACGCTCCCCAGAGCTGCGGCGATGGTCATCGATGCATCGACGAGTCGCTTGGCTGGGATGCCGCCTTCCCACAACGCGACCGACAGCTCCAGTGCACCCTGAGAGGCGTCGATATCCGCTCCGGTCATGAACGCAACCGGACCATCGATCACGGGGGTGTCGGAGAACGCCGTCCACGCAAGAGATGCGTGATCGACGGCCACCGCACGCACTTCGCGCGGGTCACCAAGTTGCGTCCCATCGCAGTCGAAGACGGTCAGGTCGCTCACTCCTTCGTGTCGACCTTCCACGACGAACGCTGGGCTCTTGATGCTCTTCGGCGCGACCGCGTCCCCCGATGTCGTCACGGTGAACTCGCGATCGAAGGCCACCGATTCGGGACGTCCACTGATGACCTTGGCCGCGTCGACCCGCATCTCGACCGTCCCGCCGAGCGCGATCGCGTGAGGAGCCGCAAACGTGGGGTCTGCGTGGGTGACGGTCGTGGTCCCGATCCGAAACGTCAATGCCTCGTCGCGCGCTGGACACGACCCGCTCGAATCGCAGGCCGTGATCGCCACCAACACCAGCACGCCTCGCATGAGCGCAATCCTAACCCGCCCCCAAAGGCTCCGACGCTCGGTCCAGTGGAGTGGGTGCGCACGGTCACTCCACGCCGCCACGGGGTCCTCGAGCCCGAGTCGGTACATCTGGTGCGGGCTGGGTGATCTGGAAGTCCGGACTTGATCGCGAGGGTCACGCCCAAGTAGGCGCACGGACCTGCGTCCCGATCCGGCATGCTCCGTGCAGCCCGCGCCGTGTGCAGAGAAGCGTGCTCGTGTTGGTCTCGCTCGTTGGCTGTGCCGACGACAGTGCTGACCCGGCGCACGGACTGGGCCTCACGTTCACCAGCCCGTACGACGTTTCCGGGATTCACCTCCCGATCAGACACACCCTGACGGCGGTGGGTGGCACCCAGGTCATCACGCTGGTTGGATCTATGGGCACCTTCAACGAGCCGTACACGGCGGTGATCGCCCACGGTGACAGTCTGGTCGTCGACCACCAGGCCGGGGCGGAGGTGACGCTCCGCGGTGTGGCGCCTGGACCGAGCCGACTCTCGGTGCTGGCCGAGGACGGCTCGGTGATCGATTCCGAAAGGTTCGACGCCGCGGAGATCGTGACCGTGGGTCCCCTTCCGTGGGCGTTCCTTCCGGGAGAGCACTGGCTCCCGATCAGCCTCAACGAGGGGGCTGTCGTGGATGTCTCGATGCAGCTGTCCCTCGCGGGCGCGGTACGTGAGGGGGATGGGTTACACGTCGCGAACGCGACAGTCGGGACTTACCCGATCTCCGTGACCGCGGGCAGCCGGCCATGGTCGTTGGACTTCGTGGTCGTCGACCATGCAGACGCGATCTCCACGTCGGGATGGCTCCCATCGGCCCCGGCCCCCACCGCGGTTCAGCCCAATGTAGGGGCCACCATGTGCTTCGACGCGCGCCGGTCAACGCTCCATTTTCGGCGTCGCGTGGACGCTGTCGGCGATGGGCTCGGTCTCGGAGGTGAGCGCCGGCGGACACTGCATCTACGTCAAGACTGACCAGACCTCGGGGACGATTACTTTTGACGCATCGGGGGCCGGGCAAACGGCCTCGCTCTCTCTCCCGGTCGTGCCATGAGAGCCGCAGGCCTCCTGCTCGCCCTCGCGGCGTGTGACGGAAGCGAGTCCGCCCTGCCCGACGGCGGGGTCAGCGGCGTGTTCCTCGAGTCCGACACGGGCTTCTTGGTTCCGTTCAGCACGACCGTCCCGATGAGGATCAGCGTGGGCGGCACCCAGAGAATCAACCTCGTCGGAAAGAGCCCACCGCTCCCGTACACCGCGCCGTATCTCGCGACCGGCGAGAACGGCGATGCCTTCCGCGTCGAGGATGCTGGCTCAGCCGTCGTGACGCTGCGCGGAGCCTCTACAGGCTCGGCACGCTTGCGGGTCCGCGATCCCGCGAACGTCGAGCTGGGGACCGCGATCTACGGGACCGCAGACATCGCGTACGTCAGTCTCGAGCTCTGGGTGACCACCTGGTCCGGAGAGAAGCTCCCGCCGGACGCACTGTCACCACTGACCCGCTCGCTCGCCTGGGCTCCTGGCGAGCACACCTTCGGCATCGGGCTGCACGCGGCGGATCCCGAGCTGCAGCTCATCGATGGTTCGATGACGGTCTCGCTCGTCGGCGCCGACCGTCCGTACTTCAACGTGGTGCACGTCGCGAACGCGGCGGTCGGCAACTATCCGATCACGGTGGTCGCTGGCGGCGTCCTACGGACGCTCGACTTCGTGGTCACCGATCAAGCGGACTCCCTCACCCAGTTCTCCGGTCCGTCCGCGCTCGTCGCGGATCAGGACTCCACGTTCTGCTTCCAGACGCGCGTCGGAGGTCGGCTGTTGCTCGGCCTGCCGTGGTCGTTCACGGTCACCGGCGCTGTCTCGAGCCTCTACCGCAGCCCGTTGATCAGCAACTGCATCTCGATCACCACGCACGTGCCGGGACAGATCATGCTCACAGCGGCCGCGGGCGGGATGACCTCCTCCCTCTCGCTGTGACGAGCGCCTCAGTCCGGCTGGATGTCCTGCGCGAACCAGATCGTGCCAACGTTCAGGTAGCCGTCCTGGATATCGAAGCTCTTGTCCCAGTGGCCGCCGGTCGGATCGACCGCCGAGACCCGCACGTGCGTGGCATCGATCGGGATCTCGAGGCTGAAGCCGAGCTCGTCACAACCGACGTAGTCCTCGACGACCGAGCTGGTGTCGAAGATCTGCACGTGGACATCGGAGGCGAGCCAGGTGTGGCAAGCCCCGGCAGTGAACTCGTCGGCGCGCCAGGATCCCGTCACGGTGGTGGTGTCCACGCACGCGCTGGTGGCCATGGCGAGGGCGGCGAGCGCGAGGCCAAAGGCGAGCTTCATCGCTACCGATGACGAGCAACGCGCGGGCCAGGTGCGGGCTGGTGAAGGTTCGACAGCCCTCAGAGCTTCGCGCTGCGCACGAACGCGTCGAGCGTGGCGATCTCCGCGGCGGCGCTGGCGAGGACCAGGCTCGCGCGTGCGGCGGCGATCATGGCCCGCGCGCGGTCGCGCTCGCGCGGCAGCGCCGAGAGTGCCTGGCCGAGCGCGAACTGGGTCTTTCCGAGATCGAGCGGCGCCGCCTTGCCCCGCTCGAGGGCGCGGACCGCACGCTCCAGGTACGGCACGGCCTCGGCCACGTGGTCGCGCGAGGCCTCGAGGCGCGCCGCGCTGCGCAGCCCCATCGCGACGAGGTTCTCGCGATGCTGCAGGCTGCGGTCCGCGATGTCGGCGGCGCGGACGTCGTGCGCGATGGCGTCGTCGACCCGATCGATCTCCTCGAGTGACATGCCGATCAGGATGTGCGCGTTGACGGCATGGGCGCTCGCGCCCTGGTGCACGGCCTCGAGCATCGCCAGGCCGCGCTCGAGTACGGCGACCGCCTCGACGTGGGCGCCGCTCGCGCCGAGGGCATCACCCAGGCCGATCAGCGACTCGGCGATCTGGAGGTTGCCGCCCGGGAACGCGACCTCGCGGATCGCGAGCGAGGCCCGGAGCTCTGCGATGCCGGCGGCGAAGTCATCCTGCGCGATCAGCGCGATGCCGAGGGCGTAGTGGCCGAGCGCGACCTCGGGGTGTTGCGGCCCGTGGATCGCGACCGCCTCGGCGATCGCCGCACGGAGGGTGGTCAGCGCCTCGGCGGACTTGCCCTGGAGCCGCTGGAAGTGACCGAGGCGGACCCGCGCGGTGTTCGCGACCTCGCGCCGCGGCGGCGTGGTGCGTTCGGCGAGCGCGATCGCCGTGGAGCACTGCGTGGCGACCTCGGCGGCCTGGGCGGCGGTGACGTTGCGATTGCAGCGGGCGAGCGCGAGCTCGAGTGCGTGGGCGTCGCGATCGGGGAGCTGGGCGAGGAGCGCCTCGGCGTAGCCATCGAACAGCACGGCCTCGTCGTAGGTCCGCACGTCGTTACCGAGCGCCTGCGAGAGCTCGATCCACGCGGCCGCGAGGGTCTCGAGGTCGCGTGCCGCGGTGGCGGTGCGTGCGGCGACGTGCAGCGCGGCGATGCCCTCGGCGTAGTGCGCCGACGAGATCTCGAGGCGACCGACCAGGAGCTCGGTGCGGGCGTGGAGCGGGCCATAGCCTGCCTTCGCGGCACGCACTCGCAGGGCGAGGATCGCCGCACGGGTCTCGGTGGCGCGGCCGGCGAGCAGCGCGGCCTCGTAGATCGCGAGCTCCGCGCGCATCGCATCGATCTCCGCACGCGCGCCCTCCGCGGGCGGCAGTGGTGGCAGCGCACCGAGCGCCGCGATGTCGGCGCATCGCTCGGGGGCCGGCAGGCTCGCCGCGAGCGTGCTCGCATGGGCGATGACCTCGGCGTCGGGTGCCAGCGCGAGCGCGACGACCGAGCGCAGCTGCACCACGAGCTGATCGAGGCAGCTCTGGCGCAGCGTGTGAACCGCGACCGGCTGCACCTTGTCGATCATCGTCGCGCGGCAGGTCGCATTGGCCTGCGCGCGCCAGCGAATCCCCCACGCATCGAGCTGGTCGACGGTGGAGGCCGCCGCCCCGGGCGCGAACGGCAACGCGGTGGCAGCGAACGCCGCGCGCAAGGCCGCGTGCTCCTCGTCGCCCCACTCCACGGCGATCGCCGCCCCTGCCCGCGCGCAGGGATCCGCGGTGCGGTCGCGGGCGAGCACCACCACGGCGGTGCCGAGCCCGGCCAGGAGCAGCAGCGTGGCGATCACCCAGCGCCGCACGCGCACCGGTGGCGGGGCGAGCTCCGCGAGCAGCGCCTCCATCGTGGGGAATCGATCCTCCGCGCGCTCCGCCTGCCCACGGCGCAGCGCACGGCTCACGCGATCGGTCAGGCCCTGCGCACCGAGGGCCTCGGCCAGCGCGACGCAGAACGCGTACTGATCGGCCCGACCATCCACGGCCTCGCCACGCTTCTGCTCCGGCGCCATGTACGCCGGGGTGCCCGCGACCATGGGCTCGTCGTCATCGTGCTCGGCGCGCGCGAGCCCGAAATCGAGCACGCGGGCGCGGCCATCGGCGCCGAGGATGATGTTGCTCGGCTTGACGTCGCGGTGCACGAGCCCCACGCGGTGCGCTGCCGCGAGGCCACGTCCGGCCTGGGCGAACACGTCGAGGATCTCGAGCGGCGGCCGCGGGGTGCGCAGCCACTCGCGCACGGTCACGCCCTCGACGTGCTCCATCGCGACGAACACCTCGCCGTCGGCCTCCCCCACGTCGTGCACGGCGATCACGTTCGGGTGCGCGAGCCGCGCGATCGCCCGCGCCTCCTCGCGCAGCTGCTGGCCGGCGCGCGCGCGGCGCAGCACCTTCACCGCGACGCGGCGATCGAGCTCCGGATCGTACGCCGCATAGACCACGCCCATCCCGCCTGCGCCGAGCCGCGCGAGGAGCACGTAGCGCCCGAGATAGCCGGCGATCGCCGGATCCTGCGCCTCACCGGCTGCCGCGACCGGTACCGAGAGCTTCGCGAGCGCGACCACCAGCTCCTGGCAGATCGAGCACGTGTCGAGGTGACTCTCCAGCTCGTCGCGCTCCACACCGGAGAGCCGCGCCTCCGCATAGGCGGCGATCGTCTCCTCGCCCGGGCACACGACCCACGCTACCATGGCGTCCCGTGGCGTCCCCGCTCCTGGCCGAGGTCCTCGTCGCGTCACGCGCAGCCTGGCCCGGCATCGAGATCACCGACGACGACTTCGTCGCGTACCTCTCGGCGCGGATCGACACGCCGCTCGACGACGCGCTGCGCGCCCTCGTGGTGACGGACCTGTGGCTCGCATGCGGCATCACCCGCGGCGTCCCCGGCGCGCTGCGCGAGCTCGATGCGCGGCTCACCGCGGTGGCGCCGGCGATCGCCCACCTCGACGGCGGCAGCGCGCTGGTCGCCGACGTCACCGCCGCCGTGCGCGAGCGCGTGCTCGGCAGCGACGGCAACGGCAAGATCGCCGACTACCGCGGGCGCGGCGATCTTCGCGGCTGGCTGCGCGTGGTCGCCGTGCGGGAGGCGCTGCAGATCCTGCGCGCCCGCAAGCGCGAGGCGCCGATCAGCGCCGACCTGGCCGAGCGCATCGACGACCGCGGCGCGGACCTCCTCCCCGACGAGCGGCGCGCGTACCGGCGAGGCCTTCGATCGGGCGCTCGCCACGCTCACGCCACGCGAGCGCAATCTGCTCAAGCAGCAATACGTCTACGGCGCCACCATCGACGAGCTCGGCGCCCTCTACGGCGTACACCGCGCCACCGCCGCGCGCTGGCTCGCGCAGATCCGCGACACGCTCATGCATCGCACGCGCGGTCACATCGCCGAGGCCATGCGCCTCACGGGCACGGACCTCGAGAGCGCGATGGGGAAGCTGGCCGAGCACGTCGAGTTCTCGCTGCGCCACACGCTCTCGCGCGAGTGATCACTTCCCGATGCACGCGCCCTCGGCGCTGTTGCACTTCTCGTTGTTCGGGCAATCCACGTCGTACTTGCAGGGCAGCCCCACGCAGTACGCGGTCTTGCTCATGCACTCCTCGGTCGCGCTGTTGCAGACCAGGCCGTTGCTGCAGTCCGCGTCGTACTGACAGTGCACGCCCGTCGAGCAGGCGGGGTTGCCAAGCGCGATCACGCAGAACGCTCCCAGCGAAGCGCCGAGGTCACCGTTGCACGCCGGGTACGGTCCGCTCGGGCCCTGGCAAACCCAGTCGTTGGCATCGGGCGTCGCGAAGCAATCGAGGCCGGCCGCGGGATTGCCGCCGCACATGGCGGCCTTGGCGATGCCCTTCTTGCACCAGCCTTCGAACGCGGCCTGGCCTCCCGCCGGCAGCGGCGTGCCGCAGGTGTTGCCGGCGGTGGAGAAGCTCTGTGCGAACGCGACGCAGTCCACTGGATCGAGCTGGGCGAGCGGTGCATCCACCGACGCTTGATCGTCGCCGGAGCTCGAGCCACCACACGCATAGAGGGCGAGAGAGAGAACAGAACAGAGAACGAGAGCACTGCGGAACATGACGTCTCCAGGGTTAGGTCTCTCTGGATGCGCGGTCCGCCGAGTTGTCGCGTACGGTGAACAGATCGGCCGTTTCGCGTGGCATCTCGACCAGTTCGCCGATGTCGCACGCGCTGTACCTCTCCAATGGGAGGCCGAGATGTGAGGACGCGCACGACGCGCGCATCGTTGTCGAGCGGGCGTCGTCGAGCGGGCGTCAGTGTGGCGTAGGCTGAGGCGTGGATCCCAGACGGCTCGCGCTCGCGTTCGTACTTGCCGGGTGCACGGACCCGGCTCGCGGTGAGATCCACGTGGTCGCGCACTCCTATCACGCGCTTCCCGTTCCGGCTGCCACAGACGCGCTGGTCGTGGTCGTCGATGGCGACGGGACACGGACCACCCGGACCGATGCGGAGGGTCGAGCAACCGCTCAGCTTCAAGCGGGCGGCTCGGTCTGGGTTCTCGACGACGCGCCACCGATGAACAACCCCGGCCCGATCATCACCGTGTACACGGACGTCCAGCCCGGCGACACCATCGAGGTCGGCCCGGAGCCTCTGGCGCAACAGCAGCACGCGGCGCGCGGCACCATGCAGGTCGTCGGAGCTCCCCCGGCAGGCACGGAGTCGATCCAGTTCGCGTCGAACTGCCTCGCCTCGGGGTCCGGCGGCGCGACGATCACCTTTGACGACCGCTGCGCGGCGACGGCTGAGGTCTTGCTCCTCGCAACGCACTTCTACGGCGGTGTCTCGGGCACGGTACTGGAGAAGTACATCTGGCTCCCGGCACAGCCGATCACGGACGGTGGAACGATCACGGTGGATCCGAACGCGTGGCAGGCTCCGACGGAGTTGTTGCTCTCGTTCGTCAACGCCGGTGGGCCGGTCACGTACAGCGTATCGAGCGCCTTCGGGAACGTGTACCAGCAGGGGAACCGGGTTCCGGCGGCCGGCATGCTGCGAGTCGCGGGTGGGGTCAACGCCGCCGCAGGATTCGAGCTGCAGGTGCCTGCCACCGCCGTGGGCATGCCGATCGATCTCGATCACGTGTTGACGCCCTCGATCACGACGGAGCGCTTACCGACGGGCAGCATCCGATGGCGGATCGCCGACGATGCAGGCGGAACGCGTATCGCCCAGGCGAGTGGCGCGACGTTCAACTGGATCGAACGGACCCCGAACATCGACAGGACCCACCAGCTGCGTGTGCTCTCGCCCGCGGCGTCGGGCGGGACGATCGAGTCACCAACGTTCCCAGGTCCGCTCGCCGAGTACGCGCCGCCCGCGGAGCTGATCTCGGAGGCCGGATACGCGAGCGCTCGGATCGTGCGCGTGGAAGGGATCGACTCCGCTCGTGCCAAGCGGCTCGCCGACGTGGGGACCTACGTGCTGATCCCCGAGCTTGCAGCGGCGCCTGCGTGGTCGCTCGCCACGACGGAGCTGCAGTGAGCGCGACGTTCGCTCACGCTACGGCGCGAACGAGACGAAGTCGGCGTCGGGCAGCGTGCCGATCAGCTGCCCCTTCCAGTGAACGGTCACCCGCTTGGGCTCGAAGGCGTGGATCGCAATCATGTCCTTGGGCCCGCCGATGATCGCCGCGGAGTCGAGGGCGTCGATCTTGTCGCAGCCCTCGTAGATCGCGTACGACGTCAGCCCCGGGTACAGCCCGTTGAACGTGGATCGGACCTGGATCATCGGCGGCTCGGTCCGCAGCCAGGTGAAGCCGGCCACGCTGTCGAACGATCCGTCGGTCTCGTGATCAGCGGGGAGCTCGACGGTCTTGCCATCGAGCGTGCACTTCAGGATGTCGTACGGCTTCCGCTTCGAACCATCGGGGGCGACGCGCGGCTTGAACTTCGCCAGCGCGAGCGTCATCCGCTTCGACGCGGCGATCTTGGGCAAGCCCCGCGGCCGCGGCTCGCTCGGCTCCTTGCGCGTGATCTTCAGCGGCCCCGGCGCGAGCCGCGCATAGATCCACGCATCGCAGTCCATCCCCTCGCCGACGAAGCCCCACTCGCAGCGGCCCTGCCAGATCTCCTGCGACGCGGTCACGTAGAGGTGCCAGCGGGGCGGATCCTGGTGATCGTCGGTGTTCTTCGGCTTCGGCATCTTCCAGGTGGCCTCGGGGAGCCGCGGGAACGGCACGTAGCCGGTCGCCGTGATCTTGCCGATCTCACCGAAGTGCGCGCGGTCGGCGTCCGGATCGGAGGCGTCGCTCGAGAGCAGCACGACCGGCTCCGCGCCCGCCCAGCGGAGCGTCTCGATCGCGCCGGGCAGCGTCACCGTCCGCGTGATCACGAGCCCGGTGGGCCCGGTCTCGACGAACCGGAGCTCGGTCCCCGCGACGACGGCGAGCTGCACCTTCGGGGTCGCAGGGTCGACCGTCACCGCGGGTGGTGCCGGCGGCGGGCTCGACGCGGGCGGTGGCGACGGCGCGGGGGGCGTCGACGGTGGTGGCGTGATCGGCGGTGGGGTGTCTTCGGCACGGTCGCCACGGGTGTCGCCGGCGGCGGCGCAGGCGGAGCCGAGGTGCCGCAGCTCGCGAGGACGAGGACGATTGCGACGGCACGACACCCCATCGCTGCATGGTACGACGGGCCCGAGCCCCATGGCTGCGCCCAAGACGCCTCGCGAGTTCCCGTTCGTGTTCTTTCGTCACGGGCCCTGGGGCTATCCCGACGAGATCGAGAGCATCCACGTCTCGCTGGTGTTCGCCGCAGACGTCCCGGTCGACGTGCGAGACGCGATCGAGGCCTCGGCGCCCGAGCCGATCGGCAGCTTCCGGTGGCCGCTCTCGGGCCTGATGACGTTCGGGCCCGGCGAGGGTGAGCGCTTCGATGCCCTGGTCGGCGCCGCCTACCGCGCCAACGACGACGTGACCAGCAGGGCGTACGTGCAGCGGTGCGCCGACGCGCTGGATGCGTGGCTGCTCGCGACCCATGCGCGCGCACCGCTGACCTGCGTCCTCGGTTGGTTCGGGGAGCTGCGAACCGATCCGTGGGCCGCGTGGAGCGCCAGCGTCGCAGCGGACCGCGTACTCCCTCGCCTCGTGACCGTGCTCGCCGACGCCGAGCGTGGGCTCGTGACGCGCACGCTGACCTCGCTGCAGGGGATCGACCCGCGTCTCGACGACGAGGTCCGCCAGATCTACCGCCGCCTCACGGGCGAGGCGCTCCCCGAGCTCTGACCGATCGGGGTAGCCTCGCAGGGTGCGGGCCCTGCTCCTCTCCGTCCTCGTCGCCTGCTCGGGCGGCTCGCACAAGCTTCGGGAACCCGAGCACCAACCGGAGCCCGATCTCGTCCGCGTCGTGCCAATCGATGCCGCGACCCCGATCGATGCGGCACCGCCGACGACCGCTGTCGAGATGGCGCAGGTCCCGGGCGCGACGCTCCGCATGGGCACCAACACCGGCAACGATGACGAGCGCCCGGTCCATGACGTGGTGGTCGCGCCATTCTCGATCGATCTGACCGAGGTCACCGTCGCCAGCTATGCCGAGTGCGTCGCCGCGAAGCGCTGCACGATCCCGGACCTCCAGGTGGCCGAGTGCAACTGGAACCGGCCCGGCCTCGAGCGTCACCCGATCAACTGCGTGAACTACGACCAGGCGGTCACGTTCTGCGCGTTCGCCGGCAAGCGCCTCCCCGCCGAGGAGGAGTGGGAGCTCGCCGCGCGCGGCACCGATGGCCGGATCTACCCGTGGGGCAACGGCGCCTACGGGAACGAGGAGTGCGAGATCCACAACGCCGACCAGCCGACCTGCCCCGTCGCGAGCCGGCCGCTCGGCCGCAGCCCGTACGGCGTGTTCGACATGACGGGCAACGTCGACGAGTGGACCTCGAGCTACTACTGCCCGTACGCCCGCCCCGGGTGCGGTGATCGTCGTCGCACCACGCGCGGCGGCTCCTCCGACTTCATCGGTGGAACCGCGACGAGCCGCACCGCGACCGCAGAGAACACGATCGGCACCGGGCTCGGCTTCCGCTGCGCGCGCTGAGCACGATCGCCGATCGGCGACCGTCAGTCGGCCTTGGTGTCGTCCATCATCTTGCTGAACGTCGGGTCGTTGCTGCACGACATCATCGCGTCGACCACGGCGCTCTTGTTCGCCTTCATGACGTCGCCGTACTTCTCGAGCACGTCCTTCGGCGGACCCTTGGGCCACTGCTCCTTGAGCTTGGCCTGCATCGCCTTGTAGTCGGCGGAGTGCTTGGTCCTCCACTCGCCGGCGCTCTTGGCCTTGGCCGCACAGTCGGTGCCGCCCACCGCGAAGGCCGCGGCCTTCTCGGTGTCGAGCTTCATGAACGCGTCGATCTCGCCGGAGCCGCCCTTGCTGCAGGCGCCGAGGGTACCGGCGAGCACGAAGCCCGCTACCAGATGCTTGAGATTCATACCGTTTCCTCCGGGTCCGAGTGTGTACCGGTCCGGACGTAGGCGGGGCGTCGGGAGTCGCATCGAAATAGCGCAGTGCGGCCGCCCGGCCGCCCCTGCTGTAACCCCGGCGCCAAAACGTTCATCCCAGCGGCGTGCCCATGAACACCCGCGAGACCGCGCTCCCCGGCGTGCTGATCGTGGAGCCCGCGGTGCACGCCGACGCGCGCGGCTGGTTCGTGGAGACGTTCCACGCGGCGCGATACGCCTCGGCCGGGATCGCGGCCGGGCTCACGTTCGTGCAGGACAACCTATCGTCCTCGGCCCGCGGCACGCTCCGCGGCCTCCACTACCAGGTGATGCGCTCCCAGGGAAAGCTGGTCTGGGTCACCCGCGGCGAGGTGTTCGATGTGGTCGTCGACGTCCGCCGCGGCTCGCCCACGTTCGGCGAGTGGGTGGGCACCACGCTGTCGGCAGCGAACCATCGCCAGCTCTGGGTGCCGCCCGGGTTCGCGCACGGGTTCTATGCGGTGTCCGAGGCCGACGTCGCCTACAAGGTCACCGAGTCGTACTCGCCCGAGCACGAGCGCGCGATCCGCTGGGATGATCCGGCGCTCGGGATCCGCTGGCCGCTCGCCGGCGCTCCGCTGGTCTCGCCGAAGGATGCAGCCGCGCCGTACCTGCCCGATGCGGAGCTGACCAGCGTCGCCGGTGGGGTGCGATGAAGCTGCTGGTGACCGGCGGTGGTGGGCAGCTCGGCCGCAGCCTGGTCCGTCGCGCCGGCGCGCACACCGTGATCGCGCTGCCGCGGTCACAGCTCGACATCCGCGATGCCAGCGCGCTCACCGCCGCGCTCGCCGCACACGCGCCCGATGCCGTGATCAACACCGCGGGCTTCACCGGGGTCGATGCGGCGGAGCACGCGCCCGCGCTAGCCTCCGAGGTCAACGCCTGGGCCGCCGGGCTCGTGGCCCGCGCGTGCGCCGAGCGCGGCGTGCCGCTGCTGCACGTCTCCACCGACTACGTGTTCGATGGCGCGGGCGCACGCCCGATCACCGAGGACGCGGTCCCTGCCCCGCTCAACGCCTACGGCCGCAGCAAGGCGGAGGGCGAGCAGCGCGTGCGGGATGCCGGCGGCACCGTGGTGCGGACGTCGTGGCTGTTCGCGGCGGCGGGGCCGAGCTTCGTCCACACGATCACGCGCCTCGCGCTCCGTGATCGCGAGATCCGCGTGGTCGCCGATCAGTTTGGCCGGCCGACCTGGGCGCCCGATCTCGCCGATGCGCTGATCGCGCTCGCGGCGATGCCGGAGCGCCCGCCCTGCGTGCACGTGTGTGGCGATGGCGCGACCACCTGGCACGAGTTCGCGGCGGCGATCGTCGAGGGCGTACGGATCTACCGGCCGATCGCGTGCGAGCGCGTGGTGCCGATCACCACCGCCGAGTTCGCCACCCCAGCGCGCCGCCCCGCGTACAGCGTGCTCGACACCACGCTCGCGCGCACGTTGGGCCTGCCGATCCGGCCCTGGCGCCTGGGGCTCGCGCGCACGCTCGCCGAGGAGCTGGCCAAGGAGATCGGACGATGATGCGCGTGCTGGTCGCGACCGTGCCACTGACCGGGCACGTGCAGCCGATGCTGATGGTGGTGCGCGAGCTCGTGGCGCGCGGCCACGTGGTGGCCTGGTACGCGGCCAAGAAGTTCGCGCCCGCGATCGAGCGCGCCGGCGCCACGCACGTGCCGATGTCGCCCGCGATCGATTGGGACGATGCCGATGTGGAGGCCGCGCTGCCGGTGCTGCGAGGCAAGCGCGGGCTCGCGCGCGTCAAGGCGCAGCTCGATGCGATGTTCATCTCGCCGATGGCCGCGCAGCTGCGCGACCTCGAGGCCGCGACCGACGCATTTGGCCCGGACCTCGTGATCGCAGATCAGGCGCACCTCGGCGCGGCGCTGCTCCACGAAAAGCGCGGCCTGCCGTGGGTGGGCCTCGGGATCAGCGCGCTCGTCATCCCGAGCATCGACACCGCGCCGTTCGGATCGGCGCAGCCGCCGGCGAAGGATGTCCGCGACCGCGCCCGCACGCGGATGATCACGTGGCTCGTGCAGAAGGTCCTGTTCAAGGACACCACGCGCCGGTATCAGGCCGAGCGCCAGGTCGCCGGTCTCGCGCCCGCCATGGGCACCTACTTCGACGTGCTGTCGCGGCAGCTGTTCCTCCAGCCCACGGTGCCCTCGTTCGAGTACCCGCGCTCGGATCTGCCGCCGCAGGTGCACTTCATCGGCCCGCTGGTCCCCAACGCGCCTCCCGCCGCGCTACCCACCTGGTGGGAAGACCTCGTGACCGCCAAGGAGCGCGGCACGCCGATCGTGCTCGTCACGCAGGGCACGCTCGCCACCGATCCGCGCGAGCTGCTCCGGCCTGCCCTTCGCGCACTCGCCGACGAGGACGTGCTCGTGGTGGTCACCACCGGCCGTCCGTTCAGCGGCCCCGAGACGCTCGGTCTGTCCGCGCTCCCGGCCAACGCCCGGGTCGCGCAGTTCGTGCCGTATCACCTCCTGATGCCGCTGCTCTCGGCGGTGGTCACCAACGGCGGCTATGGCGGCGTGCAGATCGCGCTGCGGCATGGCGTGCCGCTCGTGGTCGCCGGCGGCAGCGAGGAGAAGCCCGAGATCGCAGCGCGGGTGGCGTGGAGCGGCGCGGGGATCGATCTGCGCACCGGCCGGCCCTCCGCGCGCAAGCTGCGCCGCGCGCTCCGCCGGGTGCTGGCCGAGCCGAAGTTCCACGAGCGGGTGGCGGTGATCGCCCGCGAGATGGCGAGCTTCGATGCGGGCCCTTCCGCCGCAGATCTGATCGAGCGCCTGGTCAGCGAGCGCCAGCCGATCGTGCGCCCGGGCGCGACCCGCGCGCTGCTGGCGGCCGGTTGAACCAGAGGACCCGATGAACCGCATCACGATCACCATGCTCGCGACCCTCGCGCTCGCCGCCGGCTGCAGCTCGTTCATCAACAAGCAGGCCGCGTCGAGCACGTACCGGATCCTCGAGAAGTCCACCGAGGCCGCGCGCCGGCAGGTCGATCTCCAGCTCGCCCGAGAGGCGCTCCCCGGCGGCGTGCTCCAGCTCGAGGCGTTCTCGCTCGCGTATCCGGATCACCGCGGCTTCAAGACCATGCACGCCGAGGCGTACTGCCAGTACGCGGTGGCGTTCGTGTTCGATGACTGGGAGGACGCCAAGCTCGGCGCGCGCGAGGCCGAGGCCGACAAGATCGCTGCGCGGCTCCGCCCGCTGCTCGCGCAGTGCGCGGCGCTCGAGGCGGCCCTCCTCCCGGCGCCGTGGCGAGAGGCGGTCGCGAAGGGCACCGACGCGGCCCTCGCGCGGCTCCCCACCGCCACCAAGGCGCAGGTCGGGCCGCTCCTGTGGATCGCCACCACCGATGCGGTCCTCATCGCGCTCGATCCGATGCGGAACTTCATGCGCCTGCCCGCCGTGGAGGCGATGCTGAAGCGCTGCGCGGAGCTCGCGCCGGGCTTCCACGATGCGGACGCCGAGCTCCTGGCCGCCACGCTGGAGGCCGGGCGTGGCGCGATGTTCGGCAACACCGATGGCCAGGCCGCGTTCGATCGCGCGCGGGCCCGGGCCGGGGACGGTGCCCTGATCGTGGACGTGATGTACGCCCGCGGCACCGCCGTCGCCCGCAAGGACCGTGCCCTGTTCACGGCGACGCTGGAGCGCGTGCTCGCCGCGGACGTCAGCCGGTGGCCGGAGCGGAGGCTCGGCAACGAGCTCGCCCGGCAGAAGGCACGCCGCTATCTGGCGGCCGCCCAGGTGTTGATCCCGTGAGCTTCCGTGCCTGTAACCCGGCGACACCTCACGGCGTCGAACGCCTGTGAACGTTTTCGCGGACTACGCGCTGGTGGGTGGCGGCCTGCAGAACGGGCTCGTGGCGCTCGCGCTGCGGCACGCGCGTCCCGATGCGCGGGTCGTGATGATCGAGCGCGGCGCGACCATCGGCGGCAACCACACCTGGTGCTTCCACGCCGGGGATGTGGAGGCCGAGAGCGCGCCCTGGATCGATCCGCTGGTCGCGCACCGCTGGGACGGCTACGACGTGGCGTTCCCCGCGCACGCGCGGCACCTCGCATCTCCGTACGCGTGCGTGACGAGCGAGCGGCTCGCCGCCGCGGTGACCCTCGCGCTCGACACGCCGGGCTCGCAGCTGTTGCTCGACTCCACGGTGATCGAGGCCGCCGCCGACCACGTGATGGTGCGCGCGGCGACGGGTGCCATCACCCGGATCGATGCGACGGCGGTGATCGACGCGCGCGGCCCCGACGCAGGCCCACGCACCGCATGCGGCTGGCAGAAGTTCCTCGGTCAGGAGCTGGTCCTCGAGCGCCCGCACGGGCTCGAGCACCCGATGCTGATGGATGCCACCGTCCCGCAGCTCGACGGGTTCCGGTTCCTCTACGTCCTCCCGCTCGCTCCGGACCGGCTGCTCGTCGAGGACACGTACTTCAGCGAGAGCACCTATCTCGACGTCGGCATGCTGCGCGCGCGGATCGCGGACTACGTCGCGGCCCACGGCTGGGTGCCCACGCAGGTCGCGCGCGAGGAGGTCGGTGTGATCCCGCTGCCGTGGCGCTACGAGCTGCCGCCGCTGCAGGCGCCGCTGCTCGCGGGCTATGGCGGCGGCTGGTTCCACCCGGTCACCGGCTACTCGTTCCCGATCGCCGCGCGGCTCGCCACGTTCCTCGCCGCGCGCGGCCCGGGTGAGGTGTTCGGCCCACCGCTCGAGGCGTTCGCTGTTCGGCACCGCTCCCAGCTCGCATTCGCGCTGCGCCTCAACCGCATGCTCTATCACTGGTTCGCGCCGGAAGACCGCTACCACGTGCTCGAGCGATTCTACCGGCTGCCGGAGGACTCGATCCGCCGGTTCTACGCGCTCGAGACCACCCGGATGGATCGCGCACGGATCGTGATCGGCCGGCCGCCCCGCGGGCTGTCACTGCGCCACATGCTGCGAGGAGCCGCCACGTGAGGAGGCTCGCCACCGCACCCAGCTCGCAGTCCGCCCTCGAGCGCGGCGTGGGTCCAGGCGGCGCCACCGCGCTCGATCCCTCGGTCCCGACTGAGGTCTGGCAGCGCGCGCTGATCGGCCCCGCCGAGGAGTTCCTGTCCCGGCCGGGCAAGGCGCTGCGCTCGATGATCGTCGAGGCCGGCTGGGCGCTCGGCGGCGGCGCGGTGGAGCTGATGCCGGAGCGGATCGCGCTGATCATCGAGCTGCTCCACGCGGGTTCGCTGATCATCGACGACGTCGAGGACGGCTCGGACCTCCGGCGCGGCGCGCCCGCCCTGCACCACCTGATCGGCACGCCGCTCGCGATCAACACGGGCTCGTGGATGTACTTCTGGGCCGTCGCCGAGCTCGGGCACCTCGGCCTTCCCCCCGCGGCCGAGCTCGCCGCCTACCGGACGATCACGACCACGCTGGTCCGCTGCCACCAGGGTCAGGCGCTCGATCTCGCCACGCCGATCACCGAGCTCGCGATCCACGATGTCGCCCCGGTGGTCGCCGCCACCACGCGCCTCAAGACCGGTGCGCTGTGCGCCCTCGCCGCCCAGCTCGGCGCCCTCGCGGCGGGCGCCAGCGAGCCCGTCATCGAGGCGGTCGCGCAGTTCGGCGAGAGTGTCGGGATCGCGCTGCAGATGCTCGACGATCTCGGATCGCTGGCCTCCCCGGCGCGCCGCGCGAAGGGCCACGAAGACCTGCGCGCGCAGCGGCCGACCTGGCCGTGGGCGTGGCTCGCGCAGGCCGATGTGTTCGCGTGGTCGCGGCTCGTGAGCACCGCGCGCCTGGTGGCCGCGGGGACCGGCGATGCCGATGCGCTCGCGGATGCGCTGATCGCCGAGACCGGCACGTTCGGACGCGCACAGATCCGAGCGGGGCTAGCGGGCGCGCTCGACGCGCTCGTGGCCGCAGTGGGCGCGAGCCCTGTCACCCGGCAGCTCGCGAGCGAGCTGGAACGCATGGAGCACAGTTATGGCTGAGCGCGATCTTCGAGCGGCGGTGATCGGTTCCGGCTTCGGCGGCCTGGCGGCGGCGATCCGCCTGGCGGCGGCAGGCGTGCGCGTCACGCTGTTCGAGGCGCGCGATCAGGCCGGAGGCCGCGCCTATGTCTATCGCGAGCAGGGCTTCACGTTCGATGCCGGGCCCACGGTGATCACCGCGCCTCACTGCATCGAGGAGCTGTTCGAGCTGTGCGGCCGCAAGATGGCGGACTACGTCACGATGCTGCCGGTGACGCCGTTCTACCGGCTGTTCTGGACCGAGGACGGCGCCTCGTTCGACTACGACGGCGACGCCGATCACATGCTCGCGCAGATCCGCGCGCGCCGGCACGCCGACGGCGAGGGCTACCTGAAGTTCGTCGACTACTCGCGGCGCGTGTTCGAGACCGGCTACACCAAGCTCGCGCACACGCCGTTCCCGCGGTTCTCCGACATGCTGCGCGTGGCGCCGCAGCTCGCCGCGCTGCGCGCCGATCGCTCGGTGTACAAGACGGTCGCGAAGTACGTGAAGGACGAACACGTGCGCGAGGCGCTCTCGTTCCACTCGCTCCTCGTCGGCGGCAACCCGTACGAGACCTCCTCGATCTACACGCTGATCCACTACCTCGAGCGCACCTGGGGCGTGTTCTTCCCCAAGGGCGGCACTGGCGCGCTGGTCGCCGGCCTGGTCAAGCTGTTCACCGAGCTGGGCGGCGAGCTGCGCCTCGACTCGCCGGTGAGCAAGATCCGGATCGCCGAGAGCAACAAGCACCTGGCCACCAGCCCCGGCCACGTCGACGAGCCGTTCGATCTCGTGGTCTCGAACGCGGATCTGCGCCACACGTACGAGGCGCTGTACGCCGAGACTCCGGCCGCCAAGCGCATGGTGAAGAAGCTCGACAAGATGACGTGGTCGATGTCGCTCTACGTCCTCTACTTCGGCACGGACCGAGACTACAAGGACGAGATCGCGCACCACACCGTGGTGTTCGGCCCGCGCTACCGCGGGCTTCTCGACGACATCTTCCACGGCAAGACGCTTCCGGAGGACTTCTCGCTCTACCTCCACGCGCCACACGTCACCGATCCGTCGCTGGCGCCGCCCGGAGGCGGGGCGTTCTACGTGCTCTCGCCCGTCCCCCACCTCGGCAACGCCCCGCTCGATTGGCCCAACATCGCCGAGGCGTACGGTGATCGGATCCTGACCGCCCTCGAGCGCCTGCTCCCCGATCTACGCAAGCACGTGGTGGTGCGCCGGCAGTTCACGCCGACCGACTTCCAGACCCAGCTCGCCAGCCACCTCGGCTCGGCGTTCAGCGTGGCGCCCAAGCTCACGCAGAGCGCCTACTTCCGCCCGCACAACAAGGACGCCAGCATCCCGGGGCTCTACATCGTGGGCGCCGGGACGCACCCGGGTGCGGGCGTGCCGGGCGTGATCAACGGCGCCAAGGCCACGTACTCGGCGATCGCGAAGGACTTCCAGCTCGACCGCGATCACACGGCGAACCTCTCGCTCGCCGCGGGTGTGCTCGGATGACCTCCGTGGCGGTGGTGCCCCACGCACCGGCGCAGCTCGCGCGCGCCACGATCGCGCACCACTCGAAGAGCTTCGCGCTCGCGAGTCGACTGCTCGGCCGTCGCCTCCGCGACCAGACCGCGGTGGTCTACACCTGGTGTCGCCGCGCCGACGATGCCGTGGACGAGCTCGTGGATCCCGACGGGGCCCGGCTCGACGAGGCCCTCGCGCGGCTCGCCGGCGAGCTCGACGGCGCCTATGCCGGGACCAGCGCAGATCCGGTGCTCGCGGCGTTCGGCGAGGTCGCACATGCGCGGCGGATCCCGCGCCACTATCCCGACGAGCTGCTCGCCGGGATGGCGATGGATGCGCGCGACACCCGCTATGCGAGCGTCGACGAGCTCCGGCTCTATGCGTGGCGCGTGGCCGGCGTGGTCGGGCTGATGATGTCGCACGTGTTCGGGGTCAAGGACGAGGCGGCGCTCGTCCATGCCGCGCACCTCGGCATCGCGATGCAGCTCACCAACATCTGTCGCGATGTCGCGGAGGACTGGGAGCGCGGGCGGCTGTATCTCCCAGACGAGCTGCTCGCCCGTCACGGCGCCGCCGGCCTCGTGGGCGATCTCGGCGGCCCGCTCCCCACGCGAGCCCGGGCGCCGATCGCGAACACGGTCCGCGAGCTGCTCGCGATCGCGGATCGCTACTATCGCTCGGGGGATCGCGGCGTGCCCAGCCTGCCGTGGCGCGCTGCCGGCGCGGTGATGGCCGCGCGCCGCGTGTACGCCGCGATCGGTGAGCGGATCCGCCGCGCGGACTGTGATGTGACCGCCGGCCGCGCGGTCGTGACCACCAGCGCGAAGCTGGGCCTGGTCGCCGGTGCGCTCGGGCGCCTCGCGGTGTCCACGCCGGTGCGGCTCGTGTCGTCAGGCGCCCACGTCCCCACCCTCACCCTCCGGTTCGAAGATGTCCCCGCCCTCTGACGGATCGCTCCACCGCTCGGCCCTGGCCATCTACGTGGGCCGGATCCGGCAGTTCGATCGGATCGACTGGCTGGTCTACGTCGGCTGGGTCGGGATGATGCTCGGCCTCGTGGGCTCGACAGGTGGGTTCCTGCTCGCCGGCCACCTGCACGGGGTGACGTTCCCCGCCGAGGCCTGGTGGGTGCCGATCGGCGCGGCGATCTTCACGATCGCGATCGCGATCGACACCATCGGACATCGCACCGTCTACAAGGAGGTGCTCCGCGGCGGCGAACAGCTCGTGCACCACATCACGATCTTCTGCGGCGTGGGGAGCTGCGTGCTGCTCGTGCTCGCGTACAGCCATCCGTCCGCGGCGGTGCCCGCGCTCGTACTCACGGTGCTGTCGTTCGTGTACAGCCTGGTCGACGAGGTGTTCCACTGGCGGCGCTATGTCTCGCAGCACTCCGACGTGGTCGAGATGTGGAGCCACGTCGGCATCCTCGTAGGCCACGGCACGATGATGGCGGGCTGGTGGATGTTCTATCGAGGCGGCTATGTGGGCGTCCACGAGACGCTCGCCGCGCTCGGCGGTTAGAGCGCACGAACCGGGTTCGCACACCCAAGCCCGCATGCCGCCTGGGGACCCTGGCGCCTAGAATGCGCCGCGCACGAGCTCCGTCTGATGTGCATGACGCGCTACCTCCTCGCCTTGTCCCTCTCGGTGGCTGCGGCGGCGTGCACGAACCCGCCCGTGACGTACTCCGCACCGGTTGGCATCAGCCTGACGGCGAAGTCCGCCGACGCCACCAATGGCCTGGTCACCGACGACAAGATGATCACCACCGAGCAGGGCAACCCGTACGGTGCGTTCGTCACTGCCGCCAAGGATCAGCTCGCTGGCCGCTCGCCGACCGCGATCGTGGTGGAGGACGCGATGATCGCGCTGGGCGATGGCTCGACCGGCGTGACCCAGCTGAGCGAGGTATTCGGCGGCAACGTCGCCGTGGTGTTCCTGATCAACGACAGCAACAACAGCTACGGGGTGGCCACCGCCGTCGTCGATGCCGCCACGGAGAGCACGCTCCAGCTCGCCCCCGCATTCGACTCCGGCGCGCTCACCGAGTTCGACTACCTCAAGCTCCTCGGCGGCAACTTCAAGGTCGTCGCGCGGGGCACGGCGGCGCGCGGCTTCGCCGATCTCGACGCACGGGCCGATCTCGACGTCACGCTCACGTTCTCGGCATTCGAGTGAACGTCGCGGCCCGGGGTTCGCGCACGATCGTGCGCATCTCGGCCCACGCGATTCGGTGGAGGGCGTGCACCTCCGTCTGATAGCCTGGGGCTGTGCGGTACCGAGCTGTTGTGCTGCTGATCGCCTTCGCGGGCTGTCGGCAGATCCTCGGGATCGAAGATCCGGTCGCACTGATCCCCACGGACGCTCCCGCGGACACCGGCAACGACGGCGCGAGCGACGGCGCGATCGATGGGCTCGAGCCCGCTACCTGCATGATGCGGTGGTCGACGACGCCCGTGTTCGGCGCCCCCGTGGCGCTCGCCACACTGAACTCGGGCGCGGATGAAGACCACCCCTTCCTCTCCCCCGACGAGCTGACGATCTACTTCACGCGGGGCGTGGATGTGTACACCGCCAAGCGCTCGAGCCTCGCCGCTGCATTCGGAGCTCCGGTCACCGAGCCGAGCCTCAACGGCACGGCCACCGAAGGCAAGGTGTTCGTCAGCGCCGATGATTCGCGCGCGTTCTTCGCCTCCAATCGCGCGGGCGGTTCGGGTGGCTACGATCTGTGGCGCGGCGCGCGCTCGGGCGGCGGCGGCGGTTCGTTCACGGTGGATCAGATGTACCTCACCGGCGTGAACGACGCGGGCACGCAAGCCGATCCACACCTCTCGACGGATCTGCTCCGGCTGTACTACGCGACCGACATCTCCGGGGCGCGAAGGATCGCGGTTGCGTCACGCAACAACGTCACGCAGAACTTCAGCGCCGCCGACCCCTCTGATCGCAGCGACGGGGGGCACCGACATCGGGCCGACCCTCACGCAGAACGAGCTGGTGCTGGTGTTCGGCTCGAGTAGCACCGAACCGGGCGATCTCTACTACGCATCCCGCGCCTCGCTCGGCAGCGACTTCCCGTCCCCGCTCCCGCTGTCGTCGCTGAACACGACCTCGGCCGAGAGCTCGCCGCATGTCTCGGCCGACGGCTGTCGGCTCTACTTCACGCAGGTTCGCAACGGCTCGCGCGATCTGGTCGTCGCCACGATGCTGTGACTTAGTCGAGCGTGACGACCACCGGGCAGTGGTCCGAGACCTGCTCTGCGTACGTGGGGCAGCTGGCCTCCCAGCCGCACCCGTGCGTTGCACACCCACCGGCCGCCTCGACGGTTGCCGGAGCTCGCCACATCAGCACGTGATCGAGCCGCGTCCGGAAGCACCCGTCATCGCGCGACCAGAACGCGCTGCATGCGAGATCCTCGCTGGCCCACACGAGGCTCGTGCGACGCGCGAGCGCGGCGAGGCTCGCGCGATCGGCATCGCTCGTGGCGTTGAAGTCCCCGAGCACGATCGTGCGCTCGCGGCGATACGCGATGATCCGCGCCAGCGCCTGGTGCTGCAGCGCGCGGATCTCCACGTGCTCGCCGCCGGCCTTCAAGTGGACCACCAGGACCCGCAGGATCTCACCACCGCCGGCGGGGCGCAGCCGGACCTCGAGCGTGGGCTTGTGCGTGGAGCCGAGGCGCGTCTCGTCGTGCGTGGTCGTATCGACGAGCGTCCACCGGCGGCGATCGAACAGCACGCCGAGGTGATGCGTGGGGTGCACACGAGGCCGAGGCCGAGGCCGAGGCCGTTCGGTGGCGGCGCGGTATCGATCGCCGCGAACTGCCAGGCGCCGCCCAGCCGGTTCGCCGCCTCGGCCGTGAACAGGGCCGGATCGGTGATCTCCTGCACCGCGATGAACCCGACGTCGAGGCGCTTCATCTCGTCGAACGCCCCCTCGATCTGGCGCCGATCCTTGGGGAAGTCCTCGATGTTGAACGTGGCGAACCGCAGCGGCGGTGCGGGCTCGCGGCACGTCGCGCCGCGCACCAGCAGGGCCGCCGCCACGGCGCCCAGCACGATCCCCACGGTGCGCATGATCGAAATCTACACCCCGTGGCCGAACGTGTCGCTTGACCCGAGGGCACCGTCGGTGGCTCGATGCCCCCGATGCACTCCGCTTGGCGCACCGGCTGGCTCGTCATGACCTCCGCGCTGTGGTGGGCCGCCTGCGGCAGCGAGCCCGGCGCAGACGAGGGCGTGAGCCTCTCGATCACGCAGCCCGAGCCCGGCGCCATGTTCGCCCGCGACAGCCTCGGCGCGAGCGGCGCCCTGGTCGCCTCGATCCCGGTCGATGTGGACGTGGTCGGCGCGCCCGCCCGCGTGGAGCTCACGCTCGAGGCCGCGGTCCTCGGCGATCTCGACCCCGACGGCCACGCCATCGCCGCGCTCGCGAGCGCCGGCCCGGCCACGCTGACGGCCACCGCCTTCGATGCCGATGGCAACGCCCTCGCCAGCGCCGCCGTCGACGTGATCGTCGTCGAGCCCGCGGTGACCACTTGCCGGGGCTGGCTCGATCTCTACCAGGTCCAGTACACGATGGGCCCGACGAGCCCCGGCGTCATGGATCCGGTGACGGCCGTGATGCCGATCAACGGCATGCCGTTCCGCTCGGGTGGCGCACTGCGCACCAAGATGTTCGGCGATTGCTCGATCATCAAGTCGCTCGCCGAAGCGGCGCCGATGCTCCGCGCGAAGCAGATCGTCGAGGTCACCGATCTCGGCGTCTACAACTACCGGTGCATCGGCAACACCGGCACCCCGCCGAACTGCCCGAACGGCATCTCGCAGCACGCGTACGGCAATGCGATCGACCTCGCCGTGTTCAAGGATGCGGCAGGCGTGACCTACAACGTGACCACGGACTTCGTGATCGATCCCGCCCCCGAGAAGACCTGCACGGCCGCCACCGAACCCGGCAAGGACGCGTTCCTCCACGAGCTGATCTGCGGGCTCAAGGCCGCGAAGCTGTGGAACATCGTGCTGACGCCGAACTACAACGCGGACCACCGGGACCACTTCCACGTCGACCTCAAGGCGGGCAGCGACTTCATCGACTGACGCCGTCCGTTATCCGGGCGGACCGTCCGCCTTGACAGACTCTCCGTTATAACGGAGGCTCTGTCCATGCGAGCCCTCTCGGTTGCCCTCGTCGCCCTCGGCCTGACCGGCTGCTCGACGGAATCCCGGACCACGTCCTCGAGCAAGGAGGTCAGGCTCCTCAACGTCTCGTACGACCCGACCCGCGAGCTCTACGCGGCCGAGAACCAGGCGTTCGCGGCGCAGTGGCAGGCCAAGACCGGCCAGACGGTGACGATCGAGCAGGCGCACGGCGGCTCGGGCAAGCAGGCGCGCGCCGTGATCGACGGCCTCGAGGCCGACGTCGTGACGCTGGCGCTCGCCTATGACATCGACGCGATCGCGAAGAGCGGCCTGGTCAACGCGGACTGGGCGAATCGCCTGCCGAATCACGCCGCGCCGTACACCTCGACGATCGTGTTCCTCGTCCGCAAGGGCAACCCCAAGGGCATCCACGACTGGAACGATCTCGTGAAGCCGGGCGTCGAGGTGATCACGCCGAACCCGAAGACCTCGGGCGGAGCACGCTGGAACTACCTGGCGGCCTGGGGCTATGCCGCGCGGCAACCGGGCGGTGATGCGGCGAAGGCCGAGGCGTTCGTCGGCGAGCTGTTCGCGCACGTCCCCGTGCTCGATTCCGGTGCGCGCGGCGCCACCACCACGTTCGTGGAGCGCGGCATCGGCGATGTGCTGATCGCGTGGGAGAACGAGGCGCTGCTCGCGGTCGGAAAGCTCGGCGCCGACAAGGTCGAGCTGGTGGTGCCGAGCGTGTCGATCCTCGCCGAGCCGCCGGTCGCCGTCGTCGACGACGTGGTCGACAAGCACGGCACGCGTGAGGTCGCGACCGCGTACCTCCAGTTCCTGTACTCGCCGGAGGGTCAGAAGATCGCGGCCGCCAACTTCTACCGGCCCCGCGATCCCGCCGTCGTCCCCGCGAACACGTTCCCCACGCTGAAGCTGTTCACGATCGACGAGGCGTTCGGCGGCTGGACCAAGGCCCAGGCCGCGCACTTCGACGATGGCGGCGCGTTCGACAAGCTGAGCAAGCGGTAGCGCGTGCCCCGTTCGCGCGCCCTCCCCGGCTTCGGTCTGACGATGGGGTACACGCTCGTGTACCTGTCGCTGATCGTGCTGATCCCACTGGCGACGCTCGCGGTGAAGACCGCCGAGATGTCGTGGGGACAGCTGTGGGACCTCGCCACCAGCCCGCGCGCGCTCGCCTCGTACAAGATCACGTTCGGCGCCTCGCTGATCGCCGCGACCATCAACGTGGTGTTCGGCACCCTCCTCGCCTGGGCGCTGGTCCGCTATCGGTTCTGGGGGCGCACCGTCATCGATGCGATCGTCGACATCCCGTTCGCGCTGCCCACCGCGGTGTCTGGCCTCGCGTTGACCACGGTGCTCGCCCCGAGCGGCCTCCTCGGCCGATTCCTCGAGCCGCTCGGGATCAAGGCCGTGTTCTCCCCGCTCGGCATCACGCTGGCGCTGGTGTTCATCGGCTTGCCGTTCGTGGTCCGGACCGTGCAGCCGGTGCTCGAGGAGCTCGAGCCGGAGCTCGAGGAGGCCGCGGCGGTGCTCGGCGCCTCGCGCGCGCAGACGCTCCGGCGAGTGATCTTCCCCGCGGTGGCACCGGCGATGCTCACCGGCTTTGCCCTCGCGTTCGCCCGCGCGATCGGGGAGTACGGCTCGGTGGTGTTCATCGCCGGCAACAAGCAGTTCGAGACCGAGATCACGCCGCTCCTGATCATGTCGCGTCTCGAGGCCTACGACTACCCGGGCGCCACGGCGCTCGCGCTGGTGATGCTGCTGGTGTCGTTCACCATGCTGCTCGCGATCAACGGCCTCGGCGCCTGGACGCGACGGCGCGCGGGGCATCTGTGAAGCTCGAGCGCGCCATCCCGCGCCAGGCGATGACGGAGCCCGCGTGGGTGCGCCGGCTCGTGATCGGCCTCGGCGTGGGGTTCGTCGCGCTGTTCGTGGTGGTGCCGCTCGCGACGGTGGTGGTGACGGCGCTCTCGCACGGCGTCGGCGCCTATGCGCACGCGATCGCGGATCCGCAGGCGCTCCGCGCGCTGAAGCTGACGCTGCTCGCCGCGGCGATCAGCGTGCCGTTCAACGTGGTGTTCGGCGTCGCCGCCGCCTGGGCGATCGCCCGGTTCCGGTTCCCGGGGCGCGCGCTGCTGATCACGCTGATCGATCTCCCGCTCGCCGTCTCCCCGGTGATCGCGGGCATGGTGTTCGTCCTGCTGTTCGGCGCCCACGGCGTGCTCGGCCCGTGGCTGTCGGCGCACGGGCTGAAGGTCATCTTCGCGCTGCCGGGGATCGTGCTGGCGACCACGTTCGTGACGTTCCCGTACGTCGCGCGCGAGCTGATCCCGCTGATGGAGGCGCAGGGCCACGAAGAGGAAGAAGCCGCGATCGTCCTCGGTGCCAGCCCGTGGCAGATGTTCACGCGCGTGACGCTGCCCAAGATCCAGTGGGGGCTTTGGTACGGGGTGGTGCTGTGTACGGCGCGTGCGATGGGCGAGTTCGGCGCGGTCTCCGTGGTCTCCGGCAACATCCGCGGCCGCACCAGCACGCTGCCGCTCCACGTCGAGATCCTCTACAACGAGTACGAGTACCAGGCCGCCTTCGCGGTCGCGTCGCTGCTCGTGATCATCGGCCTCGCGAGCCTGATCGCACGGCGGATGATCGCGCGGCGCAAGGAGGCATCGTCATGACGATCAGCGTGAACTCGATCACCAAGCGGTTCGGCACGTTCACCGCGCTCGACGACGTCAGCCTCGAGGTCCCCAGCGGCGAACTGGTGGCGCTGCTCGGGCCTTCGGGCTCCGGCAAGACCTCGCTCCTGCGGATCCTCTCGGGTCTCGAGCGCCCCGACCAGGGCACCGCGTTCCTCGACGGGACCGACCTCGGATCGCAGTCCGCCCGCCAGCGCAACGTGGGCCTCGTGTTCCAGCACTACGCCCTGTTCCGCCACCTCGACGTGTTCGAGAACGTCGCGTTCGCGCTCCGGGTGCGGAACCGCCCGGAGGCCGAGGTCATCGCGCGCGTCACCGAGCTGTTGCAGCTGGTGCAGCTCGAGGGCCTCGGACGCCGGCTGCCCTCGCAGCTCTCCGGTGGCCAGCGCCAGCGGATCGCCCTCGCGCGCGCCCTCGCCGCCCGCCCCCGGGTGCTGCTGCTCGACGAGCCGTTCGGCGCACTCGACGCGCAGGTGCGCGCCGAGCTCCGGGCCTGGCTGCGCCGCCTGCACGACGAGATCCACCTGACCACCGTGTTCGTGACCCACGATCAGGACGAGGCCTTCGAGGTCGCCGATCGCGTGGTCGTCATGAACCACGGCCGGATCGAGCAGGTCGGCTCGCCGGCGGAGGTGTTCGAGCACCCGGCGAACGACTTCGTGATGCGCTTCCTCGGGCACGTCAACATCCTCGAGGCCGAGCTCGAGGCGGGGCGCGCGCGCGTGGGTGACGTGTTCGTCGACGTCGAGCACGATGGCGCGGGCCCGCGGGCAGGCCGCGTCTACGTGCGCCCCCACGAGCTCGAGATCGGGCGCGCGCACACCCAGGGCTCGATCGCCGCGCGCGTCACCCGGGTCACGCCGCTCGGCGCCGGGCTCAAGATCGAGCTGACCGCGCCTGGCCTCGGCTCGAACCTGCGCGCGGATCTCGATTGGGAGCGCGGCAGCGTGCTCGCCCTGCGCGATGGCGATGACGTGTTCCTCTCGCTGCGCCGCGCCCGCGTGTTCGCGCAGGCCGCCTGAGAGCTGGCCGCGACGGGGCAGACGCTTCGCGCGGACCGCCAGCTCGCGGACGTAAACCCAGGAAGCCAGGAACCAAGGTCGGAGACCTGGCCAGTCCGCTGCCTGGCTTCCTGGCTTCCTGGCTTTGATCTCCGTGCACACACCGCGGGCCCGGCCCAGGCTGCGCGCGACTCATTGATCGCACGGTGCGGGAGGATTCTCAGTCGAGCGGGGTGCGGATCGGCGCGGTCAGGATCCGCGGTGCGCGCAGTGCGCGGAGCAGCGTGGGGATGGCGTGCCCACCGGTGACCAGCGGCATGTGGCCGAGCTGCGAGCGGATGTAGAGGATGCGTGCGGTGCGCTCGTGATCCGTCAGCTCGTCGTTCGGGAACCCATCGATCACGAGCGTGCCCGGCATCATCCGGTGCAGCGCATCGGATTCCTTGAGCGTGTCGTCGCCGACATCGATCAGCCGGTGATCGCTCGCCGCGTACAGCCAGTTGCGGTAGCCCCAGGTGTCGCCGTACGCGGCATCGAGGAGCACGATCGTGTCGAGCCGCTGGTTCGGGAGCCACTGCTCGAGCGTGCGGAACGCGCCGGAGTGCCCCATCGCCACCACGCGCCCCTGCGGCATCGAGACCCCGATCTCGGCGACCACGGATGCGAGGAGGCCGTGCAGCGAGGGCCAGGCGACCGGCTTGTACTTGTCGCTCGGCGCATCGCACGCGATGAACATCGCGTTGATCCCCGACAGCGCGAACTGCTCCGGCAGCCGGTGGTCCCGCCACGCGCCATCGACGTCGGTGAAGTACCCGTGGACGTAGACCACCGTGATCGCGGTCTTCGGGTTGTAGGTGTGCGGGGTCCAGACGTGGACCGCGCCGCGCGAGGTCTCGAGCCGCCAGTGCTGCCCGGCCTCGACAAGCTTCGGGATCGAGAGGGCCGGCACATCGTCCTGCGCGATGTACGAGTCCGGCATGACCATCTTCGGGCGCGCAGCCGGGAGGGCCAGCGCCACCGGCCGCAGCGCCGCGGAAGGTGCGTAGGCCGCGGCCGAGCCGACGAGCACGGCGCCCACGCCGACCGCCAACAACCAGGGACGACGCACGAACCTCACGCCAGGATCACTGTACCCGGCGAGATCAGGGAAGGCGAATCGTTTGCCAAGCCCGCCCCCCAGCGCGCCGCGTCAGGCTATTCGCTGCGCGCCAGCTCGGCGACCAGGAGGGCGATCATCCGCTGCGTGTGGGTGACGGTGGCCACCTCGGCCCGCCCCAGCGCCCGGCGGACCGCTGCCTCCACGGTGCCCTTGCGATCGCGATCGACCCGCCGGCCCCGGGCGGTGAGCTCGAACCGCGCCCGCCGCCGATCCGACGGATCCACGCTCCGCTCGAGGAACCGCTGGCGCTCGAGCCGGACCAGCACCCCGGTCAGCGTGCTCGGGTGCAGCCCCAGGGTGGCGGCGAGCTCGCGCGCCGTGATCTGGGGCACCTGCCCCACCACCCGCAACACCAGGCGCTGGGGCCCGGTGACGCCGAGCGTGCGCGCCATCCGCTTGGAGGTCACCTGCAGTGCGTGGCTCAGCTCCCACAGCTGCTGCATGAAGCCGAGCGTCTGACCGCTGGGCTTCGGCGAGCCGGGAGGACGCGCTGCGGACATCCCCCACGATAGCGCGATGAGTGCCGCGCGCGTCGGCCCGTGCGCAACTACCGCAGGTTCACTCGTGATCGTCGGGCGAGGTCGCGAGGCGGTCGCGCATCGTCAGCTCGTCGTCGATCGTGATCTCGCGGTTGCTGACGCGGTCCACCCGGGTGGGCTCGCCGGTGTGCGGGAGCACGGCGTTGACGTGGAGCTTGGCGGCGGAGGGCTTGCGCACCGAGCCTTCCGCGAGCTCGGTCGAGGCGTGCCGCGCGGCGGTCGCCTCGTTGTCGGTGTCGGAGCGTGTGCTCGGCCTCGCGACGGGACGGACCACCGGGATCAACGCCTCCTTCCACGCGATCACGTGCTGGGCTCCCTCGGGGTAGTGCGAGCGCAGCCGATCGAGCGCGCTCCGCATCGCGGCGGCCTCGGGCCACCGATCGTCGCGTTCGCGCGCGAGCGCCTGGAGGATGATCGCGTCGAGCTCGGCCGGGCAGTCCGCGTTGTGCGTGGATGGCGGGCGGACCACGCCACTGCGGATCTTCGTGATCGTCTCGTACTCGTTGATCCCGCGGAACAGTCGGCGGCCGGTGAGCAGCTCCCACGCGACCACGCCGGCCGAGAACACGTCGGTGCGCCCGTCGAGCGTCTTGGAGCCCGCGAGCGCCTCCACGGACATGTAGCCGAGCTTGCCTTTGACGAGGCCGGTGTTCGTCATGAACTTGCCCGACATCGCCTTGGCCACACCGAAGTCGATGATCTTGAGCCGACCTTCGTCGGTGACGATCAGGTTCGACGGCGTGAGATCCCGATGGATGATCTTCAGCGCCTGGCCGTAGATGCCACGGCCGCACGCCGCGTAGTCGAGCGCGCTGCACAGCTCGCTGACCAGCGCGATCACCACCCCGATCGGCGCCGGCAGCTTCGCGGCGTACGCGTGCTTCATCAGCGACACCAGCGATGCGCCGCGCACGAGCTCCATCGCGATGAAGTACGTGCCCTCAACCTCGCCGAGCTCGAGGATGTGGACGATGTTCGGATGATCGAGCTGCGCCGCGAGCTTGGCCTCGCGGATGAAGTCCTCGACGAACAGCTTGTCGTCCGCGAGCTGCGGCAACAGGCGCTTGAGGGCGACCTCCCGCATCACCCCTGCGCCGATCGGCTTCTCGGCGCGATGCACGGTCGCCATGCCCCCGGCACCGAGGCACTCGAACACCGTGTATGGCCCGAACTGGTCCACGCCTCCATCGTACGGGATGTGCCAGGCGATCGCGGGAAAAGCTCGCCGGCGACGGGCGGTGGTAGGCTCCGCCGATGGCCTCCGACCTGACCCTGTACGTCGATTCGAGCTGGATGAGCCCGTGGGTGTTCCACGCGATGGTCGCCCTCGAAGAGAAGCAGCTGCCGTTCAAGCTGGTCGCGACCCCGCTGCCCATCCCCGAGCCACTCAAGTCCGAGCTCAAGGACAAGGCGATGCTCGGCAAGGTGCCGCTGCTCGCACACGGCGACCTGTGGTTCACCGAGTCGCTGGCGATCTCGGAGTACCTGGCCGAGAAGTTCCCGATGCCAAAGCACCCGCGGATCTTCCCCGCCGACCTGGGCGAACGCGCGCGGGCGCGGCAGGTGATGTCGTGGCTGCGGACGAGCCTGGCGGCGCTGCGAAACGATCGCCCCACCTCGTCGGTGTTCGGCCGCCCGACGGTCCACCCGATGACCGAGAAGGGCAAGGAGGATGCCGCCGAGCTCCTCCGCGTGGCGGGCAAGCTCGTGGCCCCCGGCAAGACGCAGATGTTCGCGGACTGGTCGATCGCCGACATCGACCTATCGCTCGCCCTGATGCGGATGATCGCGAGCCAGGATCACGTGCCGGAGCACCTGATCACCTACGCGCTCGCCCAGTGGGACCGTCGCAGCGTGAAGCGCTACCTCGCCCACGTCCCCACCACGCCGTAGAAAGGGGTCTGACCCCTTTTTTGCCCCTTGACATAGTTCGACAACATTCGTATTGATGGCGCGTGCCCAAGGACGACGTCGACCGCCTCGCGCGGATGTTCAAGGCGCTCTCGAATCCCAACCGGCTGCGCCTGTTCATGAACCTGCTCGAGGAGAGCAAGCTCGACCTCGCCAAGGGCCGGGTCCATGACTGCTTCCTGGCCAAGCTTCTCGGTGGGCTCGAGCTGGGCGCGCCGACCGTGTCCCATCACGTCAAGGAGCTGGCTGACGCTGGGCTGATCCACACCCAGCGCGAGGGCAAGCAGCTGATCTGCTCGGTGGATCCCGAAGGCCTCGCCGAGCTCCGCACCGCCCTCACCCTCCACGTCTGATCCCAGGCCGCCGAAGACGCGGCCTTTTTCGCGTACTTACAGTTCGATTGTTCTGAAACTATCACCGGAGACCCCATGACCAACCACCGCGACATCGTGATCGAGAAGTACGGCCCCGCCTCCACCATGCTGGTGCGCAACCTCGCCCCCCGGACGCCCGGCCCCGACGAGGTGGCGATCGACGTCGCGTACTCCGGTGTGAACTTCGCGGATGTCCAGATGCGGATCGGCCTCTACCCCGATGCACCGAAGAAGCCGTTCGTCCCGGGCTACGAGGTCAGCGGCACGATCTCGGCTGTCGGCAAGAACGTGCGCGATCTCGCGGTGGGTGATCGCGTGGTCGCGGGCACCTACTTCGGCGGCTATGCGTCGAGCGTGACCATCCCGGCGCACCAGGCCTTCAAGCTCCCCGCGAGCTACGACCTCGCCGCCGGCGCCGCGCTCCCCGTGGCCTACTTCACGGCGCAGCTCGCGGTGTTCGAGATGGCGCGGGTCCGCAAGGGCGACAAGGTGTTGATCGAGTGCGCGACCGGCGGGGTCGGCGTGCTCGCGATGCAGATGGCCAAGCACGTCGGCGCCGAGGTCACCGGCCTGACCACGACCGCGGCCAAGAAGGCCTTCATCGAGAGCCATGGCGCCACCGCGTACACGCTCGACGAGTTCCGCGCCGATCCTTCGCTGCGCGGCTACGACTTCATCCTCAACTCGTCGGGGGGTTCGGCGATCCAGTGGCAGCGCAAGCGCCTCGGGATGACCGGCCGCATGGTCTGCATCGGGGTGTCTTCGGGCGTCAAGGATGGGAAGCGCAGCTTCCTGCGGATCGCGAAGACCCTGATCCAGATGCCGAGGATCAGCATCCTCAAGCTGTTCAACGACAACACCGGCATCTACGCGCTCAACGCCCTGCACATCCTCCGGGACCCGACCTGGATCGCGAAGCTGACCTCGTCGATGACCACCGTGGCGGCGATGGGGCTCGCGCCGCACGTCGGCAAGGTGTTCCCGGCCGCCGAGGTGGGCGCCGCCCACGACTATCTGTCGAGCAAGCAGGCGACCGGCAAGGTGCTGATCGCGTGGAACGACACCGCGAACTGAACCGCTAGAAGATCACGGGAGCAGCCGTGGTCACGGCGGCGCCCCACCACGCGGGACCGTTGCTCTGCACGAGGGTGCCCGCGCCGGTGGTCGGATCGATCGTGACGAACTGCCCGGCGTTGGTGAACCCGAAGATCTTGTTCTTCCAGAACGCCACGCCCCAGATGTCGGCATAGCCGATGTCTCCGCCCACCGCGGTGCCTGCAAAGCTCTGCGCTGCGAGCCGGACCAGGCGATCGTTCGAGAGGCCGTTGTCCGCCGTCTGCACGGTGCCGAACCCGGTGACCGCCACGAGGTCACCGCTCGACGAGAACCCGTTCATGTTGCCGATCTGCGTGCTGTGGCCGGTCATCGGATCGATCCGAAACACGAGGCCGTCATCGTTGCGCGTGCCGACCAGGACGTCGTCCCCCGTGCTGCCGAGCATCGCGGCGGGCACGAACGACAGGCCGTTGAACGTTCCGGACAGGCCCGTCGACAGCCGCGTGGCCTGCGCGGTGGTGACGTCGATCCGATAGACCGCGGTGTACGACACGCCGAGCATCACGCCGGTCTTGTCGATCGCGATGTCGGTCATCTGATCCGAGCCGTTGGACCACACGAAGTTCGCGATCTTCGTGATCGCGAGCGTATCCGGATCCACGCGGTACAACGCCGACGAGGTGTGCGCGTAGACATAGGTGACCTCCGGGCCACCGCCGCCACCGCCGCCGCCACCGCCGCCACCTGGATCGGCATCGACGCCGTCGCCCCCTCCCCCAGACCCCGGATCACGGCCAGCCGGGCCGCACGCGGACAGCATCACGAGTGCGCAGACGCACGAACGCCCCAAGGTCCTCATCGGCGGGGAACATACGCCCCAGACCACGGGGCGTTCAACGCCAGAGTTTGGGCCAGAGTTTGGGCCAGCGTTTGGGACGGCTACTGCGCGACCGGTGCGTTCGCGAGCCGGTGGAACGCGTTCGAGACCGTGCGGCCCTTGCCGCTGCGGCCACCGAGCTTGAACGTGTAACGATCGCCAGCGACGATGATGCCGCTCGGGGCGATGTACTGGTCGACGAAGCCCTCGATCTGACGATCCGTGAAGTCCGCCGGGGTGAAGTCGAGATCCGCGATGTTGACGGCGTTCCCGGTGTTGAGGCCCTTCTCCGTCAGGGTCGGACACGGTGCCGCGATGCAGCGGATGCCGTTCTCGAACACCTTGGCGAACACGCCCTCGGGCGGGTTCTCACCCTCGGCGACCCACGCCTCGGTGACGATGAACTTGCCGAGCTCGGGGCGCGGCGTCGTCGTGTTCTTCTTGGCGAACCGCCCGCGGACCAGCGCGAACGTTCCACCGAGCTTGCCGGCCTGCCCGAGCAGCTTGTCCTGCTGCGCGGCATCGAGGTCCGACTCGGACCAGTCGAGCACCGGCGTGTAGCACTCCGCCGCCGACGAGCCGGTGTGGCAGGTCGTCGTGGTGCGGTTGACGCGCGAGACGAACCACTGGCCGCACATCGGCCAGGCGCACCGGCGCATGTCCTTGCGGATCGCGTAGTACGTGTACGCGCCATTGTCAGCGTCGGCCTTGCCGTCGAGGTTGGCCTGATCGGCCGAATCGGCGAGCAGCTCGTCATCGGTGTCCGACGAGGCGCAGGCGGGGAGCAGCGAGATGCCGAACGAGAGGGCGAGGAGCGGCAGGGCCGCGGTAGCGAGAGCGCGCATGAGATTTCAGGCTCCGGTAAGCGAACGCCAAGAAGCGGCGATGATGCGGCGCGTCCAAGCAAGGGCCATACCGTTGGAACTGCGGAGGGATCCCCGCCTGGCGACACCAGTTTGTCGCGACACCATGCGGCTGTCGCACTGGCTAGGCGACCAGCCAGCGCGCCAGCGTGGCGCGGTCACGCATCGTCGGCGAGACCGTCGCCGCGACCTGCGACGTCGATCCACGCCACCGGCATCGTCTGCGACAGGCGCAAGGTCACACGGTCCGTGCGGTCGATCGCGATCAGTCCCGCGCTGCCGCCCGTGATCGCGGCGAGCTCGGCCAGCGCCGCACGGGCGGCGACCGCGAGCCCCGCGGCCGCACGAGCTGCGACGTTGCGCGCGAGCGTGACGCGCAGGATCGCCTCGCCATCGCCGGTCGCGCTGATCGCCACCTCGCGATCGGCCCACGTCCCGGCGCCCACGATCGGCGAGTCCCCGATCCGGCCCGCCCGCTTGCCGACCATGCCACCCGTGGAGGTCGCCGCCGCGAACCGCCCCGCGCGATCGCGCGCCACCGCCCCGACGGTCCCTCCCTCGGTGGGTGACGAGCGCCGCGCGAGGTGGTCCGCGAGCCGCGCGCGCGCACGCTCCGTCACCAGCGCCCCGGGCGCCGACGGCGAGATGCCGACCTCGGCAGCGAACCGCAGCGCGGCGGGCCCCGCGAGCAGCACGTGCTCACCACCTTCGAGCACGGCGCGCGCGAGCGCGATCGCGCAGCCGAGGTCAGGCACGGCACCGACCGCACCGATCTTCTGATCGTGCCCGGTCATCACCGCAGCGTCGGTCTCGACGGTGCCATCCCGCGTCAACACCGAGCCGGTGCCTGCGTTGAACTCGGGATCGTCTTCGAGGACGCGGACCGCGGCGACCACGGCATCGAGCGCGCTCCCACCGGCAGCCAGGATCGCATCACCGACGATCGCCGCCGCGCGCACACCGGCGCGCAGCCGCTCGTGGCGCTCGGGCGGGATCGCGCCGGCGCCGCCGTGGACGACGATCGAGGTCATCCCCCGCTCGCGCAGCGAAACCCGATCAGCACGTGCCGCACGCCGGGCTTGTGCGCGATCGCCGACGCGGCACGCCCCACGCCCGCATGGTCGTCCCACCCGGAGCCCTTGACCAGCATCGTGTTCGACTCGCCCGCGGTCGCGCTCGCCGTCGCCGTCCATTGGAGCACGTTGCCGGCCATGTCGAGCACGCCATACGGGCTCGCACCTGTGGTGAACGTCCCGACCGGGACCGTGTCCTTCGGGCCGGCATCCGCGCTGTTGAGCCTTTGGGGCTCGAACGTGTTGCCCCACGGATAGACGACACCGGAGTCGCCACGCGCGGCCTTCTCGAACTCGGCAGAAGTCGGCAACCTGCGGGGCTCGCCGCGCAGCTCTCCGCGCCAGGTGCAGTACCGGTTCGCGTCGTCCCACGAGACCAGGACCACGGGATGATCGAGCCGCTCGTCGGGAGGGGAGCCGGCCTTCCACACGTACCGAACGACCTCGGTCGCGAAGTCCTGCGGGAAGCCCTGTGCCTTCCACCCGGGCTCGTCGATCATCGGCGCGGCCGCCTTTCCTGCGGTCACGAACTCCGCGTACTGGCCCTGGGTCACCGGCATCAGATCGATCCGGAACGCCGGCAGCGTGACCTGGTGCCGCGCCTCCTCGTGCTCGAACCACTTGCGCTCGCGGGCAAGGTCACTCGAGGTCGCGGACAGGTGGTCGTCGTAGGAAGCGCCACGCTCCTCCGGCGTGGATCCGGCGATGTACTTCCCCGCAGGGATCGTGATCATCCGATCGTCGGCCGCGAGCGAGAGCTGCGCGTTCGCCGCCTGCGGATGGATGGCGTGCGGCGCGCTTCCGCAGCCCAGGACGCCGAGGCATGCGAGCCAGCGACGCTTCACCGCCGCTTCCCTCCCCGTGCTCGCTCGATTGCCTCGTCCATGATCCGCGCCAGCTCGGGAAGGTACTCTGGATTGCCGTGCAACATCGCGGCGTCGAGGGTCGGCGCGACGATCGCGGGCGTCAGCCGCGGAATGCCACCGGCGTGATCCTTCAGCATCCGCGCATGCGGCGTGGGCTCGGCGAGATCGAACAACACCACCGAGGAGAACATCGCCTTGCCGTCGCGGCCGAGCAGCACCGAGGTCGCGAACAGGATCTTGCCATCGCGTGACCACACCGGGCCGCTCTCCTCGGTGAGGCCGAGCTCGAACACGCGCCTGGCCGTCTTGTCGGCACGGCGCATCACCCAGACCTCGGTGTTCGTCGCATCGCCGAAGAACCCGATGCGGCCGAACGCGAGCTGCGTCTCGTCCGGGGACAGCGCCGGCGAGGCGTCGGCGAGGCCATCGGTGAGCACGGTGATCGTGCCATCGGGTGCGCGCTGTTCGAGGTGACTCTCCATCGTGCTGTCGGGGAGCGCGGTGACGGCGGCGTAGATCACGGTGCCGTCGCGCGCGACCGTGGGCGTGACCTCCTGCTGCGGCCCGTTCGTCAGCTGCACGGGCTCGCCGTGCGCGCGACCATCGACGATCGCCTGGCGCCAGAGATCGAAGTCCCCGCCATCCCGTGTGGAGGCGAACACGATCGCCGAGCCATCGGGCGTCCAGGTCGGGTGGCTCTCGATCGAGGGCCCCGAGGTCAGTCGTACCGGGGTGCGCTCGACACCCACGGGCGCGATCCACAGGCTCGTCGAATCGAGCGGCCGGTCGCGGCTCGACGCGAACACCACCCACTTGCGATCGGGTGACACGCTCGGGTTGGTGTCCCGTGCGATCGCCGCCGGTGGGGTGAGCAGCACGAACTGTCGATCACCCGCCGCGTCGATCGCGACCAGCTGTGCGCCGGTCGGACCGCGCTCTGCGGCGATGATCGAGATCTGATCCTCGGGCTTGGGCGGAGGAGCCACCGGGCGGGGCGCAGGACCGCACGCGGTCAGCGCCACGACACACCCGGAAAGATAGAGGACCCGAGCAAACATGAGCGGTCACCGCGCGACCGCGAACAACGTACTTCGTTCTACTTGGGATCGGGCGCCGGTGCGGCGCAGGAGTCGCTGCAGGAGCAGGCGTGGGCGCCGGGGCATCCGCCTTCTCGGTCTTGCTGCTCTTCTTCGACAGGTTCGACATGTTCATGCCGTTCGACAGGTCCCGGGTGTCCGGCGCGACGCCGGCATAGATGCCGACCACGAACACGAAGGCGATGACGCCGGCGATGGCGCCGAACATGATCGCCTTCTTCTTGGACTCGGCCTGCTGCTGCTCGAAGACCACGAAGGACTGCTCTTGCTCACGCGGCCAGGATGAAAAATCAACAAAGCTCATCGGGTCCTCCGGGGTACAACGATCATTAGGCCCAAACCAAAAACCGTGCAATCTCGCGCTGCATCAGGTGTCTCGTACGTTGATAGCAGTCGGCAGGGCCCAGACAGGCTCCTACAGGGCGGTATGACACCAGGTGCGCGGTCCGGTTCCCAGATTCTTTTCGTGATGATCACACCGATCGTCTCGGCCATGATCTCGCTGGGTTGCGATGCCGAGAGCCAGGCCGACCCCGGCCGGAGGGCTCACGAGGTGCCTCCTGGGATGACCACCCAGGAGATCCTCGCCGCCTCGCGCGATCCCGACGCCGCACCGGAGACCTGCCTCGGGGTGTCCGACAAGGGGATCTGGAGCGACCTCGATCCGAAGGTCCAGCTCGCCCTCCCCGGGGTGCCCGCGGACCGGATCACCGCCACGATCGATGCCAAGCACGGCGTCGTGGTGCTCGCGATCGATGGCTTTCCACGCAAGAGCTATCCCGTCGGTGGTGCGGGGGCCACCAGCAAGCTCGTGCTCGGAAGCCGCACGCTGATGCTCCGCCCAGGTGATCGGACCGAGCTCGCGGCGCTGCTCGCAGGTCCTCGCGTGTCCGACGGGACCGCCGCGCACGACGCCGACGGTGATGGCATCCCCGATCCGCTCGACGTCTTGATCGGCGCCAAGAAGACGGTGCTCAACGCCGACGCCTACACCGAGGGCTACGTCGAGATGAAGTACCCGGGCGGCGACGTGCCACGGGAGATGGGCGTGTGCACCGACGTGATCGTCCGCGCGGTGCGCAACGCCGGGGTCGATCTTCAGAAGGCGCTGCACGAAGACATCCGGCGGGCGCCCAAGGCGTATCCGATGATCAAGGGCGCCGGCAACGCGAGCATCGACCAGCGCCGGGTGGGGACGCTCCTGCCCTACTTCAAGCGCCACTGGGAGCAGCACACCGCGAAGCTCGACGATGCCGCCGATCCGCTGCGGCCGGGTGACGTGATCTTCATGGATACCTTCCCGTCCCGCTCGGGGCCCGACCACATCGGCATCCTCTCCGATCGGCTCGATGGCGATGGGCTGCCGATGGTGATCAACAACTGGACCAACGGCACCACCACGTCCGAGATGGATCTGTTGACGTTCGTTCCAGTCCTGTATCGGTTCCGCCTCCCACCATAGAGAGGTGCTACCTTCGAACGTCTGATGAGGCGTGCCGCGCTGGCGATGCTCGGGGTGATGCTCGCGGCCGGTGCCGTGCGCGCCGACGATGACGTCCCCGCCTCCAAGCCGAGCTATCGCCTCGTCGTCGACCGCGTGGATCACGAGCCGGCCTCGATCACGGGGACCCGGCTGCAGATCCAGCTCTCGGCGCTGACGCTCCAGGGTCAGCTCATCGATCTTACCGATCCCAAGACGATCAAGACGTACCTGGGCAACACCGAGCTCAAGGCGCCCTACGCCCTCGGCACGTTCGGCGGCACCAAGGAGGCGATCGCGCTGGTCGTCGTCGTGCAGTCGACGATCGACTACACCGAGGTCCTACCGGTGATCGCCGAGACGCTCGACGGGAGCCTGCTCGGCGCCCTCGACGAGACCGTCACCCAGGTCGCGATCCTCCCCTACGGCGAGGCGATCGGCGGCGGGAAGCTGACGTCGATGAAGCAGGCGCGGTCGCGTGCCACCGCCCTGGTCAACGATGGCACCACCGGTGATCCCGCGCTCCTCGAGACGGTAGAGCGTGGCCTCTCGCTCCTCAAGCGCGCGAAGACCGAGCCCGAGGGGCGCCCGCTGCGCAAGATGATCCTGGTGATCAGCGATGGCCGTGATCGCGCGGGTGATCGAGAGCGGGTCACCCGGCTCGGCACGCGCGCGAGCAAGGAGGGCGTGCGGATCCACTCGTTCGCGTACTCGCCCAACGATACGCGCCGCCCGCTGCTCCTGCTCGGCGAGCTCTCCAAGCGGTCGTACGGCACGTTCCGCTGGCTCCAGCGCGGCAAGGCGGACTCCTGGGCGCCAGCGTTCGAGCAGCTCCGTGACGAGATCTTGAAGCAGTACGTGCTGACCTACTTCGTCGGTCCCGATGACGATCCCACCGGCAAGAAGCTCAAGGTCGTGACCGTCGGGCGCGTCGAGGCCACCTCGAACGAGCTCCGCGTCCCCGAGGCCACGTGCAACGGTGAGGTCTGCGCGGGCTACTGCGCCGGCTCGGTCTGCGGCATCCCGCAGCCGCGCACGGGCCGCGGCGTGATCGGCTGGATCCTCTTGATCGGCGGCATCGGCGTGGGCGTGATCGTCGTCCTCGTGGGCATCGGGTTCGTGCTGTCCAAGCGCCAGCCTCGCGTGCCCCTGCCACCCGGCGCCGTGATGCCGTCCAAGCCCCCCAAGGCGCCCAAGGCGCTGAAGAGCAAGCCCGGGAACCAGCCGCCGATCGGCGCTCACATGGCGGGTGTCGCGCCGGCCGTGGCCTCGGGACCGCAGCCGCACCTGATGATCCTCAACGGCCCGCGCGCGGGCGAGCGGATCCCCGTGCTCAACGGCTTCTTGATCGGCAAGGCCCCGGGGAGCCACCTCCTGATCGAGGACGGCTTCACCTCGAGCCACCACGCCCAGATCGCGATGGATCACCTCGGCAACTGCCGGCTGTTCGATCAGGGCTCGACGAACGGGACGTTTGTCAACGGCGTTCGGGTGACCGAGTTCGTGCTCGAGCACGGGGTCAGCGTCAGGATCGGCTCGACGGAGCTGCGGTTTTTGGCACAATAGGATCATCGAGGCATGGGCAAGTACCGACCCAGCGGCAATCTGATCATCGCGAATCAGACGTTCAAGATCGACGCGCCCGTGGTGACGTTCATGGATCCGCCGTTCTGGAACGCCACGTCGCACGCGTGCATCCCCACCGAGAACGATCCGCGCCCGGCGTGCATCCCCGGCAAGGACGGCATGGTGCCGTACGGCAAGCTCCCGGCGCCGTACACCCAGCGGTACACCTCGCGCCCTGCCCTCCGCCGCTATGGCGCCACGCCGCCGCTCGATGCGGTGAAGGCGGTGATCCGGCAGTTCGTGGTGCACCACGATGGCTGCAACTCGTCCGACATGGCGTTCGCCGTCATGCAGAACGAGCGCGGGCTGTCGTGCCACTTCCTGATCGACAACGACGGCACGATCTTCCAGACCATCGATCTCGCACTCGCGGCCTATCACGCGGCCGAATGGAACTTCGGATCGATCGGCGTGGAGCTGTGCAACCGCGGCGACGTCAAGCTCGACCCGAACTACTACTCGGGCGGCAAGCACGGCCCCAACCGCAAGCCCGTGCCCTGCCGGATCAACGGCCACACGTTCCTCGCGTTCGAGTTCACCGAGGCGCAGATGACCTCGTTCCAGCAGCTCGCGCGCGGGCTGCAGCGGTACCTGCCGAACATCCCCGCCGAGTACCCGCAGTCGTCGCCGGGCGTCCAGCACTGGGACACGCTGCCACAGCAAGGCTCGTCGGGCAGCTTCGCGTTCTCGGGGTACATCGGCCACTACCACCTGACCGGTCAGAAGTGGGATCCGGGTCCGTTCGACTTCAAGAAGTTCTGCAGCGCCCTCCGCGGCTCGTTCTGCTTCCCGGTGTTCCCCAAGGGCGAGCCCAAGAAGGGCGAGGATCGGCCGATCGTCCCGCAGCAGGCGGACGAGCTGAAGGAAGCGGCCACGGAGCTCTACAAGGCGAACGAGAACAAGGCCGATGGCGGGTTCTTCCCCGTCGGACCATGGGGCGAGGCTCGGCTGTGGCACGGCGGGGTCCACATCACGGCGAAGGCTGGCGCGCCGGTGTTCGCGCCGTTCCCGGGGCGCCTCGTCGTCGCACGCATGGGCGCGGACTCGCCGATCGGCTCGGTGAACTTCGTGCTGCTCCGCCACGACATGGCGCTCGGCACCTCGAAGGTCCAGTTCTACTCGCTGTACATGCACCTCGCGAACGAGCTCGCTGCCACCGACAAGCCGCCCGAATGGATCTCGAAGGCGGACGGCGGCTGGAAGAAGCAGAACGCGAAGGCCGGGACCGTGGTCCTGCTCGACGAGCCGATCGAGGCCGGCACGTTGATCGGACACGTCGGCAAGGCCGGCCCCGGCGATCTCGCGAAGGCACAGGTCCACATCGAGTTCTTCGCCAACAGCGAGCTGTTCGTCGGCGTGCCGAACGCACCGTTCGATGTCGTCGATGGCACCGCCGGCGGCCGGTTCTGCGATACGCCGAAGATCAACGACCTGATCGACTCCAACCACGACGGGAAGCTGTCGCGGCAGGAGATCTCGAACTTCTACGACGGTGGTGGTGGCTCGCAGATGCGCTCGGTGGTGACGTTCCACGTCTCGGAGTGGACGGCCGAGCCGAGCTGGGCCGATGCGCTGCGCGTGCCGAAGGACTTCAAGGACCTCAAGCCCGCCGAGATCGATCAGATGATCGCGGATCAGATCACGCCAAGCCTGTGGTGGGACCCCGTGGTCGCCAAGCACGCTCGGCTCGCGCCCAACGGCGAGGTCTATCACTACAACCCGATCTTCTTCCTCGCCTGGTTCAACCAGCAGCTGCTCGATGCCGCCGCGCTCGCCGGCCCCGCCGCGAGCGCGAAGGACGCGAAGGACATCCCGAAGGACCTCCTCGATGACTTCGGGGTCAACAGCGACAAGGACGGGGCCTCGATGCGCTCGGGGACCGATGTCGCCGAGGATCCGTGCAACAAGCAGCTCGGCCTCAACGAGCTCTCGCTCGGCTACGATGCGCCGGAGTGCGGTCCGCAATGAGCCGCAAGCCCGACGACCGCGACGACCGCACCACCTGGCGCCCGCCGACGCGGCGCGCCTTCGTGGGGATGATCGGCGCGGCGGCCGCGGCCCTGGCGATCCGGAACCGCGAGCCCGAGGCCGCCGCGGCCCCGGCGGCGACGGCCCGGCCCCGCTGGATCGGGCACTGTTAGCATCCTGCTGGGACAGGCAACCGATCTCCGAGATCGTGTATGGTCCGCACCATGACGGTTCGTCGCCTGATCTCCGTGCTGAGTGTGGTCCTGGTTGCCTCCGCGACCGTCGTCGTCGCCCAGCCCAAGGCGGGCGCGAAGAAGGCGCCGGCCGCACCGGCGAAGAAGGCGCCGGGTCCGGTCGCACCCGCGAAGGATCCCGCACCCACGCCTGCCCCCGCAGCGGGCTCCGGCTCGGCGGCTCCCGCCGCAGGGAGTGACGCCGGCAGCGCCGTGCAGATGGCCGAGGATCCCCCGCCGTCGGACATGGACGGCGTCAACGAGAACCCCGATGCGCCGAAGACCGGCGATGGCAGCGCCGCGGTCGTGGTGGTCGCGCCGGTGAAGAAGAAGTCCGGCTATCCGATCGAAGAGGCGCTCCGCCCGATCACGCTGCCGCAGAACATGTCCGAGGTCTCGCTCGCGCCGCATGCGCAGGTCTCGCCGTACGCCGGTGCCGATGCGCTGCACGCCCGCTACGGCATCACCCGCCAGGTCCAGCTGGGCCTGACCTATGTCATCGGGGGCATCTTCGATGATCCGAAGACCACCAGCGACAAGGTCGGCTTCCACCCAGGCAAGGCCGTCGGCCTCGACGTCACGGTGCTCGTCCAGGACTGGATCGCCGTGCGCGTCGGCGTGCCGGTCTACATCGATCCCGTGGCGGTCGGCCTCCAGCTCGGCGCGCCGCTCAAGTTCCACCTCACCGACAAGCTCGCGATCGGCGGCATGGAGGACTTCCTGACGTTCAAGATCGCGAAGTTCGTGCCGAGCTTCTATCAGGAAGCGCAGAACGCCGCGAACGCTGCTGCCTATGCGGTCAACACCACGTCGTCGAAGGGCGCGTTGAGGTTCTCCGGGTACGCGATCTTCCAGCAGCAGACCAAGCTCGCGCTGTACGGGCGGTTCGGCGTCAACCTCGAGAACTTCGAGGGCAATGGCGCCACCTCGTTCATCCGCGCCGGCTTCAACTACAGCCCCCGCCGGTTCCTCGACCTCGGGCTCTCCCTCGGCTTCGACGATCTCTCCGTCAAGGGCTCGTTCGCGCCCGCCGGCCTGATCGCGATCCGGATCTGAGCGCCGTGCGCGCGCGGTTCGCCCTCGCCCATATCGCCATGGTCGCCATGGTCGCCATGCTCCGGGCGCCGCGAGCGTACGCGCTGTGCGCGAGGCCGATGGAGCGGTCGGAGGTACTCAACGACAACGCGACGACGCCCGCGGATGGTGGGCTGGTCGTGGCGACGAGCTTCGGGATCGCGGACCAGGCGACCGCCCCGCTCACCCCCGAGTGGACGTTCAAGGTCGGCGCGACCGACACCAAGCCCGTCCTGAAGACGCTGGCACCCGGCCTCGTCGTGTTCATCCTGCCACCCGGCGCCACCGCCGCGGAGCTCAACGACGGCGCGGCCACGCGGGGTCACGTGAGCCGTGCGACCACCAAGGCCGCGCCAGTGGCCGCCCCCAAGGTCAAGGCGATCAAGCACACGATGGTCACGGCGATGCGCGGCAACACCAACATCACCACGGTCACGATCATCGACGGCGTCCCCGACGACGTGATCGCCATGGTGGTACTCGATGCGAAGACCGGGACGGCGCGGTCGTTCGGCACCGCCTCGCCAGGCAGTCCGACGGTCAACGTCTATGTCCAGGGGCGCTGCTCGGCGCTCCCCAACAACACCACGATCACCAAGGCGGGCGATCGCGTCGTGCTGCGGTGGGTCGACAAGCTCGGCCGGCTCTCGCCCGCGACCAAGGCGATCAAGGTCGCCAAGGGCTGAGCGATCTTCTGCCAGCCGCTGCCTGCGTGACCCCGGGCCCGGCCGGCACCTGCAAGCTCTGACGACCCGGTCGAGTTACTTCGAAGCGGAGCCCGAGCCGGCAGCGGAACCCGAGCCCCCGATGCCGATGCCGACCCCGATGCCGACCCGGATGCCGACGCCGACCCCGATGCCGACCCCGATCGCGACGCCGATCCTGAACCCGACGCCGAGCCCGAGGCCGAGCCCGAACCCGAGCGCGAAGCTGAACCCGAACCCGAGCCCGAGCCCGAGCCCGAGCCACTGCCCGTGGCGGGCGGTGTGCCTTCGTCCACCGACTCGCCGGCCTTCGTCAGCACCTCGAACTTCCTGACCCCAACGAGCTGCCCGCCGAGCGTGAACGTGGTGCACGCCCACATGCCCGTCGGATCCTTGGGGATCAAGTTCTGCGGGAGCTCACTGCGGAACACCACGCCCTCACCGTCGCAGCGCATCCGCACCGGCGTGATCCGCGCGAGCTCGTGGCCGCGATGCGACCACACATGCACGACGTCCTCCTTGAGCCCGCCGGGCTCGCGGAGCAGCGAGCCGCAACGCAGCCCATCGAGCTGGTGCGCCCGGATCTCGTGCTTGCTGCCCGGCATGCACTCGTAGGATCCGAGCGTGCCGTGGCCAACGGAGATCTCCGGCATCGCGAGCGGGGCCGGCGGGATGAAGGCGCGGCCGTACCACACCAGCCCGAGCAGGCCGATCGTCGACCCCACCGTCAGGATCGCGCCCTGCGGCGAGAGCACCTGCTTGACCGAGAACGAGAGCAGCGCCACCGAGGCGGGCGTGGCGGCGGCAGCGATCACGAGCCCGCTCTGATGATCGACACCGGCCACCAGCGGCAACAGCACGTTGAGCAGCGAGAACATCGCGATGCCGTACATCGCGGAGGCGAGCCATCGCCGCTCCATGATGAAGTGGTCGAACACGAGGTCCATCGTCGAGACCACCGCGCAGATCAGGAGCACCGGCGCCAGCCACCAGTTCCACGACGACAGCGACCAGGTGGCACTCGACGCGTAGAGCGGCGTCAGGAAGAAGAACATCTGCTGGTAGAACTGCTTGATGATGTAGTTCGTCGCCACGCGCACGCCCTTGCGCGCGATGCCCTCCTGGTCCTTGCGGTTCGCGGGGCCCACGATGAACCGCAGGGCCACGAACAGCAGCGTCCACGAGACGAACAGGGCCATCATGACCTTGTCCGCGTGGGCGAGCCCGGCGCGCGCGAACAGCATCACGCCGACGCCGAACGACAGCGCGAAGAACGAGTGGAACCACCACAGCCGGCGCAGGATCCGCTTGAGGCGGGACGGCGGCGGTGCTGCCGGATCGGGTGGTGCCTGCTCGGCCTTCGCCACGGCTCAGTCTACCCGGTGCGGCGAGCGCGCGCGAACGTGACGCCCGCACCGGAAGCCGATGTGGATACACTGGGCTCGTGAGCGAACCTCGCGCCCGCGCACGCCGCTGCCCGATGTGCGGGATCGTGAACCGGCCGAATGCCCCGCGCTGCGACTGCGGGCACGACTTCGAGGATGAGACCGAGCTGCGCAGCCTGCTCCGCCGTCGCCTGACCACGGGCTGGACCATGGTCGTCGGCGGCCTCGTGCTGACGATGGCCGCCGTGCTCGGCGTGGCATTCGTCACCTGGCCCGTCGTGTTCGCGACGATCCCCAGTATCGCGCTGTTCAGCAAGGGCACGCGGATCGTCGATGCCGCGCGCCACCGCATGCGCGAGCTCGGAGCTCTCCCGACGGCGCGGCTCCTCAGCGGCTAAGCGCGGGCCAGTCAGCGCCGGCGTGCTCTCACGCTTCGGCCGGAACCGTCGCGCTCGCTTCGCCGGCGATCGGCTCGTCGAGCATCAGGTTGCCGAACCGCACGTCGCCAGCGACCGGGAGACAGAAGATCCGCGCCTCGACCTTCGCGGTGCGCGCGGCCCCGCGGGTCAGCTCGAGCGCGTCGACCGGGGTGGTGTCATCGATCACGTACATGCCCGAGGGCAGCCGTAGCGTGCGGTGGCTGCGGCGGCCCTTCACCGTGCGCGCGAAGCCAGCCTCCTGCATCGCCGTCCAGAACGGGACACTCGCGTCCTCGTCACCCTGCACCAGCTCCACGTGAATGAACGTTCTCGCCATCCCACACCCTACTCGATCCTCGCAGAAAGCGAAGGACGTTCCTCGTCGAGAGACGGACGTCAGGATCGTGTCACGTCGACGAGCGCTGCGCGGATCGCCTCACGCTGCAGCGGCGATCAGCTCCTTGAACCGCTCGAGCGCGAGCTCGAGCCGCGGCATCGCCGGCCCGAACGAGAACCGCAGGTGGCGACGGAACCGCGACGATCGACCACCGCGGCGCTTGCCGGGATCGACGTCGAAGAAGTCGCCCGGCACGGTGATCACCTTGCGATCGAGCGCCGCGCGGAAGAACGACATGCCATCGCTGATCGACGCCGGCAGGTGTGCCGCCGAGGCCCAGACGTAGAACGTGCCCTCCGGAGGAAGATCGACGGTGAACCCGAGATCGCGGAGGCCGTTGAGCAGCTTGCCGCGCTTCTTGCCGAAGGCCGCGTGGATCGCCTTGGTCTCGGCGGTGGCGCTGGCGGGCGCGAGCAGCTCGATCGCCTTGCGCTGCAGCGGACGCGAGCCGCCGCCATCGAGGAACGATCCCGCGGACACCACGCCCTCGATGATCTTCTTGGGGCCGATGGTCCAGGTCACGCGCCAGCCCGGGTAGCGCCAGTTCTTGGTCAGGCCGTCGAGGATCACCACGGGATCGCGGTCGACGTCCTCGACGTAGCGCGCGGCGGTCTCGATCGGGCCCGAGGCCGCACCCGCGGCGACCAGATCGGGCCGCCAGATGTAGTGCGAGTAGAACTCGTCGAAGATCAGCGAGCAATCGAGCTCGCGGCCCACGGCCACCCACTCGGAGAGATCGCTGCCGCCGATGACCTTCCCCGTCGGGTTGGCCGGGTTCGAAGCGAGGATCGCGGCGAGACCTCGCCCGAGCACCTCGCGGCGGAGATCGGCGCCGGAGAACGCATACCCGCGCTCGGGCTCGAGCAGGATCGGGATCGGCGAGAACAGCCGGAACACCCCGAGCAGCTCCTCGTATGCGGTGTAGTCCGGGAGGAAGTGGCCGAGGTTGATGTTGCCGAGCGAGGCGGCCACACGGGTCAGCGCCGAGCGACCGCCGCCGGAGACCGCGACGTTCTCCGCGGAGTACTTGCTGCCCATGCCGCGGCGGAACATCTCGTTGTAGTAGCTGGCGATCGCCTCGCGCAGCTCCCACAGACCGGCAACGGGTGCGTACTCCTGATCGCCCTCGAGGATCGGCAGCTCGGAGATCCGCGCCGGCGCGCCGGGCAGCGCCTCGGCCTCCGGCATGCCCTGGCCGAGGTTGCACCACTCGTCGCTCGAAGGCGAATAGCCACGCTTGGTGGCCTCGGTGGTCACGAAGATCACGCCCGTGCGGGGGACCTCGCGAAACGCGGCGAACGTCGGGCCTGCGGGGGCGCCCAGAGGTCCAGTGCCGGTCTTCGCGCGGGGGAACTGCGTCATGGGGCGGACCCTAACGCTGCCCGCCGGCCGGCGCCAGGATCGGTGGGGCGTGGTAGCGTTGCGCCGTGTCTGTCTGGACGGGAAGTCTCTCGCCCACTGGGAGCCAAGGCCGCGTGGTCGCTCAGCTTCGCAGGGCGATCGAGCGCGACCGCGTGCCGCACGCCTACCTGATGTCGGGGCCGCGAGGCGCGCCGATGTACGACGCCGCGATCGCCCTCGCGATGACCTTGTGCTGCCAGCGCCGCGCGCCGGGCGGCTCCAAGCAAGACGACGACTACGACGCCTGCGGCGAGTGTGATGCGTGCGCGAAGATCATCGCCGGCATCCACCCGGATGTCGTGACGCTGATCCGCGAGGGCGCGGCGCAGATCGTCCCGATCGAGAGCGTGCGCAGCCAGGTGATCGCGCGGATGGGGATGCCGCCCCACGAGGGTGCGGTGCGCGTGTTCATCGTCGAAGAGGCCACGTCCCTCGCGCCACCCGCGGCCAACGCCCTCCTGAAGACGCTCGAGGAGCCACCGGCGCGCACGCTGTTCGTGATGTGCACCACCGCCCCCGAGCAGCTCCTGCCGACCATTCGCAGCCGCTGCCAGCGCGTGCGGTTCGCGGGCGGCAACGCCCTCGCCGCTGACGCGGATCCCGCGAAGCTCGCGCGCGTGGCCGCGCTCGGCGCGGAGCTCGCTGGCGACCGCCACGATGCCACGCTGCCGAACCGGATCGCCGAGGCCAAGGGTGAGACCGGCCCCGTGCTGATCGCCGCGGCACAGGTGCTCCACACCCACGCGAGCGCCGCCGCCGCGCGCGACGAGCTCGTCCGCGCACGTGCCGCCTCTGCGCGCGCCCAGGCGATCCTCGGCTGGCACACTGCGGTCGCGATCCACAACGCGAACCCGCAGCTCGCGATCGAAGCGGTGATCGCTCAGCTCGCCACCCTGCCGCAGGTCGGCCCCAGCGGTTCGCCCAGTGGGTCACCATGACCACCGACGCCAGCGACTCCGGCGACGGCGGTCCCGACGGCGGTCCCGACGACGGTCCGGACAACGACTCGGAAGGCGGTCCCGACACCGCGGCCGATGCAGCGCCCGGCGCCCCGGGCGAGCCGCGCAAGCGTCGTCGTCGTCGCCGTCGGCGAGGTGCCGGCGAGGCGAGCGCCGAGGGCGCTGCCCCATCCGCCGACGCGCAGGCACGACCCGCGGAAGGTGCGCCGCCGCCCGAGCAGGGATCGCAAGGCGCTGGCACCTCGCGCCCGCCCGCGGGCGATCGGCAGCGCCGGCAGTGGCAAGGCCGCGCGCCCGATGCCACCGCGCCAGGATCGACCGATGCCGCACCCACCGTCGACGGCGCAGCTCCCGCGGCGCCCGCGAGTGAGGCGCGCACCGAGGGGCAGCCCGCCGGTGGTGATCGCGGCCGCGGTCGGCAGCGACGCGAGCGTCGCGATGGGCAGCCTCGACAGGGCGGCGAGCAACGCGGCGGAGATCCGCAGCGCACCGCTGGCGGCGCAGATCCGCAGCGCAGCGGTGGCGGCCCGTCACGCGGCGGTGGACAGCGCGGCGGTGGAGACCCGCAGCGTGGACAACAGCGCGGCGGTGGAGACCCGCAGCGTGGACAGCGCGGCGGTGGAGACCCGCAGCGTGGACAGCGCGGCGGAGAGCGCCCGCGCCAAGAGCGTCGGGACCAGCCGGCCGGCGGCGAGGCCCGCACCGACGACGATCTGCAGCGCACCGAGGCCACCCCCACCGCGGCGCCGACCTACGAGCCACCCACCGCGCGGTTGACCCAGGCCCCACGTCGCCCCGTGGCCGACGAGGCCGACGAGGCCGTCCCCGAGACGCCGGGCGAGCGCTGGGGCACCGACGACGATGGTCCGCCTGCGGCGGTGACGCTCGCCGCGGATCTTCCGGCCGAGGCCGCCGCTGGCGACCCGGATCCGCTGACCCATCCGCTGCTCGCGGCGAGCGCCGTGGCGCTGGGCGAGGACATCGTCAGCGTCGTCGGCGTTCGGTTCGTGATCGGCGGCCGGATCCAGTGGTGCGATGCGAGCGATGCCGACTACGCGACCGGTGATCGGTTGATCGTCGACAGCGAGCGCGGCCCACGGCTGGCCACCGTCGCCGCCCCGCCCGCTCGCCGCGCCACCCGAGATCGCGGCCTACGCCGTGTGATCCGCCGCGCGCACGATGGCGACCTCGCTGGGGAGCGCGACGGAGACACCGAGCGCGCGAAGATCTTGCGGCTCGCCAAGGACACCGCCGCGCAGCTCCGCCTGCCGCTCAAGGTCTATCGCGTCGAGCCCGCCGGGGAGCGCGGCCGCGGTGGCAAGCTCAACGTCTACTACACGTCCGACGACCGGCTCGATCTGCGCGACCTCGTGCGCGAGCTCGGCACCGCCACCGGCCTGCGCATCGAGCTCCGGCAGCTCGGCGTGCGCGACGAGGCCAAGGCCGTCGGCGGCATCGGATCGTGCGGGCTGACGCTGTGCTGCACCACCTGGCTGCCGGACTTCGTCCCGGTCTCGATCAAGATGGCCAAGGATCAGGGCCTCGTCCTCTCGCCGACCAAGGTCTCCGGTCAGTGCGGTCGCCTCAAGTGCTGCCTCGTGTACGAGCAGGCCGGCTACGCCGAGATGCGCAAGGGTCTCCCGAAGCTCGGCAAGCGCGTGATCTCGCCGCGCGGTGAAGGCCGCGTCGTCGAGGTCGATGTGCTGCGCCAGCGGGTCCGCGTGTCGTACGGCTTCGGTGACACCGAGGTGCTGCCGGCCACCGAGGTCAAGCCGCTGTTCCCGCCGGGAACCCAGCCCCCGCGCGAAGGTGGCGGGCCGGCGCGCGGGCGTGGCGGTGCGCCCGGTGCTGGCGATGCCGACGACGCCGACGACGTCGACGAGGCGCCGCCCGAGGAGCCCGGGTCGCAGCTCCCGATCGACGACCCGCTGCTCGCGCCCCCCGAAGACGATGATCTGGGTCCCACCGACGACCCGAGCTCTGACCACTACAAGCCCGAATGACCACGCCCTTCTACATCACCACGCCGATCTACTACGTCAACGACGTGCCTCACCTCGGGCACGCCTACACCACGATCGTCGCGGACGCGCTCGCCCGCTTCCACCGCATGCGTGGTGACGACACGCGGTTCCTCACCGGCACCGACGAGCACGGCCAGAAGGTCGAGGAGGCGGCCACCAAGCGCGGCCTCACACCGCAGCAGCTGGTGGATCAGGTCGCGCCGCGATTCGACGAGTGCTGGAAGACGATCGGGATCGACGGCTACCGGTTCATCCGCACCACGGACGCGAAGCACAAGCTCGTGGTCGCGAACCTGTGGAAGCGAATCCGCGAGCGCAACCCCGAAGACATCTACCTCGCCACCTATCAGGGCTGGTACTGCGTCGGCTGCGAGGCGTTCTACACCGAGAGCCAGCTGGTCAAGGACGGCGACACCTGGAGCTGCACGACCCACAAGAAGCCGGTCGCGTGGATCGACAAGGAGCGCTCGTGGTTCTTCCGGCTCTCGAAGTACGCCAAGCCGCTGCTGGCGCACATCGCGGCGCACCCCGAGTTCATCCGCCCCACGCAGTACCGGAACGAGATCGTCAGCTTCCTGGAGAAGGAGGAGCTACGCGATCTCTCGATCTCGCGCACCAGCTTCGCGTGGGGCATCCCCGCGCCGGATCCTGACCCCGAGGGGCTCGCGCACGTGATCTACGTGTGGATGGACGCGCTCACCAACTACTACTCGGACCTCTGCCCAGATGGCTCCCTCGAGAGCGCCGATGCGGCGAAGTACTTCCCGCACGCGATCCACCTGATCGGCAAGGACATCCTCCGGTTCCACAGCGTGTACTGGCCCGCGTTCCTGATGGCCGCCGGGCTCCCGCTGCCGCACTCGATCCTCGCGCATGGCTGGTGGACGGTGCGCGGCGAGAAGATCTCGAAGTCGATGCCGGCGACGCGGATCGATCCGGTGACGCTGTCCGATGCGCTCGCGGTGGGTCCGCTCGGTCGACCGATCGGCATCGATGCGATGCGCTACTACCTGATGCGCGAGGTCCCGCTCGGCAACGACGGTGACTTCACGTTCGAGTCGCTGTTTGGCCGGTTCAACGCGGACCTCGCGAACGACCTCGGCAACCTCGTCAACCGCTCGCTCACGCTGATCGGCAAGTTCGCGGCGGAGTTCCCGCCGGTGTGCGACGACGCGCAGTTCGCTGGCGGAGAGAACCCGCACTGGCAGCTCGAGACCCACGCGTTCCAGGCGACCAACGCCGTCGCGCGCGAGCTCGAGCTGTGCGCACCGAGCAAGGCGCTCGAGCAGCTGTGGAAGTTCATCGGCCAGGCCAACCGGTACATCGATCAGACCCAGCCGTGGGCGATGGCGAAGGCCAAGGACCCCGTCCTCGGCCACACGCTGTGGTGCCTGCAGCGCAGCCTGTGGACGATCGCGCAGATGATCACGCCGGTGCTGCCCTCGACCTCGGCGACGATCTTGGGCTGGCTCGGCGACGCCGCACCCGCGCGCTGGCCGATCGGCGCAGGCGGCCGCGTGTTCACCCTCGCCCCGGGCGTGCTCGCCACCGATGCCACGCCGAGCGTGCTGTTCCCGCGTCTCGACGAGCCGATGCAGGCCGCGATCGTCACCAAGGTCGCGGGCGAGTACGCCGCGGGCGCAGCACCGGCCGCGCCAGCGCCCAAGCCCGCCGCGAAGGCCGCTGTGAAACCCGAGGCCGGCGCTACCGACGCGCCCGCCGGGCCGATCACGTACGAGGACTTCGCGAAGCTCGAGCTCCGTGTGGGCAAGGTGCTGACCGCGGCCGCCGTTCCGAAGAAGGATCGGCTCCTCCACCTCACCGTCGATCTCGGCGAGGCCAAGCCACGCACGATCGTCGCTGGCATCGCGGAGGCCTACAAGCCCGAGGCCCTCGTCGGCAAGCAGGTGATCGTCGTCGCGAACCTCGCACCGCGGAAGATGGCTGGGCTGATGTCGGAGGGGATGATCCTCGCCGCGGGCGACGAGGCGATCCTCGGACTTTCCGCGATCGACCACGACGTTCCCCCCGGAACCCGGGTACGATAGGCGCCTCCATGTCGTCCGAGCTTCGTCGTGCAGCGCGCCTGGTGGTCAACTCGCCCGCCGTCTGCGAATCGATCGGCCAGGTGCCGATGACGCTGCATCCGAACCTCGCCGCGGTGTTCAAGCGGGTGGAGGCCGATGCCAGCACGATCGGCAAGCGGTTCCCCGCGGTGGTCCGCGATCTGTCCACCAACGGCGCGTTCATCTCCGGACCCACGATCCCGCTGCTGTCTCGCGTCGCGATCAAGTTCGAGGTCCGCGGCATCGGGCCGATCGATGCGGTCGGCTGGGTGCTGTGGCAGCGCACGGATGACTGCGAGCTGCCCAGCGAGAGCGGCAGCGTGATGCTGCCGAAGGGCTTCGGGGTGCTGTTCGAGTCGATCCCGCTCGAGACGCGGGGCCAGATCGCCGCCCTCGTCGCGAAGCAGTGAGCACGTTCCGGTTTCGGCCGCGCTACCGCGGTGTGGCCTGGACCGCGATCGGGCTCGGAGGCGGGCTCGGCGTGGTCGCCACCGTGCTCGGGTTTGCCGCGATGCCACTCACCACGGGGATCCTGGGCATCGCGCTCGGCGGCGCCTATCTCAACTCGCGAACGTGGAAGTTCGTGGTCGTGACCGATGCGGACGGCCTCGAGGTCCGCGACGGCAAGGGCACGCGGTTCCGGCTGCGCTGGACGGAGATCGTGCGCGTGGTCGCCTCGCCCTCGACCAAGACCTGCTTCGTCGATGGTGGCCGTCCCGAGCACAGCTTGCTCGTGCCCGGTGATGGTGCGCCGGCGCCGTACGCGATCACGGATCGCGACGAGCTGTTCGCGACGATCCTCGAGCGCGTCACTCCGGACCGGATCGAGACGGTCGAAACGCTGGAGCGCGCGACCGCGGCGACCAAGCCTGCGTGATAACTTTTCGGCATGGGTCTATTCGACAAGCTCAAGGGAATCGTCAAGGGTGCGCAGGACGCGGCCCAACCGCAGCAGCAGCAGGCGCAGCAACAGCAGCCCCAGCAGCAGCAGTACCAGGCTCAGCCCGAGCCAGAGCCCGAGGACGTCGAGGAGGACGAGGAGCAGGACGACTCCGAGGCCGATGACTGGGGCGGCTGGGATCCTCACAACCACGAGGAGTTCTGGTTCCGCCTGAAGGCGATCGAGAAGGCCGGCAATGATGGCGGGGATGACGCGTGCGACGCGAAGTGCCGCGAGTACGGCATCCGCGACTGGGGCCACATGGGCCGGGTGCGGGACACGTTCAATCGCCACTTCGGCCACACCCACGAGTTCGTGCAGGCCGCGATGAACGCTGGCAATCGTCAGGCGCGCGAGCAGTTCGGCGCGGCGGCGGCGTCGAACCCGCAGATCCTCGAGCCCGTCGAGGGCATCGACATCAAGACCTACTCGTTCACCCAGGCGCGCGCGATGGGCGTGGGGAACGACATGGGCAAGTGGGCCGCGATCCTCGCCGAGAACGGCATGGATCAGGCGAAGTGGGATCGCGTGAACACCGAGTGGCAGCGCCGCATGAGCGGCCAGGCCGGTGACATGAACGCGACGATGGCGCTGATGACCGAGTACGGCAAGTACTTCGGCATGGCCCAGCAGGGGCAGTTCGGCGCCTCCGCGGCGGCGAACGCGGGCCAGGCCGGCACGCTCAACCAGGGTCAGGGCGCGGTCGGCGCCGAGCCCTGCACGCTCGAGCGCTACGCGGAGATCGGCGGCGCGCAGTCGGCGTGGTCGCAGCAGGGCCGCGACGTGAACGCGATGCTGCAGCAGCAGTTCGGCATGAACGCCCTCGACTGGTCGAACCTCAGCCAGTACTGGTCGGCGAAGATCGGCGGCGACTACCGGATCGGCCTGCGCTACAGCGAGCTGCAGACGCACTACGAGCAGCAGTACAAGGCGCAGGGCGGCTCGTTCGACGACGACCTGAGCGTCTGAACGAAGTCTGAACGAAGTCCAAACGAACGGAGCATCCGTGGCCGATCCGATGGCGCTCCTCGGGTACCTCACCGAGGAGCTCGGCAAGCTGTTCGACGACGCGCTGCTGGTCGAGCCAGCGGGTGGCGTCAACGATGCGTGGGCGAAGGTCCTCGCGGGCTACGGCGTGGCGCCGATCGGCGCGGCCGAGCGCGAGCGGTTGCGCGCGCAGCTGAACCTCGCGCGCGGCGCCTTGCCCGGCGAGGTCGCCGCCTGTGCACACGCGATCGCGCGGAGGTTCGCCGACGCCGTCGGTGAGCCCCGGCTGGTCGCCGCGGCCGAGGAGGTCTGGCGGACCACGGAGGCGACGTATCTCAAGCACGCCACCTGGCGGCCCAAGAGCATGTTCGCGTTCGCGGTGCAGAGCGCGAAGACGGCGAAGAGCAAGGGCTGGCAACGCCCGCCCGGTGGGTTCGTGATCCGCTGCTCCCAGTGCGGAGGCCCGCGCCTCGCCGAGGAGCTGGCGTGTCAGTTCTGCGGAAAGGACAAGCTCGGCACATGACCATGCAACCAGTTCCGGTGGCCCTCGCGCCCCTCGCGACGCGCTGGACCACGTTCCTCGACAAGGTGCGCGCGCGCGTCAGGGAGATCGATGGCGAGGCGGTCGCCGCGTACACCGAGGTGCTCGCCGTGGAGGCAGTCGATGGCACCGCCGTCTCCGGGATCTCGAGCGCCCTCAAGGCCCGGCTCCTCGCGCTCCGCGCGAAGGTCGACGAGTCGTGGGAGAAGATCGATGGCGAGCTCGACAACATCGATCTCGACGATGCGCGCGCGAGCGGCCGGTTCCGCGGCCAGATGCTGACGCTCAAGGCCAACTTCGCGCGCGAGCTCGAGCGCGAGACCGAGCGGATGATCATGAAGGGCGAGGCAGACAGCGGCCGCGCGTTACACGCCGTGGCCCTCGCGGAGATCGCGGTCGCGGTCCCCTGCCAGCACTGCGGCGCACAGCTCGATCGCCGGAACACGGCGTGGCACCAGGCGGTCAACCTCACCTGCCCGCACTGCAAGGCGATCACCACGGCCACCCCCGGCACCGCCTCGCAGTCGTTCGCGATGGGCGCCGGCGCGATGTTCCTCGCGCGCGAGGCGGCGTGGCCCGAGTGGTGCGCGATGCAGGATGCCGAGGCCCAGTGGCACCGGCTCCGCCACAAGACGCTCGACGATGTCGGACGATGGGAGGCCGCCAACCGGACGTACTGGCAGGCGTTCGCGAACGCGATGGGCCGGCTGCACCCGGGATGGACGCCGCAGCACGTCGCCGACGAGGTCAACGGCAAGGTGCGCTGGTCGATGGACGCCACGTGGCAGGACGACCGCACGGTGCGCGAGCGGAACGGCCACGGCCTCGCTGCCGTGGCCTCGGGAGATCCGAATCGGCTCGCCGCCTGGCTCCAGCAGGAGGAGGATCCTTCCGATGCCGCGGAGATGCTGATCGAGGCCGCGATCGAGCGCGGCTGGGCGCAGCACGCGCCGTGGGTCGCCCAGGTCGCCGCGCCGATCATCCGAGCCGACGCCGGCTGGGCCGCCGAGAAGGTGGACGAGGCGACCTACTATCACGCGACCCGCGGGGAGTAGCGCGTCGAGCAGGGTCGGCACCTGTTCGCGTTCTGGCGTGGATTGCCCAGGTTTGTCAGATCTTCGTCGTGCGCCCACGTGATCTGGGGGAGTTGGAGGCGGCACCCGGCGTGCAATCCCTCGCTGGATGCTTCGTCTGGAGATCCTCGCGACCCTGCTGCTCGTGGTCCTGACAGGCACGGCGGCCGCCGCCCCCGACGCCCCCGACGATCTGGCGACCACGCTGCAACGCGCCATCGACCTCGCAGGCGGGGGCCGCTGTGACGAGGCCCTCGCACTGACCCGCGCCCTCGCCACCGCCGATCAGGCGTTCTATGTGGCCAACGTCCCAGCGCAGCCCGCCCTCGCCGCGTGCGTCCGCGAGCGGATCGCGCGCCCCGCCCCACCCGCACCACCTCCTCGCGCGACCACGCACACGGCGGGCGATGACGACCCGAGCGTGCTCGGCAACCTCCTGATCGCCGGCGGCGCCGGCACGGCCGGCTTCTTCGCGTTCGGGCTCCTCGCCAACAAGATCGCGTACGGCAGGATCGACGGGGGCGGCGATGATGAAGGGCTGCCGAGCGGCGAGTTCGTGATCGCCTCGTCGATCGGCAGCACGCTCCTGCCGGCCGCCGCGGTCTATCTGATGAACCGCGACGATCGCCATGACAGCTCGCTCGCGATGACGGTCACCGGATCGGTCGTGTTCGGCCTGGTCGGGACCGTGGTCGGCTACCCGATGGTCGTCGACTCGCCGCTCCTCGGGCTCGCGGTGATCATCGGCACGCCCGCGGTGGGCGCGGTGGTCGGCAATCGGCTCAGCCGATCGCTCAAGCGGCTGCCGGTCGAGGTGGTGCCGATGGCGGCTCCGGGTCAGTTCGGCGCGATCGTCGGCGGCCGGTTCTAAGGCGTAAGCGGTCGCGCGGCGTCTGGCGCGGTCACGCGATCGATCGCATCGCCGCCGCACTTCGGGCACGCACCGCCCACCGCCTTGGCATCGACGGTGCGCGAACAGTCACGACACCAGTAGAGGACGTTGTCCCCCGCGACCCAGCCGGTCGCGGCGCAGCGATCGCACTTCTGCTCCGATCCGATCCAGCCCCAGCCGCTGCACCAATCGCAGTTGCCCCGCGCACGACGCACGCCGCTGCCGTGGCACTCCCAGCAGCTCGCGATCCCATCACACGGATGGGGCCACCAGCCCACGCCGCTGCACAGCTCGCAGTCCTCGGGCTGCCCCTCGGCCATGCCCCAGTTTACGCCGCCGGCCGAAACGCGAGGAAGTCCCCTTGGGGGACATCTGGTAGGGTGCGCCCGTGTCGTTCCTGTTCCCGAGCTCGACGATCACGTTCGAGGCGGCGCTCCGCGACCTCGCGCAGGGCAGCCCGAAGGCCCGTGCGTTTGCCGCGCACGCCCTGGGCGAGCTCACCGAGCCGGCCGAGAAGCGCCGCGCGCTCGACGCGCTGATCGCCGCCCTCGACGACGATCGGTTCGAGGTTCGGGCCGAGGCGTCGGGCTCGCTCGGCGAGCTCGGTGAGCCCGCGGCGATCCCCGCGCTCGTCAAGCGCCTCGGGGACGGCGCCGCCGCCGTGCGCCAGAACGCGGCGATCGCGCTCGGCACGATCGGCCACCCCGACGGGTTCGACCCTCTCGCCGAGGCGCTCGCCGACGGCCCCGCCGATCTGCGGTTCCAGGCGGCCACGTCGCTCGCCGAGATCGATCAGCAGCGCTCCGCGCCGCTCCTCGCGAAGGCGCTGGACGACAAGGATCCCCAGGTGGTCGGTGCCGCCGCACTGTCACTGGGCGCGATCGGAGACAAGGCCTCTGCCGCCCTGCTCGCCGCGCATCTCGAGCACACCGATCCCAGCGCCCGGTTCGACGTGGCGTACGCCCTCGCGGAGCTCGGCGACCCGCGGGGACGCGCCGCCCTGGCGGGTGCGCTCGCAGATCCTGAACGTGCATGGGATGCGGTCACCGCGCTCGCGACCCTGGGCACTGCCGACGATGCCGAGGCCCTCGGCCGCGCCCTCGCCAACAAGAAGACCCCGCCCGAAGCGTGCGTCCTCGCCGCCGGGAAGCTGCTCGTGATCGCCCCCAATGGAGCGCATCACGATGCCGCGCGACGCGTGCTGATCGCCGCGCTCGGCGCGCGCAAGGTCCACGTCCGCGGCCTCGCCGTGGAGCAGCTCGGTGCGAGCGCCGGCGAGTGGGCGAAGGCACCGCTCGAGAAGCTCGCACGCAGCGGCAAGGGCGCGGAGCTGATCGAGGCGATCGCCGCCGCCCTGCGCATGATCGACGAGCGCCTCGCATGATCCGGCTGTTCGATTCGCACGCCCACGTCGATGGCCCGGAGTTCGATGCCGATCGCGGCGAGGTCCTCGCGCGAGCACGCGCTGCAGGCGTCTCGCGGATGATCGTGATCGGCGCGGTCGGGGACACCGGCAGCGCCGAGCGCTCGGTGGCGCTGGCCGAGCAAGATCCGGACATCTGGGCCACCGTGGCCACCCATCCCCACGACGTCGACAAGATGACCGACGCGTGGTGGGCCGTGCACGAGCGGCTCGCGCCGCATCCGCGCGTGGTCGCGATCGGCGAGACCGGCCTCGACTACTATTACGATCACTCGCCACGGCAGGTGCAGCAGGTCGCGTTCGCGCGCTTCCTCGAGCTCGCGCACCGCGTGGGCAAGCCGGTGGTCTGCCACATCCGCGATGCCCACGACGACGCGCGCGCGATCCTCAAGGAAGGCCGCGCCGGCGAGCTCGGGTGCGTGATCCACTGCTTCACGGGCACGCCGGAGGACGCGAAGGCCTATGCCGAGCTCGGCTACTACGTCTCGTTCTCGGGCATCGTCACCTACAAGACCGCCCAGCCGCTGCGGGACGCCGTGCCCTTCGTGCCCCGCGACCGGCTCCTGATCGAGACCGATTGCCCCTACCTGGCACCGATCCCGAAGCGGGGAAAGCGCAACGAACCCGGGTTCATCGTGCACACGGCGGAGGTGGTAGCCAGCTGTGCAGGTATGAGTTTCGAGGAGTTAGCCGCTCAAACGGTCGAGAATACGTGCCGTGTGTTCCACCTCGATCCTCCCACAGGCTTACCTTGACGGGTAAGGCGCACGCGGGTATGTATTCCCCCCTCGTTTCCGGTACGTAGGAGCTGTCACGTCATGTCTCTCAAGATCGGCCTGCTCGGCAAGAAGCTCGGAATGACCCAGGTGTTCGCGGACGACGGTGAGTCGATCCCCGTCACCGTGATCCAGACGGGTCCGAACGTCGTGATCGGTACGCGTACCAAGGAGCGGGACGGCTACTCCGCGCTGGTGCTCGGCTTCGATGAGAAGCCCGTCCGCCTCGCCAACAAGCCGGAGCTCGGCGCGGTGAAGGAGAGCGGCCTCAAGCCGCAGCGCTTCATCCGCGAGATCCGCCTCGCCCCCGAAGAGGTCGCGAAGTTCACGGTCGGTCAGGCGATCAACGCCGGCGACGTGTTCGAAGTGAACATCCCGGTGGACGTCGAGGGCTGGTCCAAGGGCAAGGGCTACCAGGGCGTCATCAAGAAGCACCACATGAAGGGCATGACCCGCGCCCACGGTACCCACGAGTACTTCCGCCACGGCGGCTCGATCGGCTGCCGCCTCACCCCGCAGCGTGTCCACAAGGGCAAGCGCATGGCGGGTCAGATGGGCAACGAGAAGGTCACCGTCCAGAACCTTCAGCTCCTCCGCATCCTCGCCGAGGAAGGCGTGATCCTCGTCCGCGGCTCGATCCCGGGCGCGGCGAACGAGTACGTCGTCGTCTCGAAGGCTGCCACGCGCACGGTGTACAAGCGCAAGGGCATGGGCAAGGAAGAGGTTCGGTCGAAGAACCCGCTCAAGGCCTCCAAGAAGGCGGCTGCGGGTCGCGGCTAGTAGCCGACCTGCCTCGGCAGTACGGGCCCGGCGCGCGAGCGTCCGGGCCTTCGTAGTTTTCTGGTAGTTCAGATGTCCAAGCGCCTCGACGATCGGAGCACCCGACACGATCGCTTTCACCAGAAAGCGAAGAAGGAGGGCTTCCTTGCGCGCGCGGTCTACAAGCTCCAGGAGATCGACGAGAAGCATCGGATCTTCGACGGCGGGCATCGCGTCCTCGATCTCGGATGCGCACCGGGCTCGTGGCTCCAGTACGCGAACCAGACCATCGGCGAGCGTGCGGTGCTGGTCGGCCTCGATCGCGCGCCGCTCGATCGCCCTCCCACGGGCGCACGGATCGTCGTCGGGGACGTACTGACCATCGACGTCAAGGAGCTGCTCGGCGACCTCCCGGCCTTCGACATCGTGCTCTCGGACATGGCGCCCGATACCAGCGGCGTGCGCAGCATGGATCAGGCGCGGAGCGAGGCGCTGTTCGAGCGCGCCCTCGAGATCGCCACGCTGGTGCTCGCCCCGGGCGGCAACTTCGTCGGCAAGCTGTTCCAGGGCCCGGACTTCAAGAAGCTCGGCGACGCGGTCCGCAGCAAGTTCGCCGTCGGCAAGACGGTGAAGCCGGCGTCGAGCCGCCAGATCTCGATCGAGCAGTACGTGATCGGGAAGGGCTTCCGCGGCCAGGGCGTGGTGGGGCCGTGAGCGCCGCTGCCCGCCCCTCGCGAGGCGCGATGCCGCTGCGGCTGGTGTTCGATCAGCTCGAAGAGCCGTCGCCGCGGAAGATCGAGCAGGCCGTCGAGATCCTGCACGCCGGCGGGGTCGCCGCGTATCCCACCGATTCGATCTATGCCCTCGGCTGCGCGATCGAATCACGCGAGGGCATCGAGAAGATCTATCGCGCGAAGCTGATGCACAAGAATCAGCGGCTCGCGCTGATCTGCCCGGATCTCTCGATCGCGTCGCGGTACGGGCAGTTCTCGAACACCGCGTTCCGCCTCGCCCAGCAGATCTTCCCCGGCCCGTACACGCTCGTGGTCCCGGCGACGCACGAGGTGCCTCGCACGCTGACGCACCACAAGCGCCGCACCGTGGGCATTCGCATCACCAGCCACCCGATCGCCCAGGCGCTGTGCGTGGCGCTCGGCCGGCCGCTCCTGACCACCAGCGCGATCGCGCACGGCCCCGAGGAGGACATCACCTGCCGCGATGCCGACGAGGTGATCGCGTCGTTCGGTCGATTCCTCGATGTCGTGATCGACAGCGAGCAGACGCCTGCCGCGCCGTCGACGGTGATCGAGGTCGATCAGGACACGATCACGGTGATCCGCGAGGGCCAGGGCTCGCTCGACGGCATCCTCTGACCTGACTGGGGCTGCCCCGCCCGCGACCTGCGCTCGCTACAGATTCCCGCCGGCGTCGCGGCAGAACAACCCGGCACAGTGGTAGCCGGCCTTGCACTTGTTGCCGCAGCCACCGCAGTTGTTGTCGTTGTCCTGGATCGTCGTGCACACGCCGTTGCAGCGTCGGGGCATCCCGGGTCCGGCGCAGTTGCCGCCCTCGGCCGCAGGCGAGCTCGAGCTGGTGGGCCGCTGGGCCTTCGGCGTGGTCGCGGGGTCGCGGAGCCGAACCTTGGCGCGCGGCAGCGCGGCGGAGGTGTCGCCATCGGTGTACGCGACCTTGAACGTGCCGTCCTTGTTCACCGCGCCGACCTTCCCCGGGTACCACACGTCGTCGGTCCACTTGCCCCACACCGGATCGCCCGCCTTGATCGGATCCTCGACGTAGGCCCGCAGCTTGGTGGCCGGGAGCTTGTTCTCGATCGTGCCATCGTCATCGAAGGTGACCTCGAACGTGCCGTCGGGGTTCAGCTTGGTGACCCGCCCCGGATAGAAGCCGGTGCCCTTCCACACCGCGTCGACGCGATCGCCCTGCTTGAACGCGCCGGCGACCGGGACGCGCAACTTGGCCGCGGCCATCCGCTCCATCTCCGTGCCGTCATCGAAGTGGACCGCGAACGTCCCGTCGGGGTTGCCCTTCGTGATCTTCGCCTCGTAGTAGACGTCGTCGACCCACTTGGCGTCGACGCGATCGCCGACCTTGAACGTCGACTTCGCCGACGGCGCCGGCTTGGGCGCCGCCTTTCCCTCGGCGGACACATCCGCGCTGCACCCCGCCCCAAGCACCACCGTCACCACCATCACCGCGAACGCCAATGCCAGCTTCATCGGCGTACCGTATCAAGAGTCCGCGGCTAGCGTGTGACGACCTGCACGACCTTCTTCGCATCGTCCGGCCACGATTCCTTGGCGAGCCAGGGATCGAACCCCGCGCTCTTGATCGCGACGATCATCGGCTTGGTCACCTGCTTCGCGTCACCGAGCGCCGTGTCGTACGAGACGAAGATGCTCTCGGTCGAGACATCGAAGCCAAGCTCGTACACCGCCGGCACGTCCGCGAGCGCCATGCGGACCTTCATCGGGCAGGTCTCCTCGCAGTACATGCCGAGTGCCTTGATCGTGACCTGCGTGAGCGTGGCGGGTCGAGGACGCGGCCGGGCCTCGGCCATGTGCGAGAGCTCGTGATGAACCACGGCCGATCCGGGCGCCGGCTCGTCCTTCTTGCAGCCAACGCCGGCGGCGAGCACGACGCCCGCGAACGTCAGAGTGAGCAGCGGCGCCGCACGCAGCCCCATCAGCGGCCGCGACCGCGCTTCTTGGGCGGCTTGGGGCCCTTGATCGGCGCCTCGGCGGGAGCGGGAGCGCCAGGCACCGCGGCGGCACCGGGCTCCGGCAGCCCCAGCTCCTTGGGCAGCTTGGGATCGAGCAACGCGGCCACCCGGCTGACCTCGGTCTGCGGCTGGATCAGGTCCTTGACCTCGAGGATCAGCGCCTTGGCCTGATCCTTCTGCTTGGCTGTTCCGCCCTTGTGCGTGATCAGCGCCTCGGCGAGCGTGAGCTTCAGCTGCGGCGTCACCGCGCCGGATTCGGCGAAGATCGGCGCCAGCAGATCGAGCGCCCGATCGGGCTCGTTGTTCCGCAGCACGATGCGGGCCTGGAGGCCCAAGGTCGGGAAGTAGCCTGAGTTGACCTTCAGGGCCTCGTCGAGCTGCTTGCCGGCGCCGGCGATGTCGTTGGCCTCGAGGAGGAGCTCCGCGAGCGCGGTGTGCGTGCGGTACTCGAGCGGGTTCGGCGAGTTCTCGTTGTTCGGCGTGTTGATGTCGGCCAGCGCCTGCTCGAGTTGCGCCTGCGCTCCCTTGGGATCGCCGGTCGCGATCAACGCCATGCCGTACGCGTGACGCCCGAGCTTGCTCTTCGCCTTGCGCGCGAGCTTCTCGAGCGCATCGGTGGCTGCGAGGCGATCCTTGCCCTCAGTCGCGATCATGCGCGCCTGCTCGCGGAGGATCGCGGCCTCGACGTTCTCGGGCGCCATCTTCAGCACCTCGTCGGCCTCCCCCATCGCTTCTTTCGCCTTGCCGAGATCGAGCAGCGCGTAGACCCGCAGCAGCCGCGGGCGCACGCCCTCGATCTTGGAGGCCTGATCGAGCGCCTTCTCGGGGAGGCCCGAGGCGAGCAGCAGCGCGGCATCGACGAGCTGCACCGTCGGATCGTCCTCGGCCTTGCCCTTGCCGAACCACACCACGCGCGCGCGGGCCTTCGCCGTCTCGGCGAGGTTGCCACTCGTGTAGTGTGCCCAGGCGACACGTGCCCAGAACCGCGGCTCGTTCGGCGGCTTGAGCGCCGTCGCCTTGCGCAGCGACTCGACAGCCTTCGGGTAGTCCTCGATGCCGATGTTGGCGAGCGCCGAGGCGAGGTTCCGGTACGAGCCCACGCGCGGCCCGATGTTCGCGGACAGCTTCACCGAGAGCTCGTCGATCGCCTCGTTGACCTGCACCGAGGCCTCGGCGCGACCGAGCGATCGGCCCACCACGGCGAGCGGGTGATCCTTCGACTTGGCGGTCGCCTTGTCGTACGCGGCGAGCGCCTCTTCGAGCTGCCCGTCATCGACCATCAGGTCGGCGTGCTCGATCATGGCGACCACGAGGCCGTCATCGCCCTCGCCCGCCGCCTTCATCTGCGCCTTGGCCGCCTTGCGCTCACCACCCGCGAGCTCGGCCCGCGCCTTGAGCCACAGCGCCCACTTGTCGTTGGGGCTGGTCTTCAGGAGCTCGTCGAGGTTCTTCACGGTCTCGGACAGCGTCGAGATGCTGGTGGCCGCGACCGCCTGCGCGTTGCCATCGCCGGTCCCGAGCGTGGCGAGATCCACCGCCGCCTTGCCGATCACGAGCTCGCGCCAACCCGCGGCGCCGGCCTCGATCTCCGGCTTGGCCGACTTGTACGCCTTGTTCACCCGGTCGGCCTCGGTGCCGTAGAGCAGCGCCTCGAGGCCCGCGGTCTCGGTGTAGTACGCGAACGTCAGGACGTTGGCGTTGTCCTTCTCGAGCGACTCCGAGAGCTTCTTGATCGAGGTCTCGAGGCCGGCGAAGTCGCCATTGCCGATCGCCTGCTTCGCTTCCTTCTGCAGGCGCGCGACGGCCTCGGCCTTCTGCTTCTCGCTCCACCAGTACCAGGTGCCGCCGCCGCCGATGCCGAGCACCAGGACGACGAACAGGAAGATGAACGCACGCCGGGTCGAACGGCCCCAGCGCCGATCCGGCCGCAGATCGAAGTCGTTGTCGGGCGCACGCACGCCCGCGACGTCGAGGAGACCGCCGGTGAGCAGATCGTTCAGGTAGGTCTCGCCGACCGCGGCGGACTGCCGGAGCGACGCGGCCGCGGCGTTCTTCTCCTTGTCGCGCGAGATCACGCGCGGCCGGATGCCCTCGACGCTCATCGGCGGCGGCGCGGTCTGCTTGGGGGTGCGCGCCGTCGAGCTCGACGGCGACGGCATCTGGAAGCCGGCTGGCGAGGCGTCGGCGAAGCTCGGCGGTGGCGCGGCCTCGGTGCGCGTCGCCGTGGCGAGCTCCGTGCGCGTCGCGGTCGCGGGCTCGGTGGCCGGCTCGATCGCCATCGTCCGCATCTGCGGTGAGGCGGTCGGGACCGGGGCCGGCGCCGGGCGTCGCGGCGGGGCCGCGATCGGTGGCGGTGCGGGCCGCGAGCGCTCGACCGCGCCGGCGTGCGGATGATCGGTCTCGCCACGTGGCGGGATCGGCGACGGCACGGGCGGCGGCGCATCGAGCGCCTGCCCGGCGCGCGCGCGCTTGAGCATCGACAGGATCTGCGGGCTGGTGGGATCGAGGTTCTGCGCGTGCTGGAGCACGGGCACCGCACGCTCGTAGTCCGAGCGGCGGAGCAGCACCTCGCCGAGCAACGCGAAGCCCTGCCGGTTCGAGCGGTCGATCTTCACGACGCGGAGCAGCTCGCCTTGCGCTTCTTTCCACTGGTGAAGGGAAGCGTGAGCCCTTGCGAGCATCACGCGTCCTTCGAGGCTGTCGGGCGCCGCCTCGAGTCCGAGGTTGCCGACCTGAACCGCATCGCGCGGTCGGCCGAGAGCAAGGTAGGCCTCGCCCAGATCGATGAAAGCTGGCGATCCGGGGTCCCGCCGGACCAGATCGATCAGCTCCTCGATTTCCTGAGCCGTGGGCCGGCGATCCGGATCAGCCATCAGCACCACAAAGGTAACCTCAACGGGCCGCCCCCCGCAAACCTACATGGAGCTATGCTGCGCGGAATGGGGAGTAGCTTCGGAGCCCTGTTCCGGATCACGACGTTCGGCGAGTCGCATGGAGCGGGCCTGGGCGTGGTCGTGGATGGCTGCCCTGCCCGTCTGAGCCTCGATCTGGGGCAGATCCAGGCCGAGCTCGATCGCCGGCGCCCCGGCCAGAGCCGCCTGGTCACCCAGCGCAAGGAGGGGGATCAGGTCGAAATTATTTCCGGAGTCCTCGATGGGGTGACCCTGGGAACCCCGATCGCGATGCTGATCCGCAACCAGGACGCGCGGAGCAAGGACTACGAGGGCGTCGCCCAGGCCTACCGTCCGAGCCACGCCGACTACACCTACGACGCGAAGTACGGGATCCGCGCGATCGCCGGTGGTGGCCGCGCGAGTGCGCGGGAGACCGCCGGGCGGGTCGCGGGCGGTGCGGTCGCGCAGCAGCTGCTGGCGCGGCGGGGCATCGAGATCGTCGCCTGGGTCGACGAGGTCTGTGGGATCCTGGCCGCGGTCGATCCTGCGCTGATCACCCGTGCCCAGGTCGACATCAACGACCTGCGCTGCCCCGATCCGGTGGCCGCGCCGACGATGATCGACCGCATCGAGCGGGCGCGCAAGGACGGCGACTCCGTCGGTGGCGTGATCCGCGTCGTCGCGCGCGGTGTGCCCGCGGGCTGGGGCGAGCCGGTGTTCGACAAGCTCGAGGCGGACCTCGCGAAGGCGATGATGAGCATCCCGGCGGTCAAGGGCGTCGAGAACGGCGCCGGCTTCGCCGGGACGCTGATGACTGGCAGCGAGCACAACGATCCCTTCTACCGTCGCGCCGATGGCACGATCGGCACCCGCACCAACCACTCCGGCGGCATCCAGGGCGGGATCTCCAATGGTGAGGCGATCACCCTCCGGATCGCCTTCAAGCCGACGGCGACCATCATGCGGCCGCAGGACACCGTGGATCCCGCCGGCAACCCCGCGGTCCTCGCCCCCAAGGGCCGCCACGACCCCTGTGTCCTGCCACGGGCGATCCCGATCGTGGAGTCGATGATGGCCCTGGTGCTCGCCGACCACGCCCTCCGGCAACAGGCGATGCGCCTCGACTGACGATGTCAGGGGGCCCGCCTAGCCTCGGGGGATGGGCCTCACCCAGCAGCTCCACGACGAGCTCGGCTACGACCCCGATGATGGGGTGCCGCAGGTCTCGGACGTCCTCCTCGCCGGGATGATTCCCGTCGGGGCGGTGATGCGGGCGCGCGAGGGTGCCGTGCCGATGGCGATCGCCCGGCTCGGGAGCGGGCGCCTGGTCGTCGTCGAGGACGAGTGCCCGCACGATGGCGGCCGGATCTCCGATGGCTTCGTCGACGGTGAGCTCCTGGTGTGTGCCCGTCACAACTGGGAGCTCGAGGTCGAGGGCCGCCGCTGCCGGCGTGCCACGCCTTGCAAGCTTCGGTAATTCGAAGGAAATCTTGACCACGCCGGTGGTCGCACGCTAGCTTCCCCCCCAGCGTGGGTGCGGTCCTCGTCCATATCGATCTCGACGGAGATCGGCCCCATCCAGCCTCCCTCACGGCGCTTGCGGCCGGTCGCGCCGTCGCCTCCTCGTGGGGGGCCACCCTGTACGCCGCCCTGGTGATCCACGATCCGGGCGATCGCAGCGCACCTGATTCGACCGCCCAGCTCGTGAGCACGGCGAACGTCCCTGCGCTCGAGGGCGCGCAGGCGATGCTCGCGCGCGCAGGCGCCGACAAGATCGTGGTCGCGATGACCGACGTGGTGATCGCGCCCCTGTGGAGCTCGCTCGGGACCGCGTGGCTATCGGTCCTCGATCACCTGCGGCCCCGGCTCGTCCTGTTCGGTGCCGATAGCCCGAGCGCACCCGAGCTCGGTCCCCGCACCGGTGCGCGGCTGGGAGCGCGCCTGCTGATGCGCGCGCGTGCGGTCGGGGTCGAGGATGTCGAGCTGCGGGATCGCGATGGCGGGTACGTGCGCTCGAGCGACAGCGGCGCGGCCGTGGTCCTCGTCGGAGGCGCACAGCCGATCGTCGCCGCCGAGGAGGATGTCGATCTCGTCGTGCTCGTCGTGCCCGGTGGTGGCGACGACAGGATCGAGCTGGTCGGCACGATCGCGGCGGAGGTCGCCCACACCACGGGCGCGATGGTGATGATCGGTGATGACGTCGTCGGAGATCCGGCGATCGCACGGGATGCGCAGCGGCTCGCGACGCTCCTCGGCGCACCGCTCGTCGGCACGCCGAATGCGGTGCGCGCCGGCGTGGTGCAGCCCGGGGCGGTCGTCGAGAAGGGCACACCGCTCGCCCCCGAGGTGATGGTCGCGATCGGCAACGCCGTGGTCGACCTCGCGGGCACCAGCAGCCTGATCCGGATCACGCCGAACCCGGGCAAGCAGGTCGACGGCGCGCTGACCGGCCCTGTCGGTGGCGCGCTCTCGGAGCTCGCACAGGCTCTGGAAGTCGCTGTTGGAGTCGCGCTCGGAGGAGGCTCGTGACGATCGCGGTGTGGCTCGGCAGCGCGCCGCCCGCGCGGACGATCCGCTGGCTCGATGGCGTGCTCCACGCGACCGCGAAGTTCATGCGCGGCGACAACGCCCCCCCGGTGCTCGCCGTCGCCGCCGGCGACTCGACGTGGCTCGACCTCGCCTCCGACCGGGCGACCCGCGCCGGGATCCCCGCCGCGGGCGTCGCGCTCGATCTCCAGCTCGACTACCTCGGGTGGGCGCAGGTGATGGCCGCCGTCGCGCGGCAGATCAACGCCACCACGATCCTGGTCGACGAGGCGAGCCGCCCCGAGCGGTTCGCCGAGGTCGCCGCGCTCGCCGAGCTCCTCGATCTCGCGCAGCTCACGCGCGTGGTCGCGATCGCCCCCGAGGGCAACGTGATCCACGCCAGCCGCGTGCACGGCACGGTGCTTCAGACCCTCCGTGTCACCGGGCCTGCGGTGATCGGGGTGCGCATGGCGGGCCCGCCGATCGACGAGTACCCCACGCCGACGCCCTCGGCCTCGATGCGCCGCCTCGATCTCGGGTCGCTCGGCCTCGATCCGATCGTGCTCGGTCACCGTGCGCTTCCACCGCGCGCGAGTCAGCAACAACGCCGCACGCTCGAGCGCGTCACCGAGCACCTCGCGGTCCACGTCGTCCCGCGGCGAGGCGGTTAGTGGCTCAGCCACGCACGGCCGCGACCACGGTCGCCGCACCGCGCGTGCAGGTGATCGCTCCCGCCCAGCTCGGCGCCACCGCGCTCGCGGCGCTGCGCGCACGAGGGATCGAGGCTCGGCTGGCGGAGAACCCGGATCCCGGCGACGTCATCGCCTGGGCGCTCGAGACCACGCCCACCGGCAGCGCGGCTGTGGAGCTGGCCGTCGCGTGCGCCCGCGCGGCCGAAGCCGGTTATCCGGTCTGCTTGCTCGCCCCACCGCCGCGCGGAGGAGGGCGCGCCGGCACCGAGCGGGTCGCCGCCCTCGCCTATCTCCGCGCGCACGGCGCCGCCCTCGGCCACGATGTCGATGCCTGGCTCGAGGCCGTGGTCCTGCTCGTCCGCCACGGCCTGCCCCGGGGCCCGCGCGCCGCCGTGGTGGCCCCGCACGGCTCGTGGCTCGAGGCGCAGGCGCTGCTGATCGTCTCCGAGGCCGAGACGCTCGGCGTGCGCGTGCCGGTGATCGGCGGCGACGAGCCCACCGATGTCGTGCTCTACGATCCGGCTCACGAGTCCCCGTCCGGCTCCACGCCCGGCCTCCACGTGCCGATCGCCGCCCGCAGCGAGCTCGCCGCTGACCCAGCTGCGCTGCACGGCGCCCGCGCCGCCCTGACCGCGATCGCCATGCTGGGCCGCGCGGCCGAGCGGATCGCCGTGGGCCTCGGCCCGGCCGCACCGAGTGCGAGCGCCGAGCTCGCGGTCGACGACGACAAGCTGCGCCGCCAGCTCGGCAAGCTCGGCACCGGCCGCGTCGGCGACCACGAGACCAAGGTCTTGCTGTCCGCCTACGGCGTGCCGATCACGCGTCAGGCCGTGGCGACCACGCCCTCGGCCGCGGTCAAGCTCGCGCGTCGCGCCGGCTACCCCGTCGAGCTCAAGCCATGGGGCCACGATCTCCCGACCGAGCCGGCCGGGTGCCCGATCGAGCGCGGCGTGTCGAGCGATGCCCTCACGCGCCAGGCGTTCACCGCCGTGTTGACGGCCGCTGGCAAGGGCACCACCGAGGGCGCCGCGGTGATCGTCCGCGAGACCCCGCCGACGGGCCGCGAGGTCTCGGTCTCGTTGCGCGAGCTGCCCTCGCTCGGGTGGACCGTGATCCTCGAGGCCCCGGGCGCCGGCCAGCTCGCCGCCCCCGCGCCGCTGCGGCTGATCGATGCGCAGTCCCTCGCCCTCCAGATCGTGGCCTCGCGCGCCGGAGAGCCGGAGCCGGATCGCACGGGGCTCGCCAACCTGCTGCGCCGGGTCTCACACCTCGCCGCGGATCTCGGCGATCGGCTCGAGCGTCTTGACCTGCCTCGTGTGGTGGTCGGCGGACGCGGCGCGAGAACGCTCGTGATCGATGCGTTCGCCGAGCTGACCTAGCGGCTCACCGTGCGAGCTCCAGCTCCAGGCCGCGAGCGAGCTCGATCAGCTGTTCGCGCGTGTTGATCGCCGGATCGGCGAGTGCGCGATCGATCAGCGCCGCGAGGATCCGCCCGACGCTGGGGCCGGCAGGGATCGCGAGGGCCGAGATCAGATCCTTGCCACCGACCGCGAGATCGCCGACCGCGAGTGCGTCCCCGCGCGCGAGGATCGCCCGGGCGAAGCCCGCGAGCTCGGTGGCGCCATCGGCAGTCACCAGCTCGACCGCGGCCTGCGCATGTGTGCGGGTGACATCCGCGAGCACGCGCCGCGCTTCGGGCTCCGTCCACGCGGAGCACAGGCGCATGCTCGCCAGCCCGACGAGCATGCCCGCGCGGGTGGCCTCCTCGTTGGAGAACTTGAGGCGCTTGAGCACCGTGGTGGCGTGCTGGACGGCCGCACGATCGAGGCGCTTGGTGATCGCGTCGGGTGGGGTCAGCTCCGCGAACAGCGCGCCGAGCCGGACGTCCACGGAGACCGCATCGACCCTCGCGAGCCAGCGTGCGATCGGATCGGGCTCCACCGTCCGCCACGCCACGAGGCCCGCGGCGAGCTCGGGGGCGATCAGGGCGATGATCCCCGAGCGCTCCGCGATCTTGAGGCCACGCGAGGGCTGGTTCGCGGCGAGCAGCTTGCGGAGCTCGTCGGAGATCCGCTCCTTGCTGACCTTCGCCAGCGAGGGCAGCGCCGGGCCGATGCCGCGCTCGGTCTCGGGATCGAGGGCGAACTCGAGTGCGGCGGCGAACCGCACCGCGCGCATCACGCGGAGACCATCCTCGGTGAACCGCGCCACTGCATCCTCGTAGACGTCGCCGGTGGGCCCCACCGCACGCAGCATCCGCTCGTCGAGATCGCGCAGGCCTTCGTACGGATCGATCAGCTGATCGGCGGCGGGATCGTAGGCCATCGCGTTGACGCGGAAGTCACGGCGCGCGAGATCCTCGACGAGCGGCACGCCGAACCGCACGTGATCGGGGCGCCGTGCGTCGGTGTACGCGCCCTCGCCGCGAAACGTGGTGACCTCGACGTGGGACTCGATGCCGCGCCCGGTCACGATCGTCACGGTGCCGTGCTGGATGCCCGTGGGCACGGTCCGCTTGAACAGCGCCATCACCTGATCGGGGTGCGCCGCGGTGGCCACGTCCCAGTCGCCGGGGGCCCGGCCGAGGATCGCGTCGCGCACCGCGCCGCCGACGGCCACCGAGAGATGGCCCGCGCTCGTCAGCGTGGCACACACCTCGCGGACGTTCGCCGGCACCGCGGCCGCGAGCCGCGCGCGGGCGGCCACCTCGTCGACCGGCATGGGTCAGCTGATCATTCGGTGGCGGCGGCGCCGCGCAGCCGGTTGAAGATGTCCTCAGCGCGCGTGCGGAGCTTCTGCGCCTCGGCGGTGGCCCCGCCGCGCTCCTTGATGATCGCGAGCCCCTGGTACGCGCGCGCCAGCTCGACCTCGTGCTTGACCGCCGCCAGGATGTCGATCGCCCGGCGGAATGCGTCCTCCGCCTGCAGCGTGTGACCGAGCGCGGCCGCGACCTCGCCCTTGACCCGATAGCCGCTGCCGATGTGGACGCGCAGGCCCACCGCTTCGCTGACGGCGACCGCGGCGTGCGCCTCGACATCCGCGGCCTCGAGGTTGCCGAGCTGGAGCTGCACGGTCGCCAGGCGCTGGTGGGTGACCGCGAGGGCCACGCGGTCGCCGAGCCCCGAGGCGATCGCCTTCGCATCCTGGAGATCCTTGACCGCGTCCTCGCCGCGCCCCATCGCACTCTTGACCTCGCCGGCACGCGACAGCACGTCCGCGAGAGCGAGCTTGTCTCCGATCTCCTGCGCCATCGTGCGGGCCTCGCCCAGCATGTCGAGCGCGAGCTCGTGGTTGCCGTCCTCGGCGTGAACGCCGCCGAGATCGCACAGCGACTGCACCACGCCGACCAGATCGCCGATGTCGCGGCGCAGATCGAGCGCCTCGCGGAACTGGTTGATCGCGGCCTTGAAGTTGCCGGTGTCGTGGTGAACCCGACCGATGTTCGCGAGCGACAGCGCGATCGAGCGGCGATCGCCGAGCGCGCGACGGATGGTCAGCGCCTGGCGGTGGAAATCGAGCGCCTGGCCGAACGCGCCGCGCAGCCAGTTGACCCGCCCCATGTCGTCGAGCGTGGAGGCGATGCCGCGATCGTCGCGCGACCGCTCGAACAGCTCGTGGGCGCGCCGGAGGTGGTCCATCGAGATGTCGTACTTGCCGAGGCGGCGGAGGCCACGCGCGATCCGGCTGTACGCGGCGCCGGCCTTCGCGAGGTTGTCGTAGCGCCACGCGAGGTGGAGCATCTCGATGAAGCAGGCGTTCGCTTCGTCGATCTTTCCGGTCTGCTCGAACACATCCCCGAGGTTGTGCAGGCCGTCGATCCGGGCGGGTGCGTCGCCCTCGCCCACCATCTTGAGACCCTTCTCGTAGAGGATCCGCGCCTCGTCGGGGGCGTACCGCGACCGCGCCCGGTCACCGCCCTGGAGATAGCAACGCGCTGCGCGCCGAGCATCACCGCCGCGCTCGTAGAGGCCCGCCAAGAACTCGAGCTGCTCGTCGGAGCGCTGGGTGGTCTTGGCCTCGAGCCACTGCGCGGCCGAGAGGTAGTAGCGCGCGAGCCGCTGCTGCTCGGTGGAGCGGATGATCAGCTCGCGCTCGAGGTTGTGCTTGAACACGATCTCGGTCTCGCCGGGGATGCTCGAGTCATCGGCATCGAGCGGCAGCAGATAGTCCTGATCGGCGAGCCCGGCGATCAGGTCGGAGACCCGGCGACGCACCTCCTCACCATCGCCCCACTCGATCTCGAGGGGGCCCGGCTCCGCGTGGGGCGCGGGGGCCTCGAGCCGGGTCAGGGCGATCACCGCCGACACCCAGAACACGTTGCCGAACACGGCCGCCTTCTCGAGCAGGTCGCGCTCTTCATTCTCGAGGGCGGCGATCCGCGCCTCGATCGCCTCTTCGATGCTGATCGGCAGCTCGGTCTCGGCGGCCTTCTCGGGATCGAGGCGCCACACCGGCCCGCGCGTGTCGATCGTCCCGTTGTCGAGGAACAGGCGCACCAGCTGCTCGAGGAAGGCCGGATTCCCGCCCGTCATCTCGACGGCGTTCTGGACCGTGTCCTCCGGGATCGCGGACACCTTCGAGAGCAGCTGCTTGAACATCTGCTCCGCATCGTCGGGCTCGAGGTTCCGCAGATCGATCCGCTCGTGATCGACCGCGCCCTCGCCCCACCCGGCGGCATAGACGAGCATCTCGGGCCGTGCCGCCGTCAGCAGCACCACGCGCGACCCGGCCAGCCCTGCGGCGAGCTCCTTGACCAGCGCGATGGTCTCCGGATCTGCCCACTGCATGTCGTCGAGGACCAGCACGAGCGGTGCCTGCGCGGCATCGAGCTCGATGAACCGCCGCAGCACGGTGCGGGCGATCTCCTGTGATTGCTTCGGGCTCTCGGAGACCGCGCTGAGGAACGGCGTCGGGGGGAAGTCGAGCCCCACGAACCCACCGAGGAAGTGCAGCATCTCGGCGACCTGATCGGAGCCCATCACCGTCCGCAGCTCGTGTCCGAACCGGAGGCGCGCGACATCATCGGGGTTCGGCGTCAGCTCGAAGCGATCGCGGAGCATCGAGGTCAGCGCCGCGAGCCTCACGGGCTTGCCCGTGGCATCACGCTCCGCCGAGCCGTGGAACACGCGAACCACGCGCTCCTTGTTTCCGGCGAGCGCGGTGATCAGCTCGTTGATCAGACGCGACTTGCCCGTGCCTTGATTGCCGACGATGGTGACCAGCTGCGGCGCTTGAAAATCGATCGCGCGCCCGACCACATCCATCAGCGTCGTCAGCTGATCGGTACGACCGACCAGTGCGCTGCGCACGACGCGCGCGGGCTCGAGCTCGGTATCGATCCGCACCATGCTGCGATGTCGATCCGGGATCGGGGGCGGGCCCTGGATCGTCTTTGACCCCGGGACCCCCGGGATCGGAGACGCGGTCGGGGTTGGCCGACGCGCACCGGGGGGACCGGACGTTCCACTGGACACTGCGCACGAGGGTACCCAACGACGCAGATCGGTCGCAAGCGTGGCGGTCCACTGCGAAACAGGTGTAGTCTCGGGAAAGGGATGGGAAACCACCGGTCACGGACCGTTCCGGTCTTCCGGATGTCTGGCGTCGCGCTCGGACTGCTCGGGCTCCTTTCGGGGTGCCCGACCGTGGACCTCGGCGACACGCCCTCCGATATCGGGCTCTGCAACCCTCCGGCGGGGATGCAGTACTTCCAGGACAAGGTGTGGCCGGAGTTCGTTCGGCCCACCGACATGAACAAGGGCTGCATCAAGGGCACGAGCTGCCACAGCGACACCGGCGGGAACGCCCTGTCCTTCAAGTCCAACCCGGTCGATTACGCCTTCAACTACCGGCAGACCCAGATCTATCTGAACTGCGGCACCCCCATGGCGAGCGAGCTCCTGAGCAAGCCACTGTCGGGGATGGATCCCCACGGTGGTGGTGATCTGTTCGCGCCCGGCGATCCCGGCGTCCAGGTCTTCCTCGATTGGTTCAAGTGATCCGCAGCCCTCGCCTCACAGCCCCCGTGCGTGGGGTCCGCGTCCTCGTGGTCCTCGTGTTCCTGGCGACGTTCGGGCTCCTCGATGCGAGGCCCGCCGCGGCGGAGGCCTATCTCCGCGTGATCGCGCAGAAGGCGCCCGTGCACTCCGGCCCCGCGGGGAGCTACCGCACCGTGTTCATCGCCGAGCGCGGCCAGGTGTTCCAGGTGCTCGAGCGGGGCAGCAGGGACTTCTGGTTCAAGGTCGAGCTCGAGGACGGCACCAGCGGCTGGATCCTCGGCGACGTCGTGTTCCCGTTCGAGGTCGGCCCCGACGAGGCCGGCGCGCTGACCCGGATGGGCCGCGCGATCCGTCGCGCGATCCTCGGCCCCTCTCCGATCGTCTATGCGCACGTCGGCCTGTCGTTCTCGGCCGGGATCCTCGACCGCGAGGGCGTGTTTCTCCTGCGGCCGTCGTGGCTGATCGATCCCTACTGGGCGATCGAAGGCTTCGCCGGGCTCTCCCCGCGCTCCGACAAGGACGTGTTCCTCGGGGGGCTCGGCTTCGTGTTGCGGATGGCCCCGGGAGCCGTGATCGGACCGTACGCGAGCGTCGGGCTGGGCGCAGCGCGCATCCGCCCCAAGGCCGATAACTTCATCGACAAGGAAGAGACGCTGATGGCACTGGGTGCCGGCGGCGGCATCGAGATCACGTTCAAGAAGCAGATCACCGTGCGGATCGACGCGAGGAACTGGTCGCTGTTCGACCAGAATCACACCAGCAACGGCCAGGAGTACTCGGCTGGCCTGGCGATCTTCTTCTAGGGTTTCTGGGAGGCACCATGCGCACCATCGCTCTGGTCATCGCTTCGGCACTCGCTCTCGCCTCCACCGTCCTCCCCGGCTGTGGTCGTCAGGCCGTGCGCGCCTCCGAGAAGGAGTTCCTCGCCGACCAGATCATGGTGTTCGACGAGGATCCGCAGGCCGCCTCGAGCGACGAGCACATCCGGACCAACCGCGAGGGCGCTTCCGGCGGCAAGGGCGCCGGCGGCGGAGGCTGCGGGTGCAACTAGTCCGTCCCACTGCCCTGCTGCTGCTGCTGGCCTCCGGGACGGCAGTGGCCGAGGACCGCACGGAGGTCTCCACCCTCCTGTTCGCGGAGAAGCGCGATGGCGACAAGGGCGGCCTCATCGTCGTCCACCCGCAGGCGAGCTTCGGCGTGGACCTCGGGCGGTTCGTGACCTTCGACGTCGCGTATGCAGCCGATGCGGTCTCGGGCGCGACCTCGACGGTCTATCAAGTGGACGCCGTCTCCACGGCGACCAAGTTCTCGGACCTCCGCAACGAGGGCACGATCGCCCTCGGCTTCAAGGGCCGGCGCTCGCGGATCACGTTCGGCGCCACCGTCGGCACCGAGCGCGACTACGTCAACCGCGCGTTCAGCGGCGCGGCCTCGATCGATCTGCCTGGCCGCAACACCACGATCGGCCTCGCCTACAGCCACAGCTTCGATCAGGTCTGCAACAAGAACAACGGCATGGCGACCCCGCTGGAGTCCCGCGCCCTCGTCGGTACCGACCCGTGCGACAAGTCCGGCCTGATCTTCGGCAAGGACGATCCGATGGGGCGAACGCGGTGGGACGATCTCGGCATCGACACCGCCCAGGCCACCCTGACCCAGAACGTCTCCCCGACGATGAACCTCCAGCTCGCGGGCTACGGCCAGGTCCTCGACGGGTTCCAGTCGAACCCGTATCGCCGCGTCCGCATCGGCCCCAACGCACCGCAGGAGCACATCCCCGACACCCGCGCACGGTGGTCGGCCTCGGCGCGCCTCAACCGCTACCTCCCCAAGCTCAAGAGTGCGATCCACGTCGACGCCCGGTTCTACGACGACACCTGGGGCGTGGTGGGCGGCAACCTCGAGCTCGGCTACTCGCAGTACGTGGGCAAGAGCCTGCTGCTCCGGTTCTACGGTCGCCTCTACCAGCAGACCGCGGCGAAGTTCTTCAAGGACGCGTTCTACTACCAGACCGAATCCACGGCGGGTGAGTACTTCACGGGGGACCGCGAGCTCTCGCCGGTGCGCAACGTGAGCGTGGGCACGAAGCTGACGCTGATCACGATCGGCGGAGACAAGCCGGTGTGGGGGTTGTTCGACAAGCTCCAGTTCAACCTCCGCGGCGACATCATGTTCATCGACAACCTCGCCGCTGACAACGAAGCCAGCAACGCCGGGGGCATCGACAAGCAGTTCATCTACGGCACCAGCCTGATCGACGCGATCACGCTCCAGCTCGGCCTGCTCGGGAATTACTAAGCCCCCGGCGAATGGGGGTATGATCCCCCCATGTATCGCTATGGCGATGGGACCCCGTTCCCGCTCGACGAGAACTTCATCGAGACGTTGACCATGGCGGTCGAGGCCTGCACCAACGCATTCATCCCGCTCTCCGAGCTGGATAACCGCCGCACCAAGGCCAAGGAGATGAGGCGAGAGGGCGATGCCGAGGCCGCGCGCCTGAGCGAGCTCGAGAAGACGCTCAACGCCGCGTTCGCCCCGCACCTGACGCCGAGCCCCAAACCGAGCCTGACGCAGCAGGTGGCGCAGAAGATCGCCGCGACGGCCAAGCAGACGATCGCCGATACCAAGAAGCAGATCGATCAGCGCGTGCTTCAGGTCGAGGCGCAGGCCGCCCCGAAGACCAGCTCCGATGCCGTCGTGAAGGCGCTGCGCCCGTTCTTCAACGAGCACCAGCTGCCGAAGGCGGCGTGGATCATGTCGTGGGACGTTCGTGGCGCCGAGCCTCACGCCGATGCGGTGGCCACCGCCGGCAAGATCACCGCCGCGTTCTCGCTCACGCCCGATCCGTACCGGCAGCCGATCCGTGTCGATCAGCTCGCCGAGGGCGTGATCGTCCACATGATGAAGAAGGGCGTGTTCGGCAAGGCCAAGCCCGCCCCCGTCGATCTGGGCAAGTACGTGATGGTCGCGTTCGAGCGCACGGGCCTCGAGCACTCGGTGACCCTCAAGGAGAGCGCCAACAAGGCCTCGGCCGGGCTCCGGTTCGCCGTCTCCGAGAAGGGCGCGACCTGGGTCACGATCGGCAGCACGGGCGACTCCGAGGGCGAGCCGAACGATCTCGATCCCGAGGATGTGGCGCCGGTCCGAAGCCTCGCCGAGCGCGCGGCGGCCGCCCTGAAGGACCTGATCATCCATCGCACCCTGGTCGATCTCTCGTTCTCCGGAACCGCGATCGCCGACCTCGAGGATCCACGCACCGTCCCGATGGAGCTGCTCGGCCAGCTGACGCCCCTCGCCCGCTCGATCCGCGAGAAGAGCCGGATGTCGGGCGAGTTCGTGCTCAAGCGCGACATCGGCGACGGCCGTCGAGAGGAGCTGTTCGTCCCGCGCGCCACGCTCGCGCACCAGTTCGCTCGGCTCCCGTTCGAGTATCGCAAGCCGTTCGAGGACATGGGCATCACCGCCGAGGAGACGCAGCCGTCGATCACGCTGCCGGTCCGCCCGCCGGCCTCGCCGTCCACGCCGCCCCCGATCTCGAAGGTCGAGTTCGATTCGAAGACGATGGAGTACGACGGCGACGAGATCGAGCGGCAGAAGACGATCGTCGAGACGAAGAAGCCCTGAGGCGAACCGCCAAGGTGCGTGGGGCCGAGAACCGCCAAGCGCTTGCCGGTTGGCACTTCGGTGCCTCGGATTCTTCGAACCGCCAAGGGCGCCAAGGACGCCAAGGTCAGAGGTTCTTTTGACCTGTCGCGAGCTCCCGCCCGAGGACGCGCGCGCTCCTGTTCGTTGGCTGGCACGACAGTGCTCGGGAGTTGACGAACCATGAAACCGCAGTTGTCGTCAGGAGCAGCAGCGGGTCCGGATCGCATGCGGCTCGTCGTGGTGGTTGGTGACCAGCCAGGCACACAGGAGCGTGCGCGTCCTCGGGCGGGCGTTCGTGTCAGGTTGAAAGACCTCTCCGACCTTGGCGCCCTTGGCGGCCTTGGCGGTTCGTCACCTCAGGGACACGGAAGTGCCAGCCAGCAACTGGTGCGGTGCTTGGCGGTTGGCCCCCGGAGGTGCTTGGCGGTTGGTCAGCGGGCCGCGAGGGCGACGATACCGTCCACGACCTGCTCGAGCATCACGCGCTCGCCCAGCTCGCGGCCGAGGGCCTTCATCTGCGGGCCGGTCCAGGCGAGGCCGCCGGCGCCGAACGCATCGGGGCGCCCGGTCAGCGTGATGTCGCCCTTGAGGGCGCGATCGACGCTGGCGAGGCGCTGGGTGGCGAGCGCGAGGGCCTCCGGCGTGTAGCTGCGGGCCTGCGCGGCCAGCTTGTCGACGACGAACGGCGGGACCCCGATCGCGGCGCCCCACTGCGGGCGAGGCACGTTGGTCGCCCGCATGTGGTGCAGCATCGACAGCTGCCGGATGTGGCGGGCGAGCATGACGACCACGCCAACCGCGCTCTCGCGCTGGTCGCACAGCGACGACACGGCGGCGATCGCGCGGGGACGATCCGCCGCACCGATCGCGTCCGTCAGCTCGAACACCGAGCGCTCGCGGGTATCCGCGATCAGATCGTCGACGTCGTCGGAGCTGACCGGGCGATCGCCGGCGTACAGGCCGAGCTGCTCGAGCGAGAGCGAGAGCCGGGATAGATCGTTGCCGACGGTGTCGATCAGGCGGTTGATCGCCTGCGGATCGATCCGCACGCCCTTGGCCTGCGCCTCGTTCCGCACCCACGGCGCGACCTGGCGGGGGGCCTCGAGCACGTGCAGGAAGCCCTTCTTCGAGAGCTGGGCATAGAGCTTGAGGCGCTTGTCGACCTTGGTGACGAGGCCGACGATCACCGTGCTCGGGTTCGGCTTGGCGACGTACGCCAGCAGGCCCTCGGCGTCATCCGCCGGCAGCAGCGTCAGATCGCGGACGAAGATCATCCGCCGCGCCGCCATCATCGGCAGGGTCTGGGCGAGCCCGACGATCTTCGTGGCGGTGGGCTTGCCCTCGACCACGTCGTAGTTGAACCCGCGCGCCGCGGGCGGGACGGTGGCATCGCGGATCGCGCTGACGGCGCGCTCGATCAGGATCGGGTGCTCGGAGTGCAGCACGTAGATCGGATCGAGGCGTCCGGCCTTCACCTCGGCGAGTAGCTCGTCCACCGGGGGACCCTACTACAGACCTCTGTTACTGTCGGCGCGTGCGGCCCACACGACGATCGCTCCTCGCGGGACCGGCGCTCCCGGCGGTGCCCGGATGACCGCGGTCGTGATCACCGCCGACGCGGCGATCACCGATCGCGCCCGGGGCGCGACGGCGGTCCTCGCGATCGATGGGGCGATCGTCCTGGTCGATGACCCGGCGATCGTGCTCGCCGATCCGCGCGCGCCGCGGGGGCCCGCCGGATCGACTGGAGCCGGCGCGCGATGGTGCCCGGCACGGTCAACACGCACAACCACAGCTTCCAGTCCCTGCTGCGCGGGATCGGGGACGATCTGCCGTTCCTCGCCTGGCGCGATCAGGCGCTCTACAAGTACTCCCCTCGCCTCACCGCCGAGGACATGGCCACGGCGGCGCTGTTCGCGTTCGGCGAGATGCTGCTCCACGGCGTCACCACCGTCTGCGACTTCTACTATCTGAACGCGCAGGGCAACGACAACGCCTCCGCGACGATCGAGGCGGCGCGTCGCCTCGGGATCCGGATCGTGCTCGCCCGCTGCTTCTACGACTGGGACGGCGCACCTGCGGCCTACCGCGAGACGATCCCGCAGGCGATCACGAACTTCGAGGCGCTCGCGAAGCGCTACCAGGACCCGGTGCGGTTTCTGACCAGCGTCCAGCCGGCGCCCCACAGCCAGCACGGCGCCACGCCGGGGATGATCGAGGCCGGCGCGGGCTGCGCCCGGGACGCCGGGGTGCCGTGGCACATCCACCTCGCCGAGGAGCAGTACCAGGTCGAGCAGTCGCTCGAGCGGTTCGGCCTCCGCCCCCTGCACGCGGTGGCCACGCTCCCGGTGGACATGGCGCAGATGATCGCGGTCCACGGCTGCTGGTTCGATGCGAGCGAGCGCGCCCTGCTCGCCGAGCGCGGTGGATCCCTGGCGTATTGCCCCGGCTCGAACATGTTCCTCGGCGACGGCGTGACCGATCTCGTGGATCTCGTCGCACGTGGCGTGAAGGTCGGCCTGGGCACCGACGGCGGCTGCTCGAACAACCGGGTCAGCGTGTTCGACGAGATGCGGATGGCCGCGCTGCTCCAGAAGGTCCACCGCACCGATGGCCAGGCGATCGACGCCGAGACCTGCTTCCGGCTCGGGACGCGTACCGCCGGGGAGACCTTGCGGCTGCCGATCGGCCAGATCGCCCCCGGGTTCCGATGTGACCTGGTGGCGCTCGATCTCGACGATCCGTCGCTGTGGCCCACCCAGGCCCTCGAAAAGAACGTGGTGTACGCGCTGTCGCCTCGCGCGATCACCGACGTCGTGGTAGATGGTCAAGAAGTCGTCGCGAACCGGCAACTTGGCCATGTCCCCCTCGATGAGATCAGGTCCCGGGTCGCCCGCCTCACCAGCGGGTGGCAAAGAGCCTGACGCCGGCGGCAAGGCTTCCGACAAGGCCGGCGATAAAGACGAGGTCCTTCCGAGCGGGCCCGTCGAGATCGAGCTCGAGATGTCGCGCCAGCGCGCGGCGAGCATGACGGCGTTCGGTCTGGTGGTCGGTACGCTCCTGATCTGGAAGCTCGGCACCGTCGGCGTCTGGGTCGGTGTGTTCCTGATCGTGATCGGGGCGTTCCGCGCGTGGGAGCTGGTCCAGACGTTCCTGCACGCCCCCGGCACGATCAAGGTCACCGATGCGCAGGTCTCGCTCCCCCGCGGGCTGTGTCTCGGCAAGCCCGTCGAGGTCGCGCCTTCGGACGTCACCGCCGTGTACTTCCTGCGGCGCTCGGTGCCATGGAACAAGTCGGCCCCGGTGCTCGTCGTCGAGATCGGCGAGCGCGCGATGGCGTTTCCGCGTGACTGGTTCGCCTCCGAGGCAGATCAGCGGCACGTGGTCCACGCCCTCATGCGTGGGCTCCCCGGCGGCGCTGGCAGCATGACCACCGCCACGGCATCGGCCACACCGCGCGAGAAGGTCACGATCGGCGACGAGGGCAAGGCCGCGGTCGGCCAGATGATCGGCGGCGTGGTGTTGCTCGGCATCGGCATCGTCGGAACGGTGCTCGGCCGCTCGCAGGCCGGCTCCAGTGGTCACTACGCGATCTACGTCGGGCCGATGGTCGCCGGCGTGATCCTGCTGTGGCGCGGCTTCGCTCGGTGGTAGCGCCGATCGTCCTCGCGATCCTGATCGCGATCCCCAACACGAAGGCGACGCTCGAGCTCGACAGCGCGTGGACCGCGCGCCCCGCACCGACCATCGTCCTGGCCTACCAGGCCCCGAGCGGAGCGCTCCTCGCGGTGACCCGCGCCCAGGTCCCCAACGCGGATGCCTGGCGCAGCAAGACCCGCGACGCCTACGTCGCCGAGGTCGAGCGCGGCGCGATCGCGAGCGTCCGCGGCGCCACCCGCCTGTCCCATCGCGTGGGTGAAGCGAACGGCGTCCCCGTGCTCGATCTCGAGCTACGTCGTGCCGACGGCGCGACCCTCGTGCTCCGCTACCTGCTGTTCCGCACGTATGCCCTCGCGCTCGCGATCGAGGTCCCCCGCGGAACCGACGCCGCATCCGCGCGCGCGATCGCGGCGAGCTTCGCACCACCCGCGTCGTCGTAGCCTACCGCGCGAACCGCAGCACGACCTCGACATGCGCGGTCTGCGGCATCAGATCGATCGGCCATGCATCGGTCGCTCGGTAGCCCGCGGCGACCAGGCGCACCGCATCGCGTGCCAGGGTCGCCGGATCGCACGAGACATACGCGATCACGCGGGGCGCGAGACGCACGATGCCGTCGATCGCCTCGGCGGCGCCGGTGCGCGGAGGATCGAGCACCACGGCGTCGACCGGGCCGATCGTCCTCGCCAGGATCTCGTCCGCCGGGCCCACGAGGTGGGTGCCCGCGACCGGGCGCCGCGGCGCCGTCAGATCACTCGCCGTGACCGTCCAGCCGTCGGCGACGAGCCCGCGGGTGAGGTTGCCTGCCCCGGCATAGAGCTCGACGAGCGCGCCGGGCCCGCTCCCGATGGCGGCACGAGCGCGGGCGATCAGCGCGAGGTTCCCGGCGGCGCTCGCCTGCGCGAAGTCCCACGGGCCACCCCACAGGTCGGGCTCGACCTCGATCACGGGATCCCCGTGCACGTCGGTACCGCAGTGCAGACCGCGAATATTCAGAGCCCCCACCAGCCGCGCCGCGCCACCCCACGGCCGCGTGGTCCCGATCGCGACGTCCCCGGCGTGGCCCACCAGGAGCGCCAGCTCGCCAGCGGGCGGGGTGGAGGCCGCGAGCCTGGCGAGCACCACGTCGAGGGCAGGCTCGAGCTGGGGGCAGCCTGCGAGTGGGACGATCCGGTGCGAGCCCACCTCGTAGAGCCCGACGGAACCGCCACCGACGTGGAACCTGGCGCGGCGTCGCCATCCGAGCGCCGGGGCGGGATCCTCGATCGGATGCACCACCAGATCCACGAGCTTGCGGAGCGCACCGACGACGATCGCCTGCTTCGCGGCGAGCTGCTCGGTGCGCGTGATGTGGAGCCACTGGCAGCCCCCGCACCCAAGGGAGAACTGCGGGCACACGGGCTCGACGCGCGCCGCACCCGGTGACAGCACGTCGAGGATCTCGGCGCGCGCGAACGACTTGGTCTGCTGGACGATCCGGACGCGCACCCGATCGCCGGGCACGCCGTTCGCCACGAACGTCACGCGCCCCGTCGTATCGCGCGCGACGCCATCGCCGCCTGCGGCCAGCGAAGCGATCTCGAGCTCGACGATCGTCGCAGGGGACGTCGGGACGCTCATCGGTACGGTCCTGCCGCGCCACCGGGGCGCACGGCGGTGCCTCGGGGTGCCTCGAGGATGCGATCGGCCCGTCCATCACGCACCGCGATCTCGACGGTCTTCGCCGAGCCGATGTACGCGAGCAGCTCGCCGCTCGCGACGTCCTCGTAGGTGCCGACCAGTGCAAGCGTGCGCCCGGCGATCGTCACCGAGGTGCCGGCCTCGCTGCGGGGAAGATCGCTGATCAAGTTCCCGAACCTGTCGACGTGCACCACCCTGCCCTCGCGCTCCGGCCGCGCTCCCCACGGGAGCTCCCCGGTGAGCTGCGTCGCCGGCCCCCAGGTGGCCGCGTCCTCGCCGCGGGACAGCGATGCGGCCACGGGTGCGAACACGTCGCGTCCATGAAACGTGCGGCTCGCTCCGCCGAGCAGGTGAGTCGATTCGATCGCCCAGGCGCTCGAGCGCCGATCGGCGACGTACGCGAACACGCCGTTGTCAGGCCCCACGTACCACTGCCCCGAGCTGCTGATGATCACCCCGCGGCGAGCGCCGCCGACCCCCGGATCCACGATGACCAGGTGGATCGTGCCGTAGGGGAACTCGTTCGCCGAGGTCCCCACCACCCACGCCGCGTGCGCGATATCCCCCGCCGGGATGTCGTGCGCGATATCGACCAGGACCGTGTCCTGGGCCCGCCGGGCGAGCACGCCCTTGAGCGCCCCGACGTATCCGTCGCGCGTGCCGAAATCGGTGGTCAACGTGATGATCGCCATCGGTTCCGGCGGTAAGCATACATCGATGAACAAGGTCTACCCCGACGCGCAGGCCGCCCTGCACGACGTGGCCGACGGTGCGACGATCCTGGCCGGTGGCTTCGGCCTGTCCGGAAACCCGGAGAACTGCATCGCCGAGCTCGCGCGCAAGCAGGTCAAGAGCCTGACCATCGTCTCCAACAACTGTGGCACCACGGAGAAGGGCCTCGGCGTCCTCCTCTCGCAGGGCCAGGTCAAGAAGATGGTCAGCTCCTACGTGGGCGAGAACAAGGTGTTCGAGAAGCTGTTCCTCTCGGGCGAGCTCGAGGTCGAGCTGTGCCCGCAGGGCACCCTGGCCGAGCGCCTGCGAGCGGGCGGCGCGGGGATCGAAGGGTTCTACACGCCGACCGGCTATGGCACCAAGGTCGCCGAGGGCAAGGAGACCCGCGAGATCGGTGGCAAGCAGTGCGTGCTCGAGACGGCGATCCGCGGCGACTTCGCGATCGTCAAGGCGTGGAAGGGAGACCGCTGGGGCAACCTGGTGTTCCGGAAGACCTCGCGGAACTTCAATCCGCTGTGTGCCCAGGCCGGAAAGATCACGATCGTCGAGGTCGAGCAGCTCGTCGAGGTCGGCGAGATCGAGCCCGATCAGGTCCACCTGCCCTCGATCTACGTGCAGCGGATCTTCCAGGGCACGAGCTACGAGAAGCCGATCGAGCAGCGCACCGTCAGGAAGAGGAGCTAGCGATGGCTGGTATGGACCGAGATCAGATGGCCCGCCGGGTCGCCGCGGAGCTGCGCGACGGCTTCTACGTCAACCTCGGCATCGGCATGCCGACCCTCGTCGCGAACTTCATCCCCGCCGGGATGGACGTGGTGCTGCAGAGCGAGAACGGCCTGCTCGGCATCGGCCCGTTCCCGTTCGAGGGGGACGAGGATCCGGACCTCATCAACGCCGGCAAGCAGACGGTCACCACGATCCAGGGCTCGGCGTTCTTCGACTCCGCCCAGTCGTTCGCGATGATCCGCGGCGGTCACGTCGATGTCAGCGTGCTCGGGGCGATGGAGGTGTCGGCGCAGGGCGACCTCGCGAACTGGATGATCCCCGGCAAGATGATCAAAGGCATGGGCGGCGCGATGGATCTCGTCGCCGGCAGCCGCCGCGTGATCGTGATGATGGATCACCGGAGCAAGGACGGCGCGTCGAAGATCCTCCCCGAGTGCTCGCTCCCCCTGACGGGCGTGCGATGTGTCCACACGATCGTCACCGACCTCGCCGTCATCGACGTGACCCCGAGCGGCCTGGTGCTCCGCGAGCGTGCGCCTGGCGTGACCACGGCCGAGGTCGTCGCGGCCACGGCCGCTGCGCTCCAGGTGCCCGCGAACGTCCCCGAGATCAGCGCCTAAGCTCGATCACTTGCAGGGCGGGCGCGGGTCGGTCGGGTCGTACTGCGCCGGCTGCTGACACGCCGGCTTCGGCGAGGTCTTCTTGATCTCCGGCTTGATCTCCGGCTTGACCTCGGGAGTCTTCTTGATCTCGGGAGTCTTCTTGATCTCGGGAGTCTTCTTGACCTCGGGAGTCTTCTTGATCTCCGGGGTCTTCTTGACCTCCGGGGTCTTCTTGACCTCCGGGGTCTTCTTGATCTCCGGCTTGACCTCCGGGGTCTTCTTGATCTCCGGAGTCTCGGGCTTGGCCGCTTCCTTCTCGAGATCGAGCTCGTCGGAGTAGTCGCTGGAGAGATCGATCTCCTTGTGGGCGTCGATGAAGCGAGCCTTGTGGACGGTGATCGTCGACATCCCGGTACCGCGCGGGATCTTGGTGGTCAGCGGGGTCACGCCGATCACCTTGCCGGCGAGGATCACGTCCGCGCCTTCGGGGTTCGACGTCACGTGGAGCTTGATCGAGGTCTCGACGGGCGCGACCACGGCGGCCGCGCCGACGGCCGAGCCTGCGTTTGATCCGGCATTCGGGCCGGCATTCGGGCCGGCATTCGAGCCGGTCGCGGGCGTGGTGGACTTCGGAGACGTGTCGGAGCCGGTCTTGGTCGACTCGTCGGGTCCGTTCGCACCGTTCGGAGAGTCCGGGTCGACCTTGGCGCTACCAGTGCCGTCGTCGGAGCCGGTGTGCATGTTGACGGTCGGCTCGTCCTTGTCGCCCGTGTCATCCCCGCCGAGCGTCATGAGGAGGAGGATGATGAAGCCGACCGCCGCGATGCCGAGGCCGATGAACAGCGGGCGGCGATTCGGCTTGAGCTGGAGGTCGCTGTCATCGTCGCCCGCCGCGCCCAGGCCGGCGCTCGAGTCGTACCGCGGATAGGACACGTCACCGCGCGTGTTGCCCGGCGCGTTTGCGTAGCCGTGTCGCGTGCTGGCGATCGCGCCGTGCGAGGGTCCCGAGTGAGAGCCCGATCCGGGCGTCGCGGGGAACTGACCCGATGGCGGTGGCTGCACGGCCAGCGGCTGCGATCCGTGCGGCGCTGGAACCGGAACGCCGCCGATCGGCGTGGTGCGCACGGGCTGCTGCATCGGCGATTGCTGGTGCATCACCGGCTGCTGGTGCATCGGCGGCTGCTGGTGCATCGGCGGCTGCTGCATCACGGGCTGCTGGTGCATCCCCGGCTGCTGCATCGCCGGCTGCTGCATCACGGGCTGCTGGTGCATCCCCGGCTGCTGCATCGGTGGCTGCTGCACCGGTTGCTGGTGCTGCACGGGTTGCTGCACTGGCTGCTGGTGCATCACCGGCTGTTGAACCACCGGGAGGTGCGGAGACGACGGCCGCTTGACGATCTCGGGTGGGATCGCGGTGGAAGCGTACGCCGGCTGCATCGTCGGATACGACTTCGCGTTCCACTCGGCGGCGCTCGGCTCACGCTCCTCGCCACCACCCTCGCCACGTGGGAGATCGAGCACCGTCCGCGCCTGCTGCAGCTGTGCGGGGGACGGCTCGGGAGCCGACGCAGCCGGGCGAGCCGGCTCGTTGCCCGTGCCATTGGTGTTCGAGATCGTGCTCTCTTTGGGCTCGATCGGCTGCTGACTGTGGCGCCCCTGGCTCAGCCACGGCTCGGTCTGATCGCCGAACATGTCGCGCATGAAGCGCCCCAGCGACATCGTGGACAGCGACATCCGCGCCGAGACGGCGAACGCCTCGATCGCCTCGAGCAAGGCGCCCGCGCTCTGGTAGCGCTGGGCGGCATCGACGGCGAGCGCCTTCATCACGATCGCTTCGAGCGCCTGCGGATAGCCCTGCACGAGGCGCGTCGGGCGCACCACATCGCCCGTGACGATCCGGTGCATCGTGTCGAAGTCCGAGTCTGCTCGGAAGCAGCGATGCTGCGTGGTGATCTCGTAAAGGATGATGCCGAGCGAGAACACGTCGCTGCGACGATCGACATCGCGACCGCGGCACTGCTCCGGCGCCATGTACGCGAACTTGCCCTTGATGATGCCGGACTGGGTCTCGATCGATCGCGCGGTCGCCTTCGCGATGCCGAAGTCGAGCAGCTTCACCGAGCCGTCGTAGCCGATCATGATGTTCGACGGCGACACGTCGCGGTGGACGATCCCGAGCGGCACACCATCGCTACCGCGACGCTCGTGCGCGTGGTTCAGCCCCGAAGCCGCGCCGGCCACCGCAGTCAGCGCCAGCTCGAGTGGAACGCGGGTCCCCTGGCTACCGGCCTTGGCGAGCAGCGCGCGCAGGTCCTGCCCGTGCACGTACTCCATGGCGAGGTAGTGGATGCCACCGTCCTCGCCGACCTCGAACACCTGCGCGACGTTCTGGTGGTTGAGGCAGGCCGCGAGACGGGCCTCGTCGAGGAACATCTGAACGGCCGTGTGGTCGTTGGCACGCTCCGGCGTGATCAGCTTGAGCACCACATGGCGCTCGAAGCTTCCGATACCCGTCGTCCGGCCGATATAGATCCGAGCCATCCCGCCAGCGGCGAGTGGCATCATGATCTCGTACTTGCCGAGACGTGTGGGTAGCCCCCCTGCCGTGGCTACTGCGGGCACGAGGATGATCGTTTCACTGGGGGTGGTCCCTGTCAAGCAAAGGTCGCGGAACCCATGAGGGAATTGCCGGATGTAGGTGATCGTCTGGCGATCAGCGAGCAGAGCTAACTACGCCAGATCAGCTCGACGTTCCTGCGAGCATCATGTGGGATACGCGGAACGTGGGCGCCGCCGTCGAGCTGCGGAGCTCGAGATCGTCGGCGACAGCGTCGATCCGCTTCAGGATCTCGTCGAAGTTCGCCGCGATGGTGATCTCGCTGACCGGGAACGTCAGCTCCCCGTTCTCGATCCAGAAGCCCTGCGCGCCGCGCGAGAAATCGCCGGTCACGGGATTGAAGCCGAAGCCCATGAGCGAGGTGACATAGAGCCCGCGCTTGGTGTCGCGGATCAGTGCATCGCGCTTCCAGGTGCCCGCCTGCATCACGAGGTTTGACGTCGTGGGTCCGGGATTGCCGCCGATGCCGCGCCCCGCGGAGCCCGTCGATTGCCGGCCGAGCTTGCGCGCGCTGTACACGTCGCACAGCACCGAGGACAGCACGCCCTTCTCGATCACACTGTTCTTGCGCGTGGGCAACCCATCGCCGTCGAACGGCTTCGAGCCGGGCGCACGAGGGATCAGCGGATCATCGACGATGGTGACCAGCGGCGACGCGACCAGCTCGCCCTCCTTGCCGACGAGGTAGCTCGACTTCCGCCAGAACGACGATCCATTCGCGACGCCGAAGATCGTGCCGACGATCCCACGCGACACCTCGGGATCGAACACGATCGCGCACTCCTGGGTCTCGACCTTGCGCGAGCCGAGCGTGGCGCAGGTGCGACGGGCGGCCTCGATGCCGACCGCTTCTGCGGCCTCGAGCTCCGCGAGGAACCGCGACGCGGTCCACCAGTAGCCGTTCCGCTTCTTCGGATTGCCCGGGTCGGTCATGTCGTCGCACAGCGGCTCGACGACCAGCGAGGCGTAGCTGCCGCGATAGCCACCGACGAAGCCACCACTCGTGGCGAACGCCGTGGCGCCGAGGACGCGCGACCAGGTGGCGCCCTCGGAGTTGGTGACGCGGGCGTCGTGCTTGCGGGCTGCGGCCTCGCCGGCGATCGCCTGCTTGAGCGCCCACGCGGCATCGACCTCCGCGACGCGAGGATCGTAGAGATCGAGCTCGGGATAGCTCTTCGCGAGCAACGATGGATCCGGCGGTGCGGAGAACTCGTCGCGCTCGGCGAAGTCCGCGAGCGTGACCGTCTCGGCGCACAGCGCTTCGAGCGCTTCGCGCCGCAGATCGCTCGTGTACGTCACCGCACGCTTGCCGCCCTTCAGCACGCGCAGGCCCAGGGCCCGCGAGCCTGCCTCCTGCACGAGCTCGGGCTCGCCGAGGCGGATCTTCGCCGTCAGCTCGCTGCCATCGCGCACCAGGACCTCCGCGTCGTCGGCACCAGCCTTCTTCGCGAGCTCCACCGCGAGCTGCGCCACATCGCACAGCTCCTTGACCGTCTGCTCCGTGACCTGGACTCCGCTCATGCCTGCGTGCCTCCGACCGTGATCGACGCGATGCGCACCGTCGGGGTGCCGACGTTGACCGGCACGGACTGACCGTCCTTGCCGCACGTCCAGATGCCATCCGAGAGCTCGAAATCCGAACCGAGCATGTCGACGCGGCGCAGGACCTCCGGACCGTTTCCGATCAGGTTCACGCCCTTCAGGGGCGCCGTCAGCTTGCCGTCCTCGATCAAGTAGCTCTCCGTCAGGGAGAACAGGAAGTCCCCGTTCGAGATGTTGACCTGCCCGCCCGAGAACCGCTTGGCGTAGATGCCCCGCTTGACGCTCTTGATGATGTCGTCGGGGTTGTCCTTGCCGCCGAGCAGCGACGTGTTGGTCATCCGCGGCAGCGGCATCGACCGAAACGACTCGCGGCGACCGTTGCCCGTGGGCTTGATGCCGTAGTGCTTCGCGCTCAGGCGATCGTGCATGTAGCCGACGAGCACGCCGTTCTCGATCAGCACGTTGCGCTGGCCGGCATAGCCCTCGTCATCCACGTTGACCGCGCCGCGCGAGTTCACGATGGTCGCGTCATCGACCACGGTGCACAGCGCGGAGGCGACGGTCTTGCCGATCTGCCCCGAGTAGTTCGAGGTCTCCTTGCGATTGAAGTCCGCCTCGAGGCCGTGACCGACGGCCTCGTGCAGCAGGATCCCGGAGTCACCGGGCCCGAGGACGACGGGCATCTCGCCGGCCGGCGCATCGCGCGCATCGAGCATCGCGAGCGCGATCCGGGCGGCCTCGCGGCCGTGCGCGATCGCATCGCGCTTCGCATCGGCGAAGTAGTCGAGGCCGTAGCGGCCACCACCGCCGCCGGAACCGGACTGGCGCTTGGTGCCCTCCTCGGCGACCGCGCGCACGCCGAACCGCATCAGCGGCTGGACATCGGTCGCCATGCGGCCATCGGAGGTGAACAGCAGCACCTCCTTGATGCTCTCGGCGAACGAGGCCTCGACCTTGACGATCCGCGGATCGTAAGCGCGCGCGGCCTTGTCGGCGGCGCGGAGCAGCGCCAGCTTGTCCTGCGTGGGGACCACGAGCGAGGGCGTGGGCACCGCGTAGAAGCTCGGGGTGGGGATGCTGGAGAGCGAGGCGATGTTGACCGGCGCGTGTCCGCCGCCCGCGGCGATCTGGCCCGCGGTCTTCGCCGCGTGCGCCATCTTCTCCCACGCCAGATCCTCGCAGTACGCGTATCCGGTGGCGTCGCCCTTGGTGACGCGCACGCCCAGGCCGAGCGTGATGCCACGGCCGAGGGTCCGGATCTGCTCCTCCTCCAGCGCATAGTCGGCGCTGACCCGGAACTCGAAGTAGATGTCGGCGTAGTCGCCGCCGGCTGCGAGGGCGAGGCCGAGCAGCTTGTTCGCGAGCGCGGCATCGATCGCGGTCGCGCCACCTGCAGCGAACGGCGCGCGCAGCGCGGCCGGGAGCGTCGTCGGTGTCATGTCACGACTGTAGCAGCGCGAGCCAGCCGGCGGCCCTGACCGGACGGTGAGTTTCTCCGCTGTGCCCTGCCCTCGCTGCTATCCTGGGGCGATGGGGAAAGACGTCGAGGGCGTATGCTGCGAGAGCTGTCGTCAGTTCGGGGGCGTCGACGCGGTGTTGCCCGAGCCGCCGCCCGCGATCCCGATCCGCGCCGCGTACGAGCAGGTCCGGATCGTGATCCGGGAACGAGGTGGTGAGCCGCGCGAGGTGATCCCGTCCGGGCCCGAGGTCCTGGTCGGGCGCACCGCCGGAAACCACGTGGTGTTACCGAGCGGCACCATCAGCAAGCGGCAGTGCCGCATCCTGTTCAAGGACGATCGCGTGATCGTTCAGGACATGAAGAGCAGCTGCGGGACCTACCTCGACGGGCGCAAGGTGAACGTGGCCGAAGTCCGCGAGGGTTCGGTGATCAGCGTCGGCGACTACGAGCTACGAATGACCTATGGATGACCGGCGGGTCACTTTGAATCGCGACCGGTGACCTTGGACAGGGCAGCCTCGGCCGCGGCGGCCGCAGCCGCGATCTCGGCCTCCGAGCCACCGAGCCAGAGGCGACCGAACGCACCGAAGCTGATGACCTCCATGAGGTGGACGTCGGCGGCCTTCTCGGCCTCGTTCGCGGCGAGCGCGGCGTAGGCCGCGGGGTAGACCTCGAGGATGTAGAGCGTCTGGCCGCGCATGATCATGTCGCCGTGGCGCATGCGGTTGATCAGCTGGCTCTGGTGGCCATCGATGCCGGTGATGATCTGCGACGAGACGATCTTGGGCTTGATGCGATCTTCGCGCTTCACGCCCATGTTCGAGAGGATCGCGTCGACGGCGGCCTCGACCTGGCCCTTGTCGTCGTTGTGCAGCTCGAGCATCCCGTAGGCGCGCTCGACGATCTGCATGCCCGGGCGGCACGTGGTGGCCTTGAGGGCCGCATCCGTCAGCTGGTTGATCGCGATGCCCGGGGAGATCTCGATGAACAGCGCCGCCTCTTCTTCGAGCGGCATGAAGCCGGAGCACACGGTCTGCAGAAACCCGGTCAGCTGCGGCTGCAGCGAGTCGAGGACAGTGAGCGCACGGAGCTCCATCGCGGCCACGCTACCACAGCCCGCGCGCGCTCGTCGGCCACCGCGGCGTCAGCGGCGAGGCGGACGACCAGGAGCCTTCTTGCCGAACGACCGGCCCTGCCCGCCGCGCGAGCCGCTCGGAGCCGGTGCCCGTGCACCACTCCCTCGCGGCTTCTGATCCGGCTCCTGCGGACCGAACGCGGCCTCGTCGCGGCTGCGTGGACCCGCTTCGCGATCGCGCCAGCGCCCCTTGTCGCGCGCCGGGCCATCACCACGCGGCGCTCCGCCGCGCGGGCCGTCTGCTCGCGGCGCCCCGCCGCGCGCTCCTGACGATCGGGCAGCGCCGCCACGCGGACCATCGCCGCGAGGCGGGCCACTGCGCGGACCGTCGCCGCGAGGCGTGAACGTGCGACCACCGGCTCCGCCGCGCGGACCGTCGCCGCGAGGCGCGAAGGTGCGACCACCGGCTCCGCCGCGCGGACCATCGCCACGAGGCGCAGACGAGCGTCCGCCAGCTCCACCGCGCGGACCGTCGCCGCGAGGCGCGAACGTGCGACCACCGGCTCCACCGCGCGGACCATCGCCGCGAGGTGCAGACGAGCGACCGCCGCCCTCACCGCGCGGACCATCGCCACGCGGTGCGTACGTCCGACCACCGGCGCCACCGCGCGGACCGTCGCCGCGAGGCGCGGACGAGCGATTGCCGGCGCCACCGCGCGGACCATCGCCACGCGGTGCGTACGTCCGACCGCCGGCGCCACCGCGCGGACCATCGCCGCGCGGTGCGTACGTCCGACCACCGGTCCCACCACGCGGAGCGTCGGCACGCGGGCCGTCGCCGCCACGCGGGGCATCGTCACGGCGAACGCCTGGACGCGCCGAGTATTGCCGCACCTCGCGCTCGCCGCTGCGAGGAGCCGCGCCACGCGGACCACCGCGATCCGCACCACGCGGACCACCGCGATCCGCGCCACGCGCACCGCCGCGATCGGCACCTCGCGCACCACCGCGATCGGCACCACGCGGACCGCCGCGATCGGCACCACGCGGAGCACCGCGATCACCACCACGCGGGGCTCCGCGGTCACCGCCACGCGGGGCATCGCGGTCGTCTCCGCGGGACGCGCCGCGCGCGTCGTCTGGAGATCGCCGACCGACCGCGCGGGACTCGTACGGCTTGCCACCACCCGTGCGCGGGCGCAGCACGCGCGCCGGGGTGGCGGGGGCTGCCGGCGCACGGTCATCGTGGTGGCCGTGATCGTCATCATCGTCGTCAGGCGGCGGGGTCCGAGCATCCACGATCGACGGATCGCTCGGATCGCGATCGGGATCGCCCTCACCGTCCCAGGCATCGCCCGCGGCGGCACGTGCCGCCTCGTTGCGCTCGCGATTGGCCTGGTTCTCGGCAGCCGCAGCGTCGGCTTCCTCGCGGGCCTTGGCGCGTGCACGGCGTGGAACGTCCGTGTCCTCGCGCTCGGACCGCCAGCGGCCACGCGCGACCGGGCTGTGGTCGAGCCCGACCAGGTCACGGAGCGCGTTGAGCTCCTGCTGGTTCAGCTCGCGCGCATCGCCGACGCGGAGATCGTGGAACGTCAGGTTCGCGAACGCCACGCGCTGCAGCTTGTCGACGGCATAGCCGAGCGCCTCGATCATCCGGTGGATCTGGCGGTGCTTGCCCTCGTGGATCGTGATCGCGAGCCACGTGTGCTTGCTCTCACCTGGCAACACGGCGATCTCGGCCGGCATGGTCTCGGTGCCGTCGTCGAGTGTGATGCCGTTGCGCAGCTGCTTGACCTGATCGGCCGAGAGCTGGCCGTGGATCTTCACGTGATAGGTCTTGGCGACGTGGCTCGCCGGCGCGAGCAGCTTGGCCGCGAGCTCGCCGTCGTTGGTGAGGAGGAGGACACCCTCGGAGTAGAAGTCGAGCCGCCCCACCGGCTTGACCGGCACGGGGACGTTCGGCAGGTAGTCCATCACCGTCGGCCGACCGCGATCGTCGGTGACCGCGGTGATGCACGCCTTGGGCTTGTTGAGCAGGACGTAGAACGCGTCCTTGGTCATCACGCCCTCGCCATCCACCGTGACCTCCGCGGTGTCGGGATCGACCTTGGTGCCGAGGGTGGTGACGACCACGCCGTTCACCGTGACGCGGCCGGCGGTGATCAGCTGCTCGGCCTTGCGGCGAGCCGCCACGCCCGCGGACGCCAGGTACCGCTGCAGACGGACGAGCTCACCCATAGTTACTCCGGTGCCGGTTCGGTTGTGCGCTCGGCGTCGCTTGCGGAAAGCTCGGTGGGAACCACCGGCGTGAGAGTGTGATCGGCCAGGCCCATCTCAGCGTCATCGGGCTCGTCGGTCATCGCCGCCAGATTACTCGCTGAACCGTCCGCGAACATGGCCTCGGGGGCAGCATCGTCCTCGGCGGTCTGGGCGAACTCGGTTCCGAGGGAACCCTCTGCGAACATTTCTGCTGGAGCGGCGTCGACGTCGTCGCCTGAAGCTTCGTCAGTTGCCGCGTCAGCGAGCAGCTCGGAGGCCGGCTCGTCGGGGCCAGCGTCGTCCGCCAGCAGCTCGGTGGCCGGTTCGTCGGGGCCAGCGTCGTCCGCCAGCAGCTCGGTGGCCGGTTCGTCGGGGCCAGCGTCGTCCGCCAGCAGCTCGGTGGCCGGTTCGTCGGGGCCAGCGTCGTCCGCCAGCAGCTCGGTGGCCGGCTCGTCGGGGCCAGCGTCGTCCGCCAGCAGCTCGGTGGCCGGCTCGTCGGGGCCAGCGTCGTCCGCCAGCAGCTCGGTGGCCGGCTCGTCGGTTGCAGCCTCGTCCGCCAGCAACTCATCCGAGCCTGACTCGTCGGCACCAAGCTCGGAGGTCTCGTCGGCAAGTGCGCTCGCGTCGATCGCGTCGCCCTCCCCGCCATCGCTCGGGTCGCCCCCCATCGGGCCACCCTCGGAGCCCGAACCATCGTTCCCATCGTCGTCGAACCGCCATCCGATCCGCCGTCCGGATCATCCATGCTGATCCCGAGGCGCGCGCTCATGACCTTGCGGCTCTCGTCCGACAGCTCCGAGTACTCGCGGAGCGTGGGGAGCTCGCGCAGATCGCCGAGGCTGAAGAAGTCCAGGAACTCCTTCGTGGTGCCGTACAGCATCGGGCGACCGACCTCTTCCTTCTTCCCCAGCACACGGATCAGCGCGCGATCGAGGAGGAGCTTGAGGGTCGCGGACGAATCCACGCCGCGGATGTCATCGATCTCGGGGCGCGTGATCGGCTGGCGGTACGCGATGATCGCGAGGGTCTCGAGCTGGGCGCGCGACAGGCGGACGGGCCGGCCCTGGATCAGCTGCTGGACCCAGACCGAGAACTGGGGCCGCGTGCGGAACTGAAAGCCGCCCGAAACCTGCTGGAGGATCAGGCCGCGGTGCTCGTAGTCCGCGGTGATCTCGACCAGCGTCTGCTCGAGCCGCTTGGTGTCACTGACCCGGGTCAGCTGGCGGAGCCGCTGGACCGTGATCGGCTTGTCCGAGGCGAAGATCAGCGCCTCCAGGAGCTGCTTCAGCTGGACCGAGTCCATCGACGCAGCGCTGGTGGGGAGCGCGGCCGCGCCGACCGCCTCTGGATCGAGATCGCCGTCGATCGCATCGGCGTCCGCCGGATCGGCGATCGCCGCCGGGTCGGTCTCCGCCCCATCGGCGAGCATCTCGGCGTCGGCCGCCGGATCACCTGTGGCCACGTCGTCCGCAAGCTCGCCGGAGAGATCGGCAGAGAGATCGGCAGCGAGGTCAGCGGACAGCTCGGCAGACGCAGCCGCCGCCTCGAGGACCTCGTCGCTCACGGCCTCGCCCTCGGGCTCGCCCGCTGCGAGGTCCCCGCCTTCGATGGCCTGCACGGCCTCGAGCAAGTCACTTGCCTCGATGACGTCGCCACCGTCGGTAGCATCGCCGGCCTCCGCGGCCACGAGGGTCTGACTCACCGCCGGCGATTCCTCGCCATGCGGCCCGCTGCCCTCTGCGAGGATCTCCTCGACAGGGACACCAGACGAGGCCTTCACCTCGCGCTGCTGCTTCGCTCGACCGCGCTTCTTACTCACGGGGTTACCTCTCGGGAGGCCGTGGAGATAGCACGGGGGTCCGACAGTCCAGGAAACCCTAGCGATAGTCGTCGCCGCCGGCCACCGAGCGCTCCATCCGGGCCCGGAGATCTTCTCCCGCGCGCTCGATGAAGATCTCCTCGTCGCCCCCACCCGGCTGGGCGATCGCGATCAGCCGCAGCTTGGCCATCTCGAGCAGGGCCAGGAAGGTCACCACGGCCTCGTGCCGGATCTCCAGCGACGTCCGCTCCACGCCATCGCGCAGGAAGCTGAACATCGAGCTGAACGTGAATCGGCCCTCGGTCTCGAGGCGGTCGGTGAGCTCGGAGATCTTCTGGCTGACGCTCAGGCGATCGATGAGGACGTTGTGGGCGACCTTGACCTTCGCCTGCTGCATCACCCGATCGAACGCCTCGATCAGCTTGTGCACAGGGAACGGCGCGAGCGGTGCGATCGCATCGGCGTCCACACCCTCGCTGACGGCATCCTCGGCAGGCGCGCCGCGGCTCCACACGTTGCGCCCGACCACGGGGCGGCCGCCGAGCTGGTCCGCGGCCTCGCGGTACTTCTGATACTCGAGCAGGCGGCGGATCAGATCCGCGCGCGGATCGACCTCGATCTCCTCGCCCTCGGCGCCCTCACCTTCCTCGTCCTCGAGCGGCTCCGGGGTGGGCAGCAGCTCGCGCGACTTGATGTGGCACAAGGTCGCCGCCATCAGGAGATATTCGCCGGCCACGTCGATATCGAGGCCCGCCATCGCATCGAGGTACTCGAGGTACTTCTCGGTGACGAACGCGATCGGGATGTCGAGGATCGACAGCTCGTGCTTCTTCACCAGGTGAAGCAGCAAATCGAGCGGGCCCTCGAACACGTCGAGGGCAACTTGGTAACCGGCTTGATCCATCACGTGAACAGGGACACGAACAGCTGATACACGTGCTGAGTACACCACCTGGCCGGGATCAGGAAGACCTGCTGCACCTGAGGAATCGCGATCAGTGCGAGGAACACGAACGGCGAGAACCGCAGGTACTCGTCGAACTTGCTGCGGTGCTTGTAGGGCGTGAGGCTCTGGGCCACGTGACCGCCGTCGAGCGGCGGGACCGGCACCAGGTTGAAGAAGAACAGGGTGAAGTTCGTGGTCGCCGCGAACATCAGGATCGCCTGCATCGGGCTGTCGTAGGCGAGCACGCCCTTGGTGGTGAGGATCACGTGCGCGAACGCGATCAGCGTGCCGAGCAGCAGGTTCATCAGCGGCCCGGCGATCGAGACCAGGATGATCGCCGTGGTCATCGACACGCCGCGGCGGATCCGCGCCGGGTTCCATTGCACTGGCCGGCCCCAGCCAAAGCCGCCGACCCGTCCAGCCGCAGCTCCGAGCAGGCCACTGATCAGCGGCAGCGCGAGCGTGCCGATCGGGTCGGCGTGGGCGAGCGGGTTGAGGGTGACGCGACCCTGTCGGCGCGGCGTGTCGTCTCCGAGCTTGTCTGCGACGAACGCATGGCCAAACTCGTGGAGCGCCACCGAGACCACGAGGACGATCAGGTAGATGAACACCCAGCGCAGCTGTTCGGGCGTGATGCTCATGGACGGCGGGCCAGTCGCGACTATGGCCGGCAGCGCCGCGGATCGCAACCCCTGAAAACTTGTGCGCACAGGCCGTGTTCGTCGACGATCGGGCATGGCCCGGCGGCTTCGCCTCGACGAGGCGACAGACCTGTTCCTCGATCATCTGAAGGTCGAGCGCGGGCTCGCGCGCCTGACCATCGATGCCTACGGTCGAGACCTCGCCCGGTTCACCGCCTTCGTGATCGGACGCGGGCGCGAGGATGTCGATGACGTCACGCCCGCCGATGTCACCGAGTTCCTGATCCACCTCGCCGAGGCCGGCCTCGCCCCGCGGAGCCGCGCGCGCACGCTGGTGGCCGTCCGTGGTCTGTGCAAGCACCTGGTCGGCGAGCGCTGGCTCGAGGCCGACCCCTCCGAGTTGATCGACGCCCCGCGCACGGCGCGCCGGTTGCCCGGCGTGCTCGGCGAGGACGCGGTCAGCCGCCTGATCGCGCAGCCCCCGACACGGCCCGCGGCCGGCGCGACGCGGCGATGATCGAGCTCGCCTACGCATCGGGGCTGCGGGTCTCCGAGCTGGTCGCGGTGCCGCTCGCCGACGTCAACCTCAACGCCGGCTTCGTCCGGGTCACGGGCAAGGGCAACAAGACGCGCCTCGTGCCCCTCGGCCAGGCGGCGCAGGCCCGGATCTCGCGCTACCTCGCCGAGGATCGGCCGGGGTTCGTGAAGGATCCGGCCCAGCGCGCCCTGTTCCTCACCGAGCGCGGCGGTCCGATGACCCGCCAGGGGTTCTGGAAGGCGCTGCGTGGCTATGCCCGGCGCGCCGGCGTGCGCCTGCCGAGTGGCGAGGTCTCGCCGCACAAGCTCCGCCACTCGTTCGCGACCCACCTCGTCGAGCGCGGCGCCGATCTGCGCGCGGTGCAGGCGATGCTCGGCCACGCCGACATCTCGACGACGCAGATCTACACGCACGTCGGCCAGGCGCGGATGATCGAGCAGGCGCGCAAGCATCCCCGCGCGCGCTGACTCGGCTAGCATGGGCCCGCCGTGGCCGAACGCCGACGCCGGATCCTCCGCTTCTTCGGCCCACGGGGCGACCTGCTCGCCGCCGAGCCACCGAACGTCGTGATCTACGATCCGGCGGGGAACGAGCGGATCCGGGCGGAGATCGGTGACTTCCTCGACGTCATCGCGGTCGACGACCAGCTGTGGATCGCGAGCCCCGGTCGCCTGCGCCGGATCTCGGCCCGAGATGGGAGGGAGCTCGCGAACGAGCCGCTCGACTACCTCGCCGCTGACGGCCGGTTCCTCCAGTCCGCGACCGCGCCGCAGCTCCCGGTGTGGCACAGCCGCGAGCCCGCCGTGATCCGGATCGATCCTGCACGCCTCGAGATCCCGGGAACCGGCGGCGAGCTGATCCTCCCGCTCGTCGAGGGGCGGTGGCTGCTGTGGCAGGGAGGTCAGCTCCGCCTGTGGCGCAGCATCGGGGAGGCCTGGCGCAAGCCGGTGGGCGAGCCGGGGATGCGGCCGGGCGATGCCCAGGTGCTGCTCGACGGCCGGCTGGTCGCGATCGCGCAGCAGCGCGTGGGCGATCGCGAGACGCGGATCACCGTGGCCGCGATCTCCGACGGCTCCCCACACGCCCAGCTGCGGATCCCCGCCGTCGATCAACTCGCCTTCGCGGCGCGCCGCGGCCTGCTCGTCGCACGCTCCGGCGATCGCCTGAGCGTGATCGATCTCCGGTTCGGTCGATGGATCCGCGACCTCGCCCTCCCCGCCGGGGTCACCGAGTTCGCCGTCGACGACGGGCTCCAGCGGATCGCGCTGGCCAGTCACCAGGGGATCGAGATCGTCGGTCCCGATGCCCTCGCCGCCCCGTCGCCCACCGACGATGGTGATCCAGCTGACACCAACAGCAACGCTCCCTCCGACGGCGGCGAGGGTGCCGACCGGCCCGCCGGACGCGGCGATGCGCGTGCGACGGAGACCGAGCCCGTGCCCGCACCGACCTCCCCCGTGGTGGTCCAGGTCGTGGGCGACATCGAGGTCGAGCTCGAGCTCGAGGGCGTGCTCCGCGTCGACCCCGCGCCGCCACCACCGCCGCCGCCCGAACCCGACCCCGCTTCCGACGAGCCGTTGCCGGACGCGCCGCTGGTGCGCCTCGATCCGGTGTCGGTGTCCCCGACTGCGACCGAAGCCGAGGCCGCGCAGGCCGTGGCACTCGGCCTCGATGCGATCGCGGCACGGGTGCACCTCGCCATCGCCGAGGCCTGGGACACCGGTCGCCTCAGCAAGCCCGATCCCACGCGTCCGCCGTTCATCGACGAGGTCTCCGGCCTGATGCAGCTGACCTCCGGCCGTGCGAGCGCCGAGCTCCGCGAGGCCTCGATGCGGCTGTCGGCGGCCGAGCGCGCCGTCGCGGTCGCCGCTCGGGGGCGGCGCGGGCGGCTGACGACGTTCGACGTCCTCGCGCGCGACTTCCAGCTCTCGCCGCTCGCGGTCTCGATCCTGTTCACGATCGCTGCACCCCGGATGCGCGGCGATCTGGCGCGGCTCTACGGCATCCTGGCGAACGATCCGAACCGGGCACTCGTCGACGAGCTCTTGCTCGTCCACATCTTCGGCGCGACCCACGCCGCAGCGATCGCCCACGAGCTCGACGGTGATCAGCCGCTCCGCCGCTACGGCCTGGTCGCGGTCGGCCCAGGCGAGCGACCGTTCGCCCCTCTCCTCGTCGATCCGCTCGTGGTGCGGACGATCGCGGACCAGCCGGCCGATCGAGAGCGCGATCCCTACCTCAAGCTCCGCCAGGTCGATCGAGATCTCGAGGAGCTCCAGGTCCCGCGCGAGCTCCTGTTCACCGCGGTTCGCTACCTCGCGAGCGCCAGGGAGCGCGAGCCCGTGCGGATCGTGGTCCGCGGCCGCACCGGCTCCGGCCGGCACACGCTGCTGACCTCCCTCGCGGCGCGCGCGGGCCGATCGCTCGGCGTGATCGATCTGGCCCTGGTCCCGCGCGAGTCGGGCCGGCTCGCGCACACGTTACAGACGGTGCTGCGTCGCGCCCTGCTGCGCGGCCTCGTGCCGTGCGTCGATGGGCTCGAGCTCGTCGGCGCCGAGGATCCGGACACCAAGGTCCAGCTCGCGATGGTCCTGCGCACCCACCCGGGCCCGATCGCGCTGCGCCTCCCCACCGAAGGTCAGATTCCGCTCGACCCCGGCTACCTCGTGCTCGATGTCCCTCCGCGCAACGAGATCCTGCGCGGCGAATCGTGGGCGATCGCCTTCGATCAGCACCAGATCGATCTCCCCGACGGAAGCGAGCTCGCCGCGCGCTATCGCGTCGGACCCGGCATCATCGAGCGCGTGTGCGCGGAGGTCTCGCGGCGCCCGGAGCGCCCGCAGGATCCCGCGGCCTGGGTCAAGGAGCTCGACGAGGCAGTCCGCCAGCACCTCGAGAACCGGCTGAGCGCCACCGCGAACCGGGTCACCCGGCTCTCGACCTGGGCCGACATGGTCCTCCCCGAGGACATCATCGATTCACTCCTCGAGCTGACGGCGCGCGTGAGACACCGAAAGCAGGTCTACGAACGCTGGGGCTTCGATCGTTCGCTGACCACGGCGCGCGGGATCACGGCGCTGTTCGCCGGCAGCCCCGGCACCGGCAAGACCATGGTCGCCGGCGTGATCGCGCGCGACCTCGGCCTCGAGATGTATCGCGTCGATGTCTCGCGGATCGCGTCGAAGTGGATCGGCGAGACCGAGAAGAACCTCGGCAACCTGTTCGACGCCGCCGAGGATGGCCAGGTCCTGCTCCTGTTCGACGAGGCCGACTCGCTGTTCGCCAAGCGAACGGAGGTCAAGTCCTCCGTCGATCGCTACGCGAACATGGAGGTCAACTATCTCCTCCAGCGACTCGACAGCTTCGAAGGCATCGCGATCCTCACCACGAACTTCGGCACATCGATCGATCCGGCGTTCAAGCGGCGGCTCACCTATCGGGTGACCTTCCCGTTCCCCGACGAGGAGATGCGCGAGCAGCTGTGGCGAACGATGATCCCGCCGCAGCTGCCTGTCCACGGCACGCTCGACTTCGCGGCGCTCTCGCATCGGTTCCGGCTGTCGGGCGGGTACATCCGCAACGCGGTGCTGCGCGCGGCGTTCCTCGCCGCCGAGGAGGGCACCGCGTTGACGCACGAGCACCTCGAGCGCGCGATCCGCATGGAGTTCCGCGAGATCGGTAAGCTCGCGGAGACCGGCACGCTCGAGTGAGCTACGATTGGTGGATGGGGAATCTCCGCGGGGCGCTCGCCCTGTCGCTCGTCGCCTGCCTGTCGTGCGGCAGCCCGCAGAAGACCAGCCCGGTCGGTGTCGACACCGCGGGCTCGACCAAGACCTACGATCCGTTCGGGATGAAGGACGACGCGAAGGTCGTCGGTCAGGCGGTGATCCTCGGCACCGATGACAAGAACGGCTCGACCGTGCTGCCGCTGCCGGCCGCACCGAGCAAGGGCCTCGTCGATGCGATGTTCGTCCGGCTCGGCGGCGGCGTCGCCGCCTCGGGTGGCTCCACGCCGGTCAAGCTGTCGACCGCGCCGAACACCGATGGCTCGGTCCAGGTCGGCATCTACGAGGAGCTCGCAGGTGGCACCGGCGCGCAGTGGCGGGCCGGCGTCTGGGTCTCCGCGTTCGTCGCGGCGACCGTGCTCGGCAAGGACCTCACCGACTTCACGTTCTCCGCGGCCTCCGGCGGCTACATCGACGGCGCCTCGGCCTCCGGCCTGATGGCAGGCGGCTTCCTGGCGACGATGACCGGCCAGAAGATCGATCCGCACGTCACCATGACCGGCATCATCAACCCCGACGGGACCATCGGCCCGGTCGGCGGGATCCCCGAGAAGTTCATCGGCTCGATCGAGAAGGGGAAGACCAAGCTCGGCTATCCGATCGGGATGCGGTGGGCGAAGTCGGAGGCCACCGGCAAGCTCGTCGATCTCGTCCAGCTCGCGAAGGACCGCGGCGCCGAGGCGGTCGAGGTGTCGAATGTCCACGAGGCGTACAAGCTGCTCACCAACAAGACCCTCCCCGAGGCGGTGCCGGTGACGCAGGCCGAGATGAACCTCGACGCGGACACGGTCAAGGGCATCGACGAGAAGTACAAGGAGTGGCAGCAGAAGCTCGCCGGCCACTGGGCGTCGCTCCTCCAGCTCCAGCAGGCCGGGCGGCTCCCTCCCACGTTGCTCGTGATGGCGCAGTACGCCCAGCAGACCGCCGAGCGCGCGGAGAAGCTTCACAAGCAGGGCCAGATCGCCGCCGCGTACTCGAAGATGCTCGCCGCCTGGGTCTATGCGGCGAGCGCGACCGACACGTACGAGATCCTCTCGAAGGTCCAGGCCGGCGACACGATCGGCGCCGTCGCCGCCCTCGCCTCGCTCGATCAGCTCGATGCGATGACCGTCGAGGTGTTCAACAAGGTCGGCGCGATCAAGCCCACCACGCTCGGGCAACACCTCCTGATGATCACCACGTTCCAGGCCGCGCTCCGGGGCTGGGGCTTCAAGGTCTTCGCCGGTGACTCGGTCAAGCGGACCAAGGAGTTCCTCGCCTCGCTCGGCTCGGTGAAGGCGGAGCTCGCCTCGCCCGAGGTCGCCGACAAGATCGTCCAGGTCGTGGCGCCGACCGTGCTCCTGATCGGCCGCACCGTGGCGGAGACGATGATGGCCGAGCAGGAGCTCGAGTTCGAGGTCGAGAAGACCGTCAACTACATGTGCTCGATCCCAAACGTGAAGCGGATGTCGACCTCGTTCCAGTCGGCGGGCGTCGCCGGCATCAACTACTTCGACACGCTGCTGGTCGAGCCGCTCGCCAAGGAAGCCAGCATGTCTGTCGACGAGGCGCGGATGCGCGTGTCGATGCGCGAGCCCGACTATCTGGTCGCGTACATGCTCTCGCACCTGCAGCAGCTCGACGGCCTTCCGAAAGACCTCAAGACCAAGTGGGGCGAGGGCTCGGTCGCCTGGGCGCTGATGTCGCTCGCGGGCTCGGAGCTGGCCTACTACCACTCGGCCGAGCTGGTCACGAAGTACTACTCGCTCGGCCTGCACACCGATGAGATGGGACGTCCGGATACGGTCGAGCACGACAAGGCGTTCACGAACATGCTGGCCTCCGCCGAGCGAAGTGCGCGCGCGAACGCACGGGCCGCGCGGATCGCGACCGGCGGCATCCCGGTGCAGGCGAAGCTGTCCTACCAGCTCGCGAGCGTCGATCGGGATGGCGATCTGAGCGACAAGATCAGCGCCCTCGCGGGGTTCTGGGCGTCCTCGGCGTTCTCCCAGACCGCCGTCATGCTCGCCCGCAACTGAGCCGATCGCCAAGCTCCCGTCCCCACTGGGGATCTCCGGGATCCATTGGAGCCTCACTTTCGATGGAAGGTCTGGCCTCGGGCACCGTAGTATCAAGGACATGGAGCGCGGCTGGGCAACACGCGGTCAGGGCTCGGCCGCCCGTGATCAGGACCAGGCCTCCGGGACCCTGGGGGCCGGCAAGCGTTCGCTCGTGGACACTGTCGGACGTGGGCACGAGGAGCCGCACCATGCTGCTCCGGCGGCCCCCGCCGTGCAGACCGTCGGCAAAGCCGCCGCGACCTCGCCCGCCCCGACCCAGGCTCCGACGCCGACAACCCTCGGCGAGGGCGCGGCCACGTCGGGTGCACTTCCGCGGCTGAACCTCTACGGCAAGGGCAAGGCTGACGCCGAGCTCGGGACGCGCGGCGATGGTGCCCCTGCCACCGCACCCGCGAAGGCCGCCACCCCCGCCGGCGCCAAGGCCGCGGTGACACCGGCCGTCGTCACGCACACCGTCCGCGATGCTGCCCCGTCAGGTGCCGCCAACCGCACGGTCGTCGGCGTCGGCGAGATGATCACGTTCGAGTCAAACGTCGACGGCGAGTGGCACGCGAGCTTCGCCCGCGAAGGCAACACCCTCAACTGGACCGAGCGGACGTACGAGTGGTACGCGCCGTCGGTCGCGCAGTCGGGCACCGTGAAGTTCGTCCCGAAGGACGGCGGCGCCACGGTCCAGACGCCGATCCAGGTGCTCGCACCGCAGGTGTCGTACCGCAACCCGCGCGTGAGCACGGACTCGGCTTCGTCGCTGACCGTCGGCACGGGCGGCGCGATCATGGACACCGACGTCCACTACGGGCCCGACACGGTCTCGTTCGCGAACACGGCATGGTGGGAGGAGCCAGGTGGTCCGTCGGGCTTGACCGGCTACTTCCGTCCGCTGCGCGCGGCGCTCAATCACAGCCCCGCCGAGGACGATCTCTGGATGAACGGCACCAACGGTGGCGTCGTCGACACGGCTGGCATCTTCGGCCTGCCGGCCCCGTTCTCCCAGGGCACGTTCATCTGGTCGATCCCGACGTACTACAAGGTCCAGGATGACGACGATCGTCACCTGATCCGCAACATCGTGCAGGGCTTCGTCATGACGCCCAACGGCACGATGACGGTCAGCAAGGATGGCGCAGTGTCCGCGCCCCGCGCCCCCGGGGGCACCGCGACCGCCGCGCCCACCACGCCCACCGCCCGCCCGTCGGCGACGCCGCCCGCTCCTGCGGGGGCTCATGGATCGGGTAAGCACGACGGCCCAGCACAGCACGACAACACCGCCGCCAAGGGCCCGGCAGCGCAACACGCCGACGCCGGCGCGAAGCACGATGGCCCCGCAGCGCAGCACGCCAACACCGGTGCTCAGCACGCGGGCACCGCGGAGCAGCACGCGAACCCCGGATCCGGTGCGGCGGCGGGTCCGTCGGGCGGAGCAGCGTCCGCAGCCGCGGGTGGTCACGACGCGCCCGCCGCTGGTAGTCACGACGGTGGCGCGGCAGCCAAGAAGAAGCGCGATGACGATGACGTGCCGAACGCGGCGAAGCGCGAGGCCGCCTCCGCGGGTGGCCGCAAGGGTGCGCAGGCCGGTGGTCGTCGCAATCGCCCCCCGCTCGCGAACGTGAGCCCCGACGGCGAGTTCGAGGATCACGAGGTCGAGCACGAGCACGAGCCGGACGGCGGCGTCGAGGCCGAGCACGCGAGCGGCAAGAAGAAGCCACGCTGATCACGCGCCGATGAGCGAGCCCTTCACCCTCGAGCTGCGGATCGAGCCCGCTCGGATCGCCCATGCCGACCTCGGGCAGATGACCGTGGGCTTCATGGTCCACAACACCGGCGAGCGGACCCTCGATCCTGGCCTCGCGACCTCCGTGCTCCGGGTGGGCGGAGTGCCTCAGCGCGCGTGGACGATGGCGCTGATCAACAGCGGGCACGATGCACGGTGGACGGCGCTGCCGCCGGGCGATCGCTTGACCAGCCGATGGAGGATCGGCGCGGCGCTGTTCCCGGCACCTGGCAGCTACGCGGTGGACCTCACGATCGGCGGCGTCACCTCCGCACCGATCGACGTCGTCGTCGCTCCTTAGAAGTTGCTGAGCACGACGGGATTGGCGTCGCACTCGCACCACGAGGCGAGCGACACGAAGCAATCCGTCTCGGCGAAGTCCGCGGTCGAGTTGGTCTCGACACAGTCATCGCCCGGCAGCACGTGATCGGGTTCGCCGCCCGCCCACGGCGTGCCGCTGCCGCCGGGGTAGCCCATCGTCGCCTCGGCGGTGACCCAACGGTACAGGCCTTCGGTGACGCGATCGGAGACGCCGATCCAGCTCCGCACCGGCTGGTTCGCGTTGAGCTGGCCACGCTCCGGGTCGGGTGTGATCACCACGAGGTGCGTGAAGCGGCTGCTGTTGCTGATCTGATCGGAGGCGCATGCCGCCTGGGCCGCAGCCCACCCCATCGGCGTCGACTGGAAGCGGTACCTCCCGGCCAGCGAACCGACGACGCCGTAGCTCGCGGGGCAGATCGGCGTCGGCGGCGCGTCGGGTGGTGCATCGATCGCTCCGTCCCCGAGGCTTGCGGCGTCGATCGCGCCATCGCCCGATGCATCGACCGCCCCGTCGAGCCGCACGACCGCGGCATCGCGCGAGTCGGGGAATCCAAACACGGCATCGCAGCCGCACACGAGCACGACCGCGGTCCCGATCGCGACACCGGCGACTCCCACGGCGACGCTCCTCGACACCACTCCAGCCTACGGCGTCAGACCTGTGTCGCACGCGGTCGCACGCGCGTCGCACGCGCGCTTTCCTGCTAGGTTCGTCGCGTGGATCCCGAACTGGCGCGCGAGACCATCGCCGCAACGGCGCCGCGCCGGATCCGGCTCGACGAGCTCCTCCACGAGCTCGGCGCCCGTGCCGCCGGCGCGAGCGCGCCAGGCCCTCGACCGCCGCACCTCACGGTAGGCGAGCTGGTCGACAAGGCGGCGGAGGGCGGGTTCGGGTTCCTGGTCGGGATCCTGAGCTTGATCGCGATCCCGTTCTTCGGGCTGTCGACACCGTTCGGGCTCGCGATCGTCCTGATCGGCGGGCAGATGATGCTCGGGCGGAGCACGCCGTGGCTCCCGAAGCGAGCCCGCAAGCGCGAGCTCAAGATCGAGATGCTCGACCGCGTGACCACGATCCTCGCGAAGCGGACACGGTGGATCGCGAGATCGACGCGGCGCCGCTGGGAGCTCGCGATCCGCCCGCGGCTGATCGGCCTCGGCATCGTGCTGCTCGCGCTCGGGCTCGCCCTGCCCCTCCCGATCCCCGGATCGAACCTCGTGTTCTTGATCCCGCTGTTCATCTACTCGGTGGGGGTGCTCGAGCGCGATGGGATGTGGATCGTGGTCGGCCACATCGCGACGTTGGTCGACCTCGCGCTCCTGGCGGTCTTCGGAAAGACGGTGCTCGCGGTGCTCGAGAAGCTCTGGCACTGGATCACCTGAACGCGCTTAGCTCGCGCGGCGATCGAGAAGCTCAGCGTTGACTGCGCAGGAGCTCCGCGATGTCCTTCTGACCCGCGGGATCTTCGAGAAGCGTCACCGACTGCTTCTGCAGTGGTTCGTTCTCGAGCATGAGCTCGACGGCGCGACGCGCACCGATCACCCCCGACGCGCGCCCCGGAGCCTGCAGCGCCCAGTCCTTCACGCCGGCCTTGGTGACCACGGAGACGATCCAGGCGAGGTCGCGCTTGAATCGCTCGTCGCTGTACCCCTTGACGTCGCCGAGCCCGAACCACATCAGGCGTGCGAACCGGAGCCGGCGTCCCGGCGGCAGGAGCATGGACTCGCCCTGCTCCGCGCTCGCCTTGTCGCCCTTCAGCAGGCGCGATAGCCGCCCGCACATCCGCCAGTCGGCGAGCCCCGCAGCGCCGCGCAGTGGACGATCGTCCTTGAACACGGGCAGCACCAGACAGTCGCGCGCGGCCTCGTCCCAGCGCGCGAGATCGAGAGGCAGCACCGAGAGCGCCATGCTCAGTCCTCGGCGTGCCGGCCGGCGGCGGTCGCGATCCGATCGAGCACGCCGTTGACGAACGCCGACGACTCGGCGGTCCCGAACCGCTTCGCGAGCTCCACCGCTTCGTTGATCACGACCTTCACCGGCACGTCGCGGAACGCGAGCAGCTCGCACGCGCCGAGGCGCAGGATGTTGCGATCGACGCGCGACATCCGCTCGATCCGCCAGTTCTTCGAAGCGCTCGCGATCAGCTCGTCGATCTCGGGACCACGCTCGGTCGCCGCCGCCACGAGGTCGCGGGCGAACGTCTGCGCACCAGGCTCGACCTCGAGTTCGAAGGTATCCGCCCAGCTGACGGCGGCGCCGGTGACATCGGTCCCCGGATCTCCATCCCGCGCGTAGAGGAGCTGCAGTGCGTACGCTCGACCGGTGCGACGATTGCCCGCGCTCACTTGCTCCTCGGTTTCTTCGCGCTCGAAGCGGAGGGCGCCGGGCCGCCGGCCAGTGCCCGGGTCAGCGTGGCGAGCTCGATCGCGGCGAGCGCGGCATCGAAGCCCTTGTTCCCCGCCTTGGTGCCGGCACGCTCGAGCGCCTGCTCGATCGTATCGGTGGTCAGGACGCCAAAGCTGACCGAGACGTCAGTGGACATCGCGACCTGCGCGATGCCCTTGGCCGCCTCGCCGGCGACATAGTCGAAGTGCGGCGTGGCGCCACGGATCACCGCGCCGAGGACGATCAAGGCATCGATGCCGCCCCGATCGACCACCTTGCGTGCGACCTGCGGCAGCTCCCACGCCCCCGGACAGCGCACCAGCGTGACGTTGGCAGCGTCACCGCCCGAGCGCACGATCGCGTCCATCGCGCCCGCGATCAGCGGCTCGACGATCAGGCCGTTGAACCGGCTGGCGACGATCGCGAACCGGAGACCCGTGGCGGACAGGGTGCCTTCGATGGTGGGCATGCCGCGGAGGTATACACCAATCAGGACTGGGCTTCGCGCCGGCGGAACGTCCCGCGTGGAATCGAGACCCGCTCGACGACCTCGATGCCGAAGCCCTCGATCGCGGCGATCCTCCGGTCCGAGTGGATCATCAGGCGGATCTTCTTGAGCCCGAGGTCGGCGAGGACCTGCGCGCCCAGCCCGAAGTCCCGGAGCGCCTCGCTCGAGGCCGCCGCGAACGAATCGCGGGTGGCGGGCTGCTGCAGCACGAGCCGCTCGAACGAGGTCTTGAGGCTCATCCGGCTGCGGTTGATCACGTAGAGCAGGACGCCCACGCCGGCATCGTCGATCGCCTTCAGGGCCGCATCGAGGTCAGGCCGGAGTGCGAACGGATCCGCCAGGGGCTCCATCGCCGCCACTCGGACCAGCACGGTGCCCCCCGCTGCCGCCACCCCTGCCGCATCGCCGCGAACCAGCGCGAGGTACTCGGTGTCCTCGACCTCGGTGTCGTAGTAGTAGGCGGTGAACGCCTCGCCCGGCGGCAAACAGCCTGGCCGCATCGCGCCCACACCCTGGCGGCGCACGATCGCTTCGCGCTGGAGGCGGTACGCGATCATGTCGGCACACTCAGGAGCAAGAGGCCGTGCTTGGCCGCGAACTCCTCGAGCTCGGGGCGGCGCGCCATCTCGCCGTCCTCCCGCATGATCTCGCAGATCACGCCGGCGGGCTTGAGCCCGGCCATCCGCGCGAGATCCACGGAGCCCTCGGTCTGCCCCGTCCGCACGAGCACCCCGCCCTTGCGCGCCCGCAGCGGGAAGATGTGCCCGGGCGAGACCACATGGGCAGGGCTCGCGTCATCCGCGATCGCGGCGCGCACGGTGGTGGCGCGATCGCGGGCGGAGATGCCCGTGGACACGCCGTGGCGCGCCTCGATCGAGACGGTGAACGCGGTCCCGAGCGAAGCCTGATTGTCGCGGACCATCATCGGCAACTCGAGCCGATCGATCATCCCATCGTCCATCGCGAGGCAGATCAAGCCGCGCGCGTGCGTGGCCATGAAGTTGATGTGCTCGGGCGTGACGAGCTCGGCGGCGAACACGAGATCGCCCTCGTTCTCGCGATCTTCGTCATCGACGAGGATCACCATCTTCCCGGCACGGATCTGGTCGAGAGCACGGGTGACGCGTTCGATGGCATTCATGCGGACCTCCCGGAGAGCAGTTTCTCGACGTGCTTGGCGAGGATGTCGACCTCGAGGTTGACGCGATCACCGATCGCGAGCGCCCCGAGCGTGGTGTGATCCCGCGTGTGCGGAATGATCGCGATCGAGAACGTCTCCGCGTCGACGGCGTTGACCGTCAAGCTCACCCCGGCCACCGCGATCGAGCCCTTCTCGACGATGTACCGGAGCAGCGCGGGTGGCGTGCGGAACGCGAGCACGAGGTTCGCGCCGAGATCCCGCCGGATCGCCAGCTCGCCGGTGCCATCGATGTGGCCGGTGACCCAGTGCCCGCCCATGCGATCGCCGACCCGCAGCGAGCGCTCGAGGTTGACGTGCTTGCCGATCCGCAGGGATCCGAGCGTGGTGCGCGCGAGCGTCTCCGCGCCCGCGAGGACCGTGAACGAGTCCCGCCCGATCTCGGTGACCGTGAGGCAGGCCCCGTCGTGACAGATCGATTCCCCGAGGACGAGCTCGCCGAGCGGGAGCTTCGTCGGCCGGATCGCGAGCACCAGCGCATCGCTGCGCCGATCGGCGCGGGCGACGGTGCCCGTGTCTTCCACCAGACCGGTGAACATCGTGGGGGCGGTGTACCACTCCCCGCGCCGGTTGCGAACGGTCAGCGGCTGTCCCGACCCGGGACAGACAGGGTGACCCGCAGATCGCCGCCGATGAAGGCCGTTTCCTCGTCGAACACCAGGCCATACGCATCGACCAGGGCCGCGAGCCCCACACCCCCGACCCAGCTCTTGGCCGGGCCGCCGACGATCTTCGGCGCGATGTAGAGCACGAGCTGATCGGCGAGGCGCGCCTCGAGGAACGACGCGTGGACCTCGCCGCCGCCCTCGACGAGCACGGAGGTCAGGCCCAGGCCTCCGAGGCGCTGCGCCAGGGCCGGCAGGTCGAGGCCGCGCCAGACCTCGGCGCCCTTCGCCACCAGCGCCGCCTCTCGAGCGGAGGAGGCGGTCTCGGCCGCGACGATGATCGTGCGCGGACCGCGTGCCCCCGGGAGCAACGCGGCGGTGGTCGGCGTACGGAGCTCGCGATCGAGCACGATGCGGATCGGATCGCGCCCGCCGCGGAGGCGCGCCGTCAGCCGCGGATCATCGGCGAGCACCGTACCCACACCGACGAGGACCGCATCGTGGCCGTTGCGCAGGCGCATCACGTCCTCGCGCGCCGCCGGCCCCGTGATCCACTTCGCATCGCCGGCGACGGTGGCGATCTTCCCGTCGAGCGTGACGGCGGCCTTGAGCGTGAACGCCGGGCGCTGGTGCCGCGCCCACGTGAAGAACGGCAGGTTCGCGCGCTCGCAGGCCTCGCGGAGCACGCCCGTCGTCACCGCGATCTTCGCCTTCTTGAGCAGCGCGGCGCCGCCGCTATGACCGGGGATCGGATCCATCGCACCGATCACCACCCGCGCGACGCCGCTCGCGCGAACGAACGGCGCGCATGGCGGGGTCCGGCCGTGGTGGTTGCACGGCTCGAGGTTCACGTACAGCGTGGAACCCTTGGCCTGGTCGTCGAGCTTCTTCAACGCCGCGCGCTCGGCGTGATCCTTCCCCGGGCCAACGTGCGCTCCCTCCGCGATCACCTCGCCACGCCGATCCACGATCACGCAGCCCACGATCGGGTTCGGCGAGGTCCGACCGCGATGACGCGCCGCGAGCTCGAGGCAACGCACCATGTGACCACGGTCGCGTTCGCGCTGCTCGGCGGGCGTGAGCTTCAACCAGTGCGCTCCACGGAGTCGGGTGGGATCTCGTCGATCGTGTCCTTGGGGACGTCGTCCACCGCGAGTGCCGGGATCGAGTGACGGCCGGTGTCTTCCTTGCGGAGGTTGTCGAGCTCCTTCGCGAAGCCCTCGAGGTCGCGGAAGTCGCGATAGATCGATGCGAACCGCACGTACGCGACCTGATCGACGGCCTTGAGCCGCGGGAGGACGCGCTCGCCGATGTCACGTGCCGCGATCTCGCTGACCCCGAGCTCGGAGACCTCGCGCTCGACCTCGAGTGCCAGCGCCGTGACCCGCTGACGGGACACGGGACGCTTCGCGACCGAGGCCTGGAGCCCGCGCTCGATCTTGGTGCGATCGAACGGCTCGCGCCGGCCATCGCTCTTCACCACCATCGGCATCGACTCCTCGATGCGCTCGTAGGTGGTGTACCGGCGCGTGCAGCCCTCGCACTCGCGACGGCGACGGATCTCGTTGCCATCCTTGGACACGCGGGTCTCGATGACCTTGTCCTCGTCGACCGCACACCACGGGCAGCGCATGGCTACGAGCGGTCCAGCGCGGACAGCTGATCGACCCGCCGCTGGTGGCGGCCGCCCTCGAACTCGGTGCGACGGAACGCGGTGAGCGCTGCCTCGGCCACGCCGACGCCGATCACGCGCTGCCCGAAGGCGATCACGTTGGCATCGTTGTGCAGGCGGGCCACTTCGGCGGTGAACGTATCGTGAACGAGCGCGCAGCGAACGCCCGCGACCTTGTTCGCCGCGATGCTGATGCCGATCCCGCTTCCGCAGACCACGAGGCCGCGCGTGGTGGGCTCGCCAGAGACCTTGCGCCCGACGTCGCCGCCGTAGGTGGGGTAGTCCACCGAGGTCTCGTCCTTGGTGCCGAGGTCCACGACCTCGTCACCGAGCGCGCGCAGGACCCCGATCAGGTGCTGCTTGAGCACCAGGCCGGCATGGTCGCTGCCCGCGTACCACTTCACCGCTAGTCGCCCTTGTAGCGCGACAGGACGAGCGCGGCGTTCGTGCCACCGAACCCGAAGCTGTTCGACATCGCGATATCGACGCGCTGCTCGCGCGCCACGTTCGGGATGTAGTCGAGATCGCAGTCCGGATCCGGGAACTCGTAGTTCGTGGTCGGCGGCAGGACCCCGCGCGCGATCGCGAGCGCCGTGATGCCTGCCTCGATGCCGCCGGCAGCGCCGAGGGTGTGGCCGGTCATCGACTTGGTCGACGACATCGCGAGCTTGCGCGCGTGATCGCCGAACACGACCTTGGTCGCGAACGTCTCGTTCTTGTCGTTGAGATCGGTCGAGGTCCCGTGGGCGTTGATGTACTGGACCGCCGAGGGATCGACCTTCGCGTCCTTGAGGGCGATCCGGAAGCACGCCTGCGCACCCTTGTGCTCGGGCGCCGGCGCCGCGACGTGGTGGGCGTCGCTGTTCGAGCCATAGCCGACGAGCTCGGCGTAGATCCGCGCACCGCGCTTCTTCGCCATCTCGAGCTCCTCGAGGACGACCACGCCGGCACCCTCGCCGATCACGAAGCCATCACGCTCGCGATCGAACGGGCGGCTCGCCTTCTCGGGGTTGGCGTTGTTCGTGGACATCGCCCGCATCGAGTTGAACCCGCCGACCCCGAGGATCGAGATCGTGGCCTCGGTCCCGCCCGCGATCATGCCGTCGGCATAGCCGTGGCGGATCGCGCGCATCGCCTCGCCGATCGAGTGCGCACCCGACGCGCACGCGGAGACGTGCGAGAAGTTCGGGCCGGTGGCGCCGGTGCGGATGCTCACCATGCCGGGCGCTTCGTTGATGATGATGTCGGTCACGAAGTACGGAGAGAACCCGTGGCGCGGCCCCTTCTGCTGGGTCGCGACGTAGGTGTCCTCGATCGTCCGCACTCCGCCGAGCCCGGAGCCGATGTAGCAGCCCCAGCGATCCTCCTGACCGGCCGGGACCTTCGGTCCGAGCCCCGAGTCCTCCATCGCCATCATCCCGGCGGCGACGCCGAACTGCAGGAACCGATCGATGTGCTTGATCTCGCGCTTGTCGAAGTACTTGCTGGGCTCCCAGCCTTTGACCTCGCAGCCAAACTTCGTCGCGTAGTTCGTGACATCGAACTGCGTGATCGGCCCCGCGCCGCTCTTGCCCGCGAGCAAGGACGACCACGTTGCCTCCAGATCGTTGCCGATCGGGGTGATGAGACCGATGCCCGTGATGACGACGCGACGCATGGCAGCTCCTTACGGCTCCTGACCTCGCCAGCGTCCCGACGTCAGCTAGTTCGCCGACGCAGGGCGCAGAGCGTGTCTCCGCACGCTTACTTGGCGTGCGTCTTGATGTAGTTGACCGCGTCCTTGACCGTCTTGATCTGCTCGGTGTCTTCCTCGGGGATCGTGATCTTGAACTCCTGCTCGAACGCGAGCACGAGCTCGACCACGGCGAGCGAGTCCGCCTTCAGGTCGTCGATGAACGACGCCTCGGGGCGCAGCTGCTCGGCCGAGACCTCGAGCTGATTGCAGATGATTTCCTTGACCTTGCTCTCGATCTCATCAGGCGACATGGCTTCCTCTTTCTTGGCGGTGTTGATAGTCCAGAACCGCGATTACATCAACATCCCGCCGTTGACGCGCAGGACCTGACCGGTGATGTACGACGCCTCGGGCCCCGCCAGGAAGGCGACGGCATCGGCGACGTCCTCGGAGCGACCGATCCGCCCGAGCGGGATCGCCTCCATGAGCTTGGCGCGGGCTGCCTCGGGGAGGTGCTCCGACGTCATGTCGGTCTCGATGAACCCCGGAGACACGGCATTGCACGTGACCCCGCGGCTCGCGAGCTCGCGGGCGGTGGACATGGTGAGCCCGATGAGGCCGGCCTTCGAGGCCGCGTAGGCGAGCTGCCCCGCGTTGCCCTGCTCGCCAACCACCGAGGTGATGTTGATGATCCGGCCGGACGCCTTGGACTTGAGGATCATCATCGAGGCCGCGCGGAGGCAGTGAAACGCCCCCCCGAGGTTGATGTCCATGACCTTCTTCCACTGCTCGTCGGTGAACCGCATCAGCATGCCGTTGATGGCGACGCCCGCGTTGTTGACGAGGATGTCGAGCCCGCCGTGGTCCTTGCCGATCGCCTTGATCGCTTCGGTGACCGCCGGAGCGTCGCCGACGTCGAAGCCGACGATCGCGGCCTGACCGCCCACGCTCTCGACCTCGGCGGCGGCCTCGCGGGCGGCATCCTCGCGCGAGGCGTAGTTGATGATGACCTTGGCGCCGCGGCGTCCGAGCGCCACGCAGATCCCGCGGCCGATGCCGCGCGAACCACCGGTCACGAGCGCGACCTTTCCAGCGAGTGCCTTGTCGATGATCGCCATGGGGTTGTCCTGGTCTGGTCGCGGCTAGGCCGTGAACGCCTTCACTTCGTGGGGCTCGCCGATCGTGGTCACGGCGATCGACTTCGCGGTCCGCCCGACCAGACCCTTCAGCACGGCGCCGGAGCCGAGCTCGTAGGCCTTGGTGACGCCGAGCTTGGCGATCGCGAGCACCGACTCCTCCCAGCGCACCGGAGCGGTGACCTGCTGGATCAGGAGGTTCTTGATCTGGGCGGGATCTTGGGTCGGCTCGGCGGTGACGTTGGCGACCACGGGCACGCTCGGGGTGCTGACCACGATGTCGGCGAGCGCCGCGGCCAGGCGATCCGCGGCGGGCTTCATCATCGAGCAGTGGAAGGTGCGCTCACCGTGAGCTTCTTCGCGATCTTCGCGCCGGCGGGCTTGGCCAGCTCGATCGCGCGATCGACGGCATCGGTGTGACCGGAGATCACGATCTGGCCGGCACCGTTGAGGTTCGCGGGCTCGACCGGCTCACCGGGGCGCTGGGCTTGCTCGCACACCGCGCGCGTCTTCTCGAGATCGAGGCCCATCAACGCCGCCATGCCGCCCTGCCCGACCGGCACCGCCTCCTGCATGTACTGGCCGCGGAGGTGGGTGAGCTTCACGGCATCCCGGAACTTTAGCGCGCCAGCGGCGACCAGCGCGGACCACTCGCCCAGCGAGTGCCCCGCGACGATGTCGAAGGTCAGGCCGCGCTCCACGAGTGCGCGGAACACGGCGATCGACGTGGTCAGGATCGCGGGCTGCGTGAACTTCGTCAGCGTCAGCTCGTCCTCGGGGCCCTCGAAGCACAGCTTGGACAGCGAGAACCCGAGGACCTCGTCTGCCTCTTCGTACGTGCGCTTGGCGACCTCGACCTCGAGGGCGAGGTCACGACCCATGCCCACTCGCTGGGAGCCCTGGCCGGGAAACAGCAACGCCGTCTGCATCGGGCAGGTTCTTCGCACGGCCTCCCGCCCCTGTGAAGGGGTCGCGGACGAATCCAGGTATGCGAATTCACTGATGCAGTGCGCAGATCGCTGCGCAGATGCGACTGCCGCAGAGCGTCACCGTCCGGACCTGCATCATGCGCACTGCGTCCCTGCTCCTATCCCTCGCCGCCCTGCTCCTCACCCCCGCCTGCGCGAAGACGACCTGCGAGAAATACGCGGACATGGAGGTCAAGTGCGGGGAGTACCCGGAGAACGAGAAGCAGATCACCCACGATCTCTCGCAGGGCTTCTGCATGGCCGCCGATAGCGACGACGACCCGGCCGCCAAGGAGATGACGGAGCACTTCCGGCAGGAAGCCGAGTGCGCGAAGAAGGCCTCGGACTGCGCGGCTTACAAGGCCTGCAAGAGCGCACTGAACTGACGCTGGTCGGGAACCGCCAAGGCGTGCCCCGGCGGCCCGGAGTTTCGAACCGCGTTGAACCGCCAAGGCGTTCGGGTGCCCCGGAGGTGTTGGACCGCCAAGGCGCTCGGGTGCCCCGGAGGTGTTGAACCGCCAAGACGTTCGGGTGCCCCGGAGGTGTCGAACCGCCAAGGCCGCCAAGGGCGCCAAGGTCAGAGGTTTTTTTCACCCGACACGGACTCCCGCCCAGGGACGCGCACGCTCCTGTGCGTTGGTTTGCAGTTCGGTGCTTGCGGCCTCGTGACTAGCGCTTCTTCGCCGCGGCTTCTTCGCCGGAGTCGCCGCCTTCTTCGCCGGAGTCGCCGCCTTCTTCGCCGGAGTCGCGGGCTTCTTTGCTGGCGGCGCCTTGTTCGCTGGCGCGGCCTTGTTCGCCGGAGCCGCCTTCGCCGGCGCCGCCTTCTTCGCGGCGCGCCGCCTTGGTCGCAGGCACCGCCGGCTTCTTCGCTGCTGCCGCGGCCTTGGTCGCAGGCACTGCCGGCTTGTTCGCAGCTGCCGCCTTGGTCGCAGGCGCGGGCTGCTTGACCGGCGCGGTCGTGACCTCGTCGACGATCGGCTTCTCGGTCTTCGCGCGCGCGGGCTTGCGCGGCACCTCAGGCGTGACACCCACGACGGTCTGGGCGCGCCCGCCGCGCTTGGGCTCGGGGTGGATCTGGAACAGCCGCAGCGGCAGATCCGCCGCGACCAGCCGCTCCATCACGACCTCGGCGCCGAGGTCCTTGGGAACGGCGAGATACACGCGGCCTGGATCGGTCTCGCGGGGCGCCCACGCCCCTTCGCAGACCAGGCGCTCTGCATCGCAGGCCCGGGCGAGCGCGGTGTACGCATCAGTCGCGGCGACCGACTCGGCTGGCGTGTAGTCGAGGATCATCGCCCAGCGCCCACCGTCGTCGACGATCCGGGTGCTGATCTGCCGCCACGGGACCCCGCCGCGATCCCAGGTGGGGAAGCCCTCGCGCACCGGCGAGACGACGATGGTGTCGCCCCACGTCGGCTTCGCGTGCATGAACGGGACGTTGACCAGCTTCACCTTGCGCGATCCACTCGGGCCGGGTGCGGGCCCGAGATCGTGCGCCCACGGGGTCTCGGTGTCCGCGCCCTGGTTGGTCAGGCAGACCTTGATCAGCTCGGGCTCCTTCGCCATCGCAGCCATCCTATCCCAGAGCGCTGAGCCCGGCAGCGAGCTGGGCGGGAAGCGATCGCTCCGCGAACTCAGCGGCCGCGCGGATCGCCGATGCGATGGCATTGGCGTCCGAGCGCCCGTGGGCGATCACCGCCGGCCGCGTGACTCCCGCGAGCAGCGCGCCGCCGATCTCGGTGTAGTCGATCCGCCTGGCCAGGCCGCGCAGCGCGGGTGCGACCAGCGCGGAGCCGAGCCGTGCGAGGGCGGTCTTGTCGAGCTCCTGCTTGACCAGGCCGAACATGCCCTCCGCGATCCCCTCGCAGGTCTTCAGCACGATGTTGCCCGTGAAGCCATCGGTCGCGATCACATCGACGACCCCGCGAAACAGGTCCGAGCCCTCGATGTAGCCGACGTACTGGAAGTCGCCGGTCGCGGCGGCGAGCAGGGCATGCGCCTCACGCGTCAGCGGGGTGCCCTTCCCCGGCTCGGCGCCGTTGGACAGCAGGCCGACGCGTGGGGTCCGGCCGTGGACCACGCGATCGTACGCCGCGGCCAGGAGCGCGAACTGCGCCAGGTGCGAGGCCTTGGGCTCGGTGTTCGCCCCGGCGTCGCACAGGACCAGCGGGCCCGAGGGCGTGGGGAGGACGGTGACGATCGCTGGGCGCTCGACGCCGGGCAGCCGTCCGAGTACGAAGATCGCACACGCGAGCATCGCACCGCTGTTGCCGGCGGAGACCACCGCATCCCCCTCTCCATCGTGCACGCGCTGCACGGCGATCCGCATCGAGGAGTCCGGCTTGTGGCGGAACGCCTGGCCGGGGTGATCGTGCATCGTCACGACCTCGCTGGCGTGGACGACGCGGATCCGGTCGGCCTCGGTGCGGCCAGCGTGGACGAGCTCGGCCTCGAGCCGGGACGCGTCACCGACGAGCGTCACCTCGAGATCGTGTGCACGTGCCGCGCGCAGCGCACGCAGCGCACCGGCCACTTCCGGGGCGGGCGCGCGATCAGTTCCCATCGCATCGACGACGACCTTCACGGTCACGCCGACGTCATCGACTACTCTTCCGCCGTCTTCTTCGCGATGATCGTCTCGCCGCGGTACTGGCCGCAGCTCATGCAGACGCGGTGCGCGATGCGCGGCGCGCCACAGTTCGAACAGGGCTGAACCATCATGTGGTTCTCACCCGACTTCTTGCTCCACGCCGAGCGCTGCTGGGCGGTGCGGGCGGGGCCGCGACGTCGTTTCTGAAGTGCCATGGCGAATAACTCCGGGGGGCTTACATGCCAGGTCAGGGCCGCAGTTTCAAGCCCTTCAGTGCGGGGAGGTGCGGGGAGGCGCGGATCGTCTACGCGGAGGGCAGTTTCAGGCCCTTGAGGGGTGCCAGCCGGGGGTCGAGGGGCTTCTCACACGTGCAGGTGGCTGAATTCCGGTCGATGCCGCACTGCGGGCACAGGCCCTTGCAGTCCTCCCGGCACAGGGGTGCGTACGGGATCGCGAGCACGAACTCCTCCCGGAACAGCGGTTCGAGGTCCACCCACTCGCCCTCGTAGGCGAACAGGTCGAGATCGTCCTCGTTGACCTCGGCGCCGTCCTCTCCGCCCGGCTCGGCATCGTCGGCCGGCATCTCGTTCTTGGGGAGGAACGTGACCTGGACGCGATCGTCGATCACGAGCTTGGTCTCGGTGACGCACCGGCTGCACGCGACGTGGAGGTGGCCCTTGAAGGTGCCGGTCGCGAACACGTGTTCGCCGTCGGCATAGAGCTCGAGATCTGCGTGGCCCACGCCTGCGGCGGGATCCGCCTCGGGCGCACCCAGCGCATCGCGCATCGGGAGGCCCTTCAGCCACTCGGACACGAGCTCGCCCGGCATGTCGAACGTGCGGTGCGCGGGGAGATCGCGCAGGAGAACGGCAAACGGGGGCGGCTTGGCCATGACGAAGCCGCGCAGTATAGGAACGTGATCCCGGGTGTCAAGGCAGGGGTTTTCCGGCACCATGCCCGCGTGAAGCTCGCCGCCGCGCTGCTTGCCCTCACCGCCGCCACCGCGTGCGGCGACGATCCGCCGGCCGCGATCACCTACGGTTCCCTGGGCTCGCTCAGCTCTCCCGCGGGCAAGGGCTCGTGGCGCTTCGGCGTGGCGACCGCGGCCGCGCAGATCGAGGACATGAACACGGCGACCGACTGGTATCTGTGGACCCGCCCGATCGCCCAGGGCGGGCTCGGCAAGGGCACGTTCGTCGGCGACGCGACCCGCGGCTACTCGAAGTTCCTCGACGACCTGGGCCTGGTCAAAGAACTCGGCGTCGACAGCTATCGGTTCTCGATCGAGTGGGCGCGGATCGAGCCCGTGAAGGATCAGATCGACGAGGCCGCGATCGCGCACTATCGCGCGCAGCTCGAGGCGATGAAGGCGATGGGGATCCGCCCGCTGGTCACGCTGCATCACTTCTCGAACCCCGTGTGGGTCGCCGATCCGCGCGCTCTCGGCTGCCCCAACGGCCCGGAGCCCACCAACCTGTGCGGCTTCGGCAGCGCGGGTGGCCCGATGATCGTCGCCGAGATGAGCCAGCACGCGACCCTGGTCGCGCAGCGGTTCGGCGACCTCGTCGATGACTGGGGCACGGTCAACGAGCCGATCAACTACCTGCTCGCCGCGTACGGCCTCGGCCAGTTCCCGCCGGGCAAGGTCACGTTCAACAGCCTCACCACCGAGTTCGTCGCGGTGATCCGCGACTACATCTCGATGCACGCCGCGATCTACAAGGCGCTCAAGGCCGCGGACACCATGGACGCCGACGGCGACGGCATCGCCGCCGAGGTCGGCATGTCGATGGCGGTCGCCGACTGGGAGCCAGCGCGCAAGAACGCACCATCGACCAACCCCGACGACATCGCCGCGCGCGACCGGCTGGTCTACCTGTTCCACTACGTGTTCGTCGACTCGATCATCAACGGCACGTTCGATGCGAACCTCGACGGGGCCTCCGACGAGCAGCACCCCGAGTGGGCTGGCACCCTCGACTGGCTCGGCCTGCAGTACTACTTCCGCGCCGGCGTCTCCGCAGATCGGCCGCTGTTCCCTGCCCCGGCGAACCTGACCGCGTGCACCAGCGGCCTCGACACCGGCTCGTGCCTCCCGGCACCCGACGTCAGCTACTGCGTCCCCAAGATGGGCTACGAGGGCTACACCGACGGCATCGGCGACGTCCTCATCGCGTTCTCGCGCCGCTACCCCAGCCTGCCGCTCGTGGTCACCGAAGCCGGCATCTCCACCGAGGTCGGCACCCGGCGCGCCGAGAACATCGTGCGCAACCTCGAATCGATCCAGCGCGCGCTCGCCGCGGGCGTCGATGTCCGCGGCTACTACCACTGGAGCCTCACCGACAACTTCGAGTGGGCCGAGGGCTTCGGCCCCCGGTTCGGCCTGTACAAGGTCGACTACCAGACCTATGGCCGCACCGCCTCCGAGGGCGCGACCGTGTACGGCGCGATCGCCGCCGCCCGGACCATGACCACGCAGCAGCGCGAGACCTACGGCGGCACCGGGCCGATGACGCGCGAGGACGGCTTCACCGACGACGTGTTCTGCGCGAAGCAGTAGCGGTCAGCGCGCCATCGCGCCGGCGAGCTCCGCGATCAGCGCGGCGACCCGTCCGGGCGCACCCGCGGCGTCGCCCGCGGCCACGCGATCGACCAGGGCGGTGCCGACCACCACGCCATCGGCGATCGTCGCGAAGCGCGCCGCATCCGCCGGCGTTCGGATCCCGAACCCGACCGCCACCGGGGCCTTGGCCGCATCGCGGATCAGCGCCAGGCGCGCGGGATCCACGGGGGCGGCGGCCTTGGCGCCCGTCACGCCGGTGAGCGAGATGTAGTAGACGAACGGCGCCGCGAGCGGCCCGAGCCGCGCGATCCGCTCGGGGGTCGAGGTCGGCGCGACCAGCGGGATCACGCCGACCCCGTGGGCGGCGAGCGGCGTGGCGAGCTCCGCGAGCTCGTCGATCGGCAGATCCACGGTGAGCACCGCATCGATGCCCGCGCGTGCGGCGCGCTCCGCGAACAGCGCGGGCCCCATCACGAAGATCGGATTGTAGTAGCCGAACAGCACGATCGGCGTCTCGACACCGCGGCGACGCAGCTCGGCGACCGCGGCGAGCGCACCGGGGAGGCTGGCACCTCGCTCGAGCGCGCGCTCCATCGCTCGCTGGATCGAGGGCCCATCCGCCGAAGGATCACTGAACGGCACGCCCAGCTCGATCACATCCGCGCCCGCGCGGGCCGCGGCCTCGACGACCGCGATCGAGGTCTGGACATCGGGATCACCGAACGTGAGGTATGCGACGAGCGCCGCGCGCTGCTGCTCGCGTGCGCGATCGAAGGCCGCGCGCAGCCGCGCGGTCACGGCGTCACCGCCTGGGCGCGGCGGTTGGCCACGGTGACCATGTCCTTGTCACCGCGGCCCGAGAGGCCAACGATCACGATGCCGGCCTTGCCGACGAGCGAGGCCACCTCGTCGAGAGCGGCGATCGCGTGCGCGGTCTCGAGCGCGCACAGGATGCCCTCGGTGCGAGCGAGGCGCTCGAGCCCGGCCAGCGCCTCGTCGTCGGTGCGTGCCACGTAGGTCGCGCGCCCAGACACCTTCCAGAACGCGTGCTCCGGGCCCACGCCGGGATAGTCGAGCCCGGCGCTGATCGAGTGCGCGTGCGCGATCTGTCCGAGCCGTGCCTCGTCCTCGTGGGTCAGCACGTAGCTCTTGCTGCCGTGGAGCACGCCCACGCGGCCGGCGCCGAGCGTGGCCGCGTGACGGCCCGTGGCCACGCCGTCTCCGGCGGCCTCGACCCCGACCAGCCGTACGCTCGCATCGCCCACGAACGGCGCGAACAGCCCCGCCGCGTTGCTGCCGCCGCCCACGCACGCCACCAGCGCATCGGGCAGCCGCCCCGCCGCCGCGCGGAGCTGCACCTTGGCCTCGCGACCGATCACGCTCTGGAGGTCACGGACCATCCATGGATAAGGGTGCGGGCCGGCGACCGAGCCGATCAGATAGAACGTGTCGCCGACGTTGGTGACCCAGTCACGCATCGCCTCGTTCATCGCGTCCTTGAGCGTGCGCGTGCCGCTCTCGACGGGATGGACCGTGGCGCCGAGCAGGCGCATGCGCTCGACATTGAGCGCCTGGCGCACCACATCCTCGGCCCCCATGTAGATCTCGCACGGCACGCCGAACAGCGCGGCCACCGTCGCGGTCGCCACGCCGTGTTGCCCGGCCCCGGTCTCCGCGATCAGCCGCCGCTTGCCCATGCGCCGCGCGAGCACGGCCTGACCGATGCAGTTGTTGATCTTGTGCGCGCCCGTGTGATTGAGGTCCTCGCGCTTGAGGTAGACCTCCGCGCCCACCTCCGCGGACAGCCGCCTGGCGTGATACAGGCGCGACGGTCTCCCGACATAGTCAGCGAGCAGCCCGTCGACCTCGGCCCAGTACGTGTCGTCGGAGCGCGCCGCTCGCCACGCGAGCTCGAGCTCGGCGATCGCCGGCATCAGCGTCTCGGCGACGTACTGGCCGCCGAACTCCCCGAACCGTCCACCGATGGGCTCAGCGAGCTGAGCGATCTCGTCCGCGGTCGACATCCGCTCCTGGGTAGCATGGTACGACCGGCTCGTGCAGCGATTGGCCGTGCTCGCGATCATCCTCGGGACCTCCGCGCCCGTCGCCGCTGATGACGCCCCGCTGATCACCACCACCTGCTCCCCCGTCGCGTGCGACGGCGTGCCGCCGATCGAGCGGCATCCACAGCTCCAGGCGGATCTCGGGCTGTCGGTGATCCAGCTCGCCTACGAGCAGCCGATCGGGAGGCACCTCGCTGCATCCCTGTCCGCCGGGGTGTTCGGCAGCTACTTCCTGCCGTGGTTCGATCTCGGCGACAAGGTGATCGGCGTCGGCGGTGGCATTCGCGTGACCTGGTTCGCACGCGAGACCGGACGTGGGTTCTACGTGGCGCCGTATCTCCGCGTGCATCGCGTCAGCGGTGACCACGACGACGTGCACGGGACCGGGCTCGGGTTCTCCACCGGCGTGTTCGCCGGGTGGGCGTTCCGCCTGACCTCCCGCCTCGATCTGCGGATCGGCGCGGGCGCCCAGTACATCCGTCACCACCTCGACACGCCGGGCGGTGCGACCTCGTCGACGCCGTTCGTCGCGCTCGATGCGCTCGTCGGCTTCCGGCTGTGATGCGATCGCTGGTCGCCACGCTGGTCACCACGTTGGTCTGGCTGACCGCGACCGCGGCGGCCGAGCCGGCGCTGCGCCCACAGCAGCTGCAGCTCGATCTCGGGACCGGCGTGATCGGCGTCGGCCTCGAGCTCCCGGTCGCGCCGCACCTCGCCGTGCAGGTCGAGGCCACCGGGTTCTCCACGTTCTTCCTGCCGCTGGTGGGCGGCGGCGTGAATGTCGTGGGTGCGGGCGTGGGCGTGCGGCCGACCTGGATCGCGGGGCGCGACGGCCGCGGACTGTTCGTCACGCCGATGTTCCGCCTCGCCTACGTCGGCGCCGAGAAGGAGACCGGCGAGCACGGCCACGGGCTCGCGATCGCGACGGGTCTGACCGTCGGCCAGGCGTTCCGCGTGGGCCAGCGGCTCGATCTACGCCTCGGGTTCGGCGGCCAGCTGATCCACTACGACGTCCGCACCGCCGGCGGTCCGTTGACCGCCACGGTGCCGTTCCTCGCGCTCGAGCTGGTGATCGGCTACCGGCTCTAACCCGCGCGGTGCTTGAGCTCGTCGATGTCCCGCTCGCAGCGCTCGACTCGATCGCGGAGCTCGAACCGATCTTTCAACAGCGCGTACAGATCGCGCGTGGCAGCGATCTGCTCGGCAATCCGCGTCGCCGTCCGGACCTCCGATTCGAGGAGTCGCTTCCCGTTCTCGTGATCGACCTCCTCGATCCGCAGGCCGATTCCGTCGATCCGACGCCCGAGGTCATCGCGAACACCATCGATCCGGCGACCGAGATCCTCGCGCACACCGTCGATCCGCCGTCCCAGATCGTCCACGCGCACGTTCGTCGTCCGAATCTCATCGCGGATCTCGATCAGGATCCGGACCGTGAGGTCATCGCTCTCCATGACATCTCCATTGTAGCGAGGTGGTTCGTTCCCAACCACAGCAGATTCGATGCCAGCGGCAACTGCCCGAACCTACACGGCGACCTGTCCGAGCCTGGCCGGCGTTCGGACGACCCGGCCGAGCCACGGACACGGGCCGGACACCGACTCTACTGGACGATCTCGACGCCGCGCTTCGCGAGCGTCTTCGCCGCTGCCAGGCCGGTGGCATCGAGCCGCGTGCCCACGAGGCCGAGCGTGCGGAGCCGCGGCAACGCGACCAGCGGCGAGGGATCGTGGATCTCGGTCGCGGAGAGATCGAGCGTGACCAGCGTGGTCTGGCGCGCGATCGTGTGGAGGGCCGCATCGGACAGATCGAGACCCGTCAGGGTCAGCGTGCGCAGGTGCGGCCACGCGTCGAGGTTCGCGATCGCCGCGTGCATCCGCGTGTCTCCGATCGTCAGCTCGTCGAGCTGGCGGAACCCGTGCAGCATCGGCAGCGCATCCTCGGAGACCTGCGTGTTCGCGAGGTGGAGCGTGCGGAGCTCGCGAAGCGGCGCGAGCCCGACCAGCGTCGTGTCGTCCGCGGCGGTGTTCTCGAGGTAGAGCCGTTCGAGGTCGGTCAGCGCGCCGAGGCTCGCGAGCCCGCTGCTACTGGCCGCGGCCTGCGAGAGCACGAGCGTGCGGAGCCGGGTCAGCTTCGCGATCCGCGCGATCGTGGGATCGCCGACGCTGGTCTCCCCGAGCCCGAGCGCCTCGAGCCGCGGCGTCGTCTCGAGCAGCGAGAGGCCGGCATCGGTGACCTTGGTGCGCGAGAGATAGAGCTCCACCAGCTCGCCACTGACCGCACCACCGAGCGCGGCGTCACCCACGCCGGTGCGGTCGAGACGGAGGATCCGCATCCGCGGCATCGCGAGCAGCGCCGCGGCGCTGGCGTCATCGACCGGCGTCTCCGCGAGATCCACCTCCTCGAGCTGCCGCTGCTTCACGATCGACTGGATCGTCGGCAGCGTGATCGGCGTACCGGCGAGCCGCAGCCGGCGGAGCCCCGGGCGGGAGGCGATGGTCTGGACCAGACGATCGTGGACCTTGGTGCCCGACAGCCCGACCTCGACCAGGTTCGGGGCCGCCGCGAGCCAGGTGAGATCGGCGTCGGTGGCCTTGTAGGTGGCCAGGGACGAGACATCGAACCGCGTGATCCCCGCCGCGAAGCCACCGAGTGTCGCGATCTCCTTGCCGACGAACGTGCTGTCGAGGAACAGCTCCAGCAGTGCGAGTGGCCGCAGCGCCGCCACCGTCCGCACGCCGACGTGCGTGCCGCCCAGATCGACGATCGCGAGCTTGTTCAGCGCGCCGAGCGCGGCGCCACCGACATCCGTGATCAGCGATCCGGACAGGTTCACGGCGTGGAGCTCGTGGAACGCTCCGATCGCCTTCATCCCGTGATCGGTGATCGCGCAGTCCTCGAGGTCGAGCACCTCGAGCCCTTCCAGCGCAGGGCGTGCCGCCAGCGCCGTCAGCGCTGCGTCGTCCGCCTGGGTGCGCGCCAGGTACAAGCGGCGCAGCGGGAGATCGAGCGCGGCGAGTGCGGTGGCATCGACGGTGGTGTCGTCGAGAATCAGCGCGGTGAGCCCGGGCAGCGCGGTCAGCTCCGAGATCCACTCCACCGTCACCGGCTGATCGCGCAGCGACAGGCCCGGCACCCCCTCGTCGCGCAGCGCCTGGACGGTGCGCACGAGCTGCGGCTGATCGAGCATGCGGGTGGGCTCGACGAACCACGGACCTGCGGGGAGCGTGGGCGGGGGCGACCCCGGCAGCTCCCCGATCTGATTCACGCCATCAGCCGTCCACACCATGACCCTCATCGGCACCGGCCAGGGCGACACCGGCCCGACCTTCGCCGCAGGGGGCGGCCGGACCGGCCGGGGCGCCGCGATCACCGGCGCTCGTGCCGTGGGTGGATGCGCGCAGGCGACGAGGACCGTGACGGCGAGGGCACGCATCGAGGAGGAGACAGCGGAGGACGCTGGCGGTTGCGGGCACATGTGCGTCAGCCGCGCCACGCCACGGCGATAGCGGCATGAACGTGATGCGATGACCGTCGGTGCCGCGGTTCTCGGCGGCAAGCAGCCCGAGCGCGCGGGACGGCGCATAGACCGCAGCGGCTCGGTCCCCGGTGGCGCGGCGATCGGTGTGACCGCCCCCCCCGCCCGCAGCCCCAGGATCCGGCCGCCCCACCACGGATCGCGACCGCCGCTGCACGACGACGCCGGTGAGATCGTGGCGGCACCGCTGTCGTCCGGCGCCCGCGATCGGGGCAAGCCGGCCGTCGACCTCAGGTGCGGCTGCGGGGCAGCGATCCGCGCCGGTGGGTCCCGAGGTGCCCGGGGATCGTGACCACCTGCTCACCGACGAACCCGATCGCGGCGAACTCCACGACCTTCTTGACGGGCAGATCGATCGCGCTCGCCGGATCGAGGGAAGCGGGGAACACCCGCACCGCGCGGACCTTCGAGCGCAGGCCGCGGATCGTCCGGCGCGCCGGGCCGCAGCCGCGGAGGGGGGGGGGGGGGGGGGGGGGAGGGGGGGGGGGGGGGGGGGGGGGGGGGCGGGGGGAGGCGGGGGGGGGGGGGGGGGGGGGGGGGGGGGGGGGGCGACCCCGGGGACCGCGCGCGGGGGGGGGGGGGGGGGGGGGGGGGGGGGGGGGGGGGGGGGGGGGGGGGGGGCCGGGGGGGGGGGGGGGGGCGGCGCCGGCACGCCGGGGTTTTGGGGGGGGGGGGGGGGGGGCTTGGGGGGGGGGGGGGGGGGGGGGGGGGGGGGGGGGGGGGGGGACTGGGCTTCCTCATGCCGCGCGCACCGCGGCCACGAACGCGGCGACCTTCGCGGCATCCTTGACGCCCGGCGCCGTCTCCACGCCGGTCGCGACATCGACGCCGAACGGCGCCACCTGTGCGATCGCGGTCGCGACGTTCTGTGGATCGAGCCCGCCCGCGAGCATGATCTGCTGCTGCGGGAACGCGCGCCGCGCCTCCTTTGCCAGCGCCCAGTCGAACGGCTTGCCGGCGCCGCCCCGCCCTGCCGAGGGCGTGTCGAGCAGGATCATCTCGGTCCGCCACTGATCGAGGTTCGCGACGTCCTTCGGCGCGCCGGTCGGGATCGCCTTCCACACCGGCAGGGTCGTCGCCTTGGCGAGCTCGGCGAGATCCTCCGGGTACTCGTCGCCGTGCAGCTGGATGGCATCGAGCTGCACGGCCTGCACGATCTCGAGGATCTCGTCTCGATCGGCATCCACGAACACGCCGACGAGCTTCGCGTCTCCGCTCGACCGCACGATGCCGGCGATCAGCGGTGCACGCTCGACCGCGAGGTAGCGCTTGGACTTCGGCCAGAAGTTGAGGCCGATGTAGTCCACGCCCGCCGCACCGACGCGCGCCGCGTCGTCCGGCAGCGTGATGCCGCAGATCTTGATCTTGGTCATGACGCCCCGGTCGCGCCGTCCGCCTCGGGCACCCCACGCAACACGCGCAGCGCGAGCCCAGGATCCGCCGCCCGCATCAGCTGCTCGCCGACGAGGACCGCGTGCGCCCCGACCGCGCCCATCAGCTTGACGTCCGCCGCGGTCTTGATCCCGCTCTCGGCGACCAGCACCACGTCGTGCGGCAACATCGGAGCGACCACCGACGTCAGCGACATGTCGATGTGGAACGTCCGCAGATCGCGGTGGTTGACCCCGAGCAGCGTGGTGCCCGCGGCGAGCGCGATCTCCGCCTCGCGCACGGTGTGGACCTCGACCAGCGCGTCGAGCTGATAGGTGTGCGCCGCGGCGAGCAACTCGGCGAGCTGCGCCGGCGAGAGCGCGGCCACGATCAGGAGCACCGCATCCGCACCCGCCGCGCGCGCCTCGGCCACCTGGTAGCTATCGATCAGGAAGTCCTTGCGCAGGAGCGGCAGGCCCACGCGCTCGCGGACCCGCGCGAGGAAGGTCAGATCGCCGTCGAAGTACTGGCGATCGGTGAGCACCGAGATCGCCGCGGCCCCACCCTCCGCGTACGACGCCGCGATCACCGCCGGATCCGCGCCCGCACGGATCGCACCCGCCGAGGGCGATGCACGCTTGATCTCGGCCAGCACGCGCACCGGCTCTCCCGGGGCCCGCGTGAGCGCCGCGTGCAGGCTCCGCACCGGCCCGGCAGTCCGGGCGCGGGCCTCGAGATCCGCCAGCGTCACGCTGCGCTTCGCGGCCACCAGCTCCTCGCGCTTGGTCGCGAGGATGGTGTCGAGGATGTTCGAGCCGGTGGTCACTCCACCCCCTGAAAGTCGGCCGCCGTCTTGGTGGCGAGCTCGGAGAGATCCGCATCGAGCGACGCGCCGCTGGCCTCCGCCCAGCGATGCAGGACGAGGCGCCCCGCCCCATCGGCCGCCACCGTGGCCGCACGGACGAACTGATCCGGGAGCCGCTCGAGATCGAGGCCACCGGGCTCGAGGAGCTCGAGGCCCAGGGCGGCGGTCATCGCCGATGCACGGAGCACGGCCTCGTAGCGCTCCCCATGGCCGATCTGCACGCCGGCGAGCACCTTCTTCAAGATGTGCGCATTGTGCGGCGCATCGCCCCCGGCGAGGCCGGAAGGATCGCAGTCGTCGATGCCGAACTCCTTCGGCGACAACGTCCTCGACAGCACGAGGCCATCGTCCCAGATCGCGACATGAGTCTCGCCACGCACCGAGATCTCGTCGAGGCCGTCCTCCGCGTGCACGACCGCTGCGCGCCGCAGCCCGAGGGCACCGAGCGCGGCTGCCATCGGCTCGCACCAGCGACGATCGTAGACGCCGACCACCTGGTGACGCACGCCGGCCGGATTGGTCAGCGGCCCGAGCAGGTTGAAGATCGTGCGGGTGCCGAGCTCGCGGCGTGGCCCGGCCGCGTGCCGGGTGGCCGCATGGAACCGCGGCGCGAAGGCGAAGCCGATCCCGGCGAGCTCGATACAGCGCGTGACGACGGCGGGCTCGGCCTCGATCGTCACACCGAGCTGCTGGAGCACATCGGCCGAGCCGCACTTCGAGGACTGCGCGCGATTGCCGTGCTTGGCGACGATGCCGCCGCACGCAGCGATCAGGATCGCGGCGAGCGTGGACACGTTGACCGTGCCCTGGCCATCGCCGCCGGTCCCGCACGTGTCGATCGAGTGCTCGAGCCGGGGGCATGGCAGGGGTAACGCACGCAGCCGCATCGCGGAGGCAGCGCCGACCAGCTCGTCGACGGTCTCGCCCTTGGCCTTGAGGGCGATCAGGAACCCACCGATCTGTGCGGCGGTCGCCTCGCCGTCCATGATCACGCCGATCACCTCGGCGACCTCGGCGCGCGACAGCTCCGTGCCCGCCGCGGCCGCATTGATCGCTCGCGTGATCGCCGCGGTCATCCGCGGGCCATCCGCAGGAAGTTCGCCAGCAGCGCCTTGCCCGAGGTCGTCATGATCGACTCCGGGTGGAACTGCACACCCTCCAGCGCCGCCCCGCGGGCCTTGGCGCGGACGCCCATGATCTCGTCCTCCCAGGTCTTGGCCGTGACCTCGAGCGTGTCGGGCATCGAATCCGGCTGGATCACCAGGGAGTGATAGCGCGTGGCCACGAACGGGTTCGGTACCCCGGCGTAGAGGCCCTTCTCGTCGTGAAAGATCTTGCTGGTCTTGCCGTGCATGATGCGCGGCGCACGCACCACCTTGCCGCCGAACACCTGCCCGATGCACTGATGACCGAGGCACACGCCGAGGATCGGCGTCTGGCCTGCGAAGGTCTTGATCACGTCCATCGAGATGCCGGCCTCGTTCGGGGTACACGGCCCGGGCGAGATCACGATCGCACCCGGCGAGCGCTCGCGGATCGCCTCGAGCGTGATCGCGTCGTTGCGCTCGACGGTGACCTCGGCCCCGAGCTCGCCGAAGTACTGCGCGAGGTTCCAGGTGAACGAGTCGTAGTTGTCGATCAGCAGCAACTTCACGAGCTGGCCTCCTCGCTGCTGGCCGTGCGTGCCATCGCGACGGCGCGGAGCACGGCGCGCGCCTTGTTCACGGACTCGTGATACTCGAGCTCGGGCACGGAGTCCGCGACCAGGCCCGCACCCGCCTGGACGTAGAACGTGTCGTCCTTGTGGACGAGCGTCCGGATCGCGATCGCGAGATCGAGATTCCCGGTGTAGCTGACGTAGCCCACCGCGCCACCGTAGATGCCGCGCTGATGCGGCTCGAGCTCGTCGATGATCTCCATCGCGCGGATCTTCGGAGCGCCCGAGAGCGTGCCCGCGGGGAACGCCGCACGCAGCACATCGAGCCAGGTCTTGCCCGCCGCGAGCTTGCCGACCACGTGGGACGTCAGGTGCATGACATGCGAGTACCGCTCGATCACCATCTGCTCGGCGACCTGCACGCTGCCGACCTCCGCGACCCGGCCCACATCGTTGCGTCCGAGATCGATCAGCATCAGGTGCTCGGCGAGCTCCTTCGGATCTGCGCGCAGCTCCTCGGCGAGGCGGTCGTCCTCGGCGGCGGTCCTCCCTCGGGGGCGCGTGCCGGCGATCGGGCGGACCTCGACCTTGCCGTCGCTCAGGCGCACCAGCGTCTCCGGTGAGGCGCCGGTCACCCGCGCCTCGGGGAACTCGAGGTGGAACATGTACGGGGATGGATTGATCACGCGCAGCGCGCGATAGACATCGAGCGGGCGAGCGCCGCCGGCAGGCTCCGAGAACCGCTGGGACAGCACGACCTGGAACGCATCGCCGGCGAGGATGTACTCCTTCACGCGATCCACGGCGGTGCAGAAGCCTGCTTGCGTGAACGTCGACGGCGGCACGACCATCGACGTCCGCTCGCCGAGGCGCGGCGGCTCGAGGTCAGGCAGGGCACGGCGCGGGCGGCGCAGGGTCTCGACGATGTCGTCGATCCGCTCGCACGCACGCTCGTACGCGACCTCGGCTCGATCGGGCCGCGCGACGTAGGGCGTGGCCACGACCTTGAGCGTCTGCCGCAGGTTGTCGAAGATCAGGAGCGTATCCGTGACCACCATGCACAGCGGAGGCAGATCGAGCCCGGGCCGCGCGCGCGCGGGGAGCTCCTCGAACGCGCGCACGCAGTCATAGGCGATCCACCCGACGGCGCCGCCCCAGAACCTCGGCAGGCCGGGAACATCCACCGGCACCAGCTCGCCGAGCACCTCGGCCAGCGCGGCCGTCGGGTCGTTGGTCGGCCATTCGGCGGTGCGCGGCGGTCCGCCAGCGTCGACGTCGTACCAGGTGACGCTCGCGATGCCGTTGGCCCAGCGCACGACCGCGCGTGGTGCGACCCCGACGAACGAGTACGCGGCCCAGGTGGCGCCACCGACCACGCTCTCGAGGAGGAACGAGTGTGGCCCCGCACCGAGCGCGGCATAGGCGGACACCGGTGTGTCTCCATCCGCGAGCAGCTCGCGATACACGGGGATCAGGTTGCCCATCCCCGCAGCCGCGATGAACTCGTCGCGCGACGGCGTGTACATGCACCGGAGTTATACCGCAACGCGGGAGTGAGATCTGGCGGCCAAGCCCCTGAAACGTAAGGCTGACTTCGGCTGTTTTTGAACATGTTCACTTTCCCCATTGACCACAGCCAGTCCCGGATCTAGGTTTTGAACATGTTCAACACACGTCGTTGGCATCGCCTGCTCACCCTCCCTGCGCTGCTCGTTGCGATCGCGCTCATGATGTTCGGCCGCTACCCGCTGCAGGCGCTGTGCGTGTTCCCGCCGGTGCTCGCCACGCCGTGGGTGCTGCACGCTGCGCTGCGGAACGATCGCGAGGCCATCGGGCGCGCGCTCACCGCGGTCCGCGTCGTCGGCTACCTGGGGGTGGCATGGGGAGTGTTCGTGGTGCTGCTGGTTCCCGCGGCCGGCGTGATCGTGCTGCTCGGCTTCACCACCCTCCTGGTCGCCGCCGGCACCACGCCCAGCGAGGTTCGCCTCGCCGGCACCGTCATCGTGCTGGGCGCCCTGCTCTCGCTCGCGAGCATCGTCCTCGTGTGGTTCGGCCCTCCGTATGCCATCGCGATCCCCACCGGCTTCGTCCTTCTCGGCGGTGGGGTGTGGTGGCTCGTCGAGGCCGTCCTTCATCCGCTGCCCGTGACGCTCGACCCCCAGCTCCCCATGGCCCTCGCCCTCTGAAAGGAACCTGACATGTCCAACCCGCTCGTCCTCGTCTACCTCCCCTATGCCGCCATCGCCCTGACCCTCACGGTGTGGCTCGCCCGCACGCTGTCTCGCCACGGCGAGGTGTTCCTCCGCGCGGTGTTCCCCGATCGCAAGGACCTCGCGGATGCCGTCAACCAGCTCCTGGTGATCGGGTTCTACCTGGTCAACCTCGGCTGGGCCCTCCTCCTGCTCCGCGCCGACGAGGTCCTCGCGCAGGTCCAGACACCCACCGATGCGATCGCCCTCCTCACCACACGACTCGGGACGCTCCTGCTCTTGCTCGGCGTGGCCCACCTGGCGAACCTGTACGTGTTCCATCTCGTGCGCCGCGGTGCCGAAGCACGGCACGCCTGAGCTCCCTCGATGTCCCGCCCCCGCAAGCCCGCCACGAAGCCGATCCGACGCCCCCGTCGCGCGGCCTCACCGCCGGTCGAGGGCGAGCGCAAGCGCGATGCGACGCGGAAGCACCTGCTCGAGCGCGCGCTCGCCTTGTTCCAGAAGCGCGGCGTCGAGGCCACGACGATGCGCGACATCGCGAAGGCCGCCGGCATGTCGCTCGGGGCGGCGTACTACTACTTCCCCTCGAAGGAAGCGCTGGTGTTCGCGTACTACGAGGACAACCAGGCCGATCTCGAACAGCTCGCGCAGGCCGCCAGCGGTACGGTCCGCGAACAGCTCGGCACGATCTTCCACGGCAAGCTCGCGACGATCCGTCCACAGCGCAAGATGCTTGCGGCGATCGTCCAGCGGCTCGTCGATCCGAGCGATCCGGTCAGCGCGTTCTCCGCGCAGACCCGCGCGGTCCGTGATCACGCCCTGGGCGTCCTCGATCGCGTGCTGGTCAAGGCCGGCCTCCCTCCCGAGGTGCTCCCACTCGCGACCCGCGCACTGTGGTTGCTCCAGATGGCCATGATGCTGGTCTACGTCAACGACGACAGCCCCGACGAGCGCAGAACGCATGGCCTGGTCGACGACGCGCTCGACATGATCGTGCCGATGCTCCCGATGCTCGCCACCCCGATGGGCCGAGCGCTCGCAGAGCGCGTGACCGCCGCGCTCACGCGCGCCGAGATCGTGTAGCCGGCTGCCGAACTCGTCCTGCCCAGGATGCTCACGTCGACTGCGCACCCTGGAAACGGAGCACCCAAGAAGCCAAGAGAGCCAAGCAGCAGGCTGATCCAAGGGCTTTGGCCTGGCCCCGATTCGGTGGACAGGGGTCAGGTGGCGAGAGCTCGTCGAGAGGTCGGGGAAGCCGCAGAGAGCGCAGAGAGCGCAGAGGAAGAGGTTCCAGTCACACGTCGCGAACCCTATCCGAGATCAAGGTCTCCGCTCGGTGAACTCAGGGACTCTGTGGCTTTCGATCACGCTGATGTCCACCGAATCGGGGCCAGGTCAGTTCTTCTACCCAGGGTGGGCGGCCGGTTTGGACACACACCAGTGGACGGGCCGCGGAAGACTGCTGGGTGGAATTCCCGCTGCTTGGGTCTCATGGGTTCTTGGCTGCTCCGAACAGCGTCCGCCCGTACGGCAGGCAGCACCAAAGAACAGCGACGCCTCCCGAACGGCTCGGCGCCCCTACCCACGAAGCGCGCGCAGGGTGCGCAGGAAGTTCTTCCCCAGCACCTTGCGGATCGCGTCTGGCGCCAGCCCGCGATCGAGCAGCAGCTGCACCACCCGCGGCAGCTCGAGCGGCGTCACCAGGTCACGCGGCGGCCAGATCGCCCCATCCCAGTCGCTGCCGAGCGAGGCGTGATCGGCGCCGACCGTGTTCACGATGTGCATCACGTGATCGGCGACGAGCGCCGCGCGCCCCGTCCAGCGCGAGGGCCCGAGGAAGCTCGATTCGTACATCACGCCGATCGTGCCACCGGTATCGGCGATCACACGCAGCTGCTCGTCATCGAGGTTGCGCCAGTGCGGATGCACGCCGGTGACGCCGGTGTGCGTCACGATCAGCGGCAGCGAGGCATCGTGCGCGTGCGCCGCCTCGAAGAAGCCCTTGCGGCTGATGTGCGCGAGATCGACGAAGATCCGCTTGGCATCGAGCGCCTCGACATAAGCGTGACCGGCGGCGGTCAACCCGGTGTCCTCCTTGCCGCCGAGCGGCGAGCTGGTCTGGCCCAGCGAAGACCTGGAGAGGTGCACGAGCGTGACGCGGACGATGCGGTCGTCGAGCCGATCGAGCGCGCCCGGGGCATCGAGCGCGTTGCCGCCCTGGATCCCGAGGAACGCCGCGTGCCGGCCAGCGCGGACCGCGGCCTCGTACTGCGCGGCGGTGCGAACGAGCGTGACGTCGTCTGGAAACCCGTCGAGGATCGCGGTCAGGCGCTCGAGGTTCTCGCTGAACACGCGCGCCCGGCTGGCGGCGCGCCGGGCCGGGTTGGTGGTGATCACCCAGATCCCACCCGTGACGCGGGCCTCTCGGATCCGCGGCAGATCGACCTGGCTGTAGAACCGGTGGCCGAACAGCCCCCCGCCGTGCCGCTTCGCGAGGTCGTAGCGGAACATCCGCTGCCAGATGAACGTGTCGAGGTGCAGATCGATCACGTCGCTGGCGAGGTACAGCTCCACCGCCTCGCGAGAGATGTTGAGCGATCGGGCCCACAGGGCCGGGTCCCGACGGTGATCGACGTAGGCCAGAGCGGTCATCCCCGTGAGTGATACCGCGAACGCCGGTGCGGTATAACGCCGGCATGCACCCCGCGCTGCAAGCCACCCTCGCCGCCGTCGACCCCGAGATCGCGGAGCTGATCGCCTCCGAGGAGCGTCGCCAGCGCGACAAGATCCGGTTGATCGCCTCCGAGAACTACGTCTCCGGCGCGGTGCTCGCCGCCACCGGCTCGATCCTCACCAACAAGTACAGCGAGGGCTACCCAGGCAAGCGCTACTACGAGGGCCAGCAGTACATCGATCAGATCGAGCAGATCTGCATCGACCGCGCGAAGGGCCTGTTCGGCGCGGAGCACGCGAACGTCCAGCCGTACTCGGGCTCGCCCGCGAACCTGGCGGTGTACTTCGCGTTCTTGAAGCCCGGCGACACCGTGATGGGCCTCGGCCTCCCCGCGGGCGGTCACCTGACCCACGGCTGGCCGGTCTCGATCACCGGCAGCTACTTCCGGGCGGTGCAGTACGGCGTGCGCAAGGACACGCACCGCATCGATCTCGACGAGGTTCGCGAGCTCGCCCACAAGGAGAAGCCGAAGCTCCTGTTCGCGGGCGGCACCGCGATCCCGCGCACGATCGACTTCGCGGCGTTCGGCGAGATCGCGCGCGAGGTCGGCGCCGTGTTCGTCGCGGACATCGCCCACATCGCCGGCCTGGTCGCCGCCGGCGCCCACCCCTCCCCGGTCCCGTACGCGGACGTGGTCTCGACGACGACCCACAAGACGCTCCGCGGCCCGCGTGGCGGCATGCTGATGTGCAAGGCGACCCATCAGAAGGCGATCGATCGCGCCGTGTTCCCGGGCCTCCAGGGCGGCCCGCACAACCACACGACCGCAGGCATCGCGATCGCCCTCAAGGAAGCGGCGACCGCCGAGTTCAAGACCTACGCCCACCAGATCGTCGCGAACTCGCGCGCCCTCGCGGCAGCGCTCGTCGAGAAGGGCTGGGGCGTGATCACGGGCGGCAGCGACAACCACCTGATCCTCGCCGACATGACCCCGAAGAACGTCACCGGCAAGATCGCCGCGAAGGCGCTCGACGTCGCCGGCATGGAGCTCAACTACAACTCGATCCCGTTCGATCCGCGCAAGCCGTTCGATCCCTCCGGCGTCCGCCTCGGCACCGCGAGCGTCACCAGCCGCGGCATGCGCGAGCCGGAGATGAAGCAGATCGCGAGCTGGATGGATCAGGTCGCGAGCGCGCCCGCGGATGTCGGGCTGCAGGAGAAGATCGCCGGCGAGATCCGCGAGCTGTGCGCGAAGTTCCCGGCGCCCGGCATCCTGATCTGAGAACCCGGGTTCGGCGCTCTTGGCGAGCCGTGCTCGCGTGCGAACCGTGCGTCCCCACCGAGTTCAAACCCAGGAAGCAGGGAAGCAAGGCAGCGGACGATTTCAGACAGTTCTCCGACCTTGGTTCCTAGCTTCCTGGGTTTGAGATCTGGGATCTGGAGAACGCTGACCGGCACTCCTCGGCGCAAGGCCGCGGTGCTGCGGCCCGAGTCCCGGGAGGGTCAGCGCTTCTTCGACTTGGCCTTCGGCTTGGGCTCGCGGGGAGCCTTCGCCGGCGGGGCCGCGGCCGCCGCCCGCATCGCGACCACGTGATCGAGGATGCGGTGGGCGACCTCGTACTTGGTGCCGGCCGGCACCTCGATCGCGCCGCTGGTGTCGACCAGCGTGACCCGGTTGGTATCGACCGCGAAGCCGGAGCCCGGCTCGCTGACATCGTTGGCCACCACCAGATCGCACTTCTTGGTCACCAGCTTCTTCTCGGCGTTCCCGATCACGTCATCGGTCTCCGCCGCGAACCCCACGAGCAGTGGCGTGCGCCGGCTGCCGCGGGCCTTGCCGAGCTCGGCGAGGAGATCCGGGTTCTGCACCAGCGCGATCGAAGCGGTGGGCCCGATCTCGCCGCGCTTGAGCTTCTGCTTCGCTTCCTTCGCGGGCCGGAAGTCGGCGACCGCGGCGGTCATCACGACCACGTCCGCATCCTTGACGGCATCGCCGAGCGCCCACTGCAGCTGCGTGGCGTTCTCGACGCTCATCGTGGTGACGCCGACGGGCGGCGGTAGCGCGCTCGGCCCGAGCACGAGCGTCACGCGAGCGCCGCGCCGCTGCGCGGCCGACGCGATCGCCACGCCCATCTTGCCCGAGCTGCGGTTACCGACGAACCGCACCGGATCGATCGCCTCGTAGGTCGGGCCCGCTGTGACCACCATGCGGACGCCGGCCAGATCCTGGTTCGACAGCACGTGGGCGGCGGCCTCGACGATATCGGCGGGCTCGGCGAGCCGCCCGGGACCGGTCCAGCGGCACGCGAGGAAGCCGTCCCCCGGGCCGACCACGTGGTAGCCAGCGACATCGATCAGCCGGAGGATGTTCGCCTCGGTGATCGGGTGGCTCCACATGTTGACGTTCATCGACGGCGCGAGCAGCACGGGCGCGCGGGTGGCCAGGACGATCGCCGACACCGGATCGTCTGCCTGCCCTGCCGCCATCCGCGCGATCGAGTTCGCGGTGGCCGGGGCGATGATCACGAGGTCCGCGCGATCGGCGACCTGGATGTGCCCGATCGTCGCTTCCTCCGTCAGATCGAACAGGTTCGTGAACACCGGGCGGCGGGTCAGCGCCTGGAACGTCATCGCGCCGATGAACTTCTGGGCGCGACCGGTCATCGCGACGTCGACATGTGCGCCGGCCTTGTCGAGCAGCCGCACCAGCTCTGCGGCCTTGTACGCGGCGATCCCGCCGGTGACACCGACGACGACATGCGCGCCCTTGAGAGGGGCCGCCGGATCGCGCGCGGCCCGATTGAGACGAGGTCCTTCGATCATCGCAGCGAGCGTAGCGCGATTCGCAGCTCAGCCGATCCGCGTGGCGATGTACTTGAGGTTCGTGTAGTCGTCGATCCCGTGGCGCGAACCCTCGCGCCCGAGGCCCGAGTGCTTGATCCCGCCGAACGGCGCCTGCGCGGTGGACACCAGCCCCTCGTTGACGCCGACCATCCCGGCCTCGAGCGCCTCGGCCACGCGGTGTTGGCGCGCGCCATCGCGCGTGTACACGTATGCGACCAGGCCGGCCTCGGTGTCGTTGGCCTGCGCGATCGCATCCGCCTCGTCCATGGCGGTCCGCAGCGCGATCACCGGGCCAAAGATCTCCTCGCGCCACAGCGCCATCTCGGGCGTGATGCCGGCGAGGACCACCGGTGCGATCAGCCGGCTCGTCCCCGCGGGTGCGGCACCGAACACCACGCGCGCGCCGCGTGACACTCCATCCTCGACCAGCCGCTTGATCTTCGCGACCGCGGCGTCGTCGATCACGGGTCCGATATCGGTGGCCGGATCGCTGCCGCGCCCGACCACCAGCTTGGCGACCGCGGCACTCAGCTTCGCCGTGAACGCCTCCGCGATCGGAGCTTCGAGGATGAACCGGTTCGCCGCCACGCAGGTCTGACCCGAGTTGCGGAACTTCGCCACCAGCGCGCCCGCGACCGCCGCATCGAGATCGGCGTCGGCGAGCACCAGGAACGGCGCGTTGCCGCCGAGCTCGAGCGAGACGCGCTTGAGGTCCGCGGCCGCGTTCCTCATGATCAGCTGCCCCACCTCGGTCGACCCGGTGAAGCTGATCTTGCGGATCGCCTTGGCGGCGAGCAGCCGGCCGCCGATCCGCCCACCGTGCGAGCTCGGCACCACGTTGAACACACCGGCCGGGATCCCGACCGCCTCGCACAGCTCCGCGAGTGCGAGCGTCCCGAGCGGCGTGGCCTCCGCCGGCTTCGCCACCACGGTGCAGCCCGCCGCGAGCGCAGCACCGAGCTTGCGCGTCAGCATCGCGTACGGGAAGTTCCACGGCGTGATCACCGCGACGGGGCCTACGGCCTCGCGGATCACCGTCAGGCGCTGTGCCGCATTGCTCGCCGGGATGGTCTCGCCATAGACGCGCTCCGCCTCGCCCCCGAACCAGGTCAGGAAGCTCGCCGCGTACCGGACCTCCGCGATCGCCTCCTTGAGGGGCTTGCCGTTCTCGCGCGTGCACAGGTCCGCGAGGCGGCGCTCGTCGGCGAGCATCCGTGCCGCCACCTGACCGAGCAGCCTGCCCCGCTCGGCTGCGGGACGGCGCTTCCACGCGGGAAACGCGCGCGCGGCCGCCTCCACCGCCGCGTCCACCATCGCATCGTCGGCATCCGCGACCTGGGCGATCTCGGAGTCATCGAACGGATCCGTGACCGCGAACCGCGCGTCTCGCGCGACCCAGCGCCCATCGATGAACGCGTCGCGCTTGATCTCGCTCATGCGCCGACTATGCCCCGGCCGATGGCCGCCCACCATCTGCTATAGACGGTAGGCATGAGTGAGAAGAGCCGCGTCGCGCTGATCTTCGGGGCCGCGGCCGCACTCGCCGGCGGCGGGCTCTACTACTTCTTCAAGGTCTACCAGCCCAAGCAGGAGCATGGCGTTGCCGCCAAGGAGATCGAGGCGTGGGAGGAGCGGCTCGGCCAGGTTCGGCTGTGCCTGCTCGGTCCCTCGCCGGCATCGTCGCACTCGGGCGAGGCGCTGGCCGTGCGCGAGCTCGCGCCCGACGTGTGGGACCGCGCCTCGTGCACCAAGCTGATCGGCAAGCTGTCGCGTGGCGTCGCCGACGACACCGGCATGATCAAGGTCGAGCACGCCTGGATGACGGTCGATCGAGCGGCCGCGAAGGTCGCCACGGCGTTCGCGTCACACGTCGATCCTTCAGGCGATGCGCCCGACAAGCGCAGCAAGGACTCACCGCTCCCCGCAGCTCTCGACGAGCTCGATACCGCGCGCGCTCAGCTCCGCGAGGCCGCCGGCATGGATCCGCCGACCACGCCGGGCCCGGCTGCTCTCCCGGTCGCCGAGATGATCCGGCTCGCCGACGGCAGCGACCCCGTCGGCTCGCTGACGGCCTGGCTGATCCCCTCGGCGGGCGGCACGCTCGGGTTCGGCTCGGTCAAGGGCAAGGGCGAGGTCCAGCTGACGCTGGTCGCCGGCGCCGCGCCGAACATCGGCAAGCTCGGCGCGGGATCCGTGCGCGCCGTGCCTGACCTGGCGTGGGGCGCGGCGGGGTTGCGGGCGCAGGTCTCGATCGGGACGATCGACGTGCACGGGGCGTTCGGGCAGATGGTGGATCTCCCGGTCGAGTTCGGCGCGCGCGTGGTCATGGCGGTCGGGGGGTTCGGCAATGGTCTCGTGGCGTACGCCGCCAGCAACCAGCTCGTGGTCGCACGCTCGCAGAACGGGCCGTTCGCCGCCGACAAGCCGATCGACGTCGGCCGCATCGCGTTCTCGATGGATCCGACCGGCCGCGGGCTCGTGGCGTGGGCCGGGCCCACCGACGAGGGGCCGCTGCGCGGGTTCATCGCCAAGGACGGCACGCCCCCGAAGATCGTCGAGCTCGGCGCCGGCTCCGCGGCCCAGGCCTGCCTGACGCCGACCAAGGCGTGGGTCGGCGGCGAGGACCAGTTCATCGCGTTCGACGACGCGGGGGCGACCCCGCACGTCCTGCCCGAGCACGAGTTGGTCGGATGCTCGACCGAGGGTGCGCTGCTCCACAAGTACGGCAGCACGCACTATGCAGTGTGCGCGGAGACCTGCCGGATCGCGGATCTCACCCGGCCTCCGGCCCACCAGCGTCGCCACCGTCGCCGGCGGCAAGGTCCACGCGATCCGTGCGCGCGGCCGGGTGCTCGGGGTGTGGACCGAGGGCAAGCCGCCGCGGTTCTTCGCCACCGAACAGGCCGTGACCCCGACGCTCGCGTACTCCAACGGCAAGGTGATCGACGTGCTGGGCGAGACCGAGGATCGCGTCGTGGTCGTTCGCCTGCCGCTGTGATCCGCTACTCGCCGATCGGCAGCGCCACGGTCGCGAGCGTCTTGCCGAGATCGGGTGTGTAGACGAACACCCACTGCGACTTGTCCGCGACCACGTCGACCTCGAACTCGAACACGGCGGTCTTGCACTTCTCGGCGTCGGGGCCGCCCGGCCACTTGTGCAGCGTGATCTTGTGCTTGCCCGGCGGGAGGTCGAGCTCGAAGGCCGAGGTCCCACCGAGTGCGAGAGAGCTCATCTTGGGATCGCGCTGCGACCGGCACGCGCCAGTGCCATCGCCCACGTTGAACGCGCTGCCGCCGAACGTGTCGGTCATCGCCTTCTCGTACTCGCGCAGCTGGTACGCGAACACGATCACCCCGCCGGTGCCCGCGGCCGAAGGCTTCGGCGCCTGCGGCATCTCCTTCGAGACGTCGTACATGGTGACCACGGTCGGCGCCCCGCCGCTCATCATCATGAGGCCGGTGACCACCTCGTCGGGCTTGCCATAGGCCATCGCCGAGAGCTCCTTGTCGTCGGCCTTGGCGCCCACCGGGAGAACCACCGGCGACATGTGCTCGGGGATCCCGAACCACGTCGACGCCTTCCCGAACGGCACGTTGTCGGCGAGCTTCACCGGCCCCCACTTGAAGCCTCGGCGCACCCAGACCTCGTACGGCGCGGTCTTGCCGTCCGTGCCGACGAGCAGGTTGAGCAGCCGGTTCTTGCCCTTGTAGGCCTCCTTGGGCGGCGGGCCCTTCTCGTCCGAGGGCGGCGCGACGGAGGGCGTGTTGGCGTTCCCGCTCCCCGTGGCAGGGCCCGGGTGGTCGTCACCCTTCTTGCCACAGCCGAGCGCGAGCATCGCGATCAGGATCGTATTCGTACGCATCACCGCGCACGGTACGCTAGATCGTGCGAGCGAGTGCGCGGGTCTCGATCAGATTGTCCTCGATCGAGCAGTAGGTCCAACCGCCATAGCGCCCCACGGAGTGGATCCCGGCGAGCGCCAGCCCATCGCGCACGCGCTGAGTCTCCTCGAGCGAGGCCTTCGTGATGTGGACGTACGCCGGATCGAGCACGACGTGGTGGTGCTCGAGCAGCTGATGCTCCGTGACGATGCCCTCGCGGGCGAGGTCCGCGAGCACGCGGGCGCGCAGCGCGTCGACATCGAAGGCGGCCCCGTGCGGTGCCCCGATCTCGATGTACAGGCTCATCCGATCGCTCTCGATGATGTTGTCGTACCAGCCGACCCGATAGAACGAGACCGCCCGGTCGGGGAAGTACATCCAGTGGACGTTCCGCGGGCCCTTGCGATCGAACCCGAGGTTGAACACCAGCACCTGGTTCGAGGTGAACACCGTCGGGTCGTGCGCCATGCCGGTCATCCGCGCGAGCGCGGGGAGCGGCGCCGAGCTCACGATCTTGCCAAAGCCGATCCGCCGCTTCGGCGTGACCACCTCGCGGGCGCCGAGATCGATCTGCATGACCGGCTCGCCGTAGCAGACGCTGTCCTTCGGCAGATCCGCGAGGAGTGCGTGGATGTACTGGATCGCGCCACCGGCGGGGTACGTGAAGGTGGCGTTGTACGCGCCGTCGCCGACGGCGTCCGCGGGCCGCGGCCGCATGTTCGCGATGATGTCGGCGATGTCGGCGTGTGGGAAGAACCTCCCCATCGCGTCCGGATCGAGCTTCTCGAGGGCGATCGCGTAGAGCTTCTCGTTGTACGGGCGGAGGAACTTCTCGGTGATCGCGACGCCCAGGCGCCGGTTGAGCAGCTCCCCGAACGACGCCGGTGGCGCCTCGCCCGTGGGCCGGAAGTACAGATCCACCAGGCACTCGAGGAACTCCTCCTTGGGGAGCTGGTGGATGTGCTTCTGGAACGGGAAGTCGATGTCGTGACCCGCATAGCGGATCAGGCTCCGCTTCACGACCGTGCGGATCTCCTGGCCCGGCATCCGGGCGCGTAGCCAGGCCTCGATCTGCGGATCCTTGAAGTGGAAGAAGTGCCCGGAGTAGTCCCAGACGAAGCCGCCCTGCACCACCGTCTTGCAGTAGCCGCCGGGCTCGGTGTCCTTCTCGAGCACGAGGACCTTCGCGTGCGGATGCAGCTCGCGGTACCAGTTCGCGAACGACAGTCCGGACGCGCCGGCGCCGATCACCACGATATCGGCGTGCTCGGTCACCGCCGTCACGGCAGGCGCGCCAGCTCGCTGGCGAAGATCCGGCGCGCGATCGCGATCGCGCAGCCGTACGTGCTCTCCATCCCGAAGTACGACAGCGACTTCGACAGCAGGCTCTGGCGTCGCGAGTACGGCGTATCCGACGCGTAGTGGATGACCCCGAGCTCGAACGAGCTGGCATCGACGAGCGAGACCAGCTCGTCCTTCGGATGACGCCTCGGTTCCGCGGTCTCGTAGGCGGCCGACAGGTACGGGCCGGCCTCCATCTCCATCACGGTGTAGCCCTCGCGATAGAACACATCCATGTACTGCCGGTTCTGCAGGAACGCGGAGCGCACGGTCAGCGCCTTCTGATTGTCGAGCACGGTGCCGTGCTTCATGAACGGCTGCACGTCGGAGGCGGTCAGCGCGTTCCGGAACATGTACGTGTTCGCCGAGTGCTCGTCGTGGATCACCTTGCTGATCATGACGTCGCCGACGCGACCGTTGAGCGTGGCGGCCTTGCCCATGATGTAGATGCCGCGCAGATCCTCGACCCCGAGTGCCACCGAGGTGAGGTGGTGGTAGGCGGCCATGCCGAGCGGGTAGTCGATGTTGATCAGGACCGCGGGGCTCTCGGAGATCCGCTCGATGCCGGGTACGTGGAGCCGCGAATCGAGGTTCTCCGGGCGGAGCATCGAGAGCTGGATCACCTGCGCGTCGACATCGATCTTGCCGGGCGAGGCGATCGCCCGGATGCCGCACGCCGCATCGGACTCCTGGACCTGCGCCATCCGGCCCGGCGTGGCGGCGCCGGGCTCGTGGATGAAGGCGCGCAGCGAGAAGTAGAGGATGTTGGTGGCGAGGGCGTGATCCCCCTTCGCGATCGCTTCGTCGTAGCGCGGGGCGAGATCCTCGGGGTTGTGCCGGTGGAGGAAGTCCACGATCTCCTGCCGGTGCTCCCGCGCATAGCCGCCCATCAGGTTGGCCAGCGAGTGGCTGTTCGACGAGATGAAGTAGACCGGACGGCCCTCGGGCACGGCCGGCGCGATCGCCTGGAACCAGCGCTGCGCCGAGCGCTGGTACTCGCGGAACGAGCCATCGAGCAGGCGCATGAACAGATCGCAATCGTGCGCGATCATGTCCCGGAGCACATCGTTGGAGCTCGGGCCAAGCGCGCCGCGGAGGCGAAGCACGGGCTCCTCGGCGCCCAGCGCACTGGCGAGCGCGACGTCATCGGAGACGTCGGAGATCCGGGCGGACAGCAGGCGCTCGCGGAGCTTGTTCCACTCGATCTGGTAGGCGGTCAGGATCGGGACCAGATCGTCGATATCGGACGCCGAGGCGATGAACACCGCCAGCGTGTCCCCGCCGTCCCACCGCAGGGGTCGGCGCCGGCCACGGGTCTTGGCGCCTTGCCAGCTGTCGATCGGGTAACCGGCGGCCTCGAACTGAGCCAGGCTCTGGCCGAGCACGATGTGGCGGATCCGGGGCATGCAGTCAGGCAGCCGGCCGGCGCTGTAGGCGAAGGCCGCCAGGTCGGGATCGGCCTCCTCGGCCCCGAGGTGCAGGCTCGACCGGGAGAACAGGTGAGCCTCCTCGAACGCGCGCACGCGCACATCACCGCTCGACCGCAGGAGCGAGTAATAGGTCCGGATATAGAGATCGATCTCGTCGCTGGTAGCGCGAGGCGGCTGGCGATCCACGGGCCTAGGGTAGATCAGCCTTGGCCCTGGATCGCTTTTCCTGGCAGCCAGGTGTCAGCGCGTCAAAAAAAGATGCTATCTCGTGGCCCTCCCCACCCGGGGACCAGGGAATACCGTGAGTAAAGAAGAGCTAGTCCACCTCGACGGCGAGGTCATCTTGATCGCGAAAGGCGGAAACTTTCGCGTCAAGCTCGACAATGGCCACGAGGTACTCGCGAAGCTGGCCGGCAAGGTCCGCCGCCACCGCATCCGCGTGGTGCTCGGTGACCGCGTGACCGTCGCCGTCTCGCCCTACGACCCGACCCGCGGCTTCATCGTCTACCGCCAGCGCTAGCCGGCACGCGAGTTCGCTCGCGCCATCGGTGCTAACGTTTGCGCGATGGCTGACACGCCGCTGTACGTCGGGATCGATCTCGGAACGACCAACTCCGCCGCTGCCGTGTTCGATGGCGAACATGTCTCGGTGATCCGCAACGCCCAGGGCGGGACGGTCACCCCCTCCGTCGTGCGGCTGGACAAGCAAGGCCGCGTCACCGTGGGGACGCGTGCGCGACGCTTCGTGGAGCAAGATCCGGCGAACACCGCGGCCGAGTTCAAGCGGCTGATGGGCACCGAGAAGGCGATCGAGTTCCCGGGGGCCGGGCTCTCGCGCAAGCCCGAGGAGCTGTCCGCCGAGATCCTCAAGGCGCTCCGCCAGGACATCACCGATCAGCTGGGCGTCTCGATCGAGCGCGCCGTGATCAGCGTGCCCGCGTTGTTCGAGCTGCCGCAGAGCGCCGCGACATCGGAGGCCGCGCGCCTCGCAGGGTTCCAGCGCGTGGAGCTCTTGCAGGAGCCGATCGCCTCGGCCCTCGCCGCCGGCTGGCGCGCCGACGACGATGGTGCGGGGACCTGGCTCGTGTTCGACCTCGGCGGCGGCACGTTCGATGCGTCCCTGCTCGAGACCCGTGACGGGCTGCTGCGCGTGGTCGGCCACGATGGCGACAACTTCCTCGGTGGCCGCGACTTCGACTGGGTGATCACGGAGCACCTCGCATCGCGCCTCAGCGTGGTCCCGCAGCGCAATAACCCCGACCACACCTCGGCGCTCCGCGCGCTCCGGCTCGCGGCCGAGGACGCGAAGATCGAGCTCTCGCGCGGCGAGCGGGCGCAGGTCACGCTCGCCCAGCCGCTGGTGATCGACGGCCACGATGTCGACGTCGATCTGGAGCTGACCCGCACGATGGTCGAGTCGCTGTGCGCGCCGCTCGTCGATCGCGCGCTCGACGTGTGCCTGCGCCTCCTCTCCGCCAACGGGCTCGCGCCCGGCCGGATGGGCAAGATCGTGCTGGTCGGCGGGCCCACCGTGATGCCGATGGTGCGCCAGCGCGTGGCCGCGCGGCTCGAGGCCCCGATCGCCGAGGGCCACGATCCGATGACGCTCGTCGCTCAGGGTGCGGCGCTCTACGCGGCCACGGCCGGGCTCGACGGGCGCGCGGCACAGATCGCCGTCCCTGCCGGTCGGCAGGTGTGGCTGCAGTACCCGGCGGTGTCGGCGGATCTCACGCCGCACGTGGTCGGGAAGTTCGTGGGCGAGCACCCACCCGCCAAGGTCAAGCTCGTGCGCAACGACGGTGCGTGGACGAGCATCGAGGCCACGGTCGGGCCCGACGGCACGTTCATCACCAGCGTGACCTTGCTGCCGCGTCGGGCGTGCACGTTCACGATCGAGGCGCGCGCCGAGGGCGGCGAGCTCGTGGTGGTCACGCCCCCCGCGCTGACCATCGTCCAGGGCCTCACGATCGGCGACCCGCCGCTGTCGCGCACGCTCGGCGTGGCGCTCGCGAACGGTCACGTGCAGGTCTATCTCGAGCGCGGTGCCCCCCTGCCCGCGCGGCGGACGTTCACGCACCACACCGTGGAGACGATCGCGAAGGGCAGCTCCGAGAGCGTCCTGCGGATCCCCATCGTCCAGGGTGAGATGAGCCAGGCCGACCTCTGCCGCCTCGTCGGCACGCTCGACATCGGGGGCGACAAGATCAAGGACACCGTCCCCACCGGCTCGGCGATCGAGGTCACGATCGAGCTCGATCGCGGCGGTCGGCTCGCCGCGCGCGCGTTGATCCCGGCGATCGGCCAGGTGTTCGAGCACGTCGCGCACCTGCTCGTGCCCGATGCCGCACCCGAGGCGCTCGATGCGGCGCTGCGCGACCTGCGGCGCCAGCTGATGGACCTGCGGGCCGATGCGTTCCGCCACGGCCTCGGCCACGTGATCGAGAAGCTCGACAAGCTCGAGTCCCGGATGTCCGAGGCCGAGCGCGACATCGACGCGGCCCATGGCGGCGACGCCGATGCCGCCCAGCGCGCTCGCCGCGCCCTCCTCGACATCGACGGCACGATGGCGGACGCGGATCTCGCGAAGAAGTGGCCCGAGCTCGACAACGAGGCCCGCCGCGTGGCGATCTCCGCGTCGTCGACGGTGGGCATGCACGGCACCGATGCCGAGCGCTCGCTGCTCCAGGAGGTGCTGGCCGCGATGGACAAGGCGCGCAAGGACAAGGATCCGGCCGAGCTCGAGCGCCAGATGCGGCTCGCCTCGCGGCTCTCGGGCGCCGCGTTCAACCGCACCAGCGAGGCGTGGGAGCTCTACTTCGAGGACGCCGCCTCCGAGGTCAGCCGGTGCACGGACCTGCCCAAGGCGAACAAGCTGGTCACCGAGGGCAAGGCCGCGATCGATCGCGGGGACACCACCGAGCTGCGCCGCGTGGTGAAGGGCCTGTGGCAGCTGCTCCCCGAGGACAGCGAGGCCCGCAAGAAGGCCTATGACTCCGGGGTGCGGTAGCGCGCCATGCACGAGCTGAAGCTCGAGGACAACCCGTTCTTCGTGCTCGGCATCGCCACCGATGCGAGCCGGATCGAGATCGAGCGTGAGGCGCAGAAGCTCCTCGGCATGCTCGAGCTCGGCTTCGTCGACGCGCAGACCTACGAGACGCCGGTCGGCCCGAGAGCCCGCACGGCCGAGCTGGTCCGCGCCGCGGTCGCCGCGCTCCGCGATCCCTATCGCCGCCTGGTCGCCGAGCTGTGGGCCCGCCACGCCCCACCAGCGCGTCCCGCGGAGCCACCGCCTCCCCCATCGCCCACCGCGCGTCCCGGCCTCCGTCGCGCGCTCGGGTGGGGCCGCTGATGTACGCGATCCCGTTCATCCTGCTGTGGAAGCTGCAGCGCCTCGCGATCGATGCGCGCCGCAAGCGCCGGACCTGGCACCACCTCGCGTGGACCGCGGTCTCGGCCGTGACGACTTCCCTGCTGATCACGGTGCTGTTCCTCGTCAGCTACGTGCTCGTCTACTTCGGGATGTGGCTGATGGCGACGATCCTCGTCGGCTTCGCGCTGATGCCGCTGATCGGAGCCTGGCTCGTGCGTCATGTCCTCGTGCGACTCGGGGCCTATCGCCTCGCGTACCACACCGCGGTGTTCAGCCGCCCCGGCAAGGATCCGCACGCGTACGCGCTGTGCGTGGCCGCATGGGCGCTCGCGTACGATCGCAGCGGCACCGGCGAGGCGTGGGTGGCCCGCCGGCGCGACCTGCGGGTCCCGCTCGGCGACGCCGAGGTGATCACCACGGCGTTGATCGCTGCGGCGCGCGGTGACATCGAGATCGCGCGGCCGCTCATGCGATCCGCGCTGATGCTCGCGGAGGATCACCCGTTCATCCGCGAGCTCGCCGGCGAATGGCTCGCGTGTGATGCCGCGGAGCGAGGCGCGTGGAAGGAGCTCGCCGACGACAGCTATGCGGCCGTGTGGCCGCCCACGCCGATGACGTTCTTCCTCGAGGGCGTAGCCACGCGCCGGGTCGGGGCAGCCGGCGCACCGAGCGAGCTCGAGCTGTGGACGCGCTGGCTGTTCGCGCCGCATCGCCGTGCCACCCGCGCGCTGCGCGAAGCCGCCGTGCCGCCCCCGCCCGAGGAGCCCCTGAGCTCGGCCGGCTCCGAGGGCGAGCCGATCGAGCCGCCCGAGAAGGCCCCGCTGCCGCGCGCGATCTCGGCGCACCTCGCGATCGCACAGCGCTCGCAGCCGACCTCGTTCGCACTCGGCATCACCGTCCAGGCGTGGGATGCCGCGCTCTCCGATGGCGCCACGCATGGCTGGCTCGCACGCCGCGCGCTCGAGCTCGATGCCCCGCTCGGAGCGGTGGATCGCGCGCTCCGCGAGATCGCGCTCGTGGTCACCGACGATCTCGCGCGGATCGCCGACGCCGCGCGCCTCGGCTCCCCGGCCTCGCACGGGCCGATCGGCGAGGCGCTCGGCCGCCGGCTTCGCCACGGCCGCCTCGATGCGCTCGAGGCCGGCTTCAACGCGTGGGCCGCGCGCAAGGACGACCACACCCACAAGCGCAACCTCGGTGCGGCGCGCACGCCGATCGACGAGTGGCGCGAGTTCATCGCGCTGCGGGCCGCCTACACCGACGCGGTGATCGCCGGCGGCGCCGACCTTCGCCGCCTCGCCTTCCCGCACGCGTTCACCACCGGCAGCAACATGGCCGCATGGCTGTGGAACCAGTTCCAGGAGTACTCGATGTCGCACGCGATCTCGAAGTGGCTCCTCGACGAGGCCCTGGTCGTCGGTGACACCGAGGCGATCGAGCTCGGCCACCGCAACTGCGGACTCCACGTCCGCACGCGCATGAACGACGGATAGCCCGAGCCGCGGCATCGGCGTCGGCGTCGGCGTCGGAATCGGCATCGGCATCGGCGTCGGCGGGTGCACAACCGTCGAATCAATGGCCGAGGCTCACGCGGCCGCTCGCGCAGGCGATCCGCTCGGCACCTGCGCGGTCCGCGCAGAAGCCCCACCACCGGGCCCCGTTCTCAGTTCGCGGCCCAGTCGCAGCCGAGCTCGTCCTGCGTGATGTGGCAGCGCAGACACATCCGGCGGTTGCCCTTGTCGAGGGCGCGGCACCGCGCGCTGCCGCGCCAGCCCTTGGGGTGCGGCGAGGCGTTGAGCTTGCCCGGCTCGGCGCTGTGGCACGTGAGGCAGTCCTCCTCGCGGTGGCACGAGGTGCAGCTCGAGATATTGCGCCGCGCCTCGGCCGCGTGGCGATTCGGCCCGGGGCCCGCGGTGGCCCAGCCCGCCGGGTGGAACGCGCCGCCCGGCTGCGTCGCGTCGAAGCCTCGCTCACCGCGCGTGCCGACGCCGGTGCGCTCGTGGCACGCCACACAGAACGACTGCGCGCGGTGGCAGGCCGAACAGTCCGGTGTGCCCCGGCGTGCCTCGACGCCATGCGACGAGATGTAGTTGCCCTGGTGGAACTCCCTCGGGCGGACCACGCCCTGGTGGCAGGCCACGCACTCCGAGCGATCGTGGCAGGCCGTGCAGGTGGCGCCGACCTGTCGCGCCTCCTGGCGGTGATCCTTGCCGAACCCGGGACCGTGCGCATCGCCGAGCCCGGTCGCCGCGGGGACCAGCGATCCGTGCGCGAACTGGGTCTCGACCAGGCCGCCGAGCTTGGTGAGGTGACAGTCGCCGCAGCGACGCTCCTCGGTGCCCCGGTTGTGACAGGTCAGGCACGACGCCATCGTCGGCAGCTGCTTCGTGGTCGCGAGGTCGACCTTGGTCAGATCGCCGTGACAGCTCTGACACGGCGTCTTGCTGTGGGCCGCGTGATCGAACTTGAGCGGTGTCGGCGTCAGGTACACGCGCTCCACCGGCTGCGCGTCCGTGAAGCCGGGGTGACACGCCACGCACGCGGCGGGCGGCGCGCCCGGGACGACCTTGGTCGGATCGGCGCGATCGATCGGATGACACGCGCGGCACGCGGCCTCGGTGGGGATCAGGTTGTCCACGGCGGAGCGCGACGTGGTGGCCGCCGGATGGCAGGTGGCGCAGGTCTGGCCACGTGCGAGGTGCTTGGCGTGCGAGAACACGAGCGGCAGGCGTTGCGCCGGATAGACCACGGGTGACCAGCTGGTCCCATCGTCGGCGATCACGGCGCGGCCCAGCCCGAAGGCGATCACGAGGAGCGGTAACGCGCGGAGGAGCTTCATGGTTCGGGTGCGAACGCGAGATCGATGACGCCGATCACGCGGGTGGTGAAGGGATAGAGCTCGTCGTGATCTGCCTCCGCGATGAGGTGGAACCCCACGGACTCCGCGAGCTGCATCGACCCCGACAGCACGCCGGAGGCCGTGACGAACCGCGAGCGATCCTCGCGGCGCACGCCGAGCACGGCCGTGCGCGCGCGCAGCCACAGATCATTGCGCGCCTTCCAGGCCACCTCTCCGGTGCCGCCGGCACGCCGCCCACCATAGCCATCGTCGATCAGGCCATCGAGCCGGGTCCGCAGCCGCGAACCGAACGCACGCTCGACACCCGCCTCTCCACCGCCCGCGACCGACGAGGTTCCATCCTCGTGAGCATAGCGGCGGAGCCAGGTGCTGGCGCGCACGCGCAGCGGCCCCTCGAACTGATAGCCGAGCCGCACGTCGGTGGTGGGTTCGATCGAGAACACGTTGAAGATCGAGTCGCCATCGAACGTGGGGAGGAAGTACTCCACCGACGGTTCGAGCACGTGGCGTCCGCGCTCCAGACGCACGCCCGCATCCATCCGATCGATCGCTGCGTGGAGCAGCGAGTAGCGCAGGTTGGCATACGGGCGTAGCGCGATCGCCCCTGCGTGCAGCTCGCCGTGCGCGCGTGCATAGAGCCGCTCCTCGTTGATCCCCGAGGCGGGCGCCTGCCCCTGCTCGTTCGGATACAGGCCCCGGTCCGGATAGCTGAGGCGGTTCACGTCATCGAAGATCCCGACCGTCTCGGACCACGTACGGCGATACCCGACCTCGGCGCCGAACCGGCGCAGCCGCGAGGTGGCGACGGCCACGCCGATCGAGGGCTGCCGCATCTCGCGCTGCGGACAGAACTCGTAGTCGCTCGACAGCTTCGACGGCGACACCGCGCGGTTTCGATCGATGAGCTGCCAGGTCCCGGCGCCCGGCGTGGGCCCCTCGACGTACTCGCGACAGCCTGCCCCCGAGGTGCCATCGAGCTCGTAGGCCGAGACGCCGAGCGGAGAGGCCGCCCGGACCCGGAGCCCGCCCGCGGCGGTGACCACGAGCGGAACCGACGGCAGCTCGTAGCGAGCGGTGCCCCCATCGAGGCCTGACGAGCCCCAGCCATCATCGATCAGCACGCGGCCGAGGTTGACCGAGAGGGCGTCGTCCGCGAAGCCGTCGATGGCGACGAAGCCATAGAGAAGATCGAGGCTCGCCGAGGAATCCACCAGCTCGGGGATCACGTCGATCGCATCGCGCCGCACGCGCTCCGACAGCTTGATCCGCCCGCTCGTGTAGGTGCCGAAATCGTGATCGATCCGGAGGTAGCTCTGCCACGAGATCCGGAGCCCGCGATCGGGGAGCCGCGCCTCCTTGCGCGCCTGGGACAGGCCGCCGATGTCCACGATCCGCAGCGCGAGGGTCTGCGTGTAGCGTCGGCGCCCGAGGAACAGATCCGGGCCGATCAACCGGTACTGCCGTAGCCGATACGCCTGACCGATGGTCTGCGCGCGCAGCCAGAACTCGTAGGCGTGCGCGGGAGACGGCGCCGCGGTGATCGCGAGCACGACCGCGGTCACGCAGGCGCGCCGGAGCATCGTCGCGACGGTATCACGCACGCTCGCCCGGGGGCTCACCGGGCGACGGTGACGGTATCGACGGTCACGCGGCCGCCCGGGCCGAGCGCCGCCACGCCCCACGAGCCACGCTCCACCTGGCCGACGTCGCAGCTCGCGACCTCCACGTCGTCGCGGAAAAGCTTTGCGGTGGTGCCCGAGAGCTCGAGCCGTGCCGTCACGGCGACGTTCGGATCGAACGCGGCGACGTCCTTGCCGCTGCACAGGATCCGCGTGGTGCCGCCGTCGTGCCGCACGATGCGTGCCTTCGCGCCTTCGGCGAGCTCCCCGACGAGGAACTTCCCGGGCCCGACCTGATCCGCGATCAGCGCCACGCCGGCGAGCCGGACCCGCACGGTGGCGCGCACCGAGCCCGTGGCGATCCGCGGCCCTCCGACGAGCGCCCGCGCGAGGTCGCCGGGGGACACGAGGTCCCAGGTGAGGCCGCGCTGCACGGTGTCTGGATCGGGTGCGGTCAGCACCGTGGGCGTCCCGCCCGGAGCGACGGTGGTCGAGCCTGCCGCGGGCCCGACCAGCGTGGGCCGATACAGGTGGACGATCTGGGTCGCGGCGCCACCGTCGAACACGAGGACGGTCCCGTCGGCGAGCCGGAGCAGCGTGGGCGCGACCAGCCCGCTCGGGCCCTTGCTCTCCGCGGGGGGCGCGAGCAGCTGCCAGCGATCGATCGTGGGGTCGTAGATCACGACGTCGTCGTTGGGCTCACCACCGAACCCCGCGACCCGGCCATCCTCGAGCGGGGCGAGGCGCATGCCGGAGAGCAGGGGCGCCAGCGCGGTGGCGCGCGCCGTCTTGGCACCCGGTGCGAGCATCGAGGCCTGCTGCACGGGAAGATCTCCATCGGGCGCGAACGCGGTGATCAGGGCGCCGCCATCGAGCGCGGCGATCTGGGCGTTCATGCCGGTGATCGTCTCGACATCGCCATCGGGCGAGATCCGATCGGCGCCCGTGGGATCGTGCGTCGGCGGCGCGGTGCCACCGGCGAGCACGTACCAGGGCTTGCCGTCGTCGAGGATGCCGAGCGAGAACGGAGAGGCCCCGATCCGAGCGACGCGGAGCACGGGCCCGACCTGCCCCGCATCGATCTTCTTGGTGTCGTAGACCTGCGAGCTATTGAGCAGGAAGCCGTTGCAGGTCCCGTTCGCGACCTCCACGCAGCCGCCGGCGAGCAGCAGCCGATCGTCACCGAGGGCGATCGAGGTGTGGAACGCGCGTGAATCGACGAGCACGGACTCACCGAGCGTTCGGGTCACTGGATCGAAGATCGTGATCACGGAGCGTGGGCCCCCGCTGATCGCGACGCGACCATCCGGCAAGGTCACGAGCGAGGTCCCGGCGAAGCCCGACGCGCCGAGCACGCTCGACACCGCGACGGGCGTGAACGTCGCCGTGGCGGGATCGTAGTACTCCGCGCTCGGGAGCCAGGTCCCGTCGGCGGCCTTGCCTCCGACGATCAAGGCGCCAGCGCCCGCTCGGGCGACCAGCGGTGCCTGGCGCGCCACCGTCAAGAAGCCTGCGGTCTCGCAGTACCCGTTGGGCGGGGCCATGACGATCGGGATCACCGTCTTGTCCTCGAGGTCGCCGAACGCGAGCGGGGCGGTCTTGCCGATCGCGCCGATCGCGCCACCACCCACGGCGACCTCCACACCGAATTGCTCGGTGGAGGCCGGAAAGTCCGCGAGATCGACGACCTCGGTCAGCCCGACGGCCCGCGTGATCTCGCCAGTGGCGGTGTACGCCGTGAGCCGGATCCCCGTCGCATTCTTCGGCCGCCCACAGCTGGCCGGCAGCGGGACGGGATCGAGCGTGACACGCGCAGGGGTATCGCCGCAGCCGATCGCCTGGACGACGACCGGCAGCAACAACACGAGGGCCCTCCGAGCGATCACGGTCCACATGATACATTCGCCGCGATGCCGGAGTTGCCGACGACGTTCGGCAAGTACTTCCTGACCGAGAAGCTGGCCACGGGCGGCATGGCCGAGATCTATCTCGCGAAGATCGTCGGGCCCGGGGGGTTCGAGAAGCAGCTGGTCATCAAGCAGATCCACCCGAAGCTGTCGGGACAGCGGCACTTCGTCGACCTGTTCGTCGCCGAGGCCAAGACGCTCGTGACCCTGACCCACGGCAACATCGTGCCGGTCTACGAGCTGGGCGTGGTCGACGACACCTACTTCATCGCGATGGAGTACATCGACGGGCCGACCCTCTACCGGTTCACCGAGATGCTCGCGAGGCGGGACGCCGTGATGGCGCCCGACGTGGCCGCGTGGATCACGGCGCGGATCGTCGAGGGGCTGGACTATGCCCATCGCAAGGGCGTCGGCGTGATCCACCGCGATCTGTCGCCGCGCAACGTGATGCTGTCGCGCGAGGGCGAGGTCAAGCTCGTGGACTTCGGCATCGCCGTCACGCTCGGCAATTCGGGAGAGGACGAGACGCAATCCGCCCCGACGGGCTCGTTCCCGTACATGTCGCCCGAGCAGGTCCGCAAGGAGCAGCTGACCGGGCAGACCGACGTGTTCTCGGTGGGGGTGCTCGCCTGGGAGATGCTGGTCGGCCATCGGCTGTTCGCCCGCAACGATCCGGATGCCACGTTGTTTGCGGTCACGGAGGAGGAGATCCCCCGACCCGCGTCGGCACGGCCCGAGATCCCAGCCAAGCTCGACGAGATCGTGATGCGCGCCCTCGAGCGCGACAAGACCGCCCGCTGGAGCAACGCCGGCGAGATGCTCGCCGCGCTCCAGCGTTATCTCTACGGGCTCGAGGAGATGCCCGGGCCGCGCGACGTGGCAGCCCTGGTCGCCAAGTTCTGCCCGCCGGAGACCCGGCGGATGCCGACCCACGCCGACGGGCCGTTCGAACCCGACGAACCAGACGCCCCGGCGATCGCGGGCGAGACCCAGCTCACGCCTCCGCCCACGCCGCCCGGTGGTCCGCGCACCGCCGTGATCCCGCGCGATGGAGCTTCGGCGCGCGGCAAGGTCCCGCGGCAGCAGAAGAGCTTCGCGACCCACGTCGAGTTGAAGGACATGCTCGAGCGCGCGACGCCGATGTTCGGCGTGCCGGCGATCGACGACAGCGAGCCCGCGACCAACATCGAAGCGCCCCCCGAGCCTTCCCCGCCGGTCGATCCCCCTCCGACGACGAAGCCGCCCGCGACCACCCAGCCGCCCGCAACGACGAAGGCGCCCTCACCGCCCGACGACGGCCCAGACTCGACGATGCGGATCCGGACCTCGCCACCCGATCGCGATCGCGGGGCGGCTCCCGGGCACACCGGCCTCGTGATGCTCGCACTCGGCGGCCTCGCCCTGGCGGTGGTCTCGGTGATCGTGTTCTGGCAGATGCGAGATCACGGCGGCCTCCAGCCCGATGCCGCACCCAAGCTCGACCAGCCGTTCTACATGCTGCCAGATGCGGGCGGTGATGCGGCCGGTGATGCGACGGGCGACGCCGATCCGGGAGGCGTCACGGCCGCCGACGCGACGATGGCGGCGACCGCCGATGCTGCCATGCCGCCGGTCTCCGACGCACCCACGACGCCGGTGCGCGATGCAGCGCTCGAGCATCCTGTGGATGCCGGCACCAAGCCCGTCGATGCGCCCGGTGCGCTGGTGCCCGACGCCAAGGTCGTGCCCGCCGGCACGGGGACCGTCGAGATCGGCGCCGAGCCGTGGGGCGACATCGTCGTCGACGGCAAGCCGCGTGGTCGCACCCCCGCGACCCTGACGCTCCCCGCGGGGAAGCACACGATCGAGGTGATCTTCGGCGGTGAGGATCCGCCGCGCTCCAAGCGCTTCGACCTCGATCTCGCCGCGGGCGCGATCGAGAAGCCGTTCGCGGACTTCTCGAAGCCGTAGCCGACCGCTACGGCTGGTGGAAGCCGCTGCCGTCGACACCGAGCAGCGGTGGAGGATCCGAACCCTGGAGGGCGACGATCGTCACCACGGTCCCGATCACCAGCGCGGCACCGACGCCGGTCCACAGCCAAGGGCTCCGGCACACCTTGCAGCGACCATCGTGGGCCTTGCCCTCTCGCTCCGACAGCACCGTCGGCGGGTAGCGAAGATCGCCGGTCCTCGCGGCGTCCCACGCGGCGCGCGCCGCCGCAGCGAGGCCGCTCCGGTCACCGAACCCGAGCTCGACCACCGCGCTGCAGCGCGCCGGGAGCCCCGCGCAGCGCTGGACGAGGAGCGTCGGCCCACCCCGCCGGGTCGTCTCCGCCACCAGCACCACCTCGTCGAGATCCGCGAACCGTAGCGTCGCATCGACCAGCTGCTGTGCCTCGCGCTCCGCGAGCCCGAGCTCCGCGCCGCCCGTGAGGCGGATCGCGGCATCGTCGCGCTCGAGGACGACCTCGACGGCCGACGCGTCGATCGGGACCGCCTGAACGGCGGGCGCGTAGAGCGGCGCATGCGCGACGACCAGGTGCTGGCCACGGGTGACCTGCACGTCGATCGGTGCGCGCCCGACCGCCTTGCCGTCGATCTGGATCGCGGCCCCTGCAGGCACGCTGGTCACGTGCACGCGCTGAAGCGCGACCGGTGCGGCGCGCGCTGCCTCGATCGCGGTGACCACATCGGGCGCGAACTCTGCCTTGGTGATCGGCCGATCCGGATCGAGCGCGACCGCGAGCGAGAACACGGCCTGCGACTCGGTGGTGCGTCCGAGGTGCCCCAGCACCACGCCGAGCCGGAGCGCCGCGTCGGCATACAGCTCGGGGCCACCTGGCAGGCCCACCAGCGGCTCGGCGGCGGTACGCGCGGCGACCAGGCGCGACGCCGCCGACTCGACCGCGACGCGCAGGTAGTCACGCCAGCCAAGCTCGATCTGCTCGCGGACCTTGCGGAATGCCTGGAGGGTCTCGGTGGGCACCGCGCCCGCCGCGATCGCGCCGCGCGCCTCGGTGACCGCATCGAGGCTGATCCGGCCGGCCCGCCCGGCCATCGCCTGCCCCATCGCCGCCGCGACCGCCCCCCGATCGGACTTGCTGACGGCGATCACCCCGGCGCCATCCGCTCCCGCCGGCCGCGAGATCGCGAGCGCAGGAATCACCACCGCGCACGCGAGCAGCACCCTCACGGCCCCAGTATACTCGACGCATGCCGTTCCCCTGGCTCAAGACCACGCCACCGCGCACCGACGGTCCAGATCGCCGTGCCGCGGTCGCCGCGACCGAGCTGGCGAGCCGGGCGGGCCTGTACTACCGCCTCGGCTACACCCAGGCCGACGCCATCGCTCGCCTCGCCGCGCGCGTGGCGTGGGAGTACGACGACGCGGGTCTGCGTCCTGCCGCGCTGTCCGATGCGGCGATCGGCAAGATCGTCGCCGAGACCTACGCGCGTCGCCCGGGCTGATGCGTCGCCTCGGGTCCGTCGTCGGCGTCCTCGTGCTGGCAGCTGCCTGTCAGCCGCCCGGCCCGGGCTCGCCCACCCCGACGCGCCCCGCGCCTCCGGTGCGGCAGTTCACGCTCGCCGAGATCGTTGGAGGCTGGCGCTGGATGCTCCGCACCGAGGAGCACGGCACCACCCGGATCGAAGACGAGCAGTGGCGGTTCCGCCCCGGTGCGGTCCCCACCGAGCTGGTCGGGCGCTACGTCCGCACCGTCGAGGTGCGCTCCGACGATCGCGTGCCGTTCCAGTGCAACCAGCGCCCGTGGTACCGGCAGCGGGCGGTCTACGACGTCACCGTCGACATCACGCTGTCGGCGTTCGGCATCCACGAGACGGCGTATCGCGCCGAGGAGAGCCCGTGCGATCACGGCTTTCGCCGCACCGGCGAGTACGGCGCCGAGATCCAAGGCGATCGGCTGACGCTGCGCTGGGACGGCGGCAAGCAGACGCTCCTGCAGATCGATGACAAGGTCGCCGACCTGCCCGCGGACCCGTGGCCAGCCACCCCGTCATTGACCGGCGCCTGGCAGTGGGATGCGACCAGCTACGACGACGATGGCAACCTCCGCGACGAGACCGAGTGGTGGCAGCTCACCCGGCGCTCAGAGACCAAGCTCGATGCGACCTATCGACGGCGAGTCACGGTCCGCAGCCCGGATGGCAAGCCGATCGCGTGCGCCGGCGCGCCGAGCTGGAGCTTCGACGACGCCTACGTCCTCGATGGTCAGCGCGAGGAGGAGCACTGGCACTTCTACGAGCTGGCCGCCGACCCCGGGGATCACCCATGCCTGCGGACCAGCCCGCACCGTGCGCTCGACGAGGCGACCGCGGAGCAGATCGGCGACTACCTGATCCTCGAGTGGCGCGGCAAGCGACGCCAGATCCTGTACCGCCCGACCTGACGCTGCGCGCGAGAGGGGCGAAGGAAGGCCCAGGGTCCCGGCTCCCGGCCTAACAACCAGCGGGGGGGGGGGGGTGCCCCGCGCCCCCGCCCCCCGGGCCGGGGGGGGGGGGGGCGGGGCCGCCGCCGGGGGGGGGGGGCCCGGGGAGGAGGGGGAGGGGGGAGGGGGGAGGGGGAAAAAAAAGACGCTGGGGGGGGGCCCCGGGGGGGGGGGGGGGGGGGGGGACTCGGCTCAGTGCGTGTACACCTTGGCGATGTAGTCCTCGATCATGCGATCCGAGGAGAACCGCCACGCACTCATCGCGATGCTCGCGCGCATGATCGCCACCCACTTCGCGCGATTCGCGAACGCCGGCAGCACCTCGCGCTCGAGGGTCTTGTACAGGAGCGCGCGATCTCGGTTGTCGACGCGGAGCCCATCGGCCTCGTCGAACGCGTCGTCGCTCGGGTCCGCATCGCCGATCTTCCAGCCGGTCACGCCGTGCTCGCAGCCCTCGGGCCACCAGCCATCGAGGATCGACAGGTTGGGGACGCCGTTCATCGCGGCCTTCATGCCGCTGGTGCCCGAGGCCTCGAGAGGCCGCCGTGGGTTGTTGAGCCAGATGTCGGTGCCGCGCGTCAGCAGCGCACCGAGCGTCATGTCGTAGTTCTCGAGGAACACGACGTGCTGCTTGTACTTCTTCGCCGCGGCGACGAGCTTGCCGATCACCTGCTTGCCGGCGGTGTCGCGCGGGTGGGCCTTGCCGGCATAGACGATCTGCACGCCGCGTTCGAACAGCTTCTTCAGCGCCTTCTCGTCGCCGAGGATCAGATCTGCGCGCTTGTACGTGGCGGCGCGCCGCGCGAAGCCGATCAGCAGCCGATCCTGCGACAGCTTCACCTTGGTCCGCTTCGCGACCTCGGCGATCAGCTCGGCCTTCATCGTCTGATGCGCCGTCCACAGCTGCGCGTCTTGCACCGCGCGCGCCTTGTCGGGGACGAGGGCCGCGCGGATCCGGGCGTCCTGCCACGTGGGCACGTGAACCCCGTTGGTGATGCTGATGATCGGCGCGGCGCCCGCCACGTCCTTCCACATCTCGCGCGCGGTCTCGCCGTGGAGCTCGGCGACGCCGTTGGCGATCCGCGCGAGGCGAAGCCCTGCGACCGTCATCGAGAACGGCGCCCCCCCGATCTTCTCGAGCTCGGCATCGGTGAAGCCGCAGTCCGCATCCACGGCGCGCATCGCCGCGAGGTCGTGGACCTCGTTGCCGGCCGGCACCGGCGTGTGCGTGGTGAACACCACGTGCGGGCGCAGCTTGGTCATCCGCTGCGCGAGGCTCGTGCCGCCGAACCGCTTCGATCGCAGGAGCTCGAGCCCGGCGAACACCGCGTGGCCCTCGTTGAAGTGATAGACGTCCGCGTCGATCCCCAGCGCCTTGATCAGGCGAACACCGCCGACCCCGAGCACGATCTCCTGGGCCAGGCGATCCGCGGTGTCCCCGCCGTAGAGCCGCTCGGTGATCCAGCGATCGGCGGCACGCTCGGGCTCGAGCAGGTACAGGTCCGAGCTGATGTACCGCTCCACCTTCCAGGCGCGGAGCGGCACGGTCTTGCCCTTGACCGTGACTTCCACACGCGTCTCGATACGGCGCACCGCGTCGCGCGGGGTCTTGGGATACTGGTCCTCCAGGCCTCCCCGGGCGGCCAGGACCTGGCGCGTGTAGCCCTCATCCCACAGGAGCCCCAGGCCCGTGACCGGGGCCCGGAGGTCACCGACCGACTTCATGTGGTCCCCGGCGAGGATCCCGAGGCCGCCGGCATAGATCGGGAACGCGGCATCGAGGCCGTACTCCATGCAGAAGTAGGCAACGCGAGGGCAAGAGGGCATCGAGCGGAACTTGCCTGCTCCGGCGACGTTCTCGCAAGCCGGGCCGCGTTGCCAAAATCAACGTGATCCAGATTTCTGGCGGCATCACGGCGTCCGCAGTACACAATCTAGGGATGCGCCCCAAACGACCCCTGGTGTCCCCGGAGGACCAGGCGTTGTTCCTGGAGGCGATCGGTGGTGCGACGCCGCTGTCGGGCCGTGATCGGGTCCCGGTGGTCAAGCCGCCGGCCGTGGCGCGCGTGGTCGAGCTCCCGCCGCAGGTCTCGCTCACCGTCGAAGGCGATGGCCAGCGCTACGCCGCGCGCGGCCCCGGCGTGTCGCGGATCCAGGTCCAGGAGCTGCGCGCGGGCAAGGTCCACGTGGAGCAGACGCTCGATCTCCACGGCGAGGTCGTCGACAAGGGCCTCACGCGGCTGCGCACGTTCCTCCTCGAGGCCACGCGGCTTGGTCATCGCTGCGTGCTGGTGGTCCACGGCAAGGGCCTCCACTCGGAGCACGGTGCGCCGCTGCGCGAGGCGGTGCTCGGCGAGCTGCTGGGGCCGCTCTCGGGATTCATCCACGCGCTGTCGACTGCTGCGCCCGCCGATGGTGGCGAGGGTGCGACCTACGTCATGCTGCGAGGTACGCGATGACCACCAGACTCTCGCGGACAGCGCTCGCGCTCGTGGTGTTCGGGGTGTTCGGCCTCGCCCTGCCCGCGGAGGCCAAGCCGAGCAAGCCGGCCAAGCCGAGCGTGCGGCTGAAGGCGCGGGTGGCGACCAAGGCTGCGCCGGTCCGCGGCAAGGCCCAGGTGATCGGGACCGATGGCGCGCATGCCACGATCTCGATCGGCGCCGAGCTCCGCCCGATCAGGGAGCTGATGGCGAGCAAGTCACCGCTCACCGTCGAAGAGGAGACCGCGACCAAGATCGCGAAGCTGCTGCGCGGGCCGTTGCGCAACGGGGACACCGGCCTCTACGTCGTCGATGCCCGCACCAACCAGCCGCTGTTCGCGATCAACGCCGACGAGGCGTTCAACCCGGCCTCGAACGTCAAGATGATCTCCACCGCGGCGTCGCTGGAGCTGCTCGGCCCCGCGTTCCGCTATCCCACCCGGCTGCTCGGCGCGGCTCCCGAGGGCGCCGTGATCCACGGCGACGTGTACCTGCTCGGCAGCTACGATCCGACCCTGACCTCCGCCGACCTGACCGAGCTCGCGCACGCCGTGGCCGCGCGCGGGGTGACCTCGATCGAGGGCAGCGTCGTGATCGGAGCGGACCCCACGCGCGATGGCATCTATCGCGCGCTGATCCCGATCGCGATCACGGGGGGCGAGCCCGGCTCGCTTGCGATCGCCACGGTCCCCGCCGGTGCAGAGCACGTCTCGGTGACCGTGACCGCGAAGACCGCCAAGCGCGTGATGCGGCCGCGCCTGACCTACAAGGTCGAGACCACCAAGACCCTCCTCGGTCAGCCGCGGATCCACGTGACGATCGGCGGCACGATCGGCAAGGGCGGTACCTTCAGTTACCCGCTCGCCACGCGCGAGCGCACCGCGACCGCCGCGTATGCCTTGAAGGGTGCGCTCGCCGCTGCCGGGGTCCGGGTCTCCGGCGACCTCAAGGTCCTCGAGCTCGGCGACTTCGTCGGCGATGCGGTCGGCGCCGGGTCGCTGCCGATCGAGCTCGGTCGCCATGACTCGCGCCCGCTCGCGGAGATCGTCACGCGGATCAACAAGTGGAGCATCAACTGGCTCGCCGATCGCGTGATCATGACCGCCGCGGCCCTGTCGCGCCGCCAGCCGCCATCGATGGAGCTCGCGGTCGATGCCATGTACACGTGGCTCGCGCGTCGCCCACACCTGTCGAAGTCCGATCTCTACGTCGACACCGGATCCGGCCTGTCCTATCGCACCAAGATCTCGCCGACCGAGCTGGTCTCGATCGTCCGCAGCGCCTCGGGTTATGCGCAGGACTCCGATCCCGCGCTCGGCGCCGCGTGGGTCAGCTCGCTCTCGATCGCCGGCACCGATGGGACGCTGCGCCACCGCGTCCGTGGCGCCGAGCTCACGGCCCGCGTCCGCGGCAAGACCGGGACCCTGTCGACCGCCATCGCGATGTCAGGCCTCCTCGATGTCGATCCGGATCACCCGCTCGCGTTCGCCCTCGTGACCAACACCAAGCGTCCGCTGTCCAAGGGCGCCGTGCGCAAGGCACACGATCAGCTGATCGGCGCGCTGTGCACGTACGCGGCGAAGACCTCGAAGGTCAACCCGCTCGCGCCCGCACACGTCGCGAGCCCGCTCGCCACCCCGGCGCCCGCTTTGACGCCCGCTCCGGCATCGCCGACCACGGGCACGACGGGTACCACCGGCGAGCCGCAACCCACGACGACCGCCGTGGATGCCGAGGAGGTCGAGCGCGACCCCGTCCTCGACGCCGAGACCTCCGGCGAGCAGTGACCCGGCGCGCGGCCGTTACGGCTTGACGAACCGGAGTGTGAACCTGTCGCTGGTACCGCGGCGCTCGGCGGCGGCCTTGGGCGAGCTGTTCCAGTCGCGCTTGTCGTCGGGCATCCGGAGCACGTCACTCTCCGCATCGAGCTTGAACCCGGCGGCGAGGATCTCCTGCTTCAATGTCTCCTCGTCGATCCGGTGCAGCGTCTCGACGTCCGCGAGCCCGGTGCCGGCCTTCGCGCTGTGATCGACGATCGCGTAGATGCCGCCGGGCTTGAGCGCGGCGAGCACGTTCGCGTTGAGCTTCGCGCGATCGACCTTCTGCCATACGAAGTCGTGATAGTTGAGGATGCAGATCACGGCGTCGAGGTCCTTGGCCTCCGCCGGGAACGGCGCCTCCGTCGCCTGCTCGAGGTTGACCACGTGCTTCATCACCGGCTTGGCGAGCCGCTCCGCGAGCGGCTTGCGCGCGAACCTGTCGAGGATGTCGGTGGTGTTCTGCGCGAATAGCGTGCCGCCCTCCCCGAGCACCCGCGCGATCAGCTCCGTCGAATAGCCCGGTCCCGAGAACAGCTCGAACACCCGCTGGTTGGGCGCGAGCTTGAAGAAGGCGAACACCTCGCCGGGCTTGCGACCCGCGTCGAGCGCGCGATCCTTGTCGGTGCGGTCGGGGGCCGCGATCGCAGCGCGGATCGGCGCCGGAACGTCGGCGGCGGGCGTGTACGGCGGGATGACGGCCGATCCCGACCCGGATCCGGTGCCTGCGTTGCCGCCGGACTTCGAGCATGCAGGAGCGCCGAGCAAGGCGAACAGGACGGCGACAGCGACCACAGCAGACTTCATGGGACCTTCCAAACCGCGCCGGGCGCTGGCGCATTCCTACAACTGTAGTTAGCAGCTCAGTCGTCGTGCGCGAACGACTGCGCGAGCTTCTCGAGCACGCCCTGATCTTCGAGGGTGGTGGTGTCGCCGCGCGCCGTGGATCCGGAGGCCACTTCGCGCAGGAGGCGCCGCATGATCTTGCCCGAGCGCGTCTTGGGCAGCGCATCCGCGAACCGGATCTCCTCGGGCCGTGCGAGCGCACCGATGTGCTTGGCCACGTGCTCGCGCAGCTCCTTGGCGAGCGCATCGTCGCCGATGAAGCCCGAACGCGGCGTGACGAACGCGACGATCGCCTGGCCCTTGAGATCGTCGGGCCGCCCCACCACCGCGGCCTCGGCGACCTTGGGATGGCTGACCAGGGCGCTCTCGACCTCCATCGTGGACAGCCGGTGCCCCGCGACGTTGATGACGTCGTCGACGCGTCCCATGATCCAGATGTAGCCATCAGCATCCCTGCGCGCGCCGTCGCCCGCGAAGTAGCAGCCCTCGATCTCACCGAAGTACGTCGTCCGGAACCGCTCGTGGTCGCCGTAGATCGTGCGCAGCATCGAGGGCCACGGCCGCGTGATCACGAGGAACCCGCCCTGGTTCGGTCCCACGGGCACGCCGTCTTTGTTCACGATGTCGATGCTGATCCCCGGCAGCGGGCGCGTGGCCGAGCCGGGCTTGGTCGGCGTGGCGCCGGGCAGCGGCGAGATCATGATCGAGCCGGTCTCGGTCTGCCACCAGGTGTCGACGATCGGGCAGCGGTCTCCGCCGATCTCCTTGCGGTACCACATCCACGCCTCGGGGTTGATCGGCTCACCGACCGAGCCGAGCAGCCGCAGCGACGACAGATCGTGCGCCGCCGGGTGCTGGTCACCCCACTTCATGAACGCACGGATCGCGGTGGGTGCCGTGTAGAACACCGTCACGCCCCAGCGCTCGATCACATCCCAGAACCTGTCGAGCCCGGCGCCCGGATCGCGCCCGGACGTGAAGGCGCGCGTGCGTGGCGCGTTCGGCGCACCCTCGTACATCATCACCGTCGCGCCGTTGGCGAGCGGTCCATAGACCACGTAGCTGTGGCCGGTGACCCAGCCGATGTCGGCGGTGCACCAGAACACGTCGTCGTCGCGCAGGTCGAACACCAGCTTGGTCGTGTACGCCGCGCACGTCAGGTATCCGCCGGTGGTGTGCAGGATGCCCTTGGGCTTGCCGGTGGTGCCGCTCGTGTACAGCGAGAACAGCGGGTGCTCGCTGTCGAACGCCACCGGCTCGTGCGCCGGCGATGCGGTGTCCACGACGTCGTGCCACCAGCGGTCCCGCGAGGTCCACGCCACCTGGTTCTTGCAGCGCTCGACCACGATCACGTGCTCGACCGTGGTGCCCGCCAGCGCATGATCGACGTTGTCCTTGAGCGGAACGATCGCCCCGCGCCGCCAGCCACCGTCGGCGGTGATCACCGCCTTGGCCTTGCAGTCACCGATCCGATCCGCGAGCGCCTCCGACGAGAACCCGCCGAACACGATCGTATGGGGTGCGCCGATCCGGGCGCACGCGAGCATCGCGATCGCCGCCTCGGGGATCATCGGCAGGTAGATCGCGACGAAGTCCCCCGCGCGGATGCCCAGCGCCGTCAGCGCGTTGGCGGCCCGGCACACCTCGCGGTGCAGCTGGCCATAGGTGATCACGCGCGTGTCGCCCGGCTCGCCCTCGAACAGGATCGCCGCCTTGTTCTTGCGCCAGCTCGCCGCGTGGCGGTCCACGCAGCTGACGCTCGCGTTCAGCGCGCCGCCCACGAACCACCGGGCATCGGGCAGCTTCCACTCGAGCACCTGGCTCCACGGCCGGGCCCACGCGAGCTCGGCGGCCTGCTCGGCCCAGAACCCCTCGGGGTCCCGCTCGGCGCGGGCATACAGCCCCTCGTACTCCGCCAGGCTCCCCACCCGTGCCGCCTTCGCGAACGCCTCCGGCGGCGGGAAGCTGCGGTTCTCGGTCAGGACCGATTCGATCGACGACGACTTGGACGACATCAGTGCACCTCGAGGATGGCGATCGCGTCGATCTCGACCCGAGCATCCCTGGGCAGCCTCGCCGCCTGGACGGTGGCGCGGGCCGGCGGATCGCTCGCGAACCGCTGCGCATAGACCGCGTTGACCTTGGCGAAGTCGCCCATGTCGGCGAGGAAGATCGTCGTCTTGACGACGTTCGCGAACGAGCCCCCGGCGGCGGCGAGCACCGCGCCCAGGTTCTCGAGCACCTGGCGGGTCTGGGCCTCGACGTCGCCCTCGACCATCAGACCGGTCACCGGATCGAGCGGGATCTGGCCGCTACAGAACATCATGCGCTTGCCGTCACCGACGGGGACGACCACCGCCTGCGAGTAGGGCCCGATCGCCGCCGGGGCCGCCGCCGTCCGTACGATGCTGCGTTCCATGGCGCGGTCGTATCACGGGGCCGATCCGGCGGCCCGGGTTCCCCTCGGAGAGAAACCGACGGACTTGACGGCGCCCCTCCCGGAGGGGTAATCCATGTCCCCTCTCGGGCGATTAACTCAGCGGGAGAGTGATTCCTTCACACGGAATAAGTCGGGGGTTCAATCCCCTCATCGCCCACAAGGGAAACGGCCGGTTGCCTCGCAGGTAGCCGGCCGTTTCTGCGTCGAGCGTGCTCCCCACCGTGCACGCAAGCTGCGTCCGTGGAGGCACGTGACGACGTGACCGGGGCCGCCGACGTGGGGCGGGCCGGGGCGGGCGGGGGTGCGCTGCGCGCGGGCCGGGGGGCGGCGGCGGGCGGGCGGGGGGCGGCGGGGCCCGGGCGGGCGCCGCGCCGGCGCTTGGCTCCTCGTGCCGGTGCGCCGGGCGGCCTCCGGGCGGCGGCGGGCGGCGACGCACGCCCCGCCAGGCGGCGCGGCGCGTGGGCCCGGCGCCGGGCGGCGGCGGGGTCGGCGGGCTCGACTTTCGGTACGCGCCCTCATCAAGTCCGGCGGTGTCGTGCTGGGCCCGCTGCCTCGCCGTCGCGCGGCGCCGTTCATCAGATCTTGGGGACCACGCCGGCGACCGGACCTGTGGCCCGGAACGCCGTCAACAGGTCGCCCGGGTCTGGATCGCCCACTCCGGGCCGTCCGCGACCCGCGCAACCCGCTCGGGCCAGGCAAGACGCCGGCCTTCCGACGAGGTACTCGGGCGGGTTTTGACGGATGATGCGCACATGGCTCAGCGGGTCATCTACGAGGGGTCGCTCACGGTGAGCGGCACGGACTTCACTCAGACCGTCCAGCGCGGCAACGACTACGTCGAGGCCGAGCTCGAAGGGCTCGACGAGAGGATCGCGCCCAACGCGCACCTCACGTTCACGCTCGATTACCCGTTCAGCAAGCCCTACAAGGGCACCGTGGTCACCGATGCAGGCGCGAGCCTCCGGCAGATCATCGATGCGATCCGCAACGGCTTTCGCGTGATGTATCGCGGCGCGGCGCACGAGGAGGTCCCGAACCTCGCCAACGAGAAGGTCGACGGCGACTACGGCCGCGCGTACCACGCGATCGAGGACCTCGTGATCGAGCGGATCGACTTCGACGAGGAGACCAGCGAGCTCGAGATCGAGATCGGCAGCTGATGCGGCCCTCCCCTGCGCTGGCTCTGCTGGGTGCGCTCGGTGCGCTGGCTGCGGAGCTCCCCGCACGCGCCGAGCAGCCCGCCGGGGACACGCTCTCGGTCCAGGCCAAGGGTGCCGGCCTCGGCCTCGTACTGGGTGGCGGCATCGGCCTCCTCGCCGGCTTCGGCCTCGGCGGCCGGGACAAGCTCCCCGCTGCACTCGCAGGCGCTGCCGTCGGCATCACCTTCGGGATCCCGATCGGCGTCCAGCGCACCGCCGATGGCCAGGGCGGCACGGGACGCGGCTGGGGCACCACGCTCGGCGCGATCATCGGCTCCGGTGCCGCGGGCGCGGCGATCTTTGGCGCGCAGCAGGGCAAGGGCAAGCTCACTCCCGAGACCGCGATCTCGACGTTCTTGATCGTGCTCGCCTGCGTGTCCGCCGGCCCGATCATCGGCTACCGCACGACCCAGTCTCACGAGACCACGGCGACGCCCGTGATGCTGTCGTTCACGTTCTGATCGTCAGCTGCGTGTGCGGACGGCGCCGCCGCTTCGGTCGCAGCGTCAAGGCGACCACGCCGGCGACGATCACCCAATCGCCGCGCACCGGCCGCCGCGCATTGCACTGCCCGCAGCCGCATCCGATCTCGGAGGCCTCGCCGCAGTCCTGCACCGGCACGTGCTTCTCGACGTACTCGTCGCGCGATGGGCGCACGATCGGATCGCCCGCGACCCGGACCGCGATCGGATCGTCGTCGGGGTTGCCGTTCCCGTCGAGTACGACCTCGTTCCTGGTCAGAAACCCCTCCTCGCCGAAGCTCGTGCGCCACGCGAACGGCACCGATGCGCCGGGCAGCTCGTAGCGACCAGGAGCCGCGATGTAGACCGTGCTGGCGACCGTTGAAGATCCGAGCGCGACCGGCAGCTTCAGCTCCGCGCCCGGCCAGGTCAGCGCGATCGGCGTCAGCTGGCCCGAGGGCGTGCCGTCGACGGCGACCCGGATCGCCACCACCGTGTAGCCGCGCGTGATGTACGGCGCGACCGCATCGAGGTCCGACGGCAAGGTCAGGTAGGACAGACTCGTGAGCCAGCTCGCCAGCTCGGCGGTGTCCGCGGGCTGGGCGCGCACCACCTGGTACGGACCGACGGTGTCGACGGTGAACCCACCGTCGGTGTCGCCGAGACCCGCGTCGCCGAGCCCAGGCGGCGTCCAGCTCGGATCCGGCTCGGCGGCCGAGAAGCCACACCCGCCGCCACCCCCGCTCGGGCCACACCGGGTGCCGAGCGCGGGATCGGGCACCTTGGTCTCGTGGATCCGGACCTCGGGCGCGGTCACGCTCGCGAGATCCTCGAACACGGTGCTCGGCTTGGTCTCGATGATCGGCCGCGCCGGCGTGACGAGGAGCAGCGCGAACCGCGCGCCGCTCGTGGTCACGCGCGAGAACCGCGGCTGCAGCATCAGCGTCACTGCGTCGCCCGCGATGGTCTCGCACCCCGCATCGGGCATCCCTCCATCGGCGGCGCCCGCATCGGCGGGGCCTGCATCGTCCGCCGCATCGGGGCTGGCATCGACCCCGGCGTCCTGCATGCCGGGATCACAGGCATCACCGATCACCACGTCGTGACGCTTGATCAGCAGCACGCCGCCATCGTCGAGCGTGGGCGCGGGTGAGCCAGTCTCGGCGATCACGCGAGCGAGGACGAGGGCGACCAGCATGCCCGGTGCCTACTCCATGACGCGTGCCGCGCGAGGCCGCCTGGTTCTGCGGAGTTGGCGCCTGGGCGCGACGGAAATCACGCCGCGTCCGGACATTGCTGTCACGGACCCAGCCAGCATCGTCGCCGCGACCCTGGAACGCTCAGCGCTTGCGCGACTGACTATCCGAGTCTGGCGAGATCGCGGTCTCCTCGGAGGCGGACCAGTCGACGAGCTGCTCGTCCTCGACCGCGAGGCTCGAGCGCCAGTCGTCCTTGATGTCGGTCTCGACCTCGACCTCCATCTCGGTCTCGCCTCGCTTCGCGCGTGGACGCTCGGTCTGTGGATCGGGCGCAGGCGTGGGCACGGAGGCCTGCGGGCGGCGCTGGTTGGCAGCGGCGAGCCGACCGATGTTGGTGTTGGTCTGGCGGAACCGCTGGTTGGTCGGCGTACGCGCGCGCACGGGAGGCGTCGACTCGGCCTCGAGCTCGGCCACCACGTCGTCGAGCCCGACGGCGATCGCGGCAGACTGACCGGGCGACGGGATGCTCGGCCCCGGGTTGACCAGCGGGGGTGCAGGTGCCGGCCGTGCCTCGGGCGGTGGCGGGCTGCCGATCGAGAGCGGCTTGGCGGCCGCGCGCGCTGGTGGCGGCGGTGCATCGCCGATCTGCGTGGTCTCGTGGCCGAGGATCGGGCCGGCGGCGCTCGACGCGGCGAGAGGCGTGGGCCCCGTGCTCACGACCGGCCGCGCCGGGATCACGCCACCGAGCGAGCGCGCACCGATCTCGCCGATGCAGGCCCAGATCACGCTGGCCGGGATGTGCTCGCACAGGTTCGAGACGCCGACGGTCTCGACCACCAGCTGCGCATCGACCTTCGGCGCGCCGACGCAGGCGGTGAGCAGCCGTGCCCACAGCGGACGCGGCAGGTGCTGCGCGAGGACGTCGGGCGTGACGTGACGGAGCACGTCGTCGGCGGTGCCGATGCCGAGGTCCAGCGCCGAGGTCAGCGCTGCGACGAAGAACCCCTTCATGTTCACGACGTCGTCACCCCGGCGCGCGCGGCGGCAGCCGCGATGCACGCCCACAGGACATCGTGCGGGAGGTGCTTGGCGAGGAGCTCCGGCGTGACGGTCTCGAGCACGCGCTCGGGCGTCATCGAGCCGGCGGCCAGCGAAGCGGCGAGCACCTTGCTGAGCAGCTCGGGCGGCAGGTGGCTCGCGAGCACGTCGGGCGTGGCGTGGGCCAGGACGTCACTCGGGGCAAAGATCGAGTGCTCGAGGCCCGACTCCATCATCCGTGCGAACCACGCCTGACGCTGATCTTGACTCATCCACATCGACGGTACACGAGCCCCCAGCGCGCAACCACCAATGCGGGCAACTCGCTGAGATTCCTGGAAACGGCGTCAAGAAGCTTGCGTCGGCGACACCTGGGCTGCACGGTCAAAGCAGGGATGCCGGAGTCACGCGGAAAGCTGTCATCGGGCACCCTGCTCTACCGCTACGTCGGCGCGGCGATCGAAGTGCTGCTGGTGCACCCGGCGGGCAACTACAACCGCCGTGCACCGTGGGGCATCCCGAAAGGTGCGCCGGATCCAGACGAGGAGCTCGAGGCCACCGCGCGTCGCGAGACCCTGGAGGAGACCGGCCTCGACATCACGCAGCCGCTGACCGATCTCGGCTTCGTCGACTACACCCGCTCGAAGAAGCGCGTGCACGCGTACGCAGGTTTGGCGCCCGAAGGCGCCTCACCGCGCTGTGCCTCGTGGGAGGTCGACAAGGCGGAGTTCATCGAGATCACGCGTGCGCGCCGGATCATCCACCCCGATCAGGCAGCGCTGCTCGATCGGCTGGTCCGCCACATCGGTGCGGAGACCACGACGGGCGCTGCCGAAAAGACCTCGGCGTAAGTGCGCTGACGCACGGAGGATCGACATTCTCCGTCGGTGACGCGGGGTGTCGCAGGGGCTGTCGCCTGGTCGACGGTTGTCACCGATCCTGACACCCAGATCGTTTCTGCTTGCCAAATCTGCGCACCGATCTAGATTACGCAGCCGCTGTTTTCCGATTCCGGAAGATGGCCGATCCGCCAAGCAGCTGAATCTGCTTGGAGTGATCGTCCTACCCCAATGGCCGGGATGTTCCGGCCGGGTTCGGTGCGCAACGTGCACCGGTAACGAGCAGGGTTCTCGCTCGTACCCACTGTGCAGGGAACAAGAACCGTCGATGCAACGGTTCGAGCTCAAACGACGTCTCATCACGAGGACCAGGAGTATTCGCCATGGCCACCACGCATTCACTACGTCGCCCGCAGCGCCCCGCGCGTGGGACGACCACGGCCACCGGCAACGTTCGCCCACACCGCCCCAAGCCTGCGCGCCAGAAGCGCTCGGATGCGGCGAGCAGTGAGGCGCCGTCGCTCGCTCCCGAGATCCTCCCGGTGATCGTCGAGGCTGCCGTCGTGAAGGCTGTCCGCCCGATCCGCGCCGGCGATTCGGATGATCACCTCGCCGCGTACTTCCGTCAGCTCGCGGTGCACGAGCTGCTCACGCCCGAGGACGAGCGCGAGCTCAGCCAGGGCATCGAGGACACCGAGATCCTCACGTGGGAGCGCGTGCTCTGCCGTGCCGATGTCGTGCGCCCGCTGCTCGCCATGATCGAGCCGAACCTCGAGCAGGCGATCAGCTTCCCGAAGCTCCAGAAGGTGCTCGACGAGATGCTGAAGTCCAAGCGCGCGCGCAAGGACGAGAAGCTCACCAAGAAGCTGCGTGCGTGTGCACGCGAGGCGGCGCTGGAGCTGCGCAAGCTCGATCTCGATCGCGTTCACATCGATGCGGTGGTGCGCGAGCTCTATCGTGCGCGTGAGGCCGCCTCCGCGGGCACCGAGACCTGGTGGACCGACGGCGACGCACGTGATGCCGGGGCGTACTTCGATGAAGTGCGCCAGGCCCACCGCGACGCCGGCAACCTGCGCGACGAGTTCGTGCGCGCGAACCTGCGCCTCGTCGTCACCATGGCGCGCCGGTACGACCGCGGCGGGATGCCGCTCGCGGATCTGATCCAGGAGGGCAACCTCGGCCTGATGCATGCGGTGTCGCGGTTCGACTATCGCCGTGGCCTTCGGTTCTCGACGTACGCCTGCTGGTGGATCCGGCATGCGATCGGTCGCGCGCTGGCGGACAAGGCGCGTGCGGTCCGCATCCCGGTGCACATGCTCGAGGCGCAGCAGCAGCTCGAGAAGGTGCGTCAGGGGCTGGTCGGCGAGCTTGGCCGTCCACCCACGCCGCAGGAGCTGGCCAAGGCCGCGAAGGTTCCGCTCGCAAAGCTGAACCAGATGCACCGGTACATCATGGGGCAGCCGATGTCCCTCGATCGGCCCGTCCACGATGACGACGACCGTAGCTTCGGCGAGACCATGGCGGATCCGGACTCCGAGGATCACTCGCCCGAGGACGACATGACCACGGCCACGCTGACCTCGCAGGTCACGCGGCTCCTGCACCACCTCTCCCCGATCGAGGCCGACGTCCTGACCAAGCGGTTCGGGCTCGGTGACGACGAGGAGCGGACGTTCCGCGAGATCGGTGACCAGTACCACCTGTCCCGCGAGCGGATCCGGCAGATCCAGAACTCGGCGCTCGACAAGCTCAAGCGTGCCCTCGAGCGCGAGCACCGCGGCCACGTCGAGATGTAGTAGCGTCCGGGCATGACCCGGCTGCTCACGCTCGCTCTGTGTCTGGTGTCGTCGGTGGCGTTTGCGGATCAGGCGAAGCGGTTCGATCCGTTCGCCAGCGCGAATCCGCCGCCCGGACGGGTCGAGCACCATCCGTCCGGGTACGCCGGCCTCGGCGCCGAGAGCGTGTCGCCCGAGGTGATCGCGCAGTTCGCGCCGCAGCCTCTCGAGGATCGCGTGTCGCGGAAGATCCAGGCAATGCTCGACGTGCGGGGGGCCGGTGGCGGCATCCTGACCTCGAAGGGCGACCGCATGGTCTACAACTCGCGCGTCACCGGGACGAGCCAGGTGTGGCGCCAGGACGGGCCGATGAAGTTCGCGGTCCAGCTCACCGGTGGTGAGGATCGAACGTCCGCGGTCGCGATCACGCCCGACGACAAGTGGCTGATCGTCAGCCGGGACGTCGGAGGCCAGGAGAACCCCGGCCTCTACCTGATGTCGATCGAGGGTGGGCCGCTCAAGCTGATCCAGCACCTGCCCAAGGTCCAGACCTCGCTCCAGTTCGTCAGCGAGGATGGCAAGACGCTCTACTTCAAGGCGAACGACAAGGACCCGGCGTCGTACGCGATCTACCGCTACGACCTCGCCACCGGCGCCAAGGAGCTGGTGTTCGATGCACCCGGCCTGTGGACCCTCGCCGATCACCAGGGCGACAGCTGGCTCCTCGTCAAGGAGCTCGGCAACACGCAGAGCGAGGTCTATCAGTATCAGGTCGCGAGCAAGCAGCTCACGCCGCTGCTCGGGCAGAACGAGGTCGAGGAGTACGAGGTGTCGTTCGGTGCCAAGCCGAACCAGGTGCTCGTGCGCACCAACAAGCTCGGGGACTTCCAGCGTCTGTACACGCTCGAGGGCGGCAAGCTCACGGCGATCACGCCCGAGATCAAGCACGACGTCGAGAGCTACACGATCGATCAGGCGCGCACGCGGATCTACTACCAGGTCAACGAGGATGGCTTCGCTCGCCTCTCGGTGCTCGACGCGAAGACGTTCAAGCCGATCGCCCTCCCCAAGCTCCCGGCCGCGGACAACGTCTACGTCGCCGGGCTGTCACGCAACGGGCGGTACGTGCAGCTCTCGTACGATGCCGCGAACGTGGTGCCGCAGAACCTCTCGTTCGACTGGCAGACCCGGAAGCTGACCACGTGGCGGATCGCCAGCACGCCGGAGATCGAGACCACCTCGTTCACCAAGGCCACGCTGGAGTTCTACCCGGCGCGCGATGGCACCAAGATCCCGATGTTCGTGCGCCGGCCGGCGAGCTGCCCGGGGCCGTGCCCTGTGGTCGTCGATTTTCACGGCGGACCGGAGGGGCAGTCCACCGCGGGGTTCTCGGGCACCGCGCAGCTGTTCGTCGACGCGGGCTTCGTGTTCGTACAGCCGAATGTCCGCGGCTCCACGGGGTATGGCAAGGCGTGGCTGCACTCCGACGACGGGCCGAAGCGCCTCGCGGTGGTCACCGACATCGAGGATGCCGCGAAGTTCATCCGCGCCAGCTGGGGCAAGGACGGCCGCGCGCCGAAGATCGGGATCATGGGTGGCAGCTACGGCGGGTACTCCACGCTGATGGGCATGACGTACTTCGCGGGGGCATACGACGCCGGCGTGGAGAACGTCGGGATCTCCAACCTCGCGACGTTCCTCGTCAACACCGCGCCGTACCGGCGGATCCTGCGGATCAGCGAGTACGGGGATCCGGTCAAGGACAAGGACGCGCTGACCCAGCTGTCACCGATCACGCACGTCGCGAAGATCCAGGCGCCGCTGATGTTGATCCAGGGGGTCAACGATCCACGGGTGCCCGTAGGCGAGGCCCTGCAGATCTATCGCGAGCTGGAGCGCCGCAAGATCCCCGGCGGCTTGATGCTGTTCGCCGACGAGGGTCACGGCGCCGCGAAGCGCGGCAACATCGTGATGACGATCGGCCACACGATCGCGTTCTTCGAGAAGCACCTCAAGACGAACTGACGAACGTCAGCGCGCCTCGAGACGGCCCCACAGGAAGCGCAGCAACGCGGACGCCTTGGGGACGAACGAGGCAAGCTCCACGTACTCGGTGGTGGTGTGGAAGCCCGCGCCGCGCGGACCGAGGCCATCGATCGCCGGAACGCCGAGGGGTGCGACCGTGTTCGCGTCCGAGCCCCCGCCGAGGAGGGGCGCCTCGCCATCACCGAGCCCCGAAGCGCGGGCACATGCGGCGTACTCGTCGCGCAGGGCGGCGGAGGCCGCGGAGCGCTCGAGTGGCAACCGGTTGGCGCCACCGGTGACCTCCATGCGCACGCCCGGGATCGCGGCCGCTTCCGCCGCGGCGCGGAGTGCGGCGACCAGGAGCTCCGCATCGGCGACGGTCTCGTAGCGCAGATCGAGCGCGCACTCTGCGCGCTCGGGCACCGTGTTCTTCGACGTGCCGCCGGTCAGCTGGCCGACGTTGACCGTGACGCCGCGCTCGTAGTCGGTCAGGCGTTGCGCCGCATCGACGAACCGGGACAGCGCCCAGATCGCGTTCGCGCCGTCCTTGTGGTTGTTGCCGGCGTGGGCGGCCTTGCCGTGCGCCACCACGGTCATCGCCCCCACGCCCTTGCGGCGCGTGATGATCATGTCGTTCGCGCGCCCGGACTCGAACACGAGGGCGCACGCCGCACCGGCCGCGAGGGAGCGCAGGTGCGCGGCCGAGGTCGGCGACCCCACCTCCTCGTCGGAGACCGAGATCACGATCACGGGGAGCTCCGCGAGGGTGCCCGCCGCTTCGAGCGCGGCGAGGGTCGTGCGGATCACCGCGAGGCCGCCCTTCATGTCGAGAGCACCGGGGCCGATCGCCCTGCCACCCTCCTCGCGCCAGCCCTCGAAGTGGCCGGGCGGGAACACGGTGTCGTGGTGACCGATCAGGAGGATCGGCGGCCGGGTCTGTGCCGCAGCGGTCTTCCACACGAGGTGCGTGCCGAAGCCCTCGCCGCCCGGGATCGCCGTCAGCGTCAGCGATGGAAGTGCGAAGGCTTCCCGGAGCAGTTCGCCCACCGCATCCACCCCGGCGACGTTCGACGTGTAGCTATTGATCTCGACCCAGCGGCGGGCGAGCGCCAGCATCTCGGGTCCGCGCGTGGCCAGGTCGGAGAGTGCGCTGTCGAGTTTTCCCATCGGCGTGGGCATGGCATACCCTGTCCCACGATGGCAAAGCGATTCAAGGCAGCAATCATCGGCGGCAGCGGCTATGGCGGTGCGGAGCTGGCGCGACGGCTCCTGATGCACCCGGATGTCGAGCTCGTGCGCGTGGCGTCGATCGATCACGTCGGCGAGCCGCTCGGCGCCGTGCATCCGAACCTCGACGGCGCCACGGACCTGGTGTTCCAGGATCTCTCGCCGACCGAGGCCGTCAAGGGCTGCGACGTGGCGCTGCTCGCCCTGCCCCACAAGGTCACCGCGGCGAAGGTCCCCGAGCTGATCGCGGCGGGCGTGAAGATCATCGACATGTCCGGTGACTTCCGGCTCCGCGATGCCGCCACGTACGAGAAGTTCTATGGCGCCACGCACCCGCACCCCGAGCTGCTCGGCACGTTCGTCTACGGGCTCCCCGAGCTGAACCGCGCGCAGATCAAGGCCGCGAAGTACGTCGCGTCGCCAGGCTGCTTCGCCACCACCATCGAGCTGGCGCTGCTGCCGCTCGCGCGCGCAGGACTGCTCGATGGCGTGGTCGTTCACGTCCAGGGCATCACTGGCTCGTCGGGCTCGGGCATCGCGCCGCAGGCCGGGACTCACCACCCGAGCCGCGCGGGCAATCTCAAGACGTACAAGCCGCTCGAGCACCAGCACGTGCCAGAGATCGTGCAGACGCTCCACGATAGCGGCGCCAAGGGCGTGGAGCTCCGGTTCGTGCCGGTGTCCGCGCCGCTGACCCGCGGCATCTTCGCCACGTGCTTCCTCGAGCTGCCGGAGGCGATCGACAAGACCAAGCTCGCCGCGATGTTCGACGAGAGCTATGCGCGCGAGCCGTTCACGCGGCGCCCGAAGGCGCGGCTGCCCGAGGTGGTGGCGGTCGCCGGCTCGAACTACGTCGAGGTCGGATTCGCCGTCGGAGCCGCCATCAACGGCAAGCGCACCGTCACCTGCTTCTCGGCGATCGACAACCTGATCAAGGGCGGCGCGGGTCAGGCGATCCAGAACATGAACCTCGTGCTCGGCTGTGACGAGAAGGCCAGCCTCGAGGACGTGGGGAACTGGCCGTGAGCCTGATCGTCAAGATCGGCGGCGAGGTCATCGGCTCCGGCGAGGCGGCACTGCTCGCGGCGGACCTGCGCGTCCTCATCGATGGTGGCGCGCGGATCGCGATCGTCCACGGCGGCGGCCCGCAAGCGACCGCGCTCCAGAAGCAGCTCGGTATCGAGACCAAGCAGGTCGCCGGGCGGCGCGTCACCGATGCGGCGACGCTCGATGTGATGAAGATGGTGCTGGCCGGCAAGCTCAACGTCGACCTGTGCGCCGCGATGACCGCGGCGGGGATCTCGGCCGTCGGGCTCCATGGTGCGTCAGCGCAGGTCGTCCGCGCCGTGCGGCGGCCACCGAAGGTCTATGCCGGCGCCGGAGACGAGCCCGTCGACATGGGCTTCGTCGGCGACGTCACCGGCTTCAACCTCGGGCTCCTCGAGACGCTGTGGGCCGCGGGCCACGTGCCGGTGATCGCGTGCCTCGGTGCGGATGCCGCAGGCGGGGTCTACAACATCAACGCCGACATGGTCGGCAACCAGCTCGCGGCTGCGCTCAAGGCCGAGCGGCTGTTCCTGGTGACCTCGGCGCCGGGCGTGCTGAAGGACATGAGCGATCCGGGGTCACGGATCCCGAAGCTCAGCTGCGCGGAGGCCCGACAGGCGATCGCAGACGGTGTGGTCACGGGCGGCATGATCCCCAAGCTCGAAGAGGCGATGGCGGTCGTGGATCAGGGCGTGGGCGCGATCCACATCCTCGGCAAGCTGGCGGCAGGGGACCTCGTGCGGGCCGTGAACGAACCCGGCTCGGTGGGCACGACCCTCGTACGCTGACGCAGGGGACGGTTTCAACTTGAGCAACTTGCGATCCGGAGTGCCGCGAAATCACAGGCGCCCGGTGAAATCGCCCCATCACTGAACAACCCGGACGAGCGCCGGCCGATACGCCGCGCATGCCACGCACCCGTCGCAGCAACCTCCCCGGCGTCGTCTATCACTGCATCACCCGCTTCGTGGATCGAGAGTGGTTCTTCGATCACCCCGAAGAACGTGAGCGGTACCTGTTCCTGCTCGGCCGCTCGCTGAACAGCAGTGACTGGCGCTGCCTCGCGTACGCCCTGATGAGCAACCACATCCACCTCGCGATGCTCGCAGGGCAGCAGCCGATGGAGAGCTGGACCAAGGCGGCGCACTCGCCATTCGCGCACTGGATGAACCGGCGCCACGGACGGCTCGGCCCGATCATCGCGGACCGCGCCAAGGACTTCCAGATCCTCCCCGAGAACGAGGCGAGCGTCATCGCGTACATCCACAACAACCCGGTCCGCGCGGGCGTGGTGAGGCGGGCCCTCGAGAGCACGTGGACGTCACACCGCGCATACATCGGTCTCGCGCCGAGGCCCGAGTGGCTGCGCGCCGAGGAGGGCATGATCCGGTCCGGGCTCCCGGACCCCGACGTGTTCGATGCGTGGATCGATCGCACCCCGGGCGCCGCGATGGATGTGACCCTCGAGAAGCAGCGGCTCGCGCTCCGTCGACGCGGCGCTCTCGAGCTCGGAACTCCCACGGTCGGCGCGGAGGGGGCCGTGTTCCCGCTCTACGCGCTGAAGTTCGGACACATCCGCCCCGATCCGCGACGAGTGATCGAGGTCGTCGCCGAGCTCGGCGATGTGGCGCTACCGGTGATCTGCTCGCGGCGACGGATCCCCGCCGCGTGCGATGCCCGCGTGATCGTGGCCCACTGCGCGCGCACACTGGGCATCACGCCGAGTGACATCGCCGCCGCGCTCGGCATCAGTGCTCAGGCGGTGGGCGTGATGACCCGCCGCGCGATCGAGGAGCACTCACGGATCGTGTACGACCTCGCCGTCGAGCGGCTGGGCATCGAGATCTGGGGCGACCGCATGACGTCCGCGGCGTTCCGGCCGAGTGCACCGGCGCTGCCTGCGAGTGATGGCGTGCCCACGCGGATCAGCTCGCCGGGTGGCTCGGGCTCGCAGGGCGGTTGAGACCGGAGCACGTGGATCCGCGGGGTTGCCGATCGCAAGTTGCTCAAGTTGAAACCGTCCCCTGCTCCGACCTTGGGTCCGAAGATTCCTGCAACTTCCGGCGCCGCGGGGAGTCGATACCAACATGAGCTATCGCGATGACCTGCAGGCCTTGGTCAGCCGTCACAACGCGCTCGATGCCGAGGTCGTGCGGGCCCGCAGGGAGCGCGATCAGCTCCGCACGATGATCGACAGCGCGCAGGCGCGACTGCGGCTCCCCGTACTCGACAATGTCCGGGTCGCTTCGCCCTGTACGCAGGACTGGACGGCGATGCAGGGGGACGAGCGGGTTCGCCACTGCGGGCGGTGTGATCAGAACGTCTACAACCTGTCCGAGATGACCCGCGAGGAGGCACAGGCGCTGCTGATCGCGAAGGAGGGCCGGCTGTGCGTGAAGTACTTCCGGCGCAAGCAGGACGGCACGATCATCACCAAGGACTGTCCCGTGGGAGCGCAGCGGCGCCGACGGTGGATGTTCGGGATCGGTGTGATCGCCACCCTCGTGGGCGCGGTGTTTGGATTCCTGTCGCTGCGCAAGCGGGCCGGCACCGAGCAGCGTCTCGGCGAGATCGCGGTCGAACGCGACAACAGCTACCGGGGCGGGCACGACTCCGAGATGGGCGGGATCTCCGAACTGCTCGAGCGGCCCCACGCGCCCCCTGCTCGCGCAGGGAAGCCGTGAAGGCCGTGCCCGCTACATGAAACGCGACCTCCGAGCCACAGAGCGCGCAGAGGTCATAGAGCAGAGATCTCGATCTCGGATACGAGGTCGTACGGGTGAAGCAAACCTTCAGCGCTCTCCTGGCTCTGTACTGCGCGAATGGTTGGAGCACCCACGAATCCAGGACGTAAGTCTCGGGTGCTCGGAGCGGGTCGACACTCGGTTCATGCAGGCGCCGGCATGCCCCCCCCGAGCGCCAGCGCCGAGCTCAGGCCGTGAGTGGCGCGCCGGTCGCCGCGTCGGCCATCTCGCGCGTGATGCCGGGAGCGAGCTCGATGATCCGGAAGCCGTGCCCGGTGGGCTCGAACACGCCGAGGTCCGTGATCACGAGCGAGACCACACGGGTCGCCGTCAGCGGATAGTCGCAGCGCTGCACGAGCTTGTGCTCACCCTTCTTGGTCACGTGCTGCATCATCGCGATGACCCGGCGGCACCCCGTGGCGAGATCCATCGCTCCGCCGATGCCCATGACCTTGCCGCCGGGCACGGCCCAGTTCGCCAGGTCACCGCCGGCAGAGACCTGCATCGCGCCGAGGATCGCGAGATCCACATGGCCTCCGCGGATCATCGCGAACGAGAACGCCGAATCGAACGTCGAGCCGCCGGGCAGTACGGTCACCGTCTGCTTGCCCGCGTTGATCAGGTTCGGATCCTCGTCGCCTTCGTAGGGGAACGGCCCCATCCCGAGGAGGCCATTCTCCGAGTGCAGCCACGCATGCCCTTCGGGCAGGTAGTCGGCGACCTGTGTGGGCAGGCCGATTCCGAGGTTGACGATCGAGCCCGCGGCGATCTCCTTGGACGCGCGACGCGCCATGTCTTCGGTCGAGTACGGCATCGCTAGCCTCGCTTCCTGACGGTCCGGAACTCGAACGCGTTCTCGTGCTCTGGGACGTGAACGATCCGGTGCACGAAGATGCCCGGCAGGTGAACATCATCGGGATCGATCGTGCCGTTCGCGACGAGCCGATCGCACTCGATGATCGAGAGCCTCGCGGCACTCGCGGCGACCGGGTTGAAGTTGCGCGCGGTCCGCCAGAATCGCAGGTTGCCGAAGCGGTCGGCGGTGTGGGCGCGGACGAGCGCGATGTCGCCGTGGAGCGCGCGTTCGAGGAGATAGCGACGACCGTCGATCTCCTTGGTCTCCTTCCCCTCTTCGACGATCGTACCGACCCCGGTGGGCGTGTAGAACGCGGGGATGCCGGCGCCCGCCGCGCGCATCCGCTCTGCGAGCGTGCCCTGCGGCGTGATCTCCACCGCCACCTCGCCGGAGGCCATCCGCGTGTGGAGATCCTCGTTGCCGCCGATGTAGCTGCAGATCACCTTGCGGATGATCCCCGCGCGGAGCCACAGGGCGAGGCCCTTGCCCAGGTTGCCCGCGTTGTTCGAGACCAGGGTCAGGTCGCGCACGCCACGATCGACCACGCCCCTGATCAGCGCCTCGGGATTGCCCGAGAGGCCGAAGCCGCCGACGAGGATGGTCATCCCGTCCTTCAGCGGCGCGAGCGCCTCGGCCACCGACGCGACGACCTTGTCATCCTTGTGCCGTCCGATCACGCTGCACCTCCAAACGCGGCCACGGCGGCGTCACCGAACGCGCGCACGCCGCGGACCAGCTCCTCCTCGGTGATGCACAGCGGCGGCGCGAAGATCGCGGTGCCGCGCTTGCCATCGACATGAAGCGAGAGCCGACGTTCGGCCAGCTCGGTGCCGAGCTGCTTCCAGCGATCGAGCGGTGCCTCCGGCGCGATCGCGGCGAGCAGGCCGAGCCCCCGGACGTACGCCGGCACAGCAATCCGGGCGGCCACGGCATCGAGCTCGCGAAGCAGCACGGGACCGAGGCGCGCCGCATTGGCATACAACTGCTCGTCCTCGTACAGCTTCATGGTCTCCAGCGCGGCGGCGCACGCCGTGGGGTGCGCATAGTACGTGAGGCCACACGCGAGGATGTTGGCATCGAAGTAGCTCGCGACCCGCTCGTGAACGATCACGGCACCGATGGTGGCGTAGCCAGACGCCAGGCCCTTCGCGACCGTGATCATGTCGGGCGTGACGCCCCAGTGCTGGAACCCGAAGGGCGTCCCCGTGCGCCCGAATCCGGTCAGCACCTCGTCGGCCACCAGCAGCGCGCCATCGGCATCGCACGCGGCGCGGACCGTGGGCCAGTAGTCCGGGGGCGGCACGTAGGCGCCGTTCGCTCCGGGCACAGCCTCGAGGAACACCGCGGCCGTGGTCCGCGCGCCATCGAGCGCCATCGTCGTCGATCCGCGCGCCATGCCGCGCTCGCAGACGTTGCCGGACGGTTCCGGACGGGCAGCACGCACACTCGCAATCGTGAACGTGGACCACGCCGGGGATCAGCGGCTCCATCGGCGGGCGTCGCCAGTCTCCGGTCAGCGCGAGCGCGCCCATCGAGGCGCCGTGGTAGCTGCGGTAGCGGCTGATCATCTTGAGCCGACCCGTGACCTGGCGCGCGATCTTGATCGCGTTCTCGTTGGCCTCGGCGCCGCCGAGCGTGAAGAACACCTTCGTGTAGCCCGGGCCCGCCATCGCGAGCAGCCGCTGCGCGAGCTCGAGCTTCGCCGGATACACCGCGTTCGGTGCCGAGAGGCAGAGCTCGTCGGCCTGCCGCTTGATCGCCTCGACGATCCGCTTGCGCCCATGGCCCGCGTTGACCTGGTAGCTGAGCGATCCGAGATCGAGCCAGCGTCCGCCATCGGCGGTGGTGAACCAGGCGCCATCGCCGCCGGTGAGCTCGAACGGCTTGACCGCGTTCTGGGCGGTCCACGTGAAGAAGAACGGATAGTCGGTCACAGCTTCCACTTCTCCGGAGCGACGTTGTGAATGAAGCCCTGCTGCGCGTAGAGCTCGCCGGTATCGAGGTTGAGGGCGATCGCGCCGCAGGTCGCCGCGCCGTGCGGAGACTCGGGCGTCGCCATGTTGGTGCAGATGCTCCGCGGCCACCCATCCTCGGAGCCGAGGCGGGTCCAGGCATCGTCGAGATCGACCACCGGCGTACGGGCCAGGTCGGCCTCGAGCCAGCGCATCCGATCGTAGGTCGTGCTCGTCGTCGGCACCTTGGATCGGGCGGCCACATCACCGTCGAGCGAGTGGTTGGTGTGGCAGTACGCCGCCCCGCCGGCGAACACCTGCTTGCGCCGGGTGCCGGAGGCCTCGATCGCGAAGGCGTCCGTGCGATCGGCGACGAAGTAGTGGTGGCCCGAGCCGATCGGACTGGTCACGATGAT
>JADKKI010000032.1 GCA_016720595.1 Myxococcales bacterium
GTGGCGACCACGACGCCAGACTTCAACAGCTCGTAGGTCAGGTCGCGGGTCTCGCCGCCTTCGATCACCGGCCCGCCCGGCGGCCGACGCGCGAGCGTGGTCTCGGTCAGCTGAGGTAGATCGTCGAACCGACCGTGGATCGATGGCGCGGTGTAGAGCACCGTCTTGATGACGATCCGCTGGTCGCGCGCGGTGCTCATCGCGGGCAACTGCCACGATTTCGTCTCGCCCGCAGCCATGTCGATGACGATCGAACGGGTCTGGCGAACGGGCTCGTGCTGAGGCATGGCGTAGCGTTCCGGCTTGCTCGCGGGCGTGTCAAGCCGGCCTGGTAGCTTGAGTGCGAAACCATCTATGATGGGTGTGTTGTCGAAGGCAGTCGCGATCTTGATCCTGTTCGCAGGCTGCAACTTCGTATACGGACTCGAACCAACCGGTGCCGCCCCGGATGGGGATGGGGACGGCGTCTCGGATGTCGAGGACAACTGCACGGGCATCACCAACTCGGACCAAGTGGATGCCGATGCCGACGGGCTCGGCGATCTCTGTGATCTCTGCCCCTTGGTGTTCGACGATCGGAACCACGACGAGGATCTCGACGGGGTGGGAGATCGGTGCGACGCATGCCCGGGCTTCGCCGAGTTCCAGCGAGATGGCGACGGCGATGGCATCGGGGACCTGTGCGACGATGTCCCTTCGGCCGACACACAGCGGAGCGTCTTCGATCCGTTCCTCGAGCTCGATCCGGGTCGCTGGCAGACCGGCCCCACCAGCTGGCGAGTCGACAACGAGGCCGTCGTGCCCGTCGCCGAGCTCGGGCCCGGCGAGGGCCTTCGCCCGATCGTGGCGCTCTCCAACCGACCCTGGGCGATCCATGTCGGGGTGCGCTCGCGACGCGTGTGGACGGGGACCGACACGTTCGGCATCAGGATCGTCGATGCGGACGGAACCAAAGGCCAGCTGCGTCATGACCTGCGAGCCGAGCGGGTGTGCAGTGAACCTCCTGGGAAGGTCGATGGGGAGCACGGTCTCGACCCCGGTGTTCTTCGACGTCCTGCCGCAAACCATCCTCTCGTTCACCGCCGTGCCGATGGGTGGCAATACCGTCTTCGGTTGCACCTCGCTCGCTCGCTCGGGCGCCAGCGTCACGGCGTATCTCAGCGACAACCAGGGGACGATCGAGCTGATCGCCCACCCGAACCACGAGCTCACCTTCTTCGAACTTCTCAACTGAGGCGCGTCGAGGCGTGGCTGGGCTCACCGGAAGCCGCTACGATCCTCTAGATGGGGCGCATGGTGGTGTTGCTGGTCGCGCCGCCGGTGCTCTACGCGCCCACCTGGTGGAGCTCGCGCGTCGCCTCCAAGCCGCACCTGCACAGCCTCGCCGGCTTCGTGCGGGACCTCGCGGACGTCCGGATCCTCGAGCTCGACACGCTGGCCGGCGTCGCTCCCGGTGACGTCGCGGCGGTGCTCGCGGGGATCGATGAACCGCTCGCCACCCGCGCTGGAGGGTGTCGACCTCGTCGGGATCGTGCTGGACGAGCCTGCACTACCTCGGCGCGGTCGAGGTGGCGCGCAAGATCCGGGCGACGCGACCCGGGTGCCGATCGTCGTGGGCGGTCATCACCCCACCGCGATGCCCTCGGATTTCGACGATGCAGAACAGCTGTTCGATGTCGTGGTCTGCGGCGATGGGGAGCACGTGTTTCGCCGGCTGTGCGAGGAGCGCCGGCCACGGTCTCGGACCACGGAGATCATCCGAGGCGCGCCGTACCAGATGTCCGATCCCGCCCGCATCGACTGGACCCACTACCCGTGGCACGACGAGAAGCAGCGCGTGCTGTGGCTGTCGCTCTCGCGAGGCTGCCCGTTCAAGTGCGCCTACTGCGCCGAGCCGCAGCGCGGAACCAACTGGAACAACTATGCGGTGGAGGATGCGCTCGACATCCTCGACGGGCTGGCCCGCACGCACGCGCCGAACGTCGTGTGCTTCGCCGATCCGCTGTTCGGTGCGAGCCGCAAGTGGACGGAGGCCCTGCTCGATGGCATCGCCGAGCGGCAGCTGCCGAACATGTTCTGGTGCGAGACCCGCGCGGATCTGATGACCCCGGCGCTGCTCGACAAGTTCCGGACGTGCCGATTCAAGGTCGACTTCGGCCTCGATACCGGCAGCGAGACGATGGCGCGCCGCATGGTGAAGCCCCTCTCCCGCGAACTATCTTCGCAAGGCCCGCGAGATGATCGCGCACGCGAACTCGATCGAGCTGTTCCACGATACCTACGTCCTGTTCAACTTCCCGGGCGAGCCTCCGGAGACCACGCGCGAGACCCAGGAGTTCGTGGTCGCGATCGCCGAGGGCAACGGGCCGATCAGCGGCTGGGTGTCGAGCCAGAGCTTCTTCATCTTGCCCGGCACCGAGACCTACAAGCGGATGGACGAATACGGCCGCGACTACGGGACGGAGATCCGCAACCCCACCTGGTGGCGCCAGGTCAGCGACCACAACGCGCTCGCGACCGACGTCCTGCCCAGCCGCGAGTTCCGCGGCCGCGCGCAGTTCGAAGCTCCTGGCGTTCCGCGAGTGGCAGAACACCGTCAACATCAGCCGCCTCGAGGAGGCACTCGAACGCGACCCCGGTGGGGGGGAGGCCGAGACCCGCGCGTTCATGAAGGGCTTCTACGGGTTGTGAGGCCCCACCCTCCGCTTTCCCACCTGTCGCCAGGCCACCGAGCTCCCAAGCTTCGCCCGTACGCGGTGAGTTACGACCTCTACCTACTCGACTGGCTCGAACAGCTTGGCCGCAACGGCAGCCGAGAGCGCCGTCGCAGGCCCGGCGATCACGTTGTCCCCACCCTCTCCTTTGACCACCATGACGCGCCAAGGGCTGCCCCCGCGATGGAGCAGCGTGTTGACCAGGCCGACCCGGGCATCGACGCTAGCGCGCACTGCGGCTGACGACGACGCGGAGGTCACGATCTCCCCGCGCGCCCCTGGGCCCCATACAGCCTCGTGGAACCAGCCATCGGCGCCGAGCACCCCCTCGTTGTCGATCACGGCCTCCCGGAGCGCGGGGCGAACCATCACCACGAGCTGCACGAGCGTGGGTGCTCCGGCCAGGCCACGGCCCGCCGCTTCGAGCACCGTGATCGCCGAGACGTTGCCCGCCGAGCGGGAGGGCGGTGGCGAGGTCACCTGCAACCCGACACGGCGGAGATCGCGCACCACGTCGGCCTTGGGGCGGCAGCTGCCACGCGACGAGCTCGGGGCAGCGCACACGGAATCGCGATCGAGCACGCTCCCCGCCGCGAAGCGCGCATTGTAGTCCGCGGTCTTGCCGGGCCGATGGTTCACCGTGTACCGGCACAACGGATGATCGAGCAACTCGCGGTCACAGCGTTGCAGCAGAAGCGTGCGCGCCCGGCCATCGGGGATCTCCGCGATCACCTCGCCGTAGATGCGACGCCGGGCCGCGTCGAGCACCGACGCCTCCGTCGTCCGCTGGCTCAGGTAGCCGTCGAGACGCGAGACGAGCTCGAACACGGCGTCGAGCTCCGCCGGGACATTCGTGCGCGCCAGCAGCTGAATCGCATGCTGGAGGTCGCCGTCGACCTCCAGGCCACGGGCGCGCGAGGTGGGCTTGACCGCGAGACGGGAGAGCACGTCGGCCGTCAGCTCCTTGCGGTGGCGAGTCTCTGCCGTGCGGCCACGGAAGAACGTCCAGCGATCGGAGAACGTCAGCGGCAAACTCTCGACGAGGACTGCGTCGCGGTCGTCGGCACAGCCCGCTTCGAACCACGGGTAGAAGGTGAGCAGCAGCGGCTCGGTAGGACGCATCAGCGCGCGCAGCTCGGCGCACAGGAAGCTCGGCTCGGCGGAGCCGATGAACCGCGCATACGCCCGCGCGACGGTCTGTCGATCAGCGGGCGCCGCCGCGGAGACCGCGCGACGCAGCTCCGCGACACTCGTGGCGTCCCACTGCCGCAGCAGGTTCTCGAGTTGATTGAGCCGCGCGAAGGGGAGAGCGTGCACCTCGCCGGGTGTACTGGGCAACGGGCTTCCGTAGACGATGGGCATCGCGCTCGCCGCCAGCGGCGTCGGTGCGTAGCGATACCAACCTTCGGCGTCGCCGGGCTGCGAACTCGGGGGCGTGTCGACACGCGGCACGGCGGGTGCCGGCGCAGACGGCACCGTGCGAGCGACCGGTCCGACGACCACTGCGTCGGGCGCGGGAGAGACCTGCACGGCGTCGGAGGCCGGCTGCATTCCTGCGTCGACAGGTGAGCTAGCCGCCGCCGGAGCAACGAGAGGAACGGCTGCAGGAGCGGTCGCACCGCAGGCCGCGACCGCCACGACCAGGACCGACCCGAGCAGGCCTCTGCTCGATCGCGGCACGACACCCATTCGCTTCAGCATACCAGGTTGAACCGACCCTGCCGCCCCACCGCCTGGGCTCCGCCGAGTAGTAGGCTCGTGGAGAGATGGCTGAAGCAGACGCACGTGTCGACGTTGCCCTGATCGGCGGTGGCGTCATGAGCGCCACGCTCGCCACGCTCCTGCGCAAGCTCGATCCGACGCTGCGCATGGTCGCGTACGAGCGCCTCGATCGCGCGGCGGCCGAGAGCTCCGATGCATGGAACAACGCGGGCACCGGGCACGCGGGGTTCTGCGAGCTCAACTACACGCCGGCGGCCCCCGACGGCACGGTCGACTGCAGCAAGGCGTTGAAGATCGCCGCGCAGTACCAGCAGAGCCTCGAGCTGTGGCGCTCACTCGTCGCGGCAGGTGAGCTCCCCGACGAGACCACGTTCCTCCGCAACGTCCCTCACGCCTCGTTCGTCACCGGCGACGACATCCCGTACCTGCGCACGCGCGCTGCGAACCTCGCTCGCTCGCCGTTGTTTCACGACATCGCGTACACCGAGGATCGCGGTCAGATCGCCGAGTGGATGCCCCTCGTGATGGACGGTCGTGATCCCGGCACACCCGTGGCCGCGACGCGCATGATGCGCGGCACCGACGTCAACTTCGGCGCGCTCACGCGCTCGCTCGTCACCTGGATCGACGAGGTCTCTGGCTTCGCGATCGAGCTGAGCCGTGAGGTGCGAGACATCCACCGCGCCGACGATGGCTGGCTCCTCGAGATCAAGAACCTCCTCACCGGCGAGGAGCGAACCGTTCACGCCAGGTTCGTGTTCATCGGAGCGGGCGGCTATTCGCTCAAGCTCCTCGAGAAGACCGGGATCCCCGAGGCCAAGGTCTACGGCGCCTTCCCCGTGAGCGGTCAGTGGTTGCGATGCGTCAACCGCGACGTGATCGCGCGCCACCACGCCAAGGTCTATGGCCTCGCCGAGGTCGGGGCGCCGCCGATGTCGGTCCCCCACCTCGACACCCGATGGATCGACGGGAAGCAGGAGCTGTTGTTCGGCCCGTACGCCGGCTTCACGACCAAGTTCCTCAAGGAAGGATCGTGGCTCGATCTCCTCGGCTCGATCGGCATCCACAACTTCCGCGCCGTCGCCGCCGCGGGCCTCTCCAACCTCGATCTCACGCGGTACCTCGTCGGCCAGGCGATGCTGTCGACCGAGGAGCGCGTGGCGCTGCTCCGCCGCTACTACCCGAGCGCACGCGATGAGGACTGGGAAGTTCAGATCGCCGGGCTCCGCGTGCAGATCATCAAGAGCAACGGAGAGGGTGGCGGCGAGCTCAAGTTCGGGACCGAGGTCGTGACCAGCGCCGATGGATCGATCGCGGCGCTGCTCGGCGCATCTCCCGGCGCATCGACGGCCGTCTCGATCATGCTCGAGTTGATTCAGCGCTGCTTCCCGGCCGGCTGGGCGACACCCGAGTGGCGCCGCCGGATCGCGACCTGGATCCCGTCGCTCGGTTAGCGGCTCGTGGAGAGGTACAAATAGGCCATGGCGCCGAGGATCTTCTTCCGCGTCCCGCTGGTGTGCACGAACTGCGGCACGCTGAACGAGGCGCGCACCATCGATCTCAGCTCGTCGCTCGGCAATGACCCCGAGTGGACCTATGCCGAGCCCGGTGAGGCTCTCGATGTGGCGCCCGAGGAGCTGGAGGACGAGTTTCTGCTGCTCCGGCGATCCGATGGGGCACGGACCATTGCGATCGAACTCTGGGTTTGTGGCTCGTGCAAGCTGTACTCACCTGCGCGTCTCGAGTTCCGAACGCGTACGCCGCGGGTGATCGAGTTCGTCGGAGCAATCGCAGTACCTGCGCTCACACGAGATGTTCTCGACGAGGCGAACTTCGTCACCCGCAAGATCGAGGAGTGGACCCCGCGTCCGGGTGAGGATGCGTTGAGGATCGAGGAGCTACGGCGCCGGATATGAGTGAGCCCGATCGGGAGGATATGGATCGTCTGCGCCTTCATCCTGAGGTGCGGTTGCGGGCGTGGGAACAGGCCGCTCGCCCGCTCGCCGAGCTCGTCGACGAGCCGTTCGCGCACCTCGGCCGGGAGCTCGCACGCAGCGTACTCGTGTACCCGAAGCCGCCGCTCGATGCGGTGGCGCCGCTCCTCGGCCGTCTCTCCGCGGCGCATCCGGTGACGCCCGAACAGCGTGCGCCGATCGCAGACGCACTCAACGCGCTCGCGTGCATCGGCATCGAGGTCCCCGACGCGGCGCTGAAGTTGACCAGCTGGCTGCCCGGCCTCACCGCTGTCGAGCCACCATTTCCGGGCCGGCTCGGTGCAGGCTTCGCGGCGCTCGCGCTCGGCGACTGGCAGAAGGCGGCGTACGTGGCGCAGCAGCCACACGACGTCACGGGCGGTCTCGAGTTTCCCGGCAACGTGCACGCGCTCCTCGGCTACGCGATCTGGACGGTGCGCAACAAGGGTTCGCTCGGGACGCTGCGGCATGCGCTTCGTCGCGTCGCGGAGGAGCTCGACGTGTTGTGTGCTTCGAGCCAGCTCGACGAGGCCTCCGTGCTGTGGCTCGCTCGATTCGCGTTCCACACCCTCGATGGCGCCCCGCTCCACGACGTGGCCTCGCGGGCACATGCGTGGCTCTGGGCCGCTCCCGATCGACTCGAACTCGCGCGTGCACAGCCACTCGAGGAGCCGATCGGGGCCTCGCTCGGCGACGGCGCCTATCGCATCGAGCACCGGCTGTGCGGCACCGGCACCAACCGCCTCTATCGCGGCGTCGAACGAGCGACTCAGGCCGAGCTGCTGATCAGCTACGACGAGTTCCGCAGCAAGCACGACATTGCGGAGCTGCGTGCCGAGATCTCGTATGACGCACCAGGCGTCCTGCCCTTGCTGCACGTCGGCTACTTGGATAGGCGCACGGATATCTGGTCCGTGGTCGAGCGCGCGCCCTCGGGGTGCTGGCTACCCCAGCTCGTCGGGCCCGCCGATCCATGGACGGCGCCGCGCAAAGCAATCGAGCTCGGCGTCTCCGCCGGTCGCATCCTGCTCGGAGCGCTTCACGTCGGGGTTCCGCTCCTCGCCGTTCGACCCGAAGTGATGTGGGGCGAGCATCGCGATGGCCACTACAAGGTCACCGGGCTGTCTCCGCGTGGCTTCGCGCTGTTCGCGCGTTCGTACCAGGACGCGTTCACCCGCCCGCTGTTCGTGCACCACTATCGCGATCCCGTGGCGAGCCAGCCTGGATATGTGTTCGACGATCGCTCGCTCACGTTTTCGCTCGGGGTGATGGTCGCCGAGTGGATCATGGGCGTGTACCCGCTCCTCCAGACCTGGGGACACGAGACCGCCGATCACCTCACGCTCCAGGTCCCCATCGAGCTGCGCGCGTTGCTCGAGCGAGCGCTCGCACCCACCCTCGCCGAGCGCCCGCGGCTCGCCGCCTTCATCGACCAGCTCGCGTCTTGACCGCGCAGGTTGGCCCGCCGGATGTTTTTTGGCAGAACCGCGCCCCGAGGTGTGGTACGCGGCTTGCCATGTGGCTTCGACGATCCCTGATCCTCCTGGTGCTCGGTGCGTGCGGCGGCGGTAGCAGCGACGACGCGGGCGGCAATGTCGATGCTCCGACCGCGCCTGCGATCCAGTACCAGTCCTTCACGGTCCGGACGCGGAGCCTCGGCACCAACTCGAGCCCGCGGCTGTTCACGCTCACCGACACCACCGGTGCGATCGCGTGCGGCACCGCGAATGACTTCCGCGCCGGCCTCGGCACGCAGGGCTCGGAGATCATCATCGGCCTCGATGGGTTCCTCGGCGGCGTGTGCCCCACGGGCGTTCACTCGATCCACTCCGACTGCGAGATCCCGACCTTCCTGCCGAACTCGAACTGCGCCTACTACCGCCGCTACGGGCAGCAGGGCCAGGAGCTCGGCATCATCCCGGCGACGGCCGGCGCCGTGAACATCACGGGCAACGAGACGAGCTGTGTCATCACGGTCAACCTGAGCTTCTCGGGCCAGGCGTTCACCGACTCGGTTACGCTGACCAACGGCCTCGTCGCGAATCCCTGGTGCCGCTGATCCGCACGCGATGCGGATCCTGCTGTTGCTGATCCTCACGAGCTGCTGGCGCGGGACCGCCGATCCCGCACCCCAGCCGGCTCCACGGCACTCGGGCGTGGTGCCGGTGCACGAGTTCGCCAAGGATCCGCCGCGCACCCAGACACATCCAGCACCCGCAGTGCGCAGCACCGCGCCGGGCGCGAGCGCTGGCTCGCCTGGGCCACTCGCGATCGTCCATCAGGTCTGGGACGACCAGACCGGCTGCATCGAGTGCCATGACACGCCACGAACGGTGGCGGCCGCGAAGTGCGTCGGGTGCCACGACCACGACATGTTCCGGGCCCGGCTCGCGAAGGGAGCAGGACTCCACGCGAATGCGCTGATGCGTGGCAAGCCCTGCGAGGCGTGCCATCACGAGCACAAGGGCCGCTCTTATGACCTGATGGGCTGGAAGTCACTGCGTGGCGGCCGACCTGCGTTCGACCATGCGGTCACGGGCTGGCCGCTGCCCCCGCCGTATCGTGCGACGCGGTGCACGATGTGCCACGTCGTGATCGACCAGCAGGGGCTCCAGCTGTACCTCGGCGCAGATCGAGCGCGGTACCCGTAACGCGCGTACACTAGGTGCGTGCGCCGCCACGCCTTGTTCCTCGTCGCCAGCCTCGCCGCGTGCACGCCTCAGCAGCGCGTGGAGAACCCTCACGCGAAGCATGGTCGCGGAGCGGATCCCTCGGTCGATCGCGATGTCACGCTCGATGTCGCGCCCGGTGGCGTGGTGCTCGGCCGCGACGGCAGCAACGTCGACCTCGGCTCGCTGTGGGTCAACGAGCGTGCGGTCGTCGTGTTCTACATGGGCGGCTGGTGCCCGCACTGCCAGAAGCAGCTCGGCGATCTGAACAACGCGCAGAAGCAGTTCACCGATCGCGGGGCGCGGATCATCGCGATCAGCGCGGACTCCACCACCGATGCGGCGGCGATGCGCGACAAGCTCACGCTCGGCTTTGACCTCTACTCGGATCCGGATCTTGCGGTGATCGCGAAGTGGGGCGTCGAGGATTTCGGCTCGCACATCGCGCGGCCCGCGACGTTCATCGTCGAGCCTGGCGGATCGATCAGCTTCCGCAAGGTGGGCAGCAAGCCGGAGGATCGTCCGACCGTCGATCAGCTGCTCGCCGCGCTCGGCGAGCCCGCCGCCAAGCCCGCGCAGTAACAGGGAGAGATCCCCCCTGTACTGAACGGATTGTCAGACCCGAGTGGCAGGCTCGTTGCGTGGACGAGACGAGGTTTCAACTCACACGCGGTGACGCTGTTGCGTGGCTCCGCACCCTGCCAGACGAGTCGATCGATCTGGTCGTGACCGATCCGCCGTACGAGTCACTCGAGAAGCATCGAGCGATCGGGACCACCACGCGGCTCAAGCACAGCAAGGCCTCGAGCAACGATTGGTTCGAGATCTTCCCGAACGATCGGTTCGCCGAGCTGTTCGTCGAGATCTACCGGGTGATGAAGCGCAACTCGCACTTCTACCTGTTCTGCGATCCCGAGACGATGTTCGTCGCGAAGCCTGTCGCCGAGGCCGCGGGCTTCAAGTTCTGGAAGCCGCTGATCTGGAACAAGCAGCGGATCGGCATGGGGTACCACTACCGTGCGATGTACGAGTGCATCCTGTTCTTCGAGAAGGGCAAGCGGAAGCTTCACGATCTCGGCATCTCGGACATCATCGAGCAACCGCGGATCAACGGCGGCTATCCCGCCGAGAAGCCACCGCAGGTCGCGAGCGTGCTGATCGGACAGAGCACGGAGCCCGGCGCGCTGGTGATCGATCCCTTCATGGGCTCGGGCTCCACGGGTGTCGCGGCGGTCGGCCTGGGCCGCAACTTCATGGGCAACGATCTGTGCGAGGAGGCGATGCTGATCACGCGGCAGCGCCTGCTCGAGGCCGGGGCCAAGGAATCGCTCGGCGCTCCGGAGGCCACGCCGCACTCGCAGCTCGGCCTGCAGATGTAAGCTGCGCGGCGATGGGGATGACCGGCAACCAGTATCGAGATCTGATCGCGGGATACATCCACCGCTGCTACGAGCCGTTCGGCCTGATGGTCTACACCGAGATCTCGCTCGGCAAGACGATCATCGGCAAGGACCGCAAGATCGACGTATTCGTCGTGCGCAGCAGCGATCAGCAGGCGATCGCGCTCGAGTGCAAGTACCAGGAGGTCCAGGGCTCGACGGACGAGAAGATCCCGTACGCCCTCGAGGATCTCGAGGCGCTGTGGGTGCCGGGGTGTCTGGTCTACGCGGGCGAAGGCTGGTCGCGCGGCATCCTGCACACGCTCGAGGCCTCGCGGCGCGCGGCGCGCTGCCTGCCGGATACCAACGCGATGATGCACTCGCCCGAGACCCGCGAGCTCGATCACGTGCTCGCGGCGACGTTCGGGTTGTGGGAGCTGGTGCTGCCGATGTCGCGCAGGTTCTCGCCGCCCGTGGGGTAGGCTTTCGTCTGTGCGCGTGACCAGGCGGAACCAGGCGCGCGACGAGGTGCGCGACGAGGCGCGGAGCCATGCGGGTGATGGTGTCCGCGACGAGGCGCGTGATGGAGTCCGCGCTCTCGGGGTGGTGTACACGCCGTCCGCGGTCGCCGCGCCGATGGTGCGGCTGGCGCTCGAGCCGCTCCTGCGAGGGCGGACCGCCCAAGAGCTGCTCGCACTGCGCGTGTTCGATCCTGCGATCGGCGAGGGCGCGTTCGTGATCGAGGTGATCGAGGTGATCGCAGCGGCGCTCGTCGCCGTCTCGCCGGGGCTTGCGGATGCCGAGGCTCGCCACCGTGTCGCCGCCGAGTGCGTGCTGGGCGTCGACATCGATCCCCGTGCGGTCGAGGCCGCGCGCGTGGCGACCGGAGCACCGGCCAGTGCCCTGCGCGCGGGAGATGCGCTCGCGATCGATTGGCCCACGGAGCTCCCCGAGGTGTTCGCGCGCGGAGGGTTCGATGCGGTGGTCGCCAACCCACCGTACATCCGGCAGGAGCACGTCGCCGACAAGCGCACGCTGAAGCGGTTCGCGAGCTACGACGGCGTCGCCGACCTCTACGTCTACTTCATCGAGCTCGCCCACCAGGTGCTTCGTCCGGGCGGACGGTATTGCCTGATCGTCCCGAACAAGTGGCTCACCACCGCGTACGGCCGCTCCCTCCGCGAGCTGCTCGCCGAGGGCACGAGCGTCGACGGGATCGCGGATCTGTCACGCGCTCACGTGTTCGCCGAGGCCGATGCGTTTCCGTGCATCGTGTGGGGCACCGCCACCCCCGCGCGAACCACCCCGATCCGCGCTGTTCACGCGGACGCGATCGAAGCCCCCGGAGCGCTGGACGCCGTGCTCCAGGGCGGCGGTGAGTTGATCCCACGTGATCGCTGGCGCGCAGGAGCCTGGCACCTCGACGGCGGCTCGGAGCGCGAGCTGCTCGAACGGCTCGAGCGCGAACTACCGCGGCTCGGAGAGCTGATCCCAGGTCGTCCGTCGCGCGGCGTGGTCACCGGCTGCAATCGGGCGTTCGTGATCGATCGCGCCACCCGCGATCGATGCGTCAGTGCTGAGCCCGCGGCCGCAGCGTTGATCCGGCCGTTCGTGAAGGGCCGCGATCTCCGCCCGTATCACCACGTCGATGCCGAGCGGTTCGTCCTCTTGATCGATCGCGGCACCTCGATCGACGAGCTCCCGGGGCTGAGGGCTCACCTCACCCAGTTTCGAACGGCGCTCGAGCCGCGCCCGACCGAGTGGACCGGGGCCTGGCACGGACGCAAGCCGGGCAGCTACGCATGGCACGAGCTGCAGGATCCGGTGGGGCCGCTGATCAAGGCACGCGCACCGCGGCTGCTCTACCAGGACATCCAGACCGCCCCCGCGTGTGCTCTCGATGCGCTCGGTGAGGTGGTGCCCGACACCACGGTGTGGATGCTGCCCACCGAAGATCGGTTCGTACTCGCAGTCCTCAACTCGTCCCTCTACGGCTGGTACGCGCGGCGAAGGTTCCCACCAGCGCTCAACGGATCGGTGCGTCCGAAAGCGGCATACCTCTCGGCGTTGCCGATCCCGCGGATCTGCGACGCGGACCGTCGCGCGATCACCAAGCTGGTCGAGCTCCGCCTCGCCGTGGCCGTGGCACCCGAGCTCGACGTCGAGCTCGCGACGATGGTCGCCGATGCCTATCGGCTCGCCCGCGCCGAACGAGCGCTCGTCGCCCGGTGAGCTACGGACTCGTGGGGAGGTGCACGATCAGCCGTGAGCCCGCGTCCGCGCAGCGCAGTTCGCCGGCATCGCGGCGAAGCGTGAACGCGGCGAGGGCGAGCGACTCACCCGCGTTGGCCGGGGGCGCTGGCGAGGCGACGATCGTCAGCTCCACTCGAGCGCCTTCGAGGACGCTCGTCACGTCCACGCTACGACCGCGGCCTGGGCCTCCCGCGACATCGAGCACGAGGGCCAGGGCGTGGGTGACGGCAGGAACCGAGCATTCGAGGTTCGCGAGGACGATCGGGCCGCGGAGGTTCACGTAGACCCGCTCCGCGGCGCGCGTGAGCAGCGCACCGAGGGTGGTCCGGGTCTTCGTCGGTGCCTTGGTCAGCGCGCGGTTCGTGTTGAGCAGCTCGAGCACGTCACGAAGCGCGGTGTGTGCGGTGTCGAGTGCACGCACGAGCGGCGGCGCGGCCTCGCCGGAGATCTCACCGATCTCGTCGATCGCCATCATCAGGCCCTGGAGCTTGGAGGCGAGGTCGTGATGGAAGCTCGGGGCACGCGACCCGACGATCGCGAGCGGGAGCAGCTCTTCTCGCGTGGGCGCCGCATGGAGCGTGCAGACGCGATCGTGCTCGTCGAGGTGCGTCACCGCCACGTTAGTTCTCGAGCTTCTTCGTGAACCCGACGAGCCCCAGCAGCGCAGCTTCGGGCCAGGGATCTGCCGGGACCTCGTGGACCATCCCCTCGATGCGAGTGACGTTGGAGATCCCAGGAAACTCCAGCTCGAGCGCTTCGCGCAGCGCCTCGCGTCGCTCACGCCGCTCGCGATCACCAGACATCGCGAGGAGTTCTTTGTTCCGCGCGATCGCCTCTTGCACCGTCTGCCGGAGCAGCTCGTTGTCGAACGGCTTGTTGAGGAAGCGGAAGATCTCACCCTGGTTGATGCCATCGACGGCGGTCTCCAGCGTGCGCCGGCCGGTGAGCAGGATCCGCACCGTCTCCGGGCGCACGCGGCGGGCGTGCCCCGCGAGTTGCGCACCGGTCATCTCGGGCATCTCGTAGTCGGAGACCAGCACCGCGATCTCCTCCGCCGCGATCCAGCCCAGCGCCTCGCTCGCCGACAGCGTGGCGCGCACCTCGTACGGCTCGCGTCGCAGGCAACGCGCGACCGTCGCGAGCATCGCCTCGTCGTCATCGACGCACACCACTACGGGGGGCTTGGTCTCACTCATGAGTTCTCTTCGTCAGCTCGACAGCCAGCGTCGCCAGCCTCGGCGATCCGTGACGCGTTCGATCTCGTCGAGCGCGGCGAGCAGGGCTCGCATGCCGGGGAACCGCGCCTGCGGGGTCTTCTGCAGGCACGTGGTGATCACGTCGGCGAGCTTGGGAGGCAGCGGCCCGTGGGGGCTCTCGACCGGCGGGATCGGCGCGCTGATGTGCATCATGCACAGCGTGCGAAGGTCCTTGTGCGCATACGGCGGTTTGCCGACGAGCATCTCGTAGAGCACGGCGCCGAGGCCGTATTGATCCGAGCGATCCGTCGGCGGCAGGCCACGGAGCTGCTCGGGCGAGATGTACGCGGGCGTGCCGAGCACGAACTCCGGAACCTCGTCGGTGATGCCCTCGCCGGTGAGCTGTGCGAGCCCGAAATCCACGAGCTTCACGTGCAGTGGGTCCGACCCCATCACGAGGATGTTCGATGGCGTGACATCCGCGTGGATCACGCCTCGCTCGTGAGCGGCCGCGAGCGCGGTGGCGGTCTGGCGCGCGATCGAGACCACCTCTGCCGGCTGGAGCGCGCCGCGCTCCACGCGGTCGGCGAGGCTCTCGCCCTCGAGCAGCTCCATCACGAAGTACGGCCGACCGTCTGGCATGTGGCCGAAATCGAAGACATCGACGATGTTGGGGTGGCGCACCCGCGCCGCGGTGCGCGCCTCGCGGAGGAACCGATCGGCGGCGGTCTCGTCGCGCTCGACGACCCGGGCCCGCAACACCTTGAGTGCATACGACCGGCCGAGGGCGACGTGCTCGACCTCGTAGACCGTGCCCATGCCGCCTTCTCCGAGGAATTCCTTGATCTTGTAGTGCCCGATGAGGTCGTTGGCGCGAGGCTCGACCACCGAGATCGGGCCCGAGCGCGGCCGCGCCTTCGGCATGATCATCAGATCGGCGCGCAGGTTGGTACCCGGGCGGATGGTGATGACCACCTCGGCGTCGCGCTTTCCGGAGCGGACCGAGAGCACGCCGCTGCTGGCGTGGGGGGCTGCCAGGTCCAGATCGGCGAGGTAGGCCAATCTCGCGATCACCGCCTCCCCGAGGGGGGCGTCGATCGAGGTGCTGGTGAGCGCCACACTCGCGCGCTCCAAGGTGATCAGGTACTGCCCCTCCGAGACGCCGTCCGGCTCGATGAACACGGAGTCCGCGTTGGCACGAACGGCGGCGGCGAGTGCCACGTCCGCGACGCGCAAGGGATCCGCGAGCATCGCCAACCAAGCATACACAACTTTGAGGGAGATACCCGGCTGCCCCCTTACAGGATCGCCGGACCGGTCGGTACATCAGGCAAGGTGCACCCGTGCAGTCCATCCTGATCTGCGACGACGATTCGGACATCAGGACCGCCATGAAGCGGACCTTGCGCGGCTACGACGTGGTGGAAGCCGCCAGTCCCCGCGAGGCGAAGGACCTGCTCAAAGCCCACTCCTTCGATGCCTTGATCAGCGACTTCAACCTCGAGTCCGAATCTGACGGGCTCGACCTCCTCCAGCACGCTCGCATGTCCCATCCGGATGTGGTGCGGTTCCTGGTGACCGGCAACCGCGACATCGACGTCGCGACACGTGCGGTCAACGAGGGGTCCGTCCATCGGTATTTCCTGAAGCCCTGGGACGATGACCGGCTGCGGTCAGCCCTCATCCTCCTGCTACGCTCGAGGAAGTGACGACCGTGCTACCCATCGCCGCGCCAGTCGTCAGGGGTGCACTCGGGCGCGTGCTGGTGGTCGATGACGACGAGCAGATGCGCAAGGTCTGCGCGCGCGTGCTCACCCACGAGGGCTGGGAGGTGTTCCAGGCCTCGCATGGCACCGCCGCGATCGCCGCGGTCCACGAGGCCGTCGAACCGTTCGATTGCGTGGTCACGGACGTTCACATGCCGGAGATCGACGGCTTCCAGCTGATCGCCGCGGTGCGCCGCCACGACGACGACCTCCCCGTGCTGCTGATGACCGGTGATCCGTCGCTCGATGGCGCCGTCAAGGCGATCGACAACGGCGCGGTCTCGTACCTGTCCAAGCCGTTCGAGCCCGAGATGCTGCTGTCCTCGGTCGCTCGCGCAGCCCGGCGCCATGGCGTGGCGCGGATGCGCCGGCGCGCCGATTCGTATGCCACGCGGCTGATCGCCGAGCGGAGCGAGCTCGAGCATCGGTTCGACCGTGCTCTTGCAGGCGTCTGGATGGCGTTTCAGCCGATCGTCGACGTCTCCACGAAGCAGGTCTACGCGTACGAAGCGCTGCTCCGCACCGACGAGGAATCGCTGCGTCGACCGGATCTGCTGATCGCGGCGGCCGAACGTCTCGACAGGATCCAGGAGCTCGGCCGCACGGTGCGCGCCGCTGTGGCCCGGGCGGCGGCGGATGCTCCTCGCGACGCACTGCTGTTCGTCAACGTGCACGGTCTCGAGCTGACCGACGACCAGATGTTCCAGAGCACCGGTCCGTTCGCCGAGCTGGCGCATCGTGTGGTGCTCGAGATCACCGAGCGGATCAGCCTCGATCCGGTGGCCGGTCCGGACCAGATCTCGGCGCTGCGGAAGATCGGCTATCGCATCGCGATCGACGACCTCGGCGCTGGGTACTCTGCGCTCGGTGCGCTCGCGACGATCGAGCCTGAGGTCGTGAAGCTCGACATGTCCCTGATCCGCGACCTCGACCACCACGCGACCAAGCGGCGCGTCGTGGGCGCGATCTCGACCTTGTGCAAGGAGCTCGGGAGCCGCGTCGTGGCCGAGGGCGTCGAGACGGCGGGCGAGCTGGAGGCCGTGATCGCCGCCGGGGTGGATCTGATCCAGGGCTACGTGTTCGCCCGGCCGGGACGCGGCTTTCCGATCCCGACCTGGTAGCGCCGACGCTGGCACTGCCAGGGACGGCAGACTGCCAGGTGTGTCAGTCGCGATCAGAGGAGCTGCGCGGACTTACGCGTGGCACGGTCGCTGCTCATCGGTCGCTCCACACAAAGGAGCGTTTCAGATGCCGACTACCAATGACACCAAGCTCTCGCGCCACACCACCTGGCTGTTCTCGTTCGGCGCCATCGCCGCGGGCATCGCCACTTCCTATGCCCTCTCGGGCCTCGGCCAGAAGGTCACCGCGGCCGCCTACTTCGCGATCGTCGCGATCGGCGGGTTCGCCTCGACCTATCTGACCAAGGCACGCGTGCGCGGCGCGGTGCTCTCGTTCTTGACCGCGGGCGCGGTCGCCGCCGTCGCGTACTACTTCCTCGTCAGCTCGCTGTTCTCCACCGCGACGCAGGTGGTCGCGGACACGGGCGGTGCGCACGCGCAGGGAGTGCAGGCCGGCGCGAAGCTCGGGAACACGATGGGCATGTTCGTCGCCGTGATCGTGTTCCTCGAATCGATCGTCGCCGGGATCGGCGGCGCGATCGCGGGCGACAAGGCACGGGGTTCCGGCGGCTTCGCGGCGCTCGGCGCGATGGCTCGCTCGGCGCGCTAAGGCTTTGCCACGGCGAGAACATCGCCGAGGATCCGCCACGTGAGCCCCCAGATCACGTGGCCGTCGAACGTCCAGCTCGGGAACGTCATGTCGGAGCCCGGGTACCGATAGGTGCTGTCGAACGCACCTGCGGACGCGGTCTCGAGCGGCAGCCAGAACGCGGCCAGCGCCTCGGGGCCACACGTCGGCTCGACGATCGCGTCGGTGAGGAACACGAACGGCGTGACCTCGATCCCGGTCGGGCCAGAGCTGCGGGGATGGAGCGGCGCGAGCTGGCCGAGGTACTGCATCCCGGCGAGCTGGATCCCGAGCTCCTCGTGCGTCTCGCGGATCGCCGTGGCGTGGAGGTCCGGATCGAACACCTCGTGGCGCCCACCCGGGAGCGAGATGTGCCCCGACCAAGGATCACCCTGGCGCTCCGCGCGCTTCATCAGCAACACGTGCGGCCCATGGGGCTGGTCGTGCAACAGCACCGCCACCGCGGCACGCTTCGAGCGCGCGCCGGCCTCCAGCGAGGGCCCCGCGTGTGGGTCCCCGGGAGCGAGCTTGGCGATCAGGCGTTCGGTCAGAGGCGACACGCCACCAGCATACGATGCGATCGCCCGACGGACGAACGTTGGTACGGGGGGTACAGTGCGGTTCGCATCATGAGCCGTGAATTCGATCTCGTCGTGTTCGGCGCCACGGGCTTCACCGGGAAGCTGGTCGCGGACTACATCGCGCGGGCCACGCCACAGCCTCGCTGGGCGATCGCGGGACGCAACAAGGACAAGCTCGAGGCCCTCGGCCTCCGCGTGCCCGTGCTGGTCGCCGATGCGCTCGATGCTCCCGCGATCGCGGCGATCGCACGGAGGACCAAGGTCATCTGCACCACCGCCGGACCGTATGCGAAGTACGGCAACGAGATCGTCGCCGCATGCGCGGAGCACGGCACGCACTACTGTGACCTCGCCGGCGAGGTGCAGTGGATGCGACGGATGATCGACGCCCATCACGAACGCGCCGTCGCGTCGGGCGCGCGGATCGTCCACACCTGTGGCTTCGACTCGATCCCCTCGGATCTCGGGACCTGGGCCCTGCAGCAGGAGATGATCAAGGCGTACGGAACACCTGCGACGTCGGTGACCGCCCTGTTCGGCGAGTCCAGCGGCGCGATCTCCGGCGGCACGGTCGCGAGCGGGATGCAGACAGCTCTCGAGGCGAGCGCCGATCGCTCGATCCGCAAGCTCCTCGGGAACCCGTACGCACTCGATCCAGATCCACATGCGACTCGGCCGTCGGCACCTGACGAGAGCTCGATCGGCTGGAACTCCCAGCTCAAGATGTTCACCGTCCCGTTCCTGATGGCCGGCATCAACACGCGCGTCGTCCGGAGGTCCCATGCACTCGCCGGCTTTCCGTGGGGACAGGACTTCGTCTACCGCGAGGTGATGTCCACGCCGGGTTCGGCGCGCGGCCTCGCGATGGCCACCGCGATCGCCGGTGGGCTCGCCGGCATCGCCTTCGCGATGAAGCGGCCGCGCCTGCGCGAGCTGCTCGCCAAGCGAGCTCCCCAGCCTGGCGAGGGACCCTCCGCGGAGAAGCGGGCGAACGGCCACTGGAAGACGCGCTTCGTGGGCGTGGCCGGCAACCACCAGCTCGTCTACGTCGCTGGAGATACGCACGGAGATCCCGGCTACGGCTCCACTGCCAAGATGCTGGGCGAGTCTGCGCTCAGCCTCGCGCTCGATCCGCTGTCCGCTCCCGGCGGTGTGACCACGCCAAGTGTCGCGATGGGACAGTTCCTTCTTGACCGGCTGCGTCGTGCCGGGTTGACGTTCGCAGTGGCCGGCTGATCGACTCGCCGGTCACCGCCCTCGCGATCACAACTGCGCGAACCGCCTCGCCTGGCGACTGGCATTCACACTGCACTGTCTCCAGTCATGCGGTTCCTCCATGGCTACGCCGGTAGCCTCCCCCAGTACGAGGAAGCGGAGGTCGTCAGCGCCAGCAGCTGATGACGACACATAGTTCGGGACTTCGGTTGGTGAGACCGCGGACCCGAGGATGGCTGGCCGGCCGGGGTAATTCTGCCCCGGCCGGTTTATTTTCGGCGCCTCAGCTCGGGCGAAGGGTGGCGCCAGAGGCCTCCGCCGACATCTGCTTCGTCGCTTCGTCGTAGTGGCCCCAGCACACGGGGGCGTACTGCTCGTCCGCGCCCAGCTGGATCTGCGGCCCGCGCACGGTGGGCGTACCGTTCACGAAGCGCAGGTTGCAGATCGCCTTCTTCGAGCAGTACTGGCAGGTGACCTTCACCTCCTCGATGCGATCGGCCAGCTCCATCAGCCGCTGGGCGCCCGGGAACAGGCGCGTGCGGAAGTCCGTGCGGAGGCCATAACAGATCACGGGCACGCCTGGATCGACGGTGATGCGCCGCAGATCCTCGATCACGGAGGGAGGAAGGAACTGCGCTTCATCGACGAGGATGCAATCGACGCCCTCGAACTCACGCGGGTTGAGCGTGGTGTCCTCGTCGATCATCACATCGGCATCGGCCTCGAGGCCCGCGCGGGACGAGATCTTCGCTGCGCCGAACCGGGTATCGAGCCGCGGCTTCATCAGCAGCACGCGCTTGCCTTGCTTGCGGTAGTTGTGCGCGACCGCGAGCAGGTTCAGCGACTTCGCCGAGTCCATGGTGCCGTATCGGAAGTAGAGCTTCGCCACGGCGAGGAACCTAGATCCCGGGTATGACAGGGCATGCGCCTCCTCGCGATCCTAGGTGTTTCGCTGCTTTGCGGTTCCGCCGCCGCCGATCCCACTCCCGCCTACCAGATCTTCGAAGACTCGGCCCTCGGCATGACCCTGCCGCCGCGAAAGATCCTCGGCACCGACAAGGGCCTCGACGCCGTCGTCACCGACTGCATCATGCACGCGCCCGCCGCCAGCGGATCGGCCCTGTACTGGCTCGAGATCGGCAAGGCGGGCAACGTCACCGTGGCGAAGGTCCGCGGCACTGGATCCTCCGCGCTCGACAGCTGCATCGCAGGCGGCCTCAAGAAGGCCTCGGTCACCGAGAAGCTCCCCGCGGCGATCGTCGTGGTGGGCCGCGTCGACGTCCTCGATCGCAACAAGAACCTCGGCACCTTCAATCCGTCTCCCAAGGTCTCCGATGTCGCGGTGCTCCTCGACGCGAAGAGCGGCCCGTGGCAGCTCGGCACCAAGCGCCTCGCATACACCGAGAACCGGGCTGCAGACATCTCCCAGGCGCTCGATGCGCAGAGCGGCGCGATCAACGCGTGCGCGGCGAAGCGCGACAAGACGCTCGCCGCAGTCGACCTGATCGCCTGGCATGACGGCAAGGCGATCGTGCGCGGCACAGGCGATAGCGCCTACGACACGTGCCTCGCCAGGGCGCTCGAGCTGATCAAGCTCCCGAATGCGAGCTCGGCGATCTGGATGGAGCTGTCGCTGCGCAAGGCCGCGGAGCCGCTGGCACCGCGAACGGACAAGGCCTCGATGTCCAAGGAGCAGGGTCTCAAGGACGCGTTGACCACCGCGGTGCGCTCGCGCAAGGCGGCCCTCCTCGACTGCACCGATGGCAAGCCGAAGGCGAAGCTCGCCAAGCTCACGGTGGTGCTCGCGGGCGGCAAGGCGAACGTCAAGTCCGTCGCCACGGGCGATGCCGCCGCCGATGCCTGTGTGAAGACCAAGTTCGTGGACGTGACGATCAAGGCCGCCGAGGCCGCCGACAAGCTCGAGTACGACGTCGAGCTGGAGTAGCGCTCAGTACGCGCCGAGCGCGTGGGCGAGCAGGACCGAGCCGGCGCCGACGAGACCCGCCGCCGGGATCGTGAAGATCCAGGCGTAGACGATCCGCGTGGCCAGGTTCCAGCGGATCCCGCGGGCGTGGACCACGGAGCCGACGCCGACGATCGCGCCCGTGATGGTGTGCGTGGTCGAGACCGGGATCTTGAGGTACGTCGCGAGGAACAGCGTGATCGCGCCCGCGACCTCCGCGCAGAACCCACCGACGGGCTTCAGGTGCGTGAGGCCCATGCCCATCGTCTTGACGATCCGCCAGCCACCGATCGCGGTGCCGAATGCCATCGCGGTGTACGAGGCCACGAAGATCCAGTACGGCGCAGGGTCACCGGGCGCGAGCATGCCACCCGCGATCATCACGGCCCAGATCACGCCGGCGGTCTTCTGCGCATCGTTGCCGCCGTGGCCGATCGAGTACAGGCCCGCCGAGATCAGCTGCCCGACACGGAACGTGCGATCCACCTTCTGGGGCCGCATCTTGCGGAAGATCCAGAACACCGAGAACATCATCAAGCTGCCGAGCACGAGGCCCATCAGCGGCGCGAGCGGGATGAAGTAGAGGGTCTTCGCGATCGCGTGGAGCTGGAGCGTATCGACGCCGCCGTAGGCGAGCCCGGCGCCCGAGAGACCGCCGATCAGGGCGTGGGAGCTCGACGACGGCAGCCCGAGCCACCACGTGAGCAGGTTCCAGACGATCGCCCCGGACAGGCCGCAGATCACGACCCAGACGTAGGCCGGACTCGAGCCCTGGATGTGGATCGTCTTCGCGATCGTGTCTGCGACGCCCTGATGGAAGATGAACAGCGCGATGAAGTTGAACAGCGCGGCCCACAGCACCGCGACGCGCGGCGACAGGACGCGCGTCGAGACCACGGTCGCGATCGAGTTCGCCGCGTCATGGAACCCGTTGATGACATCGAACAGGAGCGCGGCAGCGATCGTGATGATGACGATGGCCTGGACACTCATGGCGGATCAGGCGTGCTCGAGGATGACGCCCTCGATGATGTTGGCGACGTCTTCGCAGCGATCGGACGCGTTCTCGAGGTTCTCGTAGACCTCTTTCCACTTGATGATGACGATCGGATCCTTCTCCTCCTTGAACAGGCGCGCCACGGAGCGGCGGAGGATCGCATCGGCCTCGTTCTCGAGCCGATTGATGTCGATGCACAGCTTGAGCGTGGCCTGCGGATCCTTCAGATCACGGAGGCCGCGGACGGCCTGCTCCACCTGGAGCGCGGAACGGTGGAGGCAATCGGAGAGATCGCGCACGTCGCTCGTCATCACGGTGAGCTCGTACAGCTCGATTCGCTCGGCGGCTGCCTCGACGAAGTCCATCACGTCATCCATCCGCGTGATCAGGCGGTGGATCGAATCGCGATCGATCGGCGTGATGAACGTCTTGTGGAGCGCCTCGACGCAGCGGTGCGTGATCGTGTCGGTCTCGTGCTCGATGTCCGAGACCCGGCGGCACTTGGCCGGGATGTTCGCGCCGGTGGTCACCAGCGACAGGAACTCCTTCGTGCCTTCGATCGTCAGCGCGGCGTGCTGCTCGAAGAAATCGAAGAAGCTGGTCTCGCGGGGCAGAAACCGACCGAACATGCAGCCTCCTACTCAGGCCTGTAACACAGGCGCGATCGTGTCGTCACGGAGTCAGCCAGGAAGTTGGCGAGGAAACACACCGTCTTGCAGGAACGAGACGAGCAATCTCTGAACGCGGGCGTCATTCATGATCCAGGTGTGCGTCGCATCGACCTCGGCGTACGCGCTCATCCCGTCCAGGTTGGTCTCCTCGACAGCGACCGTTCCGTCATTCGGAGTCCCCGCCGGGAACCGGCGCCCCATGGTCCAGCTCGTGACGTTGGTCAGCGCTCGACTGCGGGTCCCCGCGATCACCGCGAACGGCGCGGGGGGCGCTGGCCACTGCGAACCATCCGCCAGCTCCGCGCCCGCAGGCCCGTAGTACCAGCGGAACACGGGGTTCGCGGCGAGGCCCGCGGCGAGCTGACTCCCGCGGTTCGGGGGCGCGAGCATCACGATGCGATGCCAGTGGATCCGCGGATCGTGCAGGTGCCGCACGATCACGCCGCCCATCGAGTGGGTCACCGCACACACCGGCCGTTCACCCGCGCGCTCGACGATCCATTCGGTGACCTCGTCTGCCAGATAGCTGATCGAGTGCCGGCGCGAGGGATACGTCCGGCCGAACGTCTCGAACCCGGCCTGCCGGAGGGCGGCGCCGAGCTTCGCCATCGAGCCATGACCGCGCGCGAGCCCGTGGAGCAGGACGACGAGGGGCTTCATTCCTCGGCCTGCTCGGCGCGATCCTCGGCGGCGTCCTTGTCGAGCTCCGCGTCGAGATCCGCGTTCTTGCGCGCGCGCCACGACTCCTCCGGGTCCTCGCGCCGCGGGTCGTCTGGTGGGAACAGTGCCGGCAAGTGCTCGGGCTTGACCTCGGTGACGATCCGGATCACGTCCACGGTCAGCGCATCGCGCTCGGCCCGGAGCTTGGCGACCTCGCGCCGGAACCGCAGCTGCCGGAACAAGGCACCGAACGCGCGACGCACGAGGCGCAGCCGATCGAGCACGCGCAGCGTGGCCCAGCCCGAGATCGGCAGCACGATGGCGGCGAGCAACGCCCAGGAGAACCCGACCTTCCACCACAGCACGCCGACCGCGGCGCCGTAGGAGAGGAGGACGAGCAACATCCCGATCAGGAGCTTCGTCGTGGCGACGACGTCCTTGCGCGGCGTCAGGCGGGGGCCAGCGAGACGCGCGAACGCAAACGTCGGAAGGTGGAGCGGCGCCCCTGGTGCCGTCAGCGGCAACCAGAAGGCGACGAGCACCAGGTGCCGCAACATGCGCCCACTGATCTCGAGCTTCGAGAGATCGCGCGCGAGCTCGCGATCGGTGAGCCCCAGCTCGTCGAGCTTCTGCTGGTACGCGCGCACGCGCGACATCAGCTCGATCACCTTGGGATCTGCCGCCGCGGAGCTGTAGTACTGGTTGAAGCGGCGTGACAGCTCGACGCGATCCTCGATCGAGATCTCCTGGGGCTGATACAGCCGACGCACCACATCGAGCGCGCGGACCGTCTCCCAGTCCGGGGCGTTGATGGTCAGACGGCGCATCGCCTGATCGATCTCGCCGGTGAGTGTCCGTACCGTCTCCGGCGCGGTGCTCCGGCCGGGTTCGATCACCAGCGGCGGCCCGTACTGCACGAGCACGCGGCTACGAAACCGCTTGGGATGGATGAACGTCAGCCCGCACGGCACGATGGTCACCGGCTGGTCGATCTTGGTGGCCCCGCCGAGCGCGAGCCGCGCAGCACCGGTCTTGAGCTTCGTGAGCTGGGATTCGTCGTGCGAGAGCCCCTCGGGGAAGATACCGATGGTCCCGCCCTCGGCGAGCACCGCGAACATGTGCTCGAACGCCGCATCGTTGGCGCTCGCCCGCTCGCCGGCGTCGCGCGCGGGTCCCACCGGCGCCGCCTGTCCTCCATCGCGATCATCCTTCCGCGCCACGGGCACGGCGCCGAGCCCGCGGAGCACCGCGCGCATGAGGCGGCCCTTGAACAGGGAGTCCTTGGCGGCGAAGTGAACCTTCCGGCCGCAGGTGGTGATGATCAGGATCGGATCGATCAGCGAGTTCGGATGATTTCCGGCGAACAGCACGGGGCCGGTCGCTGGCACGTGTTCGAGCCCGGCAACCTCGACCTGGCGAAAGAACACGCGCGTGACCACACGGAGAAACCACGCGAGCACCCGGTACGCCACGGATCAATCGTACCGCGCCCCGACCGCCAAGCGTGACCAGCGCCGCCAGGGCGCATGCCGCCAGGCGCATGCCGCCAGGGCGCATGCCGCCATGCCGCCAGGGTTCACCCGCCGGCACTTCGGTGCCCCAGAGTTTACGAACCGCCAAGGACGCCAAGGGCGCCAAGGGCAGAGAGGGTTTTTTACCCGTCGCGAGCTCCCGCACGAGGACGCGATCTCCCCATTTGCCTGGGCAGGGGCAGAGGGCGGGGCCGGCGAACTGAGCTGAGCTGAGCTGACAAACCGGCGAACAAGATCTAGACCGGACGGCGAGCCGAGCTGATCTGAGCCGATCTGATCTGACAAACCAGCGAACAAGGTGTGCTCGTGTCCACGGCGGGGGTCCGCAACAGGTTGAAAAAATCTCTCCGACCTTGGCGTCCTTGGCGTCCTTGGCGGTTCGTCCACTCTGGGGCACGGAAGTGCGAACCAGCAAATGCTGAGGCGCTTGGCGGTGCGTGCGAACGCTTGGCGGTTCGGCGCGCCTGCGCCCGCGAACGCTTGGCGGTTCAGTTCAGGTCGGCACGACGCGTACGCCAGTCCACGAACAGCTGCCCGAACCGCGGATCGGCCTGCAGCGCCGAGAGATCGTGATCGGTCTCCATCTTCTCGCTGTGCTCGTACTCGTGCTCGATCGCGAGCTTGACCTGTTCGATCGCGCGATCGATCTGCCCGGTCGCGACATAGGCGCATGCGGCCGAGTGGTAGATGTACGGATTCTCGGGCGCGTACGGCTGACCACCGTCGGCGAGCTCGACGGCGAGCTTGTAGTCACCCAGCGCATGAGCATGGATACACGCGTTGTTCCACGCCATCACGAGAGCGGTCCGGGCCTCCCCCGCCTCGCGCTTCGGCTCGGGGAGCGAGAGCACCCGGCGCAAGATCTGGAGCGCCTGCGGCCGCTCGACCGCGAAGCTCGCGTTGTACAGGTAGGGGACGAGGCCGACCTCGCGAGGCAGCCGCGACAGGATCGCAGGGAGGTGGGTCGGAGCGTGGCGAGCGACCGCGCTGACGAGATCTGCGACCTCCTCGGGATCGGTGGCGCGTAGGGTCTCGTCATCGAGCAGCTCGAGCGAGCCCGCCAGCTCGTCGGGGAGGTGCTCTGCAGTCTCGCCGACCACGAGGAGACGGACATCGCGGCGCAGCGCGGTCTTCGCGAGCTGCGTGGCCTCGGGGAGCCGATGCTGGCGAATCAAGACGATGGCGAGGTATCCCGTCGCATCGGAGGTGGCGTCGAAGGCCAGCGCACGACGAAGCAGCCGCTCGGCGACAACGGCCGTCGCGACCTCATCTGGATCATGTTCGAGGGCGACCTCGATCAACATTCCCGAGAGCTCTCGCTTGCTCCAGGCGCTCTGCGACACGGCCCAGGACAGTGCGGGCTCCTCTCCGTGCCTGTGGAATCGCTCTGCGAACGGATTTCCCGCGAGGACGAACACCTCCGAGTCATCATCGGGCACCGCGCGCGACTTGACCGCGTCATCCACATCGTCGAAGCGCGCCCAGGTCAGCGGCAGCACGTCGTTGATCCGCGCCGCCACCCACAGCAGAAAGTGCACCTGATCTGCGGCCGTGGCGGGCACGGCGAACCGCTCCACCCACATCAGCGCGGAGCGGTGGCGGCGATCGTGGACGACATCCGCGCGCTGGAACGGCTCGAACTCGTCGGTGCGCTCGTCCTGGTAGACCGAGAGCCAGAGCGCGAAGAACGCGTTGATCACCGATTCTTCGCCGGGGAGCGCGTCCCCCGACAGCTTCATCGCGAGGCCGAAGCTCTCCCAGTCATAGTCATCGATGATCTCGGGGTAGCGCTCGATCGGAAACGAAACCGAGTGTTCGAGGGGCGGGACGCCGTTGCGCCAGTGGCTCTCCAGCGCCGATGAGATGTCATCCCGCATGTCATCTGGATCATCGTCGCCGTCACCCTCGTCGTCATCGGAGTCGTCCTCGCCGCTCGCCTCACCTTCTTCGGCCGGTGGCGGGGCATCCGGGGCGGCATACAGGACCTCCTCGCTCTCGTCGAAGATCGCATCGACGATCTCCGGCGGCTCGTCCGAGTGCGTTCCGGAGCCAGCGTCGTCCCCTTCATCCTCGAGAGACGGCTCGGCGGCCGAGATCTCCATCCATGCCACCCCATCGATCCCGGTCTCGACCTTGACGCACCAGATCGCTTCGAGGCCATAGGTCGCGGCGACAGCCTCGAGAGCCGCACGCTGGGTCTCGAGCTCGCTGGGTGCAGGCGGCATCCAGGGTGCGGCGAGCCACTGGCGTGAGATCGCCTCCTCGGGATCACCGCCATCGTCGGGTTCACTGCGATCGATCTCGGTCACGCCCGCTGCAGACAGCGTGGCCCAGAGCTCCTCTTGCGCGGCCGGATCGAGAGGAGCCTTGCTCCTCGCGATCACGATCCCGCGCGCCAGGTCGCTGCGCCGCGGCTCGAGCCCGGTTAGCTCCACTGTAGAGAGCGTACCGCGAATCGCGATCGAGGATCGATCAGCACTCGATGATGTTCACGGCGAGACCACCGCGCGCGGTCTCCTTGTACTTGCTGCTCATGTCGGCGCCCGTGCGCCACATGGTCTTGATCACCTTGTCGAGCGACACCTTGTGCGTCCCATCGCCCTGCAGTGCAAGCCGGGCGGCATTGATCGCCTTGACGGCGCCCATGGCGTTGCGCTCGATGCACGGCACCTGGACGAGGCCGCCGATCGGATCGCAGGTCAGGCCGAGGTTGTGCTCCATCCCGATCTCCGCGGCATTCTCGACCTGCGCGGGCGTCCCGCCCATGACCTCGGCGAGCGCGCCTGCGGCCATCGAGCACGCCACGCCCACCTCGCCCTGACAGCCGACCTCCGCACCGCTGATCGACGCGTTCTTCTTGTACAGCGCGCCGACCGCCGCGGCGGTGAGCAGGAACCGGATGGTGCCCTCGTCATCGGCGTTCGGCAGGAACCGCCGGTAGTACATGATCACTGCGGGGATGATGCCGGCGGCACCGTTGGTGGGGGCCGTGACCACGCGGCCACCCGCGGCGTTCTCCTCGTTCACGGCGAGGGCGAACAGGTTGACCCAGTCCATGATCACGAGCGGATCGCTCGCACCCGCCGGATCGCTCTTCATCTTGCGGTACTGCGCCGCGGCGCGACGCTTCACCTTGAGGCCGCCCGGCAGGATTCCCTCGCGCTCGCACCCGCGCTTCACGCACGCATCCATCGCCTGCCAGATCTCGACGATCCGGGTCCGGATCTCGGCCTCGCCGAGGTGGGCCTTCTCGTTCTCCATCATCAGCGACGAGAAGCTCATGCCGTGCTCGCTCGCATGCCGCAGCAGCTCGTCCGCGGAGTTGAAGGGGTACGGCACGGAGACCTGCTCGGCTGGTGTGCTGCCATCTGCGGGCGCACCGGTGTGGTCGACGACGAAGCCGCCGCCCACCGAGTAGTAGACGCGCTCGACGAGCACCTGGCCCGCGGCGTCGCGCGCCGTGAACCGCATGCCATTGGAGTGCAGAGGCAGCTTGTCGCGCCGGTGGAAGATCAGCGCGTCTGCCAGATCGAGATCGACCTCGTGGATCCCGAGGAGCTTGATGCGCCGCGTCTCGGCGACCTGGGCCACGCGCTTCGCCATCAGGTCGACGTCCACGGTCTTGGGCTCCTCGCCCTCGAGGCCGAGGACCACGGCGCGATCGCTCCCGTGTCCCTTGCCGGTGAAGCCAAGGCTGCCGAACAGCTCGATCTTCACACCGGCGGTCTGCGCGAGCTGACCATCCGCCTGCAGCCGCTCCGCGAACCGCTTCGCCGCGCGCATCGGCCCGACCGTGTGCGAGCTGGAAGGCCCGATCCCGATCTTGAAGATGTCGAAGACGCTGATGTGCACGCGCCCCCAGTGTACTCGCTTAGAACAAGATGCGCGTCTTGATGCTGGTCGGCAGCGCTGCGACGGCCCGCTTCACGTCCTGCGAGAGCTCCTGCTCGAGGTCCATGATCAGGTAGCCGATGTCGGAGTCCGTCGAGAGGATCTGGGCCCGGATGTTCGCGTTGCAGTCCGAGACGATCTTGTTGATGTCGCGGAGCACGCCGGGGACGTTCTTGTGAACGTTGAGGATCCGGTGGGTACCCTTCACCAGCGGGATCTCGATCTGCGGGAAGTTCACCGCGCCCGTGGTGGCGCCCGTGTTGATGTACTTGATCAGCGACGCCGAGACCTCGCGGCCGATCGCCTCCTGCGCCTCCTCGGTGGAGCCACCGATGTGAGGCGTCAGGATCACGTTGGGGAGGCCGCGCAAGGGCGACGAGAAGCCATCGCTGTTCGATTCGGGCTCGTCGGGGTACACGTCGACGGCCGCGCCGCCGATGTGGCCTGACTTGATCGCCGCGGCGAGCGGATCGATCTCGACTACGGTGCCGCGGCTCGCGTTGAGCAGGCACGCGCCCGGCTTCATCTTCGCCAGCTCGGTGGGGCCGATCATGTTCTTGGTCTGCGGCGTCTCGGGGACGTGGAGGGTCACGTAGTCCGAGATCTCGAGGACGTCCTCGAGACGGGCGAGCGAGCGGTTGTTGCCCATCGGCAGCTTCGCCATGATGTCGAAGAACACCACGCGCATGCCGAACGCCTCGGCGAGTACGCCGATCTGGCTCCCGATGTGGCCGTAGCCGACGATGCCGAGCGTCTTGCCGCGCACCTCGTGGCTGCCCACCGCGATCTTGTGCCAGCGACCTTCGTGCACCTCGCGCGAGCGATCGCCCAGGTGACGAGAGAGCATCACCACCTCAGCGAGGATCAGCTCCGCGACCGACCGCGTGTTCGAGAACGGTGCGTTGAACACGGGCACGCCGTGATGATTCGCGCTGGTGGTGTGGATCTGGTTGGTGCCGATGCAGAACGCGCCCACGCTGAGCAGCCGCCGACCGGCCTCGAGGACCGCGGGGGTGACCTGCGTCTTCGAGCGAATGCCGAGGATGTGGGCATCCTGTACGCGCTGGACGAGCTCGGCCTCGGGGAGCGCACCCTTCGCCGTCTCGACCTGGAAGCCCTCCGCCTTGAAGGCTTCGGCGGCCACTGGGTGGACGTTCTCGAGGAGGAGGATCTTGATCTCGGACTTCGGAAACGACGTTAGCTGGCTCATAGGTCCTCGACGGTCTGCGTATCGCACGCGGAGAGCTTTCCTGTCTCGAACCCGCGCCGGAACCACTTCACGCGCTGGGCGGACGTGCCGTGCGTGAACGTCTCGGGATTGACGCCACCGCCGGACTGCTTCTGCAGGCGATCGTCGCCGATCGCGGAGGCGGCGTTGATCGCCTCCTCCAGGTCTCCCGCTTCGAGGAGCTTCTTGCCCGCGGCCTCGTGGCCCCAGACCCCGGCGTAACAATCCGCCTGAAGCTCGATCCGCACGGACTTCGCGTTGCGCGTCTCGCCGCGATGAAGCCGATCGGTCTCGGTCTCCATGCCGAGCAAGTTCTGCACGTGGTGGCCGAGCTCGTGCGCGAGGACGTATGCCTGCGCGAAGTCTCCAGGCGCGCCGAACCGAGCGCGGAGATCCTTGTAGAACGAGAGGTCGATGTACGCGCGCGAATCACCGGGGCAATAGAACGGACCGATCGCGGCCGACGATCGACCGCAGGCGGTGTCCACGGTCTCGGTGAACAGCTTCAGCTTCGCCGTCACGTACTGCTTGCCCTCGGCCTTGAACTTCGCCGCGAACGTGTCCTGGATGTCCTTCATCACGAACTTCACGAAGTCGACGAGCTCGGCGTCTGGGTCCGGTCCCTTGGGTGGCTGCTGCTCATCACCCTGCGATTGGGACTGTGATTGCGACGAATCCCCGCCGCCGCCGCCGAACAACCCGCTGATGTCCACGCCGAGCAGCCGCGCGACGACGAACACGATCACCGCCGCACCGACACCGCCGCCCGCGAGCACCGTTCCGGATGGCCGCTTCCCGCGAGCATCGATGACGTCGTCGTTCTGGGTGCCTCGCGTCCACTTCACGCGGCAAGGGTACTACAGTGCGACGCATGGCAAAGGCGAAGGCCACGGCACCCAAGAAGGCAACGACCCCGCGCAAGAAGAAGACCAAGGCGGAGGCCGGCTCCGTCGGGCTCACCGCCGCTGAAGTGGCGTCGGGCTCGCCATCGCCCGAGGTCACGCGCCTGAGCAAGCAGATCTCTGAGGCCGGTGGTGAGACGCTCACCACGTACCGCGAGCCGTTCGGTGGTCACTGGGTGGCGATCGCGGCGCTCCCGCTCGACAAGGTCAAGCCCACGCCCTACCAGCGCGAGCTGTCCAAGACGCACGCCGATCGGCTCGCTGCGGTGATCCCCAAGGTCGGCCGGTTTCTCGATCCGGTGATCGCGGTCCCGGATGGCGATAGCTTCATCTCACCCAACGGCATGCATCGGCTGTCCGCGCTGACCAGCCTCGGCGCGAAGACGGTGATCGCACTCGTGATGCCCGAGCCGGAGATCGCGTTCCGCATCCTCGCGCTCAACACGGAGAAGGCCCACAACCTCAAGGACAAGGCGATCGAGGTGATCCGGATGGCACGCGCGATCGCGACCGATCCGAAGCGCACGGGTCAGAGCGAGACCGATGTCTCGTTCGAGCTCGAGCAAGCCTCGCTGGTCACGATCGGCATCTGCTACGAGAAGAACGCGCGGTTCTCGGGCGGCGCATACAACTCCGTGGTCTCGAAGTGCGAGACCTGGTCCACCGAGCCGATGAAGAAGAGCCTCGTGCTGCGCGAGGCGCACGCGGACAAGCTGCTCGAGCTCGACGAGGCGGTGAGCGCCGCGGTGGTCCGGCTCAAGGAGTCCGGCTTCACGAGTGGCTATCTGAAGCCGATCGTCGTCGCACGCGTCAACCCGCTCCGGTTCGTGAAGGCCGGCAAGGAGGACGCGGCACCGGACTTCGACAAGACCATCGAGAAGATGATCGAGGGCGCCAAGAAGTTCGATCCCACGAAGATCCGCGCGCAGGACGTGGCGATCGCCGCCGCGGTCGGCGGCGGCGACGAGTGACGGCCTAGAAGAAGTAGTAGTGGAGGCCGGCGCCGCCCACGGCGTTGCCGATCAGGTACACGCCGTCCGCATCGGCCGCGCCGATCGCGAGGCCGGCCGTGAAGCTGAGCGCCACGTTCGACTGCAGGAACGTGCGGATCTGGAAGCCCGGCTCGATGAACATCGCCGTGTTCCGATCGTTGCCCACGTCGTAGTTGAGGATGCCGATCGTGCCGCCGATGCCGAAGTCGGTCATCGCGGTCGAGTGCACGTGATAGTAGAATCGCCCGCCGATCTCCACGGCGGTGTTGTTCGCGCCACCAGGATCGAGGATCGAGAGGAAGCCACCGACGTGAAACTTGCCGGCGTCGTAGTTGAGCGACGGCCCGCCGAGCCCGAACGACACCACGTTTCCGGTGCCGCCGCCGCCGACGGAGTACGAGCTCAGCATGAACTCGGCGCCGACACCGATCGAGCCCTCCGAGCCACCCGCAGACGCGACGCCCGCAGAGCCCATCAACACCAACGCAATCAGCTTGGTCGTGTTCTTCATGCGCGGAGGTTCCACCTGTTCCGCGCCGAGCGCAAGTCGAGGAGGGGAGCCGGTGCTAACCTCCAGGTGTGCTGTCCTCCGAGCTCGTGCTCGCCGATCTGGATGCCCGTCACTGGAAGAACTGGTGGCGCCTGCTCACACCTCCCGGTGTGAACGAACGGCCGCGCTGGGCGCTCGCGATCCTCGACGGCGGCCGCGTGATCAAGCTCGTGATCGCGGGCGATGGAGCGAAGGGTGCGATCGAACCCGCCACGGCGCCGCTCCCTGGCCTGACGGCGAAGCACCTCGAAGCCTGGGCCAAGACACTCGGCGTGAGCGCCGTGATCGCGATCGAGCGGGGGGTGATCGCCGCGCTCTCGCAGGAGATCGAGGGCGCGCTCCGGCTCGAGCAGGATCTCGTCGAGCAAGGGCTGATCGCGCTCCGCGCGCTCAAGAAGCACGCCGGGACGGGCGTGTGGACGGAGCCCCCGCTCCTCGAGCTGTTGCCCGCGCCCTCGTTCGATCCGCTGCAGCGCACGTTCGATCTGCTGGTCCCCGATCGCTCCGCGCTGATCGCCTACGTGATCGAGGACGATCGCTCACGGATCCACAGCTCGATCATCGCGGTCAAGCAGGAGGGCGATGTGGTGCGGGCGGGCACGCATCGCGCGATCGCCGATCTCGTTCCCGAGGCCGGATTCGCACGTGACTGGGCCAAGGGTCACAAGCGCGTCCTCGAGGCGGTGGAGGAGCGGTTCGCCAAGCCGAGCATCGCCCTGTTCCTCGAGCGCTCGACGCTGCTCGGGATCGTGACCGGACCGAGCGATCAGCTCGCCCGCGATCTCAACGCCAAGCGCGTGGTGATCGATCCCGCGCCCGCGTGGTTGCTCGGACTGCTCGGTGGGGCCGCGGTCGCCGCGATGGCAGGCCGCGCCGCCTCCGCGGTCGCCCGCATGTTGCCGCAGGCCACGCGCGATCGGGCCTCCGCGCTCGCCGGCCGCGCTCGCGATGTGATGAAGGAATCCGGCGCCCATCCGTTCGCGCTGCTCGGCTTCGATCCACTCGAGCTGTGGGCGCAGCTCAAGCACCACTATCGGCGCTGAGCTCACAGACGAAGCAGCGTCTCGCCGTCCGAGCTGTACCGATCTCCGCAACGCGCACACACGCGATCCGCACCCAGCGTCTCTCCGCATCGGCACGCCCAGCCGGCCCACTTCGCCGGGGCGCCGAGCACGATCCGGTGGGCGGGTACATCGTGCGTCACCACCGCGCCTGCTCCGATCATCGCGTAGGCGCCGATCGTCACGCCGCACAGGATCGTCGCATTGGCGCCGATCGTGACGCCCTGGCCCACCAGCGTCTTCACGTAGGCGTCCTTGCGCGAGACGTGCGCACGGGGATGCTTCACGTTCGTGAACACGCACGAGGGGCCGAGGAACACGTCGTCGGCGAGCGTGACCCCGTCGTAGACCGAGACGTGGTTCTGGATCCGGCAGCCATCACCGATGGTGACGTTGCCGATGAAGCAGCCCTGCCCGATCGATCCACGCGCACCGATCCGTGCACCGCCCATGACGTGGACCCACTGCCAGACCCGGGTGGTCGCGCCGATGTGGGCCCCGGCTTCGATGATCGCGGTGGAGTGGATCGAGGCGTCCGACGCTGTCATAGGCGAGTAGGATGCTCGCCTCGTGCCCAAGCGTCCACCTCGGGTCGTCCGCGAGTTGCCGGTCCCGCGCGATCTGCGCGGCCCTGGCCCCACGCGCGCACTCGCTCGGGACGGTGGCGAGCTGTGGCACGCGGACGTGCTCGCACTGCTCGGCAAGCTGCCCTCGGGCTCGGTGGATCTCGTGGTCACCGATCCGCCGTATGCGATCGCGAAGGCCGAGTGGGACGAGTTCGAATCGATCGAGGCCTACGTCGAGTGGTGCGATGGCTGGCTCGCGGAGGTCGCGCGGGTGCTCGCGCCTCACGGCTCGGCGTACGTCTGCGGGTTCTCGGAGATCCTCGCCGATGTGAAGGTCCGCAGCGCCCGCAGGTTCGCGAGCTGCCGCTGGCTGATCTGGTCGTATCGCAACAAGGCGAACCTCGGGAAGGACTGGGGGCGGTCCCACGAATCGATCCTCCACCTCCGGAATCGCGGCGCGAAGATCGACGTCGATGCCGTGCGCATCCCCTACAACGGTCACACCACGAAGTACCCCGCGCGCGCCCAGGCCGTGTCGTCGCAGTACGATCGGGGCGAGAAGCGAGACAAGTGGGAGCCGAACCCTCTCGGTGCGAAGCCGCGAGATGTGATCGAGATCCCCGTGATCTGTAACGGCATGACCGAGAAGACCCCGCACGCCACCCAGAAGCCGGAGGCGCTGATCGAGAAGCTCGTCCTCGCCTCGAGCAAGCCCGGGCAGCTCGTGGTGGATCCGTTCGTCGGGTCTGGCACCACCGCGGTGGTCGCCGCACGGCTCGGCAGGAGCTGGATCGCTGGCGATGCCGATGCACGTTACGTCGGGCTCACCCGCGAGCGGCTCGGTCGCTGACGCTGGGCGGTGTCGCTCAGTCGTCGAGGAGGTTGGCGAGGTTGCCGAAGAAGCTCTGCACCTCGGCCTCCGGAACTTTCTGCCGCGCTTCCTCGCCGATGTCGCGCACCTCGTAGAGCTCCTCGGGGATCTCGAGGAGGAACCGAGAGGGCGTGCGCGGCACCGAGCGGCCGCGCGTGACGCGGGTACAGGCGCGGGTCAGGTAGAGCTTGCGCTGCGCGCGCGTGATCCCGACGTAGCACAGCCGGCGCTCTTCGCTGATGTCGGTCGCGTGGTCTGCATCGAGCGCATCGGTCGCCTGCGGTTGCAGGGTCCGGATGTGAGGCAACAGCTCCTCCTCGAGCCCGATCATGAAGCACACCGGGAACTCGAGCCCCTTGGCCCCGTGCAGCGTGCACAGCACGACCTTGGGCCCGGGGATGGTGTCCTCCTCCTTGCTGGTCTCGAGCGAGAGCACGCGGAGGTACTCCGCGAGATCTTCCTTGCCCTTGCCGCGCTCCGCGAACCGCTGTAGCGATCCGAACAGCCCCTCGACGTTGTCGATCCGACGCTGTCCTGCCGCCATGCTTCCGGAGGCCATGCGTAGATCGTCGTAGAGCTTGATGTCCTCGATCAGGACCTTGGTCGCGCTGACGACATCGGTGCCGCTCTCGATCGCCGATGCGAGCTCAGAGACCACGTGGAGGAGCTCGATGATCCCGTTGCGCGCGGGCCCGCGGATGTCACCGATGTCGACGGTGGTGCCCGGACCTCCCTCGTCATCGGAGGACAGCGCCGGAGACAGCCCCGGGAGGGTCCCGGTGCCAGAGATCGCGCCCTTGAGGGCATCCCACAGCGTGGCGTGCTTCGCCTGTGCCGCCAGCACGAGGCGCTCGACGGTGGTGGCGCCGATCCCGCGTGCGGGATAGTTGATGATCCGCCGCAGCGCGAGCTCGTCCTTCGGGTTCAACGCGACGCGGAGGTACGCGAGGACGTCCTTGACCTCCTTGCGCTCGAAGAACTGCTGCCCGCCGTACATCACGTACGGGATGCTGGCGGTACGAAGCTCCTCCTCGAGGATCTTCGCCTGCAGGTTCGAGCGGTACATCACCGCGATCGAGTCCCACGTCCGACCGGCCTGGTGGAGCGCAAAGATCTCCTTCGCCACGAACTTCGCCTCGTCCTCGGGCGTGGCGGCGACCGCGTGCGTGATGATCTCGCCGTCACCGAGCTGCGACCACAGCGACTTGCCGTGGCGCTGCTTGTTGTTCGCGATCACGGTGTTGGCCGCCGCGAGGATGGTCTTGGTCGAGCGGTAGTTCTGTTCGAGCTTGACGATCTTCGCCCCTGGAAACATCTCTCCGAAGCGCAGGATGTTCGTGGGATCGGCGCCGCGCCAGCTGTAGATCGATTGGTCATCGTCGCCGACGACGCACAGGTTCCCGTGCTGGGCGACGAGGTGCTTGACCATGCGCAGCTGCGCCGCGTTGGTGTCCTGAAACTCGTCGACCATGACGAAGCGGTACTTGCTCGCCCAGCGCTCGCGCACTTCCTCGTGCTTCTCGAACAGCCGCACCGGCTCCACGATCAGATCGTCGAAGTCGAACGCCGCGCACGCGCGCAGCATCTCCTGGTACTTCGGATAGACCTCGGAGGTGATCGCATCGTAGTCGTCGGCCGGGTTGCCCTCGTAGTCCTCGGCAGCGATGAAGCCGTTCTTGGCGAGCGAGATCCTCGTCAGGATCGCCTTGACGTCGAACCGGCGCTCGCCGTCGCGTGACATCGACTTGACGTGACGAAGCGCCTCGCGCACGGAGCCCATCTGATCCGACTGGTCGTAGATCACGAAGCCGCGCGGCAGCCCGAGGGCCTTGCGCTCCGTCTTCAGGATCATGAGGCCGAGGGCGTGGAACGTCCCGATCGTCAGCGCGCGCGACGTCGCCTTGTCGCGGACCAGGCTCGCGACGCGCTCGCGCATCTCCTCGGCGGCCTTGTTCGTGAACGTCACGGCGCAGATCGCGTGGGGCGGGATGCCCTGCTCGAGCAGGTGCGCGATCCGCGTGGTGATCACGCGGGTCTTGCCGGAGCCCGCGCCGGCGAGCACGAGCAACGGGCCACCACCGTGGCTCGCGGCCTCGCGCTGCGGCGCGTTCAACTTCGACAGGTCCACCACGGACCGAGCACGCTACGGATCCGCACGCGTGCCGTCAACGGGAGTAAGATTCAGACGTGACGCGATACGATCGGCTCGTCGAGGCCCTGCGCGCCGAGTTCCCGCGGTTCCGGATCGTCCGCAAGGACCGCTCGACGTTCCACAAGGCGATCCACTACACGCTGATCGTGCTGACGTTTGGCCGCATGCGCTCGTACCTCGATTCCTTCCAGACCACGATCGGGCGCACGGTCTACGTGACCGCAGATTGGGACGAGACCGACCCCGACCAGCGCTACGTCACCCTGCGACACGAGGCCGTCCATCTCCGACAATTTCGCAAGTTCACGCTGCCCGGGATGGCGCTGCTCTACGTGCTCCTCCCGCTCCCGATGGGCTTGGCGTGGTTCCGCGCCTACTTCGAGAAGGAGGCCTACGCGGAGAGCATCCGTGCCGCTGCAGAGGTCTGGGGTGCCGCGTACCCACGACGCGCGGCCTATCGCGAGTACGTGATCGGGCAGTTCCTGGGGCCATCCTACGGGTGGATGTGGCCGTTTCGGGCCCAGCTCGAACGCTGGTACGATGGCGTTCTGGCCACCGCCGGGCCCTCCCTGTAGGCTATCGTCCCGAGAAGCGCTTGTCCGATCCGATCGTAGGCATCGACCTCGGCACCTCGAACTCGGTCGTCGCCCACGCCGACGAGACGGGGACGGCGCGTGTGCTCGCGGACGAAGGTGGCTACAAGATCCATCCTTCGGTCGTCTCGTTCCACCCGAACGGTGGCGTGGTCGTCGGGGCGGCGGCGAAGCAGCGGAAGGTCATCGACCCGTCGAACACGATCTATTCGGTCAAGCGGCTGATCGGTCGCGCGTACTCCTCTCCCGAGGTCAGGACCGCGAAGAAGCGCTCGCCATTCCAGATCAAGGAGGGCGCGAACGAGCTGCCGCTGATCGTCACGCGTGGCGGCGAGTTCGCGGTGCCCGAGATCTCCGCGATCGTGCTCGATCACGTGCGCAACATCGCCCAGCACCAGCTCGGCGAGCCGGTCTCCCGCGCCGTGGTCACCGTGCCCGCGAGCTTCAACGACGCACAGCGCTCCGCGACTGCCACCGCCGGAGCGATCGCCGGCCTCACGGTGGTCCGCGTGCTCAACGAGCCCACGGCCGCCGCGCTCGCATACGGCAGCTCGCGCAACCTCAAGCAGACGATCGCCGTGTTCGATTTCGGCGGCGGCACCTTCGACATCACGATCTTGAAGCTCGAGGATCAGGTCTACGAGGTGCTCGGCACGGCCGGCGATACGTTCCTCGGCGGCGACGATCTTGACGAGCGCCTCGTCGACAAGATGGTCGCGAAGTTCCTCCAGGAGAATCGTGTCGATCTCCGGACCAACGAGGTCTCGATGATGCGGCTCCGCGCAGTCGCCGAGCAGACCAAGATCGAGCTCTCGCGGCGTTCGCGCGCGGTGGTCCGCGTCGACGAGATCGCGTATGGCCCCAAGGGCGCACCGCTCAACCTCCAGATCGAGATCTCGCGCGACGAGTTCGTCTCGCAGGTCGCCGACATCATCGACCGCACGTTCCCGGTGTGCAAGGAAGCGCTGAGCTACGCACGTCTCGGCATCGATGGGATCGATGACGTGATCCTGGTCGGCGGCACGACGAAGATCCCGTACGTTCGCGATCAGGTCAGCAAGTTCTTCGCCAAGGCGCCGCGCACCGACGTCAACCCCGAGGATGCCGTGGCGGTCGGCGCGGCACTTCAGGCCTCCTCGCTCGAGCGGATCCTCAACCGCAAGTCGTCGCAGCGCCTCGCCGTGCCGGAGCCGGAGCCGGATGACGATGCGTTCGAGGGCGAGACCAACACGGTCGATCACGCGTTCAGCGGAAACACGAACACCGTCGAGATGGACGACGAGGAGACCTCGGTCTCGCAGGCCGCTCCGCAGCCGCCACGCCCGGGGACCGAGTACCGGGTGCCCCGCGGCGGCGCCCGCGAGGTGTTCGAGGGCAAGACCCCGCCGCCTCCCAGCGCGATCGGCCGCCTGAAGCCACCGCCGCGCCCTGCCACCGGCAACGTGCCGGCGTCGGCCCCTTCCGCGAAGACGATGGTCGCCGAGGCGCCACGCCCTCCTCCGATCCCGCCCAAGCCCTCCACCCAGCGCGGGATGCCCGCGGTCGACAGGCCGCCGGAGTCGCAGTGGGGCGCAGCCGACGACTTCCAGACCAACCCAGCCGCGGTCCAGCCCACCGCGGTCGAGCAGGCTCCGCTTCAGAGCTATCCGACCTCGAACCCACAGGCGTCGACCTTGATGTCGGCGACGCCGCCGATGCCCGTCGTTCACCGTGCATCGACGCCGACACCGTTGCCGATGCCGATGCCGGAGCCATCCGCGGCGAGCACGGCGAAGGGGTTTCAGCCGCAGGCCTATCCCGTGATGCAGCCGGCACCACCGCCGCCGCAACACCAGCAGCCGACGATGGCGATGCAACCCCTGCCGATCGCGCCGATGCCGATGCCGCTCCAGCAGATCGTGCTGCAGCCGGTGCCGCAGGAGCCCGACCCTATCTATCGGCCACCCCCGGTCGTCCTCGATGTCACGCCGCGCAGCCTGGGGATCGCCACGGTCGCTGGCTACTGCGAGGAGCTGATTCGGCGCAACTCGCGACTCCCCACCGAGATGATCAAGCTGTTCACCACCTCGCGCGATCGGCAAGACGCCGTCCGGATCGTGGTGTGTCAGGGCGAGTCACGACGCCTCGACAACAACACGGTGATCGGCGATCTCCGGCTCGAGGGCCTGCCGGCGCGGCCGCGCGGCGAGACCTCGATCGAGGTGACGTTCGCGCTCGATGCCTCGGGCATCTTGCAGGTCAAGGCGCGTGATGCGCAGACCGGCCGCGAGCAACGCGCTCGCCTCGACCTCGTCGGTGGTGTGAGCGAGCAAGACGTGGCTGCGTCGCGCGAGCGCGTGCAGCAGCTGCGGCGCTAGAACACCGCCCGGCGTTACTCGCCGCCGGCGTCCGGATCTTCGTCGCCCTTGGACTTCTTCGCCGGGCCGCGCGTCGTCGCCTTCTTGTCTTCCTTCGCTTCGGCCTTCGCATCGTCCGAGGCGCTGCCGCCGCCCGCGGCCGCGGCCTCGTTGCCGGTGCACCACGGCAGCTTGATCGCCTTCTTCTCGGCGAGGGTCTTGGCATCCATCACGGCGAGCTCGCCGAGACGCGCCCCGCGGAGCATCACGAGGAAGTTCTTGGAGCCGGCGACCGCGGTGGCGCCCTGGAGGTGCGCGAACGACTTTGCGAGCGCGTCCTTGCACTTCGGCGTGACCTTGTCGTTCTCGTCCTTCCAGTACGCGTCGACTTCCTCGTTCTTGCACGGCGGCTTGGTCAGCTTGCGCACGAGCTTGGAGCGCTGGCCGTTGGTGGCGTCGTAGACGGTCACCGTCGTGAAGCCCTGCTCCGCGACCGCGACGCGCGTCTTGTCGAGCAGGGAGAACGAGCCACCGAAGGTGGAGATCGGCTTGCCATCCTTCGCGCCGATCGCCTCGATACCGCCGACTGGCGTGCCATCGGCCTTGAACGCCCACACCCCGGCGAACGGCCCCTGATCAGCGCCTTCGACGAACAGCATGTCGCCGACCCAGTGGACGGCGGTGGGGTCATTGGTCACGCCCTTGTCGCCGCGGATCGAGAAGCTCGATTCGTGAGCCTTCGAGGACGCATCGTAGACGTGGAGGTCATCGCCGACCAGGACGGCGACCTTGGAGCCTTCGCTGTTCCACGCCATGCGTGCGATCTTCGACGATGGCGCCTTGGCATCCTTGGGCAGGCAGAAGCCGCGAGCGCAGCGATCATCGAGGAGGACCGAGATCCCGCGCCCAGGCAGCGGCGAGGCGGGCTGGTACGCGAGCGCGCCCGAGGCGAGGTCGACCTTCCAGCATGCGACCGGGCCGAGCAGGCGGGTCTCGTCGGTGTCGATCGCGCAGACCACGGCGTCCGCGCCGATCGCGGCGAGCTCGAGGCGCGGCGCGGTGTTGTCCTTGAGCGCGGTGGGGAGGCACGAGACGCCATCCGGTACGATCGCGCGCGCCGCCGAGGTCCGCTTCTTCTCGCGCTCCTCCTCGGTCTCGGTGGCCTTCGCGGGGGTGAGCGACTTCTTGGTCACCACCGGCTTCTTGGGGGCCTTCTTGGCGCCACCACCGCATGCCACGAGCGCGAGCGGCACGAGAACGTGAGCGATCATCCCTGGATAGCGAACCATGCGTTCGTTTGTACGATCGCAACCCAGCTGATACAAGGAGACGTGGCGCGCACCGCGACGATCGAGAGGATCACGAAGGAGACGCAGGTCCGTGTCGACCTCGCCCTCGATGGTACGGGAGCGAGACAGATCGTCACGCCGCTCCCGTTTCTCACCCACATGCTCGACGCCTTCGCCCGGCACGGCCTGTTCGATCTGAAGCTCGAGGCGGCGGGCGACATCGAGATCGACGGTCATCACACCGTCGAGGATACCGGCCTGGTTCTCGGCAACGCCTTCGAGCAGGCGCTCGCGGATCGCGCCGGGATCGTCCGCTACGGCTCGGCGACGCTGCCGATGGACGAGGTGCTCGTCACCGTCGCGATCGATTTTTGCGGGCGACCGGCGTTCGTCTGGCGGGTCGCCGGCCTCGACGGCAAGTGGATCGGCGAGTTCGATTGCGAGCTCGCCAAGGAGTTCTTCGCGGCGTTCGCCACGCGCGCGCAGTGCAACCTCCACGTCAACCTCCACTACGGCGGCAACGCTCACCACACGATCGAGTGCATCTTCAAGGCGTTCGCGCGCGCGTGCGATGCGGCCACGCGGATCGATCCGCGCCTCGGCGGCGCCGTGCCGTCGACCAAGGGTACGCTGATCGCGTGATCGCGATCGTCGACGTCTGCTCCGGCAACCTCCGCTCCGTCGAGCGCGCGCTCGCGCAGGTGGGCGGTGAGGTCGTGGTGACGCGAGATCCGGACGTCGTGCGGCGCGCCGACAAGATCGTGGTCCCCGGCCAGGGCGCGTTCGGCGTGTTCATGCACGGTTTGGTCGAGCGCGGTCTCGGAGATTCCCTGCGCGAGGCGATCGCGAGTGGCCGTCCGTACCTCGGCATCTGCCTCGGCCTGCAGATCCTGTTCGAAGAGAGTGAGGAGCAGGGCGGCTGCCCGGGCCTCGGCGTGTACCGCGGGCGCGTGATCAAGCTGGTGCCCGGCGATCCGGCGCTCAAGGTCCCCCACATGGGCTGGAACCGGGTCGCCCAGCGCCGCCCAGATCCGTTGCTCGCGGGGATCCCGGACGGCGCATACTTCTACTTCGTGCACTCGTTCCACGCGATGCCAGCGGATCCCTCGTTGCTCGCTCTCGAGTCCGTCCACGGCATTGGCGTGTGCGCGGCGATCCGTCGAGACAACGTGTTCGCCTGCCAGTTCCACCCGGAGAAGAGCCAGGCCGTGGGCCTGCACCTCCTCCGCAACTTCGTCGAGGCCGCGTGAAGCTGTTCCCCGCGATCGATCTCCTCGGCGGCAAGGCGGTGCGTCTCGAGGAAGGCAAGCGCGACCGCGCCACCGTGTTCCACCACGATCCCGTGCATCTGGTCGCCGCGCTGGCGCACGACGGCGCGGATCGGCTGCACGTGGTGGACCTCGACGGCGCGTTCGGAGAGCCGCGGCAGGTCGAGCTGGTGCGCGCGATCGTCGCCGCCTCGCCGATCCCCGTCGAGGTCGGTGGCGGCATTCGCGATCGCGCCGCCGTGGAGCTGATCCTCGGCCTGGGCGCCGCCTTCGTGGTGCTCGGCACCGCCGCGGTCCGGACACCGGAGCTGGTCGAGGAGGTGTGCCGCGCGCATCCCGGCAAGATCATCGTCGCCGTCGATGCGCGCGATGGCGTGGTCGCCGTCGATGGCTGGACCACGAGTGGCGAGGTCACCGCCGTCGAGCTGGGCCAGCGTGCCGCCGGCTGGGGCGCCGCCGCCCTGCTCTACACGGACATCGCGCGCGATGGGCTGCGCCATGGACCCAACGTCGCGGCCACCGCCGACCTCGCGCGCCACGTGACCTGCGAGGTGATCGCCTCGGGCGGCGTGGGCGAGCTCGACGATCTCAAGCGGCTGCGCGCCGCAGGCATCACCGCCGTCGTCGTCGGGCGCGCGCTCTACGACAAGCGGTTCACCGTGGCCGAGGCCGCGCACGTCGCGCACGGTCACGAGAAGCACTGATGCTCGCGCGCCGGATCATCCCCTGCCTGGACGTCAAGGACGGCCGTGTGGTCAAGGGCATCAACTTCGTGGAGCTGCGTGACGCCGGAGATCCGGTAGAGCAGGCGGCGGCGTACGACGCGCAGGGCGCCGACGAGATCTGTTACCTCGACATCTCCGCATCCCCCGAGGGCCGCTCGACGATGCTCGACGTGGTCCGGCGCACCGCGAACCAGGTGTTCGCTCCACTGACGGTGGGCGGTGGCGTGCGCTCGGTCGCCGATGCCGAGCGCCTGCTCGAGGCGGGCGCGGACAAGATCGCGATCAACACCGCTGCCATCCGCGATCCAGGCCTGATCACCGCCTGCGCGCAGCGGTTCGGCAGCCAGGCCATCGTGGTGGCGATCGACGCCAAGCGCCGCGCGGCCCCGGCCATGGGCTGGGAGGTCTACAGCCACGGTGGGCGCACCCCCGAGGGCAAGGATGGCCTCGCCTGGGTCCGCGAGGTCACCGACCGCGGGGCCGGCGAGCTTCTGGTCACCAGCATGGACCGCGATGGCACGGGGCAGGGCTACGACACCGAGCTGGTCACGTGCGTCGCCACGGCGGTCTCGATCCCCGTGATCGCCTCGGGTGGCGTGGGCGAGCTCGCTCACCTCGCCGGTGGTCTCGAGGCGGGCGCGGATGCCGTGCTCGCGGCCTCGATCTTCCATTTCGGGCAGCACACCATCGCCGAGGCCAAGGCGTTCCTCGCGGCGCGCGGCCTCGCGATCAGGACCTGATCTCAGGCGTTGACACGGCGATCCGCACTGGCGAACGTACCCCCGTGATCTCACCGACGTACGATGACCGCGGCCTCGTGCCGTGCGTCGTCCAGGATGCGATCGCCGGCACCGTCCTGATGGTGGCGTGGATGAACGCCGAGGCGCTGCGGCTGACGCGAGAGACCCAGGTCGTCCACTTCTGGTCGCGCTCGCGCGGCGCGCTGTGGAAGAAGGGCGAGACCTCGGGCAACACGCTCGCCCTCGTCGAGCTGCGCGTCGATTGCGACGGAGACACCCTGCTCGCGCGCGTGCGCCCTGCCGGCCCTGCCTGTCACACCGGGGCCACCACCTGCTTCTTCGAGACCGACGACGGCGCGAAGGATGACGGCGTGCCCGCCGGGGAGGGAGCCCAGATCGTCGCCCGGCTTGCCCAGATCCTCGATGCGCGCCGCGACGCCGCGAGCGGAGAGAAGTCGTACACGAGGTCGCTGCTCGATGCGGGGATGCCGAAGATCCTCGCGAAGATCGCCGAGGAGAGCGGAGAGCTCGCCGCGGAGCTGCCCGAGGGCCCCGACGACAAGGTCGTCCACGAGACCGCGGATCTGCTGTTCCACGTGATGGTCGGCCTCACCGCGCGGCGGATCCCGATCGAGCGCGTGTTCGCGGAGCTCGCGCGACGGTTCGGGACCAGCGGGCACGTCGAGAAGGCGTCCCGGAAGTGAGCGAGCTGCTCGCGCCCGGGGGCGGGCTCGCGCAGGCGATTCCGCACTACGAGGACCGTGCCGAGCAGCGCACCATGGCCGCGGCCGTGGCGCGCGCGCTCGAGGACGCCCGACCGCTGATCGTCGAAGCGGGCACGGGCACCGGCAAGACGCTCGCCTACCTGATCCCGGCGCTGCTCTCGGGCAAGCGTGTGGTGGTGTCCACCGGCACGCGAACGCTGCAGGACCAGATCGCACGCCACGACGTGCCGCTCCTGCGCTCGATCCTCGGCAAGCCGTTCTCGGCGGTGGTGCTGAAGGGCGTGGCGAACTACATCTGCAAGCGACGGCTCGCGGAGGCCACCGCGCGCGGCGCGCCGCACGCCAACGATGTCTCTCTCGCAGCGCTCGCGGACTGGGCCGAGCATTCGGAGACCGGTGATCGCGCCGAGGTCGAGTGGCTCGCCGAGGGGTCGCCGCTGTGGGCCGAAGTGACCACCACGCCCGATGCGCGAATCGGCCCGCGCTGCCCGTACTTCGAGCGGTGCTTCATCACGCAGGCGCGACGCCTCGCGGAGCAGGCGCAGCTGATCCTCGTCAACCACCACCTCTACTTCGCGGATCGTGCGCTTCGCGCGGCGAGCCCCGGTGCACGGGTGCTGCCCGATCACGATGCCGTGATCTTCGACGAGGCCCACCAGCTCGAGGACGTCGCGACCGAGCACTTCGGCGCGCGGATCTCCACGCACAAGATCTCCGAGCTCGTGCGCGATGCACACCTCACGCTCGCGCGGATGGCGCTGTGGACGGGACGCGCCGGTGTCGACGTGATCGATACCGTCGAGCGCGCAGGGATCGGACTGTTCTCGCAGCTGCGCACCGCGCTGATCGCGCCCACCCAGGGGGAGAACGATGGCGGTCGGGTCGTGATGCCGCCCGGGATGTTCGATCACCCCGACCGCCAGCAAGCATGGTTCCGCCTCGACTCCGCGCTCGAGGAGCTCGCGCGGGCTGCCGAGTCCGAGTCCGAGCCGCCGCCCGACCAGGAGGCCGAGGGAGACGCCGGCCATCGTGCTGCGCTCGGCGGCCTGGCCCGACGTGCACGTGGGTTGCGCGATGATCTCGCGACGATCGCCGAGCAACGCCAGCGCAGTCACGTCTACTGGGGCGAGGCGCGCCCCACCGGTACGTACCTGAGCGCCTCGCCGATCGATGTCGCCGATCTCGTCCGCCGCCACATCATCACCGCGGGTCCCACGCCGGTGTTCACGTCGGCGACGTTGGCCGCGGGTGGCCAGCTCTCCTATACGCGCACGCGGCTCGGGCTCGACGAGGCCGAGGAGCTGATCGTCGATTCGCCGTTCGACTACTCGCGGCAGGCGATGCTCTACGTCCCGCGCGATCTCCCGCCCGTCAACGATGGCTTCTCGCTGCTCACGGCCGAGCGCGTCCAGGAGCTGCTCGCGATCACGGGCGGCCGTGCGTTCCTCCTGTTCACGAGCCATCGCGCCCTTCGCGAGGCGACGACCCGCCTGGGCAAGCTGCCCTACCCTCGCCTGGTGCAGGGCGAAGCTCCACGCGCGACCTTGGTTGATCGGTTCCGCTCCACGCCAGGTGCGGTGCTCCTCGGGACGAGCTCGTTCTGGGAAGGCGTGGACGTGCCCGGCGATGCACTGAGCCTCGTGATCATCGACAAGCTGCCGTTCTCGCCGCACACCGATCCGCTGGTGGCGGCACGCATGCAGGCGCGCGCCGAGCTCGGCGAGGATCCGTTCGCAGCGATCCAGCTCCCTGCCGCGGCGATCGCGCTCAAGCAGGGCTTCGGGCGCTTGATCCGGCGCCGTGACGATCGCGGGATCGTGGCGATCCTCGATGGCCGGATCGTGACGAAGACCTACGGGCGCGTGTTCCTCGACACCTTGCCCACCGGTCTGCCGCGGACCTCCTCGATCGAACAAGTCCGGCGGTGGTGGCTGAGTCCCGAGGTTCCGAGCTGAGCCGATGGGGAATGCTCTCGCGCTCGTCCTGCTTGGCTACTTCTCCGGCGCGGTCCCGTTCGGCGTGATCCTCGCGCACCTGCGCGGGGTCAACATTCGAGAGCACGGCAGCGGCAACATCGGCGCGACCAACGTGACGCGCGTCCTCGGCCCCGCCCTCGGCGCGGTCGTCCTCGTGCTCGATGCTGGAAAGGGCGCGCTCCCCACCTGGTACGCCGTGCATCACACCGCCGATCCGTGGATCATCGTGGCGACGGGCGGCGCGGCGATCGTCGGTCACTGCTTCTCACCGTTCCTCGCATTCACCGGCGGCAAGGGCGTGGCCACGGCGACCGGCGTGTTCCTCGTACTCGCGCCGCAGCAGCTCGGCATCGCGATCGCGGTGTTCCTGGTCGTGCTTGCCTGGAAGCGCGTCCCGGCGCTCGGCTCGCTTGCGGGCGTGGCGACCCTGTGCGGGCTGATGTGGCTCCGCGGTGACCGCTGGACCGCCGTGCTCGCGCTGGGGACCCTGATCCTGCTCGTCTACACGCACCGCTCGAACCTGGCGAAGCTCACCAGGTAGAGGCGAGGTGCTCCACGGCCTGCTCGTGCACCGTTGCGAGCCAGTGCGAGAGCGGCTTCCCGAGAACGACGGCGTCCTCTCCGAGGAGCTCGGCGAGCGGCGCGAGGGCGAACCGGCGCTCGGTCAGGCGCGGATGCGGGATCTCGAGCTCGGGCGTCCGGATCACACGCTCCCCCCAGACCAGCACGTCGAGATCGAGGGTGCGCGGCCCCCACCGCACCTCCTGCTCGCGACGCCGTCCGAGCAGGCGCTCGAGCTCGAGCAAGATCGCGTGAAGCTCCGTGGGCTGGACGTCGGGAGCGACCAGCGCGACGGCCGTGTTGTAGAACGCCGCTTGCGCCGGACCGAGCGGTGCGGTCCGGTACAGCGGCGCCGAGCGCACCGTCCCGAGCGCGGCCAGCGCCTCGCGCGCGAGCCGGAACCTCTCGAGGATCTCGGCCTCGGTCCCGACATTGCCGCCGAGCCCGATGACGATCGTCACGGGCGCGCGATCACGGAGTTGCGCAGGATACCGATGCCTTCGATCTCGACCTCCACGACATCGCCTGGCGTCAGGTTGCCGACTCCCGAGGGGGTGCCCGTCGAGATCACGTCGCCGACCTCCAGCGTCATGTGCTGGCTGACGAACGCGATCAACGTCGGGACATCGAAGATCAGATCAGCCGTCGTCGAGTCCTGCTTGAGGGCCCCGTTGACCCGGGTCTGGATCCGCAGGTTGGAAGGATCGAGCCCGGCCACGATCCGCGGTCCCAGGGGGCAGAACGTGTCGAAACCCTTGGCCCGCGTCCACTGGGTGTCCTTCTTCTGCAGGTCGCGGACGGTGACGTCGTTGATGCAGGTGAAGCCCAGGACGTAGGCGAGCGATTGCTCACGGGAAATCCGGCGCGCGCGCTGGCCGATCACCACTCCCAGCTCCCCTTCGTAGTCGACCCGCTCGTACCCGGCGGGGCGCTCGATGGCTCCTCCGTCCGGAATCAGTGACGATCGGGGCTTCAAAAACATCAGGGGCTCCTCGGGAAGTCCCTTACCCATCTCGACGGCGTGAGCCCGGTAATTGACGCCGATGCCGATGATCTTGCTCGGAACCAGGTCGAATTGTTCGCGAGAACTTGCCCGCTCGACGGAGACCAGCATGGGAGGAAAGGTAGGACACCTCGGGAGAGCTGTCATTGATCCATAGCGTTACCCCCCGTACAATTTACGTGATGGGCCGGGCTCCAAATCCTGGAGCGCCACAGCGCGTAAGCGCTCATGTGGTGCCGAAGGCCCAAGCTTTCTCTGACGATGAGGAAGAGAAGACCACGATCGAATCGGGGTGGGAGGAAGAGGCCTCCACGACGGTCGAGCAGGGAGAGGTCGCAGAGAAGATCCGCGCACTGGGCGTGGATGCGCAGCGTCGTAACAACATCACCAACGTCACCTCGACCAACGCGGGCCTGCAGGACGAGCTGACGGTCGATGATCAGCGGGCCAACGCCGCGATCTCGATGATCACGCCGATGTCCCAGGCCCGGCTCCTGATCACCGGCGGTAACGACAGCGGCGCCGAGCTGCTGGTCGCTCCCGGCAAGAGCTACACGATCGGGCGCGCCGTCGACAACGACTGTGTCCTCACGGACATCGCGGTGTCGCGCAAGCACTTCGATCTCCGCTACGAGGCCGGATCGTGGGTGCTGGTGGATCGCGGCTCGGGCAACGGCACGCTGGTCAACAACAACATCGAAGACCAGCCGTTCATGCTCGCGAACGGCGACACGATCGAGATCGGCAACACGACGTTCCGGTTCGAGATCCCGAACGGCGTCCCACGGATCGCGTCGAGCGTCGATGTCTCGATCGACACACCGCGACCCGACGACGACGACGAGGAGGACGAGCCGTCGACCGTCGCCGGAAAGCCGCTGCGGGCCGAGGAGATCATGACCCCGTCGCAGATGCCGCCTCCGGCGTTCGCGCGGCCGAAGACCTTGCCTCCGCCCGCGCCACCGCTGCGTTCGCGCAGTCCGTCAGCGGCACCGATGCCGATGCCGATGCCGGTCCTCAACGCCTCGCCGGGCTACCCGCAGCCGATTCCTTCGGCTGCGACCACCATTCCGTCGCTTGGTCAGGGCAACTCTGTGCGTCCGATGGGCTCGCCGACCATGCTCGGCGATGCGATGGGGATGCCGATGCCCAACACGCTGCCGACGACGATCCCGGGTCAGGGTCGGCCGCTCGCGCCTTCGCAGCTACCGCCCCAGCAGCTGCCCCAGCAGCACTACAACGGCGGCTATCCGTCGGCGAGCAATCAGGCGCAGATGCTGGTCGTCGGCAATCACATCCCGCGGGATGCGACCTCGACGGCGCTCGTCCCACCGACCCCGTACAACGGCATGCCGGTGCTGGCACAGCAGCCCGTGTACGCACCGCCCCAGATCTCGCGTCGCACGAAGATGATCCTCGCGGGCGCCGGGTTGACGCTGTTCGCGGCGATCGCCACGGTCGCGATCATCAAAGGCTCGAGCGGTGGTGCTCCAGCAAACGGAGCGCAGCCGGATCCCGTCAAGACCGAGCCGGTCAAGACCGCGCCGCCCGTCGGCAAGACGATCCAGCCGATCGATCCACCGCCGCAGACGACCAAGGTCGATCCGCCCAAGAAGGATCCTCCCAAGGTCGATCCGCCCAAGACGATCGCGACCGTCGTTCCGCCCAAGGTCGATCCGCCCAAGGTCGACCCTCCCAAGGTCGACCCGCCCAAGGTCGACCCGCCCAAGGTCGATCCGCCCAAGACGATCGCGACCGTCGTTCCGCCCAAGGTCGATCCGCCCAAGGTCGATCCGCCCAAGACGATCGCGACCGTCGTTCCGCCCAAGGTCGATCCACCCAAGAAGGACCCGCCCAAGAAAGATCCTCCGAAGAAGGACCCGCCCAAGAAGGACCCGCCCAAGAAGGTCGTCAAGGCCGATCCACCGCCCAAGAAGGACCCGCCGCCGAAGAAGGAGCCGGCGAAGAAGCGCGTCGGCGTCGATACGTCGGGGATCAAGGCGAAGGCCGAGGATCAGTTCAAGGCCAAGCGGTTCAGCGAGGCGGCGGCAACGCTCCGTGCCGCAGCGGCCAGCTCGGATCCCGAGGACGCGACGGATCTGAAGTCAGCTGCGGCCGTCTACGAGCAGTTCGGGCGCGCCTACAACGTGGCGATGGCGCCCGGCACGGCCGCCAAGGATGCGTACCCCGCCCTGAAGCGCGCCAAGATCTACGATCCCGAGGGCGTGTTCAGCGCAGAGATCCAGTCCAAGCTCGCGCAGGTCGCACCGAAGGCGGCAGGCTCGTTCATGGCGGCGAAGAACTACGCGGCGGCCAAAGAAGCCGTGGCGGCCGCCGAGGCGGCAGGTGGTAGCAACAGCACCACGCAGGCCGTCCGGGCCACGCTCGAGCAGACGGCCGGTGCGCTCTACAAGGAAGCGATGAGCGAGCTGGCCGCAGATCCCGCTGGCGCCAAGGTCAAGCTCAAGCAGGTCCAGTCGATGGTGGACTCGAAGAGCTCCTGGTACCAGAAGGCCGGTAAGGCGCTCAGCGGCTCGGGTTAACGAGGTCGGCGATCACCTTCTCGAGGCGATCGAACTCGAACGGCTTGTCGATGTGTGCGTCCGCCCCGTAGAGCGGGGACGTGATCTCGTTCACCTGTGCACCGATCGCCGTGACCATCACGATCTTGATGCCCTGGGTGACGGGATCCTGCTTGAGGGCGCGCGCGACCTCCCAACCGGACTTGCCGGGCATCATCACGTCGAGGAGGACGAGGTCGGGCTTCTCGCGCTTCGCCAGCTCGAGCGCGCGATGCCCGTCATTGGCGGTGCTGACCTTGTACCCACGCTTGGTCAGGCGCGTGCTGAGCATCGAAACGATCTCCGGATCGTCGTCGACCACCAGGATGTTCGCCGTGTGTTGCCCCTTGGTCATCCCCGCGACGCTACGCCCCGCGGCTTCCCATCGTCAAGGCAGGCCGTGATACCAAGCGTCCGTGCGCCGCTGGATCTGGGTCGCGATCGTGCTCGTGATCGGCATCGCGGCGATCGTCATGATCGGCGATGTCAGGCAGCTCGGTGAGCGCCTGGGCACGTTTCGCTGGTGGGCCTTCGCCGCCGCCCTCGGCCTCGCGCTGACCAACTACGCGATTCGCTTCCTGCGCTGGCAGATCTACCTCGGACACCAGCGCGTGAGGGTGCCCGTGGGATCGAGTGCGATCGTATTCGGGGCCGGGCTCTCACTCTCGATCACGCCCGCGAAGCTCGGCGAGCTCGTGAAGAGCTACCTGCTGCGCGAGCTTCACGACATCCCGCCGACCCAGACGGCGCCGATCGTGGTCGCCGAGCGCGTGACGGATCTGATCGCGCTGGTGCTGGTCGCCGTCGTCGGGGTGGCGGTCTATGGCGTCCAGACGACGCTGATCCTCGCCGCGGGCGCGATCATCCTGCTCGGCCTCGTCTTGCTCGCCTGGCCGCGCCCGACCCGCGCTCTGATCGACCTCGTCACCCGTCCCGCGTTCGCGCGCCGATTCCGCGCGCCCCTTCAAGAGATCTATTCCGGGCTCGCTTCGCTGTGCCGCCCGAAGCTGCTCATCGTCGCGACCTTGATCGCGATCCCTGCCTGGGGCGCGGAGTGCATCGGGTTCGGCCTGATCGTGAATGCGTTCCCGGGCACCGAGGTCTCGATGGGGCTCGCCACCGTGATCTATGCGGCCACCTCGATCGCCGGGGCGCTCTCGTTCCTGCCCGGTGGGCTAGGTGTCACCGAAGGCGCGATGACCGTACTCTTGGTCAAGAGCGCCAGACACATCGACCAGGCCACCGCCCTCGATGCGACGCTGCTGACCCGCCTCGCCACGCTGTGGTTCGCGGTGTTGCTCGGCCTCGTGCTGCTCGCGGTCGCTCGTGGTCGAATCGCACGCCGCGCCGCACAAGCGCCGCCGCCCTGAGTGGCTATACTCGTGGCATGTCGGTAGGCGTGGATTTTGACTTCGCGAAGTGGATCGCCGGTCGCCGCGGTTCGATGGAACAGTCCGCGCGGGAGGGGGCGGTCTACGCCTTCTCCGGCGAGCGGAAGTTCCGTCGCACGCTGGCGATGGCCCGCCCGGTGACGATGGCCCTCGAGGCCACCACGCGGCTGTGGCGCGACGTGGCCCGTAACGAGCTGCTCGGGACGGCGGTCAAGGTCTCCGACCAGCAGTACCCGCGGGTCTACGAGGCGGCGAAGGCCGCGGGGGCGGCGCTCCATGTCCGGGTCCCGGTGGTGTTCGCCGCACCCAACACGTCGATCAAGGTGAAGGTCCTCGGCACCGAAGACGCACCACACCTGATCGTCAACCTCGAGCTCGCCGAGAAGCTCGACGATACCGAGCTGGTCGCCGCGATCGGCCACGAGCTCGGCCACATCCAGAACGGCCACATCCTGTACGCCACGGCGCTGCACTACCTCACCGGCTCGGCGGCGTTCTTCGTGCGCTGGGTGGTGCAGCCCGCGATCATGACCCTGCAGGCGTGGTCCCGCCGCGCGGAGATGACCTGTGATCGCGCGGCGCTCCTCGCCGTGCGCGATCTCGACAAGACGCTCGGCGCGATGGTCAAGCTCGAGCTCGGGCTCGACAAGGGCTCGGCGTTCAACGCCGAGGAGTACCTCAAGGCCCCGCCGGACGTGAAGAAGGGCGTGGGCCGCTACGGCGAGCTGTTCCGCTCGCATCCGTACGTGCCCAAGCGCGTGCAGGCCCTCCGGCTGTTCGCGGGCTCGGCGCTCTACGCGAGCGTCACCGGGCAAGATCCTGCAGGCAAACCCAGCCTGACCGATGTCGACAAGCAGGTCGGCGACCTCATCTCGGTGTTCTAGGAGCCACGCACCATGATCCTTCTCGAACATCACAAGTCAGCGAAGCGCGAGATCATCACTCGCTTCGAGCAGCTCGCCGAGGTCGCCGAGGGCGTCGGCATGGTCACCCTCGCACGCGATATCCGGACCACGCGGATCCCCAAGATCGAATCCGAGCGGTTCCACCTCGTCGTGCTCGGCGAGTTCAACCACGGCAAGTCGACGTTCGTGAACTCCATGCTCGGCAGCGACATCCTGCCCACGGGCATCACGCCGACCACCGCCTCGATCAACCACGTGGTGTGGGCCCAGCACCCCACCGCGCGCGTGATGCTGCTCTCCGGCGAGAGTCGATACCTCGAGCCGAGCCAGCTGAAGGACTGGGTCACGGTCGCCGGCGGTCACGCCTCCGAGGTGTCATATGTGGAGCTCGGCTATCCGAGCGATCTGCTGACGAACAATGTCGTGCTCGTCGATACCCCAGGCGTCAACGATCTCAACGAGCAGCGCGCGGAGGTCACGTACGGGTACGTGCCCCGAGCCGATGCCGTGGTGTTCCTCCTCGATGCAGGACAGGCGCTCAAGGACAGCGAGCGCGAGTTCCTGCGGTCGCGCGTGCTCGAGAATGCGCGCGACCGGCTGATCTTCGTCCTCGGCAAGATGGACATGCTGTCCTCCGACGAGAAGGTCGCCGTCATCGACTACGTGAAGAAGAACCTCGCGCAGCTGATGCCGGATCCCGTGGTGTTCCCGCTCTCGGCCCGCGACTGGGCGAAGACCAAGGATCCAGCCAGCGGCATGCCGGAGCTCCTGGCGTACCTCGAGCGGTTCCTCGCGCGCGATCGCGCCCAGGTCATCCTCGATAACGCCGCGGCCGATGCGGCACGCACGGCGGCATACGTCGAGAACAACCTCGGCGTACGGATGCACAGCTACAACCTCAACATCGAAGAGCTCGAGGAGCGGATCACGGCGGTCCGCGAGCAGCTGGACACCTCGAAGCGCAAGCTCGACGAGCTGCACATCAGGATCGATGCCGATGCCGAATCGATCAAGGCGCAGATCGGGCTCGATCTCGAGGCGTTCGCGAAGTCGTTCGTGCAGGCGCTGCCCGCGCAGATCGACGCCGTCGATGCCAACGATGTGAAGGCGTACCTGCCGCAGTTCATCGAGGACAAGTTCAAGGAGTGGGCGGAGGTCGAGGGCGCGAAGCTCGCCGCGATGCTCGAGCACCTGGCAGAGGAGGTCATCTCGATCACCAACGAGAACGTGGCCGCCGCGGCCGCCACCCTCGCGGAGAGGCTCGGCCCAGAGGACACGCAGGTCGAGATCTCGGTCGACAGCTTCAAGTACGACGTCGGCATCTATGCCGTCGGCGCGCTCGGCACCACCGTGATGCTGTTCGTGAACGCGCTGGCGGGCGGGCTGCTCACGCTGGCCGCGCCGATCCTCGCGATCGTCCTCAAGTCGAAGATCGCCGGCGACATCCGCGTGCAGGCGAAGGAGAAGGTCCCGGCCGCGGTGCTCAACGCGGCCGAGGCGATGAAGCCGCACTTCGATCGCTGCATCGATGACTTCGCGAAGCGGCTCTCGGAGTTCGTGTCCAACGCGGGCAACACGCTCTACAAGGGCATCAGCGAGATCCTCGATCGCACGATGCGCGAGCGCCGCGAGCATGGGGGCGATCTCGAATCGATGAAGGGCGTGACCACCGCCCAGATCCTGCAGATCCGCGCCGCTTCGAGCGCGCTCAAGCAGCTGCGCGAGCACCTGTGGTCGAGCGAGACCGAGCCGGGCGAGCCTGACGCCCTGCCCGCTCCCTAGCGCGGCCAGATCACGCGATGTTCACGAGCTGGCATGTGGGTGCCAGTCGTTTCCACATGGCTCGGCGCAGCATTCGTTCATCATTCGCCAGACTTACAGGCGGATCGTAGCCAAGGCTTTGATCTGGCAGTGGTCGAACCGGTGGCCAGGAGCTTGCTCCTCAAGCTTCCCATGCGCCTAGCCATCACGACCTTCGCCACCCTGTGTTCCCTCACCGGCTGCCTCGTCCACGGTCCCCAGGATGACAGCAGCAGCACAGGCGGTGGTGGTGGTGGTGGGACGACCTCCTACCCGGTCGCGAGTGGCGACTACCAGGTCACCTCCCGGATCGACATCACGATCGAGACGCTGCTTCCGCAGCCGGTGGAGGACATCGTGAGCTCGGCGCGCGAGTTCTCGACCAACCCGGCTCACACGCTGATCTCGCTCGCCGACAGCGCGGGTGTCCCCGCGGTCGGCACGCTGCGCGACTACCTGCCCGACTACGTCGAGGGCAAGCTCGAGGGCTGGATCAACGACGAGATCGCGAAGCTGACGATCGCCGGCATCCCCGTCACCCAGGTCGCCGGCAAGTTCGCAGCGCTCGCCGAGACCACGCTCACGCAGGTGTCGCTCGAGAGCGAGCTGACCGTGAGCAGTGGCGCGGCGACGCATCGGCTGACCACGCTGGACCTCGCACCGACGGGCATCGACAAGCAGTTCGCGCTCGGTGGCCTGCCGTCTGACGTCGTGACCGCGACCACCACGGCGTCGTCGTCCAAGGGCACGCTCGCGGTCGGAGACCACACGTTCGGCCTCGCGTACGGCGAGTATGCGTGGCAGGCGATCGAGGCCGCGTGCACGGCGGAGTACGGCGCTGGCCTGCGCGCCACGCTCGGGACCGCGGTGAACTGCGCGAGCATCGCGAACACCGTGGGCAACAAGTGCGTGCTCGGCGTGTGCGTGGGCCACAAGGCCGAGCTGACCAGCATCTGCGAGGCGGGCCTCGACGAGGTCGTCGACCGGATTCACGACCAGTTCTCGGCGCTCGAGTTCGACGCGATTCACTTCGCCGCGGGCAGCGCGACCATCACGTCGACGGGCCTCACCAACGGCACGTGGACCGCCGAGATCAACGCGGGCCTGGGTCTCCGCCACGTCCCGGCGACCTTCACCGCGACACACTGAAGCGCGCAGAGAGCTCGGCGCTAGAACTCGCCGGAGACGCCGAAGCCCGGCACGGTGGTATGCGGGGTCGAGACCATCACGGGCGAGAACACGAACGACAGCTGATTGCGCTCCTCGTAGCTCGGGAGATCCTTGTAGGTCTGCTTGCGGATCGCTCGCCACAGCCACGCAGCCTCGTGCTCTTCCCGAGGCTTGATGCGATGCACGGCGACACCCACGACTCCTGAAGGGATGGGCTCGGCGGTCGTGCGCGGGGTCCAGGCCTTGAGCCGGCGAGGCTGCTTCGAGGCGTGCGCCGGGACCTCTCCTGCCGAGGCCGGCAGACGAACCGCCAGGCAGGCCCGATCACGTGGGCAGGCACTCGCGGGTGCGCTGAGGGCACCGAGCAAGACGAGAGGGAGGATGAGGAACAGGGGCCGCACGAGGTAGGTCAACGCAAGGGGCGTACCGCAGCCCGGATCGGGGAACTCCGTGCGATCACAGGGCGGGCCGTGGAGACGAGCGGGCCCAGGATGCCCGAGTAGCCGTGGACGGCTGTGCATGGGCGCACGCCGATGCCGAGGTCCTGGCCCTGCTGTAGGCTCCTGGGATGTCGCTGTGGTCGCGCGTCCAGCGTCGGCTGGGAGATCTCGCTAGCGAGCTCGTGCTCGACGAGTACCGCGCACAGCTCGAGCAGGCGCAGGCGCTGCTCACCGAGGGTAAGCCAGCGGATGCGATCGAGGTCCTCGAGGCGCTCCTCACGGCGAAGTCGGAACACGGTCAAGCGCTGATCGTCCTCGGCGAAGCGCAGCTCATGAACCGTGCACCAGCCAAGGCCGTGGAGGCCTTCGAGCGTGGGCTCAAGCTCCGCCCCGGCGATCCCGCCGCGCTGGTCGGTCACGGCATGGCGCTGATCGGTGTCGGCAAGTACGAGGTGGCGATCTCCTCGCTCCAGCGTGCGGTCGCGGAGGCCGGCGGTGATCGCTCGATCCTCGCGGATGCCTATCGCGGGCTCGGCGTCGCGTGGCGGCGACGTGGCGATCTCGACAAGGCGATCCGCGAGCTCCGCAAGGCGGTCACCGAGGGCGGTGACGATCTCGACGCCCGTGCGGCGCTCGGCGAAGCGCTGGTGGCCGACGCTGGCCCGTACGACGAGGCCCTGCGCCACCTCGAGCGCGCCGCAGCCGCGGACAAGCCTCCGGCCCTCGCGCTGTACGGTCTCGCGCGTCTCTCGCTGATCGAAGAGCGGCCCTCGATCGCGACCGAGCGGCTCGCGAAGGCGCGCGTGATCGCGGAGGCCGATCCCACGCCGCTCGGCGTGCAGCTGCGCACGGATATCCTCGTCGCACAGGGCGAGGCGGCTCTCGCCGAGCGCGATGCCACGCGGGCACACGGGTTCTTCCTCGAGGCCCTCCAGTTCGATGCGAAGCGTCCAGACCTGCACGCGATGATCGCCACGGCCCACCGTGCGATCGGCAACCTCGACGCTGCCCTCCTGAGCTACGACCGGGCCCTCGCTCTCGGCGCGGGGATCGACGTGCTGCGTGCAGCCGTGGATGCGGCGATCCGCGCCGGCGATGCCACGCGCGAGCAGCAGTGGGGCAACGATCTGCTCGGCCGAGATCCGAACGACACCCGTGCCCTCGTGGCCCGTGGTGCCGCGATGCTCGGCGACAACCCCGCCGCGGCGACGGCGCTGCTCGAGCTCGCCGCGGGCAGAGATGATGTGGACGCGCACGTCTGCCTCGCGCGCCTCGCCCTGCCCTCGGATCCCGCGAAGGCCGCGGCCTCCGCCCTCGCAGCTCTCCGTGTCGAGCCTCATCACGGACGCGCGAGAGCCACGCTGACCGAGGCCCGCGCGGGCGAGCTCGGAGCGCCGGGCGCCGAGATCGCCGACGTCGCCCGGTTCGTCGAGAAGCTCGCCGAGAGCCGGCGTGAGCTCGGCCACCTCGTCGGTGAGGTCGCCCGCGCCGCCGCCAACCTCGATCAGCCCTTGCTGGTCACGGTGATGGGCGAGTTCTCGAGCGGCAAGTCGTCGTTCGTCAACGCCTTCATCGGCGCCGACGTCGCCGCCACCGGCATCACGCCGACCACCGCGACGATCAACGTCGTGCGCTATGGCCGGGAGCGCGGCGGTCGCATCGTGGGCCGTGATGGGATCACGCTCGAGCTCGGATGGGACGCCCTGATGGCGCACATGCGCGCGCTGAGCCCGGAGGCGGCGAAGGCGATCGATCGCGTCGAGATCCTCGTGCCGCTGCCGCAGCTCGAGAAGATCAACATCGTGGACACGCCTGGCCTCAACTCGATCCAGGCCGAGCACGAGGCCACCGCACGAGCCTTCATCGCGAAGGCCGATGCGATCGTGTGGGTGTTCACCGCGGCTCAGGGCGGCAAGGCGAGCGAGAAGAAGGCGCTGCGCTCGATCCGCGACGAGGGCAAGCGCGTGCTCGGCGTGCTCAACAAGGCCGACCAGCTTTCGCCCGAGGAGACCACGGAGGTCACGACGTTTATTGGCGGGGAGCTGGGGGAGCTGGTCGAGGCGATCGTCCCGTTCTCGGCACGGTCGGCCCTCGCGTGGAAGCGCGCCGACGAAGGCGCGAAGGGCAGCGACGGAAACTGGGGCGTGCTGTCGGCGGCGCTCGAGGAGCGATTCTTCCAGCAGGCTCGGCAGCTGAAGCGCGATGCGTGCGCCCGCATCCTCCGTGGCGTGCTCGCCGATGCACAGGGAACCATCGATGCCGCACGCGCCAAGGCCACCGCCGCGGCCGAGGCAGCTCGCGCGGGCCGTGACGAGCTGATCGCCTCGGCGCGCTCGTTTGCCGAAGATGCGGTGCTGGTCGAGCGCAAGGCGCTGTCGGAGAGCACCACGGCGCTCTATCGGCGGGCCGCGCGTGAGGTCCTCGATCTCGTGCGGCCACGGCGCCTGCCGTTCTCCTCGCACACCGCCACGGCGGCCGATCGGGACTACCTGATCGCCCTGTTGTCCTCCGGCTTCGAGACGGCCATCGAAGCAGGCCGCAGCCGGGTCGCAGCGGATCTGCTCGGGCGTAGCCGCCACGCCGAGCCGGCCGCCCGCACGCTGGCCGCCGCGCTCGGGGTCGATGTCGTGGGAGATCTCCAGCGCACCGCCGATGATCGGATCGGCCTCGCGCTGTCGCGGGTGTTCGATCGGGCACGCGCGTACCTGCGCGGCTTCCTCGAGGGCGGGTACGTCGAGGCGTTCTTCCGCAACGATGTCCCGCGTCTGGAGCTCGCGGAGGACGCTGTCTATCACGCGCTCGTGCGGGGCTCCCCGGACCTCGACCGCGAGCTCGGCGAGCCGCTCGCCCGGGCGGCCACCGACGCCTTGAATGCGATGGCGGCCCGCCTCGACCACTGGGGCGCGGTCATCGACGTCCAGGCGTTCGATCTCGAGGTCGGGATCAGCCGTGCCCTCGAGCTGGCGGCCGCGCGGCTATGATGCCGGTGGCGTTGTCCGCAGCCGTCACACCCCCGGTCTAGGTTCGAGCTTCATGCCTCCCCGCCGCCCCACGCGACCGGTCCGCTTCCCGAACCGCCTCACGCTCGGGATCGACGAGGCCGGGCGCGGTCCGGCGATCGGCCCGATGGTGATGGCGGCGGTCACCCTCGATTCGCGCTCCGCGGCCGTGCTGACGCGCAAGGGGCTCCGGGACTCGAAGGCCTATGGCGCGGGCGAGGAGGCGCACCAGATCCGCTGCGATCTCGCGGCCGAGATCCGCGCGCGGGCCGTGTTCGTCGCCACGATCGAGATCGAGAGCACCGAGATCGATGCCCGGGTCTGTCGCGGCGAGCTCAACGTGCTCGAGCGCGAGAAGGCGATCCTGTTGATCGATCAGGCGCCCGCCGTGGACCGCATCATCGCCGATGGCAAGCGCATGTTCGCGGCGCTGGGTGCCCGCTACGAGGGCTTCGAGTCCTGCGATCGTGCCGAGGAGGAGCACGCCTCCGTCGCCGCCGCCTCGGTGATCGCCAAGGCCCTGCGCGACACGCGCTTCGACCAGATCAAGCGGCGCTACGAGGACGACTGCGGTCCGATCACCGGAGGCGGGTATGCGAACCCTGCCACCCAGCGCTGGCTGCGCGTCTATGTCGAGAAGTACGGCCGCCTGCCCGACGAGGCACGTCGCACGTGGCCGTATCCGTACGTCGAGGATCTGATCGGGGACCAGCGTCCACCGAAGATCCAGACCGAGCTGTTCGGGTAAGAGCCGTCCCGCATCGCGAACGGACTCAAGCTCTGCGCTCGGCAGCGCTATTCGAGGCAGCGCGCGATCGCGCTGTTGCTCGTCACGCGCTGCTTGTAGACCCCGGCATCCGTCGACAGGATCCGCTTCGCGAGTGCGCGCACGGCCGGGCAGTCACCGCGGGCGGCCGCGGACTCGCACTGCTTGACGAGTTGCGTGACCTGCGCCAGCCGGCCGCTGTCGACCGAGTCATCGTCCTTGAACTTGGCCTTGGTCTGGGTCTGGGGCGCCTTCGCAGCATCCCCGGATTCCGTGGTCGGAGCGTCCACTGGCGATGGCCGCTGGGTGGCCGGCCCGCGGGTGGTCGTGCCGTTGGGCTGGACGGGAGAGACGGCCGCTGGCTTGGCCGGGGTGGGCTTGACGTCCTCGACTCCGGGGCTGGCGACCGCTCCGCCGAATCCACCCTCGTCCTCCTGGAGCTTCTCCTCCGGGGCCTTCGCCGAGGTGGTGGCGCCCGGGCGTGGGCGCGGAGACGGGCGAGTCGGCTGCACGACGTTCTTGGTCCCCGCCGGTCCGTGCTCGTCGCTCGGTTGAGGCGGCGGTGGCGGCGGCGGTGGTGGCACCTCTGGTACAGCCACGGCCGGGGGCGTGGCCGTGGCGGCGCTGCCGGCACCAGAGCCGTGGGCCATCACATCGCGGGGCTCCGCGGGCGGAGTGACCTCGCGCTGCCGCTTGACGGAATCCCCGGAGTCCACGGAGTCCACCGAGATCGTGGACTCCGCCTTCATCGAGTCACGACGTTGCGTGATCACCAGCGCGCCGCCGAGCAGCACGGTCACGGTGGCGAGAGCGAGCACCGGTGGGCGGCGGAACACGGCGAGCGCCCGCTGCCACCAGCTCTCCTCGGGCGCAGCCATCTCGGCGGCCTTCTCACGCGCCGCCGACATCAAGGCCGCCAGGCCTCGGTCCGGCGGATCGTCTTCTGACTCGCGCATCGAGACCCAGACCGCGCGGAGCTGCTTCAGCTGCGCGTCGTCTCCACCGTCGTCGTCGTCGTGCGCCGACATCACGGGGCGGCCTTCGCGTGATCCTTGTACTCGTCGAGCTCGAGCCGGAGCTTCTCGAGGGCGTAGCGCATGCGGCTCTTCACGGTGTTCTCGGGCACACCGACGACATCCGCGATCTGCTTGAACGGCATGTCGAGGAACTCGCGCATCAGGAACACTTCGCGCTGTTCCTCGGAGAGCGCCGCGATCGCCTTCTGCATCGTCTCGTGCAGCTGCTTGTTGACGCTCTTGCGATCGCTGGCCATCTCGTTGCCGGGGATCACATCCATCAACGTCCCGCTCTCCTCGCTCGAGTCCATCGGCGCGTCGAGCGAAGCGTGCTTGCGATGTTTGCGTCTCCTAGTCTGGTCAACGCACAGGTTGCGAGCGATGGTGTAAAGCCACGTCGTAAACTTGGCCTGCCGCTTGTACGCCTCCGCGCCCTTGATGACGCGCATGAAGGCTTCTTGCAGGATGTCCTCGGCCGTCTCCTTGTCGCCGACGAACCGAAGGATGAAGTTGTAGACGGGCTTACGATGCCGCGACAGCAGGACCTCGAAGGCGCGAACCTCGCCCTTCTGGTACATGACCATCAGGTCTTCGTCGGCGGTTTCCTTGAACATTTGCCTGGTCGCCAGCCCTGAACGGTAACGACCTTATCGTAGACCGCTTACGGGGTCTGACACGTTGGACAGAAATAGGTGGCCCGTCCTTGGAGGACTGTCCGCTTGATCGGTGTCTGGCACCGAGGACACGGTAGCCCCTCCCGATCGTAGACCCACAGGTAGTCAGCGTTCTCGCCCTCGGCGCCGTCAGCGTCGACGAAGTCGCGCAACGAGGTCCCACCCTTCTCGAGCGCGTGCTCGAACACCTCCCGGATCGCGGCCGCGAGGACGGACGCGCGATCCAAGGTCAGCCGGTGCGCCCGTGTCGTGGGGCGGAGCTTGGCGCGCCAGAGCGCCTCCGAAGCGTAGATGTTGCCGACCCCGGCGATCACGCTCTGGTCGAGGACGAACGCCTTGAGCATGGCCTTCTTGCCGCGGGCGCGTGCGTGAAACGCGGTGACGTCGATCCCATCGGTGAGGGCATCAGGCCCGAGCACGGCCAGCGCTGGGTGCGCGCGCTCCTTCGCTCGCGTCACGACGTCGACCTGGCCGAATCGGCGCGGATCGGAGAACCGCAGCTCGCGGGCGCCGAGCGCGAACACCACATGGGTGTGCTTCGCCCGCGGATCGCCTTTCGCCTGGATCCGGAGCCGGCCGGTCATGCCGAGGTGGACGAGCAGCGTGCTCGGCCCATCGGTGTCGACGAGCAGGTACTTCCCGATCCGCCGGATCCCCGTGATCGTCGCGCCGACCAGCTTCTTCAACGCCGCGCGTGGCGGCTTGCGCTGCATGTGGAGCCCCATCCCGCTGTCCCACACCGCAGCGATCGTCCCGCCGATCGCCGGGGTCAGCGTTCGCCGAACGGTCTCGACCTCGGGGAGCTCGGGCATCGCTCAGTCCGTCCGGACCGCGGGCGGGATCGCCGTCGCGAGAGCGGCGAACTCGGTGATGTCGAGGGTCTCGCCGCGACGGATGCCATCGATGTTCGTCGACGCCAGCGCCGCGTCGACCGCCTCGTCGGGGAACACGGCGCGCAGGGCGTTGCGGAGGGTCTTCCGGCGCTGTCCGAAGGCCGCGTGGACCACGGCCGAGTAGTGCTTCGGATCGGCGATCGGCGCGCGGGGCTGGGCGAGCGGGACGAGGCGGATCACCGTCGAATCGATCTTCGGTGCCGGCACGAACGATCCGGCGCTGACCTTCGCGACCGTGGTGATGTCGGCATAGGTCCGGAGCATGACGCCGATCGCGCCGTACTCCTTGCCGCCGGGGGGCGCGACGATGCGATCCGCCATCTCCTTCTGGATCATCATCACGGCGTGCGTGATCGAATCGCGCGCGTCGATCACCTTGAACAGCAGCTGGGAGGCGATGTGGTACGGGAGGTTCCCGCACACGGAGATCTTCTCGCCACGCCACTTCGCCGCCATTCGCAGGTCGTAGCGCATCGCATCGACGTGCTCGATCTCGACGTTGTCGACGCCCGCGAGCTCCTCGCGCAGGACCTTGACCATGTCGGCGTCATACTCGAGCGCGATCACCTTGCCGGCCGTGACTCGCTCGGCGAGCCGGGCTGTCAGCGTCCCCACGCCCGCGCCGATCTCGACGATCCAGTCCTCGTCGGTCCGGACCGTGGCGTCGACGATCGCCCGGAACGCTCGATCGGAGATCAGGAAGTTCTGCCCGAACTGCTTCTTCGCGTGCAGGCCGTGACGCGCGAGGATCACCCGGGCATCGGGGAACGCCTCCGCGGCGCGCAGAGGATCGGCGCCGTGCTTGCCGTTGCCGTTGCCGCCGCTGCCGTTGCCGTTGCCGTTGCTGCTGCCGCTCATCCAGGCCTCGGGAGGGCCAGGCTCGGGACCGCGTCGAGATCGAGGCCCGCGCGCTCACCGCGCAACAGCCGGTGATAGCCCGCGGCCGCGATCATCGCGGCGTTGTCCGTGCACCGCGCCGGTGGCGGGATGTACACGCGAAAGCCGTCCTCGGCGCCGGCCGCACGGAGGCCCGCACGCAGCCCCGAGTTCGCCGCCACTCCGCCGCAGACCTGGACATGCGCGAGACGTTCGCGCTGCGCGATCCGCCGCGTCTTGCGCACGAGGACCTCGACGATCGCGGCCTGATAGCTCGCGCACAGATCGGCGAGTGCCTGACCCTCGGGGATCCCGTGCGCCCGGACGTGGTGCAGCAGCGAGGTCTTGAGGCCGCTGAACGAGAACTCCGCGCCCGTCGAAGCAGCGGTCATCGCCTTGGGGAACCGCACGGCGGTGGGATCGCCCGTCTGCGCGAGCTTGTCGATCATCACGCCGCCGGGATAGCCGAGGCCAAGCAGCTTCGCCCCCTTGTCGAACGCCTCGCCCGCCGCGTCGTCGCGCGTCGCACCGAGCTCGACAACCTCGGCATGATCGTTCACGCGGACGAGCGAGGTGTGGCCGCCCGAGACCACGAGCGCGAGGTGCGGCATCGGCGGCGGATCGGGCTCGAGATACACCGCGGCCATGTGACCCTCGAGGTGGTGGACGCCGACCAGCGGCTTGCCAGTGACCCACGCCATCGCCTTCGCGGTCTGCAGGCCGACGAGCAGCGGTCCCGAGAGCCCGGGTGCGTTGGTGACCGAGATCCCGTCGATCTCGGCGAGCGAGCACCCTGCCCTCTCGAGCGCGGCGCGGACCACGGGCACGACGTTGAGGATGTGTGCCCGCGAGGCGAGCTCGGGGACCACCCCGCCGTACTTCGCGTGGACCTCGTGCTGCGAGGCGACGATGTCCGCGAGCACCACGCGACCGTCATCGACGATCGCCGCGGCGGTCTCGTCACACGAGCTCTCGAGCCCGAGGACGCGCATCAGTGGGGCTCGGCGAGGCGGCGCTTGATCTGGTTGGCGCGCGCGCTGTCCGGTTCGATCTCGAGGAACCGCTCGTAAGCGGCGCGCGCCAGGTCCCAGCGTCCCGCGGCCCACAAGATCGAGCCACGGGCTTCGAACACCGACGCATAGTCGGGCGCGACCTCCTCGGCGGAATCGATCGACTCGAGCGCGTCTTCGATTCGATCGAGGCGCTGCAGAGCCTGTGCCCGCACGATGTACGCGCGCGCGGTTCGACGAAGCTTGAGCGAGGAGTTCGCCAGGGCGAGCGCCTTCTCGAAGTCGCCCTCCTGATTCGCCTCGTGAGCCTGCTGCATCATGATCTTGGCCTGCTGCGTGGGATCCACACCGGCATCGCCGGTCGGTGCCGAGCCCGCATCCACGGCCCCCGGCACGGCAGCGTCGATCGGCCGCGACTCGGCAGCGTCGATCGGCGCAGCCACGGCGGCATCGATCGGCTCCGTAGCCGTGGCGTCGATCGGCTCGACCACTGCAGCATCGAGCGGGGCCTCCGGGATCGCGGCCTCGGGAGTCGCGGCATCTGGGCCGACGGCGACGAGGGTCGCGGCATCGAAGGGAACAGGCTGACCGGCATCGTCGATCCCGGCGACCTCGCGATGCCCGCGCGACTTCTTGACCCACAGGAACACCGCGATTCCGGCGAGGAGCGCCGCGACGATGATGAGGGCGATCGCGAGACCACCCGGGCCAGAGTCCTCGCGCACGACTCCCGAGCCGGGGGAGACCAGACGAGGAGGCGACGAGCGCGGCGCTGGCGGCTCCACAGGAGCACTGGGCGTAGGACTCGCGGTGTCCGAGCTGGCGAGCTCGGGCGGAGGCTGAACGGCCGCCATCTCGCGGGTGACCCGACGCGGCAGGATGGTGACCAGCTCGCGCTGGGTCTCGGGAACCGGGATCGATCCCGAGCTCGCGCCGGGCGGCACCAGCTCGCCCGAGGCCTCGGCCCGATCGCGCCCGAGTGAGCCGATCATCCGCAGCCCGGAGTCTTCTCGGCTGGCGAGCGGCGGCAGATCCGGCGGTGGTGGAGCCGACGCGCGGTTGGTGCGACGTGGCGGTACCGACGGCTCGTCCTCGGCGATCGTCTCCGGCACGTTGACGTCGGGCACGTTGACGTCCGCCCCGCCGCCGGCGGCAGGCTCGTCGAACAGCCCGGGTTCGATGGCCTGCGCTGCGGCGACGGCGGCATCGATCAGCATCAAGCTGGATTGCCGATAGCCGCCGAGCAGCGCTCCGGGCTGACCATCATCGACGGGCTCCTCGGCCGCGGCCTTGGCGGCGGCAGCGTGCTCCGCCTCGGCTGCTTGGGCCGCGGCCTCGGCTGCGACCTCCTCGGACAGGATGCTCGAGTCCGAGACACGCGCCGTCTCGATCAGCGGCATCGGGTGTGGGCCCGAGGCGACCTCCTCGATCGGCGTCGGCGTGTCGACCTCGACGAGCGGCATGGGCTTGCCGGTGTCGCGGCGCTTCGGCGCGTCGTGATCGACATCGATCAGGAGCTCCTCGAAGTAGAGCCGAGCCACGGCCTGGAGACACTCGAGATCGCCGAAGTCAGAGGCGTCGAGCACCTCGAGCAACGTGCGCTTGCCGTCGATCAGCCGGAGGATCCGATTGTTGTCGTCGGGGACATCCCCCAGCCGCGTCGAGAGCTCGGCTGCATCGATGTCAAACCGATGCGTCAGCGGTGGCAGCTGCTCGAGGATCCGCGACCACTCGTCGAGCCGACGCATACCCTCCATGAGGAGGCCCTGCGAGCTGGTGGTGATCACCTCGCGGCGACGCACGGTCCGGAACACCACCTCGAACTCGCCTTCGCTCCACGTCAGCAGGCGATAGACCGCGTCCTCGCCTTGCAGCGCGCCAGCCTCGGCATCGATCACCTTGCCGTCGCGGAAGTAGATCGCCGCCTGGCGCCCACGCTCGCCGACGAACTGGATCACACCCGACTTGCGGCTGATCTCGATCGTCTGGATGACGTCGACCACGGGCATGTCAGCGACCCGGCCGGCGAACCGCGTACGCCCATCCTTGCGCTCCTCGAACCGCACTCGCTGCCGCTTCTGCAGCAGGATGTTGATGCGGGTGACGATCTCCTTGATGTAGATCGGCTTGGTCAGGTAGTCGTCGACGCCGAGCTCGAGGCCGCGGATCTTGTTCTCGATCGCCGCTTCCGCCGTCAGGAAGATGAACGGGATCTCCGCCCAGTCCGGCGTCGCGCGGACCCGGCGCCGGAGCTCGAACCCATCGCCGTCCGTGAACGTGGTCTCGGAGATGATCAGGTCAGGCGCGTGCAGCTCGAGCTTGTCGAGCGCGTCCTGAACGGACGCCGCCGGCGTGACGGTGAATCCCGCCTTCCGCAGGGACACTTCCAGCACTCGAAGGCTGCGAGTGTCCCCGTCGACCAGGAGCAAGCTTTGCTTAGACACGGGAGGCCAAGAACCCGGGAATCGTAACGGGATATCCCTATCGTCGCCAGAAGCGTAGCCTCTCCTCGATGGCCCTGCTTCCGTACGGCCGTGTGCCCTACCCGCTTGGCCTTCCGGGTCGTTCCATAAGCGTCATCGAGGCGGTGGCCCGCCCGGCGGCTCCACCCCTGGACGGCTTGATCGCGGCTGCGCTGGCCGCGCCGCTCGGCAGTGCCCCGCTCGAGACGCTCGCACCCCCGGGGGCCCGCGTCACGGTGATCGTCAGCGACGGGACCCGGGTCGAGCCGCGCGCCGCGTTTCTGTCCGCAGTTCGGGCGCGGCTGCCCGCGGTTCGCTGGACGATCGCGATCGCGACCGGGACCCACGGGCCGGCAGCGATCGACGAGCTCGGCCTTCCTGCGGAGCTGGTCGCCGAGGCCACGGTGGTCAATCACGACGGGCATCGCAGCGAGCACCTCGTTCAGGTCGGCGTCACGTCTCGTGGAACCCCCGTGCGGCTCCATCGCTGTGTCCTGGATGCGGACCTCGTGATCGCGACGGGCTGCATCCGCCCCCACTACTTCGCCGGGTTCGGCGCCGGCGTGAAGGCGATCTTTCCGGGCCTCGGCGAGGCGACGGCGATCCGGATCAATCACGCGCTGAAGACGGAGCCGGGAGCTCGCGCCGGCGTGCTCGACGGAAATCCCTGTCGCGAGGACCTGGCGGAGGCCGTTGGCCTGGTCCCCACGCCGACGTTCCTGCTGAACGGCGTATGTGCACCCGACGGCGCGATCCACGCCGTCGTCGCGGGCGGAGTCGATACCGCGTTTCGTGCGGGAGCTGCCCTGGCTCGCACGTGGTTCTCGGCGACCGCGCCTCGCGCACCGATCGTCGTCGCGTCGGACGCCCTACCGGTGACCGCGACGCTGTACCAGGCCGCGAAGATCGCCGCGGCAACTGCCGACCTCGTCGAGCCGGGCGGTGTTCTCGTGCTGGTGGCGGAGTGCCCTGAGGGCATTGGTCCGCTCGACGTGGTCAACGAGGCAGTGTTCGGCATCGGCGTCCTGCCCCGTCTCGCGAGTGGTGTGACGCTGAAGCTGGTGAGCTCCCTGTCGCGTGAGGAGGTCGCGACCACCCGGCTCGAGTACGCGGCCTCGGTAGCCGACGCGATTCGTGGTATTTCGGGCCCGGTGGTCGTCGTTCCACGCGCCAGTCAGCTGATTATTGAGGCATCCTCATGACGCGCCTTGTCATTCCAGGTGTGACACCGGAGATCGCGAACAAGATTGATGAATTCGCGATTCTGTTTGCGAAGTGGAACAAGAGCATCAACCTCTCGGCGGCTCGCACTCCGGACGAGATCCACGAGCATATTGTCGATAGCTACGCGATCGTTCAGCACCTGATGACCGCAGCTACCGTGGTGGACGTTGGCTCGGGTGGCGGTTTTCCCGTCGTGATCGCTGCAATCGCCTGCCCTGACACCAACTTCACGGCACTCGAGCCAGTGCACAAGAAGCACGCGTTCCTGCGAACCGTGGCCCGCGAGCTCGAGCTGGTGAACCTCGACGCCCTCGCGCTTCGGGTCGAGGATCACGACGTTCGTGACTACGATGCGGCGACCTCGCGCGCGACGTTCGATCTTCCCGAGTGGTTTGCGACCGGTCTCACGCTCGTCCATCCAGGTGGCTGGGTGTTTGGATTCGAGGCGATCGAGCGGACGGATCTCCCTGCTGGGGTGATTCGCCATCGATACGAGCTGCACGGAAAGTCCCGGGCGATCGTCGCCCTTCGTCGAGACTCGTGATGGCGCGTTCCACGACCAACACGCCGTGGAAGCCGACCAAGACACAGCTCGCGGCGGCAAAGACCAAGAAGCTTCGGGACGTGATCGGACCGGGTCTCGACGTCGTGTTCTGCGGGATCAATCCCGGGCTCTACAGCGCGGCTACCGGTCACCACTTCGCTCGCCCAGGCAATCGATTCTGGCCAACGCTGCACGCGGTCGGCTTCACTCCGCGGCTGTTCACCGGATTCGATGACCGGGCGCTGCTGGACCTCAGGCTCGGAGTGACCAATATCGTCGGCCGGACCACGGCGACTGCGGACGAGCTGTCGCCAGATGAGCTCCGCGCCGGTGGAAAGAGCCTTCGTCGGAAGATCCTCCGCTATCAGCCTCGGTACCTCGCGGTGGTCGGGTTCGTGGCCTACCGGATCGCGTTCGATGCACCCAAGGCCGTAGGTGGTCCACAGCCCAGCCGGATCGGAGCCACTAACGTCTGGCTGCTACCAAATCCAAGCGGGCTCAACGCCCACCACCAGCCTGCGGACCTACACCGGCTGTTTTCAGAGCTCCAGTCCGCGGTCAGCGCCAGCTCTGGTTTCTAGATTGGGCAGCGGAGAGGGCCAGAGCTAGTTCTTGGAGTGCCTCGCGGTTTCTGCCTCGAAAGTTCCGTTTGATCTCGACCATCCCGCGCCAGATCTTGTAGGCGGCGAGCTTCTGGCTCTGAAGCGGATACCGATCAAAGTGATCTGTGACTCGCGGCAGTTCATCGTGGCGGGTGACTCGATAGAGTACGGCGCTCTTCGTGAACCCGCTGTTGCGTCGAGGTGATACCGGAGCGACCGCATAGAGTTTGCCGGCACCAAAATAGGTGGCGAGCTGCTCAAGTACAGGTCGGTCGGAGGCAATCAGCTTGACAGCGAAGTAGAGGGCAATTTGGCTGCCCGAGCGGCTAAATGTGAAGCTAGCTTCGCCATCACAGAAGCCTGTTACCCACCATGGGTCGGCTGGACCAGAAAATGTCTCCACTGAGACATTTTCATGTGGAACGTTCCGGAGCGCAAGTGGATTAGCAGGAGGGGAGCAGGCCTTCGAGATCAGGCCAGATCCACACTCTCACCCCAGCACGTTCGTGAATTGCTGACGCATTGTCGGCAGTCAGCTCTGATGATTCCCCAGGACGAGGCGACAGGACTAGACCGGCTACTGGTAGTGCATCGTGTCGTATTGCATCGATTGTGAGCAGGCTGTGGTTGATGGTGCCAAGACCAGCCCGAGCAACCACCAGAATTGGCAGGCCAATGCATCGGGCAAGGTCGGAGATTCCGGTCGTCTTTGTGATCGGAACCCGCCAGCCACCGGCTCCTTCAACCACAACATACTCAGCCGAGCTAGCGCCGACTTCGAGCTCGTTTTGAACTCGCCCAAGGTCAATCTCCACCCCTTCGGCTCGTGCGGCCATCCAGGGCGCTACAGGCCGAACCAGGCGATACGTTCCACGTACAACATCTCCAGCCGCCTCCGCCAAGGCCTGCTGATCCTCGCCATAGCTCCCCGGCACACAACCGGTCTCGATGGGCTTGAACGCGAACACTCGTCGACCCGTGGCCCGGGCGGCTCGAACCAGGGCACACGCAACAAAGGTCTTTCCGACCCCGGTGTCGGTTCCCGTGACGAACAGACCCTTCATTGCAGGGTCTCGAGAATCGCTGCGGTGGTGGCGCGCTCCAGGAGGTGAACATCTGCAGTCGCGATGCTGAGGGGAGGCATCCAGACCACGACGTCGCCCAGGTTCCGCAGGATCACGTGATGAGCCCGTACGCGCTCGCAGACCTCGACCCCCAACGCACGCCCCTCGATCGGTTCGAGCTCGATCCCGGCCATCAGGCCACACTGCCGAACCTCACGAACGCCCCGCAGCCCACGAATCCGGCCGAGCGCCATGGTGAGCTCCGGCAGCCGAGCCTGGGCATTCGGCAACGTCTCCCGACACAGCAGCTCGAGCGAGGCGAGGCCGACAGCACACGCGAGCGGGTTGGCGGTGAACGTGTGGCCGTGGAAGAAGTGCTTGAGCTCCGCCCGCTGACCGAGGAACGCGGAGTAGATCTCCTCGGTCGAGAGCGTTGCCGCCAGTGGTAGGTAGCCCGCTGCGATGCCCTTCGCGAGACACAGAAAGTCCGGCGAGACGTCCTCCTGATCACAAGCGAACATCGTTCCGGTCCGGCCGAACCCGGTCGCCACTTCGTCCACGATCAGGTGCACTCCGAAGCGGCGGCACAGCTCGGCTGCCTTCGCGAGGAACCCACGCGGGTGAAGCAACATGCCAGCGGCTCCCTGGACCAGAGGTTCCACGACCAACGCGGCGATCTCGTAGGCCCGCTGCTCGAGCTCGGCCTCGATCCGCGCCAGCGACACCGAGCCATCTGTTCCAGCCGGCGATGGGATCGCAATGCTCTGAACCAGCAAGGGTCCAAACACACGGTGGAACAGGTCGATGCCGCCGACGCCCACCGCACCCAGCGTGTCACCGTGGTAGGCGTCGCCGAGGCGGAGGAAGCGCTGCTTCGCGGGTCGCTTGCGGAGCTGCCAGTACTGGAACGATTGCTTGAGCGCGATCTCCACAGCCGTGGATCCCGAGTCCGAATAGAACACCCGCGACAAGCCCCGGGGTGCAAGAGCGATCAGCGCCGCTGCCAGCCGGATCCCGGGCTCGTGCGTCAGCCCAAGGAACGTGGAGTGCGCCAGCTTCGCGGCCTGAGCTGCGAGCGCCTGGTCGAGCTCGGGACGACAGTGACCGTGAACGTTGCACCAGAGCGAGCTGACGCCATCGAGGTAGCGCTGACCGAACTCGTCGATCAGAAACGAACCCTCCCCACGAGTGATCACGAGGGGTGACCACTCCGCCATCTGCGTGAAGGGATGCCAGAGCACCTTCCGATCGAGCTCGGTCAACTCACTCATGATATCTCGCGTTGACGCGCTGCGTTATGAAGTCGTTCGGCTGCGAACCTCACTTGCTCCACGGTGTGGCCAGCGTTGAGGCTGACGCGCAGTCGCGCCGTTCCAGCGGGAACCGTCGGGGGCCGGATGCCTTGAACGAACAGGCCCTCGGAGAGGAGATGGGCCGAGAGGCGCATCACCTCGAGATCGTCGCCGACCACGAGGGGGGCGATCGCGCTGTCCGGCGCACCGCCGGCCACCGGCACGAGCTCGCGGAACAACCTCGCGTGTCCCGCGAGGATCCTCCGGCGGTGATCACCTTCGGCCCCGCGCACGATCTCCAGTGCCGCCAGGGTCGCGGCCGGGATGCTCGGCGGCAGCGCCGTCGAGAACACGAAGGGCCGAGCCCGATTCCACAGCAGCGCGGCGATCGCCTCGGTCGTCGCAGCGAACGCACCGAACGTTCCGAGCGCCTTGCCGAACGTACCGATGATCACCTCGGGGACCACGCCCGCTGCAGCACACAGCCCCCTGCCCTCCGGGCCATGCGCACCGATCGCGTGGGCCTCGTCGACGATCAGCGCCGCATCGAACCGCCGGCACAGCGCCGCGAGCGCCACGAGATCCGCGACGTCGCCGTCCATCGAGAACAGCGACTCCGTGACGACGATCCGGCGCCTACCGCCCCCTCGCTCGAGAGCCCGCTCGAGCGACGCGAGGTTTCCGTGCGGGAACACCTCGACGTCCGCCTTGGACAGCCGGCACCCGTCGATGATGCTCGCGTGGTTGAGCTCGTCGGAGAACACGCGATCTCCCGCGCCCGCGAGCGTGCCCAGCACGCCAACGTTCGCCGCAAACCCGGTGTTGAACAGCCGCACGCCGGTGCACTGCATCCAGTCCGCGACCCGACGTTCGAGCGCGACGTGGCTGCGCTGGGTTCCCGTGATCAGCCGCGAGGCTCCCGCGCCGAGCCCCTCGGTCTCCAGGGACGCGATGGCGGCAGCGACGAGTCGTCGATCGCCTGCGAGCGAGAGATAGTCGTTCGACGCCAGACAGGTGACCTCCTGACCGTCGATCACGATCGTCGGGCCCTGCACGCCTTCGACCACGCGTGGCACACGAAGCCGATGCGCGGCCTCGAGTGCGGCGAGCTCGACCCGGGCGTCATCGTCGAGAGACACGGCGCGCGGACCATAGCGCGGGCTCGCGCGCGCGACACCCGGGACGGCTACTTCCCGATGCAGAACCGCGCGAACAGCTCGTCGAGGACGCGGTCCCCGACCTCCACACCGCGGAGTTGCGCGAGCGCCTGAGCCGCCGTCCGGAGCTCGATCGCGACCACCTCGGGAGGACACCGCTCCACGCGGGCGGCAGTGGCCGCAGCGAAGGCGTCACGAGCTGCCGCCGCGAGCGCCTGCTGCCGTGCAGTGGTCACGAACGGCTGCTCGCTGCCTTCGCGGTCGGCGACGCCCGCGATCGCGAGCACCCTGCCCTTCAGCTCGGCGAGCCCCTGCCCTGTCGTCGCCGAGGTCACCAGCGCACCGCGCGGATCGCCCGCCAGATCGCCCTTGCTCTTCACCACCAGGACACGCTCGGCAAAGCGCGCGCCGTCATCCCACGCCGCGGCCCCATCGTTGACGACCACGACCACGTCTGCAGAGGACACCCGCGCCGCGCCGAGCGCGATCCCGCGCTGCTCCAGAGCGTCATCGGTGGGGTCGCCCTCGCCGCGCGTCCCGGCGGTATCCACCACCGTGACCGTCACCCCGTCCCAGACATCGGTGACCTCGAGCCAGTCGCGCGTGGTGCCCGGCTGAGCCGCCACGAGTGCCCGCTCGCTCCCGACCAGCGCGTTCAGCAGCGACGATTTCCCGACGTTGACCGGACCGACGAGCGCGACCGTGAGGCCCTTGTGAACGGCGCGGCCATGGCGAAACCCTTCGGCGAGCCGCGCGCAGCCCGCACGCAGCGATTCGATCTCGGTCGTGATCCAGGCGTCGCTCGACGGATCGAGGTCCTGCTCCGGGAAATCGATCCAGCCCTCGACCTCGGCCAGCAGCGCGAGCGCGCTGCGCTCGATCGCAGCGATCTCGAGACCGAGCCGCCCACTCAGGTTGGCCTGCGCGAGCCGCCACGCCCGCTCGCTCCCTGCGTGGATCACCTCGAGCAGCGCCTCCGCCCGGAGCAGATCGAGCTTTCCGTTGGCCACCGCGCGGCGCGTGAACTCGCCGGGCTCGGCGACGCGCGCCCCTCGCTCGACCACACACGCCAGGAGCTTTCCGAGGTTGTGCGTTCCACCGTGCCCCTGGAGCTCGGCGACATCCTCTCCGGTGAACGAGGCCGGCGCCCGCATCGCGAACGCCAGCACCTGATCGACCAGCGTGCCCTCGAGGTCACGCAGCCACCCCAGCCGCACGGTGCGGTCGAGCGCCATCGGTGCGAGGCCGAGGGTCGCGGCCGCGATCTCGATCGCCCGCGGCCCGCTGAGCCGGATGATTCCGACGCCACCGGCGCCCGCCGCCGTGGCGATGGCGGCGATCGTGTCAGCGTCCGACGTGATCACTCCGCAGGAGTGGGGACGATGAGGATGTGGCGGTCCTCGCCTTCACCCTCGCTGCGCGTCGTCAGCCCGGCGATCTCGGAGATCGCCATGTGCACGATCCGGCGATCGTGCGCCGTCATCGGCTGGAGCTCGACGATCTGCTTGGTCTCGAGGGCCTTCGCGGCCATCTTCTGACCGATGCCGCGCAGGCGCTCGACCTGCTTGTCGCGGAACCCGCCGGCATCGACGACGAGCGGCTTCGCCCGATCGCCCGACCGGTCACGGTAGACGACCTTGTTGACGAGGTGCTGGAGGGCATCCATCACGACGCCGCGGCGTCCGATCACCAGCTCCGAGTCCTTGGTCTGGATCTCGAGCGTGGTGCGCTCCTTGTCATCCTTGATGTCGATGTCCGCAGGGATTCCCATGCGCTCGAGGACACCCAGGAGGAATTCACTCGCCTTCTCGGCGAGATCTTCACGCTCAGCAGTTGCAGCTTCAGTCACAGCGGCCTCCATACCTACCTCCTCCGCTTTTTCTTTTTGCGCGGGCGAGGCGTTGCAGACGATCCGGAAGCACCCGCCGACGCGGGGGCCTCCTCGTCATCTTCGTCATCGGTGGATTCGACCGACTCGACGTCGATCACCGGCTTCGCCGACTTCGGCGCGCCGTTCTTCGCAGATCCCTTGGCCGGCTTCTCTGCCGCGAGCTTCGCCTTCTCGGCGGCGGCGGCTGCTTCGTCCTGGTTCTTCTTGAGCCGCGCCGCGATCTCGAGGCTCTTCGAATCGAACTTGTTCATGTAGATCGAGTGCAGGGCCGACAGACAGGTGTTCGTGAAGATGTAGAGCGTGAGGCCGGCCGGGAAGAAGAACGACATCACGCCGAACATCAGCGGCATGCCGTACTGGATCATCTTCTGCTGACCCGACGTGCCGGTCTGCGGCGTCAGGCGAGCCTGCAGGAACATCGTCACGACGAGGACGACCGGCAGGATGTGGGACGGGTCGGGAGCGGTCAGGTCGTCGATCCAGCCCGGGATGAACGGCTGCTGATAGAGCTCGCCGGCGGACGACAGCATCCGGTACAGGGCGAGCCAGATCGGCATCTGGAGCAGGATCGGGAGGCAGCCGGCGATCGGGTTGACGTTGTGCGTCTTGTAGAGCGCCATCGTCTCCGCCTGGAGCCGCTGGCGGTCGCTCTTGTACTTCTCCTGCAGCCCCTTCATCTGCGGGGTGAGGGCGGCCATCGCCTTCATCGACCGCATCGACTTCGTCGTCCAGTACAGCGTGGCTGCCTTGACGAGGAACGTCAGGAGGATGATCGAGACGCCCCAGTTCTGGAAGAACGAGAAGAACTTGAGGAGCAGCCACAGCAGCGGCTTGCCGATGAACTTGAACCAGCCGAGGTCGACCGTCTTCTTGAAGCCGGTCTCGAAGCCTGAGGTCTCATCAGCGTGCTCGAGCGCGTGGTAGTTCTTCGGGCCGAGGTACGCGACCAGCTCGCGGGTCACCGGGCCATCGCCCGCCTTGACCTGCATCGCCGGGACGTACAGCAGATCGGTCCGCATCAGGCCCTTCGGGTCCTCCGGGAACGTGTGCTTCTCGACGGTGTACTCGTTGGCGAGCGCCGGCTTGGGCGCATAGACCGCGAGCAGGTACGGGTGCTCGAAGCCGGACCACTGAATGCCCGGCTCGAAGCGAGGCCACTCGATCACATCCTTCACGGCCGTGTGATGGATGCTTCCATCGGCGAGCGTCGAGCTCACCCACGCGCGGGCGAGGGACTGGCTCGAGGCACCCTTCTCGGAGCTCTCGACGTCCTGGAACGCGAACGCGGTGACCGCCAGCTCCTGCGTGGCGATCTTGCCGGCGGGAATCTTCCACTTCGCCGTCACCACCATCCTCACGAGGTAGGCATCGGGCATCAGCGTGAAGACCTTCTCGAGGTCGAGCTGCTCGGTGGAGATCGTGAACCGGACCTCGGTGTCGGAGACCTTGGTCCCCTTCCACTCGGCACGGCGCGGGAGGACGTACGTGGACTTCGCGAAATCGACGAGGAACGCGCCCGTGTTCTCCATCCCGGGCAACAGCTCGCCCTTGGTGGCATCCCGCTCGTAGCGCGGGTCCGCGAGCTTCCACGACACCAGAGCGCCGCCGTAGCTCGAGAACGTGGCCGTGAACTTGTCCGGGAAGGCGAGGGCGATCTTCTGCTCGGGACCGCGCGGGGCCTCGGCCATCGACGGCCCGGTGGCCGCCGGGGCAGGGGCCTCGGTGGACTGGCCGACCGGTGACGGAGGCGCGATGGGCGCTCCCACGATGGCCGATCCAGAGCCAGAGCCGGCGGTGGGCTTGGGATCCTCCTTCTTGGAGAACACCATGTTCCACACCAGCATCACGCCGAGTGCGAGTGCGACGGCCAGGAGCAGTCGCTTCCCTTGATCTTGCATCTAGTGCTGCTCCTGCGCGTGGTGCGCGCAACGGTGCGACGCGGGGTCGGAGACGGGGTGATACCCGCCATGGAACAGCGGATTGCAGCGCAGGATCCGCCCGATCGCCATCGCCGAACCGAGGACGATGCCGCGGCGCTGGACCGCGACGATCGCGTACTCGGAGCACGTCGGCAGATAGATGCAGCTCGGTGCTCGCTTCATCGGCGAGAGCACGCGGCGATAGAACCGCACCGGCATCAGCACGATCGTGACGAGGAGCTGATGGATGGTCCGATAGAGGGTCATCATGAAAGTTGCCGCAGGATCCGCGTCAGATCGGGCGCGAAGTCGGTCGGGTGAAGCTGCCGCGCCGCGGAGTCCTTGGCAACCAGGACCATGTCCCAGCCTGTAGGCACCCAGCCGTTCATGCGCAACCACTCTCGCAACAAGCGCTTGATCCGATTACGAACGACCGCGTTTCCCACTTTCTTGGTGACCGTGATGCCCAGGCGTCCGATCTGATCGGAGCTCGGGCGCTTGCGAGCGATCGCCAGCACGTGGCGACCATGGTGCTTCGTACCATCGGCCTGAACCGTGAGGTACTCCGCCCGTCGTCGCAGCCGGGCTTCCTTGGAGATTCCCAGGGGAGCTCGGCCCGCCACGGCTACTTCTTCGCGGCAGTGACCGAGATCCGCTTACGGCCCTTGGCGCGACGCCGACGAAGGACCTCGCGGCCACCACGGGTCTTCTTGCGGGCGCGGAAGCCGTGCGTGCGCTTGCGGCTCTTGTTGTGTGGCTGATAAGTACGCTTCACGGTTGGTCTCCGGGTCCAGTCTCGTTTACGGAGGGCGATCGATACTCAAGCGCCGAGGGGAAGTCAAGGCGCGGTCGTTCTCCGACGAGAATCCCGGGAGAAATCCGTGCAACGTTCGCGTCGCATTCCGGAGTTCACTTGGCGACGTTTTCGGCTTGCACACCGAAATCGGAAACTGCTACCAACGCACGGTTTCCTCGCCTGTGGATAAGCCATACGGATGGCCGCGGGAGAGAACCAGAGATCCCTGTGGATAACCTCTGGATTGGTTGTCCTTTGCCTGTGAACCGTGACCCACAAATGCTCGAATACGCAGGACAAAGTCCTGGAGACAGGGGAATGACAGTACAGCTGCTCTGGGACGAAGCGGTGGGCAGGGTCAAGTCTCGACTCACCACGCAAAACTACGACATGTGGATGCGTCCAATCGAGGTCCGGTCGTTCGACGGATCGACGCTCCGGCTCCGCGCTCCGAACAGCTACATCCGGTCCTGGTTCGAGCAGAACTTCCTCCCCACCGTCCTGGCCGAGATCCACGAGCTGGGTCACGACGCGGTCCGGGTGGAGTGGGACGCCGATGCCCCCAACGAGCATCCGAACGGCCACCCGGACGAGCTCGCGAACGAGAGCACGCCGCCGGTCGTCGAGGCGCAGGCGTCGAGCGCAGGAATCGCCATCCCGCCGCCTCCTCCCCCCGCACCCGCGCGGGCCTCGATCACCAGCTCGGGTCCCAGCACGCCGCCGATCCGCGACGAGGACGTGATGGTCGCGCCCGAGGCGGCCTCGCTGAACCCTCGCTACAACTTCGAGACCTTCGTCGCTGGTCCCTCGAACCAGCTGGCGTTTGCCGCGTCACAGGCCGCCGCGTCGAGCTATCCGCCCAAGTACAACCCGGTGTTCATCTGTGGCGGTGTCGGCCTCGGCAAGACGCACTTGCTTCACTCGATCGGTCATCAGCAGCTCGCGAACCGCCCCGGAGCCCGCATCGTCTATCTGTCGAGCGAGCGGTTCATGAACGAGTACGTGCAGGCGATCCGCACCGGCAAGATGCACGAGTTCCGGCGGAACTATCGCGAGGGCATCGACGTCCTCTTGATCGACGACGTCCAGTTCCTCGCCGGCAAGGAGAGCACCCAGGACGAGTTCTTCCACACGTTCAACGCACTCCACGAGAATCACAAGCAGATCGTCCTCACGGCCGACCGCAAGCCGCACGAGATCTCCGACATCGCCGATCGCCTCCGCACCCGGTTCGCATGGGGTCTGCTCGCCGATATCGAGCCCCCCGAGCTCGAGGTCCGGATCGCGATCTTGCGCAAGAAGGCCGCTGTCGAGGCGGTCCAGCTGCCCGACGATGTCGCGCTCTACATCGCCTCCTCGATCAAGAGCAACGTCCGGGAGCTCGAGGGCGCCCTGATCCGGCTCGCCGCATACGCGTCGCTGTCCAAGCGCCGGATCGATCTGGAGTTCGCCCAGGAGACCCTGGGCTCGGCGATCACGCGCCCGCGCGAGATCATCACGCCAGACAGCGTCATCAAGACCGTGGCGAGCTACTACGGCCTCAAGCCGAGCGACATCAAGAGCGAGCGCAGACACAAGTCCGTGGCCACGCCACGCGCTGTGGCGATGTACCTGTCGCGCCAGCACACCAAGGATAGCTATCCGGATCTCGCGCGTGCGTTCGGTGGGAAGCACCACACCACCGTGATCTCGGCGGTCCAGAAGATCGCGGAGCGGCTCAAGGACGATGCGTCCCTGCGGTCCGAGATCCACGCGATCGAGGGGATGATCCTCCGATGATCTCGGCTGTGCGTAAGCCTGTGCTGCCAGCTGTGATCCATCCGTGGACGATTGGCGGGTCCGAGTTGCCCACAGGTTCCCTGCATGCCATCCACCGATCGGGGCTCAACATGCGCGGTGTCAGACCAGACTGATTAGCTCTGGCGTTACGGATGCTTGTCGAGCTATCCACAGCATCCACAAGCCCTTCTTATTCCTACTACTGAAAGATCTAAGATCTCTCTAAAGATCAAGAGAGAGACGAAGAACGAACGAAGGTCGAGGGTGACATGGAGTTTCGAATCGCAAAGAACGAGTTCCTTCGCGGCCTGCGCCTCGCGCAAGGCATCGCAGATCGCAAGAGCACGATGCCGATGCTCGCGAACGTTCTCCTTCGCACACAAGGCAAGAATCAGCTCCTCGTCGCGGCGACCGACCTGAACGTCTCGCTCACCGCAGAGCTCAAGAGCACCAACACCTCCGAGGGTGGCATCACGCTCGGAGCGAAGAACCTCTACGAGCTCATCGCGAACGCTCCCGGCGACGAGATCACGCTCAAGAAGGCTGACAACCACTGGGCCGAGATCAAGAGCGGCAAGGTCTCGTATCGCATCGTCGGCATGCCCGACCGTGACTTCCCGAAGGTCCCAGACCATCGCGAGGCCACGTACTCGACGCTCGAGAGCGCGGTGCTCCGCGAGATGATCGAGCGCACCCTGTTCTCGGTCTGCAACGACGAGACCCGGTTCCACCTGAATGGCGTGTACTTCGAGAGCGACGGCAGCAAGGCGCGGATGGTCTCGACGGACGGTCACCGCCTCAGCAAGGTCGAGCGCACCATCGCGAACGGTCCCAAGCTCTCCGCGGGAATCATCATCCCGAAGAAGGGCCTCCTCGAGATCCGCAAGGTCCTCGACGCAGGGCCGTCGTGCAAGCTCGCCATCAAGACCCCGCACCTGTTCCTGGTGCAGGACGACATCGCCATCGCGGTGAAGCTCATCGACGCGCAGTTCCCACCGTACGACCAGGTCATCCCGAAGGAGCACAAGAAGGTCATCACGGTCGACCGTGGTCGCTTCATCGATGCCCTCCGCCGAGCCCAGCTGATGTCGTCGGAGACGCGTGGCGTGAAGGTCGCGGCGACCAAGGACGGCATCACGATCACGAGCGACAACCCAGACCTCGGCGAAGTGCGCGAGGAGATGGAGGCCGAGTACAACGGCGATCCCATCGCGATCGGCTTCAATCCGAAGTACGTCGTCGAGCTGCTGACGCAGATGACGTGCGACCAGATCACGATCTCCCTCGGTGGAGAGCTCGATCCGGGGCTCATCAAGCCGCTGACCGGCGATGACTACCTCGGCGTCGTGATGCCGATGAGGATCTAGACTGCGGGTCTTCACGCTCGTCGCCGACGGGGTGAGGAACCTGCGCCCCTTGCAGCTCCAACCGCGCGAGCGCTTCAACGTGTTCGTCGGTGACAACGGGCAGGGGAAGACCAACCTGCTCGAGGCGATCTACACGATCGCGACGCTTCGATCGTTTCGCACCGCGAAGCTGACGGACCTCATCGCCTTCGGGGCTACCGAGGCCAGACTCGGCGCTCGCGTCGTCAAGGACGAGCTGGTGCGCGTCTACGAGGTCGATCTCGCGCCGGGCTCGCGCAAGGTCAGGCTCGATGGCAAGGCGGTGAGGCCGCTGTCGCGCTACTTCGGCGGCTTCAACGTGGTGGTGTTCACGCCGGAGGATCTGGCGCTCCCCCGCGGGTCACCGGGTGACCGTCGGCGGTTCCTCGATCGCGGCGCGTTCAACTTCGAGCCAGGCTTCCTCGCGCTGGCCTCGGACTACGAGAAGGTGCTTCGCACGCGTAACAGCGTGCTCAAGCAAGCAGGGCAGGGTGTCCTCGGCGGCAAGCAAGTGGAGGAGCTGCTGGCCGTCTACGACACGCAGCTGGCCCAGCTCGCGACCCAGATCATCAGCGCGCGGCAGCGGTTCCTGTCGACGCTCGGTCCCGAGCTGGTGAAGGCGTTCTCCGCGATCACCCGCACCGGACTCGCAGCCGGCGCCCGATACGTCTCGAAGCTCGTCGACGAACGCGGTGTGGTTGCGCCGGCGGTGATCATCGAGGAGCGGCTCAGAGAGGGCAGGGCGCGCGATCTCGCCTCGCAATCGACGCAGCTCGGACCGCACCGCGATGACGTGGTGCTCGAGCTCGATGGCCGCGAGGCCGGGAGCTTCGCCTCGCAGGGCCAGCTCCGCGCGATCATGCTCGCGTGGAAGACCGCAGAGCTCGAGATCCTCGGCCGTGCGCACGGTGATCAGCCGATCCTGCTGCTCGACGATGTGTCGAGCGAGCTCGATCCTGCGCGCAACGAGTACCTGTTTCACCACCTCGCCTCGCTCGCCGGACAGTGCTTCATCACGACCACCGCAAGCACCCACGTGCTGCTGTCCCGCGATCGAGCCGATTACCGCATCCAGGCCGGTCAGATTCTCCAGTGAATTCGAACGGTTGATCTGCCTCGAAAGCCCCTCCCAAGGCTACTTTTCATGGGGGGCCTGTGGTACCAACAAAGACGGTTTCGAATGTCAGATCCTACAACAAGTTCGCAGACTTCGGACTCTGACTACGATGCCGGCTCGATCGGGGTCCTGAAGGGCCTCGAGGGCGTTCGCAAGCGCCCCGGCATGTACATCGGTGACACCGATGACGGCACGGGTCTGCACCACCTGGTCCACGAGGTCGTCGACAACTCCGTCGACGAGCACCTCGCGGGTCACTGCAATCGCATCGACGTCATCATCCACTACGACAACTCGGTGACCGTCGAGGACAACGGGCGCGGCATCCCCACCGACATGCACCCGATCGAGAACCGCCCCGCCGCGGAGCTCGTGATGACCTCGCTGCACGCCGGTGGCAAGTTCGGCGGCGGTGGCTACAAGGTCTCCGGTGGTCTGCACGGCGTCGGCGTCTCCGCCGTCAACGCGCTCTCGGACTGGCTCAAGCTCGAGATCCGTCGCTCCGGCAAGGTCTACTACCAGGAGTACGCGGCCGGCATCCCGGTCATCGAGCTCAAGCAGACCGGTGTCACCGATCGTCGCGGCACCAAGATCACGTTCCACCCCGATCCGACGATCTTCAAGAACGTCCTCGAGTTCTCGTTCGACACGCTCGCCCAGAAGCTGCGCGAGCTCGCGTACCTGAACAGCGGCCTCTCGATCAACATCCACGACGAGCGCACCGACAAGAAGGTCGAGTTCAAGTTCGAGGGCGGTATCGCCACGTACGTCGCTGACCTGAACTCGAACAAGACCGTGGTCTCCGAGGTGGTCTCGTTCACCGGCATGTTCGGCGGCTCCCCAGGAACCCAGGTCGAGGAGTGCACCGTCGACGTCGCGATGCAGTGGAACGACGGCTACTCCGAGCTGACCACGTGCTTCACGAACACGATCAAGAATCGCGACGGTGGCACGCACCTGACGGGGTTCCGCCAGGCGATGACCCGCACGATCAACAACTACGCGAACGAGTACAAGCTCCTCAAGGACGCCAAGGGCGGCCTGTCCGGCGAGGATCTACGCGAGGGCCTGACCGCCGTGGTCTCGGTCAAGGTCAGCGATCCAAAGTACTCGAACCAGGCCAAGGACAAGCTGGTGTCCTCCGAGGTCGGCACCGCGGTGTCAGCCGTCGTCACCGAGAAGCTGGGCGAGTGGCTCGAGCGGAATCCGAAGGAGGCTCGCGCGATCATCTCGAAGGCGCTGCTGGCGTCACGTGCACGCGAGGCTGCTCGCAAGGCGCGCGAGATGGTGCAGCGCAAGGGCGCGCTCGAGATGTCGTCGCTGCCGGGCAAGCTGGCCGACTGCCAGGAGCGCGATCCCGCCAAGAGCGAGCTGTTCATCGTCGAGGGTGAGAGCGCCGGCGGCTCGGCCAAGCAGGGGCGCGATCGCGCGTTCCAGGCGATCCTCCCGCTCAAGGGCAAGATCCTCAACGTCGAGAAGGTGCGCTTCGATCGCATGCTCTCGTCGCAGGAGCTCGCCACGCTCATCACCGCGCTCGGCACCTCGGTCGGTGACGAGAAGGACATCGGCAAGCTCCGCTACCACAAGATCGTCATCATGACCGACGCCGACGTGGACGGAAGTCACATCAGGACGCTGCTGCTCACGTTCTTCTTCCGCCACTTCAACGAGCTGTTCGAGAACGGCCACGTGTTCATCGCGCAGCCGCCGCTCTACAAGATCAAGAAGGGCAAGACCGAGCTCTACCTGAAGAACGAGCAATCGCTCGAGGACTATCTGCTCGACAGCGTGTGCAAGGAGGCCGTGCTCACCCGCGCGGGCTCGCCGCCGCTGACCGGCGATGGGCTGGTCGCCGCGGTCAAGCGGATCAACCAGGCCCGCCGGCTGCGCGCGCAGCTCGAGAAGCGGACCGACGGTCGGATCACCGCACAGTTCGCAGACTCGGGCCTCACCGAGGATCACCTGAAGAACCGCGAGAAGCTCGAGCTGCTCGAGGCCAAGGTCATGGCCGAGGTCTCGCGTCGGTATCCCGAGCTCGGCCAGGCCGCTGCGGACTACAAGCAGGACACCGAGCACGGCACCTGGGAGCTGCGCTATGGCGCGGGCCAGCACGGCGTGCGCCGGCACACCACGATCAACTCGGGCCTCGTGCGCTCGGCGGAGTTCGTCGAGCTGCGCACGATCAGCGCAGAGCTGCGCGGCACGCTGACCGAGCCGCTCTCGCTGCTCCACGACAAGGACGAGCCGCGCGAGATGAAGGGCTGGGACGAGATCGCCACGGTGATCGAGGAGCTCGGCCGCAAGGGCCTCGGCATCCAGCGCTACAAGGGCCTGGGCGAGATGAACGCGGAGCAGCTGTGGGAGACCACGATGGATCCCGAGAAGCGCCACCTGCTGCGCGTCAAGGTCGAGGATCTCGATGCAGCCGACGGTATCTTCACCAAGCTGATGGGCGATCTCGTCGAGCCGCGGCGCGAGTTCATCGAAGAGAACGCGCTCAACGTCCGCCGCCTCGACGTCTGAGCACAGCGCCTAGAGCGCCTTGTGCAGGGCTTCCGCGAGCAGCGGAGCCGCGTGCTCCGCATCGTTGAGGCGAACCAGCTGGAGCTCTGCGATCGACGAGCCCGACAGCACGTTGAGCGTGGCCGGGGCCTGCCGGAACATCCACACGCGTGACAGTGGCAGGCCGAGCACGTGGCAGATCAGCGCGCGGTTGACAGCATCGTGGGCGGCGATCAGTGCGGTGTCGTTGGGACCGAGGCGTGCGCAGGTGCGGACCAGGACCGGCCACGCACGCTGCTCCACGTCGCCGAGCGTCTCCGCGCCGGGGCCCGCCGGCGTGTCTCGATCCGGTCGCGAGCGCCAGGTGCCGAGCATCTCGGCGTGCGAGAGCTCGAGGTCACTGGCGAGCTTGCCCTCCCAGTCGCCGTGCGAGATCTCGAGGAGGCCCTCGTCGAGCTCGAGCGGCGTCTTGCGCCCGGCGAGGATCGCCTCCGCCGTCGCCCGCGCGCGTGACAGCGGCGAGGACACGGCGATGGTGATCGGCAGGTGCGCGAGCCGCTTGCCGAGCGCCAGGACCTGCGCCTGCCCATCCGGCGACAGCGGGATATCCGTGCGGCCCTGATAGCGGCCCTCGCGATTCCACGCGGTCTCTCCGTGGCGGACGAGGAGGACGTTCATGGTGGGACTCTACACGCCCGTGACGCGCCGAGTCACCCGAGGTCGCTCGTCGTGCTCGATTCGAGTGGAGGCGTCGTGGTAGCCAACAGCCATGACCACCCATCGCAGCCGACTCCTCGGCATCGGGATGGCGGTGCCCAAGCGCATCGTCACCAACCACGACCTCGCGACCAAGATGGAGACGTCACACGAGTGGATCGTGGAGCGCACGGGGATCGAGCAGCGACACTGGGTCGAGGAAGGCGAGACCGGCACCACGCTCGCCACGGCCGCCAGCAAGCAGGCGATCGAGCGCTCGGGGATCGATCCGAAGGACATCGACCTCATCATCTACGCCACGCTGTCTCCGGACTTCTTCTTCCCGGGCACCGCGGTGTTCGTGCAGCGCGCGCTCGGGCTCAAGGAGATCCCCTGCCTCGACATCCGGCAGCAGTGCACGGGCTTCATCTACGGGCTCTCGATCGCCGATGCGTACATCCGCACGGGCATGTTCAAGAACATCCTGATGATCGGATCGGAGGTTCACTCCACGGGTCTCGACGTGTCCACGGCAGGTCGAGACATCACCGTGCTGTTCGGTGATGGCGCCGGCGCCGTCGTCGTCGGCCGCGCGACCGACGATCAGCACATGATCCTCTCGACGCACATCCACGCGGATGGCAGCGAGGCGGAGAGCCTGTGGACCGAGTACCCGGCGAGTGCCCGTCATCCGCGGATCAGCGCCGAGGCGATGGCGGAGCGGAAGCACTTCCCGACGATGAACGGGAAGAAGGTCTTCAAGCACGCCGTGACCCGCATGCCCCAGGCGATCATGGAGGGCATGGTCGCGAACGGCCTCAAGCTGACCGACATCGACATGTTGATCCCGCATCAGGCAAACCTGCGGATCAATCAGATGGTCACGCAGATGATCGGCCTGCCCGCCGAGAAGACCCACAACACGATCATGAAGTGGGGCAACACCACGGCCGCCTCGATCCCGATGTGCATGTACGACGCACTCGAGCTCGGCAAGATCCAGCCCGGCAACCTGGTCTGCCTCGTCGCGTTCGGCGCGGGCTTGACCTGGGGCTCGGCGTTCTTGCGCTACTGAGACGCGCGGCAGCGGCTATGCCGCGGCGACAGCGAAGATCGCATCGACCTCGGCCAGGATCTTGTCCTCGCCGACGCCCTTGGCGATCGCGAGCTCCTTGACCAGCAGGCCGCGCGCGGTCTCGAGCATCTTGCGCTCGCCGAACGACAGGTCCTTGGTCGCGCGGAGGACCGAGAGGTCACGCATGACCTCGGCGATCTCGAACACGGAGCCGGTCTTGATCTTCTCCATGTACTCGCGATAGCGGCGATTCCAGGTCTGCGTATCCTTTGGGATATCGCGGGACTTCAGGATCGACAGGACCTCTTTGACCTGCTTGGAGGTGATCAGATCCCGGAGGCCGACCGAGCCGGCGTTGACCGTCGGGACCATGATCTTGAGCCCGGTCTCGATGACCTTGAGGATGTAGACGGCCGTGGTACTGCCGCCGATGTCGCGCTGTTCCAGGGCGACTACCTCCGCCACTCCGTGGACCGGATAGACGGCCTTGTCGCCAACGGTGAATGCTTGCTTCAACGAATTGCCCCCAGCCGAACCATGCTAGCAGCCAGCAGGGGGTCTGTCAAACCACACCGACGCACAACTAGCTGATATTGCTTGATATTGAAGTAAGGCAGGTCACCGACGCGTGGCGTACTCGACCATCGTCGCCACCGCGAAGCCGGTACCACCCTTGGGCTGCGACGGGCGCGCGCTGGAGACCGAGGCCGGGCCGGCGATGTCGACGTGGACCCAGGGGGTGTCCTTGGCGAAGGTCTTGAGGAACAGACCCGCCGTGATCGCCCCGCCAAACCGGTCTCCGGTGTTGCGCATGTCGGCGATCGGGCTCTTGAGCTGCTCGCGGAGCCGGCCGTTGAGGGGCAAGCGCCACATGTCCTCGCCGGTCCGCTCGGAGGCAGACATCCAGGACTTGAGCAGAGCCTCGTGATCGGACATCACGCCGGCCGTGTACGGCCCCAGCGCCACCATGCAGGCACCTGTGAGCGTCGCGAAGTCGAACATCTCGTCCGGCTGGATCTTGGCGCGGACATAGGTGATCGCGTCGCCGAGGGTCAACCGGCCCTCTGCATCGGTGTTGTTGATCTCGACCGTGGTGCCGTCCATCGACGTCAGCACGTCGCCGAGCTTGTACGCGTGCCCGGAGACCAGGTTCTCGCAGCACGCGGCGACGGCGTGGACCTCGATGTCCGCACCGATCGTGGCGATCGCATCGAGCGCAGAGATCACCGCCGCGGCGCCCGACATATCGACCTTCATGTCCTCCATCGCCGCCGACGGCTTGATCGAGTAACCGCCCGAATCGAAGGTCACGCCCTTGCCGATGAACGCGACCTTCTTCTTCGGCTTCTTCGCCGGCTTGTAGGTCAGGTGGATGAACTTGGCCTCCTGCACGGAGCCCTGACCGACGGCGAGGAACATGCCCATGCCGAGCTCGGCGCACTTCTTCGCGTCGAGGATGGTCGCGGTGACCGTGCCCTTGTGCTTCTTCGCGATCGCCATCGCATCAGCGGCGAGGGCCGAAGGCGTGATCACGGCGGCAGGCTCGTTGATCAGGTCGCGCGCGTGGTTGATCGCAAAGGCGATCGTCTCGCCACGCAGGATCGCCGCCGCGACGAGCTTGGTGTGGGTCACCGTCGGCTTCTTGCCCGCCTTGGGCGCGGCATCGGTGACGAGGCCGAAGCTCTTGAGCGCCATGGGACGCTTGTGATCGTCTCCGGTGAGGTAGCGACCGAACTTGTACACGCCGAGATGCACGCCTTCGGCGACGTGCTGGATCACCTGGGCCTCGCGGTTCGCGCCGAGCGCCGGGACCAGGAACGCGAGCGCCGAGGCAGACGCCTTGTTGGCGAGCTGGGTCACGGTGGCCGCGAGATCGCGGATCGAGGGCGTGCCGAACTCGGAGCGGGGGCCAGCGCCCACCACGACCACGCGGCGCGCGGGGATCCGTCCGTGGGTGTGGACGGTGATCGACTGACCGACCTTGCCCTCGAACGACTCGCTCTTGGCGACGTCAGACAACACGCCACCCAGCGCCTGGTCTGCTGATTTGAAAGTGGCGTCACGGGTCGGGTCTCCGAAAGAGACGAACGCCACAAGATCGACCGATGCAGCGAGCAACGGACCGGCGAGGTGGGTAACGGAGAGAGTGCCCTTGTCAGCCATAAATTCCTGAATTTCCTCGAAAAGAGGCGGCGTTTATAAGGTGGGGCCCCGCGGAAGTAAAGGAATCAGATTGCCTACATTGACAGTCGATTCAGGGGATCCGTAGAGTCACTACACACCAAGACTCCGGGGGAGTTTGAATGCGATCCAAGGTGATGACTGCGCGCCCTGCGGCGCGTAAGGGTAGCGGTAGTCGCACGAAGAAGACGGTGGCCGTGGCGTCGAGGAAGTCGGAGCCGATCATCCAGATGGTGGAGAGGAAGTCCTCTCGCAACATCCAGGAGCTGCCGAAGAAGGCAGGCGAGCTTCCGATTCCGAGTGCAACGTTCGTCTTCTAGTACTTTCGCAACGCAACGCACTGCGTTGCTAACAGCAACTTCAAGCTAGCTATTCGACCGCGTTCTCGAGTGTCTTCTTGAGGTTGCGCGCGTCGTTCCATCGCGAGGGAGACTCGAACGCGATGGCGGCAGTCGGCAACTCGGCGTAGTGCTCCAGGAGCATCACGAGATCGTCGAGCCGTTCGCTGCGGATCGGACCTGACCGCCCGAGCCCTGCAACTCGCAGGTAGAGGGCGGACACGTCGAGGTCATAGTGCACCTCGGGCGGCTGCCCAGGATCTCGGACGAGCGGGTCGAAAGCGCACAGCACGCCGAGCTCGTTCGCGAACGCGATCGCCGTGCGCAGGTCCCACAGACCATCGGGGACCCAGACGCGGGTGGTGCCGACGGCCTCCTCCGTGGCGACCTCGCCGAAGAACTTCTTCAGCGTGTCGCGGTTGGCGGCCGAGGCCGCGAACAGCGACGGCGAACGGAACACGGCATAGCCCGCGTGGAGCTGCTCGACTGCCAGCTTGAACTGCGCGAGCGCGGCCCGGCCGGGCACGCTGTCGCGGAAGTCTCCGACGGTGCCATCGTGTGGCCACATCGTGGTGGCCTTCGGTGGCTTGCGATGGGTGAGCACCCACGGAGCGACGAGAGCGAGCGCTCCCTCGGGACAACCGGTCGCCCACTTCGCGACAGCGCTCGGCTTCATCGGCCCGGCGTAGAACGCCGAGAGCTCGAGGAGCGAGAGCTCCTTGAAGTAGCGCGCCCGCTCCATGCGGTCAGGAAGATCGACGGTGCCGATGCGAACGGAGGTCATACGGAGGTCATAAGTGGCGGCGCTTGTTTCGAACGAGGGGTATGCGTAGAGTGCCGGCGAACGCTACGTCCTCGTCGGAGTTGGCGCAACGGAGGGATCCCATGAAGTTCTTCATCGACACCGCAGAGGTCAAAGAGATCAAGGAGGCCGCGTCCATGGGCCTCGTCGACGGCGTGACGACGAACCCGTCGCTCGTCGCCAAGAGCGGGCGCAAGTTCAAGGATGTCCTCCTCGAGATCTGTGATCTCGTGAAGGGCCCGGTGTCCGCCGAGGTCGTGTCCACGAACTACGACGGGATGATGAAGGAAGCGCGCGAGTACGCAGCGCTCCGGAACAACATCGTCGTCAAGATCCCGCTGATCGCCGAGGGCCTCAAGGCCGTTCGCACGTGTCACGAGGAAGGGATCAAGACCAACGTCACGCTGTGCTTCTCCGCGACGCAGGCGCTGCTCGCCGCGAAGGCGGGCGCTTCGTACATCTCTCCGTTCGTGGGCCGGCTCGATGACGTCTCGACGAACGGCATGCAGTTGATCAGCGAGATCGTGCAGATCTACGACAACTACAACTTCGAGACCGAGGTCCTCGTCGCGTCCGTGCGCAGCCCGATGCACGTGCACGAGGCCGCGATGCTGGGCGCCCACGTCGCCACCTGTCCGCTCAGCGTGCTCTTGCAGCTGTGCAAGCACCCGCTGACGGATCTCGGGCTCGCGAAGTTCCTCTCGGATTGGGAGAAGGTCCCGAAGTGATCCGCGGGCTGCTGCTCGTCCTCGTCGCGGCGACTGGCTGCGCCGATGATGACGGCCCGCGGCTGACCGCGGTGAGCCCGAGCGCTGCCGCTCGTAACACCATGGTGACCCTCACTGGACAGCGGCTGTGCGGAGCGAGCGCGGACTGCGCGCACGCGGCGGGCGAGGTGCTCGTCGGTCTATCGCCACCACAGGTTCAGGCCAACGTCGTGACCTATGACGCCACGAGCGCGCAGGTCGTGATCCCAGCGATCGCGTCGCTCGGCGCCACGCACCTGATCGTCACCGTCGACGATCGCTCGTCGAACGCGCTGGCGTTCGAGGTGCTGCCGTGACCGAACGCCGTGCGTTCTCCGTCGCGGTCTACGCACGTCGTGGAACGCAGGTCCTCGTGATCGAGCATCGTCGCCTCAAGACCTGGCTCCCGATCGGCGGCGAGCTGGAGGCCGGCGAGACTCCCCTCGAGGCCGCGAAGCGCGAGCTGCGCGAAGAGACCGGCATCGACGGCGCGTTTCGTCCACTCGTGGGAGCGCTCGATGGTGTCCCCGCCGGGCTGATCGGCTACGAGGAGCACCAGGCCGGCTCCAAGGGCATGCACATGAACTTCGTGTTCGTGGCGCAGGTCGCGGCCGGCGTCGATGTCACCCCCAACGAGGAGTTCAGTGCGTGGCGCTGGCTCCACCGCGCCGAGCTCGACCGGCTCGAGTCTCCTCTCAACGTCCGGCAGTTCGGCTACCTCGCGCTCGACGCGGTGTTCGCGTAACGGAGCGTCTCGTGGTGCGGATCCGCCAGCACGTCAATCCGAACCAGCTGCACTTCTCGCAGTTCCGCGGCGAGCGTCCGCCGCTCGATGGTCGCCTCGTCGAGCTCGAGGTCGGGTGCGCCGATGCGCAGTTCCTGTTCGAGCGCGCCACGCTCGATCCTTCGCGGCTCTATGTTGGCCTCGAGATCCGCGAGGACCTGACGATGATCGTCAACCGGCGCGCACGCGCGCAGGGCGTGCCGGTCCATGCGGTGTTCTGCCAGGCGCAGCTCCACGTCAAGGAGCTGTTCCCGGCCGGCTCGGTCGAGCGGATCTACGTCAACTTCCCGGACCCGTGGTTCAAGCGCCGCCACCACGAGCGCCGCATGGTCGACGATGCCCTCGCCGAGCAGCTCGCGCACGCGCTGCGCCCGGGCGGGGAGCTGTTCGTGCAGAGCGACGTCTGGGAGATCGCGCTCGATGCGCTGGCGACCTTCGATGGCGATGCGCGGTTCGCGAACGTCGCCGGCGAGTGGTGCTTCTGGCGCGGCGGCAATCCGTATGGCGTGCGATCGTGGCGCGAGCAGAACGCGGAAGAGACGGGGCTGCCGATCTGGCGGATCCTGTACCACCGCGCCTGAACCGCCAAGGACCCGCTGCTGAACCGCCAAGGGTTCACTCCCCGGCACTTCCGTGCCCCGGAGATTACGAACCGCCAAGGAACCGCGAAGGGTTCACTGTTTGGCACTTCGGTGCCCCAGAGTTTACGAACCGCCAAGGACGCCAAGGACGCCAAGGTCGGAGAGTTTTTTAACTGTCGCGAGCTCCCGCCCAAGGACACGAGCTCCCCTCGTCCGCAGGTTGGCACATCCGTGTCCCCGCGTTTCGAACGAACGAACGAACGAACGAACGAACGAACGAACGAACGAACGAACGAACGAACGAACGAACGAACGAACAAACAGGAGCGCTCGCGTCCCTGGGCGGGAGTTCGCGACGGGTCGAAAGACCCCTCTGACCTTGGCGCTCTTGGCGTCCTTGGCGGTTCGTAAACTCTGGGGCACGGAAGTGCGAAGTAGCGAGCACTTGGCGGTTCGCGCGCTGGCGGTTCGCGCGCTGGCGGTTCGCGCGCCTGGCGGTTCGCGCCTGGCGGTTCGCGCGCTGACGGTGCGTCGCTGGCGGTGCGCGCCCGACCACTACACTGGGTTTGGGTCCATCACCGTCGCGTGCTTGATCTTGTCGAGTCGGAACTGGCGGTCGTTGCCGGTCTCGAGATCCACGCAGTTGAGCAGCGTGACCTGGCGGTCGAACACGAGGTTCCTGATCCGCACGAGGCGCGGCGTGAGCTCCCAGGCCTTCTTCTCGTAGACGATGCGGAGCGCGCGGGACTCGAACCACGCGGTCTCGATCGCATCGCGGACCGACGCGGGGATCGGTAGCGCGGGAACACCGATCAGCTGGAGCTCGCCGATCAGCGAGAGCAGCTCGCGCTGGGCGGAGGTCGACAGCGCGCTGCGGACCTTGTCGGCGGCCTTCTCGATCGCGTTGGGGAACGGGATCAGGCGCTGCTCGATCGCGAGCCGCGAGAGCGCCACGAGGAGCGCGGCCTCGCGCGCGGTGAAGTTGACCGGGGGCAGCTGGTAGCTCTTGTCGAGCGCGTAGCCGCCGCCGCGCCCGCGATCCGCGCGGATCGGCATACCCGCATCCTGGAGCGCCTCGAGGTCACGGTAGATGGTCCTCAGCGTGACCCCGAACCTGTCCGCCAGCTGGGCGGCGGTGACACCGGTGCGGCGGGCCCGGAGGGCCTCGGCCAGGGCGAACAGACGGGTCTTGCGGCGCATCAGGTGATCTAGCAGGACAAAGCTGACAGAAGGCTGTCACGAAGGGGAGCCAAGGTCGAGTTCGAAAGGACAAATGCACATGACCACCACTACCCAAGTTAGCCCGCGAGCGAACGTCATCAACTGGTTCGAGATCCCGGTCACCAACATCGAGAAGGCGATCGCGATGTACGAGGCGATGCTCGACACCAAGCTCGCGCTGAGTGACTTCGAAGGGGTCCCGCACGCGGTGATGGACAATGGAGATCACTCGTCCACGAGCGGGGCGCTGATCTCCGATCCGAACCGGCCGCCCGGGCGTGGCGCGAGCACCGTGATCTATCTGAACGCCAAGGACGGCGTGGGGCGGTGTCTGTCGCGCGCGGTCGAGGCGGGTGCTCGTGTGGTGCGGCCCCTCACCGAGATCGGACCGCATGGAACGATCGCGTTGATCGAGGACCTCGATGGCAACGTGATCGGCCTCCACGCCAACGCGCACTGAAGTGAGGATGGGATGAAGGACGGATCCTCGCGTGCACGCCGGGCGGCGCTCGCCGACCGCGCTCATCATGACTGGTGGCAGTGGCTCGGAGCCCTGGCGTTCGTGCCGGGCGGTCCAGCGCCGAGAGCGGTCGAGAGTTCCTGCGCGGGACCTCAGGGGACCCGTGCGCGTCCCGAAGGCTCGGGCTAGAGTGGCGCCCGTGGCTCGCAGCGACCGGACCAAAGGCAAGCGGACAGGCGCGCCTGCGTCGCCCAAGGTTCGCTCGGCCCTCGTGGACCGAGACACTCCCGAGGTTTCCGATGCGCCCGAGGCTCGGCACGCCGGCGCTGGGCTGGAGGTCGGGGACGCCCGCTCGGCGCCCGAGCTGCCTGCGCGCACGGACACCGCGTTCCGGCTGAGCTCCAAGTTCACGCCGGCAGGTGATCAGCCCAAGGCGATCAAGGAGCTGCTCGAAGGCCTCGAGCGCGGCGATGACGCACAGGTCCTGCTCGGCATCACCGGCTCGGGCAAGACCTTCACCGTCGCGAACGTGATCGAGAAGATCAACAAGCCGACGTTGATCATCGCGCACAACAAGATCCTCGCGGCGCAGCTGTACGGCGAGTTCAAGGAGCTGTTCCCCGACAACGCCGTTCACTACTTCGTCAGCTACTACGACTACTACCAGCCCGAGGCCTACGTCCCGACGACCGACACGTTCATCGAGAAGGACTCGATCGTGAACGAGGAGATCGATCGGATGCGCCATGCGGCGACGTTCGCGTTGCTGTCCCGCAAGGACGTGATCATCGTCGCCAGCGTGTCGTGCATCTACGGCATCGGCGCACGCGAGACCTATGCGCAGATGACCTGCGAGATCGATGTCGGAACCTCGGTCGATCGCGATGACGTGCTGCGGCGGCTCGTCGAACTGCAGTACGAGCGCAACGACGTCGATTTTCATCGAGGAACGTTCCGCGTGCGCGGCGACACCGTCGAGGTGTTCCCCGCCTACGAGGCCGATACCGCGGTGCGCATCGAGTGGTGGGGCGATCAGGTCGAGGCGATGAGCGAGATCGATCCGCTGCGCGGCGGCGTCAAGCGGAAGCTGGATCGCACGGTGATCTTCGCCGCCTCGCACTACGCCACGCCTGACGAGACGATGCGCAAGGCGATCACGAGCATCCGGATCGAGCTCAAGGATCAGCTCGAGCACCTCTCGGCCCAGGGCAAGCTGCTCGAGCGGCAGCGGCTCGAGCAGCGCACGATGTACGATCTCGAATCGATCGAGCAGATGGGCTTCTGCTCCGGCATCGAGAACTACTCGCGCCACCTGACCGCGCGCTCGGTCGGTGATCCTCCGCCCACGCTGATGGATTACTTCGGCGATGACTACCTGCTGATCATCGACGAATCGCATCAGACGGTGCCGCAGATCGGTGCGATGTATAACGGCGATCGATCCCGCAAGGAGACGCTCGTCGAGTTCGGGTTCCGGCTCCCGAGCGCGCTCGACAACCGTCCTCTGCGGTTCGACGAGTGGCGCGAGCGCGCGAAGCGCACGATCTATGTCTCCGCGACGCCCGCGGACTGGGAGCTCAACCAGGCCAAGGGCGTGGTCGTCGAGCAGATCATCCGCCCCACCGGCCTCCTCGATCCCGAGGTCGAGGTCCGCCCGGTAGCGCACCAGGTGGACGATCTGCTGGCCGAGATTCGCACGCGGGTGGGGGAGGGCGATCGCGTGCTGGTGACGACCTTGACCAAGCGGATGGCCGAGGATCTCACCGAGTACTATCGAGAGATCGGCGTGAAGGTGAAGTACCTGCACTCCGACATCGACACGCTCGAGCGCATCCAGATCATTCGCGATCTGCGGCGAGGCGAGTTCGACGTCCTCGTCGGCATCAACCTGCTGCGCGAGGGCCTCGACATCCCCGAGGTCTCGCTCGTCGGCATCCTCGACGCCGACAAGGAGGGCTTCCTCCGCAGCGAGCGTTCGCTGATCCAGACGATCGGCCGCGCGGCGCGCAACCTCAGGGGACGCGTGCTGCTGTACGCCGACAAGCAGACCGATTCGATCGTCCACGCGGTCAGCGAGACCAACCGGCGGCGCGCGGTGCAGGCGGCGTTCAACCAGGCCAACGGCATCGTGCCGCGCTCGACGGTTCGCTCGATCCTCGACGTCCAGCCGGCAGAGCCGATGCCGGCCAAGGGCCGTCGCTCGGTGCAGGTCGCCGGGCTCGAGCTGAAGAAGCTCGACACGCTCGATGGCGTCCGCGCAGCGATCGAGAAGCTGCGCGGAGAGATGCGGCAAGCAGCCGCCGATCTCGAGTTCGAACGGGCCGCCGCCTTGCGCGATCAGGCGCGCGAGCTCGAGCAGCTCGAGCTCCAGATGCGATGACGACAGGCCTGACGATCGCGAGCACCATCCGCGGCTTCTATGCCGTGCTCGATCGCGACGACGAGGCGCTCGCACGGGCGCTGCTCGCCTCGGGCGCACGCGTCCTTCAGCTTCGGCTCAAGCCCGAGCGGCCGCCGACGGCCGGCCAGCTGGTGCGCGCCGGCAAGATGGCGCGGCGGGTGTGCAGCGAGCTCGGCGCCGCGCTGGTGGTCAACGATCGGATCGACGTCGCCCTCACCGTGGGCGCGGATGGCGTGCACCTGGGACAGACCGATCTCCCGCTGGCCGTGGCGCGCAAGCTCGTGGGGGATCGCCTGTGGATCGGGGTCTCGACGCACGACCTGGCGCAGGTCCGCGCAGCCTGCGATGGCGGCGCCGACTACCTGGGGTACGGGCCAGTGTTCGCAACCGCGACCAAGAAAAACGCTGATCCAGTGCAGGGGATCGCTGGGCTGCGGGCTGCCGTCCTCGCGGCAGGGGCCATCCCGATCGTCGCGATCGGCGGGATCACCGCTGCCCACGCGCGGGAGGTCTACCGCACGGGGGCTGCGGCAATCTGCGCCATCCAGGCGGTGACGGGGGCGGCCGACGTCACAGCAGCGGCCCGGAATTTCGTGGATATTGCCAACGATTCTGCAGTGTAGGAGGATGCGCGCGGGGGCTGTGGAACGTGAATAGGTGGCGCGTCTCGGCGTCGAACCGCTCAGGAACCAAGGATCACATCGCCATGAAGCTCGGGATCATCGCTGCCGTCACCACGCTCGCGGGCGCGCTCGCGTTCGCAACCTTCACCACCTCGTCGGCCGTTGCGCAGGACGCGTGCGTGCGCAACGACTACAAGACCGAGATGGTGCGCGACGCGTGCACGTCCGGTGGGCAGAAGGCTGCCAAAGACGTGATGAAGAAGTTCAACAAGGACAACAACATCAAGTCCTGCAACCAGTGCCACTCGAAGCTCGCGCCCTCGTATGACCTCAAGGCGGACGGCCTCGAGCAGTTCAAGAAGCTTGGCGGCAAGCTGATCGACACCAAGGGCGCGAAGCCGCCGGCGAAGGCTCCGGCTCCTGCACCGAAGACTCCAGCGGCTCCTGCACCGAAGACCAAGTGAGACCGGCGCCGCTCGAGGCGGCGCTCGCTTGAAGCAGCACGTCGCGTCGTTGGCAACGCGGTCCGCAAGGCTCGCGACCGCAAGCTCAGTGCGCGATCAGGACGTGCGCTGCGAGAGCTCCGTGCACGATCAGGACGTGCACTTCGCCTTGTTCTTCGCGTCCTTCTTGATCGTGGCGTCGAGATCCGACGCCTGCTTGAGGACGTTCGACTTACCGTACTTCTGCTTGATCAAGCCGAGGTACGCGCGCGCCTCGGTGCAGTTCTTGAGGCTCTGCGCGGCGAGGGCCGCGAAGTACAGACCGTCGTCGGCGAGGGAGCTGTCGGGGTACTTGTCGGCGAGGGACTGATAGGCGCCGATCGCCTTCTCCCAGTCCTTGAGGTTCGTGTAGCTCTGGCCCCGGAAGTACTGCGCATCATCGGCGCGCTCGTGGGTGGGGAAGCTGGTGACGAGGCGCTTGAAGATGTCGATCGCGTCGTTATACCGAGCCGCCTCGAACGCCGTGGAGCCGAGCTTCCACAGGTCATCGGGCGAGCTGTTCGCGCTCGGCTTGCCGCTCTCCATCTGGGCGAGCCGCTGCTCGAGCGCGTCGAGCCGGGCCTCGTTCTTCGCGAACGCCGCCTTGAGCTCGTTGATGTTGTTGTTGACCGCGGTGACGAGGCCGTTCGCGGTGCGCACGTCGGCGCGGAGCTGATCGACATCGGCGCCGAGATCCGCGCTGTTGCGCTTGAGGAGCTTGGAGCTCTGATCGAGCACCGTCTGCAGCTCCTTGATCTGCTCGTCGAGGGTCTTCTCCTTGGTGGAGAGCCGCTCGTTGATCGACTTGACGTCCTTGCGGAGGGATTCGCCCTCGCTCTTCGTGGTGACCCAGAAGCAGCCGGACAGGGTGACGCTCAGGCCCAAGACGACCGATGCGAGCGAGGCGACCGATGCGAGAGATCCGAGCTTGGTCATGGGGCGGCTCACTTCCACTGGAACTCGACGCGGCGGTCCTTGTCGTCGCCGAGGCCCGTGGGCTCGGTCTCGCCTTTGGGCACCACCTGGAGGCGCGCCGCATCGGAGCCCAGGCGCGTCATGTAGTCCGCGACGGACTGTGCGCGGCGCTCGGAGAGGGCGATGTTGTACTCCTCGGTGCCCGAGGTATCGGTGTGCCCGATCAGGTAGACCGACTTGCCCTTGGTCTTCTCGATGCAGGTGGCGTTGCCGTCGAGCCGATCCCGCTCGCTCTGCTGCACGCTCGAGTCATCGAAGCCGAAGTACACCGTCGAGAGCGAGCACGAGGCATCCACGTTCGACGCCTGCCCGGCGCGCTTGCAGAACCCATCGAGGCAGTCCTCGTCGTCCGCACAGTCCTCGTCCTTGCTGCACTTGGTGCGCTTGCACGCGCCGGCCTCGCAGCGGCCGTTCGGGCAATCTCCGTCGGCAGCGCACGGCTTGCACTTGCTCGCCTGGCAGACCTGGCCGTTCGGGCACTGATCATCCTTGGTGCACTCGGGCGCCGCAATGCACGCACCGGCGCTGCAACGCTTGCCCTTGCCGCACTGCGAATCCTCCGTGCACTCGACGCACTTGTTCGCGTTGCAGTGCTGGCCGGTCTTGCAGTCCTTGTCGCCCTTGCAGCTGCCGGGTGCCTTGGGCTTGTCACCGCAGCTGACCATCGAGAAGCCGAGCAGCAGCGCGAAGGCGGCTACCAGGACGGCTCCAACATACGATCGGCTCATGGCTGGAACCTAAATGCCTTCGGCACGTTAGTCAAATCGCGGCGGCCATCTGCTAGGTTGTTCGGGCGATGCCCCGCTCGACCATCCTCGTCATCGATGACGAGCCCAACATCCTGACCACGGTCCGCAGGTCGCTGGAGATCGAGGGCTTTCACGTGGAAGTGGCGGCAAACGGCGCCCTGGGGCTGTCCAAGGTCGCCGAGCACGACATCGACCTGGTCCTCCTCGACGTCATGATGCCCGGCGAGAGCGGCCTCGAGGTGCTCCCGAAAATTCGCACGGCGAGCCCGGAGACCATCGTCGTGATGATGTCGGGGAACGCCACCATCGAGACGGCGGTCAACGCCACCAAGGGCGGGGCGTACGACTTCGTCGAGAAGCCCCTGTCGGGCGACAAGCTCCTGATCACGGTGCAGAACGCCCTGTCGTTCGCGCGCCTCCGCCACGAGAACGCGCGCCTCCGGGGCCGGGTCCAGACCGACTTCGCGATGATCGGCAAGGGCGGCGCGATGCGGGTGATCTTCGACAAGGTCGGCAAGACCGCCCCGACGACAGGTCGCGTGCTGATCACCGGCGAGAACGGCACCGGCAAGGAGCTGGTGGCGCGCGCGATCCACGAGCACTCCAAGCGCGCGGACGGGCCGTTCGTGAAGCTCAACTGCGCCGCGATCCCGTCGGAGCTGATCGAGAGCGAGCTGTTCGGCCACGAGAAGGGCGCGTTCACCGGTGCCACCCAGCAGCGCCGCGGCAAGTTCGAGCTCGCGGATGGCGGCACGCTGTTCCTCGACGAGATCGGAGACATGAATCCGAGCGCGCAGGCCAAGGTGCTCCGGGTCCTTCAGGAGAACGAGCTCGAGCGCGTGGGCGGCGCCGAGACCATCAAGGTCGACGTGCGTGTGGTCGCGGCGACCAACAAGGATCTCCAGGCGGAGATCGCCGCCGGCCGGTTCCGCGAGGATCTGTTCTATCGCCTCGCGGTGGTGCCGATCGAGCTGCCGCCGCTGCGCGCCCGCCGCGAGGACATCCCCTCGCTGGTCGAGGCCTTCATCGAGCAGGTGTGCGCAGACAACGGCCGCCGGCTCAAGCGGGTGGCGCCCTCGGCGATGACCTTGATCATGCAGCACGAGTGGCCGGGCAACGTGCGCGAGCTGAAGAACGTGGTCGAGCGGCTGACCATCCTCACCGGCGATGCAGAGGTCATCACCGAGGCCGATGTCGGCGATGCGCTGCCCCGGGTCAAGGCGGTCAAGACCGAGTTCACGCGCGGCACCCCGTTCAAGGACCTGGTCGCCGCCGCCGAGCGCGAGATCATCATGGCCGCCCTCGAGGCCAACGATCACCACGTCTCGAACACCGCGCGCGAGCTGCAGCTCGAGCGCAGTCACCTGTACAAGAAGATGCGCGCCCTCGGCATCGACCATCGCGCCGACGACGAATCAGGCCCGCACACGGGGGCAGAGGCGGGCGGAAGGGCCCCGTCGGGGCGCCGCCCGGGGGCGGGCGCGGGGGGCGAGCGAGGGGGGGGGGGGGGGGGGCGGCGGGCCGGCCGGGCGGGGGCGGGGCGGGCCCCCCCGGGGCGGGCCCCGGGGGGGGCGGGGGGGCCCAGGGGGGGGGGGGGCGGGGGGGGCGCCCGGGGGGGCGGGCGGGAGGCCAGGGGGGGGGGGGGGGGGAACTAGAGCGCGCTCAGTTGGCGGCGGCGGTCGGATAGATCACGCGACCGCGGATCGCGGCGCCCGCGATGTCGGGGGCGGTGCCGCTGTCGTCGCGCCACACCACGGCGAACGCATCGTCGAGAGCGGCGACCGAGGGGTTGGTCTGATCACCGGTGGTCGTGGTGGGGATCCCGAACTCGTCGCCCACCGGCGTGCCGTTCTCGCGGAACGCGCGGCCCCAGACGCCGCAGCCGCTGCCATCGCCGTTGGTCAGGCACGCGTGCCACACCACCATCAGCACGCCATCGGCGCGCGTGGCCACGCCGAACGCCTCGCTGGAGGCGAAGTCGCTGCCGCTCTTGTTGGTGACGAGGATCGAGCTGCCGATCACGGCGCCAGTGTTGCTCGTGCGATAGAGCTCGATCCGGCCGGGTCCGGTGGATCCGGCGGTCAGCGCCCAGCGCACGAGCACCGCGAACCCGGTGCCGAGCGGTGCCACGCGGACCGATTCCACGTTCTCGGTGGCGGTCTTCGCCAGGAACTGGACGTCAGTCCCGGAGGTATAGGTGTTGGTGTTGTTCGCGAGGCGCACGCGGACGCCGCCATCGATCACGAACGCGTACATCACGGTGCCCTGGGTCTGCCCGGTGGAGGCGACCGAGACCTTGCGCGCACTCGCGGTGGTGGACACCGTGGTGGCGGCGGAGAGCACGGTGCAGTCCGGGCGGATGATCGCGGCGCGGATCACGCTGGTGGTGATCAGCGCACTCCACGCGACCGCGAAGTTGCCGTTCGACAAGGGAGCGATCGAGACCACATCGGTGCTCGGATCGGTGGCCACCGAGATCTGATCGGGGCTGCCCATGCCCGTGGCATCGATCGAGCGGCACGCCACACCGACCGTGGTCGACGCAGGATCGTCGTAGTCCCAGACCTCGAGGGTGGTGGTGCCGGCGGTGGCGATCGCGGGGGTGCTCAGCGACGAGGTCAGGTTGGTGCTGACCGGGAACCCGTTGGTGCCAGCGGCGAGCTTGGTCGAGACCGGGCGGCCGGTCTTGTCGAACCGGCGCGCGAACATGTTGCACGGTGCACTGCACTTGTCACGGTACGCGGCGGTCCACGAACCATCGCTCGCGGAGGCGACCTGGAAGCCGTGCGCCTCGTAGTCATTCGAGGGGAACTGATCGTCGGCGAAGTCCGTGTTGATCACGAAGTCCGCGGTCTCGAGCATCACGCTCGCCGTCGGCGCCTCGACGGTGCTCGTGGTCTCACCACGCCCGACGAGGATCCCGTTCTGATCGATCGCCTCGACCTGGATCCCGAGATCTCCAGTGCGGCCGGGCGCGGAGATGCTGAACGTCACCGGGAACGGCGTGGCCTTCAGCGCGAGCTCGTCGGTGCGCATCGTGCCGCTGTTGGACAGCGTCACCTTGAGGTTGGCGGCATCGTGGACCGCGGCGCGGTTGGTGACGGTGACGATGATGTACGTCTGCTCGTCGCCGCAGCCACCGAGCAGGCCTGCGGCCGCCGCAGCGATCGCGGCGAACGGGGCGAGGCCAGGAGAGGAGGTCCGCATCACTTGGTGAACACGATGTTACCGAGGTTGGTCTCGGGTGCGCTGTCCGTGCGCGTCGCTGCATAGATCCCCACGCCGCCGGCGACCCCGACCACGGCGATGCCGGTCCAGAACCACCACTTCGTGTAGATCGGCTTGTCGGCGGACGGCGGGGGCGGAGGTGGCTTGTCCTCGCGCTGCCGCTTCTTCGCGCCATCTCTCTCGAGCTTGTCCTCGAGCTCGTCGATGATCAGCTCGACCTTCTCGCGATTCGGCGCCTCGGGATCGAGCTGGAGGAACCGCTTGAAGCTGAAGATCGCCTGCTCGTAGTCACCGAGGTTCCGGTGGCACTGACCGATGTTGTAGAGGAAGTCCGGTAGCGGCGAGGCATCGAACGCCTTCTGGTACTCCTCGAGAGCCTCGTCGAACTTGCCGAGGGTGAACAGCTTCTGGCCGCGATCGAAGTGGCGCTTCGCCGCGCGCTCCGACGGATCGTCGGCGTACGCCACCCGCGCGAGGAGGAGCGTGGCGCACAGCGTGAAGACGAAGCGGATCACCGAGGACGTCATGGGCGCTTGCGGCGGAACGGATCGAGCGTGTGAGAAGGATCGAGCTCGTCGTCGGTCTTCTTGGGCGGCTTGACGTCGGGCTTCTTGGTGCTCGGGTCCTCGCCCTCGTCGGGGTTGATCAGGTTCACGTCGACGGGCTTGGTGCCGGTCTTGTCCGGAACCTTGTCGGTGACCTTGGTGCCCGTCTTGGCGCCGGCCTTGGTCTTGTTACCGGTCTGGGTGCCGGTCTTGGTCTTGTTACCGGTCTGGGTGCCGGTCTGCTTGGTGCTGGTGCCGACGACCTCGCGCTCGTGCAGCGTGACGCTGAACTCGCGCTGTGTGGTGGTGAGATCGACGACGACCACGCCATCGGCGTAGCCCTCGGCCTTGACGACGAACGTACGCCGATCGGCGGACCCGCCATCCGCGAGATCGACGTTGAACGCACACGGCGTGGTGCACAGCTCGGCGGACTTGCCGTCGGCGAACACGTGACCACTCGGAAGCGAATCGAAGCGCAGCTCGACCTGCGAGGGCCGGACCGTCGGCTGGGCGACGGTGGGTTGCGTGACGGTGGGCTGCGTGACGGTGGGTTGCGTGACGGTGGGCTGGGTGACGGTGGGCTGGGTGACGGGCTGGGTGACGGTGGGCTGCGTTGCCACGGGCGCGGGCTGCGTGCGGCCCGCATACCAGACCGCGGCACCGATCCCGAGGGACACGGCGACGGCTCCACCGGCGAACCACACCCACCACGGCGTCGGCGCGGGCTGAGGCGGTTGGGGGAGCCCGACGACCTGGCTGTACTGCTGCGAGTACTGGAGGTAGTGGCCCGACGAGGGATGCTGCTGCACCACGTGCGACTGGCTCGCCGGCGTGGGGACGTGCGGGATCGGCACGGCGGGCAGGAGCGTCTGGATCGGCGGTGGGCGGACACCGCTCGCGGTCAGGCTCGCGAACGCGGGCGGGTGGGTCTCCATCGAGCCGAGCATCATCAGGAGCTCGTCGCGCAGCTCGACGATCTGCATGAACCGGCCGTTCGGATCCTTGTCGAGACACTTCAGGATCATCGCCTCGAGCCGTGGATCGATGTCGGCGCCGGCGGGGGTGAGGCGGGGGCGCACGGGCTGCTCGGTGAGGTGCTTGCGGACGTACTCGCCGAACGAGCGGCCTCGGAACATCGGCTGGCCGCAGAACAGCTCGTACATGATCGCGCCGAGCGAATAGATATCCGAGCGGTGATCGATCGTCATGCCGCCCGCCTGCTCGGGAGACATGTACGCGGGCGTGCCGATCACCGAGCCGGCGGCGGTCTGGAAGCCGATGTCCTCGTCGTCGCGGTTGAGCAGCTTCGCGACGCCGAAATCGAGGAGCTTCACGAGCTCGGCGCCGTCCGAGGTCGGCACGACGATGATGTTGTCGGGCTTGAGATCGCGGTGGACCACGGACACCGAGTGCGCGGCGGCGAGGCCATCGCAGATCTGCACGAGCACGGCGAGCGCGCGGGGCAGCTCGATGCCGGTGCGCGCCCACTTGCCGAGGCTCATGCCCCGGAGGAACTCCATCACGATGAACGTGGTGCCATCGTCGAGCTCGACGATGTCGGGCACGTCGACGATGTTGCGGTGGCGGATCCGGTTGACGGTGCGCGCCTCCTGGATGAACCGGAACACGGCGTCGCGGCGGCGGGCATAGTCGCTGCGCAGCAGCTTGATCGCGACCTCGCGGGCGAGCTTCACGTGCTCGGCGCGATAGACGTACCCCATGCCGCCCTTGCCGAGCAGCTCGAGCACCTTGTAGCTGCCGAGCACGGTGCCGAGGCGATCGTCCGGATCGTCGGCGTTCTTGGGGATCGGAGGCGGACGCGTGCCCGGGCGCTTGGGCTCGGGAGTCTTGACCCGTGCGTTCGGCGATTCGATCCGGGTGCGCTCGTCCCCGCGCTGGGCATCGGCCGTGCCGAGGGCGAGGGAGGGATGTGACGGCTCGATCGCCTCCTCGCCATCGAGCGAGAGCGACTGCGTTGGATCGCGGACCGCGCCCTGAGAATCACTCGGGCGGAGCGGAGCGCGAGAGCGCGGATCGCGAGTCGTCATGTGGCCATACCCCAACCACTCCGACGGGCGGAGCACACCGGGGGTCTGCAAATTGTACGATCCCAACCACCCCCATCGCAACCAAACGATTCCGGGGGATTGGGGGCAGGCCTGGGTGTGTGCGTCAGCCCACGATCGCCAGAGGGGCTGACTAGAGCGGCTGACCGAGGACCCGGAGGGCATCGGAGATGGCGAGCTGGACCTGCTTGCTGGTCTCGATGTTGTAGCGAGCGCGTAAAGGTGTGATCGCCTGCGTGTTTCCGAGGTCCCGCAGGGCGCGGGCGACCGAGGCCCGGATGTCCCGGCTCGGGTGCTGGAGCTGGAGGATCAGCGTGCTCGCATCGCCAGGAACCCGGAGGGCCCCGAGCGACTCGATGGCGGCGCGGAGGACCAGCAGGTCCCCACCGGAGCGGGAGTCGCGATAGCGCGGAGCGATCGCGATCTGGACCAGGGTGGTGTGGGCCGGATCCGGGTCGGTGCATGGCGTGGTGGCGCAGTAGTGAATCAGCGCGCGCACCGCGCGGATCTGGACGCCGCGATCCATGGGCCCCGTGGGATTCGCGATCTGCTGCAGGCTCGCGAGCGCCTCGGCAGGGCTGTTGTTGAACGCGGTGTTGATCTGCTGGCTCGACGGCAGCGAATCGATCGGCGTCAGCGTGTCGATCACCGGCTGGGTGAGCTGGAACGTGGTGTCGCCGTGCGCCGGGAGAGCGAGCGCGAACGCGACGAACGCGAGCGTGCTGAACCGCTTCATCGCAGCACCGCGCTGCGCGTGAGGATCTCGCGCTGACCGGCGGACAGCTCGATGCCGCCGATCTCCGAAAAGAACATCAGGTTCGCGCTCGCCTCGTCGCTGTCGCTGATCGGATCGCGCCACGACGGGTGCTGTGCGACCTCGAGCTCGACGTTGTGATAGAGGCCCATGTAGCGCGCGAGCTCGTGCGCGGTGAGCCGCGCGAGCTGCGTCCACGAGCGGTAGCACAGCGTATCGACGCCGATCACGATGCCGGACTGGCGGGTGCCCTTGACGCCGGCTGGCCCGGGATTGGGGCCGAACGCCTGGAGGCCCACTGGCGACAGCGTGCGCACGAAGAACACGTCGATCCCGGTGTCGTGCTCGCCGAGCGCGAGCAACGAGCCCGCATTCTCGACGGCGAGCCCATCGAGATCCGCGTGGTCGGTGATGTTCGTGAACGTGATGGTGCCGAGACCGATGCCGCCGCCGGCGAAGATCGTACGGATTGCACCGAGGAACTCGGTCTGGAAGAACGAGGCGGTGCTCGCCGATGCGGCATCGAGCTTGGCGCCGCCGAACGCTTGCTCGCACGGATGGTCCTCGAGATCGAGGAAGTGGAAGTGCAGGTCGAGGAACACCGCGGCGTCCATCTTGACGACGGCGGTGACGCGCGGGATCGCAGAGCCGGCGGTGCCGTTCGCGCGAAACGAGGACACCCCCACGCGATACGCACCCGGCTCGAGTGGCAATCCTGGGCTCGATGGCAGCTGGAGCACCGACTGTCCGTAGTCCGGGAGGTGACGCAGGAGTTGCGCGTAGTACTGATCGGCGGCGATCAGCCCGTCGCAGAGTGGGCTGACACCGGACTCGCAGGGCTTGGTGTAGATCACGGAGCCTGCCGGCGAGGTGACCGAGCGAGCGCCCACCCGCTGCGCTTGATCGTCGACCTGGAACACCACGGTCGCCGAGCGTGCCGCATCGGGGACCGGCACGAGGATGGTCTCCGAGGTCGGGCTGGTCACCGGGATCGTCCACACCACCGAGCCGCGCGGCGGGAGGCAGCCATCGAAGATCGCGCCCTCGGACTCGACGCGAGGGATCCCCATGCATGCCGTGCCGGAGCCGCAGTCCCGGGTGTCGGCGCACAGATCGACGCACCGCCCGAGGGCGCAGGTGCCGTTGCGACACTCGGCGTCCTTGTCACACGGTGAACCTGCAGGCCGCGACGCGTTCTGCGCCGTGCAGCTCGCGAGGAGGCGCCCGGCGTCGTCGGTGGCGGTGCCATCGATCTGGCAGGACAGCCCGGGCGCGCAGGTCACCTCGCTCTTGCACTTGTCGCCGGCCTGGCCGCTGGCGAGCTGGCAGTAACCATCATCGTCGCAGGCGTAGCCATCGCCGCACTCGGGGGCGCGCTGACACTTCGACGTGCAGGTGCCCGCGATGCACTGGAGGGAGCTGCTGCAGTCACCGTTGCCGCCGCACGTGGCTCCGATGCCGCCATCGCCACCGGGACATCCGGCGGCCACAACCAGCATGAAAACGGAGAGTGAGCGCGACCACATCGGAAACCGTTGCGTCCTGAGTATATAATGCGCCCACTTCGGGGGACCAAACCATGCGGTTTCGCTTGTCAGAGCTTTGCTTGGGGACTGTCGTCGCGGCGACCGTCGCGACCACCGCGTGGGCCGGCCCCGCGCTCGATGACGGGTCCCAACCCGCCGCCACCACCACCGATCCGGCGGCCGCCGCCACCGGCGTCACCGACCCGGAGAAGACCGTCGAGTACGGCGTCGCGCTGCGCGTCCGCAGTGTCCACGTCCCGAAGAGCATCGTCGAGCTGTTCGTCGATCGCGCCGCGGGCGGGGCGAGCAACGTCGGCATCGGCCTCGATCTGATCCGCCGCCGCGGCACCGTCGAGCTCCAGCTCGGCTTCGAGTTCGAGCACCTCACCCCCACCGAGGGCGTGTGGATCAACAAGGGCGACAACGTCGCCGCGGGCGCCGAGGCCGACTACCTGCTCGATCCCTCGCACGCACCGGGCGGGTCCAAGCTCGGCTGGTTCACCCTCGAGTTCACGTTCCTGAACCACGCGGTGATCAACAAGTACGTCTCGGTCCGCTACGGCGGTGGTGCCGGCCTCGGCATCATCACGGGCGATCTCTACCGCTACGACATCATCTGTCAGGGCGGCGCGACCAACAACAACCCCGAGCCGGGCTGCGTTCCGCCGCGGTTCAACGGTCAGGGCGCGTACAGCCAGGGCTCGCAGACCGAGGTCAAGTACGACCTCCCGCCGGTGTTCCCGGTGATCAACGCGATCATCGGCGTGCAATTCCGGCCGATCGACAAGATGGTGATCAACCTCGAGGGTGGCATCCGCACCCTGCCGTTCTTCGGCACGTCGGTCGGGTACTTCTTCGCCCGGGGGGGGGGCGGGGGGGGCCGGGCCGCCGGGGGGGGCCCGCGGGGGGGGCGCCCGCGGCGGGGGGCGCGGGGGGGGGGGGGCGCCCCCGCCCCCCCGCCCCGGCCCCGGGCCCGGGCCGGGCCGGGGGGGGGGGGGGGGGGGGGCGGGGGGGGGGGGGGGGGGGGGGGGGGGGGGGGGAGGGCTCGGCCTCAGCGCTTGCGCCGCAGGTCACCGACGCGCAGCGTGACCTTCTCCGCATCGAAGTACTCGGCCAGCGGGATCGTGAACTTCCGGCTCGCGCCGGTCAGGTCCTTCCACTGCTGTGCATCGATCGTCTGGTGCGCTTCGAGGAACGCGAGCAGGCGCGCGCGCAGATCGGCCATCACCGCGCCGTGCACCACGAGGTCGGGCTTGACGCGCGTCACCAGCTTCGCCGCGATGAGCTTGGCGAGCGCGGCGTCGACCTGGGGGCCTGTGGCGCCGAGCGCTGTCGGCAGGTCCTTGGGGCGCGGGGGCTCGAGGCGCGCGGCCTCGAGGGTGGCGAGCAGCTTGGTCTCGAGCGGCGAGAGCGGGGCGGGGCGCGCGGCGGCCTTGCGCACGCGATCGGCATCGCTGACGAGGGCGCCGCGGACCTGGAGCCGCGCGAGGATCGCATCGTAGGCGCGCGCGGGGAGCGCGGCGGGGAGCTGCGTGCGGAGCTCCTCGCGGAGCACGCCGTCCGGATCGGCGGCGATGCGTGCGTTGATCCGCGCCTCCAGCGTCGCGACGGCCTCGGCGTGCAGGTAGTGCGTGTGCTCGCCGTCGCCGGTGACCAGCAGCTCGCCGCTGGCGACCAGGGTCTCGAGCGGTGCGGCGAGGGCCTCGGCCGGCGCGCCGGTCAGCCGCACGAGATCGCCGATCGTCACGCCAGCGAACGAGGCTGCGAGCACGTGGAGCGCGACCTTCTGATCCTGGCGCGCGGCTGCGAGCCTGCCCACCACCTCGGCGTGCTCGGTGCCGCGCCGCGCCTTCGGGGCGAGCACGCGGATCACGGTGCCGCCGCCGATCGTGGAGCCGTGGGTCGCTGTCGTCACGAAGCCGCGGACGATGAACCGATCGCCGGGGAGCGCGCCGAGCGGGGTCTCGGCGTCCACGCGGAGCTGCGCGAGCCCGTGTGCGCCCGGGGCGAGCTCGGTGGCGCCGACCAGCACGAGCGTGGCGAGCACCTGCGTGGTGGCGTGGTGGATCAGGACCTTGGTGCGCGGCCCGAGCGGCGCGGGCGCGCTCGCGAGGTGGCGGAGCTCGACATCGAGGATGTGCGAGGGTGCGACCAGCTCGGGGTGGACCACGATGTCGCCACGGGAGAGATCCTCGACGGCGAGCCCGCCCAGGTTGATCGCGGCCCGGTGCCCCGCGACGGCGCGCTCGACGACCTGTTGGTGCACCTCGATGCCGCGCACGCGGGCGCTGACGCCGCTCGGGAGCACGCGCAGCTCGTCGCCGATCGCCACCTCGCCGCCGAGCACGGTGCCGGTGACGATCGTGCCGATGCCCTTCACGGTGAACACGCGATCCACGGGCAGCCGGAACACGCCGGTCGTCGCGCGGGGCGGGAGTTCATCGATGATGGTGGCGAGGGTGCGCCGGAGGTCGTCGAGGCCGGCCTCGGTCTTGGTCGAGACCGGGACGATCGGGGCGTCGGCGAGGAACGTGCCGGCGACCACGGCGCGGACCTCCTCGGTGACCAGGGCGAGCCACTCGTCATCCACGAGATCGCGCTTGGTCAGGGCGATGAGGCCACGGCGCACGCCGAGCAGCTCGCAGATCTCGAGGTGCTCGCGGGTCTGCGGCATCACGCCCTCATCGGCGGCGATCACGAGGCACACCAGATCGAGGCCGGTGGCGCCCGCGACCATCGACTTCACGAACCGCTCGTGGCCCGGGACGTCGATCACCGCGATCCTGCGGTCCCCGAGATCGAGCCGCGCGAAGCCGAGCTCGGTGGTGATGCCGCGCGCCTTCTCGACGGGCAGCCGGTCCGTGTCGATCCCCGTCAACGCGCGGACGAGCGAGGTCTTGCCGTGATCGATGTGGCCCGCGGTGCCGAGGACGATCGGGTGAGACACGGTGCTACCGGATCTCGCGGAGCTCGCGCTTCAGGACCTTGCCGGTCGGGTTGCGCGGCAGCTCCGGCAGGAACGTCACCTTGCGCGGACGCTTGAAGTCCGCGAGGTGTGTGCGGCAGTACTCGATCACCTCGGGCGCGGTGATCGACGTGCCCTCGCGGATCACGATGAACGCGGCGAGCGTCTCGCCCCACTCTGGATCGGGGAGGCCGATCACGGCGGCCTCGAGGATCGCGGGGTGCGTGTGGAGGTGATCCTCGATCTCGCGCGGATAGATGTTCACGCCGCCGGAGATCACCATGTCGTGCTTGCGAGACTCGAGGTAGTAGAAGCCGTCCGGATCCTGGCGGCCCATGTCTCCGACGGAGAAGAAGCCCTCGCGCTGCGATGACTTCGTGGCCTCGTCGTTCTTGTGATAGCCGGAGATCAACGTGGAGTTGCGCGCGAACAGCTCGCCGACCTCGCCGGGGCGGACCACGTTGCCCGCGTCGTCGAGGAGGCGGATGTCGTTGCCGCGCAGCGCCTTCCCGATCGTGCCGGGGCGAGAGACGTGATCATCGGGGCCCGCGAGGGTGACGAGGCCGGTCTCGGTGGCGCCGTAGAAGTTCCACAGCTTGGGGCCGAAGTGCTCCATGAACCGGCGCGCCGCATCGGTCGAGAGCGGCGCGGCGGCGGACATCACCCAGCGCAGGCTCGACGCATCGTACTTGTGGAGCGTCTCCTTCGGCAGGTTCGCGATCCGGACGATCATCGTCGGGACCATCAGCGTGGAGGTGATGCGCTCGCGCTGGATGATGTCGAGGGCGGCCTCGGGCTCGAAGTGGTTCATCAGCACGATCGTGCCGCCGAGCGACATCGTGATCGCCACGAACGCGGGCGCGGCCGAGTGATAGAGCGGGCACACCACGAGGTGCCGATCCTCGGCGGTCATCCCGACCTGGAGGATCATGTCCGCGACGGACTCGAAGCCGGTCTTCTTCCACGAGCGGTTCGCGCCCTTCGGCTTGCCGGTGGTGCCCGACGTGTAGACGATCACGCCACCGCCATCGCCGCCGCGGGTCTGCTCGCGGGATGGGACCTCGGGCGAGGACGAGGCGAGCGCGCGGTCCCAGTCCGTGGCATCTCCCTCGGAGATCCCCTCGCCTCCGACCACGAGCATCGGGCCACCCTTGCCGCCGGCCTGGGCGCGGCCCTCGCGCATGGTGTCGAGGAACGAGCCGTGGACCAGCGTGGCTTTCGGCTCCGCGTTGGTCAGGATGTACGCGATCTCGGCCGGCTTGCTGCGATAGCCGATCTGCACCGCGGTGCCGCCGATCCGCGCGAGCGCCTGCTGCGCGATCAGGTACTCGATCCCGTTCGGCAGCATCAGCGCGACGCGGCCGGCGCCTCCAGCGACCCCGCGCGCGACGAGCGCACCGGCGAGGCGATTGATCGTGGCATCGAGCTCGCCCCAGGTCAGGCGGCGCACGCCGTGCTCGCCGTACTCGACGATCGCCTCCTTGTCCGGGTGCGCGGCGGCGAAGAACATCAGCGCGAGGTGCGGGCCGACCGGAGTCCGGCGCGCACCCTTCACGAACTCGGCGAGCTGCGAGGGGCGGATCGGTCGCGCGACCTTGCTCGCGCGGATCACCTTGCCGAAGAACCGCGCACGCTCCACACGACGACGAAGTCGATCCAGCACGGCCGCAGGATACGCGATTACGGCGCGTCGAGCGGGGTGGGGCCGACGGTCTTGAGCGTGGTCGCGAGTGCACGCCGCGCCTCTTCGTACTGCGCGACCTTCTTGCTCGCCCCCGGCCTCACGATCCACTTCTCCCAGGCCGCCTTGGCGGTTGCTTCGTCTCCACGATCGAGAGCGACCCGTCCCAGCTCGTGCATGGCGTTGGAGAGGTACTCCACTTCGGGAGCGCCCTCCTTGGCCGCCTTCTCCTCTTTGATCCCGAGGCGAACGGCCTGGGCGTATGCCGCCTGGGCCTGGGCCGGCTTGTTGATCGCCTCGTCGGCGTACAGGTTGCCAAGCCGGAACGCGGCATCACCATTGGGCTTCTTGGCGAGCGAGAACTCGAGCCACCGGATCGCGATCTCCTTCTTCTGACCGAGCTCCTGGTAGGCAATTCCGAGGAGGAACGCGACCTCTGCGTCGTCGGCGCGGATCTGCTGCGCGGCGACCAGCGGGATGATCGCCTTCGCATGCTCGCGACGGGTCACGTAGATCCGACCGGCCCCGAGCAGCGGGCTGAACATCAGCGGATCGAGCTCGGTGGCGGCCTGGTACGCGCGGAGCGCGTTCTCGAGCATCGCGCCGTCCTTGTTGCGGTCCATGGCGAGCGCCTCGGCCGCCCGGCCCTGGCCGTCGAGGTACATCGGATCGCGCTCGCGGGCGACCGCCTCGCCGAACTCCTTGCGGGCGTCATCGAACCGCTCCTGGGCGAGCAGGCCCTCGCCCTTCAGATAGTGGCCAGCGGCGTGATCCGGATCGGCGGCGACGATCTTGGTGCCTTCCTTGCCGGCGTCTCCGATCCGCTTCATCCGTACGTAGAACTTGCCGGCGTGCGCGCGGGTCTCGAGGCTCGCGTCGTCGCGGGCCACCAGCTCGTCGTAGAGCTTGGCGGCCTCGCCATCGCTCTTGGTGCGTTCGTAGGTGATCGCGAGCTCGAGGCCGATCTCGGAGCGGCCCGGCGCGAGATCGCGCGCCTTCTTCAGGCTCTCGATCGCCTCGGGGAACTTCGCGAGCAGACCGAGCACCCGGCCGTACTGGTACAGCGCATCGGCATCGGTGGGGCGGGCCTCGACCACGCGGCGCAGCCACGGCTCGGCCTTGGTGGGGTCACCGGACTGGAGGTACGCCACGCCGAGCGTCATCGCGAGCTGCGGATCGGTCATCGCCTTGTCGGCGAGCGCGGACAGCAGCTGATCGGCGCGGGCGCGGAGCTCCGCCTCCTTGGCCGGGTTCCTCGCCTCCGAAGCCTTGCGCGCCATGTCCGAGAGCTTGGCGATCGCGGCCATCGTGGGCGTCAGGTCGAAGTCGCCGGCGAGCTTCGCGGCGGCGGCGTACGCATCGACCGCGGCCTCGTCCTTGCCCTGATCCTCGAGCATGCGGCCGGTGATCAGCTTGAGCCGCGCCTGATCGATCGGGACGAGCGGCGGTGTGCGTGCGCCGAGGCGCTGCAGCCGCTCGGCTGCGGAGTCCATCTTGCCGAGCTTGAGCTCGATCTCGGCGGCGACCAGCTGCGCGCGGACATCGTTCGGGGTCTGCGTCAGCGCCTTGCCGATCTGCTCGTTCGCGATCTCGAACTTGCGATCGCGCAGCTCGGTCTCGGCGAGCGCCGTGAGGGCCGAGATGTCCTTGGCATCCACCGCGAGCGCCTTGCGGAACCGCTCGCGTGCCGCATCGAGGCGGCGGCCGCGCAGCGCATCGTCGCCGGCGAGCACCCACGCCGCGACCACGGCGCGCGGATCGGCGGTGGCGATGTCCTTGCGCTGGAGGATCGCGAGGAGATCAGCCTCCTGCTGCTGGGCCTGTGACTGCGGCAGCGTCGAGGCAACACCGACCTGCGCCGTGACGTTGTCCTTCTGGAGCGCCAGGATCTCGTTGAAGTCGCTGCGCGCGCCTTCGACATCCGCGAGCGCGAGCTTCGCGCGCGCGCGGCCATCGAGCGCGAGGATCTTCAGCGAGGGCGTCAGGGTCATCGCCTGATCGAACGACTTCGCCGCCGCTGCTGGATCTCCGCTGAGCGCCTGGGCCCAGCCGAGGTAGAGCGCAAGGGTGCCGTCCTTGGGCGCCTGGCCGAGCATCGCGGTGAGCCTGGGCACCGCCTTGTCGGGCGCGGTGGTCAAGGTCGAAAGCGCCTGCGCGCGATCGAGCGCAGGGCCAGTGACGCCTGCGCTCAGCGCATCGTTGATCAGCTTGCGGCCCGCTGCGAACCGCGCGGCCTGCTGCTTGCCATCGGCGAACGCGCCGGCGAACGAGGCCTCGGCCGCGATCCCGAGCGCCTCGGAGTTGCTGCTGTCGAGCTCGATGACCTTGCTGGCGGCGCTCATCGCGCGCTGCCAGTGCCCAGCATCCTCGGCGACCAGCGCCTTGCGGGCCGTGAGCATCTGGGTGTCGATCTCCTCTTCGCGCGCCTTCGCTGCAGCGTGGCGCTGGTAGAGGAAGAACCCGCCACCTCCTGCGATCGCGAGCCCGAGCACCGAGCCGAGGAGGATCTTGCTACGCCTCGCCTTCGCGGCGCGCACGCCGGCATCGTCGACCGGGGCCACCCGCGCGCGCTTGGGCTGGAGCTTGCCGCCGACAGGCTTGGGCTCCTCGAGCTCGAGCGCGCCATCGGTGGCGGCGCCGGCACGCGCGAGGCTCGGCAGCGGTGCCTTCTCGGGCGCCTTCTGCGCGGCGGTGTTGCTCTTGCCGCCGAACCGGATGACGGCCTTCGCCTCCTCATCGGGAGGACCGGGAGGCGTGACGTTCTGACCGACGCTGGGCTTCGAGAGATCGAGCTGATCGAACGAGGCTCCACTGCCATCGTCCTGCTCGGCGAGATCGATCGGGGAGTCGTCCTCGCCGAGATCGAGGGCGATCGGCGCCATCCCCATCTCCGGCTTGGAGCGCGCGGGCTGGGGAAGATCGTCGAAGAAGCCCTTGGGCGCGGGGACCTCGGGCTGCTCGACCTGCGATCGCGCCGGAGCGCGGCCAGGGAGATCGTCGAAGAAGCCCTTGGGCGCGATGTCCTCGCCGGGCTTGCGCGCGGGCTGAGGGAGATCGTCGAAGAAGCCCTTGGGCGCGGGGACCTCGGGCCGATCGGAGCCGCGACCGCCGTGCGAGGGCTGGGGAAGATCGTCGAAGAAGCCCTTGGGCGCGGGCAGATCCACCGAGGCCTTCGGCGTGGGGAGATCGACGTCTCGCTGCTTCGCGGTGGCCGTCTGACGCCCACCCTTCGGGGTCATCAGATCAGAGGCGCCACCGGGCTTCGGCGTGGGGAGATCGGAGACCCCGCCGGCGCGCGGCGTGGGGAGATCGGAGATCCCGCCGGAGCGCGGCGCAGGCAGATCGAGTGGATTCCCCGTGGGCGCGGGCCGGGCGGCGGGAGGGCGAGCGGCGGCGGGGCGAGCCTTGGGCGCGGGCAGATCAGAGACCCCGGTGGCCGCGGCGGCCGATGCCGGCGGTGCATACGCTGGTGCGGCCGCGGGCGGGCGGGCCTTGGGCGCGGGGAGATCCGAGATCCCTGCCGGACTCGTTGGTCTCGGCGCCGGCAGCTCGGCACCCATCAGATCATCGAGATCGAGCGACGGCGGCGGACCACCGCCCGGTGGGCGCGGTGCCGGCAGATCGTCATAGGCACTCGCGAGCGCGGAGCGCGGGGCAGGGCGCGAGGGCTCCGCACCGAGAGGACTCTGGCGGCGGGGTGCTGGCAGGTCGGCGAGATCGACGATGTCCGTCGGCCCGCTCGTGACCGGTGGCGGAGCTGCGCCGCTGGGTCCGAGGGCCACGGCGGGCGGACCCTTCGGGGTCGGGGGCGGGACCTTGGGAGGCGGCTTCGGGATGCCGGGGATCCCGGGGATCGCCGTGGCCGTCTTGATGGGGAGCGCGACTCGTGACTTGCAGCTACTGCAGTTCACGAACTTCGCTCCCGCAGGAACGTCGGCCTCCGCGATGCGGTTGAGCGTCCCGCAGGCGGAACATGTCGCCTCGATCATCCGGCGATCAATATACCCCGGCCGTCGCGGGATTGCCTGTTCAGCGCTGGTTCGGCGGGCAACCGTGCACGGTGCTGAACGGATCGCACTTGGCCGCATTGGCGGCGGGTGGGGTGGCCTGCTTGGGCGGGGCAGACCGGGGGGCCTGGGGAACTCGTAGGTCCTCGGCCTCGTCGTCGTCGTCGAGGTCATCGGCCCCGTCGTCATCGCCACCCCGGTTCCGGTTCCGGTTCCGGGTGCCTCCCCCGGCACCCCCGGCCCGTTTCTGGATCGCCCGCCGGAGCTGGTTCTGGATCTTGCGCTCGAACTCGGGGAGCACGATCAGGAGGCGCGCGACCTGGGCGGGGCTGAGGATCTTTCTCAGCTCGACGAGGCGCTTGTCCTCGAGATCCCAGAACGCTCGCTGGTTCGCGACCGCGTCATCGATCAGCTTGTCCACGGCCCGCGGATCCTTGATCTGGTCCACGGCGCGCAGCTGGCGGGTCAGATCGACGCGCTGCACCAGCAGCTTGTCCGTGACGTCGTCCCACTTGGCGAGCACCGGGAACAGCTTGCCGGCGGCCTTCTCGTCGAGGCCGAGCTCCTCGGTCAACGCGTACGCGCGCAAGGCGCGGATCTTCTTCTTGATGGTCTCGCGGCGGTTCGCGGCCGGTGCCGGCTGCGCCGCGACCACGGGGATCGTGACCCCGAGGGCCAGACACAGGACGAGCAGGGTGCGGATCATGACTTCCTCTTCGCGAGCCACGCCTCGGCAGCCGCGATGTCATCGTCCCCCAGGTCGTCGACCCACGCCAGGTCTCCCGCCGGCAGGAGACCCACCGCATCATCGTCGTCGGCAGATCCGGGGCCGAGGTCCTCCGGTCCGAGCAGCTCGGCGGCCTGTAGCTCGACATCGATCTCCTCGCCATCGAGCCACAGCGAGACGGTCTCGACCTCGTCGGGCGAGGTCTGGACCTGGCCATCCGCCCCCGCATCACTCACGTTCGGGAGCTGGAGCGCCACCGGAGCGACCTGCGCGGGCTCGGGAGTCCGGAGCACCAGCACGAGCACCGCCGCGGACAGCGCAAGCGCACCCACCGGGACCAGCCAGCGCCAGCCACGCCACCACGGGCGAGGCACCGATGGGCCGACCTCGGCGCGGATCGCGCGCTCCATCGCGGCCCAGTCCGGCTCGCTCCCCTCGTCGGGCAGCTCGCGCAGCGTGCCGATCAGCTCGCGCGTGGCCGCGGCGTCGGCGCGGAACCCATCGGCCTCGGCGAGGCGGGCCTCGACGCGGCGGCGCTCGTCGGTGGTCAGCTCGCCCACGCCGTCGACGAACGCGGCGAGCAGCTCGTCGGTGTCACGGCCCCGCTCGCTCATGCCTCGTCTCCGAGCAGCTCGCGCAGCCGCTTGACCGCATAGTGGAAGTTCACCTTCGCCGTATTCTCGCTGCACTCGGCGAGCTCGGCCACCTCCTTGAACGCGAGGTCATCGAACACGCGCAGCTCGAGGACGAGCTTCTGCTTGGGGGGCAGCTTCGCGATCGCGTCTCGCAAGCGGACGCTGCGCTCACCGTCGAGGAGGCGGCCCGGAGAGGCGTGGTCCTCGGTCAGCGCATCCTCGGCGATCTCGGCGGGCTGCTCGCGGCGGTGATCCCGCAACCACGACAGCGCGCAGTTGATGCCGATCCGGTACAGCCAGCTCCGCACGCTGGCGGCGCCGCGGAACGCCATCAGGCCCTTGAACGCGCGGACGAACGCCTGCTGGCTGACGTCGGCAGCATCGGCATCGCTGCGCACGTAGCGGCGGACGATCCGATACACGCCCTTCTGGTGCCGCTTGACCAGCTGATCGAAGGCGGCGCGATCACCTTGCTGGAACCGGTCCGCGAGCTCCCGGTCGGGATCGACGGTGGTCAGGACCAGCTCCTGCAGCAACGTTGGGGCGGCAAGGCTGACCACGACTGGTATGACCCCGAGCTTGCCAGGCAGGTTAAGTGCGAGGTAGGGTCCGCCCCCAACCCATTGCGATCCTTGAGAAAGCCGAGATAAGCCATGCTCGATCCAGCTCGAATGGACGATGTCCTCCGCCGCGGCGGTGAGATCGACGCCAACGTCGCCGCCTGGCGATCGATCGACAAGCGCCGCCGCGAGCTACAGGCCGCCCTGGACACGATGCGGCAGCAGCGTAACGCCGCCAACGAGAAGATGTCCAAGCTCGACAAGAAGTCGGCCGAGTTCACGGCCGCTCGCGACGAGCTCAAAGAACTGTCGACCTCGATCAAGCGCGACGAGGCCGAGCTGACCAAGGCCGAGGCCGAGAGCGAGCTGAAGCTGCTCGAGCTGCCGAACGCGCCGCACGCGTCGACGCCGACCGGCACCAGCGAGGCGGACAACCCGGTGCTCCACACCTGGGGCGAGAAGCCGAGCTACGCGTTCGCGCCGAAGCCACACTGGGAGATCGGCGAGGGCCTCGGCATCGTCGACTTCGAGGCCGGGATCCGGATCGCCGGGGCGCGGTTCACGGTGCTCCGCGATGGCGCCTCCAAGCTGACGCGGGCGCTCATCAACTACATGCTCGATCTGCACACCAGCCACGGCTACACCGAGGTGTGGCCGCCGGCGATCGTCCGGCGTGCGGCCCTCCGAGGCACCGGCCAGCTGCCGAAGTTCGAGGCGGATCTGTTCAAGCTCCAGCAGATCGAGGGGCCGGACCACGATCCGGACACCGATCTGTTCCTGTCTCCGACCGCCGAGGTCCAGGTCACCAACCTCTACATGGACCAGATCCTCGATGCCGCGGACCTGCCGATCCACCTCACCGCGTACTCGCCATGCTTCCGCGCCGAGGCCGGGGCGAGCGGCAAGGACACCCGCGGCCTGATCCGCCAGCACCAGTTCGACAAGGTCGAGCTGATCAAGCTGGTCACTCCGGACACCTCGTTCGCCGAGCTCGACGCGCTTCGTGGCGACGCCGAGCGGGTGCTCCAGGGGCTGGAGCTCCACTACCGGGTGATCACGCTGTGCACCGGGGACCTCGGGTTCGCCGCGGCCAAGACCTATGACCTCGAGGTCTGGCTCCCGGGCCAGGACGCGTATCGCGAGATCTCCTCGTGCTCCAACTGCGAGGACTTTCAGGCCCGGCGGGCCAAGATTCGTTACCGGCCGAACCCTGGGGACAAGCCCCGGCCGGTCCACACCCTCAACGGGTCCGGGATCGCGGTCGGTCGCACCCTGGTGGCGATCCTCGAGCAATATCAGCAGGCCGATGGGTCGGTCGTGGTCCCGAAAGTCCTCCGCCCATACCTGGGTGGCCTGGAGCGGATCAGCAAGCACTGAGCGGGAGTATCCAGAAGATCCCCGATCGTCCTTTACAAGGGTCCTCCGATCCCTATACTGCCGCCCTGCCTCTGGGACCGTCCTGGAGGAGTGGCCGAGTGGTCGAAGGCAGCGGTCTTGAAAACCGCCGAGCGCGAGCTCCGGGGGTTCGAATCCCTCCTCCTCCGCAGGCTTTGATAATCGAATAGTGTCACGCAAGTGGTCATGGGCGGGACGTCGCACCGAGTGCGGCGTCCCAGCCCGACATCCGTTTTTGATTCTTGTTCGATTTCCTTGTTCGATTCTTCCGGGGCTTGCCTGGAGAGGTGGCCGAGTGGCTGAAGGCACCGGTTTGCTAAACCGGCATACTGGGTTTACTGGTATCGAGGGTTCGAATCCCTTCCTCTCCGCCACTCGAAGGCGACTAGTTACGACGAGGATCCGTAGCTCAATGGATAGAGCACCGGTCTACGGAACCGGGGGTTAGAGGTTCGACCCCTCTCGGATCCGCAACAATGGACGACGACGAACGGTGGATGAAGATCGCGCTGGAAGAGGCGCGAACGGCCGGTGAGGCGGGCGATGTGCCTGTCGGATCGGTCGTGGTGATGAACGACGCGATCGTTGGTCGCGGGCGCAATCGCCGCGAGTTAGATGGGGACCCAACGGCTCACGCCGAGATCGTCGCGCTCCGAGAGGCAGCGCGGAGTCTCGGGCAGTGGCGAGTCGAGGGGACGTTATATGTCACGCAGGAGCCGTGTCCGATGTGCGCAGGAGCGATCGTCAATGCTCGCGTCGCGCGGCTCGTCTACGGCTGCACCAATCCCAAAGCGGGAGCGGTCACGTCGCTGTATCAGCTGGTCTCAGATCCGCGCCTCAACCATCGGGTCGAGGTTCGCGGTGGAGTTCTCGAACCGGACTGTGCGAAGGAGCTGCAGGGCTTCTTCGCCAAGCTGCGACGAGGGCCGGGGTATCGAAAGCCCGGCGAGTAGTTCTGGAGGAGTGTCCGAGTGGCCGATGGTGTCTGATTCGAAATCAGATTTGCGCAAGCAACGGGGGTTCAAATCCCTCCTCCTCCGCTAATACCTGCAACCCCTTTGGAGGGGTGACCGAGTGGCCGAAGGTGCACGATTGGAAATCGTGTGTACTGAAAGGTACCGAGGGTTCGAATCCCTCTCCCTCCGCGGCCGTCCTTAACCACGAGCGTGACACCAGTTTATGGTCCCGGGTGACGTGACAGCTGTGAACCCCGCCAGGCCCGGAAGGGAGCAACGGTAGCGGAATTAGCGGGTGCCTGGGGCCACCTTTCTTGCGAGCGACGATTCCATCGAGTCGTCGCTCGCAGCTTTTTCGGTATGCTTCACGCGCATGGTTCGTTCGCTCGTCACGTGCGCCCTCCTCGCGTACGCGGGCTGCAAGTCCGACGCGTCAGATACCTCGGACCTCGAGACGTCGTCGGGTCCCACCAAGGGATCGGCCGGCGGGTTCAGCGCGAGCCTCTCGGCCGAGCTCGGCTCGGGCTCGGGATCCGCCCGTAGCACGGGCTCGGGGGCGGGCTCGTCCGCCGGCTCGGCAGGAAGCGCGGGTGCAGCAACCGGGAGCGCGGGCTCGGCGACGGGCGGCGCGGGCTCGTCCGCCGGTAGCGCGAGTACGACGACAGGCAGCGCCGGCTCGGCTCCGCCGGTCACGCCCGCCAGTGGCAGCGCAGCGTCGCTGGGGAGCGGATCTGGTTCGGGCTCTGCGGTCGCAGCGGCGGCAGGTAGCGGCGCCAAGGCCGGCAGTGGCGCGGGCAGCGCCGCGGCCGTCGCGAGCGGAAGCGGATCGAAGCCGGGCAGTGGATCCGGCAGCGCCGCGCCGGTCGCGAGCGGATCCAAAGCCGGCAGCGGAGCGGGCAGCGCCACGCCCGTCGCGAGCGGGAGTGGTGCGGGCAGCGCCGTGACTCCACCCAAGCCCAAGCCGGTGATGACGCCGGAGCTCGCGGCGATCAAGCTGACGCTCCAGGCGAACTGGGATCGCGATGTCGTCGAGGCGGGCTCCCTCTCCTTGTACGAGAAGAACTCCAACGCGACGTTCAAGTTCAACTACGGCTACGAGGACGCCAAGGCGCCCACCGAGCGCGAGGCGTACAAGAAGTTCCTCGCCGATGGCGGCCTCCTGACCGTGCGCGCAGACCGGCAGAGTGGCGCGGCCTGGTATCTCGAGGGCACCGATGCGACGGGCCACGCCGCGTTCCGGATCGTGGTCAAGTACGGTGGCAAGCGCCTCATCTGCTACGGCTCGCTGTACAAGGACTCGGGCCTCGGAGACCTCCGTGACAGCGTGCTGATCCAGGCCAAGCAGATCTGCGAGGGCATCCAGTTGTAGCGTCGGACTGCGCGGGTATAGTGCCGCTGGTTCTTCGCCGCATGTCTTACCTCGTCCTCGCACGCAAATACCGCCCGTCGACGTTCTCCGAGGTCGTGGGCCAGGAGCACGTCACGCGCACGCTGTCGAACGCGTTCGCGAGCGGCCGTGTCCACCATGCGTTCCTGATGACGGGTCCGCGCGGCTGCGGCAAGACCACGGTCGCCCGGATCATCGGCAAGGCGCTCAACTGCGAGAAGATGGCTCCAGCGACGGCGGCGACGGGCGAGGGCTCGGGCGCCACGGAGCCGTGCGGCGTGTGCAGTGCGTGCACGTCGATCGGCAACGGCAGCGCGGTCGACTACCAGGAGATGGACGGCGCCTCGAACCGCGGCATCGATGCGATCCGCGAGCTGACCGAGGCGGTGCGATACCAGCCGGCGATCCTGCGCAAGAAGGTCTACGTCATCGACGAAGTCCACATGCTCACCACCGAGGCGTTCAACGCCTTGTTGAAGACGCTCGAGGAGCCGCCGGCGCACGTGACGTTCGTGCTCGCCACCACGGAGCCGCACAAGCTCCCGAACACGATCCTGTCGCGGTGCCAGCGCTATGACTTCAAGCTCGTCCCGGCGCAGCGGCTCGCGCAGCACCTGACCCAGATCTTCAAGGCGGAGAAGCTCAAGATCGAGGCCGGCGCCGTCAGCCTGCTCGTGCGGGAGTCTGGCGGGAGCGTGCGCGATGCGCTGTCGCTGTCCGATCAGATCATCTCGTACGTCGGTGACGCCACGATCAAGGAGGCGCACGTCGCCGAGGTCCTCGGCGTCGCCGATCGCTCGCTGACCCGCACCCTGGTCCGCGCCCTCGCCGAGGGCGACGCGGGCACCGCACTCGGTGCCGTGGAGTCCGCGATCGATCGCGGCGTCGACGAGGTCCAGCTCGCGCGCGCGATCGTGCGCTACCTGCGTGACCTCTCGGTGCTCCAGGTCGCACCGAACCGGCACGAGCTGATCGATGCTTCGGACGAAGAGCGCACCGAGCTCGCCGGCGAGGCCGCCGAGCTCGATCGCTCGCGCGTGACGCAGATGTTCGAGCGCATGCTCCGCTGCTGCGACGAGCTCGGCAAGACCCTGCAGCCGCGTCTCGTGCTCGACTGCGCGCTGATCGATGTCGCCACTGTCGAGCCGCTGGTGCCGCTCGGCGATCTGATCGATCGGCTCGGCGATCTCGAGGCCCGGCTCGCCGGCAAGGGCGCCCGCCCACAGCGCCGGGATGACAGCGGCGGTGGCGGCGGTGCACGGCCCGCGCGCGTGACCGCTCCCGGGCACATCGCCGCACCCTCCCGCGGCTCGTCGGGGTCGGGTTCGGCATCGGCATCGGCATCGGCATCGGGTTCGGGTTCGGGGTCGGCATCGGCATCGCCGGGCTCGGCGGCGGTCGCTCGCGGGTCGTCGTCCTCCGCTCCGAGCTCCGTGGCGTCGTCCGAATCCTCAGCGCCGATCCCGATGGCCACCACGCAGAGCGAGCGCTCGCGGCTGCCGTCCGATCACAGCGCACCGGTCTCGATGCAGCCGTCTGGCCCCGTGCCGGCGGTCGCCGCCGTGGCCGCAGGTTCCGGGCCCACCGAGGACAAGCTCGTGCTCACCGTCCCGGCCAACAGCGCCGATGCGCTGCGTGAGTGGAACGACGTGCTCGGTCAGCTCGAGGTGCGCAAGAAGTTCTCGCTGCTGGGCCCGTTCCAGCACGCCCGCGTCATGAAGTGGACGGCGGATGCACTCGAGCTCGGCTTCCCGATCGATGTCCACGCGATGGGCGAGATGGCGGCCGACGGCAACAACCTCGAAGACCTGAAGGGCTTGCTCCGCGAGCTCGGCCCGGAGTTCAAGTCGATCAAGGTCACCGTCAAGCTGCTCGACGCCACCGAGTCCTCGGCCGCGGGTGCGCGCAGCGTGCTCGAGACCACGCAGGATCGCTCGCGCGTGGAGCGCACCAAGCGCGAGGCCGAGGCCCGCGAGCACCCGATCACCAAGCACGTCCTCCAGACGTTTGGCGCCCAGATCAAGGAGATCAAGACAGATGTCTAACCCGAAGATGCCGGACCTCAACGCGCTCATGAAGCAGGCCCAGAAGCTTCAGGGCGATGTCGCGAAGATCCAGGAAGAGCTCGCGAAGATGACCTGCGAGGGCGCCGCAGGCGGTGGCCTCGTGACGGCCACCGTCAACGGTCAGTTCGAGGTGGTCCGGGTCAAGATCGACAAGTCGGTCGTCGACCCGAACGACATCGGCATGCTCGAGGATCTGGTGACCGCTGCGGTCAACGCGGCGGCCACGAAGATCCGCGAGACCAGCAAGGAGAAGATGTCATCGGTGATGGGCGGGATGGGCGGGATGCCCGGCATGCCCGGCCTGTTCTGAGCGTTCGCTGACCGACGATGGCAGATCCGATCCGACGTCTGGTGCAGGAGCTGGCCCGTCTCCCCGGGATCGGGGAGAAGAGCGCCACGCGCCTCGCGTTCCACCTGATCCGCGGAAATCGGCAGCAGATCCAGGACCTGGCGCAGGCGCTGCTCGACGTCACCGACAAGATCCGCCTGTGCTCGGTGTGCATGACGATGACCGAGGCGGACCCGTGCTCGATGTGCACGGATCCACGGCGGGATGCCGAGACCATCTGTGTAGTCGCGTCGCCCTCGGACCTGATCGCGATCGACCGGGGCGGACACTTCCGGGGCCGGTTCCACGTGCTCCACGGCCTGCTATCCCCCCTCGAAGGCATCGGTCCGGATGACCTCCGGCTGGCCGAGCTGGTCCGCCGGCTCGGCGGCGACCCGCCCGTGCGTGAGGTCATCATCGCGACCAGCCCCAGTGTCGACGGGGAGGCCACCGCGATGTACATCGCTCGGACCCTCAAGCCGCTCGGCGTGAAGGTCTCGCGAATCGCGACCGGACTCCCGGTCGGGGGCGAGCTCGAGTACTCCGACCAGGCGACCATCGCGCGTGCGCTCGCCGGTCGGGCGACGATGTAGGGCGAACAGTCAGGCGTCGAATCGTTCAGTCGCCGGCCACTCTATAACGGCCGGAAAGGTTGAACGAATCCCGGGCCGTTGATACCGTGACTCGTCGGCGGGGAGCCTGCGCGTATGCAGCTGCGAACCGGCCAAGGAGCCACAGCGCGATGATCCAACAGCTCGTCATGTACGAGGAGGAGCTTCACCAGATCAACTCGATCTGCGAAACCCTCCACCGAGACTCGAACGCGAAGGCCGTGCTGGTCATCGACAAGAACGGTCAGGCCATGGCCTCGGCCGGAGATGTGCAGGAGCTGGACGTCACGTCGCTCTCCTCACTGACGGCAGGCAACGTCGCGGCCACGGGAGGCATCGCTTCCCTGCTGGCCGAGAAGGAGTTCGCCGGGCAGTTCCTCGAAGGCGAGAAGGTCAGCTACCACGTCTCGATCGTCGGGCAGCGCGTGATCCTCGTCGTCCTGTTCGACGGCCGCAGCTCGCTTGGCCTCGTTCGTCTCCGGGTGCGCAAGGCGGCCAACGAGCTCGTCGGCGTCCTCGAGATCATGGTCAAGAAGAGCCAGAGCGGCTCCGGTCAGCAATCGGTGTTCTCCGAGATCACCGATGACGACATCGACAACCTGTTCAACGATTAGGCGCGCACATGAGCTTCATCAATTACTCGTCGCGCGAGATCAACTGCAAGATCGTCTACTACGGTCCCGGCCTGTGCGGGAAGACGACGAATCTGCAGTACATCTACAACAAGACCAATCCCGAGGCGAAAGGGAAGATGATCTCCCTCGCCACGGAGACCGAACGCACGCTGTTCTTCGACTTCCTGCCGCTCTCGCTGGGTGAGATTCGTGGCTTCAAGACCCGGTTCCACCTCTACACCGTGCCCGGTCAGGTGTTCTACGACGCGAGCCGCAAGCTGATCCTGAAGGGCGTCGACGGCGTGGTCTACGTTGGCGACTCCCAGATGGAGCGCATGGAAGCGAACATCGAGTCGCTCGAGAACCTCAGCTCGAACCTCCAGGAGCAGGGCTACGATCTCGCCAAGCTCCCGTACGTGGTCCAGTACAACAAGCGCGATCTGCCGAACGCGATCCCGATGGCCGAGCTCGAAGAGGCGCTGAACCCGACCAAGGTTCCGGCGTTCGAGGCGGTGGCCCCCAAGGGCATCGGCGTGTTCGATACGTTGAAGGCGGTCGCGAAGCTCGTGCTCACCGAGCTGCGAAAGGGCTCTTGATGCAGACGCCAGCTGGAGCAGAACGCCCCGTATTCCGCCAGGACCTCGTCGCGGAAGCGATCGAGGAGCAAGGCGCGAAGTTCATCGACGTGATGGATCCGGATAGCGGCAACGTGTTCCGGTTCTTCGAGGTCGAGTACTCCCTCGCCTGCGCGATGGATGGCCAGCGCGACGTCGCGGGCATCGTCAAGTGGGCGCAGGAAGAGCTGGGGCTCACGCCCTCACCGAAGGAAGTCCAGACCGTCATCGCGACGCTGGCCGATCTCAAGTTCATCGAGACCGGCGCGACGAAGCTGTCCGATGTTCCGGAGGCCAAGGCCGCCGCCCAGCAGGCGTTCGTCGACACCGAGGCGACCACCGTCGGCGCCTCGCCGCTGCCGCCCGATGACGAGCTCGCACGTGGCATCGTCGTCGGCGCGTCCGCGCGCGGATCGCATGGCGATGATGTCGAGCTCGGCCGCTCGGGTGGTGCGATGAGCGCCGCGAGCACGCGCGAAGACGCGATGTCCGGAGGGGCCGACTTCGATCTCGGCGCCCCCGGTGCGGGCCACTCGCCCGCTCGGCCGCCGAAGCCGCCCGTCGAGGACATCTCGCTTGGCGCCCCCGGTGCGCAGGCCAAGCCGGCAGCTGCCGCGAAGGCACCCGTCGTCGATGATTCGCCCGGTCTCTCGATGGACCTGAGCGATCACCTCGCGATCAAGCCCGGCGACGTCAAGGAAGCGGTCCGCGCCTCCAAGGTGATGACCGCCGTCGAGGTTCCCAAGGAGCTGCAGGACGAGCTCGACAGGCCGGCGGCCGCTGCTGCCAAGCCTGCGGAGAAGGCCCTCGCAAAGCCTGCGGAGAAGGCCGTCGCGAAGCCGGCGGAGAAGCCTGCGGAGAAGGCCGTCGCAAAGCCGGCCGAGAAGCCTGCGGAGAAGGCCGTCGCAAAGCCGGCCGAGAAGCCTGCGGAGAAGGCCGTCGCAAAGCCGGCCGACAAGAAGCCGGCCGACAAGGTCGCCGAGAAGAAGCCGGTTGCGCTGCCCAAGCAGCCCGCCGAGAAGACCCCGGTCGCGCCGCCTGCTCCCCAGCAGCGCGTGAGTCCGGTGCTCGTGATCCTCCTGATCGTCGCGGCGATCGGTGCGGGTGCGTTCTTCTTCTGGAAGTTCGTGCTCAACAAGCCCGAGGCCGCAGAGCCGACCACGCAGAAGGCTCCGCCGAAGCCGGCCCTGCCGCCCGCGCCCACCGAGGCCACAGCCAAGGTCGCGCTCGAGACGCCTCCCGCGCAGGACGTGAAGTCGCCGGCGGGCGCGCTCGAGACCGTCGAGGCTACCGACAAGGACGTCAAGGGCGGCGACGTGATCGCCACCCTGGTCGGCGCGAAGGCGTTGACCACCGAGATCGCCAATCTCCAGAAGGCCGTCGATGCAGGCGCGCCCGCAATCGAGGCGGCCCAGAAGGAGCTCGCCGACGCGCAGCAGAAGGAGAACAACCAGGCCGGCGTCACCGCCGCCCAGGCCAAGCTCGATCGCGTCAAGAAGCCTCTCGACGAGAAGAAGGCGACGATCACCAAGAAGCAGGACGATCTCGCCAAGCTGACCATCAAGACTCAGACCGACGGCAAGCTCGTGACCGCCGCCAAGGTCGGTCAGAAGGTCGCCGCCGATGAAGTCATCGGCACGATCACGCGCGCCACGGTGCCGGTCGCCACGTTCAAGATCCCGCCGACCACCAAGATCGGTGCTGATGGCAACGTCAGCATCACGGCCGGCGACAAGACGTTCGTGTGCACCGTCAGCGACGCACAGACCGAATCGATCAAGGTCACGTGCCCGGCGGACTCCGGCCTCGCGAACGGGGCCGACGTGAAGTTCAAGCTCCCGAAGTGAACCGCCAAGGCGCCGAACCGTCGGCGCTGAACCATCGGCGCTGAACCGCCAAGCGTTCGCTCGCCGGCACTTCGGTGCCCCGGAGTTTACGAACCGCCAAGGCCGCCAAGGGCGCCAAGGTCGGAGAGGGTTTCGACCTGTCGCGAGCCCTCGTCCAGGGACACGAGCTCTCCTTATCCGCCGGTTGGCATTCTCCGCTCGTCAGCCAGTTGGCCCGGCGATGACGAATCGTCAGGCAGCGAGTGAGCTCATCACTTCACCAAGAATGAAATTGGGCAGCGCCCGTGTCCTCGTGCGGGAGCTGGTCACGGGTAAGAAAAACCTCTGACCTTGGCGCCCTTGGCGGCATCGCGGCGGCCCCACTCTGCGGCCACGGGAAGCCCCAAGCCAGGGACCGCCTGGCGGCCACGAAGCCGCCGGCGGGGCTCGGGCGCCTGGCGGTTGGCCGAGCGCCGCGAGGGCCACGGTGACGCGCGAGAACATCCCGGCGGAGCTGGCGACCGCGCAGGCATCGAACAGCGCCACATCGTCGAGGCCGTGCTTGCGGAGCTGCGTGAAGCTCGCGTCCGAGAGCTGCCAGGGCGCGAGGGTCACGAGCTCGGCGAGGGAGCGGAGCGCGTCGTCGATCGGGTTCGCCGTGAGATCGGCGGGGTTCGAGATGCTGCCGTCTCCGAGATAGGAGGACACCCAGCGCGCGATCACCGTGCGCTGGCGGCGGGTCAGGGGCGCATCGCGATCGAACATGTACGTGCGCCAGGCTGCGATCGCGGCGGCCGTGGCCGGGCGGCGTGCGAGGTCGAGGGCAGGCTTGCCGGTGATCGCGACGGGTGAGGGCTCGAGTGCGGGCACCGTCGGATCGGTGGCGGGAACGGGGAGCTGGACGATGTAATCGAGCGGGACCGCGACGGCGTCGGCGATCCGGTTGAGGTGGCCGAAATACGACGACAGGACGATCGCGTGCAGGAGGTCGTCATCGGACAGGCCAGCCTCGTGCGCCCGCGCGTGGTGCGCGCGAGACAGGGACCACGGCGCGGTGGTGACGATCACGGCGAGCTCGGCCAGGGCACGGAGCCGCGGGTCGGCGTGCCGCGTGCGCGGATCGCGGATCACCGCCTGCGGGAGCGCCGCATCACCCTCGAGCGCGACACGCAGAAACTCTGCGTGACAGGCCGTTCAATACAGGCACTGATTCAGCCGTGAGGTCGTCGCGTTGATCAGCTCGCGTTCGGGCCACGTCAGCGGACCAGCGCCGTTGAGCGTGGTCGAGGTGCCGAACACCCGGGGGATCAGCGCCGGATCGAGGCTGTGGGCCTGGATGATCCCCGGTGCGCCACCATGGGCCGGCCGATAGACCGGCGGCATCGGACGCTCGCGCATCTTGTCGTAGAGCTCGCGCAGCTCGCCGGTGGACTCGGCGTATCCGAAATACGGAAGGCCCATCGTCGCCCGTGTCTCCTCCGAGTGTCTCAGAGCGCGTGGAGCTTCTGAACGTCGAAGTGCGGGCCGGTCATGCCGATGCCCATCGCACCCTTGTCGACCTTGCCCTCGAGCTCGGCCTTCATCCCGTCCTTGAGGCCGTCGAGCTTGCCCTTCAGCTGGTAGGTCTCGCCCTTGTCGGTCTGGACGGTCCAGTGCCCACCCTCGAGGTCATTGCGGCGGATGGTGCCCTTGAGCTTCATGCGGGAACGATAGCTGCTCTGCGCCAGACCGGCCATTGCAGCTTCCGATCGCTACTGCAGGCACCGGCTAGAGGATCAGCCGACCCGATCAGGAGTTGTGCAGTTACAAGCAGTTACGTTGTGCGCACAATGGAACACGAAGTGCAAACTGTGCTGGGCATGCGCAAAGCCATCGCACTCATCCTCGTCTCCGCACTCAGCCTGACCGCTGCCTGCGCGACCGACGCTGCCACGGACGACCAGGGTGCGGTCGACGGCGGAGACGGCAAGGCCGATGGCACCGCCAACGTGACCTGGAAGTCGACGATCAAGAACATCGTCCCCAAGAAGGTCCACGAGTATCTCGAGAAGTATCAGTGGGGCGACTACCACATCGTCTTCCACATGAGCCGCAAGTGGTACCTGCTCGGTGACTCGGGCCGCGGCTGGCTCAAGCGCGTGGGCGAGGCGAGCGCGGATCTCCAGGAAGGCGACCCGGGCAATGGCCTCGAGTTCCTCGCCATGCACCGCGCGATGATCACGCACCTGAAGGATCGCTGGGGCACCGAGAAGGTCACGAACGATCCCGATGGCCGCACGACGTTCTCCGCCGTCCTCGACGGCTGGAAGACCGATGCCGACGTCATCGCCGCGCTCGAGAAGCAGGGCGGCGATGTCACGCGCTTCAAGGCCGGCCTCGCCAAGCTCAACAACTTCGCCGCGTTCGCGACCGAGGACGACTTCGGCAACTTCCTCCAGACCACGCTTCGTCTGTCGAGCGAGCCCGACCCGAACGACTCGGCGATCCGCAACTACGATCGCGACATGACGGTCGGCGCAGGCATGCACAACTGGCTGCACGGCCAGTTCATGGACGACAGCTCGCCGATCGACGTCGGCAACCCGCAGACCAACCTCTCCAACATCATGTTCTGGCGCATCCACGGCTGGATCGAAGCGAAGTGGAAGGCGTTCGAGAAGGTCCACCACCGCACGCCGCTCGAGATGATGTCGTACGACCAGCAGCTGGAGCGCTTCCTCCTCCACATGCAGCTCCACTCGGACTTCTCGACCACCCAGCACGCCGTCAACCGCCCGTCGAAGGCGCTCGTCAAGCAGGTCAAGGGCATCCTGTTCTCGAACGAGCCCGACTGCGCCAAGCTCGCCGACGGCACGACCACCGACAACTGCCCCTGAGCCAACCCCGCAGCACGTGCTGCCTGGCCCGCCCGATCTCACGATCGCGGCGGGCTTCTGCGTTGGGGTCGAACGCACGTCCCGGGGGCGGCGGCCCGCCGCAGCAGACCCCCCCCGCCCGACCAACCGGGGGCAAGGCAGCGGACGGGGCCGGGACAGAGGCCGGGGCCCCGGGGCGGCGCCCCCCCGGCGAGGGGGGGGGCGGCGGGGGGGGGGCCGGGGGCCCAGAGGCCGGGGGCGGGGGGGGGGGGCCCGGGCGGGGGGGGCCCGCCGCGGGGGGCCCCCCGCCCGCGCCCCGGGCGCCCCCGCCGCCGCGGCCCCCGCGGGCCCGCCGGCGCCGCCCGGCGGGCCCGGCGGGCCCGCCGGCGCCGGGCGGGGGGCGGGGGGGGGGGGGGGAGGCGCGGCGACGGCGCCGCCGCAGCCAGTACAGGCCGTACCCGATGCCGAGGCTCGCGAGCAGCGGGATCACGAAGTACGCCAGCGTGCCGTGGTTGCGCGCGTGCTCTCCGCCCATCGAGCCGAGCGTGGAGCCGAGGCCGAGCACCACGCTGACGACGATGCCCACGCCCACCGCCACGGCGAGGACCTGCCGGTCACGCCTCGCCCGCACCAGCTCCTCGACCAGGGGGTCCGGATCAGCTCCCACACCCCAAGGGTGGCGGTTACTGCGAGGGCGTCAAGTGGAGACGCGCAAGTCCGTTGATCGATTGCAAGCCCCACGAACGTGGGGCGCGCAGCAACGGTGAACGCGTTGCGAAGGTCAATTGCAAGCCCCACGAACGTGGGGCGCGCAGCAACGGTGAACGCGTTGCGAAGGTCAATTGCAAGCCCCACGAACGTGGGGCGCGCAGCAACGCGGAACGCGTTGCGAAGGTCAATAGGTCAGACGATCGTCGAGGTACTGCTTGTCGACGGTCAGCGGCTGCTTGTAGACCTCGTTCGCGTAGAGGTAGCGGTAGCGCGCGTAGTTCTCCGTGACCTTCTTCATGTACTCCCGGGTCTGGGTGTACGGCACGAGCTCCACGAGCTCGTCGATCTCCCGATCTCCGTACTGATCGATCCAGCGCATCACCGGGCGCGGGCCGCTGTTGAACGAGCCTGCGCCGAGCGGGATCTGACCCTTGAACTTCTGGAGGAGGTGCCCGATGTACCAGCTCCCGGTCTGGATGTTGTACGCGGGCTCGTAGAGCCGCCCCGCATCGTACGGAATGCCGAGCTCCTTCGAGACGCGTCGCGTGGTCGCCGGGATCATCTGCAACAGCCCCTGCGCATCGGCGTACGAGAGGTCGTGCGGGTTGAAGCCGCTCTCCTTGCGCATGATCGAGTACAGGTACCCTTCGGGATTCTTCCCGAGGGCCTGGTAGCTCTCGATCAGCTCGCGATACGCACGCGGGAACGCGTTCTCCCACCAGCGTCGCGCGTCGTTCTCGGGCGGACCATCGAGGGCCGAGCCGCTGTAGCTCACCGCGAGCAGCCATGGCCGGTTGAAGTTGCCGGCCTTGCGATAGCGATCGAGCAGCATCGCGAACGCGGCCCCCCGATCGTTCCGCTTGAGGAAGCCGCCCTCACCACGCGCGAGCTCGATCCCCGCATCGACGCCCATCCCCGCCGCGAGCAGCTCGTCGACCCGGCGGATCAGCTCGTCGCGCGCCAGGCTCTCGTCCACCGTGGCCGCGAGCTTGGGGCCGCGCGCCTTCGGAGCGGTGACCCCGAACGGTGGCACGTCCTCGCCGAGCCCCTCGAGCCGGGCGTGTGCAAGCAGCGCGTACCAGGAGAACGGAAACTTCGCGATCGTCGCCTGATACGCGGTGATCGCATCGCTCTTGCGATCGAGGCGCTGATCGATCCGCGCGAGCCAGTACATGCCCTTGCCACCCTCGAGAGAACCGCCACGCCGGGCGAGCGCTTCGAGACGATCGCGTGCGCGATCCCACTCACCGAGGAAGTAGTGCGCCATCCCGAGCGACCACAGCGCATCGTCCACCCACTTCGAGCGCGGATAACGGCGGAGCGATTCTTCGAGCGGCGGGATCGCCTCGCGGTACTTGCCGCGGTTGAGCTCGAGCCAGCCCGACAGGTACTGCGCCTCCTCGGCCCACGCGGTCTTGGGATACCTGTCGACGACCTTGTGGTACCAGCGGATCGCATCGTCATCGCGATCGGCTCGCGACAGCGCGCGCGCGCCGTGGAACATCGCCTCGGCCGCGGATCCGCCCATGTCTTCGAACACGGTCAGGAGGGTCAGGCCGGCTTCGCCGTAGCGCCGCCGCATCTTGAACAGCGTGGTCGCCATCCAGTAGTCGCGCTGCAGGCCGAGTTCCTTCGGCAGCTTCTCGGGGAGCAGCGAGAACTCGGAGATCGCCTCGTCCCACAGGTGCGCGTTCGACAGGTTCTTCGCACGCTCGAGACGATCGGCGCTGGTCAGTGCAGGTGCGCCGAGCTCCGCCAGCCGCTGCAGCGCGCGCGGTGCGAGGGGATGCGAGGGATGCTCGAGAGCGACCCGACGATAGGCGGAGATCGCCGCCTTGCCGCTGCGGGTCTCGGCGATCCGGAACTTCGCCGTCCCGACGTCGCCGATGTCACCCGCGCTGTCACCCTCGACGAGCTTCGCATACGCCTTCGCGGCCGCCTCGCGATCCCCCTGCGCCCACGTCACGTCGGCGCGCCGCCAGGCTGCTTCACGCGCGAACCGCGTGCCCTCGAGCTTGCCGAACGCCGTCGCCGCGGTGGCGAGCTCCCCGGTGCGCAGGGCGATCATGCCCCGGAGCCACGCCGCATAGTCGCGGAGCTCGAGGGCGCGGTCGTCGAGCTTGGTCAGCGCGGTGCGCGCACCATCCAGGTCGTTGGCATCATAGGCGCGGTACGCCGCGCCGAGGTCCGTGGCCGGGGAGGCGGACGCGGTGGCGACCGAGAGGAGGACCAGCGCGACCTGCAACCGCATGCTCGTCGAGTATGACGGCCGGTACACCCGGCGCCAGTTTCTACCCGGGCCGTGCGATAACCGCCGCCATGGCGTACGCAGCGCTCGACTTCTACGGCATCGACGAGCTCTACACCCACGAGGAGCGGCTGATCCGCGACACCGTGCGCGAGCTGGTCTCGTCGCGTGTGATGCCCGGGATCGGGAAGCACTGGGCGGCGGGGACATTCCCGCACGAGCTGGTGCCTCTGTTCGGCGAGATGGGCCTCCTCGGGCCCTCGCTGACCGGCTATGGCTGCGCCGGGATCAGCCCCACGGGCTATGGCCTGATCTGCCAGGAGCTGGAGCGCGGGGATTCGGGGATCCGGTCGTTCGCGAGCGTGCAGAGCTCGCTGGTCATGTACCCGATCTGGGCGTTCGGCTCCGAGGCCCAGAAGCAGAAGTACCTCCCCGAGATGGCCGCCGGGCGGATGATCGGCTGCTTCGGCCTGACCGAGCCCGATTTCGGCTCGAACCCCACGGGCATGCTGACCACCGCCACCAAGACCGCGGGCGGCTACCGGCTCAACGGCACCAAGCGCTGGATCACCAACGGCTCGGTCGCCCACGTGGCGCTGGTGTGGGCCAAGCTCGACGGCAAGGTCCACGGCTTCTTGGTCCCCACCAAGAGCAAGGGCTTCACAGCGCGTGACATCCACGGCAAGTGGTCGCTGCGCGCGAGCGTGACCAGCGAGCTGATCCTCGAAGACTGCGAGATCGGGGAGGACGCGCTGCTCCCGGGCGTGGCCGGGATGCGCGGCCCGCTGTCGTGCCTGTCACAGGCGCGGTTCGGGATCTGCTACGGCGCGGTCGGCGCGGCGATGGCCTGCTACGACGAGGCGCTGTCGTACGCCAAGGATCGCGTGCAGTTCTCGAAGCCGATCGCCGGCTATCAGCTCGTGCAGCAGAAGCTCGTCAACATGGTCTCGGAGATCACCAAGGCGCAGCTGCTCTGCCTCCGCCTCGGCCGGCTCAAGGAGGCAGACAAGCTGCAACCCGCCCAGGTCTCGCTCGCCAAGCGCAACAACGTCTCGATCGCCCGCGATATCGCCCGCGACGCTCGCGACATCCTCGGCGCGAACGGCGTCACCGACGAGTACCAGTGCGGACGCCACATGCTGAACCTCGAGAGCGTCTACACCTACGAGGGCACCCACGACATTCACACGCTCGTCGTCGGTCAGGACATCACCGGTCTGGCGGCATTCGACTCGTGAGCCCGTATCGCGATGCGCCCGCCGGTGGAGCCGCGCCGCAGGTCCTGATCTGCTCGGGGCTCGATCCCTCGGGTGGCGCCGGCTTCCTCGCCGACGCGCGCGTCGTGCACGAGCTCGGCGGCCGCCCGGTTGGCGTGATCACCGCGCTGACCGTGCAGAACACGCGGGGCATGCGCTCGTGCCACGAGCTCGATGCGGACGTGGTCGGCGCACAGCTCAACACCCTCCTCACGGACATCGAGGTCCGCGCGGCGAAGCTCGGCATCCTCGGCTCCAGCGACGTGCTCCGCGAGCTCGGCGAGCAGCTCGCGCTGACCTCGGCGCCGGTAGTCTGGGATCCGATCATGGCGCCCACGCAGGGCGAGGTGACGTTTGGACACGAGCTGTTCAAGATCGCGCTCGGCATCCTCGGGCCGCACCTGACCCTGATCACGCCGAACTCCGAGGAGCTCGGGCAGCTGATCGGCACCGAGGTCCGGAGCCTCGCCGAGGCCGTGGAGGGAGCGAAGGTCTTCGCCCAGCTCGCGCAGGTGGCGGTGCTCGTGAAGGGTGGCCACCTCGGGACGGACCAATCGGTGGACGTGCTGTGCCACGCCGGCGGCGTCGAATACTTCAAGGGGCCGAGGCTCGAGCGGGAGGACGTGCACGGTACCGGCTGCGCGCTGTCCTCGGCGATCGCCACCTACCTCGCACACGGCCAGCCGATGGTGGAGGCGTGTCGTGCCGCCAAGCAGTTCGTGGCCGAGCGAATCTCGCAGGCCGTGACCCCGGGCCGCGGCGCTCCGGCGGCGATGTAACCGATGACCAGCACCGCCGTCCAAGCTGGGATGAAGACCGTCGTCACCGGCGCCACCGGGTTCGTCGGCACGGCGCTGGTCGCGGCCCTGCAGGCGCGCGGGGATCGCGTGACCGTGTTCTCGCGTGATGCCGCGCGGGCCCGGGCCCGGTTCGGCGCGAGCGTGACCGCGGTGACCGCAGATCTCGAGACCCCGGGTGCCTGGGGCGAGGCCCTCGCCGGCACCGACGCGATCGTGCACCTCGCCGGCGAATCCGTGGGGGCCAAGCGCTGGAACGCGCGCGAGAAGCAGATCGTTCGTGATTCTCGGGTCGAGGCCACGCGCACGCTCGTCGAGGTGATCGGGGCCCTGCCAGCGGCGCAGCGCCCACGCGTGCTGATCACGGCCAGTGGCGGTGACTACTATCCATTCGCGCTCGACAAGGACGACTTCGACGATGACCTGGTCACCGAGAGCGACCCTCCGGGTGATTCGTTCCTCGCCCGCGTGTGCCGGGATTGGGAGGCGCAGGCGATCGAGGCGGAGGGGCACGGCCTGCGCGTTGCTCGCATGCGCACCGGGATCGTGATCGGCGCAGGGGGAGGCGCGCTCGACAAGCTGACCACGCCGTTCAAGCTGTTCGTGGGCGGCCGGATCGGCAGCGGTCGACAGTGGTTCTCGTGGATCCATCGCGACGATGTGGTGGCCGCCTTCGCCGCGGCGACGATCGATCCGCGCTACACGGGCGCGTTCAACCTCGTCACGGCTTCGGTGCGCAACGCCGACCTCGCTCGCACCCTCGGCAAGGTGCTGCACCGTCCGAGCTGGCTCCCTGTCCCGGCGTTCGCGGTGAAGGCCGCAGCGGGCGAGTTCGCGGAGTACGTGCTGAAGGGCCGGCGGATCGATCCGAAGCGGCTGCGCGAGCTCGGGTTCGTGTGGAAGCACCCGGAGCTGGCCGAGGCGCTCAGCTCGGCGTGAGCACGCATCCCACGCATCCTTCGCGGATGCGGCTTTGTGCTGCTCGACAGCTCGGCGTGTGCCCGGAGATCAAACCCAGGAAGCGAGGAAGCAAGGCAGCGGACTTTGAAAGGTCTCTGACCTTGGTTCCTGGCTTCCTGGGTTTGAACTCCTAGAACTGGCAGCAGGCAAGGCGAGCACACTGCCTGGCACGGAGGACCACCGGTCGCCATGTTTGCGGTGGCGCTCTGTCGCCGTCAGTCTTCGAGCTCGAACTCCGCCCGCACGATGGTGATGATGTCCTTCTCGTAGGACGTCCGATCGTTGTTGCCCTCGTTCGAGGTCTCCGTCGAGTTCGCCGGGTTGATGTTGATGATCCCCATGTTCGCCACGACGAGCCGGCGGATGCTGGCACCACCGGTGGACTTGAGGATGTTGTCGGCACGTGCACGCGCATCCTTGCCCGCGGCCGCGAGCATCTCGACCTTCAACTCGCCGAGGCGTGTGTAGAAGTACGAGGGCGCCCCCGAGGAGATCGAGATCCCCTGCTCGAGCAGCGAGGTCACCTCGCGCGAGGCCTTCTCGACGGTCTGTACGTCCGTCGAGCGCACCATGATCGACGCGCGGGTGACGTAGCCCTTCGGCGTCTTCTTCTCGAGCTTGGTGGCTTCCTTCGCCCCGGGGAACACCTTGAACTCCACGCTGACGTCGAACTCCTGCTCGAACGTCGCGGACTGGGGCTGGATGTCCGCGGGCTTGACCCCGGCCGCCTGCAGGAACGCCACGGTCTTCTCGGTGTGCTCGCGCAGCTGCTTGTACGCCTCGGTGCGATCCGGCGCCCGCGCTTCGAGCACGGCATCCCATTCGATCAGATCCGAGACGATCCGCTTCTTCGCCGAGCCGATGACCTTGATCGTCTTCTTCTCGGGTTTGATCTTGATGCCGCGATAGGTGTTCATCACGATCGAGGTGCACCAAACGGCCGCGATCGCGAGCGCGATCAGGCCCAGTGGACGCAGGTCGAGCCAGCTCGGCAGGCTGCGCGGCGTCTTCTCGCTCATTCTCTCCATCGGTCCCTCCGGGTGTTGACCCCGAGGAACGCGAGGACGAGGGAAGCTATTTCATTCGAGCTGATACTTTTGAACGAGCCGGATCAGGTTGCGCCGCGAGACCTTCAGCTCCTCGGCGGCGCGGGTCTTGTTGCCACCGTGCCTGCGCATCGCGGCGCCGATCATCCGCTTCTCGAGCGCCTCGACGGCGGCGGGGAGCGAATCGGGCTCGGCCAGGGGCACCTCGTCCTCGGCCGGGGCCCACTGGCGGATCCGCGGCGACAGCAGCTCGAGCCCGATCATCGGCTCGTCGCCGGCGAGCACCACGAGGCGCTCGATCTCGTTCTCGAGCTCGCGCACGTTGCCGGGCCACGGATAGGCGAGCATCCGCGCGGCGCACTCCGGCATCAGCCGCTTCGGGCGCTGGCGGCGATGACGCGCGAGGAAGTGCTCGATCAAGAGTGGGATGTCATCGCGGCGCTCGCGCAGCGCCGGCAGCAGCACGTTGATGACGTGGATCCGGTAGAACAGATCCTCGCGGAACTGGCCGTTCGCGACCATCGCCTGGAGATCGCGATTGGTCGCGGCGATGATCCGGACGTCGACCTTGCGGGTCTCGGTGTCCCCGACGCGGTTGAACGTTCCCTCCTGCAGGACCCGGAGGACCTTGACCTGCAAGGTCGGGGACATGTCGCCGATCTCGTCGAGGAAGAACGTCCCAGCGTCGGCGAGCTCGAACAGCCCCGGCTTGTCGGCGACCGCGCCGGTGAACGCGCCGCGCTTGTGGCCGAACAGCTCGGAGTCGAGCAGGTTGTCGTTGAACGCGGAGCAGTTGGTGATCACGAACCGGCGATCGCTTCGCTCGGAGCCCTCGTGGATCGCGCGCGCCACCAGCTCTTTCCCGGTGCCGTTCTCGCCCTGGATCAACACCGTGGAGTCGCTCGGCGCGGCGCGATCGAGCATCACGTACATGTCCTGCATCACCGACGCGGCCCCGATGATCCCGTGGTAGCTGGTGCGCCGGCCGGGCGGCTCGACCGCGGGCTCGTCGCGGTCGCGGAGGGCCGCCGCCACGTCGAGCGCGGCCTCCTTGAGCATGCTCTCCACGAGCGCGAGCTCGGCCTCGCCGAGCGCACTCGCGAGCACGGCGAGGCCTGCTCCCAGTGGCGCCTCGAGATCGAGCGGCGCGAACGCGGCGGTCTCGGTCGGCCGCTGCTCCACGAGCGTCAGCTGAAGCCCACGCCGGCGCAGCACCCCGCGGACGTGCCGGAGCACGCGCAGATCGAGGCCCGTCCACCAGGGAGCTCCCATCGAGATCCGCAGTGTGACAAGCCGTCACACCAAGGGCAAGGCCCGTCGAGGATCGAGTCGATCTGTCGCCTCAGTCAGTCGGCAGGTCGACGCACCAGCGCAGAGCGCTGCGGGTCTCGAGCCAGCCGGCCTCGTCGACCATCAGGTAAGGGCTCTCGAGCGTGATCACCTCGAGGTTCTGCTCGACGCCGTACTTGGCGCCGAACGACCCCGGCGTCGGGTAGCCCATGTCGTTCTGCGAGGGATAGCCGCAGCGCTCGGACATCTCCTTCGCGAGCTGCTCGGCGCAGCCATCCCAGTTCACCATCCGATACGTGGCGTGAACGGTGATGATCCGGTGTGGCTTGACCTCGTCGATCAGCTTCACGATCGCCTGGGTCTCCGGCTGATCTTCGGCCGCGGCGCCGGGGTTGTAGCCGGGCCGGCGCTGCGTGCCCCAGGTGGCGGAGGCGAAGTTGCGGTTGAGGTCGACGTCGTTCGCGTTGTTGCGCGTGCCCGCCAGCAGGCCATCGACGTTGACCACGGGAACGATCCACGTCTCGCGCCCGGGTGGGCGTTCGATCAGCTCGTCGGCGAGGCGCTCGAGCATGAGCTGCGACACCGGTTCATCGCCATGGATCGCCGCGAACAGGAGGGCTGGCGGCCGCGGCTTCGCATAGCCCGCAGGCGGAAACCACACGGCCTCGATCGGCCGTCCGAGGACCGTGTGTCCGATCACGAGCTCGCGACGTTCGCTCACGGCTATTCGAGCTGCTTGCCGAGCACGGTGGCGCCGCCATAGCCGGTGATCGCGAGGTACGCGACACCGATGCTGACCGATCCGAATGCCATCGACGCCTCGCCACCACCACCGCCGGCCACCCACGACATCGCGCCGGCGTACGGCGTGCTGGTGATATTGCTCGGGTCACCGACGAGGAACAGCACCGCGGCGTGCATCACGAGCGGGAACAGGATCAACATCCACGCGATCATCTTCGCGCCGCCGCTCGCCGGTGCCGGCAGCCAGCACAGGAGCGAGAGCACGACGAGGGTGATCTGGCCGAGCATCAAGATCAGGATGATCTTGGCCGCGCCGGGCGCGTCGATCACGAGCTTGAACAGCTCGATCAGCGGGAGCGAGCCGTTGATCGGCAGCAGGTACGGCAGCAGGTGGGCGATCGCACCGACGGTGATCAGGATCCGAGGCAGCGCCGCATCGCGATACTCGTGACGCGCGAGCAGGCCCATCGGGAGCAGCACCAGGCCGACCGTCGAGACCAGGATCTGCCACGGCGGCATGCCGGCGAGTAGCGTGGGCACGAACACGCCCGCGAGGCCGAGCATCAGCGCCATCATCCCGCGCGCACCTGCGGCGAGGGGAATCGCGGCCATCACCACCGTGAGCAGGCCGACGGCGGCGAGGATCAGGGGCGGGAGCTTGGCGGTGCCCTCCGCGTGGATGATCGCGTCCCAGTTGAACGCCATCGGATCGGTGGACAGCGGCGTCACGAACGCCGCGATCAGGAGCCCACCCCAGATGAACATCATCATCGGGAGCGCGTCCTTCCACGGCTCGATCGGCCGGCCGGCGCGCGCCGCGGTCTGCGAGGCCAGGTAGGGCGGCGACGCGACGGGAGCGAGAGCCGCGACGGGCGCGACCTGCGCGGGTGCCATCGGCGATGGCAGCTGGTTGGCCTGCGCGGTGGCGAGGGTGGCAGCGCTCGGCGGGGGAACGTTGAACGATCCCGCCGGAGCTGGACCTGCGGGACGCGGCCCGGCCGCATTCGGCGGAGGCACGAACATCGTGGCAGCGTTCGCGGCCGAGGCTGGCGCCATCGGCGCACCGTACCCCGCGGGCGGTACATTGGGCTGCGAGCCCCCCGACGACATCGGGGCCATCGGCGCGCTGCTCATCGGCGACTGCGGCTGCGCCGACGGGTTCGGCGGCGTGTATGGCGCGGCGGCGGGTGCCGACGACGGCGCCCCGGCACGACCCGCATTCTGAGCGGCGGCCTGAGCGCGCAGGGCCTCGAGCTCTTGCCCGCCGTACCCCATCACCGTCTTCGCGTTCCCCGGCTGGAGCGCCGGAGACGGCGCTTGCTTCGCGCCACAGAACACGCAGTGCAGTGCCGCGTCGGGCAGATCCTTGGTGCAGCTAGCGCATTTCTTCACGAGTCCCTCAGGCCAGATAATAGGGCCGTAGGCGAGCGCGCTGCAAACCACCCTTCGACCGATCGTGTACCGTACCGGCATGGTCTCGCTCGGCGACGTGCGACGAAGTGCTGCCACGCTGTACTCCCAGGGCCAGCATCTCGCCGCCCTCCGGCTCTACGACGCGATCGTCACCGCGGCCCCACTCGACTACGACGCACGGATCCGGCTCGCGGATTGCGCGCTGGCGATGGGGGATGCGGGCGCCTCGCGGGTGTATCGGGCCACGGCCTGGTACTGCCTGAAGTCCGGCCACCCGCTCGCCGCGCTGGTGTGTACCCGCGTGCTCGAGGCCCACGGCGCGGACGCGAGCGATCTGACCTCGGCCCTCGTCGTCAACTACGGGTCCGAATCGGACCTGCTGCGCAAGGCGGCGACGCGCGTCAACCTCCCGGCCGATTCGCTGCCGGTCAACGTGCCCGATGTGCGGCTCCCCGCGCCGGCCGACATCGTCTCGCACGCGCTCGCGCGGGCCGAGCACGCGACGGACAACTTCAAGGACTTCCCCGAGGCGGTCCACCCGATCCCGCTGCTCTCGGCGATGTCCGAGGCGGCGTTCAAGCGCGTGCTGTCGACACTGGTGCTCAAGCGGCTCCCCGTCGGCGCCAGCGCGATCAAGGAGGGCGAGCCCGGGAACTCGTTCTTCTTCGTCGCGGGTGGCCAGCTCCGGGTGTTCGCCACCGATGGCCTCGGCCGCCAGACGGATCTCGCTCAGCTCGGCGAAGGCGCCGTGTTCGGCGAGATGGCGCTGCTCTCGGCACAGCCACGCTCTGCGACCGTGGGTTGCCTCACCGACTGCGATCTGCTCGAGGTCGGCCGCCAGTCGCTCGCCTCGCTGGCCGACGAGCTCGGGGCCGTCGCCGAGGCGCTCCACGGGTTCACGCGGGATCGGTTGCTCGGCAACCTGATGGCCACCTCGCCGCTGTTCAAGCCGTTCAACCGCATGCAGCAGCGCGATCTGCTCCGCCGGTTCACGAGCCACGATGTCGCCCCCGGCACCCACGTGATCAACGAGGGCGAGGAGGGCCGCGGGCTGTTCGTGGTGCTCTCGGGCGATCTCGATGTCTCGCGCCGCGCCTCGGACGGCACCACCGTTCCGCTCGGTGGGCTGCGCACCGGCGACGTGTTCGGGGAGATGTCGCTGTTGCGAAATGCCCGCACGACGGCGACCGTGGTCGCGCAACGTCCTGCAACAGTGCTGTTCCTCGCTCGCGAGGTGGTCTCTCGAATCGTCGCCGCGATGCCCGAAATCAAGAGCTATCTCGAAGCCTTGGCCGAGGATCGCGAGATCGACAACCAGCTCGTGCTGGGCGAGGACGACACACCTCCCGACGAGCGGATCCTCATCTGAGGACCTATACTCGTAGTCATGGACGAAGAGACCCAACCGAAGCGCGGCGGGGGCCTGGGCAAGATTCTGTGGTTGCTCGTGCTGATCGCGCTCGTGCTCCTGTGGTGGCACTTCCGCGGCAAGCCCGATCAGGGCAACAGCGCCGCCGAGCAGGCCGCTGATCGCGTCACGGCCGTCACCGATCCCGATGACATCCTCGTCGACCTGAAGGACGACGTCTCTCCGGCGGAGCTCGCCGCGATCGAGCGTGAGGCGGGCATCCAGCTCGCGCTGATCGACGACACCGCCGAGGACACGCAGCTCTATCGAGCGCACGTCGAGCCAGGTCGCCGGGACGCGATCCTCGCGATCCTCGAGCGCAACCCCGAGGTCGAGATCGCCGAGCCCGACAGCCTGATGGCGCTATCGCCGAACGAGATGGACTGGCGCGCCACGGTGACCGAGGCGGAGACCACGGAGCCCGGCTTCCCCAACGATCCGATGTACGCCAAGCAGTGGCACCTCCGTCAGATCGGGATGCCCAAGGCGTGGAAGCTCGCCGATGGCAACGGCGTGATCGTCGCCGTGCTCGACACCGGCGTCGCGTACGAGGACTACAAGAAGTTCATCCAGCTCCCGGACCTCAAGGGCGTGGAGTTCGTGAAGCCGTTCGACTTCGTCACCAACACCAAGCACGCGAACGATGACCACGGCCACGGCTCGCACGTCACTGGCACGATCGCGCAGATGACGAACAACGGCATCGGCGTCGCCGGCGTCGCTCGCAACGTCAAGATCATGCCGCTCAAGGTGCTCTCCGCCCAGGGCTCCGGCTCGGTCGGCGGCATCGCCGATGCGATCCGCTACGCCGCGGACAACGGCGCCAAGGTCATCAACATGAGCCTCGGCGGTGCGTTCCCGTCGAAGGTCCTCGCCAAGGCCGTCGAGTACGCCCACAAGAAGGGCGTCACCGTCGTGTGCGCCGCGGGCAACGAGAGCCGCAGCAAGGTCGGCTATCCGGCCGCGTATCCGGGCGCGATCGCCGTGTCCGCCACGCAGGACGACGAGGCGATCACGTTCTACTCGAACTACGGCAAGGAGATCGACATCGCGGCCCCGGGCGGCAACACGCGTGACTCCGGCGGCGGCCGTGGCAACCCCGACGGCGGCGTCCTGCAGAACACGATCAAGCTCGGTGACCCCACGGTCAGCGAGTACGCCTCGTACATGGGCACCTCGATGGCGTCGCCGCACGTCGCAGGCGTGGCCGCGCTGATCGTCGGCGAGGGCATCACCGATCCCGACGCGGTCGAGAAGGTCCTGAAGGACAGCGCCCGCAAGCCGACCAACCAGCCGTACTCCACGGACAAGTACGGCGCGGGCATCATGGACGCCCCGGCGGCGATCCTCCGGGCTCGCTCGTCGAGCGGTGGCTGGCAGCTCGGCCTCGGCCTGCTGATGGCCGGCGCGGTCGCAGCCTCGGCGCGGCGCAAGGGCCTCGGCGTGAAGCTCGGCCCGAGCTATCTCGCCGGCGTGGTGTTCGGTGCGTCGGGCCTGTTCTTCCTGCCCTATCTCGCACCGGGCCTGTCGTCGGCGCCGGTCGTTCACGCGCTGACGCACGGCATGCCGTCGTGGGACCTCGGCCTCCTCGGCGCCACGGGCCACGGCAACGCGCTGTTCTTCAGCGCGCTGATCCCGCTCGGGCTGCTCGCGGTTGGCTACGGCGTCCCGCGCGCGCGTGGCCCGCTCGCCGGCTTCGCGGTCGGCGTCGCGGCGCACCTCGCGTTCTTCGCGGTGGTCCCGATGTTCGCGGTCAGCTACATGCCGTCGGTGTTCGGACTCGGCTCGATCTGGCTCGCGGTCAACGCGGTGGTCTGCCTCGGGCTCGCGCGCCTCGCGCTTCGCCGCTAGCACCTCGCGTCGCCCGCCAGTTCGCGCGCGGCCTGCGTCCCTCTGCAAACAATGCACGGGACGACGGTCATGCGATCCGCGACCATGGCTCGAGATGCTCCGTTGTCTCATCGCGGTGCTGGCGATCACGGGCTGCTCCACCGATCCGGAGCGCCCGCCGCCACTCGGCCCGCTCCCGGAGCCGGCGGCGGCCGAGACGACAAGGTTTCGCGACGACGGTGCGTGCGCCCAGTGTCACCTCGTGCCCGATGGCGCGTCGCCGCTCCACGATGCAGCCGGACACAACGTCTCGCCCGTGTTGCTGTGGCGTTCGTCGATGATGGCGCTCGCGGCGCGCGACCCGTACTACCTCGCGGTGTTCGCCGAGGAGCGCGCGAGAGATCCGGGGCACGTCCAGGAGATCGATACGCTGTGCTCGCGGTGTCATGCGCCGGCGGGCTCCGAGGAGCGCGCCGAGACCGGCCAGCACCTCAGCTTCGACGACATGACGAGCGGTGCTGATCCGGCGGCGGTGCTCGGGCGCGGCGGGGTGACCTGCACGGTGTGTCACCAGATCGCACCCGGGAACCTCGGCGAGGAGCGCTCGTTCTCCGGCGGGTTCCAGATCGGCTATCAGCGCCAGCTGTTCGGGCGGTACCTGAACCCGGTCAGCGAGCCGATGAAGCTGATCGTCAACTTCACGCCGACGTCCGGCGCGCAGATCGCGGAGTCCTCGCTGTGTGGCACCTGCCACACCGTGATCGTTCCCGGCCCCAAGGGCGAGGTGGTCGAGCAGGCGACGTACCTCGAGTGGCGCTCGTCGAAGTATCCCGCGCTCGGCCGCACCTGCCAGGCGTGCCATGTGCCCACCACCGACGAGACGGGCGCGCCGATCACCGTGCTCGCGATCTCGGGGACACCGGCCAACCTCGGCGCACGCACCCCGTTCGGCCGGCACACGTTCGTGGGTGGCAACTCGTACATGCTTCGCCTCCTCGCAGATGCACCGACGTGGGCCGGAACCGGAGTCTCCACCGACGAGCTGCTCGCGAGCGCCATGCGCGACGAGGCGCACCTCGGCGAGGCGGCGCGCGTCGAGCTCACGGCACATGACGCGCGTCAGTTCTCGCTGCGGGTGACGAACCTCACCGGCCACAAGCTGCCTACGGGCTATCCCTCGCGTCGGGTGTGGCTGCACGTTCGTCTCGAAGTCGGTGGAGCCGTGGTGTTCGAATCGGGTGGTGTGGACGCTCGGGGCGCGATCGTCGATCGCGGCGGCAAGGTGCTCCCGGCGCAGCCTCATCGCGACACGATCGCCAGCGACGCCGAGGTCCAGATCTGGGAAGCGAAGCTGATCGACGTCGACGGCGCGGTCACTCATCGTGCGCTCGACGCGCGCCGCTACGGCAAGGACGATCGGCTACTGCCCGCGGGGTTCGCCCCCACCGGCAGCGATCGCACGCGTACGGAGCCGAGTGGGCCGGAGCTCGATGCCACCTTCCTGCCCGGCTCCGATCAGCTCGCGTTCGAGCCGCCGGGCGGGATCCCGGCGGGCGCACGGCTCCACGTCGAGCTGCTCTACGAGGCGCTCGCCCCCGAGATCGTGGATGCGATCGAGGAGGCGGCCACGTCAGCGGGTTCGCGGTTCGTGGATCTGGCGCGGGCGCGACCGGTGACGCCGGTGGTGATGACGACGCTCGAGATGGATCTCTAAGGCCAGGCTCAGCCGGTGAGCGAGGCGATCAACTGCCGCGCGGCCGGCCCGACCGTGCCGCGGTGATAGAGCCGCGGGTGGAACAGGTGGGTCGACGGTCTCGACCACTTGATCCGCTTGAGCCGTCCACGCGCGAGCTCGGTGGCGATCAGCACATCCGGCAGCCAGCCAAACCCGATGCCGGCGAGGATCGCCGCGCGCTTGGCGGTGAAGTCATTGAGGTGCACGGTGGAGCGCGCCTCGAGACCTGCCGTCGGTAGATCGAGCCGTGGATCGGAGCCCCGGACCGTGAGCAGGAGGTGGCCGCGCAGGGCGCGCTCGTCGTGGCGGCCGCGGGCGAGGACGTGATCGGCGCGCGCCACGAGCGACGCGGGGAGGGGAGCGAGCTCGATCGCGGCGAGGCCGAGGTCGCCCGGGGGCAACACGGCGATCATGAGATCGGCGGTCTGGCGTACGAACGACTCCTCGACCCCGGCGAGGAACTCGGCGCGGACGTCGATCCGGGTCGGGATCCGCTCGCCGACGAGCCGCCCCACCGCACGGAGCAGCGGATCGATCGGGACGATCCCGTCGAACACCACGCACAGCGAGGGCTCCCAGCCGGCGCGGAGCTCGACGATCGTGGAGCTGAGCTCCGCCTCCGCAGCGAGCAGCGCCCGACACCCGGCGAGCACGCGCTGGCCGCGAGGGGTCAGGCGCGTCCGGTACCCCGAGCGATCGAGCACCGGGAAGCCGAGCGTGTCCTCGAGGGTCCGCAGCGCATACAGGATCGAGGTGTGGCCACGCCTGAGCTCCTTCGCGGCGCCGGCGAACGTGCCGCGGCGCTCGAGCGCATCGAGGGCGCGCGCCTGCTCGATCGTGACGCCAAGACCGTGCATGGATTGCACAAGGTTACCGCAAACATTGTTCTATCCGCACACATCCAGACGGGGGAAGTTGGCCGCATGGACATCCCCTACGTTCGCGGCCGCGTCGCCGCGCAGGCTCACGTCGGTGTTCCCGAGGGAACCGTCGAGGAGGAGTACGCGCGCAATGGCTTCTTCGGCCGCTACGCGCACCTCTACCGCGAGCACGCGCCGGTGGGCTGGACGCGGATCGAGGGGCCGCTACGGCCGCGGCTCTACGATGTCAGCACGACGCCGGCGGGCGACTACCTGGCCGGTCGCGTCCACCTGCTCGCGAACGCGGACTGCCGCGTGCACATGACCTCGCTGCGCGAGCCGATGCCCTACCTGTTCCGCAACGCCGACGCGGACGAGCTGCTGTTCGTGCACGCCGGCGCGGGCAGGCTCGAGACCGACTTTGGTCCGCTCGCCTACGCCGCGGGCGACTACCTGGTGATCCCCCGCGGCACGCTGTATCGCCTCGCCCCGACGAGCGAGACCCGGCTCCTCACCGTGGAGACCACGGGCGAGCTCTCCGTGCCCGATCGCGGGATGCTCGGCCAGCACGCGCTGTTCGATCCCGCCGTGATCGAGGTCCCGTCTCCCGACGAGCGCTCGCAGCTCGCACCCGGGCTGGCGGGCTGTCGCGCTGGCGAGTGGCGCGTGGTGATCCAGCGCCAGGGCGCGCTGACGTCGGTGTTCTATCCGCACTGTCCGCTCGATGCGGTGGGATGGAAGGGCACGCTGACGGTGTGGCGGCTCAACGTGCGCGACATCCGGCCGGTGTCGAGCGACCGCTATCACCTGCCGCCCTCGGCGCACACGACGTTCGTGGCGAACAACGTGGCGATCTGCACGTTCGCTCCTCGGCCCCTCGAGAACGGCGACCCGCGCGCGCTCAAGGTGCCCTTCTATCACTCGAACATCGATTTCGACGAGGTGCTGTTCTATCACGCAGGCGAGTTCTTCAGCCGCGATGGGATTCGCCCCGGCATGCTGACGTTCCACCCGCAGGGGATCCACCACGGCCCGCAGGCACGCGCCGCGGCGCGTGCACCGGCGGCGCAACGCACCGAAGAGGTGGCGGTCATGATCGACACGCGCCGCCCTCTCGACGTGTGCTCGCCGGCCACCGCGTACGAGCAGGTCGACTACTGGAAGAGCTGGCAGCCACAGGAGCAGCGATGAACGAGTCTGGACCGAATCCGTGCGGCCTCCGCGGCCTGGCCTTCCTCGAGCTGGCGGCCCCCGATCCCGACGCCATCCACCGCCTGCTGCTCGCCTTCGGCTTCTCGCGCACCATGCATCACGTCACCCGCGCGGTGGACCTCTACGAGCAGGGCTCGATCCGACTCCTCCTCGATCGTGGGCGCAGCGGCTTCGCCGCGACCTTCGCTGCGACCCATGGTCCGTGCATCTGCGCGATGGGGCTCGACGTCACGAACGCGCCGGTCGCGATGCGGATCGCCCTCGATCGCGGTGGCCGGGAGCTGGCCGGAGATCTGAAGACAGCCACGGGCGCGGCGGTGCCGTCGATCGCCGGGATCGGCGACTCCTTGATCTACTTCATCGATCCCACCGACAGCTGGACCACCCTCGGGTTCGTGCCGCTCGACCGCCCGGACCGGGTCTCGCCCAAGGGCTTCACGGCGATCGATCACCTGACCAATAACGTGCCGCGCGGCGAGCTCGAGCGGTGGGCGCACTTCTATCGCGATGTGTTCGCGTTCACCGAGGTCCGCTACTTCGACATCCGGGGGGCGAAGACGGGCCTGCACTCGTTCGCGATGCGCTCGCCGTGCGGCACGTTCTGCATCCCGATCAACGAGGGCACCGAGACCGGGAGCCAGATCGACGAGTACCTGGCCGAGTACCGCGGCCCGGGGATCCAGCACCTCGCGTTCCTCACCGACGACATCCTCGGCTCGCTGCGTGCGCTCGAAGGCACGCCGATCTCGTTCCTCGACATCGACGAGGAGTACTACCAGGACGTGTTCGATCGGGTCCCGAACGTTCGCGAGGACCACGCGGAGATCGCGCGCCGCGACGTGCTCGTCGATGGGGACGCGCAGGGGTACCTGCTGCAGATCTTCACCAAGAACCTGATCGGCCCGATCTTCATCGAGCTGATCCAGCGCCGGAATCACCTCTCGTTTGGCGAGGGGAACTTCACTGCGCTGTTCCGGTCGATCGAGCGCGACCAGCAGCGCCGCGGCTATCTCGCGTAACGCCAGGAGCATCATGACCGTCGATCTGTCCGCGAAGATCCCGAACAACGTCGATCTCGATAGCGATCCGCGCCTGCGCCGCGCCCTCGAGGCGTGGCAGCCCAAGTACGTCGATTGGTGGAAGGAGGTCGGTCCGGTCGGCTACCAGACCAAGGAGATCTACCTGCGCACCGCCGTCGATGTCGGCGCGAAGGGCTGGGCGAACTTCGACTACGTGCGGATGCCCGACTATCGCTGGGGCATCTTCCTCTCCGACGCCGCCCCCGATCGCCGGATCGGCTTTGGCGATGTGGCCGACGATCCGGTGTGGACGGACGTCCCGGGTGAGCACCGTGCGGCCCTGCGCCGCCTGATCGTCACCCAGGCGGATACCGAGCCGGCGAGCGTGGAGCAGCAGCGCAAGCTGGGCGCGATCTGTCCGTCACAGTACGACCTGCGCAACCTGTTCCAGGTCAACGTCGAGGAGGGTCGTCACCTGTGGGCGATGGTCTATTTGCTCCACCGCTACTTCGGGCGCGACGGCAGAGACGAGGGTGACGAGCTGCTCCAGCGCCGCGCCGGCTCGCCTGACAAGCCGCGGATCCTCGCGACCTTCAACCAGCCCGTCGAGGACTGGCTGGACTTCTTCATGTTCACGATGTTCACGGACCGCGACGGCAAGTTCCAGCTGCTGTCGCTCGCCGAGAGTGCGTTCGATCCGCTCGCGCGGAGCGCGCAGTTCATGCTCACCGAAGAGGCGCACCACCTGTTCGTCGGCGAGACCGGCATCGATCGGATCGTGCAACGGTCCGCGGAGCTGTCACGGAATGATCCGAACGGCGAGGCGCACTCGCACGGCGGGATCGACCTGCCGGTGATCCAGCGCTACCTGAACCTGTGGTTCTCGTCCTGCCTCGACCTGTTCGGCGGAGAGGTCTCGTCGAACGCTGCGACCTACTTCGCGGCAGGCCTCAAGGGCCGCCCGAACGAGGCCAAGTTCCCGGATCACGTGGAGCGCGACGAGGTTCGCTTGCTGGAGGTCGCCGACCACGACCACCTGGTGATGCGCGAGGTCGCGGCGCGACTCGCGATCAACGAGGACGTTCGCGATGCGTACATCCGCGACTGCGAACGCGCCGTCGCGCGGTGGAACCGGACGATCGAGAACGTCGGGTTTCGCTACAAGCTTCGCCTCCCCAACCGGCGGTTCCACCGGATGATCGGCGAGCACGCGGGCCATCACTTCTCGCCCGACGGCGAGCCGATCTCACCGGAGGTCTACGCGCGTCGCGTCGACGAATGGCTGCCGACCGCCGCGGATCGGGTCGCCGTGCGCGCGCTCCAGACTCGCCCTGTCACCGGCGCCGGAGAGTTCGCGAGCTGGATCGCTCCCCCTCAGCGCGGCATCAACGGGCAGCCGATCGATTTCACCTACGTCCGGTTCGAGTAGCACGATGGTCCGCCGCTCGATCATCGAGCCGTTCAAGATCAAGGTCGTCGAGCCGCTGCCGATGAGGACCGTCGCCGAGCGCGAGCGGATCCTCGCCGAGGTCGGCTGGAACCTGTTCGGCGTGCACGCGGCCGATGTCACGTTCGACTTCTTGACCGACTCGGGCACCACGGCGATGAGCGCCGCGCAGTGGGGCGCGATGATGACGGCGGATGAGAGCTATGCGGGCTCGCGTAGCTTCTATCGGTTCGAGGAGGTGGTTCGAAGGATCACGGGGTACCAGCACGTGATCCCCACCCACCAGGGTCGCGCGGCCGAGCACCTCCTGTTCTCGCTTCACTGCGAGCGCGGTCAGATCGTCCCGTCGAACAATCACTTCGATACGACGCGCGCGAACCTCGAACAGCTCGGCGTGACGGCCGTGGACGTCGTGTGCAGCGAGGGCCGGGATCCGCACCTCGAACATCCGTTCAAGGGGAACGTCGATCTGGCGCGCCTCGAGGCGCTGCTCGCCGAGCACCGCGGACACGTGCCGTTCGTGATGACCACGATCACCAACAACACGGGTGGCGGCCAGCCGGTCTCTCTCGAGAACCTGCGTGCGGTCTCGGCGATCTGCAAGCGGTTCGGCGTGCCGTTCCTGCTCGATGCGTGTCGGTTCGCGGAGAACGCCTGGTTCATCCACGTCCGCGAGCCCGGGCAAGGATCTCGTCCGGTGCGCGAGATCGCACGCGAGATGTTCGAGCTCGCCGATGGCTGCCTGGTCAGCGCCAAGAAGGACGGGCTGGTCAACATCGGCGGCTTCATCGCGCTGCGCGACGGCGCGTGGGTCCCCGACCTGCGGAGCCGGCTCATCCTCACGGAGGGGTTCCCGACGTATGGTGGGCTCGCGGCGCGTGATCTCGAGGCGATGGCGGTGGGGCTCGACGAGGTGCTCGACGAGGCCTACCTGGCCTATCGCGTGGCGGTGGCGCGCTATCTCGCGGATGGGCTCGCAGCGGTGGGCGTTCCGACGATGCGGCCGCCGGGCGGTCACGCCGTCTACCTCGACGCACGCGGGTTCGTTCCCCACATCCCCCCCCACGAGTTCCCCGCGCAAGCGGTCGCGGTGGAGCTGTATCGCGCGGAGGGGATCCGGAGCTGCGAGATCGGCTCGGTGATGTTCGGCAAGCGCCCGGATGGCTCGTTCGCAGCGTCGGCGCTGGAGCTCGTCCGCCTCGCGATCCCGCGGAGGGTCTACACGCAGGCGCACTTCGACTACGTGCTCGAGGGGATCGCGGAGATCGCCACGCGCAAGGACTCGCTCCGCGGCCTGCGGATCACCGACGAGCCCGCGTTCCTTCGGCACTTCACGGCTCGCTTCGCACCGCTGTGATGCGCTGCGTCGGCGTGCGCATCATCGCGCGCTTCGCACCGCTGTGATGCACCGCGTCGGGCGCACGTGCGTCATGGCGCTCGTCGGCAAGGCGTGCGATGCGGCGCAAAGGGTTCGTGCGACAACCTGACGCCTTCAATCTTCGTCGAGGCGCGTAGAGTTGAAGGTGTGGAGGGGATGAGAAAGGTCGGGCACTGGTTCGCGACACTCGCTCGCGCCGTCGAGATCTGGTTGGTGGCGCTGCTGTGTGTGATCGCATATGGCGTGGGATCGCTGCGCAGGATGACGATCCTCGATCGATCTCGTCGTCGCGATCATCGCGCGCGTCAACGCGGACGATTGCTGCGCTGGTCGTTCACGCGGCTCGGCGCGACCTTCGTGAAGATCGGACAGGTGATGAGTGCGCGCGCAGATCTGATGTCACCGAGCGTGATCGCGGAGCTGCGCTGGCTCCAGGATCGCGTGCCACCGTTCGCGTTCAGCGAGGTCCGGACCATCGTGCGGCACGAGCTCGGTGCCTCGATCGAGGAGCGCTTCCGGGAGTTCACCCCGGTGCCGATCGCGGCGGGGAGCGTGGCGCAGGTCCACCGTGCTGTGCTCGAGACCGGTGAAGAGGTCGCGGTCAAGATCCTGCGGCCCGGTGTCGTGGAGCGGATCCGCCGAGATGGTCGTCTGTTGCTGTGGGCGGCGCACCTCGTGCAGGCCGTATCCGTGCGGGCGCGCAAGGCGGACATGGTTGGCCACGCGCGGAGCCTGATCGCCGGGATCCTCGCGCAGACGGATCTCCAGCACGAGCGAGACAACTACGAGCAGTTCCGTTTGAACTTCGCCGGCTTCGTGGGCCTCCGGTTCCCCACGGTGTATGCGCAGCACTCGACGCGGGCGATCCTGACGATGGAGTTCGTCCACGGCACGCGGCTCGAGGATGCGGCGCACGCCCAGCTTCCCAACGTCGCGTCGGTGATCCGCGCGGCCTTCTTCGCGATGTGCTTCGACCACGGGTTCGTGCATGCCGATCTGCACCCGGGCAACGTGTTGATCGAGGCCGATGGTGGCGTGGTCCTGATCGATGTCGGGCTGGTCAAGCGTCTGCCGCCGGGTCTGCTCGAGCAGCTCGTGGATCTCACGCGATGCATCGCGGCGGGGAACATCGAGGATCTGGTGCGGCACCTCCGCACCTATCATCGCTACCTCGCGGACACGGACTGGGACGCCGTCGCGGCGGATGCCGGCGCGCTGATCGCCTCGCTCCGATCTCGAGCGATCGTCGATCTCGAGCTCGGCGTCGTGGTGGGGCGGTTGTTCGCGCTGGCCCGGAAGCATGGGATCCGTCCGATGCCCGAGATGACCCTCGTGCTGCTCGGCATGATCACGAACGAGGGCATGGCGAAGCACCTCGACCCGACCACGGACACGCTCGCGGTGCTCGCGAGGTACATGATGATGCGCCACTCCAGCGAGGTGGCAGCGAGCCCGCACGGGCGACTCGCGCGCGGTTCGCGCCTCCTGCGTCCGATCCTGGATGGGATGCAGACGCCGCCGCACCCGCTGACCCGGTTGGTGATCGGCCGCCCGCCCCGACGCGCGCGGCCGACACCCCCGCCACATCACTCCACGAGCACGCGGATCAACGTAGTGCGATCGCGCAGCTCGCGCCCTGTCCCGGGCTTTCGGCGACGGTGACCTCGAACGCGAGGATGTGACCGTTCGAGAGCGCGACGATCTTGGCGCGCAGTAGATCCGCCACGTGCGCGGCGAGCGCTTCGACCGAGATGTTGTCGATCGGCAGCAGCAGCGCATCGCCACGCGGCAGGACGTAGTGGTCACCGCACAGCGAGAAGTCGAGCTCCTTGCCATCGTCCTTGGCCACCGTGAAGTGCGGGTTGTGTGCCGCGAGGAGCACGCGCTCCTTCCACGCAGCGCACAGCTCGCCGAGCGCCTGCTTGAGCGGGGCGAACGCGATCATCGAGGCCAGATCGACGCGATCGAGATCGAGCGCGAGGCCCAGCGAGTAGTTGTGACCGTGCAGCCGCTCCTTCGTGCCGTCGGGGAACACGGTCATGTGCGCGCACGAGACCTTGTACTGCTCGCGCGCGATGAAGATGCGGTGCTTCACAGCTCAGGCGCTCGCGCGATCACGCCCACGCCCACCCCGTCGCCGGCGCTTGCGGCCGCCGCGATCTCCACCACCACCACCACCGCCGCTCGCACCGCCACCACCGCCGCTCGCGCCACCACCACCGCCGCGATCTCCACCGCCATTGCCGCCCCCGCCTTCACCGCGCGGCGGACCACCCACGTGGACGTGCTTGGGCGCCAGGGCCTCGGCCTCGGCCGCGATCTCCGTGGACATCTTGCCGGCGACGCGGAACTGGTCCGGCTTCCAGCCCTTCTGTGGCACCACCTCGATCTTCTTCTGGAACCGCTTCTCCAGGTGATCGAGATAGTCGCGCTCCTGGCGCTGCAGGACCTCGGCCACGCGTGGTGCGCACTCGAGATCGATCTTGTCGTTGTCCACCAGCGTGCCGGAGCGCCGGACCTCGCGGAGGATCTCGTACGCGACCGTGGTGACGCTCTTGACCACGCCCGAACCCTCGCAGGTGGGGCAGGGCTCGGTGAGCAGCTGCACGAGCGATTCGCGCGTGCGCTTGCGCGTCATCTCGACGAGGCCGAGCTCGCTGATCTTGGTGACGTTGGTCCGCGACCGATCGCGGGTCAGCGCCTTCTGGAAGGCATCCCAGACCTTGCGGCGGTTGCCTTCCTTGTCCATGTCGACGAAGTCGATGACGATGATGCCGCCGATGTTCCGCAGGCGGAGCTGGCGGGCGACCTCGTCACAGGCCTCGAGGTTGTTCGCCGTGACCGTGTCTTCGAGGTTGCCGGAGCCGGTGTTGGTGAAGCTGCCCGTGTTGATGTCGATCGCGGTGAGCGCCTCACCTTGATCGATCACCAGCGAGCCGCCCGACTTCAGCGGGACCTTGCGCGCGACCGCGAGCCGGAGCGCCGGCTCGATGTGATAGTGGTCGAAGATCGGCCGGCGCGAATCGTACTTCTTGATCCGATCGGCGAACCGCGGCAGGAACGCCAGCGTGAACTTCCGGACGCGATCGTACTGCTCGTCGTCGTCGATGCAGACCTCGGACGTGTCCTCGCGGAGGAGGTCACGCACGGTGCGCAGCGCCAGATCGAGATCGGCGTAGACCAGGCCAGGGCCGCGCGAATCCAGCTCGCGCTTCTCGATCTCGCCCCATAGCCGGGCGAGGAAATCGACGTCGTCCCGCAGCTCCTGATCGCTCGCATCCTCGGCAGCCGTGCGCACGATGAAGCCCGAGCCCTTGGGCCGGACCTCGTTGACGAGATCGCGCAGGCGACGGCGTTCCTTGTCGGAGCCGATCCGGCGCGACACGCCGATCTGCGAGACGTGCGGCATGAACACGGAGTACCGGCCGGGGAGCGAGATGTACCCGGTGACCCGTGCACCCTTGAGACCGATTGGATCCTTCGTCACCTGGCAGACGACGGTGTCGCCCGGGCGAAGTAGATCCTCGATCTTGCGGTTCGCCAGCTGCTTTCGCGAGCGCGCGATCCGCGATGCGGCACCTTCGGGCGAGTCATCCCCGCCCTCATCGACATCCGCGTCCTCGAACAGCTTGCGCTCGTCTCCGGAGCCCAGCACGTCCGCGACGTAGAGGAACGCGGCGCGCTCGACCTTCGAACCCAGGTCGACGAACGCCGCCTGCATCCCGGGAAGAACCCGGGTGACTTTTCCGCGATAGATGTTTCCGACGATTCCGCGATCACGCTTACGTTCGACAAAGAACTCGGCCAGGGATCCCTCTTCGACGACCGCTACGCGGATCTCGGGTCCCTCGGCATTGACCACGAGCATGTTCTGCATGTGAGGCTCTGCAATTCGTTGCGCCCGCTCCGGAGCGACGCGACATGAATGTCCTAGCGCGGTCGCGACGGAAGCTGGGTCGAACGGCTTCGGTAACACGCAAGAGCCATGAATACAAGGCATTGCGATGCTCCCTGGAGGCGTGGCCCGACGTTTGCTTTAGTCCGGGTCGCGTCGGCGTTGCCGCGCTTGACGCGAGCTCGGTTTAATTAGCTAAGCACCGAGTTTCCTTAAACTAGTTGGACTTATTCTTAGAACGCCTGGGTTGCCGCCCGGGCGTTCATGTTTTTCGGCGTCGTTCAGGGGGCGCGCTAGTGTGCGCTCGTGGAGGACGCCATCGCGTTCGTGCTGGCGCTGGGGCGCGCGCTCCATCGCTACGGCACGCCCGCGGACCGGCTCGAGGAGGCCCTCAAGGTCTGCTGCCAACGGCTCGCCATCGAGGCCGAGGTGTTCACCGCACCGACCGCGCTGATCATGAGCTTCGGCGCGCCGACCGAGCTGAAGACCCGGATGTTGCGGTTCGAGGGCTCCGAGCTCGACCTCGGCAAGCTCGAGAAGGTCGACGAGGTCGCCGATGCGGTCTCCGAGCGACGGATGTTGCCGCGAGAGGGCATCGCGCGCCTCGACGCGATCATCGCCGCCCCGCCCGCGTTCGGGCGCGGCCTGTCCACCCTGATGCACGGCGTGACCGCGGGCGCCCTCGCCGTGTTCTTCGGAGGTTCACTCGAGGATGTCGCGGTCGCCGGCGCGATCGGCCTGTCGCTCGGTCTGCTCGCGCAGTACGCCAAGCGATCCACGGATCAGGCGCGCGTGTTCGAGCTCGTCGGTGCCGCGTTCGCCGCGTTCATGGCGAGCGTGGTGTCGTCGATCTGGTACGCGGTGACGCCGTCGATCGTCATCGTGGCCGCGTTGATCGTGCTGCTCCCCGGCATGTCGCTGACGGTCGCGATGACCGAGCTCGCGACCCGCCACCTGATCGCGGGGACGGCGCGCCTGATGTCCGCCGTGATCGTCTTGCTCGAGCTGGTGGTCGGCGTGGCGCTCGGCGAGCGTGCGGCGGTCGCGCTGGTGACCGTGCACCAGGCCGTGCCCGTGCCGCTGCCGGCGTGGGCGCCCTGGGTCGCGCTCGTCGCATCGTCGATCGGTGTCGCGATCGTCGTGCAGGCCCAGGTCCGCGCATTCGGCTGGATCCTCGCGGCCTGCGTCGTTGGCTACCTCGGCAACCTCGTCGGCACGGTGTGGCTCGGCGGGCAGATGGGCGTGATGGTCGGCGCGTTCGCCCTCGGCGTGCTGGGGAACGGGTATGCGCGGCTGCTCAAGCGCCCGGCGCAGGTGGTGCTGGTGCCGGCCGTCCTGCTGCTGGTGCCCGGGAGCATGGGGTTCCGCGGGATGGCATCGCTGCTCTCGCGCGACACGCTGACCGGTGTGGAGAGCGTGTTCGCGATGTTCGTCGTCGCGATCGCGATCGTCGCCGGCCTGTTGATCGCCAACGCCGTGGTCTCGTCTCGTCGCAGCCTGTGACGTGCGACTCGCGGCTGCGTGCTACGTCCGGATCTGCCATGACCCGCCTCGCCTCGCTGCTCGTCGCCGTTGCCACGCTCGCTGCCGCGGGCGGCTGTACGAAGAAGTCCGAGCCACCGCCGCCGTTCAAGGGGCCGCTCACGATCGCGACGATCATGGCGGCCAAGGAGATCGTCCAGCCGTTCGATCCCTGGGACGACGCGTTCGCGCTCCTGCAGTCCCGGCTCGGTCCGCCAACCCACGTCAAGGAGAGCGCGAGTGGCCCGATGTATCAGTGGGCCGCGGATGCAGGCGAGACCTGCGCCTACCTCGAGGTCGGCAAGGAGGACGGCAAGAAGTATCAGAAGGAAGGGATGATGGTCGGCGCGGTGATGAACCCGATGACCGTCGACAAGAAGGGTCCCGTCGGCAATCGCGCCGATTGCCTCGCGATCCTCGGCAAGGACGGCCCGCCGGAGGATCCGAACGCCGCACCGCCGCCGGCTGATGGGGTGGCGACCCCCGAGCTGGTGATCGAGAACGCGGTCAAGGGCCGCTCGAAGTGGACGGGCAAGAAGCTCAAGGTCACGTCGACCCTCGAGGGCATCGGCGGGATCGCGCTGACGCTCGGCAAGGCCGGCCTCAGCTGCGTGCTCGCGGACAACGCACCCGCAGGGCTCGAGCTCGGCAAGGAGCTCACCGTCGAGGGCACGGTGAAGATGGAGACCTGGGTCAGCGGCGGCGGCGAGGTCTCGATGAAGCCGGCGCTGTCGCCGTGCGCCATCGTGAAGTGATCGCCGGTAGCGGCGCCACACGTCACGGAAGGAACGCGCGGGTACTCAGCGGCGAAGAGCCGGATCGTCGGGATCCGCGTCGCGGTGCACGCACGGATCGTTCTCCGGATCGTGACCACAGGAGAGCACCCCGGGCCCCGGATCGTGCGGATCGACGCCCTTGTGCGGCCCCTCGTCGTCGTCGGGGGCATGGAGATCTCCGCCGGCCGCGATCAACGCCTCGCGCTTCTCGGGTGCCACGTTCGGGATCAGGTCCTGGCGCGCGATGAACGCGACGTAGTACGCATCCTCGCGGCGCGCCTCGAGCTCGCCCGCCTCGATCGCCGACTCGAGCTTTCGCTTGAGATCGCCGATCAGCCGCGACGGTGCGATCTCGAACGCGTCCATGATCGCGTTGCCCACGCCACCGGGCAGGGGCGGGAGCTTCGCATCGGCCTCGGCGAGCACGTCCACGCGCTCGGACAGGGCGCTGATCTGCTCGAGCAGCGTCTTGCGGCGACCGGGTCGCTTCGAGGTGATGTCTGCGCGCGAGAGATCGAGCAGGTCGACCATGTGCGGTCCCATCTCGCGATGAAACCTGCGCACGGCGCTGTCCGTCCACGCCTGGCTGTACTGGTTGGTGCGGAGGTGGTGCTTGACGAGGAATCGGATGGTCTGGCGCTCGTCGCGCGCGAACGCGAAGCGTCCGTGGATCTTGTCGAACATCCGCGCGCCGACCTCGGCGTGCCCGTGGAAGTGCACCCCGTCGGGCGTGAACGTACGCGTGGGCACCTTCCCGATGTCGTGGAGCAGCGCCGCCCACCGTACGAGGGGGCGCTTCACCGTCTGCCGCACGACCTGCTTGGTGTGGGCCCAGACGTCCTTGTGCTGGCGCCCGTCCTCCTGCACCAGGTCGATGGTCGCGGCGAGCTCGGGAAACAGCACGGACAGCGCTCCGGTCGCACGCACCCACTCGAGGGCCGCATCGACATCGCGCCCCATCAGCACCTGCTCCATCGCCGCGCGCATCCGGACCTTGTCGGCGTCGGCGAGGCGGCGAGTGTGCTCGGCACACACCTCGGTTACCTGGTCGTTCGGCCAGCGTCCTTCGTCGTGAGCGATCGCACCTGCGATCTCGAGGATCACGACCGGATCGGCCTCAACGAGGCCACGTACGCGATCTGCGCCCGTCTGCTCGCCCGACATGGGTCGGGATAACTACCATGAAACTGGATTGGTACGTCCTGTGCTCCTCGGCGAGCGCGAGTGCAAGGTCGGATCACAGAACGGCACCTGCCGATGGCTGAGCGGTGCTTTCCGGGCATCTCGCAGTTCTATGCAGAGATGCCTGCCAAGCCCGTGACATTCCTGCAGCTCCTGTGGGCGTTCGAGGGCCGTAAGGCCGCGCGACCCACCCGTCGGAAGCAACGCTCTCGCTGAGGCGTTTTGCTGGCGACAGTATGATCCTTCTGGCAGGTTGAGTTGCCAGCTGTGACAGCTCGTCGCAATCCGGACTCGTCGATGGGGCAAGATCGAACAGTGACGAAGCGTCACCCAATTGGGGTGTTTGACTCCGGCGTCGGCGGACTGACGGTGGTTCGGGCGTTGCGATCAGCAATTCCCGGAGAAGACATCATCTACCTCGGGGACACCGCCCGGGTTCCTTATGGAAGTAAGAGCCCGCGCACCGTCGAGCGGTACGCACTCGCGTGTCAGCAGTTCCTCCTCGATCGCGGCGTGAAGCTCGTGCTGATCGCCTGCAACACGGCCTCGGCGAACGCGCTACCCGCGCTGATCGCGGCGAGCCCGGTACCCGTGATCGGTGCCGTCGAACCCGGTGCGTCGAGCGCGCTGGCCGCTACGCGCAATGGTCACCTCGGCGTGATCGGTACGCTCGGCACGATTCGCTCGGGCGCGTATGCGACGGCGATCCACAGCCGAAACCCCGAGGCGCAATTGTCCGCGCTCGCGTGCCCGCTCCTGGTGCCCCTCGCCGAGGAGGGCTGGACCGATGACGACATCGCGCGGCTCGTCGCGAAGCGCTACCTCGTCCAGCTGTTCGCGCAGGATCGAGAGATCGACACGCTCGTCCTCGGATGCACGCACTACCCGTTGCTGAAAGACGTGCTCGCGCAGGTCGGCTCCGAGATCGCTGGGCACCCGGTTGCGGTGGTGGACTCGGCGAGCGCGATGGCCGAGGCCGCACGCGAGGCGCTGGGCAGTGGTGCCAACCGGCGTTCGACGGCCGGGCGGCTGGATTGCTTCGCGACCGATACGTCGCGGCTCGACGAGCTGGCGCCCCGGTTCCTCGGAGAGCCGTTGACGGGCTTCGAGCTCGTCGATCTCTGAACGTCGAAGATCGTCGAAAGTTCGCGAATCGTCGACGAGAACCAGCTACGCGCGCGCGTGCTTGTTGCCCTTGATGCGGGCTTCTTCGTCTTTGCGGCGCTTCATCACTTCCGTGATGGTGCTCGCCTTCTTCAGCTTGTCCGTGATCGTCTTCTCGTCCACGGGATAGTCCGTGCGGAACACGAGCCCGTCGTCGAACAGCTGCTCGCGAGCAGCCTCGTCGTCGAGGTACTTGGTGACCTTCTTGCCCTTGTAGTCGAGCTTGGGAAGCGTCGGGACCTTGCTCTCGAGCCAGGTCATCAGCTCGCCCATCACGGACTTGCACAGGGTCAGGTTGTCGTCGAGGCTCTCGAACAGCTCCGGGAACCGTCCTCGGAACGCGTCCTCGTCCTCTCCCTTGCCCAGGGCTTGCGCGAGGGCAAGGCGGAGCAGCAACGCGTCATCGGCGAAGCTCACCACGGTATCGTTACGATCCGCGATGAAGTCATTGGGGGACACGACGTAGGCCACCACGCCGGCTGCGACTTCGCGCACCGGGCGGGGGAGGTTCTCGTCGTCCATCGCGTCAAACGCGATCTTGAGATCGTGGGGGAGGGAAACTATCCAACCACGCACTAACTCGACGAACTTCGACTCCGCTGCAGCAGTACTCACGAGGATTTGCGTACCCCGCGGAGCGGGGCCTCCAATAAAGCTTCGAGATTGAAGCCCGAAGGGAAGTGAGTACCAACCTCGCGAAGGAATTACAAGCCTGGGGCTCCGCCAAGCCCAATCCCCTGCACCCGTGCTAACCTCGGCCAGCGGTGGCCAAGCGTTCACCCATCCTCGGCTACAACCACAACGTCCTGTATCGCGGCCTGGTCTTTCACGTCCAGACCGAGGACTCGGGGCAGCTGAGCCCCCATCTATTCACGCACCTGTTCCACGGGGGCGTGATCATCTCGACCCGCAAGCTCGTCTATGACGCCGGCTCGGCGGAGGACGCGATCAAGGGCCTGATGCAGTCCCAGCACAAGATCGTGCTGAAGGACCTCAAGCGCGGCACGTTCGACGACAAGATCGACGTCTACCTGGTGGGGACAGAGGGCCTGCTCCCCCGCACGTCGCCGGCCGGCTCCGCCGAGGTCGCCCCTCCCTCCGCAGATCTGCAGGCACGCCCGTCCGCCTCGGACATCCTCCCGCCCCCCGACGATCTCCCGCGGGTGAGCGCACCCGAGATCACGATCACGCGCCCCGATACCGAGGAGATCGACGCCCTCGATGCGATCGATCCTGTCGAGCTGATCGAGGATCAGCCGAGCGCTCCGCAGATCACGATCGAGCCACCACCGGCGATTTCTCGCACGGCGACCCCGCCACCAACCCCGCGCACCCAGACCGCCGATCGCAAGAGCGGTCCCTCGTCGGTCCGGACCAGCCTGGCGCCGCCGCCGCCGCCGTCTCCCGACGAGATCGACCCGCCGACCAACCCCGATGTCGATTCGGGGGCGATCGCCGCCTCGCTGAACGCCACCGTCAAGACGACGATGGCAAACCTCGACTCCGCCCCGGAGATCTCGATCAAGCTGGATCTCGAGCCTGAGCCGATGGCTGAGGACGAGCAGCTGTGGGACCAGCTCGGAGGGCGCACCCGCTCGAAGCACGACACCGACGTGCAGCTGCCCAGCGACGGAGTCCCGGGCTCGATCGGCGCCATGCCCTCGAGCCCGCAGCCCCGCGCCGCCGATTCGATCCCGCCGGTGCCCGCCCACCGCGCGCCCACGGGGGATCGCGTTCCGGCCCTCGGCGCCGCCTCGCTTCCCCCCGCCCGGCCGATCTCGCGGCCGCCGTCGCGGCAGGCGATCACACCTCCAGGCGTGGTCTCGCGGCCGATCGCAGCATCCGATGATCGCTCCGAGGCGGTCGAGATCTATGCGCCGCCGCCCAGCTCCGCCGATCCGCCCCCGGGCGAGCGCGCCGAGCGTCCCGGCCAGTACGCGCAGCACAAGAAGCCCACCGGCAACAAACCGCCCGAGGTGGTCCGCAGCGATCGCACCGGCTCGATCCCGATCCCTTCCGGGCTCTCTCGCCCCGGCCGCCCGCCTGGGCTTCCCGTGCCCACGCCGAGCACGGGCCGCACCAACTCGCCCTCCTCGCCGATCCCGACCCGTGCAGCGACCCCATCGTCGCAGCCGAACCTGCGCTCGCCCTCGCAGCAGCACGCGATCCCGAACCCGCAGCAGGTGAGGTCGCCCTCGCAGCAGCACGCGATCCCGAACCCGCAGCAGGTGAAATCGCCCTCACAGCAGCACGCGATCCCGAACCCGCAGCAGGTGAGGTCGCCCTCGCAGCAGCATGCGATTCCGCGGGTCAATCCGCCGTCACAGCCGCCTCCGACGTCGGGCCGGACCCCCACGCCCTCGCGCGTCTCTCCCTCGGGACCCACCTCACGCACCGGCAGCCAGCAGAGCGGCGGTGTCGTGATGACCCGTCCAGCGGTGATCGTCGGAGCGCCTGCCAAGCCCGCCGCGCCGCCGCGGGTGCGCAAGGCCCGTGAGGAAGAAGGCCGTGGGTTCGGGCAGGGGCTGATCTCGGAGAAGTCGCTCGACGAGGTCATCCTCGCGTACCTGTCCGAAGACGCCGACGACAAGTAGCCGTTTCGAGACGACGCGGTACGGTGAAGTCATGGCCGCGGACGTCAAGATGTACACGCGTCGCTGGTGTGGCTACTGCACGGCAGCCGAACGGCTGCTCGATGCAAAGGGCGTCGAGTTCGAGAACATCGACGTCACCGGCAACCAGGAGAAGCGGCGGTGGCTCGTCGAGGTCACCAGCGGTCGAACGACGGTGCCGCAGATCTTCATCAACGGCGAATCGATCGGTGGCTATGACGAGCTCAAGGCGCTCGAGCGTCGCGGTGATCTCGACAAGCTGCTCGCCGCACCTCCGTCGTCGCAGCCCGCGACCTGAGGCCCTCGCAGTCCGCGGGCGGGGGGCCCGGGGGGGGGGGCCGCTCAGAGATCGTCTTCGGGCTCGGGCTCGTCGAGCTTCGGGTAGTCCTTGAGATAGCCGGTCATCCACTCCGCGAGCTTGGGCATCGCGACGTCGAGGCGGTGACTGCCCTCGCGCTCCTTGGCCTGCCGCCACGCGAACATCGCGTCGTCGTGCTCGCCGCGCTGCGCGTACGCCCACGCGCACAGGAGCAGGAGATCGCGCCCGGCGGTCATCGAGAGGCCCTTGCGCATCCGATCGTAGAGCTCGCTGTCCTCGATCTCGAGCTTGCCCTCGGCCACGCCGAGGTGCATCTGCGCGATCCAGTACGAGAGCTTGAGCACCTCGCCTTGCGGCACGCCGCCCCGGGCATCGAGGATGTTCCGCGCCTCCTTGGTGCGACCCAGCGAGGTCAGGAGGTTGATCTCCGTGTAGTACGAGAACTGGTGCTGGATCAGCCGCGGCGATAGTCGACCGCGCGCCTTCCGCACCCGCTCGAGCGCGAGCTCGCCTTTGCCATCGAGGGCATCCGCGATCGCCACGCGGAGCTCGGCGAGGGCGCGGACCCGTCCAGGCGCCCACCACGAGCGCGCCACCGGTTCGGCGAGGGCGCGACCTGCGAGGGCGTCGCCGTTGGACAGCGCGACACTGGCCTCGTTGACCTTGCCGACCGCGCGCACGGTGCCGATGAACCGGCCGCCGAGCGCGAGATAGAACGGGATCAGCAGCGGGAACGACGAGGCCGCCAGCACCACGCCGGCCGCGGTGATGCCCCCGAACGCCACGTACGCCGCCATCTGCCGCGTGCGGACGCCCGCGGGATCCTTCACCTCGCCGTCGCGGCCGACGTAGACGAGCTGACCCTTGCCCGCCTTGTCGAGATCGCGCGCGATCATCGGACGAGCGAGCGCGGTGGAGGGAGGCTTGGGATCTTCGGCCATGTCAGCTCGCGTCGTCGTGGACGCGCCAGTCGGTGCCCTGGGGGGTGTCGAGCAGCTCGACGCCGAGGGCGGTGAGCTCGGCGCGGATCGCGTCACCGCGCGTGAAGTCCTTCGCGGCCCGCGCGGTCTTGCGCTCCTCCATCAACGCCTCGACCCTGGCGATGTCGATGCCCATGCGAGCGACCAGGCGGGCCCGTCGCCCGGCGAGGTACGCGGCGGGACTCGCCGACAGGATCCCGAGCGCCTCGCCGACACCGCGGAGGTCCTTGCCGAGGCGCGCGAGTGACCGGCGGCGGACCTGCTTGTCGAGGCCCTTGCCCTCGACGAGGAGCTTGTTCGCGAGGGTCGCGGCCTCGTGCATCGCGGCCATCACGCGCGGGGAGTTGAAGTCATCGGCCAGGGCTTCGCGCGCCATGCCGACGAGCTTGTCCGCATCGGGCAGGACCGCGCCTTCGCCAGCGTCTCCGCCCTGCGCGATGAACGCATCGATCTTGTGCAGCGTGATGTAGAAGTACTCGAGGTCACGATCCGCGGCCTCGAGACTACGAAACCGGACGCCGGTGGGCGTGCCCGCGGGATCGCGGATCTCCTCGACCTCGAAGTCGATCGGCGAGCGGTAGTGGTGCTTGACGCAGAAGAACCGCAGGGCCTCGCCGCCGACGGCGACGGCGATCTGCTCGCAGCCGAACACGTTGCCGAGCGACTTCGACATCTTCACGCCGCCGAAGTTGAGGAAGCCGTTGTGCATCCAGTAGCGTGCGAACGTGTCCGTGCCGTAAGCACCCTGCGACTGCGCGATCTCGTTCTCGTGGTGCGGGAAGATCAGATCCTTGCCGCCGCCGTGGATGTCGAACGTGTCGCCGAGGTGCGTGTGGGTCATCGCGGAGCACTCGATGTGCCAGCCTGGGCGCCCCTTGCCCCATGGAGAGTCCCAGAACGGCTCGCCTGGCTTCGCGGCCTTCCACAGCGCGAAGTCGGCAGATGACCGCTTGGTCTTCTCCACGAGGTCGCGATCGCTGGCGCCGGCGCGCAGGTCGTCGAGGGATTGGCCGCTGAGCTGGCCATACGGCTTGAACGTGTCGCACGCGAAGTAGACATCGCCCTCGACGGCGTACGCGGAACCGTTCCCGACGAGCTTCTCGATCAGGGCGATGATCTCCCCGATGTGCGTGGAGACCTTCGGCTCGATGTCGGGCGGCATCACGTTGAACCGCGCCATGTCGAGGTTGTAGGCCGTGGCGAACCGGGCCGCGAGCGCCATCGGATCTTCGCCGGCGTCGTTGGCGGCCTTGATGATCTTGTCCTCGACGTCGGTGATGTTCCGGACGTAGCGGACCTCGAACCCGAGGAACCGCAGGCTGCGGCGGATCGTGTCGAACGAGATCGCCGAGTACGCGTGACCGATATGTGCGGGCGCGTACGGGGTGGGACCGCAGACGTACATCCCGACCTTGCCGGGCTGGAGCGGTTCGAATGCCACCTTCTGGCGGCGCATCGAGTCGTGCAGGCGCAGGGACGTCACGAGACTGGTTGTAGCATCCTCAGCGCCACCCGAGGCTCTTCGGACCGCTGCCGGTGACGGCGTTCGACATCCCGTCGAGCCACACGGTCATCTCGTCGGGGCCCTTCGGCAGGGTGAGGGTCCACATGAGGAGACTGGTCGAGGTCTGGGCCAGGATCCGGCGGCCGTCGCTGGACACCTGGGGCGTGGTGAGCGTGAGGTTGGGCGAGCTGGCGAGGTCCCATCGCTTGTGGTCGGTCAGCGGATCGATCACCGAGAGCGCGCCACGCTCCTCGATCACGATCATCCCGGTATCGGCGGCCATCGCGGCCTTGGTTCGGCCGAGGGACTCGTCGATGTCGGTGACCAGATCGGGCAGCGGCAGGTCTACGAGGTACGCCGCTCCGGCATCGCTGAAGGCCACGAGCTTCGTGGTCCCGGTGGTGCCGAGCTCGACGATCGGCTTGCGCAGGGTGGCGTGCCGCTTCACCGCATCGTCGGGAGTCCAGGCCATCAGCTCGGCGCCCACGGCGAACATCACGGTGCCATCCGGTCCGATGTAGAGCGAGCTGTTCGGCTTGTGCGGCAGCACGGTGGTCGCCGCCTCTCCGCCGCCGAGCTGCTTGCGCCACAGCGTGCGATCCTTGAACACGGCCGCCACCCACGCGGGCTGCGAACGGCTCCAGGCGATGCCGATCAGCTCGTCCTTGCGATCGACGAGCATGGTGCGCTGCCCGGTGGTGGCATCGTGCAGCTGGAGCGTGCCCGTGAACGCCCCGAGCAGCAGCTCGTGATCCGTGGGGAAGCCGACCATGTCCGCGGTGCCGGAGAGCTCCTCCGGCTCCTTGCCGGGCGCGACGAGCTTCGCGTGGTGCGCGAGATCCACGACCACCGCGAGCTGCCCACCCGGCGCATCCGCAGACGACGTGATCGCGGGCCACGTGGGGAGGGGATGTGACGTGCCGGTGAGGAGATCGATCCACTGGGCCGGTCCGTCGACGAACGTGGCGATCACGGCATCGCTGCCCACGAGGCGCGCGGTCGCCGGACGCTGCGCGAGCTGCCGCGGCTCGATCTCGTCGAGGTTCCACACGAGGAGGCGATCATCGATGGCACCGATCACGTAGGGCGAGTGCGGGGACACCGCGATGGTCGTCAGCCGCCCCGTGGGGATCGACAGGACGTGATCGCCGCGATCGGACAGCACCGCGATCCCGGCCTCGCTCCCCGCGACCATCGTGTCGCCTCGCGCCTCGCCGAGCCCGACCGGGGCCCCCGCGAGCTGGCGGCGCGGCTTGGAGCTCTCGCGCGAGACGATCGCGACGCCGGTGGGCCCGATCGTGTAGAGGGCGTTGTTGCCATATGCGACGAAGAACCGCTGGCCGACCGTGAGCCGGTGGACGATCGTCGGCACGGGGGACATCTGCAGGTCATAGGCCGCCTCGTCGACGAGGGCGGCGAGGTGGCTCCCGTCGGTGGCCCAGTCCACCCCACCCGTGTGCCCGGTGGCGACCACCTGCGGCGGTTCGGAGGGCTGCGTCCGATCGAGGAGCAGGAGGTCACTCTCGCCGAACAGCGCGATCCAGCGGCCGTCGGGAGAGGGCGCGAGCTGACTGACTCGCTGGTCGAGCGGCACCTGGAGCGGCTGGGTACCCGCGAGGTCGAGCTGCCACAGCCCGCCGGTGGTGTCGGTCCAGTACGCGGTGATGCCGACGAGCTCGAGATCGAGGATCGGCGTGGGTACCGTCAGATCGTGGCGCCCTCCGCCTGCGCGATCGAGGACGGAGAGCTTGGTGTCGTGCCACAGGACGATCTTCCGCTCCTCGTCTGCGAACCGCGCGCGGATCTTGCTGCCGGTCTCTGCGATCGTCTGCGCCGTGCGCCTGGCGAGATCGTAGATCCGGACCACGCCATCATCGCCGGCGCCGAGAGCCAGCGTGCCATCGCGACTCATCTCGAGTGAATCCATTCCGGGAGAGGCCGGTAGGCTCCACGCCACACCACGTGCGCGGGCGGCGGCGCCGAGTGCGCGCACCTCGCGCCAGTGCTTCTCGGCGAGCGGCTTGACCATCGCCACGGCGAGGGTGGGGTTGGTGTCCACGACGATCCACGCCTGGCTCAGCGTCAGCTTCTCGTTGCGTTGCTCGGCGAGCGCGCGCTGGAGCTCGGCGAAGTTCTTGTCCTTGCGTGCGGCCACCGCGGAGGCATCTGCGCGATCTCGTTCGTTGGCGACGCGGAGGTACGCGACCCAGCCGCCGACGATCAAGGCGAGCACCGCGATCGAGGCGACGATCACCGGCACCTTGTACTTCTTGATGAAGCGCGCCAGCTTCTCGCGCGGGGTGTAGTGGTGGGATGCGACGAGCTGGCCGGTGAGGAACCGGTTGAGATCGAGCGCGAGCTCGCGCGCATCCTGATAGCGCTGGTCGGGGTCGTGAGCCAGCGCCTTGTCGATGATCGTCGAGAGCTCCGGAGGCACGCCCGAGACCAGCTCGCCGATCGGCGTCGGAGGCGAGTTGACCGCCGCCTTCATCATCGCGTCCGCGGTGGCCGCATGATGGGGCGGCTTGCGCGACAGCAGGTGATAGAGCGTGGCGCCGAGCGCATAGACATCGCACCGGGCATCCACGGGCCTGCCGCGGAGCTGCTCTGGCGCCATGAAGCCGGGAGTGCCGTACACGATGCCGGCGCGCGTCTTCAGCGAGTCCTCGAGATCGACGAGCACGGGCGCTCCGACCTCGTCCTCGACCTCGCCGATCACCTTGGCGAGGCCCCAATCGATCACGATCGTCTCGCCGAGATCGCCGACCAGGATGTTCGAGGGCTTGATGTCGCGATGCACGATGCCGCGCTCGTGGGCGTGCGCGATCGCGTTCGAGGCGGCGACCATGTGCGGGACCAGCGCGAGGCGCGCCTCGAGCGTCTCGCCGGAGGCCACGAACTTCTCGAGTGGCCTGCCGCCGATCTTGCGCATCACGTAGTACGGCGAGCCATTCGGTCCCACCCCGGCGTCGTGCACGGGGACGATCGAAGGATGCTCGAGCCGCGCCGTGATCCGGGTCTCGCGGGCGAACCGCCGCAGCGTGTCCGCATCGAGTGACAGCGCCTCCTTGAGCGCGACCACACGGCCGAGCGTGGTGTCGGTGGCCTCGACGACGCGCCCCATCCCGCCTCGCGCGATCTCGGGGCCGAGCTCGTACCGCGCCGGTGGCATCGCGGGCGGCGCGCTCGTGCCGGGCGCGTCGTCACCGCGGAGGGTGGGCATCACCGGCGGCATCGAGTCCGAAGGGACCTGCCCGCGCGCGAGCTGCATCGTCCCGGGGATGTCCCCGATCTGGTCGAGCTCGACGGGCGTCGGGTGCCCATCGACCGTCGGCTTCGGATCCTCCGCCACGTGCGGAGTATAGGTCACTCCCAGGTCAGGGCGGCAGCTCCCGCGGGTGCGCGCGCATTGGTCAGCGATTCGAGGAACACTGCGGTCTCGTCGGGCGTTCGCGGTGGTGCCAGGTTCCACATCAGGAGGTCCTCGCCCATCGCGAACACGCGCCCGCCATCGGCCGACATCGTGGCGTTGACGAACGGCATGTTGTTCGAGCGCGCGAGCACCCAGCGCACCGAGGTGAGTGGATCGGTGGCGAGGATCGATCCCGAGTTATCGAGCACGAGCGCGAGCTCCCCCGAGACCGACATCGAGCCGATGCGCGTGCCTGGAGCGAGCCGGCTGGTGACGTTGTTCGGCACATCGAGGCGCACGTCGAACCCCGAATCGTCATCGGTGAGGACCAGCACGTGGTCGTCGTCGAGCAGGAAGGCGCGGAACATCATGCGCGGCAACGTGGCGTGAAGCTCGATCGATCCATCGACCCGCCAGCGCTTGAGCTCCAAGCCCTCGGCATAGAACACGTCGCCTGCCTTGCTGATGAACGACCACTCGACCTTCGAGCTCGTGACGATGGACTCGTCGCGTTGGCTCTGGGCGTCGAATCGCCAGATCGTTCCATCCACATACAGCGCGCTCAGCCACCGGCCTGCACGGTCAGACGTGATCGCGATCGGCAGAGCCGGATGCTGGAACATCCGCCGCGGCTGGTACCCGGGTGGATCGTGGATCAAGATCTCGCCCGTCGTCGATGCGACGAGCAGACGATCGTGGTCGTCGAAGAACCCGAGGCGGAACGGCGCGGCGATCGGGATCGTGCCCGGCACGCCACGCCGGAGCAGGCGCGAGCTCGCGGAGTTCGTGATCGTCACCATCACGTCGCCATGGAGCGAGCCGATCACGCGGATCGGCTCGATGGAGAGTTCGACAGGGACCGAGGTGTGGTCGACGAGATCGATCCACGCACCGGGCTTCTGGAAGTGTTGCGTGACGAGCTGGTGGGTGCCGACGATCCCGAATCCGGTAGGCCGCTCGATGGGGATAACCTCGGGGATCATCGGCGCGATGTCCCAGGCGAACAGCACGCCTTCTGCTGCAGCGACGACGTACGGCGAGTTCGGCGCCGCGGCGATCGCATTCATGCTGGACGCCGGTGCGACCAGCGTGACCGCGACCTGTTCGCCGAGGACGGTGATCGTCCCGAGCGACGACATCGCGAGGAGCGACTGTCGATAGCCGTGCGCCATCAGCTGCATCGCACCTTCTGCGACCCGCACATCGATCCCGTCGGGCTTCCGGGCGCTCACCTTGCGCACGAGCCCGAAGCCGCCGGTATAGATGCCATCGCGCACGGTGGCCAGCGCGGTGGGGAAGCGTCCGCCATTGTTCCCGGTCAGGGTGACGTGCGGAACGTCGTCGACGATCGAGATCTCGATCGTCTTCATGTCCACGATCGCCCCCAGCCGCAGCCCGTCGTCGGCCCAGTCCATTAGCATCACGGCACCGTCCGCGACCTTGATCGGTGGCTCGTCGCCGTGCTGGAGCCACAGTGCGTCGCTGCCGTAGGCGACCCACTGTTGGCTGGAGCGGGCGTTCACCTCCTTGACCACGCCGGCCACCGGGACCTTGCGAAAGGCCGGCTCGTCGAGCGCGCGCACGAACGCCGCCCCCTCGTCGTCGACGTACCACACGCGGGATCCGCGAACGTCGAGCTCGCGGATCCGCCCCTTGGCCTCGAGATCGCGACGAGCGCCCGTGGCCAGATCGACGACGCCGATGTGATCATGGTCCCAGACGACCAGCCGCTTGTCGTTGTCTGCGAGCAGGGCGCTGAGCTCGCGTTCGAGACGGAGGAGCTCGGTGGTCGTGTGATTCGCCAGATCGTGGCGTCGCACCACGCCGTCGAGCCCCATCGAGATCACGTGCGTGCCGTCGGCGGTCAGCGCGAGCATCGTGGTGCGCCGAGAGGCTGGGTATCCACGGACCACTCCCATGGCGCGTGCCGCCAAGCCGATCGCACGGGCTTCGCGCCAGCGCTTGGTTGCGATCGGCTTGATCGTCGCGACCGCGGCCGTGGGGCTGGTCGCCAGGAGGGCCTGGGCCTGGTTCACGATCAGTTCCTCGTTGCGATCGAGGGCCTGATCGAGCGCCTCGTCTGCACGGTTGCGCTCGCTGATCACGCGGCGGAGCGCGAGGCTCGCGACCACCGCGATGGCGATCACCGCGATGGAGGAGACGGTCACGGGCACCTTGTGGCGGCGAACGAACCGGAACAGCCGCTCACGGCGCGAGTACTGGTGCGCCGCGACCAGCTGGCCAGTGAGGAACCGCTGGAGATCCTCGACGAGCGCTCCGGCGTGCGGGTAGCGCGCACGGTCATCGTACGACAGCGCCTTGTCGAGGATCGTCGCCAGCTCGGCGGGGATTCGAGGTGCGAGCTCGCGGATCGGCTGCGGTGGACCCAGCAGCGCGGCCGCCATCATCTCGTCGCCGGAGCTCGCGGCATGTGGAGGGCGGCGGGCGAGCACGTAGTAGAGGGTGGCGCCGAGCGCATAGACATCGCTGCGCGCGTCGACGGTCTCGCCGCGCAGCTGCTCGGGCGACATGAAGCCGGGTGTGCCGAACACGGTGCCGACCCGGGTCCGCAACGAATCGCCGGCCGAGACGACCGGGATCAGAGGTGGTTCGTCGGGATCATCGGGCTCGTCGACGACCTTCGCGAGGCCCCAATCGATCACCACGGTCTCGCCGAGGCTACCGACCAGGATGTTGGACGGCTTCAGATCGCGATGAATCACGCCGCGTTCGTGGGCGTGTGCGATCGCCTGCGCCGCCGCGAGCACGTGTGGCACCAGCGCGAGCCGCGTCTCGAGCTCCTCGGCCTCGACGACGAGCTCCTCGAGCGGGCGGCCCGAGACCTTGCGCATCACGTAGAACGGCGTGCCCTCGCGCGAGGTGCCGGCATCGTGGACGGGGACGATCGAAGGGTGCTCGAGCCGCGCGGTGATCCGGATCTCTCGCGCGAACCGCCTCCGTGCGTCGGCGTCCTCCGAGAGCGCCTCCTTGAGGGCGACCCGGCGGCCGAGGAGCGTGTCGGTCGCGTCGACCACGCGGCCCATGCCTCCACGTGCGATCTCCTCGCCGAGCGCATAGCGCGGCGACGGCTCCTCGGGGGAGCCAGCCTCGGGCTCCGGCGTCGCATCCACGCCGCGCCGCCCCGAGCGCTCGTTGACCGTCGGTGTGGAGTCGACCGGCGCCTTCGCCATCCCGGTCCAGGGTACAGCGTCTCAGCTCGGTGTGGCGGTCGGCAGCAGGTCGCGCTTGATGGCGCGGATCAGCGCCCACAGGAACAGCAGGCCGATCAGCGCGAGGCCAACCGAGATCGGCAACACGTACCAGTAGTCGGCGGGCCGCTCACCGTCGATCAGTGCATAGGCCCCCGCGGGGATGCCATGCGAGACATAGAGGCCGATCAGGTCGAGCTCGGCGTCGGGAATCGTGACGCCCTGGGCCACGATGAAGCCCGCGGCGGTCGAGGCCTTCATCGCGCCCCAGGTGGTCTTGTAGTGGCGGGTGATCGGCTCGACGCGCGCGGCCCACAGCGTGGCGGCCTCGAGCTTCGTCGTCGTGGAGGCGACGGCGCCTGGGGTCTTCACGTCGAAGCGGATCTGATCGGAGATGCCGGTCGGCGGCGGGATCGCGGGGCCCACGGTGATTCCCGCGGCGGTCAGCGCGGAGGTCCAGGCCTCCGCAGTCGGGAGCCGTTCGTTGAGCGCGGCGACGATCAGCGCCGTGTTCGGATCGACGACATCGAGGGCGACCTCGTCGGCATCGGCGAGCGTCATGACCTCGCCGGCGACGGTGGTGACCTTGCCCGTGGCGAAGCCGGCGCGCGTGGCCGTGGCGGAGGCGAACATCGCGCGGGGATGCTCGGTGGCGTACTCGTCGACAGCCTTGGCGAACGGCAGGGCGTCGAGAGCGCGCAGGCGGCCGATGTATCCCTTGGTGACCGGCTGCTCCCAGCCATTGCCGGGGATGACGAGCCAGAGCTTCTCGCCCGCGCCGCGCACAGGGGCGACACGCAGACCCAGACCGCCCTTCTGCACGCTCGTGCGGATCGCGTGGGACATCAGCGGCTCGGCCTCGAGCTGCACGTATCTGTCGGTGCCGACGTCGCCGTTCAGCACCTGCTCGACGGTCACCTTCTCGGGGGAGCCGCTGCCGCCGAACTTGCGATCACCGTTGAGGCGAACCAGGAACACGACGCACAGGAACACCACACCCAGAGCGGTGATCACGCCGACCTTGGGCCGAGCGCGCTTGAGCTTGATCAAGTCCGGATCGACGGCATCCCGCGCGATCGGCGCGCCAGGATCCTGGACTGACGTGGACTCGGCCATGGCTGAAGCGATCGGCATCCTATCGTCAAGATCGACAACGCGCCACCCACCCCGGTTGCGGGGAATTGCACCGATTTCCAGGGCTAGCGACCGTGTTCTCGACGAGTTACGGTGGCATGTGGGGACTTCGGAGCGGCCGCCGAGCAGTCGCGAGCGCCCGTATGGCGTTGCCGACGTGGTGCGGCTGGCCGGGCGTGCCGTCGAGGACCTGGGGCTGGTGTGGCTCGAAGGGGAGGTCACCCAGGTGTCCCAGCCGGCCTCCGGGCACCTGTACTTCTCGCTGCGAGACAAGGATGCGGTGCTGCCGGCTGTGATGTGGGGTCGCGAGGCGACGCGGCTCAAGTTCAAGGTCGAGCCCGGCCAGCGGCTGCGCGTCCGCGGGCGGCTCGGGGTCTATGACCGCGACGGCAAGCTCCAGCTCTACGCCGACTTCGCGGAGCCCGCGGGGCTCGGAGCGGAGGCGCTGGCGCTCGAGCAGCTCAAGGCGAAGCTCGCAGCAGAGGGGATGTTCGCCGCCGACAAGAAGCGGCCCCTGCCGCGGTTTCCCCGGCGGATCGGCGTGGTGACCTCGGCGACGGGCGCCGCGATCCACGACATCATCCGGACGATCCAGCGCCGGTTCCCGACGCCGATCCTGATCGCGGATTGTGCGGTGCAAGGGCCTGCGGCGCCCAACCAGCTCGTCAACGGGATGGCCATGGTCGTGCGCGCAGGGATCGACGTGCTGATCATCGGGCGCGGTGGCGGCGCCGTGACCGATCTCTCGGCGTTCAATCACGAGCGGGTCGTTCGCACGATCTCGCGCTGCCCGGTGCCGGTGATCTGCGCCGTGGGACACGAGACCGATCTCTCGCTCGCCGATCTCGCGGCCGATGCGCGCGCCTCCACCCCGACGGCGGCGGCCGAGCTCGCGGTGGTCGATGGGCATGTGATCGCGGACGTCCTGCAGAAGGAGCGGCGCCGGCTCGATCGGGAGATCGAGCACCGCCTCGAGCGCGCGCGCCAGGATCTCGATCGGGCGACCGTGGGCCTGCACAGCCGCGGCGAGCGCGCGCTCGCCCGCACGCGGGCCCAGCTCCACCAGCTCCAGCAGCGGCTCGCCGGGCTGCATCCTCGCGCGCAGCTGGCCGCACGCTACGCCCAGCTCGCGGAGCTCGAGCGCCGCCTGCTCGCTCATCCACCCGGAGCGCGGATCGCGCGCGGTCGTCAGGATCACGCGAAGCTGCTCGCGCGCGCCGAGGCCGCGGTGCGACGCACGCTCGATGGCCGGCGGGGCGAGCTCGGGCGGCTGGGGGCCCAGCTCCACGCGCTGTCGCCCCTCGCGGTGCTCGATCGCGGCTTCGCCACGGTCTCTCACGGCAAGGCGATCGTCCGCGACGCAGCCGCGGTCAGCGCCGGGGATCACCTGCAGATCCAGCTCGCGCGCGGCAGCCTCGAGGTCACCGTCGACGAGACGAAGGGCGAGTCATGACGCGCGCCAAGACGCAGCGACCGAAGACCGAGGGGCCCAAGGCCGAGCGCCCGAAGACCCGGGCTCCGACCGTCAGCGAGCGGCAGCGGCGCGCCGACGCGATGGCCGAGCCGCCCACCACACCGGTGGGAAGGCAGATCGACGATCAGGTCACCACGCCCACGGGGCGCCGGCTCGTCGAGCCTCCGGCGCCGCCTCCACGTGCACCGCCAGCGCGCCGTGCCGAGAGCGTGATCGACGATCAGCTCGTCGAGATCACGGAGCTGCCAGAGGTCCCGACCCTGCAGGTCGCCGTGCACGAGACCGCGCAGTTCCTCGGCGCCGCACAGCAGGCGATCAAGGCGGCAGGGCACGTGGTCGCGACGGCCGGGAGCGGACGAGAGGGGCTGGCCGCGATCCAGATGGCGATCGCGAGCGGCCAGATCGACGCCCTCCTGGTCGGGATCCCCGGAGGCGAGCCGTTGATCGATGCCGCCCTGGCGCTGGCCCCTCGTAGCCCGGTGATCATCGCCGCATCCACGAGCGCTGCACTCGAGGCGGTCGCGCGCGCGAACTCGACGGGCGCGGATCTCGGCACCGTCCGTCCCCATGACGTCGAGAAGCTCGCGCCCGTGCTGCTGGCCGCGGCCCGGATCGTCGAGCAACGGCGCGAGCTGACCACCGCGCGCGGCAGCGAGGCCGTGTTGCGCGCGCGTCTCGAGAACCTGACGGAGCACGATGGGACGGGCCTGTTGCCGTTCGAGATGTTCCAGCGCGTTCTCGAGCTCGAGCTCAAGCGCGCTCGGCGCTACCTGTACCCGCTCGCGGTCGCGCTGTTCGCCCTCGAGCTGCCGCCGCCGCCGTTGCCGCCGGGGGTGCGAGGGATCCTGCGTGCGCGTGCGGGCAACGCCCTGATCCACACGATCCGCGACATCGATCTCGCGACCGAGCTCGATCAGGAGCGGTTCCTGGTGCTCCTGCCTTACACGGATCTGTCGGGAGCCACGGAGCTCGCGCGCCGGGTGCTCGCCTCGGTGGCAACCGACGATCCCGTGATCGCCGCGGGCCGCTCGTTCTCGCCGCAGTTCACCGGCGCGGTCGCCTGGGCCAAGCCCGGGCAGCAGCTCTCGTTCTCGCGCCTGATGCGCGATGCGACCCGCGCGCTCGAGCAAGCGCGCAAGGACGGCGCGGAGCTGGCGATCCAGCCATGATCACCGGAGCCACGACGATCACGGCGGTGCTCGGGTGGCCGGTGCTGCACTCGCGGAGCCCGCAGCTCCTGAACGCGGCGTATGCGGCGCTCGGGATCGATGCGGTGATGATCCCGGCGAGCGTGACGCCCGACAAGCTCGCCACCGTGGTCGAGGCGCTGCGCGCGATGGGGGCGATCGGCGCGAGCGTGACCGTTCCCCACAAGGTCGCCGTGGCGGCGCTATGCGACGAGCTCTCGCCAGCAGCGAAGGCGATCGGTGCGGTCAACTGCTTGCAGATCCTCCCCGATCGATTGATCGGCCATAACACCGACGAAGGCGGCTTCTTCGATGGCCTGACCGCAGCCGGGTTCGACGTCCGCGGCAAGCGCGCCGTGATCCTCGGTGCAGGCGGCTCGGCGCGGGCGGTGGCCTACGCGCTGCGCGGTGGCCGAGCGATCGAGGTGATCGCGCGACAGCCGGAGCAGGTCTCGTGGGCGCGAGCCTGGCCGTGGACCCGCGAGCAGCTCCACGAGTGCTTCGCGCGCGCGGATCTCGTCGTCGATTGCACGCCGCTCGGCCTCGGGTCTCCCGACGAGCCCGCGTTCGTCGACTCGCTGCCTCTGGTGGCGCTCCCGAGCGGTGCCCGGGTCGCGTCGCTGGTCTATCACCGCAGGCCGATCCTGCTCGAACGCGCGGAGGCCGCGGGTTATTCCACGCTCGACGGCCGCGCGATGCTGCTGCATCAGGGGGCGCGAGCGTTCACGATCTGGACGGCGCTCCCCGCGCCGCTCGACGCGATGAGCCGTGCGCTGGACGACGCCCTGCGCGGTACGTGATCTGCACCGCCCCCTCGCTGGTGAGGGCACAACATCCAATCCCCGCGTGGGTCCGTGCAGTCGTGTGCCTGGCGTTCACAGGATCCGGTGTCGCATGGGCCGATGGGGCACGTATCGACTACGCCGAGGACCCGATGGCGCCCCACGTCACGAACGGGTCGACCGCTCGCCTCGGGTCGGTGGTCGGCTTCATCTACGGCGAGCGGGTCGATGTCACGGCCGTCGGCCTGTCCGCGGCGGTCGGTCACCGCTGGGGGCGGCTCGCGGTGGAGAGCGAGTACACCTACCTCGGGTTCCAGGCACGCGGGCCGTCGGCCCTGCCGCTCGGGCAGGGGCACCGCCTCGCTGTGCTCGGCCGGTTCGACGTGATCCGGGTCGGGCCGCGCATCGTGGGCGGGAACTCGCTGCTGTCGGTCTACGTCGAAGGCGGGGCGGGCGTCGCGTGGAACCGCTGGTACCGGCCGAGCTACGATGAGGCGACGCGGGTGGTGCCGGACGATTCGAAGCGCCCCGAAGGGCTGATCGGCTTCGGCATCGAGATCGACCATCGCCTGCAGGAGCCGATCGGCTTTCCGCACCGGATCGGCTGGTTCCTTGGCTGGCGGATGTCGATGGCGCCGCACGAGACCGAGGCCGCCTCGATCTGCCGCGGCGGGACCAGCTGCCGTCCAGCGCCGATGATGCCCGAGGCGAGCTACACCGACCGGTCGATGCTGTTCCAGTCGAGCCTCGCCGTCACCTGGTAGGCGCTACTCGGGCTGCTGGCTCTGCTGGCACTGCACGTCGGCCACGCACTGGCCCTGCTTCGACGAGCACTCCATGCGGTTGCCGTTCTCGTAGACCGGCTTGCCGTCATCGGCCGCGATCGGGTTCGACTTGCAGCAGCAGGTCTCGCTCGCGCTATCCGAGCCCTCGGTGGTGCCGGGTGGGACCTGCTTCTTCGTCGGCCCACCGCAGGCGATGATGCCGAAGCCCAGAGCCAATCCGACGACGAGCGAGGCGAAGGTGCGCATGGCTCGTCCTACCACAGCCTCGGGCTACAGCGTGATCGGCGTCCCGATCTTCAGCTCGACGACCTTGGCGCCCGCGCCGGCCTTCTTCAAGGCCTTCGCGAACTCGGCGGGCGTGCCGTTCAGGACCGGGAACGTGCCGAAGTGCATCCCGGCGACCTGCTTCGGCTTGACCAGCTTGACCGCCTCGGCGGCGCGGTCGGGGCCCATCGTGAAGTGATCGCCGATGCATGCGAGCATGAGATCGACCTTCGCGAACTTCCCGATCTGCGCCATGTCGCCGAACACGTCGGTGTCACCGGTGTGATAGAGGGTCGGGCCGTTCTTGATCGCGATCACGAAGCCGCCCGGATTGCCGCCCGGCTTGACGTTCGGCGCCTCGCCGATGTTCGAGCTGTGGACCGCCGGGACGAACGTGATCATCACCTCGCCGTCGAGGACGGGGATCGTCCCGCCGAAGTTCCCGCCGGTGTCGAACCCGAACTGATCCTTGGGATAGCCGGAGGCGACCATCGCGCCACCGAGATCGAACGTGGCCACCAGCTTGGCCTTGGTGCGCTTGCCGATCTCGTTGGCGTCACCGACGTGATCGAAGTGACCGTGCGTCACGAGGATCAGGTCCGCCTTGACCGACTTCACGTCGTCCTTGCCCGTCGGGTTGGTCGGGTTCTGTAGCCACGGATCGATCAGGATCGACTTGCCGCTCGGCGTCTCGATCTTGAACGCGGCGTGGCCGTACCAGGTCACCGTGGTCTTGGCCGCCGCCGGTGCCGGCTTGCTGGCGGGCTGGGCGTGCGCGAGCGTCGCCGCACACAGGACGAGAGAGAGGGAGAGAAGGCTGCTGGTTCGCATCCAGCGTGGATCGCATTGCTGCGCGCGATCCGCGAGGGGCTCCCGCGAGAACTCACTGTCTCATCGCTCATCGAGTCTCATCGGGTCTCGTTGGGCCGAAAACGACCAGGCCCCCAGAATCGGGGGCCTGCTTCGTCGCTGAGGTGAGGTCAGCGCCTAGGGAAGAACGGTCACCTGCCCCGCATCGGGTGATGCGCGCGCCGGGTGGCGCGAGGGCACCGAAGAGGTCAGGACTGCGTCGCGTGATGGCGGCGGATGAACGCCGGCACGTCGAGCTCGTTGTCGGTGTCGATCTCGCCCGACAGCACGGCCTTCATGCTGGGGCGGGACTGTGCGCGCTTGCGCTCGGGCTGCACCAGCGGCGCGCCGTCGACCGGGGCCGGGCCCGAACCCGAAGCCAGGAGCGACGAATCGCCGGGGATCGGGTTCGAGAGCTCGCTCAGCGCCTTCTCGACGGCGGCGGCCTCGTGCATGCCCTCACGCTCGTCCCACTCCACGTCGATCTCGGGCTCCTCGATGATCGGAGCGGAGGGACGCGCGAGGCGAGCGGGCGGCATCGGCGCCGGGTACTCCTTGGTGACCTGCGTCGAGACATCGTACGGGAGCACGATCTGCGACTGGCTGAGGCGGCGGCCACCACCCTGCGGCGCGGCCTGGACCGGCGCCTTGGTCTCGGGGACCAGCATCTGGGTCTTGCTGTCGCGATCGAAGCCGGTCGCGATCACGGTGATGCGGATCTCCTCGCTGAGGTTCGGATCGATCACCGAGCCGAAGATGATGTTCGCGTCCTCGTGGGCCGCGTTCTGGATCAGCGTCGACGCCTCGTTGACCTCGTGCAGCGTGAGGTCGGGGCCGCCGGTGATGTTGATCAGGATGCCGGTGGCGCCCTCGATGTTGACGTCCTCGAGCAGCGGCGAGCTGATCGCCATCTCGGCGGCTTCCTGCGCGCGGCGCTTGCCGGTGCCGATGCCCGAGCCCATGAGCGCGCGGCCCATGTCCTTCATGATCGTGCGCACGTCGGCGAAGTCGACGTTGACGAGGCCGGGGACGGTCATCAGATCGCTGATGCCCTGCACCGCGTTCAGGAGGACCGAGTCCGCCTTGCGGAACGCCTCGACCATCGAGGTCTGCGCACCGACCAGGGCGAGCAGGCGGTTGTTCGGGATCACGAGGAGCGTGTCGACCGCGGCGCTGAGGCGCTCGATGCCCTCGATCGCCTGGCGCGCGCGCTTCTTGCCTTCGAAGCCGAACGGCTTGGTCACCACACCGACGGTCAGCGCGCCGCAGTCACGGGCGATCTGCGCGATCACCGGGGCGGCGCCCGTGCCGGTTCCGCCGCCCATGCCGGCGGTGACGAACACCATGTCCGCGCCCGAGATCAGGTCGGCGATCTGCTGCATCGACTCTTCGGCCGAACGACGCCCCACCTCGGGGTTCGCGCCGGCGCCCAGACCCTTGGTCAGGGAGCTACCGAGCGGGATCTTGTGCGGAGCCATGTTGGCCTCGAGGGCCTGCAGGTCCGTGTTCGCCACGACGAACTCGACGCCATCGAGGTTGCCGCTGATCATCGTGTTGACCGCGTTGCCTCCGCCGCCGCCGACACCGATGACGAGGATCTTTGCGTGACTGACGTCGTCGAATTCGATGAGTGCCATGGCCCCATATGAAAGTGCCGCATGTACCCGGGCAACTTTTTGTTGCGCATCCGCGGCGTCCGGGCATTTTTCAGCGGACGATGTGGGTTCGATGAGCACAGCTCGTGGCGCGCTCGCCGGGATCGTCGTCGGGCTGTTCGCGGCGTGCTCGTCCCGCAAGGCGCCCGAGGATCGTCCGCCTCCCGTGGCACCACCGGTGCGCGCGGAAGCGGCGGTCGCCCCGGCCCCCAAGGTCACGGGCGCGTGCGTGCCCAAGGCGGTGGGAGATCTCGGCGTGGCGTATGCCCGCACCGACGGTGCGACGCTGGCCACGGTGTGCTTTGGAACCGGCGACGAAGCGCCCGGCGCGACCAACGCCTGCCTGCAGATCGATCGCGAGGGTAAGGCCACGGCGGGGCGGAGCTGGGAGGACGCGATGGTCGCCTTCCACGCGACCTCCGCCACCGCCGCGCCGCCGACGGTGACCGTCCAGGACCGCGAGGTCACCGTGTGCCCGGCGGGCCGGCCGGGGTGCGTGCACGTGCAGATCCCTCCCGTGAAGTTTCATCCGAACCGCCCGCCCCATGGGGTGGCGAGCGCGAGCATGAAGCGGCTGTTCCTGTTCGTGCCCGAGCCGATCCCGGGGCGCGGCGCGACGGCCTTCACCTGGTACGGCGACACCTACGACCTCAAGGCGGGCAAGCGGCTCGCCCACGTCCGGCTCGATACCCTGCTGGCCGATCACCCCGCGTTCTCGAACACGTTTCATGTCTTCGAGGCGAGCTGGGTCGGGGATGGGCGGGTGCTGCTCACCGATCACATCGACGTCGGCCCGGAGTTCGAGGCCATGCTCCTCGATCCGATCGAGGGCAAGGCGCTGTTCCTGGCCGACCAGGCGAGCCAGCTCTCCGTGATCGATCCGACGACGATCGTCTCGTTTCGCGGCACCCAGCTCCAGGTCGTGGATGCTCCGGCGCTCCGGGTGATCGGGACGTTCACCGCGGCGAGCGAGATCGGTGCGGCGATCCCGTGGCTCGATCGGATCCTGGTCGTCCATGCCAGACCGCCGGGCACGCTGCAGATCGATCCGAAGACCGCGACGGCCTATACGGGCGCGCCGCTGCCGCTGTGCTGGTAGGTCACTGCGCGCGGCGGACGTCCGAGACCCCGAGGAACGACAGCGCGCCGCAGTTCGGAGCGAGGTACGGCGAGCGGAGGGAGGTGGCCGAGTGATAGAGCGCGACCGCTGCCGGAAACACCAGGTCGAGGCTGGCGCGATCCGCCCGGTAGATCTGGGACGTCGTGCCGTCGGGCGTGCCGCCGAACACGAGGGTCAGGCCATCGGCCGTCAGGTTGCCCGAGCCCACCGAGGCCACGCCGAGCTCGGCCGGCAGATAGGTGTGCACGACGCGCCAGGTGCCGGCCGGGCCCTCCACCAGCTCGCGGAGGTTCGCCGTCGAGGTCACCAGCATGCGGCGCGGAGTGGTGGCGGAGATCGCCGACGGTAGCTCTGCGAGCGTCAGGTCGTACACCGTGCCCTGGTCGTCGAGGACGGTCTGCACGGCCAGGGTGGCCCACGCCGCGGCCTGGCGCGTGGTGATCCCGAGCCCGAAGCGCAGGCCGCCCGTCGTGTACTGCATCCGCACGACGATCTGATCGCCGCTCGCGGAGAGAGCGGGTTCGCCGAGCCCCGTGAACCCCGGCGGTGGGGCGACCCCGATCGGCTGGTAGTCCGTCGCGGTGAGCTCGAACGCGGACTTGCTCGGGAGCTTGCCGAACTCGATGATGTTCCCCGCGTTGGTCCGGCTCGCAGCCAGGAGATCCGCGCTCGGGGTCCAGCTGTTCGCGCCGATCACGAAGCTGTCGCTGGTGAACGCGCAGCTCGCGATGCCATCGTTGGCGCCGTCGTTTCCGCCATCGCCGGAGACCCCATCTCCCGTTCCGCCGGCATCGCTCGGCTTGCTGTCGTGAAGGCCGAATAGCGAATCGCAGCCGGTCAGACTGACGAGGATCGCGAGGACACGAGCGTGCACCCGCTCGAGCGTACCCCAGCCCGCTCGCCGGGACGAAGCACGTCAGCCGCCGAGGATCGAGCCGGAGTGGTGCGCGCGCTCGTACCTTTCGTGCGCTCCGTGCGCCCCGGGCCCGTCGACGATCTCGGGGGTGCCTTCGGGATCGGCGGCCGCACCTTCCTCGAACCTGCGGAGCTCCTTGACCAGCGCCAGGAGCTGCGCCGCGCTGCGCAGCGCGCGCGAGTCAGCCATCAGAACATCTCCGCGAGCCGGCTCCAGGCCCGCTTGAACATGCCCGGGCGCTCCTCGCCGCGGCTCGGCAGCTGGACGCTCCGCCCCTGCTGGGCGCCGAACATCACGAGGCCCACGCCCGTCGAGTAGCTCGGCGACCGCACCACATCGACCAGGCCACCGATCTTCGACGGGGCCGCGCGCCGGGTGGGCACCGAGAGCACCTGCTCGGCGACCTCGGCGACACCCTCCATCACCGTCGCGCCGCCGGTCAGGACCACGCCCGCGGCGAGCGCATCGTAGTAGCCCGAGCGGATCAGATCCTTCTTGATGTATTCGAAGATCTCCTCGATCCGCGGCTCGATCACCTCGACGAGCTTCTGGCGCGGCATCGTGCGCGCGCCGCGGCCACCGGTCGACGGGACCTCCATCATCTCGCCGCTCTCCACCAGCTGGTGCCACGCGCAGCCGTACTTGCGCTTGAGCTTCTCGGCGGCCTCGAGGGGCGTGCGGAGCAGCGTGGCGATGTCGTTGGTGACGCGCTCACCGCCGAGCTCGATCACGCTGGTGTGAACGATGGCGCCGTCGGCATAGATCATGATGTCGCAGGTGCCGCCGCCGATGTCGACGAGGGCGACGCCGAGCTCCTTCTCGTCGTCCTCGAGGCATGCCTGCGAGGCGGCGAGCGACTCGAGCACGATATCGGCGACCTGCAGGTTGCAGCGGTTCGCGCAGCGAATCACGTTCTGCACCGAGGACACGAGCGAGGTCACGATGTGGACCTTGGCCTCGAGCCGCACCCCGGCCATCCCGAGCGGATCGCGGATGCCATCCTGATCATCGACCAGGTACTGCTGCGGCAGGACGTGCAGCACCTCGCGGTCCATCGGGATCGCGACGGCCTTGGCTTGCTCGAGCACCCGGGCGATGTCGTTCGCGCGGATCTCCTTGTCCTTGATCGCGACGATGCCGTTGTTGTTGATGCCGCGGACGTTCGGCCCGGAGATCGCCGCGTAGACGCTGGAGATCTCGCACCCCGCCATGTTCTCGGCCTCGTCGACCGCCGCGCGGATCGAGGACACCGTCGCGTCGATGTTGACCACGTTGCCGCGGCGCATGCCCTTGGACGGAGAGGTCCCGATCCCGATGATGTCGACGCCATCGTCCTCGGTCACCTCGCCAACGATGCAGGCGATCTTGGTGGTGCCGATGTCGAGTCCGACGATGATCTCGCTGCTCTTGGGCTTTGCCATGTGGGTGCTTCTAGTCCTTCGGGTTCAGAGCGACGGTGACCTGATCGATGCGCGCGTCGACGTGGATCGCGCGGGCGCGGAGGCGTTCGGGGGCGGACAGTTCGGCCCACGCGGCATCGAACGTGTGCATGCGCGCGGCGAGCTCGGGGCCGAGTGGGCCGAGCTGGATCGCGGTGGCGTGCTCGTACGTGCGCAGCGTGAGCGCGTGGTGGGCATCGAGGTGGAGCTCGCCGATCGCGGGGCGGCTGGGCTCCGAGCGCCACGCGGTGAGCGCCGCGAGGGCCGCGGTGATCGTGGCGGCGGTGGGCTCGGGGATCGTCTCGTAGTCGGCGCGCTCGATCCCGGTGATCACGGGGAGGCCGGCGCCATCTCCGCCTTCGAGCTGTGCGCGCTTGAACGGGTGGCCCTTCGCATCCACCAGATACAGCTCACCGAGCTCGACGATCGCGACGGGCGTGTGCTCGGTGACCTCGACGACCAGGGTGTGCGGGAGCACGCGGTGGACATCTGCCGTCGCGATCCACGGGGTCGCCTGGAGCGCCGCCGCGACGCCGCCGAGGTTGGTGGCGAACACGTTGTCCCCGAGCTTCACGGGGATCGCCGCGCGGATCTGATCCGCGGACAGGTGGGTCGAGCCCTCGACCTCGATCGAGGTGATCGCGAACCGCTCGGACGTCGTGACGAACCGATAGCCAGCCCACAGCCCGACACCGATCACGGTGATCCCAGCGGTCGCGGCGAGGGCGGGCAACGAGCGCCGGACCGCGCGGCCGCACGCATCGACGACCACCCCGGGCCGCGGGAGGCGCGACCACACGGACCCCGGCCGGCGGCGGTTCTTCTTGCCGCGAACCGTCAGCCGGGAGGCCGGCGGAACAGTCGACTCGGAGGGGCTCCGGGTCTGCTTCGCCGTGCCCCGGCGAGATCGATCCATGGTTGGCAAATACGCACGCGCAGATCACCCGGGCAATTTTTTGGATCTACTCCGGATCACTTCGGTTTCTCGACGCAGATGCCTACCTGTCCGACCTGAACAGGCGTGCTCCACGCGAGCCGGGGTCTGGCCCCGTGATCGACCCCGAGTCGGGCTACTCGTCGTCGTCTTCGATCAGGACGTAGTCGTCGTCCTTGGTCGTCGACTTGCCGCGCGGGGCGTCGCTGTCGGGCGTGAGATCATCGGTCCGACCGGAGGTCTCGGCCGCGCGCGAGGTCCGCTTCTTCGAGGGGGCCTTGGAGGAGGTCACCACCCGGCGGGGCGCGGCGGCCGGGGTCTTCTTCGCGGACGTCGGGGTCTTCTTCGCGGGGGCGCCCTTCACCGGCGTCGAGCGCTTCGGCTTGAACGCCTGCGCGTCGGCCTCCCGCGCCGTGGACGTGGAGGCGAGGGCGGCGAACAGGAGGACGAGGAGCCAGCGAGTCACGAGGGTGATGGTGCCATAGCCGCGCCGAAGATCCATGGCGCAGAGTCAACGCCCGGGAATCCCAGCACTATCGGCTTGGACATGGTGGACGTTCCGCGATCTCGATCGAGGCGAGGAGGAGCTCACCCCCCACCAGCTTGAGGCCGAACCGGAAGTCGCGGTCATCCGAGGTACAGGTGGTGCCCTTGCAGTGGCGGAACGCCCGGACCAGGTCGTCGATCTCGGGGACCACGACATCCGGCTTCGGGATCAAGTTCACCGTGCGCTCGGTGCGCGGATCCCCGTCGCCATCGGTGTCGACCTCGGACAGCGCGTCGAACGCGATCTGCACGTGCTCGAGGCCCTTGGCCGGGACGAAGCCCGGGAGCAAGGAGGACTCGTCGTTCCCCTGGAGCCGCTCGTAGCTGGCGAGGACGCACAGCGCTCGCATCATCGCGTCGGGTGAGCTGGTGCGCGGCCGGCGAGGCACGAAGCGCTTGTCGCCCCGGACCTCGAGAGCGCGCGCCGCGGCCGCCGCGACGAAGCAGTCCTTGGACTTCGCGGCGGCGACGAGCGTCGAGCGCACATCGGCGGGCAGCTTGTCATCGGTGGCGACCAGCTCGGACAGCGCGTCGGCACGCGCCTTGGGGGCCAGCGCCTCGTCGGTGATCGCCGCGAGGAACACCGCCTTGTGGCTCTCGGCTGCCAGCACGTCCAGCGCCCCATCGATGTGGTGCTTGGTGACGGCCAGGATCAGGCTCGCCTCATCGAGCGAGCCGACGTGGCCATTCGCGAGATCGCGCTGGCCCGCCTTGAACGCGATCGCGAGCATCTCGAGCCGGTGCACCGGATCGGCCTCCGGCACCGCCTGGATCGCCGCGGCCACCAGCTGCGACTCCGGGGGCGGGATCGCCGCGATCCCGCGGAGAGCATCGAGCACGGTCGGGATGTCGGTGTCCTCGAGCGCCCCGATCGACCACAGCGCGAGCAAGCGGCGCAGGCACGGGTCCTTCATCGTCGCGGTCGGCGCCGGACCATCGACATCGAGCACGAGCGGGGCGCAGTCCTTGGGCGGGGAGGGCGGCACACACGTGAAGTTCCCTCCGTGCAGGAGCGCGATCGCGAGCGGGGTCGCCTTCGCCACGGGGATCTCGTCGAGCTTGGCCTCCCAGTCGTCCCCGGTCGGCGCGATCGAGGCCCACACCGCGTTGGCCTCGGCGTCGGTGCCGAGCGGGATGGTGTCCCAGGCGATCGAGAGCAACGGCTTCGGGGGCGTGCGGTTGAGGTCGGGATCGGGCGGCCGCGCGCCAGCGTCCGGCGGCGGGTTGGGATGCGCGACCGGTGTGGGCGTTACGCCACGTGGCGCAGGGCCGCAGGCTGCCAGCACCAGCAGGGCAACAGCGCTGCGAAGAGTCACGTCTATGAGACTCACGAAACCACCACAGGTTTCCACGAGTTTCTGGTCGCCGCATAGTGCTCGTGACCCGACATCGGGCGAGACGTGCAGCTCCAGGGGCCGTTCAAGTAGCAGAGGCGCGGCGCCCCCGGGGCCCCGGGGGGGGCCCGCCCCCCCGGGGCGGGGGGGCCCCCGGGGCCCCGGCGCCCGGGGCGCCGGGGCCCGCCCGCGCCCCCCCCCGGCAGGGGCGGGGGCCCGCCCGCCGGCGGGGGGGCCCCGGCCGCCGCCCCGGCGCCCCCGCGGGCCCCGCGGCGCCCGGGGGCGCGGGGCCCGCCGCCCGCCCGGCCGGGGCCCCCCCGCGGGGCCCCCCCCCCGGCCCCGGCGCGGCGCCCCCCCCCCCCGGGGGGGCGCCCCCCCGGGCCGGGGGCGGGGCGGGCGCGCCCGCCGGGGGGCGGGGCCCGGGCCCGCGGGCGGCGGGGGGGGCGGGCCCGGGGGGGGGCCCCGGGCCGGGCGGCGGGGGGCCGCGCGCGGGGGGCGGCGCCCGGGGGGGGCGGGGGGGGGGGCGGCCGGGGGGGAGGGGCGGGGCGCGGGGCGGGGGGGCGGGCGGCCGGGGCGCGGGGGGGCGGGCGGGGCCCGCCGGGGGGGGGCGCGCCGGCGGGGGGGGGGGGGGGGCCGGGGCGGGGGGGGGGGGGGGGGGGGGCGCGGGGGGGGGGGGGGGGGGGGGGGGCGGGGGGGGGGGGGGGGGGGGGGGATCATTCCCGCGATGGGGTAGCCAGGGCGACGGCCAACTGGTTTCCACGAGTTTTCAGGCGCCGTATAGTGCTCGCGATGAAGACGTTCCTGGTCCTCGTGACCCTCGGTGGTGTGGCGGGCGCCGAGCCCAAGATCCCGCAGGAAGTCACCGATCTCCTCAAGATCGTGACCGGGACCTGGAAGTGCACCGGGACGGCGACGCTCGGGGCCGACCCCGCTCAGCCGCTGACCGCCACGCTGCGGACCCGGTCTGACCTCGACGGGTTCTGGATCCACGACACGTTCGAGGCCAAGGTCGCAAGGCCAAGCGCGGTCGTTCACGACGCGCCCGCGGGGGGGGGGGGGGCGGGGGGCCCGGCGCCCCCGCGTGCAAGTGATCGAGCCTGCAGGACGCGGTGACCAGGGCTCGACGGGATGGGCAACGCGGGCCCGACGAGGCAGTCCCGCGATCACGTCGACACCACCGATCCCGGCGGCCCCGCTCGCGGGCGAGGTCTCGACCGACCAGGGACGCAAGACCAGAAGCGGGCGAGATGCCTGCAAGAGCGGGCGGCCCACGGCAAGCTGCGCCCGGCAGCCGGAGCCCCGGAGCTCAAACCCGGAAGCCAGGAACCATGGTCAGACGCGGGCTGACGAGCCAGTTCCAGTGCGAGATCCCGGGCCACGAGGGCCCACGGAGGTCACCGAGCGGAGACCTTGGTCGCGGCCGCGGGCGGGAGCCGGAGCAGGTCTACGCGATGACTGGAACCGCTCCTGTGCGGCACTGCGCTCGGTCTGCGCGCGCGCGCTGCGGCCCGGAGGATCTCTCGATGAGAGCTCACCGCTGGACCCCGTGGACCGAATCGGGGCGAGGCCAACCATGAAGCAGGTCGCCGCGTTGCTTCCTTGCTTCCTTGCTTTGATCTCTCTGGGCCCGCCCGCTGGGTTGCTCGTGACGGTGCCGGGGCGACGCGAGCCGAGGCGCCGGGTGCACACGAGCTGCAAGACGGATCCTGGATCGCCCTAGATCGTCGTGGCGCTCGCGAGGATCTCCTCGCACAACGACGCGTAGTCCATGCCGATGCTCTTCGCGATCTTCGGCAGCAGGCTGGTCGCCGTCATCCCGGGCAGCGTGTTGACCTCGAGCACGAACGGCTCGCCGGCCGTGGTGATCCGGAGATCGGGCCGTGCGTGACCGCTGCAGCCGAGCGCGTTGTAGGCCGCGAGCGCGAGCTCGTGCGTCCGCGCGATCACCGTCGGCGGGAGCTCGGGTGGCACCAGGTACTTGGTGTCGGTGCGCTTGTACTTGGCCTCGTAGTCGTAGAACTTCGTCATCGGACGAACCTCGACGGAGCCGAGCACGCGGCCGTTCAAGATGCCGACGAACACCTCGGTGCCCGCGATGTAGTCCTCGACGATCACCGGCCCGTGGAACCTCCGTGCCGCGGCGACCGCCGGTGCGATCTCGGCGCGCTGCTCGACCACGCTGACGCCGACCGAGCTGCCCTCGTTCGCGGGCTTGACCACACATGGCAGCGCCCAGTCCGCGAGTGCGGCGATCCCGTCGCTGCCATCGACCGGACCATCGTGCGGAAGGACGAGCCAGCGTGGCGTGGGCACCGCGTTGCTCTCGAAGATCCGCTTCGACATCACCTTGTCCATCGCGAGCGCGCTCGCGAGGATGCCGGAGCCGGTGCACGGGATGCGGAGGCACGCACACAGGCCTTGCACCGCGCCGTCCTCTCCCCAGGTGCCGTGCAGCGCGTTCCACACCACCTGCGCACCGGAGCGCTCGAGCAGCTGGGCGAGGCTCGTGCCCTCGGCCCAGTCGATCGCCACGGCATCCCAGCGGTTCGCGGTCAGCGCGGCGATCACCCCGGCCCCGGTGTTGAGCGAGACCTCGCGTTCGGCCGAGAGCCCGCCCATCACGACCGCGACGCGCTTGCCGGCGAATGGATGCGACATGCCCTGTTCTACCGGAACTCGCTACCGACGATCACGGGCTCGGGAACCAGATCGATCCCGAGCCGCGCGCGGACCCCATCCTGGATCTCCTTCGCGAGGGCGAGCAGCTCGGCCGTCGTCGCCCCGCCGCGGTTGACGAGTGCGAGGGCGTGCTTGCTCGAGATCCCCACCCGCGGCGACGAGGCGGGTGTGAAGCCCTTCGCGAACCCGGCGCGCTCGATCAGCCAGCCCGCGCTGAGCTTGGTCTTGCCTTCGGGGGCCGCGAACTTCGGCGGCACCGTGCCGGCGGGGAGCCTGGCCTCGAGTGCGGCCAATGTCGCGGCATCGACGATCGGGTTCATGAAGAACGAGCCCGCGCTGCGCGAATCGGGATCCGCGGGATCGACGACCATGCCCTTGCCGCGCCGCAGCGCGATCACGGTGTCGCGCACCGCCGCGAGGGGCGCACGTCCGCCCTCTGCGATCCCGAGGGCGCGCGCGAGCTCGGGGTACTTGATCACCCCGCTGTCCTCGCTGCGCGCGAGCCGGAACTGCACCTCGAGCACGATCCACCGCTCGCTGCCCTTGAACACGCTCGTGCGATACGCGAACGCGCACGCGGCGTGATCGAAGTACTCGATCTCGCCGGTCTGCCGATCGAGCACGCGCACGTGCACGATGGTGTCGGCCACCTCCTGACCGTATGCGCCAACATTCTGCATCGGCGTGGCGCCGACGAGGCCTGGGATCCCCGACATGCACTCGACCCCGGCGAGCTTGGCGCTGACCATCTGCGCGACCAGCTCGTCCCACGCGACGCCGGCGAACGCGGAGACCAGCGCGTGATCGCGATCGTGTTCGCGGATCGTCACGCCCGGGATCGCGAGCTGGACCACCAGCCCTGGCCAGCCGCCATCGCGCACCACGAGGTTCGAGCCGCCGCCGAGCACCAGCACAGGCTCGTCGGTGACGGTGGCCAGCGCCTCGGTCAGCTCACCGACGGTCTCGACCCGGGCGAGCCGGCGAGCGGGACCACCGAGGCCGAGGGTGGTACGGGCGGCGAGAGGGGCATCCGTGGTGACCTGCATCGTGGCTTCGGTACAACGTACTCCGCGTCTCCGATGATTTCCTAGTCGAGCACGACCGCTCGGGCGAAGTCGGCGCGCAGGATTTTCGCTTGTGTGATCCCCGTGCGCCGCTACGCTAGGAGGCTCATGAGTTTCTGGGGGCGCGTGATGATCTCGAGTGTGCTCGGCTGCGCCGTCGTCGCGCCAGCGCTCGCCGATCCCTCCGTCGCCGAGCCTGCCACCTCGGTGACCAAGCCCGCCGTCGCCACCGCGGCGCGCTCCACACCGCATCACGCGCTCTACGTCGACGCGCTCGGGAAGGGCGGCCTGTGGGGGCTCGGGTACGACTACCAGCTGACACACCGGTTCGCCGTCGGTGCGGTCGCCTCGTACTACGTGCTCGGCGGAGATCAGTACCTCACGTTCTCGCCGTACGTCGCCGCATATCCGGTGCGCAGCGGCGCGCATGCCTGGTTCGCGCAGATCGGTCCGCAGGTGGTGCATCGCGCCACGCCCTCGCCCGTGCCGGAGTGGAACGGCATGTCGACGACCTCACTGTCTGCCGAGCTGTCCACAGGCTACGAGTACCGGCGCGGGATCCTCGCGCGGATCTATGTGATGGGCGCCGTCGGTGACAGGTTCGCGCCTGGGCTCGGCGTCAGCCTTGGATGGTCTTGGTGAACCGGCTCGCCTTGCTAGCCCTCCTGCCGGGGTGCGGCCTCGGCATGAGTGACGCGCAGCCGTGGGTGCCGATCGACGCCGTCGCTGGTCCCCTGGTCGCCGAGCTCGCGGGTCCCGGGACGCTGCGCACGCACCGCACCGCGCCGAGCAATCCGCTGCGGGTGGTGACCTACAACTTCGAGTACGGGCCGGATCCCGACGGGCTCGCCGCGGCGTTACTCGACACGCCCGCCCTCGCCACCGCCGGAGTGGTGCTGGTCCAGGAGGTGGAGTCCTATCCGGCGGAGGGCCGCTCGCGCACGGCCATCGTCGCCGACCAGCTCGGCTTCAACTACGTGTACGTGCCAGCGCGCGAGGTCAAGGACGGCGGCACGCACGGCCTCTCGATCCTCTCGGCGTTTCCGATCACGGACGTCTCCAAGATGGATCTGCGGGAGTCGGCGAACAAGTCGCAGCACCGGATCGCGATCCAGGCGACGATCGATGTCGATGGCACACCCGTCCACGTGATCGATGTCCATCTCGACACCAAGCTGAACACGGCGCAGCGGATCGCGCAGCTCTCCCCGATCGTGATGAGCGCGCCGGAGACCACACTGATCGCCGGCGACTTCAACATGTCGTGGGTCGAGTGGGTGGATGGCAAGCTCCCGGTGCTGTCCTCGACGCGTGCGTCGGATCAAGCACCCGTGGTGGATGGCTACATGCGGGATCAAGGGTTCGAGACGCCGACCGCGGGCTCGGGGAACACCGAGCACATGTTCGGGCTCGAGCAGCGGCTCGACGCGATCTACACGCGCGAGCTGACGGCGACGTTCGGCGGTGTCGAGCACGTCGGGCCCTCGGATCACTGGCCGCTCTGGATCGACCTCACGCTTCAGTAGGCGAGCTGGATCATCGCGCCGATCGAGACATCGGAGATCTCGCGGGTCTGCTCCTTCCAGCTGCTGCGCCGCTTGGCACCCTCGGTGATCAGCGCCAGGCCCCACTCTCCGGGCTGGTAGCCGAACTGGAGGCGCCACATCGCGCGCTGCTCGTCGATGCCCACCGCCGTGACAGCGGGGTTGACCGCCGCGGGGATGGCGCCTTCGGAGCTGCTCCCGTTGCCGTCGGGATCTCGGTCGTGGTTGACCACCTGACGCAGGAGGTGGGCGTCGAGCTCGAGCTCGGCGCGCCAAGGCCCGGCGAGCACGCGCAGGCGGGTGGTCGCGGTGACGCCGATCGCATCGATGTAGCCATCGGACTGGAGCGCCGTGAAGTACGGCGGTGGCTTCGGGAACGGCGGGTCCGGGCTGAACACGAGGGCCTCCACGAGCGCAAAATCGGCATAGGCCGCGGCGTCCCAGCGCACCTCGTAGCCCGCTCGCCGGCGCGACAGCTGGATCTGGGGACCGATCAGGTGCGCGATCGCGAACCGGTCTCGCTCGCGACCGCTGCTGAGCTCGTCGTTCCGGTATGTGAACGCTGCGCCGAGTGCGAGCAGGCGCCCGTCGCCGTCCGCGGTCTGTCGATAGCGGCCGAAGATCGCGGTCTGCGATCGAAGCTGCCACGAGGACAGGTTGACCACGCCGTTGGTGTCGCCGAGCCGCCCCACGACGCGCAGCCGGCTCCACTCGCCGGCCTTGATCCGATCGTGATACGCGCCGCCCTCGGCGAATGCGCGATTCGCGACCACATCGATGTCGAGGAGGCCGAGCACCTCGGTGCGAGTGGCGTGATCCACCGCGCGCTCGATCACACCGCCGGCGAGATCGATCGAGCTCCACACGCTCGGACGCATCCAGCGCGTGGGCTTGCGATAGGAGTCGTGGAACGCATCGAACGGCGAGAACAGCGCGGTCTTCACGCGATCTCTCGCGGTGACGCGACTGCCGCGCCACAGCTGTCCGATCCGGTACAGCGGCTCGCCGATCGCGAGGCCACCGGCTCCGTTGAAGATCAGGTCGTTGATCGAGGGATCCTCGCGGTACTCGACGACGTACTCCCAGACCACACCCTTGCCGTACGCGACCGCGGTCGCGACGAGCGGCGAGTAGCCGTTGGTGCGGATGATGTGATAGTCGACGACGCCGGCCACCGGGTGGTGGAACGCGTTGACGTCGAACGGGTTGGTGTCGAACCGCAGCTTGTCCGTCGAGAACAGCTTGGTCTTCCAGCTCGCCCAGTCATTGCCGAGCTCGAAGTCCACGGCCTGGTGCTCCGAGGTGCGCCAGTAGTACGCCGCGGGGATCCCCATCGACATCGCGAGCTCGAACAGCGCCATCCCGAGGTGGGTCTGGCCGTCCTGATCGGCGGGCGGCGTCGGAGCCTGGGCGCTCGCCGTGACACCAGCGCTCGCGACGATCACGAGTGCGAACAACGACGACGGGATAGCTCGGGGCACACCCTCGGTGATTCACCCGACGTGCCAGCGGCGCGAGCGTGCGCGTGGGCTCGTCGAGCGTCAGCGCTTAGTGCGAGAGCGCGCTCATGCAGCGCTCGAAGCGAACGTCCTCGGTGGTCAGGCCCTCGACCTGCTCCTCGGTGAACGTCGCGCCGTGGAGCAGCTTGGTCAGCTCGTTCCACTGCGTGCGCAGGGGCCCCGCACACGCCTGGTCCTTGCACGCGCACATCGCCGCCGCGAGCGCCCGGGACCGTGCCAGCACCTCGCTGGCCTCCGCCGGCTCCTTTGACTGCTTGCACCCGCCGCTCGCTGCCAGCCCGAGCCCGAGGACGAGCACGATCGCGAGCGCGCGACTCACCGCGCGACCGTCGCGCTCGACTCGTCGATCCGCACGAGGTTCTTCTTGGTCGCCGCGCCGAGCCGCTTCTCGAGCAGCGCGATCAAGTCGTTGCAGGTGAGCTGGATGTTGCCAGCGCCGAGGGTGATCACGAGATCGCCGGGCTTGGCCTGCGCGTCGAGCCACGCCGCGAGATCCTCGCGCTTGGGGATGTACGTGATGTCCTTGTGGCCGGCCTCGCGGGCGAGCCGGACCACGGCATCGCTCGTGACGCCCTCGATCGGCTTCTCGCCAGCGGGCGCGATGTCACACATCACGACCTTGTCGGCGTCGTGGAAGGCGCGCGGGAACTCGGCGAGCTGATCGCGGGTGCGCGTGTAGCGGTGCGGCTGGAACGCCGCGATGATCCGGCGGCCGGGGAACGAGCTCCGCGCACCGTTGAGCGTGGCCTTGACCTCTGCCGGGTGATGCCCGAAGTCGTCGACGACGGTGACGCCGCCGACCTCGCCGCGGACGGTGAACCGGCGCGCCACGCCCTCGAACTGCGCGAGCGCCTTCACATAGGTCTCGAACGGGATCCCCATGAAGTCCGAGATCGCGAGCACGCCGAGCGCGTTGAGCACGTTGTGGTTACCGGGCATCGGCAGCACCACCTCGCCGAGCTCGCTCGCATGTCGCCACGCCATGAACCGTGTGGTCAGGCCATCGGGCCGCACGTTGCGCGCGCGGTACGTGGCCTGGGACGTGATCCCGAACGTGGTGAACCGCTTGGTCAGGTTCGGCAGGATCGCACCCACGCCCGCGTTGTCGAGGCACAGCGCCGACATGCCGTAGAACGGGACGCGGTTGCAGAAGTCGGTGAACGCCTTCTTCACGTTGTCGAACGTGACGTAGTGATCGAGGTGCTCGGGATCGACGTTGGTGACGATCGCGGCGGTGGGCGTGAGCGTGAGGAACGAGCCATCGCTCTCGTCCGCCTCGGCCACCAGGTAGTCACTCTTGCCCCAGCGGGCGTTCGCGAGGCCGAGCGAGTTGACGCGCCCGCCGATCACCGCGGTGGGATCGTAGCCGGCCGCCATCAGCACGGTGTGCATCATCGTCGTCGACGTGGTCTTGCCGTGGGCTCCGGCAACCGCGATCGCGTACTTCATCCGCATCAGCTCGCCGAGCATCTCGGCGCGTGGGATCACCGGGATCTGACGGGCGCGCGCGGCCTCGACCTCGGGGTTGTAGCCCTTGATCGCGCTCGACACGACGACGACGTCTGACTCACCGAGGTTGTCGGCACGGTGGCCTCGGGTGACGTTGCACCCGATGTTCGCGAGGTGCCGCGTGATCTCGGTGTCGTTCATGTCCGACCCGGAGACCTTGTAGCCCATGTTTGCGAGCACCTCGGCGATGCCGCACATGCCCATGCCACCGATGCCGACGAAGTGAATCTTGGTATCTAGCTTGCGGAACATGGGACCTGCTGGAGAGAACGCTTTCTACCAGAGATCACTTCCCCTTGGATCCACCTGCAATGACAAGGGGTTTGGAAGGCTCCGAGACCCGTCCCGCGTCGTCGACCCAGGTCAGGACGACCCGGTCTCCGGCGCGCGGCTCCACCGAGCGCTCGATCACCGAATCGCAGCCTCCGGGCGGATACCACAGCCGCACCGACGAGGGGTTCGACCCCGGGACGTTCGCCCAGGTCAGGGGGACCACCCTGGTCCCGTCGAGCGTCGAGACGACCTTCGAGACCACCACGATGATCGCGTGCTCCGGCGTGGGAGTGGTCAGCTGCGCGTCGACGATCCGCCGTCCGGCGGTCTGCTCGGTGGAGGTGATCCTGGCGACGTCCGGGGCGCCGGGCGCCGGCTCGATGGACAGCGCTCGCTCCGTGCGCGCGACCTCGCCGTGCCCCGTGTCCTCGACCACGACGTCGGTGCCCGCGAGCGGTGGTGGATGGTAGATCGCCAGCCCCGGCGCGAGCGTGACCACACGTGGGCGCACGACCCGGTTGAGATCGCGGAACCGCCAGTCGGGCAGCTCGGCGCCGCTCGCGACGATCACGCCGCCCGAGCCGGCGATCTTGGCGCGTGCCCCCGAGATCACCTGCGGCGGGAGCGGCCCCTGAAAGCACATCCGCTTGGCCTCGACCGCGCTCGGGGCAGCGGGCACCACGGCGAGGACCATCGCGAGCGTGGCGGCGCGGGTCACTTCGGGGCCTTCGCGCGCGTGACCGTGACTGGCTTCGAGGGCTCCGAGACGCGACCGACCTCGTCGACGAAGCTGAGGACCACGCGCTCGCCGACCCGCGGCTGGCGGGTGGCCTCGACGGTCTGCTCGCAGCCATAAGGCGTATGCCAGACCAGCAGCTTCGGACCCGAGGCGCCACGCGTACTCACCCAGGTGATCGGGACCGTGCGATCGCGCTCGACGACCGAGACGATCACCACCACCACGTCCCCCCGTACCTGCTCGAGCTCGGCGACCACGGAGGTGTGGCCCTCGGCGTCTCGGCTCTCGATCCCGACGAGCTTGGGCGGCTCCGGGCCCGGATCGATCGTCAGCGCGCGACGGGCGCGGCGGATCACGCTCTGCTCCAGGTTCTCGAGCACGACGTCGGTCCCCGCGAGCGGCGGCGGGTGATAGATCGCCAGGCCGGGAGCGAGGGTCACCACGCGCGGGCGGACCACCTTGTTGAGGACGCGGAACCGCCAGTCCGGGAGCTTGTCACCACTCGCGACGATCACGCCGCCCGAGCCGGCGATCTGCCCATCCGTGCCGGCGATCACCTGCGGCCGCAGCGGGCCCCGCTCGCAGACGCGCTCGGCGTACGCGGGGATGGAGATCAGCACGAGTGCGAGGGCGACCGCGCGCATCACTCCATCTCGGTGGCCGGAGTCCCCGTGATCGTCACGATCTTCGACACCGGCGACTTGCGGCCGTTGCGGTCGACCCAGAACAGCTTCACCTTGTCGCCGATCTTGGACTCCACCGTGTTGTTCGGCACCACGCCGCACCGGCTGTGCGCATAGACCCGGAGCTCGGCGGCGCCGTCCTCCACCACACCGAACGACCGTGGCGTGCCCTTCGCATCGGTGAGCACGAGCGCGACCATGCCCGCGGGCGGAGCGCCGTCGAGCGTGACGGTGGTGTACGCACTGGCGCGTCGCCCCATCGACTTGTCGTGGCGGATGCCCTTCACCTTCGGGGCAGCGAGCGCCGCCGCCTTGGTGGTGCCGATCGTGATCTTGCCGCGGACTGTCTTGCCATCGAACAAGGTCGCGGCCGTCGCGCTCGCCGGGACGCGATACACGGCGAGGCCTGGCGCCAGCGTGTCGATCTTCGGTGCGCTGCGCGTGCCTCCGATCTCGAGCTGCCACGTCGGCTGGACCGCATCGCCCTCGTCCGGCTCGTCGTAGCTGGCCTGCTCGGTCGCCACGACGATCCCGCCCCCAGGCGCGATCTCGTCGGTGCTGAGGACCTCCGGTCGGAGGTGGCTCATCGCGCACTTGGCGGCGGCGGGAGCCGCCGTCGTCCCGAGCGAGACCAGCGAGACGAGCGCGACCCACGAGGCGTGTCGGACCATGGAGATCCAACGTACCTCGCGCCTGGAGGGTCTGGGGAAAATCCCCTCGCGATCTCAGGACTTGACGGGGTGCTGCGCCGCGCACCAATCGATCACGGCCGTGGCGGCACCCGGCTTCGCGAGGGCCTTCATCTTCGCGCCCATCTCGGTGCGCTTTGCGGCATCGGTCACGAGGGGGCGGAGGGCGGTGACCAGCTGCTCCGCGGTCAGGTCCGCCTGGCGGAAGCTCAGGGCCGCACCCTGGCTCGCCATCTCGCGTGCGTTGATCTCCTGGTGATTGTCGGCGGCGAACGGATATGGAATGAACACGGCCGGCTTGCCGGCGATCGCGAGCTCCGCGACGGTGGTCGCCCCGGCGCGGCCGATCACCAGATCCGCGGCCAGGTAGGTCCCTGCCATGTCCTTGATGAAGGCGCGGCAGTCCGCGGTGACGCCGGCGTCCGCGTAGCGCTGCATGGTCGGCGCGAGGTCCTTCTCGCCGGTCTGGTGCGTGATCGTCAGCGGCGTGGTCTTCGCGAGCTCGATCAGCGCCTTGGCCGCGAGCTCGTTGACCGCGACCGCACCGAGCGAGCCGCCCGAGACCAGCACGTGGACCCGCTCGCCGGCGGCCGGTGCGGCCCCGAGGAGCTTCTGCACCAGCTCGCGCCGGACCGGGTTGCCGGTCATCTGGACCTTCTTCGCCTTGAAGAACCGCCGGCTCTCCTCGAACGAGAGAAAGACGGCCCGCACCACGCGGCCGAGGATCTTGTTGGTCAGGCCCGGGATCGAGTTCTGCTCGCAGATCGCGGTAGGGATCCCTCGCAGCCGCGCCATCAGGACCACCGGACCCGAGGCATAGCCACCGACGCCGATCACCGCATCGGGCTTGAACGCCTTGACGACCTTGCGCGCCTGCCACAGCGCTCGCGGCAGCCGGAACAGCCCGCGGATCGCACCGAGGATGCCGACGGTCTTGAGCCCGGAGACCTCGATCAGCTCGAGCTCCCAGCCGAGGTCGGGGAGCACGCGCGCCTCGATCCCGCGCTTGGTACCGACGAACCGGATCGCCGCATCGGGCTCGCGGGCGCGCAGCTCCTCGGCGACCGCGACGCCCGGGAACAGGTGTCCTCCCGTCCCGCCGCCCGCGATCAGGAGGCGCATGCCGTGTCGCCCGGCCGTTGCGTCAGCACGCGCACTCGCACCCGCTTTCGACGCGCGAGCTCGCGGGTTTGTTCCTCGGTCTGCGGGTGCCGCTCGGGGCGCCGCCCGACGTTGAGGAGCAACCCGACGAAGAACATCGTGATCACCAGCGAGCTCCCGCCATAGCTGACGAGCGGCAGCGTGATCCCCTTGTTCGGCACGATGCCGAGGACCACGCCCACGTTGAACAGCACCTGCACACCGAACATGATCGTGATGCCGAACGCGAGGTAGCCGCCGAACACGTCGCGCGCTCCGAGCGCCGCGCGGATCCCGCGCCACAGCAGCACCGCGAACAGGAGGAGCACCAGGGCCACGCCGAAGTAGCCCATCTCCTCGCCGATCGGCGCGAGGATGAAGTCGTTGTGCGCCTCGGGCATGTAGCCGAGGGTCTGATGTCCATCGCCGAGCCCGGCGCCGAACATCCCGCCCGAGCCCATCGCGAGCCGCGCCTGGAGGAACTGATACGCCTGGCCGCTCGCGTAGGCCTCGGGGTTGAAGAACGCGAGCACGCGCTGGAGCCGCCATGGCGTGCCGACCACGAAGTGATAGGCGATCGGTGCCGCGCCGAGGATGGCGAGCATGATGTACGAGACGCGCGTGCCGGCCATGAACAGCATGCCGAGCGTGGTCAAGCCGATCACGATCGAGGAGCCGAGGTCGGGCTGCTTGAGCAGCAGCACCATCATGATCCCGCAGACCACGAGGTGCGGGACGAACCCGACGGTGAAGGTCTTGACCCGATCCGCCTTCCGGCCGAGCGAGTACGCGAGGTACGTCACCAGTCCGAGCTTCGCGATCTCGACGGGCTGAAACGTCAGCGGCCCGAGCGGGATCCAGCGCGAGGCGCCATTCTTCGACGGGGCCAGGAGCGCCAGGCCGAGGAGCCCGATCGAGACCAGCAGCAGCGGATAGGTCAGCTGCCGGAGGCGGCGATAGTCGATCCGCGCGCCGACCCACATCGCCAGCCCGCCGAGCGTGACGAACATGAGCTGCCGCTCGAGGAAGAACATCGAGTCGTGATGCTGGGTCAGCCCATCCGCGGCCGTCGACGAATAGATCTCGATGGTGCCGATCCCGAGGAGCCCGAGCACGGCCGCGAGGAGCCACAGGTCGAAGGCGCGCTCGGGGAGCGTGGCGCTCGGGTGCTGGACCGCGATCAGCTGCGCAGCAGCGGGCAGCGTGGGATCGACCACGGGTGCGGCCGCGGCCCGGCGCTCGCGCAGCCGCCGCAGCGCGCCACCGATCCACCGCGCGGCGCGGGACGGGCGCCGGGTGGGATCGGGCCGCCCTTCGGCGAGGCGACGCACAACTGCCATCCGGCCATCCTGGTCACCTCGATCGCGAGGGGCCAGTTTTCAGCACGACGACCGTCGGCCCGAGCGCACCCCCCAGGTGGGCGGAGGTGCGCGCCGTCATCAATCGCATCAATTAACGCGCCACCAGGTCTGGCCGTCGTAGGCCGATCGGCGCTCGCAGCTGTCGCTGACCTTCGTGAACCGGACCCCGATCTTCGAGAGCACCACCTTGTAGACGCCCTCTCGGGTGCCCGGGGTCTCGGCGCACTGGCCCTTGTCGGCGGTCATCGTGAGCTGGTCTCCGTCGATCTTGTAGGTCCCCGTGCCCACGGGCGGCTCGACATCGAACTGCATCCGGGTCTTCGCGACCCGGTAGGAGCCGTTCGGATCGAAGCGGATCGCCGTCTCTCCGTCCGGCTTGTGTCGCTCGTAGCTGCCCGCGATCAGCGCGGTGTTGGGCAGCTTCGGGGGCGGCTTGGGAGCCGCGGGGCAACCGGTGAGGAAGGACGCGATCGTGACCAGGATCGGGAACCGCACGCGATCACGATACGCCGCGAGCCGCAGGCGAAGAAGTCCCCCGGGGGGTCACTTGCGCGCGTTGCGCTTCTGCTGGGACAGGTACGCGACCACCGCGCAGA
>JADKKI010000033.1 GCA_016720595.1 Myxococcales bacterium
ACGTCGAGGTTCATCCCCGTGTAGTTGTAGACGGGGAAGTAGAGCAGGGCCTTGCCCTCGTCCTCGAGGAGCGCATCGTAGATCCGCTCGAGCACCGAGACGCCGGCGCGTGCGGCCTCGGCCGCGAGGCAGGTGTCGAGCTTCGGCTCGTAGTCCGGGCGCTCGCTCATCCGGTACAGGCGCATCGCCACCATCTGCACGTTGGCGAGGAAGAAGTCCGCGAGGGGAGGGATCGGGGTGCCGTCACCGGCGACCTTCTCGCTGGTCTCCGAGAGCATGCGGGCGCGCAGCTCGGGCGTGCGCATGCGCGCCACGCGCTCCTCGAGCGAGAGCTGGGCGATCGCCTTGTACGAGGGGAAGCCCATGAACGGATGGAACGTGGCCTCGAGGCCGAGGAGCACGCCGATGCCGCGCGCGCCGACCTGACAGCGGACGTCGTGCCCGTTGGCGACCGCGCGATCCGCGCGCGCCAGGATCTGCCGCCACTGGTTCGGCGCGTGATCGCGCTGCATCGTGGAGATCGAGAGCGGACGGCCACCGCTCGCCGCCACCATCTCCTCGAGGAGATCGAACTCGGGATCGAAGCGCTCCGGGCCGCGCATCATGTCGAAGTCACTGACCGCCTGGAGCACGCCATGGCCGAGGCCGACGAACGCCTCCGCGATCCCCGCGAGCTCGCGTGCGCCGACCTCGGAGGCCGGGGTGGCGGCGCCGCGCGCGGTGCGGTGATTGTCGCTACGACCCGTGGTGAACCCGGCGGCACCCGCCTCGAGCGCGGCGCGGAGCAGCGTGCGCATCGCGGCGATGTCCTCGTCGGTGGCCACCTCGTCGGCGACGGCGCGGTCTCCCATCACGTACATTCGCAGCGGGTCGTGGGGAACTTGAACGAGGAAGTCGATCGCGTGCGGCATCGCGGCGATCGTGTCCATGTAGTCCGCGACGGACTCCCAGCCCCATGGGATGCCCTCGGCGAGGGCCGAGCCTGGGATGTCCTCCACACCCTCCATCAGCTCGACCAGCGTCTGCTCGCGCCCTGGCCGCACCGGCGCGAAGCCGACGCCGCAGCTGCCCATCACGCAGGTGGTCACGCCGTGCAGAGAGCTCGGGGAGAACTCCTCGTCCCACGAGACCTGACCATCGTAGTGGGTGTGGATGTCGACGAAGCCGGGGAGCACGTGGGCGCCGCGCGCATCGATCGTCCGCAGCGCCGGCCCGGGGCACGCGCCGATCTCGACGATCCGGCCATCCCGTACGGCCACGTCACCTTGGAACGGTTCGCGTCCCGTGCCGTCGACGATCGTCCCGCCGGTGATCTTCAGGTCGAACATGGCACGGCGCTCCGGTGGTTCACGGCCATCTTTTACAGTGTAAAGTGATTCCGATCAATCCTTGTTTTTGATCCCCCGAACGTGATGGAACTACCGTCCTATGTTGCCGCGCTCGTCGTCGCTGAGACATGTCACCGCCCTCGGCCCCGCCCTCGGCACCGCCCTCGGCACCGCGCTCGTCGCCGCCTTCGCGCTCGGGCTCGCCAGCCCTGCGGCCGACGCTGGCGGCTTCGGGATTCCCGACATCGGCGTGCGCCGGACCGCGATGGGCGCCGTGATCGGGCGCCCCGACGAGGCCGCGGCCATCTATCACAACCCCGCCGGTCTGATCCTCCAGCACGGCTGGCACCTCTACCTCTCGCTGGGCCTGGCCGTGGTGCGGAGCGAGTTCCAGCTGCATTCGTGGGCCGAGAGCGATCGGTTCCTCGGCGTCACCCCGGACGCCGATGGGTACTACGCGCCGACCAGGCCGAGCCGGGCACGGGGTGTGATCCCGATGATCGCGGCGACCGGCGAGATCCTGCCGGGCAAGCTGGTGATGGGCGCGGCGATCTATGTTGGCAACGCGCAGGGCGCGGGGTTCGGCGAGAACGATGTCACCCGCTATCACCTGATCGACGGCTACGTGGTGGCACCGCAGGCGGTGCTCGCGGCTGCCTATCGGATCACCGACGGGCTCACGATCGGCGGCTCCGCGGGCGTGCTGAACGTCCGCATCCACGGCAAGCGCGACGTGTTCCCGATCGTCAACGGGACGGACATCAGCAACCTCGCGGGCACGCGCCCCGAGCTGGTGCTCGACGGCAGCGGCTGGGCTCCGTCATGGATGCTCGCCGCGTTCGGCCGCCCGCACCCGCGCGTGACCTGGGGCGCCACGCTCACCGGCCGCGTCGACGCGACGATGACCGGGCCGGTGGAGATCACGTTCAGCGACGATGCCCCGAACCCCGGCGACAAGCTGGTCGGCACGCAGACCACGACGCAGCTCTTGCCGTGGGCGTTCATGGGCGGTGCCAACGTCGATGTCACGCCGCACGTCGAGGTCGGCGCCGAGCTGCGCTACTGGCTCTACCGCCAGTACCAGAAGCAGCACACCGACGTGGTCGGCATCTTCCTCGTGCGTGAGCTCGAGACCGTGAAGAACTATCACGACTCGTGGCAGACCTCGGGGGGCGTGCGCGTGCACGATCTCGCGGCGCTCCCGGGCGTGGAGCTGATGGCCGGCACGCACTATGACCGCACGCCCGCACCGTCGAGCACCGTCACGTTCGATCAGCCCACGTTCAAGCACATCGGCTTGCACACCGGCCTGCGCTGGACCACCGGCCGCTATCGCTTCGGCGCCAGCTACCTGCGCTACTGGTACCTGATCCCGACGGTGACGGATTCGACGACCTCGCCGCCGTCGAACTTCCGCGGCCACGGTTCGAACAACATCTTCACGCTGTCCGTCGAAGCGCAGCTCTAGCGCGGCGGTCGTGGCGACGGCACGGGAGCCGCGAGCGGGGCGTCGCGCTCGAGCAAGAAGTACGATGGCGTCGGGATCTTTGCAGGGCCGATCGCGAGGTAGCTCCAGCCGAGCAGGCGCTCGACGGAGCCAGCGTGGAGCGCCACCAGCGGATCGCGCAGGGTGTTGAGCGGATCGCCCTTGCGATTGCCTCCGGCGCCGTAATCGAGCATCAGTCGACCGGGTTCGCGCACCACCGCGAAGTGACCGAACGTCCACGGGACGCCGCGGCGGCTGCGTGGACGCCAGGGGCGATCGAGGCCGTCCTGCTCGATGCGCAGGTTCCAGCCACGCAGGCAGCCGGTCCGCGGGTCGCGGTGGAACGCCTTGGTGAACTTCTTCCAGCTGAGGCGCTCGATCCACGCGGGGAGGCCGAGGCTGATCCCGCGGTAGGTCGTGTCGTCCAGCTGCGAGGGATCGATCGGGTGACCTGCCGCGAGCATCGCGCGGAGCTCGGAACCCGAGGCGGCCAGGAGCTCGGCGCGCGTCACGACGCGAGCCCCGAATCGAAGGCGAACTGCCCGGTGCGCCAGGCGCCGACCGTGGCAACGAGCGTGGCGGGCTGGCGCGCACACCACCGCAGGTAGGCTCGGAACGACAGATCCGGGTCGTTGGCCTCGGTGGTTGTCATCGCGGGCCCGGCGGCGAGCGCGCGCTCGACCGCAGCGGCGAGCTGCTCGTGATAGCCCTCGAACACGGTCAGATCGCGGAGCCAGCGGGTGCGCGGACTATCGGGCTGGGCCAGGAGCTCGGCGACACGCCGCTGCAGCCGCTCGAGCTCGCCGTGCCCGGTCAGGATCTCGAGATCGAACACGAACTGGTTGCCATCGTGATGCGCTCCCAGCAGGTGGCGGATCAGCCGCTCGGGCGGGCTGCGCAGGCCGGTGAAGTCGAACGGAGCGACGGCGCGCTCCGCGAGCAGGAACGGGAGGCGTACGGCGCGGTTCGCGAGCAGCCGGGCGCGCCAGGTGGCGCGGATCGCGTTGCTCGACGTACCCACCGTCTCGGTGCGAAACAGCGTGCGATGCCACAGCCGGAGCACGCCGAGGCACAGCTGCCATGGATTGGGCGCGACGTCGACGATGCCTCGCGTGCGCATGCGCTCCAGGTGAGTCAGCACGCGCTCGGGCTCACCGAGGAGGAGCCGGACCAGTCGGGTCTCGATCATCGGGAGCTCCGTCGTGGCTTGCGCCGGCCGCGTGACAGGTGCTCGAGCGTCGCGGCGTCACGCGCGGCGAGCACCGCGAGGATGCGCTCGAGATCCTCCGCACGGGGGCGTGTCATCCATGCCGCGAGCAGCCGCCAGCCCGCCACGTTGCTCGCGGGCTCGACGTAGATCGCGGCGCGGAGCGCGGCGCTCCCTCCGACCACCGTGGTCACCGGATTGAGACAGAGCCGGAGCACGGGGCTGCGCGTGGCATCGAGCACGGCGGCGAGCACGGCGAGATCGGCGCGGGCGAGGGCGAGCTCGTCGGCGCCCACGGAGGCCATCGCGTCGATCGCGGCGACGACGGCGTGGATCGCGGCCGGAGTCGGCGGATGTTCGACGAGCCTCTCGAGCGCGGCGTGCGCGAGATGGCGACGTACGCGCAACAGCTCGGCGGCGATGTCCGGAAACTCTCCGCGCTCGCTCGCGAGCTCCGCGACGCCGGCCAGCAGGTCCGGCCCGCCATCGCGAACGAAGTCGCGTACGACGTAGCCGCTACCGTGGCGGACGGTGACGAGCCCCGCGGCATCGAGCATCGCGAGCGCCGAGCGCAGGGTCAGCCGGCTGACGCCGAGCTGGGTCGCGAGCTCGCGCTCGGGCGGCAAGCGTTCGCCGGGTGCGAGCTCCCCGCGCAAGATCGCGCGGCGCAGGATGTGCTCCGCGGCCTGGTGGGCGGGCTCGCGGGGCGCGATGGGCTGCAGCGGCATTGGCTAATTGGTTTAGCCAATTCGGGCGGGGCCGTCAACCACGATCAGGCCCCCCCTGTCGGTCATCCTCGGGTCGGCTCCGCTCGGTAGAGGGCGGCTGCCACGGTGACACCTGCCCCGACGGTGACGAACAGGACGTGATCCGCCCGTGCAAACGACCCTGCTTCGATCGCGGCCTCGAGCGAGGCGATCGGGCCGGCGGTGTGCGCCAGCGCCAGCTCGGGTCGCACGACGGGGACCCGCGCGGCCGGGATCCCGAGACGCTGTGCCAGCTGGACGCCGAACCCTGGCGGATACTGGCTCGTGATCAGGAGATCGACCTGGTCGAACGCGATCGAACCTTCGACCAGGTCCCGCGCGACCAGCTCCGCGCACTCGAGCGAGCGCGCGGCGAACTCCGGAGCCTCCTTGATCTCGACGACGTTGCGACCGCGGAGGTGCGCGAAGCCGGCGTGCGGGTCCCAGCGCAGCTGCGCATCGAACAGGCCCGCGTACTGAGGAAACGTCCGCACCACGAATCGCTGGAAGCCCCGCTCGGGCAGGCCCCCAGATAGCAGGACCGCACCGCCCGCGGCGCCGAACGCAAACCCACGCGACGTCCGCGGCGACGGATCGGCATCCGCCGCGACGATCATGCCGAGTCGCGCGGCCCCGTGCCCGACGAACCCGTCGAGCAGTTGCGCCGCGGTGAGGACCCCGCAGCCGCCGTTCGCGACATCGAACGAGAACGTCCCGTGGTGGCCGAGGCGCGGCGGACCCTCGGCGTTGGCCCCGATGTTCTCCTGGATGATCGCGGCGAGCGCGGGCTCCGCGGTGTTGCGGTCCTTGTAGATCCCCGCGTTGATCAACAGATCCAGCTCGTCCGCCCTGTGGTGCGCGCGGTCCAGGCATGCGGTGGCCGCCGCGTCGCTCAGGCGCACGGCGCCGCGCCCGAACACCACGCCGCGGTGAGTCGTGGTGACCGCGGCCTCAATGCATGCGCCCATGGGTCACCTCCAGCTCGTCGAGCTCGAACAACACGACGCCGACCTCGAGGCCCGACGCCACCGACAGCAGCAAGATCTTCTCGCCGCGGTGCAGTTGGCCCTCGGTCAGGTAGTTGTGCAGGGCGAGGAACAGCGTCGTCGACGCCGTGTTGCCGAACCTGTCGACGGTGACGACGACGTGCTTCGGGCCCTCGTGGAGGCGTCTTCCGAGGGCGCGCTCGCCCGCGCGGATCGCGCGAACTGACGTCTGATGGGGGATCAACCAATCGATGTCCCCGAGGCGCGTGCCGACCTGGGCGAGGACCTCTTCGATCAGCGGCGGCCCCTCGGCCATCGCCACGTCGTGGATCTTGCGTGCGCGCGTGTACATGACCGCGCCGGGCCGGTGCCACGCAGGGAGCCCGAGACACAGGCGACTGTGCTCCGCGAGGGTGGTGAAGCCCGCGAGCACGATGCCGGGCGAGCCTTCGGGGGCGCGATCCACGATCACCGCCGCGCCCGCGTCCCCGAGGGTCAACGAGGCGAGCTGAGGACTGAGGATGCTGCGGATGTGGTCGGCAGCGTTGGTGCCGAGCCCCGTGATCTGCTCGCCGCTCACCACCATCCCGCGGCGGATCACACCGCGCCGGATGAAGTCGTTGAGGATGAACACCCCCGTCAGCATCCCCGCGCATGCGTTGGACACGTCGAAGCTGTTCGCGGCCGAGGCGCCGATCGCCTCCTTGATCGAGAGGCTGAGTGGCGGCTCGAAGCGGTGGGCCACCGCGTCGACGTAGCGCGTGATGCTCGCGCTGATCACCATGTCGAGGTCCGCGCCCGTGTAGCGCGAGCGCGCCAGGCAATCGCGCGCCGCGGCGATCCCGAGGGTCAGCGAGGTCTCGTCGGGGCCGCACGCCCGGTGCTCGTGGATCCCTGTCAGCCGCTCGAGATCGATCCTCGTGCGGTGGCGCGTCCCGGCCATCAGCTGGTGTGTGGTGACGCGGTGTGCGGGCAGGCTCGCACCGACGGCCTCGAAGCGCGCGGCATGCGGCGCATCGGCGCCATGGCCCGAGTCGGTGAGCATCCACGACGTCATGACGCAGACTTCCACTCCCGCGCGCGCGCTGCGAGGGCCAGGTTCATGGCCTCGAAGCCGCGCAGGGCCTCGCGCGCGACGAGCTTCGACGCGAGCCAGGGCAGGAGCCCGGAGAACCTCTCGCGCTGAACGAACCTGACGCGCCCCCGATTGATCGGCTCGATCTCGAACGTGTGATCACCGGCAGCGAGCCAGCGCGACAGGACCTGGCCGCGCCAGCGCAGCTCGCGGTCGGGCCGAGACACTGTCACCTCGGCGTGGAACGCGAGCGGGATCCCCAGCGACGGGCGTACCCGGACGTGAACCGTCCCACCAACCTCGGTCGAGCCGTGCGCGTCCCGAATGAACGGGTTCCAGCTGCCGAACTGTTCGAGCTCGGTGAGCACGGCCCACACCGCCTCGGCAGGGGCCTCGATCTCCTCGGATGTGCTGACCTCGATCATCACGTGCTCCCGTGGTTGCCGAGCAGACCCTTCCTGAGGGCCTTGGTTGGCGGCTTGGGGCCGAGCCAGATCGAGAACAGCGAGCGTGCGAAGTCCTCGCCCTGGATCACACCCTTCCGTGCGCCGTTGACGGTCACCTCGACGCCCTGCTTGGGGACGTAGCTGAAGGTCAGCGTGTCGCCATCTTCGAACTCGGGCATCCATGCGTTGAGGCGATCGATCAGGGGCTTGAGCGTGTCCACCGGGACGGTCGCGTTGTTCTTGAAGCCATCGCTCCAGGCCTTGACGATGTCGGAGCGGTCGACGTCCCGCACGAACCGCAGCACCAGGACCTTGACCTCGTCCGCGGCGACGAGCTTCGCGGCGTTCGACGAGGGGTGCTCGACGTAGAGCCCGGCGACGTAGACATCGATGTCGAGCCAGGTCGCCTCCCGCAGCCCCATGCCGTTCAGCGCGAGCGGTCGCTCGGCGACGGTCATCGTGTCGGGCATCGTGACCCCGGCCTTCTTTCCGGCGTTGGCCGCCGAGAGGCCCGCGAGCAGGATGATCAAGAACAACGCGGTGCGCATGAGGTCCTCCGGTGGCTGGCCTTCACCTACAGCAAGAACCACGCCTCGTCAGTGCGGGCCTGCAGCTGCCGATTTGCGCAGCAGCTGCGCGTGAGCTCGGTCCCGGGCGCAACGCCGATTCGTTGCTACGCTCGGGACAGATGTTGTCGTCACCCTCGTTCGCCGCGTCCTTCACGCACCGCGGGCGCCGGATCAGCTATCGCGAGCACGGTAGTGGTCCGCGCGTCGTCGTGCTCGCGCATGGCTTGCTCATGGACAGCCGGATGTACACGCGGCTCGCGCCCGCGCTCGCAGCCCGGGGCCATCGGGTGATCACCGTCGATCTACCGGGCCATGGGGACTCGGATCAGCCGCACGACATGACCGCGTACTCGATGCAGCAGTATGGCCGCGACGTGATCGCGCTCCTCGATCACCTCGGGTTGACGCAGGCGGTCGTGGGAGGAACGTCTCTCGGTGCGAACGTCGCCCTCGAGGTCGCCGTGCTGGCACCGTCGCGCGTCCGTGCGCTGGTGCTCGAGATGCCGGTGCTCGAGAACGCACTCCCCGCCGCTGCGGGGGCATTCGTGCCGCTGGCGCTCGCTCTCCGGATCAGCCGGGGAGCGATGGGCGTGGTCGCGGCGCTCGCCCGGAGGATCCCGCGCACCTACTTCCTGGTCGACCTCATGATCGACTTCATCCGCCGCGATCCGGCGGCCTCGCTCGCCGTGCTCGATGGGCTGATCTTCGGCCGTGTGGCCCCGCCGATCGAGGAGCGTCGGGCGTTGCATCACCCCACGCTGGTGATCGGGCATCCTTCGGATCCGATCCATCCGTTCAGCGATGCCGATCGGATCGCGCGCGAGCTCGCCAACGCGCAGCTCGTCACCGCGAGCTCGATCCTTGAATGGCGGCGGCGCCCGGAGCGCCTGGATCAGGTGCTGGCGCAGTTCCTCGACGAAGTGTGGTTGCCACAGGTGGTCGCGGCGTAGCTCGCTGTCCGAGCAGAAACCTGCGGTCCCGCGAGATCCGGTCGAGCCCCGCTTGCATCGCGGCCTCGACGTCGCGATAGCAGCGCTCCAGGTCGGCAGGGCACTCGGCGCTGTTGGGGCCGAGATCGGGCCAGGTCATCGGCGGAAGGAACGCGAGCGTGGTCTGCGCCGGCAGCGGCAGATATGGGACGTACCCCGAGGTCAGGCCCCACGGTAGCGAGAGCACGATCGGCAGGACCTCGCTCCGGGCCCAGGCGTGGGCGTGCAGCAGGCGTGCGAGGCGATCTCCTCGCCACAGCACGATCAGCTGCTCGTGCGTCCCCACCGTGACGACCGGGACGATCGGCACGCCCTCCCGGAGCGCGAGCTTCAGGAACCCCTTGCGCCCGGCGAGCTCGATCTGGTGGCGCTCACGAAACGGTCGGAACGTGTCCATGTCGGACCCAGGGTAGACGAGCACGCCGGCCCCCGCCGCGAAGGCGTGGTGCGCGCTGTCGTGGCCAGCGCGCAGGATCCCGAGGCGTGATGCGTACCGTCGCAGCGTCGGATCGTCGAACAGGAAGTCGTGTGCGAGTGCGAAGATCGCCCGGCCGGGGCCGAACTGATCGTGGATCGCGAGCGCCGTGAAGAACCCCTCACTCGGGAGCAGCCCGCCACAATGGTTGCCGACGAACAGCACCGGTCCGCTCGCGGGCACGTGCTCCACGCCCTCGATCCGCGACCGGAAGTAGTAGTGGCCCAGCACACGCCACAGGTCGCACAGCAGCGAGACGAGCTCCGGATCTCGACCGTTCACGTCGTCGGCGGTCACGCTCGGGGGGCGCCCGATCGATCGGTCGAACGCGAACTTCATGAACCGTGCGACCAGCCGGGGTGGACTGAGCAAGACCTTGCGGTCCTCCGCCGGGATCAGTCGTTCGGCGCGCGCGAGCCAGTCCACGACCTCGGTCCACATGCCGGGTCCTGGATGCATGCCACGCGCCGCAGAAGGTGCGGCCCGGGCGCGCAGACCGTGCGCTGCGGTCGCGTGCCCTGCACCGGCATGTCGAATGCACCGCTCGAGCTGATGACGACGGCACCTGCTCCGTTCCTCAACCTGATCGAGCTGGCGCGCTCGAGCGTGACGCGGTTCGCCACGCGTCCGCTGTTCGGCGAGGCGCGCGACGGGGCGTGGCGATGGACCAGCTACGCCGAATGGCACGCTGGAGTCGAGGCGCTCCGCGTTGGCCTCGCCGCCCTCGGAGTGCACCCCGGCGATCGAATCGCGGTGGTCTCGCGCAACTGCGCGGCGTGGGCGACGGCGGCGTACGCGACGTACGGACTGGGCGCCGCCTTCGTACCGATGTACGAGGTTCAGCGCCCCGACGACTGGGAGTTCATCCTCCGCGACTGCGGCGCCACCGTCGTGTTCGCGCGAACGCCGGCGATCGCCACCGCACTCGAGGCGATGCGGCCGCGGCTTCCTGCGCTGCGGCACGTGCTGGTCTTCGAGACCAGCGACGACGATCCTCGTTCTCTCCGCGCAGTGCAGCAGCGTGGCCGCGCCGAGCCGAGCGCCCCCTACGCGGTCGCCCCTGACGACGTCGCGGGGCTGGTCTACACCTCGGGGACCACCGGCTTCCCCAAGGGCGTGATCCTCACGCACGCCAACCTGACGTCGAACGTGGCGGCGACGATCGCGGCGTTTCCGATCGGGCCGACCGATCGCACGCTGTCGTTCCTCCCGTGGGCGCACGTCTACGGCCAGGTCTGCGAGCTGCACATCCTGATCGCGGTCGGTGCCTCGACCGCCTTCAACGCCGACACCGAGCACTTGCTCGACGACCTACGCGAGGTCAAGCCGACCATCCTGGTCGCCGTCCCTCGGATCTTCAACCGCCTCCACGCGTCGGTGCGCACGCAGATCGAGCGTCGTCCGCGATTGATCCAGCGCCTGTTCTGGCGTGGGCTCGATGCCTCGATCCGCCGCCGCCGCGGCGAGTCTCTCGACATCTGGGATCGCGTCACGTGCTGGCTCGCCGGGTTCCTGTTCGCCGCGATCCGCCGCAAGCTCGGCGGTCAGCTGCGCTATGCGATCAGCGCCAGCGCGACGCTCTCCCGCGAGGTTGGCGCGTTCATCGATGCGCTCGGGATCGAGGTCTACGAGGGCTACGGGCTGACCGAGACCTCGCCCGTCGTGGCGATGAACCGGCCGGGCAAGCGGAAGCTCGGCAGCGTGGGGCTCCCGATCGCGAACGTCCGGATCGAGCTCGACACCCGTCGAGGCGACGCCCCCGGGGAGGGCGAGATCATCGTCCATGGCCCGAACGTCATGCGGGGCTACCACGCGCGGCCCGAGGAGAACGCGCGGGTGTTCACCGCTGACGGCGGTCTGCACACCGGCGACCTCGGCCGGATCGACGCCGACGGCTATCTCTTCATCACCGGCAGGATCAAGGAGCAGTACAAGCTCGAGAACGGCAAGTATGTGATGCCGAGCCCACTCGAGGAGAAGCTCGCCCTGTCACCGTTCATCCGCAACGTGATGCTGTATGGCGCCGATCGTCCATACAACGTCGCGCTGGTGGTGATCGATGCCGACCGCGTGCGCCAGTGGGCGGCCGAGCTCGGGCTGCCGCTGGCGAACGATCTCACCCAGGACGAGCGTGTGTGCGCGCTGATCCGCGACGAGCTCGACCGGTGCGGGAAGGATCTCAGGTCGTTCGAACGACCGCGAGAATGCACGCTCACCACCACGGAGCTCACCATCGAGAACGGCCTGCTCACGCCGACCCTCAAGCTCAAGCGGCGGGAGATGGTCGAGCGATTCGGTGCGGCGCTCGCGGCGCTCTACGACCCACCGCCACGAGAAGCTTTGGCCGTGCGCGGAGGTGAGCCGCTGGGTGCGCCACACCCGCATTAGAGCGGGGCGCTCCAGCTCGTCGCCGCGGGTGCGCGCAGCCAGTCGACGAGCGCGCGGGGCGCGGCGCCGAGCGCCTCGAGCGTCGGCGATCCGAGCACGGCCTCGGACTTGGTCGCCCAGAACACGAGCGGCCCCACGCCATCGCGGTGCAGCCGGAGCAGCGCGGCGGCGGCCTTCGCGGAGTACACGCCATCGAGCCGCGGGCCGCGGTGGCGGGTGAGCGTGGCGAGCGCAGCAAGGCTCTGCGGAGTAGGGTGGCCGTAGCCGGGCCCGAGCTCGCGGCCATCGACCACGAGCCGCGCCCTCAGCTCGCGGACGCCGATGTGGACGCGTGGGCCGCCGAGCCGCGCCACGCGCGCGAGGGTGGCGTGCGCGAGGTTCACGATCATGGCGTACGACGTCACGGGCCACGGCGTGACGCGTACACCGTGCACGATCGGCACCGGCCATCGCCACACGCCGACGGCGTGCGCGAGCTGGAGGCCGGCGAGGAGCCCGGCCGCGGTGCACGTGCTGCCGATCGGGAGCACGATCCGCGCCGGTGGCGGCGCCAGGCCGGCCTCGATCTGCTCCGCCAGCTCGAACGCCGCGGCGAGGGCGCCGAACGTGCCGATCGTCGTGGCGCCGCCGGGCGGCATCACCACGGCGTGGCGATCGCGCCGCGCGAGGGCGAGGCCCACGAACGGGAGCAGCGCGACGGAGCGGACGCGCACCAGCTCGCAGCGAGTGTCGATGATCGCACCAGCGTTCTCGATCGCCCACGAGCTCTGCGGCTGGGGGAACAGCAGCGCCGCGCCGGTCAGCCCGGCCCGCGCGGCGTGGACCAGCATCGCGACCACGTGGTTCGAGCCATAGGCGCCGAGCCCCCAGATCTTGGTCGCGCCGCGCTCACGTGCGTGACCGAACCAGACCTCCAGCGTGCGGATCTTGTTCCCACCGTACGTCGGGTGGGATTGACCCTCGTGCTTGATCCAGACCTCGCGGCCCGCGATCGAGGAGCTCCGGAGGGGCGTGGGCCACGTGCCGAGCTCGACCGACGGGACCCGCGCCGCGAGACTGGGGAGGTGACGCGCGAGGGAGCGCATCGACACGATCGACCGGCCTTCGGTCAGTGCTCGTGGTCGTGCTTCACCGGCACGTAGTCGGCCGGGGTGGTCCCGCCATCGCCGAACAGGAAGGCCTCGCACTGCTCCTTGAGCACCTCGTGGGACTTCTTCTGCGTGAGATCGAGCCGCCACTCGTTGACGAGCTTCTTCGAGTGCTCGATCCACAGCTTCCAGGCATCCGCGGAGATGGTCTCGAAGATCCGCTGGCCCAGGGCATCGGTAAACGGCTTGTAGGGGAGACCGGGCAGGGTCTCCTTGAGCTTCGCGCACTGGACGGTCCGGGTCATCGGCGGCATTCGAGCGCGTTTCTCGCCCCACGGCAAGCCCCCAGGTCCTCGTGGTTTCGCGCACATGCCCGGTCGATCGAACTTCAGGTGACGGCATCGCTTCGACTACGATGAGTAAATGGGACGAAGTCGCCTTGTTTGCCTCACCGTTGCCTTCGCGTTGACCGGGTGTGGTGACGATGGGGGCGGCCTCAGCGACTACTATCCAGATCTGCCGAAGGAGACCGGCGAGCCGCAGGCGGTGTTCGCCGGCGAGGTCACGGAGGCGGCGCAGCTCGTCACCGGCCCCGCGCAGAGCGGCCTCGTCGGCGACTTCTTCATCAAGAACGATCGCGTGACGTTCATCATCCAAGCTCCCACCCGCGTGATCGGCGTGATCCCGCAGGGTGGCAACGTGGTCGATGCGGTGCTCACCGATGGCACCAAGCAGATCGTCGAGGATCACTTCGGCGAGCTCGGCCTGATCTACCTGCTCGGTCGCACCTGCGATCCGGATCGGATCGAGATCGTGCGCGATGGCTCGAAGGGCGGGGTCGCCGTGATCCGCGCGATCGGCAAGGCCGCGACCGATGACTTCCTGAACCTGAAGGGCATCGGCGTCTTGCCCGTCGATCCCACCGTCGATCCCGACATCGACGATGGCGTCCTGTGCGCCACGACCTACGTGCTCGCGCCGGGCTCGACGAGCCTCGCCATCCACCACTCGCTGTTCAACGATGGCCCCGACAACGTTGCCGGCCCAATGGGCACGCTCGCTGACACGGGCGGGTTCACAGAGGGCTGGACCAACGCGTCGGGCTTCCAGCGCGCCGACATCTCCGCGCTGACCTCGCTGTCCCGCCCGCAGCCGATCGACTACGTGCTGTATCAGGGGCCCGGCGTCGCGTACGGCATCGTGCCGCGCCACGCCGTCCCGGTCGAGCATGCACAGGCGGTGGTCGCCGGCGTCTCGATCTTCCTCGATGGCAACTCGTCGATTCTCGATATCCTCCAGAAGGACAAGTACTTCCTCCACATGAACAAGGGGAAGGGCGTGCTCCAGAGCTACGACTTCGTGGTTGGCAAGGACGGCGCGGACGTCGACGAGGTCTACCGCACGGGCAATGGCGAGGAGCTGCGCCCGGTCTCGGGCCGCGTCGACCTCTCCGGCGGCGGTGCCGCGCTCGGTGCTCGGGTCGGCGTGTTCCTCGATGGCAACGGCAACGGCCAGCTCGATCCGATCGATGTCGATGCCGATGGCAACGGCCAGCCCGACGACAAGATCCTGTCCTACATGGACGTCGCCGTGGATGGGACGTTCTCCGGCAACCTCCCCACGACGGCGGGCAACCTGTTGCTCCGGGCCGAGGTCAAGAATGTCGGACGCTCTCCCGCGCAACCGATCGCCGCCACCATGAGCTTCGTCGTCCCGTCACCCATCAAGGTCGACTTCCAGATCCTCGATCAGGACACCACCATGCCGATCCCCGGCCGGCTCCTCGTGATCGGTGACCATCCGGCATTCCCCGACCAGCGCGTGTTCGAGACCTATGACCGCCGCGACGGCCTGGTCACCCAGGCGCACGCGATCCGCGGCACCACCGTCGATGTCGGCGATGGCGTGGATCCGCCGCTGTACCTGCCGGCCAACGGCAACTACCGGGTGTACGCCTCGCGCGGTACCGAGTGGTCGGTCGCGTCACTGCCGGTGACCGGCGCCGCCAACGCGAACCTCACGTTGACGCTCAAGCACGTGGTGCCCACGCCTGGCTACCTCGCCTCCGACTGGCACATCCACCAGATCGGCTCGCCCGACTCGAACGTGATGAGCGACGAGCGCATCCGCTCGGCCGTGTCCTCGGGCACGGAGATGTTCGCGGTCACCGATCACGACTACGTCTCCGATCTCCAGCCACTCGTCGAGCAGATGCACCTGCAGCAGTACCTCCGGGTGCTGCCTGGCATCGAGGTCACGCCCTTCGCCTACGGTCACTTCAACAGCTGGCCGATCGCGCCCGACAACGACTCGGCGAGCCACGGCGCGATCGACTGGGGAAGGGGCCGCGAAGGCTATGCGATGACCCCGGGCGAGATCTTCCAGGCGATGCGCGATCGCGGCGGCAAGATGGTGCAGGTCAACCACCCGCGCGGCTCGGGCTTCACCGAGTTCCAGGCCGCGTGGAACCGCGCGAACGTCAAGTACGACTACACGAGCCGGATGATCTTCGGCGACTACGAGAGAGCGAGCGTGCCGAACGACTACCTCCGCCTCCCCGGCGAATCGCTGTGGAGCGACCAGTTCAATGGCCTCGAGATCTGGAACGGGTTCGCGATCTCGGACTCGAACCTGGACGGTCTGCGCGAGATCAAGAGCCTCGATCGCGTGATGCGAGACTGGCTGAGCATGCTCTCGCTCGGGTTGTTCGTGACCCCGGCGGGTAACAGCGACACCCACACCAGCGTCACCGACCCGGTCGGGATGCCGCGCACGTACGTCCGCGTGGGCGATGACTCCTCGAGCGCGCTGGTCAACGGCACCGCCGTGGATGCGGTGCTGCAGACCCAGCTCGGCGCCAACAACACGCCACGCGACGTGGTGGTGACCAACGGGCCGATGCTCGACATCAAGGTCGGATCCGTGAACGCGATCGGTCGCGTGTTCCCGTCCCCGGGCGGCGCGCCGATCACGCTGACGGTGACGATGACCTCGCCCGACTGGGCCGAGTTCGACACGCTCGAGGTGTTCGCCAACACCACCCCGGACGCGGCCCCGAAGCAGGAAGGCGACACCACCCTGGTGCCGCTGCAGTGCTGGACCACGCGCACGATCGCGAACCTCGCGATGAACGATCCCTGCAAGCGCGCGGCGATGCCCGCGCAGGCGATGACCGTGCAGCTCGCCAACATCCCGGGCCCCGGCAGCTACAAGCGCTACGAGGCCCAGGTCTCGGTCACGCTGGACGCGCAGGACATCGTCACCCGTGCGGGAGCGACCGGCACCGATGCGTGGCTGGTGTTCCGGGTCCGTGGGGACCGCGCGACCTTCCCGATCATGCTGAACGATGCGCTCGCGGATGCCGCGTCCCGGGCCGCGGCCCTCGGAGGCGACTTCACGACGATCCGGACAGCCCTGACCGGCAAGGGCGTGCCGGCGACGGCCGTGGCGTCCCCCGTGTTCATCGATTTCGACGGCGGGGGCTACCGGGCGCCGTTCGCGCCCTAGTTCGGGATAGTTCGTACAATCGGTCCGCCGTCCTCCCCCGGGTCGGCGTGCTATCACAGGTGAAGGCACCTCTTCATGGATCAGTCTGTCTGGGAGCTCATGAGTCACGGCGGCGGCGCGATGTACGTCGTCGTCGCGTTCTCGGTGATTGCTCTGGCCGTGGCCATCGAGCGTGCCATCGCCCAGTGGAACTTCGTCACCCGTGCGCGGTTGCTCGGGGATGCCGTGACCCGATGTCTCGGGCGCGGCGCGGTGGAGGAGGGGCGCTCCGCGTGCGAGCGCTCGCCGTCGCCGATCGCCGATGTGTTCCTGGTCGGCTACGAGCGGATGGGCCGCGCCAAGCCCGAGCACGTGGTCACCGCCGTCCACCGCGAGCGGCTGCGCGTGAACCAGGACCTCCGGTCCCGCCTGTGGATGCTCGGCACCATCGGCGCCACGGCGCCGTTCGTCGGTCTGTTCGGCACCGTCGTCGGCATCATGTCGGCGATGGGCGGCTTCAAGGGTGACGAGTCGGTGAAGTTCTCGATGGTGTCCGGGCCGATCTCCGAGGCACTGGTCGTCACCGCCGCGGGCATCCTCGTCGCCGTCGAGGCCGTCATCCTGTTCAACTTCTTCAGCCAGCGCGCGAACCGGATCGCCACCGAGATGAAGCTCCTGACGGACGAGTTCCTCGAGCTTCTCCTCGATCCGCCGACCGAGACCACCGCGCCGCGCAAGACCAAGAAGGACGCGGACGCCAAGTCCGAGAAGTCCGAGAAGTCCGACTCCAAGGAAACCTCCAAGCGGACGAAGGGTGACGACGATGGCGATCGGGAAGCAGCCTGACGTCAACGAGGATGGCGGAGAGGAAGGCGGAGACTCGATCTTCGCCGAGATCAACATCACCCCGCTGACCGACGTCTTCCTGGTGATGGTGATCATCTTCATGGTCAGCGCTCTCGCCGTGCAGGTGGAGCGCAACCAGGAGAAGAAGAAGATCACGCAGGAGCAGGTCCAGGCCGAGCAGGAGAAGCGCTCCGGCATCAAGGTCAACCTGCCCTCGGGTGCGGCGCAGGAGATCGATCCATCGAAGGCCTCGCTGGTCCTCGAGATCCCGATCAACGGCGACGTTCAGGTCGGCGGCAAGCCGATGAAGGACGCGGACCTCGACAACCTGTTCCGCATCGCGTTCCAGAAGGACAAGGCCACCCAGGTCGTGCTCAAGGCCGACAAGGGCGTGCAGCACGGCAAGGTCGTCAATCTGATGGAGCGCGCGAAGGCCTCGGGCCTGACGCGCCTCGCGATCGGCACGAGCGGCGGCGGCTGATCACGGCGCAGTGATCGCAAGCACTTCGACTCGCTTCGCTCGCGGCAGAACACGGTACACCGCGCGATGCCTCGTTCGCGCGGTGAGCAGCGCACGCCTTCCTCGCGGTCGAGCGAAGCCGCGATCGGGGTGCTGTGTGAGACTCGCCAGTAGGCGTCGTAGGTCCTGATCGAACTGTTCGGGCGCAAGGGGCCGATGTTGCCGCCACCACGCATCGATGCGAGCTGCCTGCCGCCTCGCGAGCGGCATCAGCACCACGGTGAACGACACGATTCACGTCCGCCGTCGGCGTGCACGGCTGGCACGCAGGATCGCCGCCGATTCGCGCCGGACCATCGCGGCTTCCCATGGCATGCCTTCGCCACGATCCGCCTCGGCCTCGGCGAGGAGCATTTCGCGCTCCCACTCCTCCTCGGTGAGCACGATGTAGCCGCGGTGGTCGATCACGTAGTCGGTCGGCTCGATCTCGACAGTGACCAACGTGCCCTCGGGCAGATCCACGGCGACCACGCCGTTCTTGACCGTGCCCTTCCGCTTCATCACCTCCAACATACCACGCGGCCTCATGGCAGCCCCTCGAGGAAGCCAACCAGGGTCGGGGCGTCGAGCTTGCCGGTGTACGAGAACACGTGCGGATCGCACGCAGCCTCCGGCGCGCGCCGCTCGTCCACGCACAGCACCACGTCGCGGATCCCGGCGGCGCGATAGTGCGCGAGCTTGGCCGCGAGGTAGTCCGCGGTGGCGAAGCCGACCAGCTCGATCCTCCACGCGCGATCCCGCAGCTGCACCGCGAGGTCCGGATACAGCACCGCACGGTGGTGTGTGATCGGCGGCGGATCGAGGGTGACCTCGAGCGCCGCGCGGCGGAGCTGCCGCGCCAGCCGCTGCGCCGCGCTCGGCGTGCCGCGTGCCTCGGACACCGGGGGGAGGAGCACGGGGGAGACCAGCCGCAGCGCGGCGGGGCCATGACCGAAGTCGCAGTCGAGCACGAGCTCGAACCGTGGCGCAGCGGCGAGGAGCGGCATCAGCGCGGCCAGGGCACGGCCATAGACGCTGGTGGCGTGGAACAGCGCGAGTGGCCCGGTGACCCGAAGCTCGGTGACCTCGGTGACCTCGCTGGACTCCGCGCCCTCGCGATCGAGCGTGACGGTGCAGATCAGGCCGTAGCGCGCGGCCATGCGGATCAGCTCGTGGGCCTCGCCCCATACGCGCAGGCGGACCTCGCGGGCGCGACGCACGGCGCGCTGGAGCCGATCGAGATTCGCGTAGGCGGCGAGGCGCAGCTCGGCGGGCCGGCCGTCGGGCAAGGTCACCGGGCGTTCGTTCGCGAGATCGATCCACATCAGCTCGCGGACCGCCTCGGCGTCGAGCCCGAGCTCGTCGCCCGCGGCGGTGAGGCGCTCGAGGCGGGTGGCGTCGTCGAGTGCGGGCGCGCCGAGCACGAGGGCGCGGACCTTGCGGGCGATCCGGCCGCGCTCGGCGCGCCCACCGAGCACGCGGCGCAGCGCCCCGAGTACGGCGGCGACACGCGCGGCGGCGATCGGCGTGTGCTCGAGCCGCTCGCGCAGCACGCGCCAGGGCTCCCCCGTGGCGGCGACCACGTGATCGAGCACTGCCGCGATCCAGGGCACGTCGCGCGCGTCGTAGAGGCGCACCTCGCTCGCAGCGGCGGCGCCGCTCACGGCACACCTCCGAGCTGAGCAACGCGCGCGGCACTCGCTGTGCCATTCAGCGTGTCGTTTGGCGTCTCGTTCGGGGCCGCGGCCAGGCCCGCGCGCCGCCGTTCGACGTACGCAACCTCCGTGGTCTCGGACACCGCGAGCTCGTAGATCTGCGCGCGCTTGCCCGGGCGGGGCCGCAGCACGCGGCCGATCCGCTGGATGTGGCGGCGTGCGCTGGCCGTTCCTCCGACGACGATCGCGATCTCGGCCTCCGGGACATCGAGGCCCTCGTCGAGGACCTGCGAGGACACCAGCACGTCGAGCTCGCCGCGCTCGAACCGTGCGAGCGCGAGGGCCCGCTCGGCGCGCGTGATCTCGTGCGTGATCGGCATGACCAGGAGCTCGCGCGCGATCGCATACGCGGTGGCGTTGTCGCCGGTGAACACCAGGGTCCGCTGCCCGGCGTGGAGCGCGAGCAGCTCGCGCAGCGCGCGTTGCTTTCCCTCGGGGTACGCGAGCAACGCGCGATACTCGCGCCAGGCCGCGAGCGCCTCGCGCCCCGACGCGGTCTGCCGGGCGGCGCGGACGAACTCGGCCCAGCTCGCACCGGGCAGCGCGCGCTGGAACGGGGCGTAGACCGCGGTGAACCGCGCGCGGGCCTCGCGGTAGCGCAGCCGCTCGGGGCGCGTGAGCGCGATCGGCACGGTGGCGAGCCGGAACGGCGCGAGTGCGTCGCCCACCAGCTCGTCGATCGTGAGCGCATAGCTCACCGGCCCGAGATGACGGCGCAGGGCGGCCGGCTCCGCAGGTGGCGTGGCGGTCAGCCCGAGCCGCGCGGGCGCGATCAGCATCTCGAAGATCTCCGCGGGGCACCACGCGCCCACGTGGTGCGCCTCGTCGACGATCACCAGGCCAAACCGGTCACCGATCCGGGGTGCCCACGCCACCGCACTCGCATACGTGGCCACGGTGATCGGCAGCACCTGATGATCTCCGTCGCCGAGCCGGCCGATCGGATGCGGCCACGCAGCCGCGAGCGTCCGCGCCCATTGGTCGAGCAGCACACGGGTCGGCACGAGCACCAGGGTCGCCACGCCGAGCTCCGCGATCGCGGCGACCGCGGTCAACGTCTTGCCAGCGCCGGTCGGCAGCGCGATCACCCCGCGGCGATGGGAGGCCGTCCAGCGCGCGATCGCCTCGCGCTGGTACCAGCGCAGCTCGGGCAGCGACCAGATCCCGGCGAGCCGCGCTGTCCGGCATTCGTCCGAGATCCGGACGCCCTCGTCCGCCAGCCGGCCAATCACGGACGCGTGGTGGTCCGCGGGAACGCGCCATCCGCGCAGCTCGGAATCCCACGCAGCCTCCGGAATTCGCGAGGGATCCTCGTTCCCGTGCTGTGCCTCGATCACCAGGGTTCCACGATCAAATCGAATCCGCATGCGCGGCAGGGCAGCAACCCTCGTGCCGGAACGCGTTTCGTGCGAGGAACGACGGCAATGACCCGCTCGCACCTCCTGATCTGTGCTGCCGTGCTGACGATCTCCACGCGCGCGCACGCCGAGCTCGAGCTCAAGAACGATGGCTTCGTCTCGGGATCCGCCGCCACGTTCCAGAACGGCTTCATCGCGGGGGAGGCGGGTGGCTCGCGCTTCCTCGCACCCTCGGCGGGGCGGCAGCTGCTCAAGGTGCAGCTCCTGTTCGGCGGCGCCGCGACGATGACGAACTTCACGATCAAGGTGTTCGATGACACCGCAGGCACCGATGCGCCGGGCGCCGAGCTGTTCATGGCGGACTTCCAGCTCACGGGCTCGGACTCGGCGATGCAGGAGCTCGATCTGACGTCCGCGAACGTGCTGGTGCCGGCGCAGTTCCGCGTGGCGTTCGTGTTCCAGACCCCTGCGCCGCCCTCGATCGCGAGTGATGCCGATGGGATCTCCGCCGACAAGAACTTCATCCTGACCGCGGCGGGATGGAAGAAGTCGAGCGCGCTCGGGGTCCCGGGCGACTGGGTGATCCGCGCGTTCGTCTCCGATGCCGGCAGCCCCGATGCAGGCGTCAACGTGTTCTGCGACGTCAACACCGAGTGCCCGGGCGGCCAGTACTGCGACGCGCCCCACCACGCGTGCACGTACGACTGCCGCAGCAACAGCGACTGCCCCAACAGCGGTACCTGCGACAGCCTCGGGCAGTGCTCCCCAGGCAGCGGCGACGGCGGCGGGTGCGCGGCAGGCGGTGGCGGAGCGACCGGCGCGATGCTCGGCTTCGGCGGGCTCCTCGCGATCCTGCTCGCGCGCCGCGCGCGTCGCTCGGAGCGCTCAGGCCGGCGGGTCGAGCAGCGTGCTGCGATAGACGGCGAGATCCGGCGCCGGCGGTGACGCCAGCGTCAGCCACGGGCGCAGCGGCAGCGGCAGATCGACGCAGCAGATGCGGATCTCGCGCGTGCGGGCGATCTGCTCGAGATCATCGAGGACCTTGTCCAGCCGGTCACCGCTGAACGGGCAATAGAAGAAGAAGATCGATCCGATCGTGATCGAGCCGGCGAGCACGGTCGCATCACCGATCACCGGCGAGAACCGCAGCGCGCTGAAGCGCTCGGTCAGCGCGCGCGAGGCGAGGGCGAGGGCTGGCTGGATCTCGAGGCCGATCGCCGGCGCGCCGGTCAACAGGTGCACGAGCGCCGCGGCGCGGCCCACCCCCGAGCCCACATCGACGAACACGTCGGTGCCCTGCACGCGCGCGTAGTCCACCACGCGCAGCAGCACGTCGACCGCGCACGGCAGGTACGGGACGCAGCCGCGCGGGAGCTCGGGACCGTCCTCCGGTGGTGGGTCGAGCTCGAGCACGTGATCCACCCACGCGTCTCGTTCGAGCGCCGGCACGCTGGTCAGCGCCGCGCGGAACACGTCGGGCGGCGCCTGCTTGGCCACGAGCAGGGAACGCATCCGCTCCGCGCTCGCTCGCAGCGTGTCGTCCACGCTCCGAGCATAGCGGAGCTCGTCGACGGTTTCTGTGATGTCGGGCTGATGTCGGCTGCGCGCCGGTCCAGCCGTACAACGGTACGAGCCGTCCCACACAGGAGTCATTCATGTCTCGCCTAGCCATCACGAGCCTCGTTCTTGCCCTGTCGTTCGTCACCGCCTGCACCACCAACGAGGGAGGTGGTGGGGGAGGTGGCTCGGGCAGTGGCAGTGGTAGCGGCTCCGGATCGGGTGGTGGTGGCGGCGGCGGTGGTGGTGGCGGCGGCGGTGTGACGGTGTCGCCGCTGGCCGGCGAATGGTTCTACGCGGAGACCACGCCGGTCTCGACGACCTGCCCGGGCAACCTCGACAATGGTGAATCCGGCGACTTCGTGATCGATTCGGTGACGGCCTCGGGCTTTCGCGTGATCCCCGCGGACGGCACCGCGCCGTTCGCCTGCACGCTCACCGGCGGCAGTGCGTTCAGCTGCCCGAACCGCGTGACCCAGACCCAGCCGTATCCCAACGTCGATGCGACGCTCACCGTGCACGGCACGATCTCGGGCACGTTCAGCGCCGCCAACCGCGCGAGCGGTCGCCAGCAGGCGACGGTGGACTGCGCGGGGACGAGCTGCGCGAGCCTCGGCGGCAGCCAGCTGCCTTGCCAGTTCCAGGTGGACTTCGTGGTCTCCGCGTACTGACCGGTCAGCGCAGCGCGAACAGCCGGTACTGCACCTCGGGGGCGACGCACGGCTCGACGACGCTCCACGACAGCTCGACGAGCACGCGCTTGCGCGGGGTATCGAACCACGCCCGCGTGGCCATCGGCTTCGCGATGCACTCCTCGCCCGCCATCATCGCGGTGGGCTGGTTGGGGAGGTTATCGGTGCCCTGGACGATCCCGCTGGGGTCGCTCAGCTGGAGCAGGAGGCCAGACTCGGTCCGCTGCTGTTCGAGGCGGGCCGGGCCGACGGTGGTCGTGCCCATCGCGAGCGCTGGGACCGAGCCCTCGAACGCGGAGAACTTGTCGGCGCCGAGCCGCGTGACGATCGTCTGCGCCTGCGTGGTCAGGCGATCTCGATCGAAGATCGGCTGTGCGGTTCCGTCGGGTGAGCCCTCGGCGAGCAGCTTCGCGAGCATCGCATCGACGAGCGGGATGGTCTCGACCGAGTCCCACGGCCCGCCGGCGCCCACCGGCAGGAACATCACCGAGTAGATCGACGCCTCGGTCTGCCGGAGCGGCGTGGCGACCGCGACCGCCGCGATCCCGTTCGCGGCGAGCAGCGGGAACGCCGGCACCTTGCCGCCGAACGCCTGGGCGATGATCGCTGGGGTCGGATCGTCGGTCGGCGGTGTGGCGCTCGCGCTGCCCTCACCCAGCTGAGCGCTCCCGGAGCCGGCGCTCCCGGAGCCGGCGCTCCCACCGCCACCGCTGCCACCACCACTACCGGACTTGGTTCCACACGCAGCGCTCACCAGCGCCGCCGCCACGATCCACTTCATCCCGCGAACGCTAACACGCAGGATCTCGGCTCGCCGCCTCGCGGTTCGTGACACCCGTCGCCGGCAGAGCCTTGGCTCGTCACGCGATCAGAGCAGCACGCCGCCCGACGGAACGCCGGCATCTGGCGCCACCGGCGGCGGCTCGGCGCTTCCCGCGTTGCTGCCCTGCTCGGGCTCGACGGGGAGCGCGACCCCGGGAGGTGCGGTCGGCCGCTCCGACGGCGGCAGCGGCGGGAACGTGGCCGCGGGAATGCCTCCGGGCCCCGCACGAAGCTGTTCGATCAGCGTGCGCGTGTACTTCGCCCACTCCGCGGCATCCTTGAAGTGCTGGGGCCGCTGGAGGGCGGCGGCATCGAACTGCTTCGCGGCGTCGGCGAGCCCATCGGACGCGCCCTTGAGCCGTGCCGACGCACGCCAGTACACGACGTCGCCGAGGTAGCGATCGATCTCGGCGCGCGCGTTCTTGGCATCCTCGTCGGAGTCGAGCGAACGCGTCATCAGGAGCGCTTGCTTGAGCGCGGCCTCGGCGTCATCGACCTTGGTGATCTCCCGAGCGCCGAGCTGCTTGTCGGCGAACGCCACCAGCATCGCGAGGTACCACTTCGCGAGCTCGCCGCGATTCTCGGTCTCGCGCGGCTGGCACGCGGTCTCTGGCGGAATCTTCAGCGCTTGCCACTCCGCGCCGTCGAGCGCCGAGCTTCCCCAGGGCGGGAACGAGCGTCCTTGCAGGGCGACCACGCGGTCCGCCTCGCAGGCCAGGAAGTACTTCGCGCTGTTCGCCTTGCCGAGGAACACCAGCGCCGCGATGCCGCTACCGACGAAGATGCTGAGCGCGGCGATCGCGATCGTCTTTCGGCTCCGCCGCTTGCCGGTCCCGTCGTCATCGTCGTCGTCGTCGTCGTCGTCACCGCCATCGTTCGTCGTCGGCTTCGTCGGCGCGGGGCGCTTGGCCGGCTTGGCTGCCTTGACCTTGGGCTCGGCGCGCGGGGTTGCCCCCACCGCGTCGCGGAGCTCGTTCTCGCTGTACGCCTCGGGCAGGAGCGGCGCCTCCGGCGCTGGCGCCGCGGGTGCCTCGGTCCACGCTTGCGCTGCGGGTGCCTCGGTCCACGCCTGACCGGCCGGCGTCTCCCAGACCTGGCCGCCCGAACCGAGCTCTGGCTGCGGCGGTTCGGAGGCGCCGAGAGGCGCGGGCTCGTAGCGGGCGGCGTCGAACAGCGCGGGCTCGGGAGCCAAAGGCTCGGCGGGTGCCGGCTCGGTCTGGACGAACGCGGTGGGGGGGATGCTCGGAGAGGGCTCGCCGCGACGGCGGACCGGCGGCAGGCTGGCGAGAGGTAGGGGTGCGAACGGGTCGGGCTTGTCGGGCTTGTCGCCACCGCCATCGCCGCCGCCGGCTGCGCTCACGGAGCAACCTCGACGCGGTTGCGCCCTCGCTCCTTGGCGCCGTACAGCGCGACATCCGCGCGCTCGATCAGATCGGCCATCGGCTCGCCCATCCGCCACTGCGCGATCCCGACGGAGATCCTGAGGATCAGGGCGAGGCCATCCCCCACGTCGAAGGCCCGCTCGCACACGCGCTGGCGCATGCGCTCGCCGACCTCCCAGGCGCGCCCGGCATCGGCCTTGGGCAGCACCACGAGGAACTCCTCGCCGCCATAGCGCACGAGCACATCGCCGGTGCGGATCGCGCTGCGCAGCCGGCGGGCGACCTCGGCGAGCACCACGTCACCCACGCCGTGGCCGTGCTGATCGTTGACCGCCTTGAAGTGATCGACGTCGACCATCGCCACTGACAGCGTGCGATCGCGATCGATGGCCGCCTCGATCTCCTGGGGCAAGCGCTGCATCAGGAACTCGCGGTTGTACGCGCCGGTCAGCGGATCTGTGACGGCCACGCGGTGGAGCCGGACGTTCTCGATATCGAGGGCGATCGTCGTCGAGATGAAGCGGATCAGCTCGAGGTGGTTGGTGTCGAACGCGTTGATCCGCTCGCTGGTGGCGGTGACCACGCCCACCCGCTCGCCGCGCGCGAGCAGCGGGACGCACACCAGCGACGCGATCGGGGTCTGGTTGGCGTGGAGCGTGATGAAGCGCGAGTCCTGCGTGACATCGGGGATCAGCGCCGGGGTGCCACGCTCCACGACCCAGCCGGCCACGCCCTCGCCGACGGCGAAGCTGAGCGTGTGCATCCGCTCGGTGCGCAACCCATAGGCGGCCTTCGCGAGGAGGCGCTTGCGATCGGCGTCGAGCAGCATCACCGAGCACGACTTCGCATCGATCAGCTGGCAGATCAGCTCCGCGATCCGCGACAGCAGGATCCCCGGATCGAGGTCGGAGCCGATCAGCTTACCGATCTCGAACAGCGCGGCGGGGAGCTTCTGAAGCCCTTCGGGGTTCACGTCTAGACGCCCTGCACGTACCCGATGAAGGGGAGGTTTCGGTACTGCTGCGAGACATCGAGGCCGTACCCGACGACGAACTTGTTGGGGATCGTGAAGCCGAGGTAGTGGATCTCGATCTGCCGCTCGGCGCGCTCGGGCTTGTGGAGCAGCGAGGCGAGCTTGATGCTCGCCGGGCGCCGGGTGGCGAGGTTCTCGAGGAGGTAGTGCACCGTATGGCCGGTGTCCACGATGTCCTCGACCACGATCACGTGCTTGCCCTCGATCGGCCGCGACAGATCCTGCGTGATCTGGACCACGCCGGAGGACACGGTCGCATCGCCGTAGGAGGAGATGCCGATGAAGTCGACGATGATCGGCACCCCGATATGACGCACGAGGTCGGCGAGGAAGATCACGGAGCCCTTCAGCACCCCGATCACCACCACATCGGCCTGGTTGGCGAGGGGGGCGTAGTCGGTGGTGATCTGGGCCCCGAGCTCGGCCACGCGTACCGCGATGGCCTCCGCGGAGATCAGCTCGGCAAAGGGGTCCGGGGAACGGTTCCAGGGCGGTGGCGACGGGGCCATACCCCGAATGTATCCCAGTCACGCACCCCGATCGGGGCGCCGAGCCGTCGAGATCACGCTACAATTATCAGGAATGGTCGTTGCGCCCCCCGACCTCGAAGCGCAGCTCGGCGCGCTTCTGGGTGAGACCACCACGGAGATCGACGTTCCGCGGAAGAACCGCGTGTTCTGCAACCGGAACCTGCGCATGGACTCGATCGAGATGATCGGGTTCGACATGGACTACACGCTCGCGCTCTACCATCAGGAGAAGCTCGAGCAGCTCTCGATCGAGCTCACCCTGAACAAGCTGATCGAGAAGCACGGCTATCCCGAGGCGATCCGTGGCCTGGCCTACGATCCCCGGTGGGCGATCCGCGGCGTGATGGTGGATCGGCGGCTCGGCAACGTGTTCAAGCTCGATCGCCACAGCCACGTGGGCCGCTGCTTCCACGGCTTCAAGGAGCTCGATCACGAGAAGCGCAAGGCGACCTATCGCAACGAGAAGGTCAACCTCTCGGACGATCGGTGGGAGTGGATCGACACGCTGTTCGGTCTCCCCGAGGCCGTGATGTTCACGACGATGGTCGACTGGGCGGACCGCCAGACCGGCACCGTGGACTACGACAAGCTGTTCGGCGACATCCGCACGGCGATCGACGAGGCCCACCGCGACGACACGCTGAAGAGCGTGATCAAGGCCGATCTGCCGTCATACATCGTCAAGGATCCGCTGCTCGGCGAGACGCTCCACAAGTTCCGGAGCTCGGGGAAGAAGCTGTTCCTCCTCACCAACTCGCTCTACGACTACACGACCGTCGTCATGAGCTACCTGCTCGACGGCGAGCGCAAGGCATACCCGTCGTGGCGGAACTACTTCGACATCGTGATCGTCGGCGGCGCGAAGCCAGCGTTCTTCAACGAGCTGCGGCCGTTCGTGCAGATCGATCCGCAGACGTTCGCCCCGATCCCGAACGGCGAGATCAAGCACCTCTCGCGCGACAAGGTCTATCAGGGCGGGAACGTGGTCGCGTTCGAGCAGATGACCGGGATCAAGGGCGAGCAGGTGCTCTACATCGGCGATCACATCTACGGCGACATCCTCCGCCTCCGCAAGCAGCACATGTGGCGCACCGCGATGGTGCTCCAGGAGCTCGAGCGGGAGATCTCGGTCAGCGATCGGCTCGAGGCGCAGATCAAGGACCTCGAGCTCCTCGATCGACGCCACCGCAACCTCGAGTCCGAGATCGACTACCAGACGCTTCGCCTGAAGAAGATGCAGCGGCTGCTCGAAGAGGAGGCCACCCCGGCACCGCTCCGCGCCCGGCTCGAGGAGGAGCGGCGCGTCACCCGAGCGAACGTGGATTCGCTGCGCGATCGCGCGAAGCTGATGGACACCGAGGTCGATTCGCTCGAATCGAGGGTCGATCGCGCCTACAACTCGCACTGGGGCTCGTGCCTGCGCGAGGGCAACGAGAACTCGCGGTTCGGCGAGCAGGTCAACGACTACGCCGACCTCTACACGTCACGCGTGTCGAACTTCGGGCCGTACTCGCCGCTGCGGTACTTCCGCGCGCCGCGCCGCCCGATGCCGCACGAGGTCTGAGCGTCTCAGAACGAGCCGCCGAGGCCGAGGCCGACGGTGGTGTGCGTGCCGCTCGAGACCATCGTCGGGGCGAGCTGGAGGTGCGTGGTGTTCCAGCGCTCGGCGGCCGAGGGCGCGGTGGCGATGTCGTAGAGCGCGCCGCCGACGTAGAGACCAGCGCCGACCAGGAACATCGCCGCGCCGCTGTCGCCGTTGTCGCCGCTGCCGCTGTTCTCGGAGTCGAGCGACGAGCCGAGCGCCTGGGCGAGGCCGGCGATCACGAGCACCCCGCCGCCGGCGCGCATCGCCATGCCACCCGTGAGGTAGTGGCCCGCGTACCAGTGGCCGAGCGAGGGCGTGATGAGCGTCGAGAGCAGGCCCACCGTGACCAGCGAATCGGCGTTGGCGCCGCTCGAGTTGGCGCCCGCGACCATCAGCGCCAACGAGCCCGCCGTGCCGCCGAGCGAGAGCAGGATCGCGGTGGTGGGGCTCTTCGCATCGGCCGGGGTGGCCAGGGGCTCGCGCGGTGCACTGGCGGGCTCGACCAGCGGCGTCAACGCGGGCTGCGCGGACGCGGGCGCGGCGAGGGCGGTGACGGTGATGCCGGCGACGAGCGACGCGAGGGCAGCGAGCTTCATACCGAGGGAGGTTTGCAGTGGACGTGCCGCAGCTAACCTACGGAGACCACAGCGTCGCACCTGGCAGTTGTCGGACCAGGCGGTGACCTCTCACCAGATCAGCGGGGCAGGTTCGACGGTGGCGAGACGCCCAGCCAGCGCGCCAGGATGGTCGCGACGCGCACCATCTGGATCGTGGTCTCGCTCGGGCGCGCGGGCGCGGCGTGTGGCGTCCGGCCGGGCGGGAGCATGATCACCGGCACGAGCTGATCGTAGTCGTTGAGCGAGCCGTGCGCCGTGGCGTGTGGATCGTCCGCGCCCATCACGATCCAGCCCGGGCGCGGCACGTAGATGATCTCGCCGGTGCGCTGGGGATCGATCGTGAGGCAGAGCCGGAATGCATCGCCGGTGCGGGTGTCGCAGTGCCCGGCGAAGTCACTCGTGCGCTCCACCCGTGCGAGGCCGGGGAACGACCGCAGCGCGAACACGATCTTGCGGAGGGCCTTCGCGCGATCCTTCTGCGCGAGGGCGGCCTTGGTCAGGTACACGCTCGGGAAGTGGGCATCCGCGATCCAGTCGCCGCCGCCGAGCTCGGTCGCAGCGGCCTTGTTCGCGGCATCCTCGAGCTGCTGGTAGGTGATCGCGCCCTTCGGCATCGGGCTCGCACCGTGATCGCTCGTGGCGATCATCGCCCAGCGGCCGGCGCCCACCCGCGTATCGAGCTCGCTGACGAACGCCTCGAGCCGGCGATCGAGGCGCAGCAGCGCATCCCATGCCTCCCAGGACTCGTGCCCCCACGCGTGTCCGATGTAGTCGTTCGCCGAGAGGCTGACCACGAGGAGATCGGGCACGTCATCGGCGCCGAGCTGCTCCTGTGCGAGCGCCGTGGTCGCCAGATCGAGCACGAGCTCGTTGCCGATCGGCGCTGCATAGATCGCCTGCGCGGGATCCTTGGTCGCGCCGAGATCGTGGGGGAACGTGGGGCCGAAGCCCTTGTCCCCGAGCTCGCCGGGTGCCGCATCGGCGATCCCGGTCAGCGTCGCGAGGCGCGCCGGGTCGAGCGGCCGCCACACGTCCTTGAGGTGCGGGCGGATCGGATGCGTGCGGTTCTCCTCGGCGAGCCACGCGGGCGGGTTCGTGCTCGTCCAGGCAACGGTCTTCGGGTCGTACCAGATCGGGACCCCGGCATGCCCGAGCGGGAGGATCGCCGCGCGATCCTTGAGGCTCACCGCGATCGCCTTGCCGGCAATGGGGCGCGTGGCGTTCGCCGCCGCCATCGCATCGCCGAGGCCCGGCACCCGGAGGTACGCCGTGGTGACCGCGTGCTTGGCATCTCGCACGGACTCGACCACCGCCTGCGCATCGCGATCCCACCACGAGTTCGCGATGATCCCGCTGGTGGCCGAGGGCTCGCCCGTCCCGAGCAGCGCATGCCCGGGCGCCGTCGTGGTGGCGGCCGACGGATGCCGGCCGGTGTGCCACTCGCCCTCGCGCAGCAGCCGATCGAAGCCGCCGGTGAGCGCCGCACGCTTCGCGGTGAAGGCCCACGCGGGCAGCTGATCCACGACCAGCAACACCACGAGCCGCGGGGCCGCGGTCCCGGGCGCCACGACGCCCACCGCTGGATCCTGCGTCGCGGGCACGGGGTTCGGTACGCGCACGGGCGTGCGCGGCGGCGCGGGACACGCGGCGAGCACGGCCATCAGCCCGAGGAGCTCGAGGCGGACGCTCATCGCCACAGCGCGAACAGCAGATCCACGAGGGCGCCGCCGTTGCTCGAGCGACCGTGATCGAACGACGTCGTCGACGAGCGCGAGGCCATCATCTGCGAGAACTGCGCGTTCTGTTGCTCGCGCTTCGCATCGTCGCGCAGCCGGGTCAGCTCCTTCTTCTGCGCCTGCTCGAGCCCGCCGTTCATCACGAAGCTGATGATCCGGGGCAGCTCGCCTACGTCGAAGAACGCGCCGTGCGCGCGGCACACATCGATGATCACGCCCGAGCCGGCGCTGAACAGCTTGCGGTTCATCACCGTGTGGCAGACCGGGCACTTCACGTACATCTTTCCGGACCCGGACCCCGGGCCGGACCCCGGGCCGGCCGACGCGGGCTTGGGCACCTGCTCGCTCGCCGGCAGCGCGCCGAGCAGCGCCTCCGCGCGGGACTGCTGGCGATCGGTGACCACGCGTTGCACGGCCACGTGATCGAGGAACAGGCCGTGACACGAGCCGCACTCGTCGACCACGATGTCGCCGACCTTGCGCGCGTGCAGGGCGGTCTCGCAGCGCGGACACGTGCGCTCCGCGTGCGTGCTGCCCGTGGCGGCCAGATCGAGCTCGGCGCCGCAATCGGGGCAGTGCTTGTGGCCGTGGAACACGCGCGACAGGCAGCGCGGGCAGCCCTTGAGCAACAGCTCCGCGGCGCAGAACTCGCACGCCTTCGCATGCGGCGCCACGCCCGCACCGCACTGCGGGCACGCGAGCTGGCCGGCCTGGCTCGAAGGTGCCTCGAGCGTCATCACCGCGCCGCAGCGGCAGCGGAACTGTTGGCCGATCGGGTGGCCGGTCACGTCGTAGCGGCCATCGCAGCCGGTGCACGCGAGGATCATCGTCCGTCGATGATATCCGCTATTTCAGGCGAAGCACGCGCTGCTCGGCGACGTAGTGCGAGGCCCGCGCTCGCGCGAGGGCCTGCTCGTTGAGGGTGCGCGCGGGCGCCGGCTGTTCGCGCTGCAGGCGCGCCGCGTAGATCGCCTCGTAGAACGCGTCGGGCTGGACGAGGACGGTGATCCGCGCGGCGGTCGCGGCTGGCACGGCGCGCCAGGTGTGACGGTTCACGGCGCGGCCGCCTGGAGGGATCCGCGTGTCGGCACGCTCGTGCCAGGTGCCATCGAAGGTCAGGTCGCGGCCGATCCGCAGCGAGCTCGCCGTGCCGGGGAGCACGGTGCCGCGAGCATCGAGCAGCTCGATCGAGAGCCACACCGTTGGCGTCGTGGTGGTCGGCAGGAAGTGACCGGCGCCGCGATTGCGCAGCTCGGCCGTGACGGTGAGCTGGTCACCCGCCCGCTCCGACGTGGTGACGAGATCGATCGCCTGCCGGAACATGTCGCGGTCGTGCACGCCGCGCCACAGGTGCGCGCGCCGCACCATGTGGCAGTCCTGGCACATCACGCCGCGCGCGGGGAACGGGCTCTCGAGCCACTCCTTGTAGGTGTCGAGCAGCGGCTTGCCGTTGACCGCCATCCGCGGTGGCAGCTGATGACAGGGCAGGCAGAAGTCCGCGCGCTCGTACAGGCCCTGCGCCACGCGCGGATATCCGGGGTACGGCGTCGCGGCGGCGGCGGGATTCGGCGGTCCGTGCCGCGTGAAGCCGCGCACGTGGCAGCCCGCGCACGACACGCCGGTGGCGCGGAGCGCGAGATCTGTGCGCTGCTCGTCGAGCGGAGCGTGGCATCGGCGGCACGTCTCGCCCTCGGCCGCGGTGAGCCCGTAGTCGAGTTGCGCGAGCAGGCCCGGTGAGACCGCGGCGCCATGCACGCTGGTGCGCCACTCGGCATGCTGCGTGGGGTGGCAGCGCGCGCACGCCGTGGGCGCGAGCGACACCAGCTCGGGCGTGAGGCCCGGGGGTGGTGTGCCCTGGGCGGCGAGCCGGGTGCCGAACACGGCGGCCTCGGGATCGGTGGCCGGCCCGGGCCAGGTGCCGACCGCGAGCTTGGTCACGCGATCGGCGGCGATCTCGTCGTCATCGATCGCGCTGCGATCGGTCCGCGCGCCGTGTGCGCCGAGCGCCGCGACGTGATCCGCGAGCGCCCAGATGTCCGCGTCGGAGATCGCGCCGGCGAAGCCGGGCATGCCCGTCCCGCTGAGACCGGTGGCGATGCTGAGCGCCGCCGCACCGCGGACGTCCGCACCTTCGCGCGGGCGACGCAGCGGGAACGCGACGAGATCGTACGGCGGCTCGGCGAGCCCGCGGGCCGCGGGACCATCGCCACGCCCGCCCGCGCCATGGCACGCGACGCACCCGATCGTCCGCCAGAGCATGGCGCCCCGCGCAGGATCCGGCGCAGAAGCTGCGCCGAGCACGACGGGGACGGCCGGCGCCGCGAACGCGGCCGGCGCGAACGCCTTCAGCACCGCCACCAGCGCATCGAGATCCGCGGCGCCGAACCGGAACGCCGGCATCGACGTGCCGGTCACGCCCCGACGGATCGCGAGGCGCAGATCGTCGTCGGTGGGAGGCGCTCCGATCGGGGTCGTACGCCACTCGTACTGACCCTCGGCGAACGCGCGTGGGCGGCCCCAGGTGAACGGCGCCGCGGGGCCGCGACCGTCGCCGTCGGCGCCGTGACACGCGCTGCACTGACGCTCGTAGAGCGGCCAGCCGGGCAGGGTGCGCGGCGCGGGCGCGGCCTGGGCCACCGTCGCCGCACCGACGAGCACCACGGCGACGAGGTGCCTCACCGATAGATGCTGCCGCACGCGTACGTTGTAACGCCAGAGGCGTCGTCGGGGCTTGTCGTCAACGCCCCGAATGACTTATCCAGGTCACATGATCCGTACGAAAGTCCTCGGCCTGGGGAGCTATGTCCCCGACCGCATCGTCAAGAACGAGGAGATCGCGTTCCTCAACGATCAGCACGTGCGGCAGGACACCAAGCAGACCGAGACCGACGACGAGTGGATCCAGCGCCGCACCGGCATCGCCGAGCGCCGCTACGTTCAGAACGATGGCTCGGTGGCCACCAGCGATCTCGCGCTCCAGGCCGCCAAGCGCGCGCTCGCCGATGCGAACCTCGAAGCCAAGGACATCGACTGCATCATCCTCGGCACGCTGTCGCCCGACATTCACTTCCCGGGCACCGCGGTGTTCCTCCAGCACAAGCTCGGCATCTCGCAGGCCGGCTGCGCGTGCTTCGACATCCGCCAGCAGTGCTCGGGCTTCGTGTACGGGCTGCAGATGGCCGACGCGTTCATCAAGACCGGCATGTACAAGCGGATCCTGCTGGTCGGCGCCGAGCTGCACAGCCACTCGCTCGACTTCACCACGCGCGGTCGCGATGTGATGGTGCTGTTCGGTGATGGCGCGGGCGCGATGATCCTCGGCCCGATGGAGACCGACGATCCGAAGGCGGGCGTGATGTACACGTCGGCGCACGCCGATGGCTCGGGCGCGATGAGCCTGTACCTGAAGATCTTCCAGATCGCGAACCTGCCGTACGTGGACTACGACGCGCGCAACCGCGACGAGAACCAGACGATGTACCCGCAGATGGACGGCAAGCGCGTGTTCCTCAATGCGGTGCGCGGCATGGTGATGTCCACGCAGGCGGCGCTCGAAAAGACCGGGCTGACCTGGGACGACATCCAGTGGTTCGTGCCGCACCAGGCCAACCTCCGCATCAACGAGAAGGTCGCCGAGGTCGCGAAGATCCCCGAGGCGAAGATCCTCAACTCGATCCAGTTCTACGGCAACACGACCGCGGCGACGGTGCCGCTGACCATCGACCACTGGCGCCAGCAGGGGAAGGTGAAGCGCGGTGACAGGATCCTGTCGAGCGTGTTCGGCTCGGGCTTCACGTGGGGCGCGACGATCTTCACCCTGTGATTCCAGGGTTTGCCACCTCTTGGATTCTCGAGGATCGGCCGGTTCGACCGGACGGTGATGTCAGATCGCGGACGTCGGTAGCCGGGTAGGTACGCGAAACCGCGTGTGGTCCGGCGCGTGCAGCAGTGCTCGTCGATGAGTCGTCTCGCCGCCGTCTTCGTGATGTTCGCCGTGTCGTTCGGTGTGCTCCCCGGGTGCACGCTGCTCTACGAACAGAACGACAGCGCGGGGCCCGAAGATCCTCCGCCCCCGCACCCGCCGGGCACGGGCAGCTTCCAGCTCACCAAGACCCGCTCGATCGCCGGCGAGCTCCCGGTGGTCGGGATGGATTCCGATCGGCAGGGCGGCCTGTGGATCGCGTACCGCCTGCAGACCGGCGACTACTACTCGCTCGCCGACGTGCGCGTGGTGCACCTCGATCCCAACGGCGCGAAGCTCGCCGAGTTCCGCTACAACGACGAGTACACGACCGTGAGCGGGCTCGCGTTCTCGGGTGATGCGCTGTGGCTCAACTACGGGTCGACGGGCACCGGGAACAACCACATCCGCAAGCTCGATCCGGCGACCGGGGCACGGATCGGTTCGTTCGCGACCGAGATCGGCATCGTCGATCTCACGGTGCAGAACGATGCGCTCCTGCTCTCGAACCTGTGGAACGAGGTGATCTCGATCGACCAGGCGAACGGTGGCGAGCTGTGGCGCGCGCCGATCACGGACTTCGACGACAGCACGCAGCGCGGGATCGCCGCGATGGCGGATGGCAAGCTGTGGGTCGCGTCATCGGCGAGCGAACCGGATCACGTTGCTCGATGCGAGCCACCGCGTGGTGGGCCACGGCACGACCACCCTGCTCGATCCGCAGTGGAATGGCACCGAGGGCCTCCAGCTCGCCTGGGATGGCACCGAGCTGCTCCTGGCGGCGAATAACCAGATCTCCTGGCTCGCGCTCCCGCGCTGACACGGCGCGTGGCGCTTCGATCCGCTGGCGAATCGACTAGCCGGTAGGTGCCAAGGGTGCGACGGCACTGGGGAACCGCTGGGCACATCGGGTGCAACCAGGACACCCCATGCGCCTTCGCCGTCTGGTCCAGTCACTTGTCGCGGTCGTCGTCGCTGTTGGCACCACCCTCGTGGGCTGCGCCACGGAAGCCGATAAGGACCCCGGTCGCTGGACGCCAGGCAAGGGCGACGGCGCCTATGACCTGATCGAGGCAGGGCCCGCGCCGGTCGGCAGCAACGTCGATCTCTCGCTCGATCACCGCGTCCCGGCATTCCGCGTGGAGTCCTACGGTGGAACGAAGCTCGCGATCGCACTCAAAGGGCACGATGGCGCCGACGGATACCTGGTCGTCGAAGGGCCCCTCGCCAAGGACGGCGATGCGGTCGCCGTCGGCGGCGGGACCGTGGTCGGCGAAGACGATGACTCGGGCTATGGGCGCAACGCCGAGCTCGAGCTCACGCTCGACAAGCCCGGTGTCTATCGCATCCTCGCGGGCACCTACGAGGCCCTCGGTGAGGGTGCCGCGGCCGAGGGCACGCTGACGCTCGAGGTCGACTGCAAGGCCAACTGCGAGCGCGGTGGCGTGGATCAGAAGACGTTCGTGAAGGGGCTCCAGCAGCAGGGCGGTGGCGCGTTCGCGGAGATCGCGAAGGCCGAGCTCGCGGCGCTGATCCCCGATACCGCCGCCGCTTCGGCGATGGGTGCGCAGCTCGACGCGATCCTCCGCGATCCGGACCTCAAGGGCCTCGAGCGGTTCCCCACGATCCCGCTGTCGCAGATCGGCGTGCTCCGCCCGGCGCTCGGCCAGATCCCGGCGGATCCGCCGAAGCCCGATCAGATCGTCACCGGCGAGCTGACCGCGTTCCTCGGCGAGTGCAAGCCGGACCGCGCGGTCCCGGCCGCGATCGACGCCCGGCTGCCGGGCGTGGGCTATGGCCAGTTCCCGAGCCGCACGCTCTCGCCGTGTCAGTTCGCGCACGCGAGCAAGCTCGCCCAGGTGTTGACCTCGCTCGCGAGCGACAACGGATCGTCGGTCACGTTCAAGGGCAAGACGATCAAGACGCCGCGCGAGCTGTTCACCGCGCTCGTCGACAGCGGTCACACGATCCAGGTCCGCAACGAGCGCATGTACGCCAACTTCCTCTCGGCCACCGTGGGTGACCGCGATCTGATCTGGCCGGTCTGGATCGACACCGGCATCCGCCTGTCGAGCGGCGAGACCCTGACCATCCCCGTCGGCCACAGCCACCACGCGTGGCGGATCAGCGGCCCGATCGTGAACACGCGCGTGATGTTCTATCTCGGGGTCGGCGGCGCGGGCTTCTTCGGTCAGACCGACAACCGCCCCGCATGGTCGGGGATGACCACGCAGAGCGACGTCACGATCAAGGGCGCGGGCGCGGACCTCGAGTACCTGCTCGCGACCACGGACGCCGCCTCGGCCTACCTCCGCCGCAACCGCGTGGAGCGCACCACGGTGGCGCAGGGCATGCCCGCCGACGGCTATGGCTTCGTCGGGGTCTGCAACGATTCGAACGCGACCATCGAGCTCCTCACCAAGGGCACCACCTCGGCGTTCCCGCTGCTCCGCGCGAAGTCGCTCGATGCCACCGCGAACCTGGGCGATGGGCTCGATGCCACGATCAAGGCGCTCCCGAAGGACGGCGATGGCCTCTCCAACGCCCGTGACGCCCTCCGCCGCGCGGTCGCGATGCAGCCGTTCGCGGATGGCTCCCCGCTGATGTGGGATGCCGTGCTCGGCGCCCAGATCGCCACCGCTCGTCGCGATCTCGCCCACTGAGTGTAGGCCCGGGTCGCACGCACCCCGTGCGCAGCAACACGGAACGCGTTGCGAAGGTCAATTGACGTGACCGCGAGGGGGCGCGATCCTTCCTCCGTGGGAATCAAGCGCCTGGTCGGTGGAGGGTTCGTCTGTGCGGCCGCGGTGATCGCCGCGTGCTTCGGCGGCGCGCCGAGCCTGAGCACCGGATCGCAGCTGGTGCTGCAATCGAGCTCGACCAGCTACGACTTCGGCATCGTGCCGGTGGGGATGACGGCGACCACGAGCATCCCGTTCCTGATCTCGTCACAGGGCTCCAACGACGACGACACGATCACCGACATCTACGAGAACTGCGGCGACTTCGATCTCGTGCTCAACCCCTCGCCGGTCGGCTACCAGGTCGCCGCTTGCGATGTCGCGATGGCGTTCGCGGGCACCGGCACCGGGAGCGCATGCATCCCGGGCTCGTACTCGTTCGACGCCACGTTCACGCCTGCCAGCGGGTTCCCGTCGAGCTGTACGGTTCACGTCGACTACGCGCCGACGCTCGGTGGCTCGGGCGCGTCGATCCTGATCACGCTCGACGGCACCGGGATGGCGGCGGCGAACTCCCTCTCGCTCAACCCGCCGAGCGGCTCGAGCCTGACGTTCGGCGACATCCCGATCGGCCAGACCTCGGATGGCCAGCAGATCACCGTCACCAACAACGGGACCAGCGGGCTCGATGTCACCGGCATCGTCAGCGGCCCGTACCAGGTGGTGGGCCTCGGCGGCGCGAGCTATCCGCTCGAGACCCTCGCCGCGGGCGCCAGCGCCATGTACGAGATCCGCTGCCAGTCCGCGACGCTCGGGCCGCAGCCGGGCGCGCTCAACTTCACCGCGCCGTCCACACCGGCGGTCACCATCGATCTCGCCTGCAATGGCGTCGCGCCGACACCGATCAGTGTCTCGCCGCTCCCAGCGACGTTCGCTTCGACGCTGGTCGGTCGCGCGCCGGGGGATGTCACCGTCACGATCACGAACGGGACGGGGGGCGTTGCGACCACGCTGGCCGTCGCCCTGACGCAGACGCTCGGCGAGGTCTCGATCGTCGGTACCAACCCCAACGGCCAGGGGCTGGCGGTTGGTGGAACCGCCACGGTGAAGCTCCACTACGCCGCGGCGACCGAGCACCCGATGGGCCCGCTTGCGACCCTCACGATCAACGGCCAGGCGGTCGCCGTGAATGGCGAGGCGCTGGTGGGCACGCTCGGCGTCTCGCCGGGGACCACGGTGGACTTCGGCCCCGTGTGCGTGGGGGCGACGGCGACCGAGCTCGTGCACCTGTATGCGAGCGACTCCGGCAAGGTCAACATCACGAGCGTCACACCACCGGTCGCACCGTTCACCGCGACGGCGACCAGCGGGCTCCTGCAGGGCAGCCACGCGAACGAGCTGATGTTGACCGCGGGCGTCACGCCCACCGCCGCCGGCGATCTCACCGGGAAGCTCGTGGTGCACACCGATCTGGTGATGGCGAACCCGGAGATCGACCTGATGGCCAAGGCGCTGCCGGCGGGCATCTCGCCCACGCCCGACACGATCCACTTTGGCCAGAGCCGGGTGAGCACCACCACGACGACCAAGGAGGTGATCATCAGCAACTGCGGCACGGCGCCGATCACCTTCACGTCGTCGCGGATCGAGGGTCCGAGCGCGGCGGAGTTCGCGCTCGTCAGCGTGCTACCGATGACCGCGGTCGCGCAGCGCGCCTCGACCACGCTCCTCGTGGTGATGACCGCGCAGAGCAACGGCCCCAAGATCGCTCAGCTGATCCTCGAGACCAACGCGGGCCCGGTGGTGGTCAGCCTCGATGGCAACGCCTTCGGCGCGGACGACGGCTCCAGCGGCGACGACGAGACCTACTACTCGTGCAGTGCGGGTGGCGGGGCTGGGCTGGGCGGTGCGTTCGGCGTGCTGCTGCTTGCACTTCGGCGCCGCCGCGTGCGCGCATAGATCGCCACCAGCGCGGCGAGCACGGAGGACCCGGCGCCTCCCGTGCCCGTCTCGCAGCAGCCACGTGCGGGGGGCGCATCGCATGCCGCCGTGGTGATCGGTGGCCGCTCGTGCGCGGTGGGGGCCAGCGCGCGGACCGTGCCGTCGTAGGATGCGATGACGAGCGCGGAGCCCGTGGTCGCGATCCCGGCGAGCACCGGGACCCCGAGGTCGGTACGCCACAGCACGGCGCCGGTGTGGAGGTCGAGCGCGGTGAGGTGGCCGCCGGTGTCCACGGCCCACACGAGATCGCCGGTGATCACGGGCGAGGCCGCGAACCCGCGCTCGTTGCTCCCGAAATAGTGCGTGGTGCGCAGCTCGCTCGCGCCCGCGGCGCCGAACCGCCACAGCACGCGGCCGCTCGTGGCGTCGAGGCCGGCGAGGTCACGCCACAGCGTCGGGACCACGAGCACCCCGTGGGCGAGGGCGGGCGTCCCGATCGTGGCGATCGCCCACTCGTAGCCCGTGGGATCGAGCTTGGTCCGCCAGCGCAGCCGCCCCGTGCCGAGCTCGTGCGCGGCGACCTCGGTGGCACCGTTGCTGAGGTACACGAGGCCGTCCGCGATCACCGGCGACGCGTTGATCGAGTTCGCACTCTCACCGGTGAGCTGCCACAGCAGGCCTGCGCCCAGCCGATCCCACGCGAGCACGCCGCCGAGCTCGCGATCGAACACGCCGACCGCTACGTCTGCATCGACGGCGATCGTGGCGAGCGAGGGAAACTCGCTGTTCCCCCGCACGGGATCGCGCAGCCACAGCGGACGCCCCGAGGCGGCATCGAGCGTGGCGAGGTTGCGCTGGTTGCCGACGATCAGGTCCCCGGCATCCGCCACGATCGAGCCATAGGTGGCCGCGGCCTTCGGCGGAAGGCCGAGGCCGAGCTCGTACCTCCAGCTCGCGGCGCCGGTCCGCGCATCGAAGCCGAGCACCGTGCCGTCGATCTGGACCACCGCGACGATCTCTCCGCTCACCGTCGCGGCGCCGCGGATCGGCATCGCGGAGGGCGCACGCCAGCGCACCGCGCCGGTCTCGAGATCGAGCGCCACCACGCCGCCACCTTCGCTGCCCGCGAGATCGGTGGTGGTCAGGTAGATCATCCCGTGCGCGATCGCGGGTGCACCGTGCAGCACGTGGCCGCCCACGCTCGTGGTCCAGCGCGTGACGAGAGGCGGCGCGAGCTCGCGTGCGAGCGCGCCGGTGTGCGCCGGGTTGCCGCCGAGCTGTGGCCACTCCGCGCCGGCGAGGGATCCCGCCTCGGGCTCGCAGACCTCGAACCCGAACGTCCGCACGACGTGTGCACCCGCAGCCGTCACACCATCGATGGCCACCGAGTGCGGGCCGGGCGTCAGGGGCGGCAGGGTCGCGCGCCAGCTCCAGCCGCCGGCGTAGGCGAGGGAGATCGGCGTGCCACAGTCGACGCGTGCGGTGATCCGCGCCTCGCTCGCGGCGAGCTCCGTGGACACGATCACGGGGCCGCCACCGGCCGCGGTGCACTGACCACGGGCGGGGGCGATGAGTGCCACCGAGGCGTGATCCACGGTGGTGCGGTGCTCGCTGGTGAGCACGCCGCGATCGATCGTGATCACGCGGTAGCCAGCGGGCGTGAAGTCGAGGCCGCCCATGAGCATCGGCTCGGTGTTGATCTCGATCAGGCCGTCGTGATCGATCACCCGGTTGGTGTGGGTGTGACCGGTGAGCACGTAGTCCACCCCGAGCGCACGCAAGCTCGCGACCACGCCCGGCCCGGGCGGACCGTGCGTCATCGCCACCACCGTCATCTCGGGCGCCACGTGCGCGAGCTCCGCGCGGAAGAACGCGCTCGCCTCGGCCTCGGGGAGCGCCATGTTCCAGACCAGGAAGTGCACGCCGCCGAGGTCGAAGCTGTAGTTGTCAGGCCCGTAGTGATCGCGCCACGCGTGCCCCGCGTCGTACCAGTCGTGGTTGCCGGGCACCGGGACGAACGGCACCTCGAGGCTCGCGAGCAGCTGGTCGACCAGCGCGTACTGGCCGGGCAGGGTGTTCTGCGTGACATCTCCCAGGATCGTGAAGAACGCCGGGGCCGGCGCGAGCGCCGTCGCCTCGACCGAGGCCGCGGCGAGGTCATCCCAGAACGGATGTGCGAACGAGGTGTGCGAGTCCGAGCTCGCGACGAACGTCAGCGGGCCAGTCACCGGGGTCGCCAGCCGGCGGAGCGGGAGCTCGATCCGTGTCTTGCCGTCGAGCCGGGCCCACACCGGACCGGGACGGAAGCCCTCGGGGACGCGGACCCACGCGATGCCACTCTCCGCATCGAGGGAGAGCTCGCCGCGCTCGTCGGTGGTGACGAACACCGTGGTGCCGACGGCGACCACGGCGTTGGCGACCCCGGGCTCGTTCGGGCCCGGCTTGCCATCCCCGTCGAGGTCCTCGAACACCTTGACGGTGATCGTGCGCGCCTCGGCGTTCGTCGCGCTCGCCAGGACGAGCGCGAGCGCGATGGCCACGGGCCCGCACCGATTCACGGGGAGATGATTCCACACGTGGCGGGGTTCGGGTACCGTCGGGCATGCGCTCGCTGCACTCCGCGATCTTGGCGCTCGTCGCGGTGGTCTCGCTCGGAGCCTGTGGCCCGAAGCGCAAGAATCAGTGCCCGGGCACCACGGCGGGGACGTGTGTGAATGGCGAGGTGTGCTCGATGGATCGCAAGCGCGGCTGTCAGATCTGCCAGTGCCGTCCGTTGAACGAGACCAACACCGGCAACGACCCGGACGACCCGAATCCCCCGGTCCCGGTCCACGACTGAGAACCGGGATCACGATCCCGAGCATCGAAGGACCATGGAGCGCCGCCCTCACGTCGTGATCATCGGCGGTGGTTTCGGTGGCCTCGCCGCGGCCCGCGCGCTCGCCGGTGCGCCGGTGAACGTCACGCTCGTCGATCGGCGCAACCATCACCTGTTCCAGCCGCTGCTCTATCAAGTGGCCACCGCGGCACTAAACCCGAGCGACATCGCCTACCCGATCCGCGCCGCCCTCGCGAAGCAGCGCAACGCGCGCGTCCTCCTGGCCGAGGCGCGTTCGATCGATGTCGCCAAGCGTCACGTGGTGCTCGATGACGGCGCGCTCGACTACGACTACCTGGTGGTCGCCACGGGCGCGACGCACTCGTACTTCGGCAAGGACTGGGGCCAGGTCGCGCCAGGCCTCAAGTCGATCGAGGATGCCCTCGAGATCCGCCGCCGCGTGTTCCTCGCGTACGAGGCGGCGGAGCGCGAGTCCGATCCGGTGGCGCAGCGCGAGTGGCTGACGTTCGTCGTCGTCGGCGGTGGCCCCACCGGGGTGGAGCTCGCCGGCGCGCTCGGCGAGATCGGGTTGCACACGCTGGCCCACGACTTTCGCAGCATCGATCCCACGCAGGTCCGCGTGGTGCTGTTCGAGGGCGGGGACCGCGTGCTCGCCGCCTATCCGCCGAAGCTGTCCCTGGCGGCGCGCCGCTCGCTCGAGAACCGTCACGTCGAGGTGCGGCTGAACACGCTGGTCACCGCGATCGATGCCACCGGCGTGACCGTGACGTGCGCGGACGTCGCGGAGCGCGTGGGCACGCGCACGGTGCTCTGGGCCGCCGGTGTGCAGGCCTCACCGCTCGCCGCAGATCTCGGTGCAGCGCGCGATCGCGCGGGGCGCGTCGAGGTGCGGCCCGATCTCTCGCTCCCCGATCACCCGGAGATCTTCGTGATCGGCGATCTGGCGAAGATGATCTCCGACGGCGTGCAGGTCCCCGGCGTGGCCCAGGGCGCACTCCAGGGCGGCAAGCACGTGGGCAAGATCATCGCCGCGGAGGCGCGCGGCGCGGCGAAGCCGGCGAACCGGCCGGCGTTTCGCTATCACGACAAGGGCAACATGGCGACGATCGGCCGCGCCTCCGCGGTGGTCGCCACCAAGCGGTTCTCGATCTCGGGGCTCACCGCGTGGCTGCTGTGGTGGGTGGTCCACATCATGTTCCTCGTCGGCTTCAAGAACCGGCTGCTCGTGATGTTCCACTGGGGCTGGAACTGGCTCACGTTCACCCGCGGTGCGCGGCTGATCACCGGCGAGGTCGGCCCGCTGCCGGAGATCAAGACGATCGGCCCCGATGGCGAGGTGGTGCTGCCGCAGGGAGCCACGTCGGTGAGCCTGGGGGACAACGTCAAGGACAGCGCGGCACCGCCGCCATCCTGAGGTCACTGCTCGAGGCAGAGCACCGGCAGCGACGTCGAGCACGGATCGTACTTCGCCACGTCTCGCACGTCCGTCGCGCCGGTGTAGTGCATCGCACCGCTGACGAGGTTGGAGCCGGTCGACCAGTCGTTGCAGCTGTCGGTGCCGGCGGCGACCTTGTTGAACCGGGTGGCACCGGTCCAGTAGTCGTTCTCGACCCGATCGCCGCGCGCATCGAGCTCGGGCGGGACGTCGAGGAAGTCGGCGCTGAGGAGACCCGGGCCATCGAACAGCCGCACGCCATCGACGCGGTGATATTGCGCGCTCGCGGAGAACCGGCTGGCGATCGTCTCGGTGCTGGTGGCGAGGGCGGCGAGGAACGATCCCGAGAGGCCGGCGCCGCTCGCCTCGCTCGCACACAGCGCATCAGCCGAGCCACGGCCGTTGCCGGGCGTCCACGTGCCGGTCGTCGCGAACGCCTGCTTGGTGGTGGTGTCGGGGTGGATCTCGACGGGGACGATGCGCCCGACCTCGACGCACAGGAGCCGCGCCGACGAATCGCAGGTCTGATCCCAGCCGGAGGTCAGCCGCGAGGCGAACTGGGTGAGCGCGCCGAAGCCGTACTCGGTCGCCGAGCTCGAGGTCCAGTCGAGGCAGGTGTTGGCGGTGACCGAGCCTGCGTTGATGCCGGTGAACACCTGATCGGAGCCCACGTCGTTGCCGTACTCGTCGAGCCGCGGCGGGAACACCAGGTTGCCGCTCGCGAACGCGGTCGGCGCATCGGCGAAGGGCGCGCCGTCGATGCGGATCCAGCCGCGCGAACTGCTGATCCGGTTGACCGAGTTGGTGGTGGAGTCCGACAGGAACGCGATGAAGTTGCCACTGAGTCCACCCGCGGTGGCGCGCGCGGCACACAGCGCGTCTGCGCCGGCGATGCCGCCGATCGCGCCGTTGGTGCCGATCGAGGTCACGAACACGCGGTTCGGGATCGGCGCGAACTCGGCCTGCAGCGTGAGGCTCGTCGTCGCATCGAACGTGCAGCTGAGGTTGCCGCCGCAGAGGCCCGTCCATCCCGCGAACCATGCATCGTTCGCCGGTACGGCGCGCAGCCACATCGCGGTGCCCGGCGTGACCACGGCCTCGCACCGAGCTGCGCTGCACGTGAAGCCAGCGGGCCCGACGATCGTGCCGGTCCCGCTACCCAGGCGCTCGATCGTGATGTGCACGAAGCCATCGACAGAGGGGCCGCCGCCGTCGGGCGATAGCGCAGACTCCTCACCGAAGCCGAGGCGCCCGCACGCCGCGAACAGCAGGAGGACCGACGAACAGAGTGGCCTCACCTGACCACCATACAGCGATCGAGGGTGACTTCGCGATGTGCGATGTCGGCCCACCCCGAGCCCGGCGGTCAGTTTGCGAGGCGCTCGACGTGAGAGGTGTCGCGATCCGCGGGGACCTCGATCGCGACATCGCGCTCGACCTTGAGCACCGGATTCGAGAAGTGAAGCTGGTGCCGGCCGGGCGCGAGCTGGAGAGCCTTGATCGTCTCGTACTGGGTGGGGTCGCTGTCGACGGTGAAGTAAGCCCACGGGATCGCGTTGATCGTGACCTTGCGGGTCGTGGTGGTGGGAGGTGGGGAGATGGCGGCGGTCCCGGCGTCGGCCGCGCCGTCAGGGGTCGGCTTCAGTGGCCGGACCCGGGGACCTGCGTCCGAGGCGATGACGATCACCTGCGCATCCGCGGGAGGAGCCACGCTGGCGTCGAGCGTGGGCGCATCGGAGATCGGCGCATCGAGCGTCATCGGTACGGCCGCATCGGGGACGGTCGCATCGGGAGCCGCCGGCGGCGTCACGGCGACGACCGCTGCATCGCGCGGTACTTCGCTGTCGGGGCCACCACCGCGCATGGTGAGCACCCCGATCGCCGCGAGCCCGAGCGCCGAGGCGACGAGGCCGATCGCGATCCACGGCGAGCGCCGCGCGGGCGCCACGACCGGGCTGACCTCCTCGACCACGGTGGGCGTCTGTGCCGCGAGAGGCGCAACGATCGGGAGCTCCTCGGCGGCGGTCGCAGCCATCGAACGCTCCGTGCCCGTCCCGAGCACGTCGAGGGCGCCGTCGTCGAGGAAGCTGACGAGGTGATCGCCGGCGACGTCACCGTCGGCGCTGCGGTCCTCGCGATCCGCGCCCCACACCTGATCGAGCCACGCGGCGAGCTGGCGCGCCGGGGCCTCGCCCTTGTTGGCCGCGCGTTCCGCGACGCTGAAGTCATCGAGCTCCGCGAGCATCGCGCCCGCATCGGGGAACCGATCGTCGGCGATCGGCGAGGTGGCGCGGTCGACGATCGCCACCAGCGGCGCAGGGATGCCCGCCTTCCATGGCACCAGCTCACCGGTTCTTGCGGCCGCGAGCGTCAGCTCGCGATCGTCGCTCGGGCGCCCGCGCGTGCCGGTGAGCAGCTCGCGCAGCACGAGGCCGAGCGCATAGACGTCTGCGCGCGCATCGACGGGCTCGCCGCGCGCCTGCTCCGGCGCCATGTACGCGGGCGTGCCGATCAGCTTCGTGCTGGTGGTGTCGCTCGCGATCGCCGCGATCCCGAAGTCCGTCAGCTTGACCTCGCCGGACCACGACAGCAGCACGTTGCGCGGCGTGACATCGCGATGGACGATCCCGAGCGCCGTGCCCTCGGGGCTCTTGCGGCGGTGCGCATAGTCGAGCGCCTGGCAGCACTCGCCGGCGACGAACGCGGCGACCAGCGGCGGGAGCCGGCGGATCCCGGCGCGGGCGAGGCTCGAGCCGAGATCCTTGCCCTCCACGCGCTCCATCGCGAGGAACACCTGGTCGTCGATCCGGCCGAAGTCGAACACCGGGACGATGTTCTGGTGCGCGAGGCTCATCGACAGCCGGGCCTCGCGGACGAACAGGTCGAGGAACCGCACGTCGCCCGCACGCTCGGCGCGGATCCGCTTCACGACCAGCCACTTCTCGACGCCCGCGGCCTTCCGGCGGGCGAGGTACACCTCCGCCATCCCGCCCCGCGCGAGCGGGCGCAGCAGCTCGTAGCGCCCGAGCGCGCGGCTCATCAGGACGAAGTATAGCGTTTCGGCGCCGGGGAGCTGGAATGTCGGGGGCATCACCCCAGGGCCTCCGGCTGGTTGACCCCCGGGCCCGGGAGGCCGAAGATCTCGGGCAGTGCGCGGACTTCCAGCCTTGCTCGTCGTCGCGGCGCTCGTGCCGGCGGCGCAGGCGCACGCGCGGCCCAAGGCCGATCTGGTGATCGCCTGGGCCCCCGGGGTCAGGCTCGGCCCCGTGGAGGCCGCCGCGCGCGAGGCGGGCGCCGCGGTGATCGACAGGTCCCCCACACCTCGCCCTCGGCTCGAGACCGCGGCCACCATCAAGCGCGGTCTCGCGGCGTTCGATGCGCTCCAGCTCGAGGATGCCGCGCGCCTGCTCGGCGAGGCGAAGGCGGAGATCGATCGCACGGGCGCCGCCGAGCTCACCGAGACCGACCTCTCGGATCTGTTCCTCTATCGCGGGCTGATCGCGACCCAGCAAGGTGACGCGACCGCGGCCTGGGACGAGCTGGTCGCCGCGATCACGGTCGCACCTACGCGCGTGCTCGATCCCGCGCGGTTCCCGCCGCGCGTCGCGGGCGAGCTCGATCGCGTGCGCACCAAGCTCGCGGAGGGGCCCAAGGCCACGCTGCTCGTCGACGTGCCCACCGGCTGCCGCGCCACGATCGATGGCGTCCCGGCGGGGGCGCCCCAGCCGCGAATCGTGGGCACGCACTGGGTGGCCGTCACCTGCAGTGCGGCGGCTCCGTGGGGCACGCGGGTGCAGCTCGGTGCCGACACCACGGTGGTCGCGCGCAACACGCCGATCACGCCACCGACCTCCGACGAGATGCTGATCCAGGCGCGCACCGCGGGTGCACGCGCGTACCTCGCGGTGGAGCTCTCGGGCGACCTCGGCGTGGTCCGGCTGGTCAGCGCCGACGGGCGCGAGCGCGATCGTCGCACCGTGACCGTGCACGGCGATCTCGCACAGGTCGCGCAGGCGGTGCGCGAGCTGCTCGCGCCGGCGTCCACCCAGCACTGGTATCAGTCGCGCTGGGTGTGGGCCGCCGGTGCGGCCGTGATCGCCGCCGCGATCCTCGTGCCGATCACCGCGGCCGCCGCGCGCGACACCACGCCGACGACGTTCACGCTGAACCCGAAGGAGCCGCTGCCGTGGTAGGCCGCCTCGGGCTCGCGGTCGGCCTCGGGCTTGGCGTTGGTCTTGGCCTGGTCGGCTGCACCAGCGACGTCATCGTCACGCCCGTGATCGAGGGGCCCGTCGACGATGCCGATGCGTCCGCGTTCCCGCGGATCGACGAGGTGATCATCACGGTCGCCCACGACGGCAGCACCCGCGATCTGGTCTCCGCCTCGTTCTCTCGCGGCGAGGAGGTCAGCATCGCGGGCGCGCCGTTCGGCGACGATCTTGTCGTCCACATGAGCGGCTTCGAGAGCGCGAGCAGTGTCGCCTACGGTCGGACCTGCGCGTTCCACGCCGACGCGAACGGCGCGCTGTCGCCACACCTGTTCTTCTCGCGGAGCGGCAAGTTCGCGAGCCTCGGGGTGAGCCCGCTCGAGCGCATGCACGGCCACGCGATCTCGTACCTCGGCACGGCGCTCGTGATCGGCGGCGATGCCGGCGGCGCCGGGGTGGCCACCGTCGAGCGCTTCGATCCGGTCACCGGCGCGCTGTCGAGTGTCGGGACGATCGATGCGCGCGATGGATCGGCCCTCGCGTTGCTCGGGACCTCTCCGCCCCGCGTGGTGGTGGTCGGCGGGCAGATCGGGCCCGTGGGCGCGGCGTTCCTCGAGCTCGTGGATCCCACGCGCAAGGTCGAGCGCGTCGACGATCTCCAGGCGCCGATGCCGCGCGTGGGCCTGACCGCGACCTCGCTCACCGATGGCCGCGTGATCGTGATCGGCGGCAATCCCCCCGGTGGCGCGCCGGTGGGCACGATCTCGGAGGTCGCCCTCGGCACCGGCGTGGAGGTCCGGACCCTGCCGCGCGCGGTGCTCGCGCAGCCGCGCACCGGTCACTCCGCCACCCGGCTGGGTGATGATCTCGGCGCGCCCGTGCTGGTGGCAGGCGGCACCGATGCGGCGGGGATGCCGGTCGCGATCGCCGAGCTGTTCAAGCCGCTCAGCGAGGAGCTCGCGAAGCCGATCACGTTCGCACCTGCGATGTTGATCCCGCGCTCGCATCACCAGGCCGTGCGCATGCCGGATGGCAGCGTGCTGTTCATCGGCGGGATCAACGCAGCGGGGAGCCCAGTGCGGACCCTGGAGCTGTTCACCCTCGACGGTGGTTTCATGTCGGTCGGTGATCTCCCCGACACGGCGGGCGTCATCGACAACACCGTGACGCCGCTCCCCGACGGCCGAGTGTTGATCGTCGGCGGGCGCGCCGTCCCGGGTGGTCCCCCGACCAACACCGCGTTCATCGCCCGCCTCGATCCGCTGGATGGCTCGGTCGACGTGGTGCCCACGGATCGCCTCGCCGTGTCGCGCGCCAATCACCAGGCCGCGGTGCTGTGCGACGGCACGATCCTGCTCACCGGTGGCTCGGCCGGGGCCGACGTCGCAGAGCGCTACAATCCCTCCGCGACCGGGCGCCGCTAGGCCCACTGCGACGTCGCGTGATCACGGCTCGGGGCGCGTGACCACGTTCGTGGGCTCGTCGTCGTCGGGTTTCGGACCACGGCGCCGACATCGGTTGATCGCCAGCTACTTCGTGGACTTCAGCGAATTGAGAAACCGCTTGATGCTAGCGCTCGGCGGCAACGGTGCCGTGCCCTTGGCCTCGACGGACATCGTGCAGATCCGATCGCCGAGCGGCCGAACTCGGGTCCACCCGCGGATCGGTTGGCCCACGCTCTCGGTCTTGTCGGTGATCGCCTTGCTCTCCGGCGTCACCGAGCCGTCGACGCGGCGGATGCAGGTGACGCCCCACGCGATATCGCCCTCGGTCGTCGTGCCGATACCGTCGACCTGGACCCCGACGCCGTCCTGCGCGCTGGCCCGCATCGCATAGTCGTTGAACGTCGCGGGGACCTCGACCGAGTAGTTCCCATGTGTCGAGACCGCGCGATGCCAGCCCCCGCGGATGGGCGACTTCGCCTGCATCCGATGGAGGGTGATGGACACGCCCTTCTTGATCTCCAGCTCGGTGCCGCGCGGCAGCTTCTCGAGCTTGGCCCAGACCTCCTCCATGTCGACCGCGGGCGCGGCCTGGCTCGAGCCGGTCAGCAGCACGGTGGCGAGGACGATGACCAGCGTTCGCATGGCAAGGAGAGAAGCCTGGTGCTCCTTGGTGAACAGGGTGCGGTCCATGCCCCGTTCATAGCACCGGGCCTGGCGTTTCCTCAGCGATCGGCGAGCAACAAGTCAGCGGCCGAGCGCTAGTCCCTCCGCGACCGGCCGCCGATAGCGCGGCGGTCGCGTGCGAGCGGTGCTCACGGCTCGGGGCGAGTGACAACGTTCGTGGGCTCGTCGTCGTCGTCGTCGTGCTTCGGGGTCAAAGCGCCGACATCGGGATCGGTCGGTAGTTCGGCGGAGAAGCCGACGGTGGGCGGATTGAGCCGAGGTGGCCCCATCCCCGGCAGGGTCTCGGGAACAGCCTTCGGGAGCTCCTCGACGCGACCGTTCAGCGGCATCGTGTACAGCTCCGACAGCGCCGGCTCCGGTTCATCGAGCGGGATCGCCTGCGACCGCGAGAACCGGATCGAGACGCCGGCGGGTGCCTGGGCTTGCGGTGATGGTGGCCGCGGGGGTTGCGGTGATGGCGGGGGCGGGGGTTGCGGTGATGGCGGGGGCGGGGGCGGGGCGACGTCGTCGGCGAGATCGTCGAACAGCTCGGCGGCGAGCCTCGCGACGCCCGTCGGCGTGGGCGCCTTGGTTCGCACGTGGACTGGCTCCACAGCCTCCGGTTCGGGCGCCAGTGCGTAGAGCGGATCCGACGGCGGTGCGTAGGACGGCGATGGCCTCGAACGCTGCTCCGCCGGAACTCCGGTGGCGCGCATGGCGTTAGCGACGTAGCTGTCGATCAGATCGTCGAGGTCGTCGCCGGGCACCGATCGAGAATACCAGTCAACGCGACCCGAAGGCAGACCCGGCTGAGGTCGGCTCGCCGACCGACGTCGCGCTGGTCGGTGGCTGCGCCGGCGGTGGTACCTTGATCGACATGCATCGGTTGGTCGGGAGCTTCGGATGATCGACAAGCACCTGAGGAAGTTCACCGGCGCGCAGCGGGCCGGCCTGCAGACCACCGTGGCGATCATCCGCGCGGCGCTACCGGGGGCCACCGAGGTGATCGCGTACGGGATGCCGACGTTCAAGGTTGACGGCCTCAGCGGCCCGGCGGTGATCGGGCTCGACGGGTTTCGCGCCCACAACAGCGTGTTCCCGTACAGCACCCGTGTGATGCGCGAGCTCGCTGACGCTCTCGCCCCCTACACGCAGACCAAGGGCTCCATCCACTTCGCGGTCGATCGCGCGTTTCCAGCGTCGCTGCTCAAGCGGATCCTCAAGGCGCGCATGCGCGAGATCAACGACAGCTACCCGAAGTCGTCCGGGGTGCACCGGGAGTTCTACGACAACGGGTTCGAGAAGGCCGCCGGCAAGATCAAGGATGGCGAGATGCACGGCGCCTGGAAGTGGTTCCGCCGGGACGGCGTGATCATGCGGTCGGGGGCGTTTCGCGGCGGCGCGCAGGTGGGCGAGTGGGTGACCTACGACCGCGAAGGTCGCGTGCACAAGGTCACGCAGATCCGTTGAACGCCGGGGAACGTCTCACGCCAATCCGATCTCTGGTCACGGACAGGCAGCGGCGACCTTGAAGTGCACGTCGGGCGTGCCCTTTCCCAAGCACCGCAGACACGCGTTCGGGATGCAGACCTCGGGGCACCGTACGTCGAGTTCGAGCCGACGTACGCCAGCCGGGCGGGTCTCGACGACCCCAACGGTACAGGCCGCCTGACAGGTGAACCCGGTGTGGGGCGAGACTCCATTGGCGGCGCTGTCGTTGCCGCCATCGTTCAACACGACCTGATTGGCGGTCGTCGTGTAGGAGCCGTCGAGCCCGGTCGCCAGGTGAAGGTTCGACAGCTGGACCGAGATCCCGTCTTTCGGTGACGCGGTGCTCTCGAACGCCATGGTCAGCTCGTTCGAGGACCCGCTGACGATGCAGTCCTTGATCTTGTTGACCGTGATCGAGAGTGACCGCGGCGTCGCGTGGACGCACATCTCGTCGCGCTTCGTCAGCGTGCAGTCGAGATCGACCTTGCCGAGCGGGGCATCGCTTGCACCTTCCGGAACACTCGTGACGGGCGGCTTCACGCTGTTCGGATCTCCGCCGGGCGGAAGGCCTGGCCGGGCCGCGGTTCCGCTGGAGCACGCCGCCAGCATGGTGAGGAGTGAGAAGCGAAGGCGGAGGTGCGAGAGCCACGAGGTGGCGGGAACTACCGATTTCCGGCGCCCGTGCTCTCGTCGTAGCATGGTGTGCTGACGCAGATCAGCACGAGCGCGCCGACCAGGACGCCGACCGAGATGCCGATCGCCAGGGTGCGGTTGCTCGGCTGGTGATGCCCGCCCGCCGGGGGGCCCCCCCCCCCCCGGGGGGGAAGCAAGCGGGGGGGGGGGGGCGGGCCCCCCCCCGCCCAAAGGGTGCTGTCCCTCCGGACCGGGATCTCCGCAGTTCGTTCGATGCCGCACTGATACAGCCATCCAGACTCCGCTGTTGTCGTCGAGTCATGGCTAACCCTCCCACAGGGCACTTCAGGCGAATGTTGGTCTACCGCGAGCTTCACGCGTACCTCCCATGGGGACGAACCCTCGGCCAGGTGCCTGAGCAATCCCCGCACCCCCCTCCCCATGGCATTTCGTGCAAAGGGTGCGTTCCCGCACCTAGCGCCTTCGCCAACCAGCAGATCCTGCGAGCTCAGGTCGGCTCGACGTCGCCCTGCTTCGGCGGCGCCTTCAACCCGTACTTCTCCATCTTGTAGATCAGCGCGCGGCGGGACAGCCCGAGCCGGCGCGCCGCGCGGGTCTGGTTCCCGTGGTCGGCTTCGAGCGCGGCGACGATCGCGGCGCGCTCGACCTCGGCGAGGTGGCCGCGCACATCCGAAGATCGCGCGACCGGGCGGACCTGGTGGGCCGCGTCGTGGAGCCGATCGGGCAGATCGGCCGCGGTGATCACGTCGCTCGCGAGCACGAGCGCGCGCTCGATCGCGTTGCGCAGCTCGCGGACGTTGCCGGGCCAGGCGTACGCGGCGAGCGCCTCGCGCGCGTCGTCGGTGAACCGCGGCGCGGCGCGGCCTTGCTCGCCGGCCGCGGTGCGGGCGAAGTGCTCGGCGAGCGGGATGATCTCGGTGGGACGATCGCGCAGCGGCGGCACCACGATCGTGAAGCCGCCGATCCGGAACAGCAGGTCCTGGCGGAACCGGCCGCTGCGGACATCGGCATCGAGATCTCGGTGGGTGGCCGCGATCAGGCGCGCATCGGTGGCGACCTCGGTGGTGCCGCCGACGCGGGTGATCACCTTGCGCTCGAGCACGCGCAGCAGCTTGGCCTGGAGGGCGAGCGGCATGTCGCCGATCTCGTCGAGGAACAGCGTGCCGCCATCGGCCGCCTCGAAGAACCCGATCTTGCGGCGATCGGCACCCGTGAACGCTCCGCGCTCGTGGCCGAACAGCTCGCTCTCGAGCAGGGTCTCCGGCAGCGCGGCGCAGTTGAGCTTGATCAGCGGGCGCTCGCGCCGGCTGGAGCGCCGGTGGATCGCCTCGCAGACGATCTCCTTGCCCACGCCGGTCTCGCCGAGGAGGAGCACGGTCATCGCGGTGTCCGCGATCCGATCGACCAGCGTGTACACGCGCTGCATCGCGGGATCGCTGACCACCGGGGTCTGCGGCACGGCGGTCTCGGCGCGCGGCAGCCGGCCGGTGCGCAGCCCGCTCCGCAGCTGAGACATCAGCGTGTCGACCGTGGTGCCGTCGTCGGGGCACAGCGCATTGGACGCGGTGGCCGGGATGTTGGTGGCGCGCGCGAAATCGAGCGCACGCTGGATCGCCGCGGCGCCTTCGGTGCGGCCGAGCTCGGGGAGGATCACGAGGTAGTCATCGCCCGCGTCCTCGGCGATCAGGTCCATCGGGCGCAGGGTGGCCGCGATCGAATCGATCACGGTATCGCTCGCCACGCGGATCATCGCGAGGGTCACGGGGCGGTGGTAGCGGACGGCGCGGTCGACCTCGGCGACCAGCCGGGCCTCGCCGGCGGCGGAATCGACCACCGCGGCGGGGCGGCGGAGCGCGCTCGAGACGCCGACCACGGCCACGATCGGCCCGACCGAGAGCTCGTCCCCGTGGGCGAGCCGGCGTGCGCCTTCGATCTTGTCGCCGTTGACCCGGGTCCCGTTGCGGCTGCCGAGGTCCTCGACCTCGATGACATCGCCGGTGCGTCGCACCTTGGCGTGCATACGGGAGACCTTCTCGGAGTCGAGGTTGATGGTCGCCCCGCGGGAGCGTCCGAACGTGACATCGACCCCATCCGGGAGGTCGACCACGCGGGAGCCGCCCTCGTCGATGTGGATCACGAGGAACGCGCGGCTCGGTCGCCACCGCCATCTCGGTGACGCCTGCTTGTGTTTGTGGTTCCGTGCCCATACCGTTGTACAGATCGTGCACAGTCATCGCTTTCTGCGCACCACCTATGCGCACAAATTCACGGTGTTGCACCGCAATCCGAGGTGGTCTCCGCGTTGCACCAAGGTTCGTGCCATGAGGGTTGCCGCTGTCCTACTTGCACTCGCCGCCGGCTGCGGCGGTGATGGGGGGACCAATGTGGGCGATGCGGGTACGTCGAGCGACGCCTCGTCCTCGGGAGACGCTTCGTCGCTGCACGGCCTCCTGGTCACCTGGACCGCCAACCCCGCGCTGCCCGGAACGCTCAAGACCGACCTCACCGTGACCTCGGCGACCTTCCACATCGCCCGCCTGCAGGTGATCGGCGACAACGGCCAGCCGATGACCACGAGCCCGTTCGCGATCTCCTGGAAGATCGAAGGCGGCGGGGATCCCGGGATCGTCGCCTTCCCGTCCGCCCCCAGCGGGTTGTACTCGCAGGTCACCCTGCACATCGACGAGCCTCTGCTGAACACCAGCTACGAGATCACCGGCACCGCGAAGGTCGGAGGGGTCACGCGCACCTTCCAGATCCACGATCGCAACAGCCTCAACATCGACGTCAAGGACTTCAACGTCTCGCTCGCCCCGGGTGGCGATGCCACCGTGCCGATCAGGCTCGACCTGAAGGACGCGATCGATTCGATCCAGTTCGACCAGCTGAACGAGGAGAACGGCGTCCTCGAGCTCGACACCACGGATCCGCAGATGGAGAACTTCCGCGAGAAGCTCGAGCAGGCGTTCAAGAAGGGCCCGTGACCGCGCCACGCGGTCGCTGACTCAGGCGAGCGCGACCAGCTCCTCGAACGCGGTGTAGTAGCTCTTACGGAACGCTGCCAGCGTCGCCACGCCGGCGCTCGCGCGGTGGGTGACCAGGTTGCGGACGGCCGCGAGCGTGTGCAGGCGATGCGCGAGGGACACCGTCTTCTCCGCGGTCTGCTTCGCCTGCCCGCCGACCTTCATCAGATTCTTGAAGCCCGTGGGGTGATCCACGGCGAACAGCACGATCATGCGCGCCCACTCGGTGACCGAGAGCGGCGAATCCAGCCGCTTGCGCCGGTGCTCCTGGAGCTCGCGCACGGCGTTCGGGATCGCACGGAGCGGGATCTCCACGCGCGCGCCACCGACGTCGATCGGGTCTCGCCACTTCGGCTCGAGCCAGCGCTGGAAGCCAGGCCAGTTGCCGCCGATCACGCGATCCACGTAGTCGAACAGCACGGCAGGCTCGCGCTGGAGCCCGGCCATCCGCGGCCCGAGCCACGCATGGACGTAGTTCTCGAGCACCTTCATCCACAGCGTGATCGCCGGCGAGAGATCGGCATCCGCGGCGCCGCCGGTGGAGTGGAACAGCGACTCGGCGGTTCGCATGCTGCGGACGAGCGTGTCGAACCCCGCGAGCTTGGTCAGCTGCGCGAACGAAGGGAACACCTGGATGATCTCCGCATCGACGTCGAGCGCGGGCGGGGCCTCGCCATCGTGCACCACGCTGGCGAGCTTCATGCGCAGGAGTGGCTCGAAGGCCGGGTCCTCGGAGTCCACCTTGTCGAGCGCGGCGTCGATCGCCGGGCCGAGCGCGGCCGCGTGGGGGCGCGAGATCGTGATCGCGGCGGCGAGCGTGCCGCGCGCGGTGGGATCCCCGTCGCCGGAGACGAAGGCGATCGCCTGCGCGATGGCGGCGGGTGTGCCGAGCCGGAGGAGGCCCGCGGCGGCGCGCTCGTGCACCGCGGGATCGTCGTCCTTGAACGCGGCGAGCAGCGCGGCCTCCGAGGAGGGATCGGCGAGCTTGCCGAGCGCCCACACGGCCGCGCCGCGCACGGAAGGCGCGTCGTCATCGGCGAGGGGTGCGAGCGCCTGCGCGGTGACCGCGCCGCCGAGGAGCCCGGCGATCTCGGCCCCGGCCTCACGGGCCCGTGCCTCGGGCGCCGAGAGCAGCTGGGTCGCGCGTGGTGCGAGCCCGACGATCGCGGCCGCGTCGGGGTTCGTGGCGACGAGCGCATTCGAGGCGGCACCGAGGACGCGCGGATCGTCCTCGCGCTTGACCGCGGCGACCACCTCGGTGAGCACGCCAGGCATCCGGAGCTCGCCGAGCGCGACGTATGCCGCGAGGCGCAGATCCGGAGGCTCACTCGCAGCGCAGCGCCGGACCAGCGCAGGCGCGAGCTCGGCGAGGCCGAGGTTGCCGGCGACGTAGGCCGCGCGACGGCGGACCATCGGATCCCCGTCGTCGAGCATCGGCGCCACGAGCCGCGCGATCGCCGAGGCGTCACCACCAGCACGGCCGGCGAGCTGGAGCGCCCACAGGAACGCGCCGCGGATCGCCGCGGAAGGAGAGCTCGCGAGCGAGCCGATCCGATCCATCAGCTCGGTCGAGGTCGCGAACGCGCCCATCGCCTGGACGGCAGCGGCGCGCAGGCTCTCGTCGGCATCCGCGCGGAGGGCGAGGGCGGCGAGGGCCTCGCGCTCCCAGGCTTGGTCGGCCTCGATCGCTCCCACGGCGCGGGCGCGGAGCTCGGTGGGGAGCTCGGTGCGATCGGCGAGCGCGAGGAGGTACCGCGTGACCTCCGGATCGCGGAGCTCGCCGAGGATCTGCACCACGCCGATCGCGTCCTCGGACAGGAGCACCTCGGCCTGCTCGATCACCTCGGCGATCGGGAGCGTGCGGAGCCGGCGCGCGAGCACGGCGCGGACGGCGCGATCGGGTTCGCTGAGCGCGACGAGGAACCGCTCCGCCGCATCGCGGCTTCGCTCCGCCTTGAGGGCGCGCGAGGCCATGCTCGAGGCGATCCGGATCTCGGCATCGTCGTGGCGGGCCAGCCGGCGCAGCACGGCGAGGACCTCGAGGGCACCGAGCTCGGCGAGATAGCGCACCGCGGCGATCTGGACCTCGGACTCGAGATCGTGATCGAGCACGATCAGCGCCGCATCCCGCCCCGCCGCGGAGCGGATCTCCGTCAGCGCGGTGAGCGCGCACGCGGCCTCGGTCGGGTCACCGAGGATGAGCGGCACCAGGCGATCGACGGCGCTCATCGCTCCCATCCGGCCGAGCGCGGTGATCGCTGACCTCCGGATCGCCGGGGGGGCGCCCTCGCTGACGAACGCGGCGACCGATTCTTCGAGAGCCGGGAAGCCGAGCCCGCCGGCGGCCTGGAGCGCGGCGGCGGCGATCGTCTGATCTGGATCGGAGAGCCGGCGGTGGACGAACGGCAACAGCCAGATGTTGCGGAACCCGCGACCCATCGCGGTCAGGACGCCACGACGGTCGGCCGCGGTATCGGCCACCCGCGCCGCCTCGAGCAGCGCGAACGCGGCGCGCTCGGCCACATCCCAGTCTGCCCCGAGGGCGCGGCCGGCGAGGTCGCCGAGGAGCCGGCACGCATCGAGGCGCCCGGTGCGGGTGGACGCCGCGAGCGCCGCCACGGCCAAGGTCTGGACCGCTTCCGCGGCGCTGGCCTGGCCGTGCTCGAGGCGCACGCGCAGGGCTCCGGGCACTCGGATCATCCATCATCCCAAGACGGTAACACCGCCCTGGCGTATAGAAGATGTATAGAGGCGCCGTCCCGTGTCCGTCCGTTACTCCATCCCGATCACCGCCGGTGAGACCGACATCGACGAGCTCGGCCACGTCTCGAACCTGGTCTACCTGCGCTGGGTCCTCGACGTCGCCATGGCACACTCGCGGTCCCTCGGCTGGGACCACCCCGAGTACCGAGCCCTCGGCGCGGTGTTCGTGGTGCGCCGGCACGAGCTCGACTACCTGGGGCCCGTCACCGTCGGTCAGATCCTGATCGCGGAGACCTGGGTCGACAGCTGGCGAGCCGCCTCGTGCGTTCGCAAGACCGAGCTCGTCCGAGACGGTGTCGTCGTGGCGCGGGCGGCGACCACGTGGGCGATGATGTCGTTCGCGAGCGGCCGGCCGACACGGATCCCCGAGGAGATCCGCGCGCTGTTCATCGGCCCAGCGCTCGCCTGATCGCGGCGGCGAGCGCCGCGGGTTGCTCGAGCGTGGGATCGTGGCCGCAGCGTTCGATGACCTCCAGCGGTGCGGGGAGGGCGCGCGCGATCGCGACGTACTTGAGATCGTCGGCGCCCGCGATCAGGTGAAACCGATCGTCGATCGCACCGCGATAGTCCGGCATCTCGGCGAGGCCCATGACCTCGAGGCTGCGCGCGAGCTGCTCGGGATCGTGTGCCAGTCTCCGCGCGCGCCGCGCCTCGCGAGCCTGCTCCGGGGCGGCGGCCTGGCTCGCGAACAGCGGCTGCGCTTCCCACGCGTCGACGAACGCCGCGACGCCCCGCGTGCGCACGAGGTGGGCCCACGCGGCATCGTGCGCGCGCCGGGCCGGCCGCTCGGCGTCGTCGATCCCGGGATTGGCGCTGATCAGCACCGCGCGCGGGACGTGCCCTCCCACGACGAGCCCGGCGGCGATCCGCGCGCCGAGCGAGTACCCGATCACGACCTCGCAGCCGACGACGGCGCGGGCGATCGCCGCGAGGTTCGCCTCCCACGTGGCCTCCACGGGACCGCCACCGTGGCCGGGCAGGGCGACGCACACGCCGTCGCTCTCGGCGCCCCACACCTCGGGTGAACCGAGGAAGCCGTGGAGATACCCGATCAGAGGATCACACCAGCGTCGTCGGAGGCGCGACGACCAGCTTGATGAACTCCTCGCGCGTGGCCAGCTCGAGGAACACGCCGCGCACACCGCTGGTGACCAGCCGTGCCTCGTGGGCACCGACGCCACGTGCCGCCATGCACATGTGGAGGCCTTCGATGTAGACCGCCGAGCCCTGGCTCGCGAGGTTCTCGTGGAGGATGTCCGCGAGCTCGTGCGTCAGATCCTCCTGGAGCCGCGGTGCGCGCGCGATCAGCCGGGCGAGGCGCGACAGCTTCGAGAGGCCGAGCACCTTCTCGGTGGGGATGTACGCCATCGAGATCCGATAGATCACCGGCAGCAGGTGGTGCGGGCACATCCCGAAGCAGGTGTTGTGCTTCGAGATCACCATCTCGGTGTACTTGGCGGGAAACGTCTTCGCGAGAAGAGCGTCCACGTCGGCCCGCACCTGCTTCTGATCATGGATCAGCTCGTGGAGCCCTTTCGCGGCGCGCTTCGCCGTGTCCGCGAAGTTCTCGTCGTGGACATCGAAGCCGAGGAGGCCGATGCCTTCGAGGATCTTGTCGTAGCCCTCGGTGAAGAGGGCGAGGGCCTTGGGATCGAGCTCCATGGTGTGTCCTGGTACTTCGTCAGGATCGCGGTCGTCGCGGCTGCGATACCGAGCCGGCTCGCCTCGAGGATCCGTACGCGAGTGATCGCGTCGTAGCCCGGATCCTCGGGTTCGACAAGCCGCGCAGGCATCGCTCCGCGGATCACGGTGATCCGGAGCCGGCGATGCGTCAGCGTCTGATCGTGATGTGCCACGGGCGACGGATCGATCGTAACGCCGAGGCGCTCCGCCACATCCAACGGCGGGAGCTCCCACAGTCCGCCGAACAGGCCCTCGGGAGCACGGCGCACGAGGACGATCTGGTCCCCGCGCGTGATCCAGACCAGCGTCCACGCGAGCAGCGGGAGGTCCGCCTGCTTCTTGCGCGCTGGCACCACCGGGAGCTGGTCGGTGCGCCCGCTGGCGTTCGCGGTGCACAGCTTCGCGAGCGGGCACACGAGGCAGCGCGGCTGGGTGGGTGAGCACACGGTGGCGCCGAGCTCCATCAGCCCCTGGTTGAGATCACCCGGAGCCGCACGTGCAGGGAGCGCCGTCATCAGCTCGCCGGCGCGCGCCCACAGCGCCTTCCCGCCGGCCGTGGACTTGATGTCGAGGGTGATCCCGAACACACGGGCGAGGACGCGCGCCACGTTGCCATCGACCAGCGGCGCGCGCTCGCCGTACGCGATCGAGGCGATCGCACCGGCCGTGTACGGGCCGATGCCGGGCACGGTGCGCAGCTCGGCGGCGTGCCGTGGCAAGGCACCACGCCACGTGGTCCCGATCGTCTGCGCGCCGCGATGGAGGTTGCGCGCGCGCGAGTAGTAGCCGAGCCCCGCCCACGCGGCGAGCACGTCGTCGAGAGGCGCCTTCGCCAGCGCGGTCACGGTGGGGAACTTCGCCATCCACCGCTCCCAGTACGGGATCACGGTGGCCACGCGGGTCTGCTGCAGCATGATCTCGCTGACCCAGATCGCGTACGGATCGCGGGTCCGGCGCCACGGCAGGTCGCGTTTCACCTTCCGATAGTGGGCGACCACCGCGGTCGCGATCGCGTGCGGGTCCAAGCGATCACTCCGCGCGGATCGGCCACACCCGCCACGCCACACCGCCGAGCTCGGTGCGTCGGATCACGCCGAGGTCGCCCTCGATCGGGTCCTCCTTCTCGACGCGGAGGTACGCCGCCGGCAGATCGAAGTCATGCATCGTGCCGCACGACGTCACCCAGTTGACGTCATCCGTCTCGTCGGCCTTCACCGACAGCCGCACGTCGGTCAGCGGCGCCACGACGATCGGCGTCGGCGTGCCCGGGGCCGTGGCGCCATCGATCATCATCTCCTCGAGCACCGGATTCGCGCGGGTCTCGCCGAGGTACACGGTCTTGAACGCGAGGAGCGTGTTGCCCGCGTACGACACGCCGACCTGCAGCGGGACGGGGGCACCGGCGGCGAGGCCGAGCTCCGTGCGCGCCGCGGCGAGCCGCGCTTCATCGGGCGCGGTGACCACCCACTTGCCGGCCTCGGGCGCGAGCACCATCGCGAGGCTCTGCGGCGAGATCACGGTGGCGACCTCCGGCGAGAGCTCGACGGGATGTGCGCCCTTCGCGCCGACCAGCGCATCGAGCTCCGAGCGCTCGCCGGGCAGGATCCCGGGCGGGGTGGCGCGGACCGCGATCACCCGATCGTGATCGAGCTGCCACTGCTCGTCCGCATCGCTGTTGCACGCGCAGAACGCGAGCAGCGCGCCGACGAACATCACCGCGGCCTTCACAGGACCCCCCGGAGACCGATCGAGGGGATCAGCGGCAGCGAGGTGAACGCGGTGCGCTGCGAATAGTCATAGTTGTAGAAGTAGGTCACGACGCTCTCGTTGACATAGGCGTTCTGGAGATCGAGGAACGCGGTCATCGCGACGCGGCTCCACTTCCACGAATAGTCGACGCGAAGATCGAGCTGGTGGTGAAGCGGTGCGCGCTCGGAGTTTGGCTCCGCGTAGATCGGGACGTAGAGGTTGCGATCACTATCGAACACCGAGCCGGTGGCGGGCGTGTACGGGAGGCCCGAGTACAGCTGGAACCGGCCGCCGAGCTGCCAGCGCCCCCTCTGCCAGCTCGCCGCGGCGTTGAGGCTGTGCGGCTGGTCGTAGCTGAACAGGCGGCGCTCGGCGCCGGGCTGATCGACGCGGGTCGAGTGCGAGTACGAATAGCTGAGCCACGCGAACCACGGACCGCCGCGATAGGTGGCGAGCAGCTCGGCGCCCGTGGTGGTGCCTCGGCCGTTGTTGCCGAGGGTGTTGTCCATGTTGTGGGTGATCAGCGCGGTGCGATCCGTGTAGTAGACGGAGGCCTGCACGCGCGCCCCATCGCGGGGCTCGTACTGGACGCCGAGGATCCCCTGCTTCGAGCGCTCGGACTTGGTCTGCTTCTCGAGGATCTCGGACTGGAACTCGGGCGGCCGGCGATACGCACCGGCAGACAGCCGCAGCTGCCACGGCTTGGTGAGCTGGATCTTGAGCTCGCCGCGCGGCTGGATCGCGAACTCGTTGGGGCGCGCGAAGTACTCGTTGCGCACGCCGAACGTCCCGCGGATCCGCTTGTCGAGGCTCGCGGTCACCGAGCCCCAGCCCGCGAAGTCTGCGAGCCAGACCTTCCCCTTGAACGACGTGCTGACGTCCTTGGGGTCCATCGACATCATCGGCGGCTCGCCCTCGCGCTGCTCGATCGGCAGGGCGATGTCCACGGTCCCGCGCGTCACCTGTGCTTCACCACCGACCCGCCACACCACGTCCTTGAGGCCGGCTGCCTTTTCTGACGTGTGGGTGACGTCGACGCGCGGGGTCAGCGCGGGCGTCCGGAAGTTGATCCGCTGATAGATCCCGGCCTCGAACACGAACTCCTGCAACAGCCCCGACAGCGCCAGGTTCGCCTGCCACGGGCCGTCCTTGTAGCGCGCATTGGCGGTGAGGCGAGCGAACCGGGTGCGGTTGTAGAACCGCTTGGTCTTGGCCTCCTCGTCCTTGGTCGCGTAGAGCTCGAACGTGTCATCGGTGCCGACGTTCGAGAGCGTGAGCCGCCACTTCTTGTTCAGCTCGTGATCGATGCGCAGCTGCTCGTCCCAGTAGCTCGGGACGGTGGTCAGCGAGAGATCCACGGAATCCGGGATCAGCGACGGCAGCACGAAGTCGATCGTCGAGCGTCGCAGCGCGAACAGGTACCGCGTCTTCTCCCCGATCGGTCCCTGCGCGAGCAGGCCACCATCGATCACCGAGATCTCGGCCTGCAGGGTGCGCTTCTCCTCGCCGGGCCGGGTGGTCAACGAGACGATGCCCGAGGAGGCGCGCCCGAAGCCGACGTCGAACCCACCGGGGATGTAGTCGAGCGAGGCGATGGTCTCCGCGGGAACGACTGCGCGGAAGCCGATGTTGTGGAACAGCACCGGGACCTCGAAGTCGTCGATCAGGACCCTCGAGTCCTGCGGCGAGCTTCCGCGGATCACCACGCCGGAGTAGCCGAGCGGGACCTGGAGGTTGACCACGCCGGGCATCACGGTGAGCGCGCGGACGATGTCGCCGCCTGTGCCGGGGATCCGCTGGAGCTCCTTGCGATCGAGCTGCGCGGCGCCGGGGGCGACCGCGGGGGCCTCGCTGTCGATCTCGATCGTCTCGCCGAGCTGCGCCTCGGTCAGCAGCACGATGTCATCGAGCGTGGGCCCGCTGACCGTGGCGATGCCCACGCCGAACGCCTTCTGCTCCACGACCAGCGTGGCTCCGATCGGTGCGGTCACGGTGAACGTGCCATCGCGGCCTGTCCTCACCGGCTTCGCATCGGTGCCCTCGATGGTGATCGTGGCGTTCCGTACCGGGCGCCCGAGCGCATCGATCACGCGGCCGGAGACCTTGATGGTCGGGGCCGGAGCCTCTGGGGCAGGTTGTTCGGGAGCGGGCGGGGCGGGCTGCTCGGGGGCGGGCTGCGCGAGCGCCACGCCGCCACCGAGAAACCACGCCAGCGCGGAACGGCGCAGGAGCTTCATGAGATTCGCCGCCAGGGTAGCAACGGTCATGCCCTCGGATGAGGCCCCGGGCCATGCAGTTACGCCCATGTGCCTGTCGGGGGATCCGACAGGTGTCTCCCGCGGCGACAGCGTGCACGGGTATGCTGCCCGGGTGCGACACGTGTGTCCCGAGTGTGGCGAGACCGGGGATCGCGGTGCGTGCCCCCGCGACGGCGCCATGCGCGCACCGATCGGCGCTGATGGGCTCCTCGGGGAGCGGATCGGTTCGTGGCGCGTCGCGAGCCTGCTCGGGGCGGGTGGCATGGGCCGTGTCTACAAGGCGGTCCAGCCGGAGATCGGCGCGCGTGTCGCGATCAAGGTCCTGAAGCGCGAGGCCGCCGCCGATCCCGATCTCGTGGAGCGGTTCTTCAACGAGGCACGCGCGGTCAACGTGATCCGGCACGACAGCATCGTCGATGTGATCGATCTCGGCCGCCTCCCCGATGGCGCGCCGTACATCGTGATGGAGTTCCTCGAGGGCGCCTCGCTCAACGCGCTGCTGCGCCGGCCGGGACGCTTGCCCCTCGGCACGTTCGCGCGCTGGATGGCCGAGGCGCTCGATGCGCTCGCCACCGCGCACGCCAAGGACATCGTCCACCGCGACCTCAAGCCCGACAACGTGTTCATCAGTCCCACCGGGCGCGTCACCGTGCTGGATTTTGGGATCGCGAAGCTCGGCGGTCTGGCGGGGCTGGTCGGCGGCACCACGCAGACCGGGAGCCTGCTCGGCACGCCCGCGTACATGGCCCCCGAGCAGGCGCGCTCGCAGCCCGTGGATCCACGCGCGGATCTCTATGCGATGGGCGTGATCCTGTTCGAGGGCGCCACCGGGCAGCAGCCGTTCTCCGCGGCCAGCCTGTACGAGCTGCTCGATCTGCACGTCAAGACCGCGCCTCCCTCGCCGCGCTCTCTCGAGCCCACGCTCCCCGAGGCGTTCGAGGCCGTGATCCTGCGCGCGCTCGCGAAGGATCCCGCCGAACGGTTCGCGTCGGCGCTCGCGATGAAGACCGCGCTGCTCGCGGCCGTCGAGCATCTCCCGTCGGAGGCGTTCGCACAGGTCTCGATCGCGAGCCCGGCGCGGCCCGGCCCGTCGTCCGATCCCTACGGCGCCACCGCCGCCACGCACTCGAGCCAGGCCTCGCTCGCACACGGCGAGACCATGCCGAGCAGCCCTCCGCCGCCGGCCCCTGCGGTGGCGCGAGGGATCGAGCTCCGCCGGAGCACGGTGGTCGCGCTCGGCGGCGCCGCGCTGCTCGGTCTCGGTGCGGTGGTGTTCGTGGTCGCCCGTTCGGGATCGAGCACGAGCGCTGCGCCGCCTGGTCCCGAGCTGCCATCGCAGGTCGCTGTGGTCGTCGATGCGGGCGCGGTGATCTCGCTGACGCCGCGGCCGCTCGTCGCCGAGGCGGAGGCCGGGATCCCCGCGCCCGACGCGACGGTGAAGGTCGCGATCGCCGAGCCAGGCGAGCCCGATGCGGGTGTGAAACGCGCGGTCGCCGATGCCGGCGCGGTGCGGGCCGTGCGCGATGCGGTGGTCACCGAACCGGCGGACGCCGAGCCCGTTTCGTCGACACCACCCGACGCGGCTGCTCCACGGATCCCGCCGCCCGCGCTCCCCGAGGCCACCACGACCGCCTTGTACGAGACCGGCCGGGTCTCCATCAAGCTCGGCGACCTCCGGCGGTTCGACGTGTTCAAGGGGAACCGAGAGCTGCCCGGGAAGCTCGAGAAGCTCACCGGCAAGAAGCTCATCCCGATGAACGCGAACTGGGACGGCATCGATCGCGACGGCACGATCGACGCGACGGCGGGCGGGTATGCGAACTACTTCTTCGTGACGACCGGGCCGGGCCGGGAGGACGAGCGCTGCATCGTCGAGCTGAGATCGCGGACGGCGGCGCGATCGTCACCCTCGGATCCGGATCGTGCGATCAGGGCCGAATGCCCACCCCGGCCTGCACCATTGGCGAGATCTGGGACAAGGCGCTCGCGGCCGGCATGCCGGCGTCATTCACGCGGATCCACCTCAACCGGATCGGTCGGACGTGGGGGATCTCGAAGTTCGGCGGCAAGCGGGGCGACTGGTCGGATCAGATCCGCGACGACTGCGGCGCCAAGAACTGAAGGCGTGGATCGACCTACGGGCGCCGCGTGCGCTTGTCCTCGCGCAGCGCCTGATCCGCGCGCTCGGTGAGCGCCGCGAACGTCTCCTTCTCCACGGCCTCGACCACGCCGAAGCTCGCGGACACGGTGCCCTCGCACAGCTTCGCCTCGTGGATGTACTGGCGGCACCGCTCGGTGAACGTCTTCGCCCCGTCGAGCGCGGTGCCCGGCATCAGGATCGCGAACTCGTCGCCGCCGAGGCGGAAGGCGGCGTCCATCACGCGGGTGTGCGTGTTCATGATCGTGGCGATCGAACGCAGCAGCTCGTCGCCCGCGGCCTCGCCGAACCGATCATTGGCGGTGTTGAAGCCATCGAGATCGAGCACCGCGAGGCTGAACGATTGGCCGTACCGCGTGCGGCGTGCGAGCTCCACATCGACGCGCTCCTCGAACGCACGGCGATTGAGCAGGCCGGTGAGCGCATCGTGCGTGTTGTCGCGGCGCGGCTGCGGGTAGCTGCGCGTGCGATGCAGCGCGATCGAGATGATCGGGCCGAGCAAGCGCAGCGTCTCGACATCCTCGTCGGTGAACCCGCCGGTCTCGGAGGCCACGATGCCGATCGCGCCCACCGCGTACTCGCCGTGAAGCAACGGCGCATAGGCCGAGCCACTCGCGTCATCGCGAACCGGCTTGCGTTGGGCCACACACTTGCCACCCGGGCTCGATTTCTGCGAGCGCCGCGTGCCGAGCTGTGACTTCGCGACGCCCGTAGCTGCGCGGCACACCACGTCGTCATCGCCTTCGACCAGCTCGACCACGGCACCGGTGGCTCCGGTCAGGCCGGCGGCGCGCTCGGTGACGAAGCGCATGACCTCATCGCCGTTCATGCCGGCGCCGGCGATCGCGTTCTGGAGCTCGATGATCGCGAGCAGGCGCTCCGTCCTGGGTGCGGGTTCGCCCATGTCGGCCATGATACCGAAAATGCGACGAGTCGGCGCGCACGGTGCCGCGGGACTATCGGGCCGGAATGCGAGCTCCCCAGGGCCAGTGGGCCCGGGAGAGCGCTTACACGCGTGCCGCGCCGTGGGCTGCTTCGCGGACGGGCGTCGGCCCGGCGCCCGCCGAAGAACTGCCGGCGCACGCGCGGGCGAGGGCGAGGTACGTGCGGAGCAAGGATCGGCCTCGATAGTCACGGTCGCCGAGCCGACCCCATCCGCTACGCGGTCGCCCACGGCGAGGCGCGCGTTGACGCCTCTCACACCGCCGTTTCCAGTGTCGGAGCGCGCTGGCTAGAACGTGGCCTGGCGCAGCTGCCTGACTAGCAAGCGTCTCAGCGTTCTCCCTGGGCCGCAACGGGGGAGGCGTCGGCACAGCGGCAGAGACAGAGCCCTGAGGGCGCGGTACGGCATGCCGGGCGGCACGTTCGGGGCCGTGGGCTACTTGGCCCAGGTGACGCTCGAAGGCCCGAGCTCCGCGGTGGCGTTGGTGATGCCGTAGAGCCAGGCGCCCAGATCTTCGGCCTTCGTCGGGAGCTGGAGCGTCCAGATGCCGAGCTGCTCCTGACCGATCATCTGGACGATGTGCGAGCCGTCGCTCGACATCGCCGCCGTGTCGGCCTGGCGTCGCGCACCGAGCGGCCAGCGGATGCCGGTCACGACATCGATGACGTCCATCATCCCCGGGGTGCCGGGCACCAGGGCCAGCTGGGTGTTCGTGGAGACCCGGATCTGCGTGCCGGCACCTGCGGGGAGGACGCTCACCACCTTGTCGGCGTGGGCGAAGTCGAGGAGGTACGCCGCGCGATCATCGGTGAGAGCGAGCGCAAGATCGTTGCCGATTCCCGAGAGCATCATCGGAGTCCTTGGGAGCGTCGCGTGGTGCACGAGCTGGCCATCGAGCTTCCAGCACACCACCTCGTTGCCGCGCGTGGCGAACACGCGTCCGTCGGCCGCGAGCTGCATCGGGATCTCCAGCGGATCGATGCGGCGCGGGGACGAGGCCAGGTGCGTGGTCCCGAGCTCGAGGGTCGAGCTGACGTTCGTCTCCAGGTCGCGACGCCAGACGAAGCCGTCGCTGAACTGCACCACGACCCAGCTCTCGAGCCACCGGCTAAACACCGGCTTGGCGGCGTGTGATCCGAGGAGGACGCGGTCCTTGCCGTGGAGGTCCGAGGACAGGATGTCGCCATTGGGCATCACGAGCAGGAGCCTGTGCTTCGGGATCATGAGCGCATGAGTCACCTGGCCCTCGATGAGGATCGGCGCCGGGTTTCCTCGTTCGAGCACCGCCGCCTGGCCATCCGTGACCACGAGGACGCGATCTGGATCTGTCCCCGCGAGCACGGGTACCCACGGCGTCTGCGCTGGAATCGGGGAGGACTTGCCGGTCGCGAGATCGATCCACACCCACGGTTCGTTGGCGGATTTGACGATCGCCTCGTCGCGACCCACCAGCGTGAAGCCATGCATGTACGGCACCGGGATCCGCCGGGGCAACAGCACGTCGAGATCCCAGATCAAGAGTCGCCCTTCGCCTGCGCCCACCACGAAGTGTCCATGGGGCGAGGCGGCGTAGCGATAGAGCCCGCGGATCGGGGGCTGGATGCGGAGATCGCGATCGGCAGAGAGCACCAGGATGCCACCGGCGGTGTCGTCGACCGAGACCACGACGTCCTCACGCGCCACCAGGAGCGGGAGCATGCTCACCCCCGCGGCGCGATAGAGCGCGCCCCCATCGGTTCGAACCATGACTCCCGAGGGATTGAACGCGTAGTAGAACAGCTGATCCTTGAAGCGCGCGACGCCGAACGGGGACCGGGTCGGGAACGACTGGGTGACGACCGGGTCGGGGGCGAGGCGAACATCGTGGACCAAGCCGCCGATCGCCGCGGCCAGGCCGTGACCAGCGGGATCCCAGCCCACGTCGGTCGTGGGCCCCGTACCGATCTCGTGGACCTTCTCGGTGGCGAGATCGACGAGGTACAGGTGGTCTCGTCCATAGGCGGCGAGCCAGTGCCCGTCCGGTGACAACGAGAGGTGATTCGCCTTTCCCATCGCGATCGGGTGCGGGGCGGCGAGGGCTGCATCGGTCCGCCACACGGCTTCGTCCGGATCGAGCCAGAACACCGAGGTCGGGTTCGCTACCACGTCGGTGACCAGGCTCTTCCACTCGAGCTCGTGCGAGGTGCTGGTCGCGAGATCGAGCGCGGTGATCGTGCTCCCGAGGTAGGTGATGATGCGGGTGTCACCCGCGAACGTGGCGTGTGCGTGCTCCCCCGCCTTGGCCACCTCGCGCGTGCTCTTCGCGGCGAGATCGTAGAGCCGGACCGTCCCCTCGACGCCACATGACAACGCGGTGGTGCCATCCGGGCTGACCTCGAGAGACGTGACGATCAGCGGCGCCTCGAGACCCCAGGCCGCGCCCGCGCTCCGCGCCGCCGCGCCGATGTCGCGGACGGAGAGCCAGTGGGTGCTCGAGCTGGCGAGCGGTTTGATCATCGCCACGGCTGCCGTCGGATTGCTGTCGACGAGCATGCGGGCCTGCGCGAGCGTCAGCTCGTCGGCCCGCTCGTTTGCTCGGGCTCGCGCCTCCTCCGCTGCCTGCTTCTCCGACAGCGCCACGTGGAGCGCGGCGTCGGTGCGGTCGCGTGCGTCGACCACGCCATTGATCGAGATCGCGCCCACGATCGAGATCGCCGCGACGGTCAGCACGACCGATCCGACTGCCACCCGGTGCGCTCGGACGAAGCGCAGCAGGCGCTCGCGACGCGAGTAGTGGTGCGAGGCGACGAGCTGCCCGCTGATGAAGCGCTGGAGATCCTCGGCGAGGGCGCCGGCGTTGCGGTAGCGGACACGATCGTCGTACGCGAGTGCCTTCTCGACGATCGTCGATAGCTCCGGCGGCACGCCGGTCACGAGCTCGCTGAGGGGCCGCGGCGGACCGCTGAGCGCCGCACTCATCATCTCCGTGCCGGACGAGCGTGCGTGGGGCGGCTGACGCGCGAGCAGGTGATACAGCGTGGCGCCGAGCGCATACACGTCGCAGCGCTCGTCGACGGGTTGCCCGGCGAGCTGCTCGGGCGACATGAAGCCCGGCGTCCCGAACACGGTGCCCGCCCGGGTGCGCAGCGAATCACCCGCGTCGAGCTCCTCGGCGGCGGAGGCGATCTCGTCCTCGGGATCGTCGAGGACCTTCGCCAGGCCCCAATCGATGACCACGGTCTCGCCCAGATCTCCGACGAGGATGTTGGTGGGTTTGATGTCGCGATGCACCACACCGCGCCGATGGGCGTGCGCGACGGCGTTGGCGGCGGCCACCAGGTGTGGCAACAGGGCGAGCCGCTGCTCGAGAGTGCCGGCGTCGCCCACCAGCTCCTCGAGCGGCTGGCCCGAGACCTTGCGCATCACATAGAACGGCGAGCCATCCGGTGACGTGCCGGTGTCGTAGACCGGGACGATCGAAGGATGCTCGAGCCGTGCGGTGATCCGGATCTCCCGCGCGAACCGACGCAGCGCCTCGGGCGAGGTCGAGAGCACTTCTTTTACCGCGACCCGGCGCCCGAGCACCGAGTCGGTCGCCTCGAGCACTCGGCCCATGCCGCCGCGGGCGATCTCCTCGCGATCGCGGTAGCGGCCCTCGTCCACGTCGCCCTCCGGCGCCGGGCTGGGCGTCGCCACGGGGCCAGACTTCGCGCGTCCTCGCTCCGAGGATCGCCCCTTCGCATCCACCGTGGGTCGCGCCAGGGCGGCTTCGGCGATCAAGTCGCGGCAGGCGTCGCAGCTATCGAGATGGCCCGTGGCGGCGGTGCGCTCGGCCGTGGACATGGTGCCACCGACGAGCGCGGCGATCTCGTGATCGTCGAGACAGGTCTCGGTGGCCTTCGAGGTCATTCGTTCCTCGAGTGGAGGATCCGCTCGAGGCTGAGCTCGAGCTGCGATGCGACGAGCGGGACCAGATCGCCGAGCTCGGTCTCGGAGACGGCGAGCCGCCGGCCCAGGATCCGGCGGACGCCCCGCGCCAGCTCCTCTCTCGCCTGCACCACCCACCGCGCCGCAGTGGCGCGATGGACGCCGTAGATCGCGCCGATCCGATCGATCCCGAGCCCCTTGACGATCGCCAGGCCGAGCAAGCTGCGCTGGCGCGGAGGGAGCGCGACGATCGCCTCCTCGAACGCGGTCTTGAACGCTCCGCGGTGCTGGGCCTTCAGCGAAGCGAGCGCCGGATCGTCGTTCGCGATCGCGACGTCCTCGAGCTCGTCGCCGTCGAGCCGACCGCGATCGCGGACCAGGTTCAGGCCGGCACGAAGTGCGGCGACGCGGACCAGCCCGCCGAGCTGGCCGCGCCCGGCGTAGCCGACCACCCGAGGCATCCCGCCGGCGTCGGTGACGAACAAGCGGATCCTGAGCAGCTGCTCGATCTCGGTGATGTCGTTGCGGCCGAGTGACAGCCGTGACAGCACGGCGGGGATCACCGTGAAGTAGCGACCCTCGAAGCTCGCGAGTGCAGCAGGCGCTCCGAGCGCGCAGGCACAGGCCAAGAAGATCTCGTCAGCGGCGAGGTCCTGGGGAGCATCCTCGCCTTCGAGCCGATCCTGGACGAGCAGCTCCATCGCAGGCGTATCCACCACGAGGTCGGGCCACGCCGCACGGCCCTCGCGGAGGACGCGCTCCACCTCGGCCATCGACATCTCAGCGGTTTACCACGAGCGTCCGGCGGCTGCGGTCTCGCGAACTGCCCGGAACCACCCCGTTCTCTGCGGACGGACGATTTCGTGCGACCTCGAGCGACGGCGCGGGTTCTCGCGCTGTGACGACCATCTTCCACACCTCAGTCCTCCTCACCTTGTTGTCCTCCGCCTGCATCGCTTCCGGCGGTGGCTCGTTCGGCACCACGGGGCCGGGCCCACGGCCGGTCGCGGGCGCCCCCGAGAGTTCGGCGGAGGGCGCGTATGGCGCGCCTGCGGAGGGTGCGTATGGCGCGCCCGCCGAGGGCTCCTATGGCGGTCCCGCCGAGCCAGTTCCGGGCGGTGCGCCAGCGGCGAGATCCTCCGGCCCGATCGAGCCGCGGTGGGATGCGTTCGCATTCGCGGTCCGCGAGCGCCAGGGGACGTACAACGGCCCGTGGACGATCACCAAGCTGACGACGTTCAAGGTAGGGCGGACCTGCTACGCGAAGCTCGGCGACAAGGACTCGGACTCCCTCAACAACACCGGCTGGTACGTGCGGAACGTGCTGGCGCTCGCGAAGACCTGGACGGGTGATGACTGGGATGCCATCGAGAATCAGCGGAGCAATCGTGCGAAGGACCGCGTGCTCGTCGAGCCGATGATGGACGAGTTCGGTAAGAGGTTTCACCTGACGATCGCGGTCGAGGGAGAGGACTGCGAGGTCGATCGCGGTGCGCTGTGGATCCGCTACTGGTACACGCTCTCCGAGGCGTTCGCGAACTACCCGCCGACCGCGGGCAAGCTGTTCGTCACCCTCAACGTCACCGCGGCCGCGCGCGATATGACGGTCGACGTCGATGACAGCGGTACGCAGTTCGTCGTCACGGCGCCGCGCGACATCGAGGCGCGAGACTGGCAGGACAAGCTGTCCAAGCCGTTCCGCCGGCAGGCCGGGAAGCTCTGACGTACACTGGTCTCACCCAACGTCGACACCTCGCGGGGGCGAGTAGCGCCATGTACGTCTGTCCGCAGTGCGCGTGCATCTATCCGACGGCCGCGCCGTGCCTCGTCGATGGCGCGACGCCCGCGAGCACGGCCGCCGATCCGATGATCGGCACGATGTTGGGCAGCTATCGGGTCGCGGCGAAGGTCGGCTCGGGCGGGATGGGCTCGGTCTATCGCGCGGTGCACCCCGAGCTCGGGAGCTGGGTCGCGATCAAGGTCCTGTCTCACGAGAGCACCGGCGATCCCGAAGTCGTGAGCCGATTCTTCGACGAGGCGCGCAGCGTCAACCTGATCCGTCACGAGAGCATCGTGAACATCCTGGATCTAGCGCAGCTCCCCGATGGCCGCCCGTACATCGTGATGGAGTACCTGGAGGGCACCTCACTCAAGGTCGCCGTGCGCCGCGGACCGATGCACCCCGCCGAGGCGTGCCGGATCGCGATCGCGGCGCTCGATGCCCTGGCCGCCGCCCACGAGCGCGGTGTGCTGCACCGAGACCTCAAGCCCGACAACATCATCTTGTCGCCGCGCGGGGCCGTCACGCTCGTCGATTTCGGCGTGGCGAAGGTCTCGATCCAGGCGATGCGGCGCACCGCCACCGGCGTGATCCTCGGGACGCCCGAGTACATGTCGCCCGAGCAAGCGCAGGGCCGCGAGGTCAACGGCACCACCGATCTCTATGCGCTCGGGATCGTGCTGTACGAGATGTTGACGGGGCGCCGGCCCTACGAGGGTGGCTCGCTGTTCGAGACCCTGCGCCAGCAGATCGAGGACGCGCCTCCACCACCGTCGACGTTCGTACCGCTTCCGGCCGAGCTCGAGCACCTCGTGCTCACCGCGATCGCCAAGGATCCTCGGCACCGCCATCCGTCGGCGCGGGCGATGCAAGCCGCCCTGCAGACGTGCGTGGCCAACGCGACCGCGCGGCAGTGGGCGCCGGATCGCTCGCCTCGGGTCTCGATCGCGCCAACGTCGGTCACCGTGAATCATCGGGTCGGCAGCGAACCTTCGGTCTCCCGCAGACGCGTGGGCCGACGGTGATCGATCGTCCCTCGGGCCGGGAGTCCGGACCGCTCGCCCACGCCTCGTCGCTCTCGATGGTGGTGGCTCCGCCGGCGAGCGCGGGGAGCCAGGCGAGACGGCGCGGTCGCATCACCCTCGCGATCGGCGGCGTCGTCGCGATCGGCATCGCGCTGGTGGCCTCGCGGTCCAGCGGCCCGGCTCCCACGTCGGCGAGCGGTTCACCGAGTGTCGGGGCTCCGTCGCTGGTCCGCGCCGCGCCCATGGCATCGGGCCCGAACCCGTGTGACGAGTTCGTGCAGGCCACGCTTCAGTTCGATGCCTGTCTCGCGCTCCCGAAGGCGTCACGAGACTCGGTGAAGGAGGCTGGGGTCAACATGCAGCGGCTGTGGGCGAGCCCGACCACTCCACCCGAGGCGCGCGCCAACATCGCCAAGAGCTGCAAGGAGGCCACGGTGGGCATCCGCAACGGCGTTGCAGCCGCGTGCCCGAAGTAGCTCGCGCCGAACGTCCTCTTTGCGGATACGTACGACAGTGATATTCTGTACGTACCGTGATCAAGAATCTGACCCGTACGGGGAACAGTGTCGCCCTCGTGCTCGACAAGCAGCTGCTTGAAGCCGCCAACCTGGATCCGGACGCCGAGGTGGAGGTCCCCCACGGTCGGTCACGGTCGCTCCGGTGCGGAGCAAGCGCGAGGTCGAGAAGTTCGAGCAAGGCAAGGCTCGGATGCACGCCCGGTTTGCGGGAGCATTCCGCAGACTCGCCAAGTGAAGATCCGATTTCTAGGCCTCGACGAGGTACTCGCCCTTCACGTCGCAGGGCCGGGGCAAGGAAGGGATCTGGCCTGGTCGCGGTCAGGCCTCGTGGCGACACTGCCTGACGCTTCCGGAGGCCTCGCGTATCTGTTTACCTCGCGCAGAACCACCGTTCACGATGGCAAGGCGGGTCGCCACGGCGACGTCATGTTCCTCTACCTGCGGCCTCGGCTGGGCTGCAGCACCCGCTGGGTGGCCGAGGTGAGACGACGGCCGAGGTCGCCGTGTTCGTCGCCGCGCGCCCCAAGCTGGGTCAGGGTGCCCGGAAAAGGGTCGCCTTTCCGCCAGGCGACAAACGGCCGGGGCTCGCGAGAGCACCGGCCGCTTCGTCGATTACTTAGCGACTACTCGTAGTCGTGGCCGTGACCCTCGTGGCCACCGCCCGCCTTCTCGTCCTTCTTCGGCTTCTCCGCGATCAGCGTCTCGGTGGTGAGCATGAGGCCCGACACCGAAGCCGCGTTCTGGATCGCCGTACGAACGACCTTGGCCGGGTCGATGACGCCCGCCTTGATGAGGTCCTCGTACTCGAGCTTCGCGGCGTTGAAGCCGAAGCCACCCGAGCCCTCCTTGACCTTCGACACGACGATCGAGCCGTCGACGCCGGCATTGCCAGCGATCTGACGCAACGGCTCCTCGAGCGCGCGGCGGATGATGTTGACGCCATAGCGGCGGTCATCATCGAACGTCAGCTTGTCGAGGCCCGCGAGGCAGCGGATCAGCGCCACGCCGCCGCCGGGGACGATGCCCTCTTCGACAGCCGCGCGAGTCGCGTACATCGCGTCCTCGACGCGAGCCTTCTTCTCCTTCATCTCGACCTCGGTCGCAGCGCCGACCTTGATCACGGCGACGCCACCGACGAGCTTCGCCAGGCGCTCCTGGAGCTTCTCGCGGTCGTAGTCCGACGTGGTCTCCTCGACCTCGCGGCGGATGGTCTTCACGCGCGCCTCGATGGCTTCCTTCTTACCGGCGCCCTCGATGATCGTGGTGTTGTCCTTGTCGATCGTGATCCGCTTGGCGCGGCCGAGATCGGTGATCTGGAGGTTCTCGAGCTTCTGGCCGAGGTCCTCGGTGAACGCCTCGCCGCCGGTGAGGGCCGCGATGTCCTGCAGCATCGCCTTGCGACGATCGCCAAAGCCCGGGGCCTTGACGGCCGCGACCTGGAGCGTGCCACGCAGCTTGTTCACGACGAGCGTGGCGAGCGCCTCGCCATCGACGTCCTCGGCGACGATGAGGAGCGGCTTGCCGAGCTTGGCAACCTGCTCGAGCACCGGCAGGAGCTCCTTCATGTTCGAGATCTTGCGCTCGTGGATCAGGATGTACGCGTCGTTGAGCGAGACCTGCATCCGCTCGCTGTCCGTCACGAAGTACGGCGAGAGGTAGCCGCGGTCGAACTGCATGCCCTCGACGACGTCGAGCTCGGAGGTCATGGTCTTGGCCTCTTCGACCGTGATCACGCCTTCCTTGCCGACCTTCTTCATCGCCTCGGCGATCATGTTGCCGATCTCGGCATCGCCGTTCGCGCTGATCGTGCCGACCTGCGCGATGTCATCCTTGCCCTTGGTCGGGGTGGCCATCGCCTTGATCTGCTCGACGATCGAGAGCACGGCGGCGTCGATGCCACGCTTGAGGTCCATCGGGTTCAGACCCGCGGCCACGAGCTTCGCGCCCTCGTTGTAGATCGACTGGGCGAGCACGGTCGCGGTCGTGGTGCCGTCGCCGGCGACGTCGGAGGTCTTGGAAGCGACCTCCTTCACCATCTGCGCGCCCATGTTCTGGAACTTGTTCTCGATCTCGATCTCCTTGGCGACGGTGACGCCGTCCTTGGTGACCGTCGGAGCGCCCCACGACTTCTCGATGACGACGTTACGGCCGCGCGGGCCGAGGGTCACCTTCACCGCGTTGGCGAGGAGGTTGAGACCCTTCGCGATCTCGTGGCGAGCAGCAGACGAAAAAATGATCTCTTTGGCAGCCATTGGTCAGATTCCTTGTACGAGGTTTCGAAGGGTCAAATCAGTCGAGGATCGCGAGGAGGTCGTCCTCGCGGAGGATCAGGTGCTCGTCGCCGTCGATCTTGATCTCGGAGCCGGAGTACTTCGAGAACAGGACCTTGTCGCCCGCCTTCACGTCGAGGGGGATGATCTTGCCGTCCTTGTCGCGCTTGCCCGCGCCAACGGCGATCACCTTGGCCTGGATCGGCTTCTCCTTCGCGGAGTCCGGGATGAACAGCCCGCCGGAGGTCTTGGTCTCCTCCTCGAGGCGCTTGACGAGAATGCGGTCGTGCAGTGGACGGATTTTCATGGAGGTACCTATAAACACCGGGCTGGACCTTGGCAACCCCAGAAGTCGAGTGCTAACAAAATACCTCAATATCTAGTAATTGCGATTAGTTGCGATTCCGGATGGCGACCTGCCAGCGGACCGTCGTGCGACTCTTGGCAAGCGGGTGCGTCCGGTACCAGCATGCGAGCGTTCACGGTTCTGGTTGTTCTTGCGGCCTGTGGCCGCGCTGCGCCGATGGGCGCAGGTGGCGATGACACCAACGATGCGGGGACCGGCGACGGCGGGACCGGCGATGCAGTCGACCCCGATGGCGGGAACCACGGCGGCGGTTGCGCCGATCCGGGCTACGCCGTGCCGTGGCCGACCACCGGGAGCAGCCCGGCGGCCGTCGCGGTCGCGGACTTCAATGGGGATGCACGCGCAGACCTGGTGGCCGCCAACTCCGCGGACAACACGATCAGCGTGATGCTGTCCGTCGGTACCGGCGTGTTCAAGGCGAAGGCGGACTATCCGACCGGCGCGTCGCCGATGGGGATCGCGATCGGGGATCTCAACGGCGATGGCAAGCCCGACCTCGCGGTCGCGGACTCCGGTACCTCATACGTCAGCGTGCTGCTCGGCAACGACGACGGCACGTTCCAGTCCAAGCGCGACATCGCGACGGGCAGCTATCCGTACGCAGTCGCGACCGGCGACCTCAACGGCGACGGCAAGCTCGACCTCGTCACGGCGAACTCGAGCTCGAACACCGTCAGCGTGCTGCTCGGCAACGGCGACGCCACGTTCACCAAGACCGACTTCGCCACGGCCGCCGGTCCGCGCTCGATCGTCCTCGCCGATCTCAACCTCGACGGCAAGCTCGACGTGGTCACCGGTGACTACGGCGCCTCGCAGGTCAGCGTGCTGCTCAGCAACGGTGATGGCACGCTGCAGGCGAAGCTCGACTACGCCGCCGCGACCAACCCGCGCTCGGTGGCGGTCGGTGACCTCAACGGAGACGGCAAGCCGGATCTCGGAGTCGGCGGCTACGGCGGCACCTCGATCGCGCTCCTGCTCGGCAACGGCAACGGAACGTTCCAGGCCAAGACGGATCTGCCGATCGCGGCCAACCCGTACGGCGTGGCGTTCAAGGATCTCGACGGGGACTTCAAGCTCGACCTCGTGGTCTCCAGCTACGGCACCAACACGGTCAACATCCTGCGTGGCAACGGCAACGGCACGTTCCAGCCCAAGACCGTGCTCACCACCGGGGCGGGCCCGAACGCGGTGATGGTGGTGGACGTCAGCGGGGACGGGATGTTCGATCTCCTGCTCCCGAACCTCTCGAGCGATACGATGACGGTGCTGCTCGGCGAGGGCACCGGGATGTTCCGTCAGCGCCGCGACTTCGCGACCGCGCCGGGCACGAGCGCGGTGACGGCCGCCGACGTCAACGGAGATGGCAAGCGCGACCTGGTGGCCTCCGATGCCACCGCGAACACCGTGTCCGTGCTGCTCGGCAATGGCGATGGCACGTTCCAGGCGAAGCGCGATGGCGGCACCGGGAACAATCCGGCCGGCGTGGTCGCGGGCGACTTCAACGGCGATGCACGCGTCGACGTGGCCGTGGCCAACACCAACGACAACACGATCAGCGTGCTGCTCGGCAACGGCAATGGCACGCTGCAGACCAAGGTCGACTACCCCACGGGCTCGTCGCCCGCCGGCCTCGCGACGGGCGATCTCGACGCCGATGGGAAGCTCGATCTCGTGGTGGTCAACTCCGGCAGCAGCACGATCAGCCTGCTGGTCGGCAACGGCGATGGCACGTTCCAGGCGAAGCGGGACGTCAACACCGGTAGCTATCCGATGGGCGTGGCGATCGCCGACATCACGGGCAACGGGCAGCTCGACGTGGTGACCGCGAACTACAGCACGTACAACGTCAGCGTCCACAGCGGGAACGGCAACGGCACGTTCCAGCCCAAGCAGGATGCCTATATCGGCGTGGCGCTGCGTGGCGTGGCGGTCGGTGATCTCAACGGCGATGGAAAGCTCGATGTCGCGGTGACCACGTACACGGGAGAGTTCGTCGAGGTGCTCCTCGGGACCGGCACCGGCACGTTCATGCCGAAGGTCGAGTACCCCGCCGGCACCACGCCGACGAACCTCGCGATCGGTGACGTCGACGGCGATGGCAAGGCCGACGTGGCCGTTGCGATCGACGGCGGCAACACCGTCGCGGTGCTCCGCGGCAAGGGCGATGGCACGCTGCTCCCGAAGGTCGACTACGGGGCGGGCCTGCACCCGAGCGGCGTGTTCATCGGAGACCTCGACGGCGACGCCAAGCCCGACCTCGCGGTCGCGAACCGGGGCAGCGACAGCGTCAGCGTCATGCACCTGTCGTGCAACTGAGCACCTCGTGATATCAAGCTCTCGTGGCGCTCACCGACTACGAGAAGTACATCCGCACCGAGGAGTTACTGTCTCTCCAGAAGTCGCCCGGAGAGCTGTCGTGCCACGACGAGCTCCAGTTCCAGGTCGTGCATCAGGCGCACGAGCTGTACATGAAGATGATCGAGCACGAGCTCCGGTTCGTGTGCAAGCAGCTGGCGCTCGGTGCCACCGCGCGCGCGATCACCACGCTGCGCCGGATCTCCACGGTCCAGCACGTGCTGCTCCACTCGGTCGAGCTGCTCGATACGATGGCGCCCACGGACTACATGACGATCCGCACCGGCCTCGGGCGGGGCTCGGGGCAGGAGTCGCCGGGCTTCCGCATGATGCTCAAGCTCCCGGGCGAGCTGGTGTGGCCGGCGTTCGGGGCGTTCCTCGAGCAGCAGGGCGTGACGCTGCGCCAGATCTATGATGATCCCCACGCGCACCACCAGCTGTTCCAGCTGTGCGAGGGCCTCGTCGACTACGATCAGCTGCTCCAGACCTGGCGCTATCGCCACCTGATGCTGGTCTACCGGATCATCGGCACCGGCACGCCCTCGCTCAAGGGGAAGCACTCGGATCTCCTCGAGAGCGGGCGCAAGACCCGGTTCTTCCCCGCGCTGTGGGATGTGCGTGATCAGGTGTTCGGGGACTGGACGGCGGCGCAGGTGGCCAAGGGCAAAGACACCGGCTACCACGGGTGATGCGCGCTCTCGCCTTGCTGTTGTGCGTGACGATCGTCGGATCGTCGGGCTGCGAGTTCGGGGTGAGGCATCCCGCCGTCACCGCCGGGATCCTCGGCGGCGTCGTGGGCCTCGGGACCTGCGAGATCGGCACGGACTTCGAGAGCAACGGGGCGTGCGCGCTGATCGGCGGCGGCGCAGCGGCGCTGCTCGGCGGCGTGGTCGCCCTCGCGATCATCCTGGGCGGCGAGGGGCACACGGTGCTCCAGGAGCCGATGACCGAGGAGCCCGTGCCGATCGTGCGCGACAAGAAGCGGGCCCCCGCGCCGGCGCCCGATCCGGTACCCGCGCCTGCACCCGATCCGGCACCCGCACCCGATCCGGCACCTGCGCCGGATGCGCCCTAGGTGCTGGCGGCATCACCGTGCCCACAGAGCTTCAAACCCAGGAACCCAGGAACCAAGGCAGCGGACTGTTTGAAAAGTCTCCGACCTAGGTTCCTAGCTTCCTGGCTTTGATCTCCAGGTCGAGCGAGCCCAGGACCGCGCCGAGCCCGAGAGGTTGCCCCGGTCGGCCCGTGCACGTTGCACTGATGGCTTTGGCGCCCTGAGGCGCGACACCATGGGACACCCGCCCGGGCATCCCCCGCCTCGCATCTGGTTAGCCGTGGCCAGGGCGATCGGCGCACCACGCCCGGGACTGGCGCTATAACCGCGCCGTGAAGATCTCCTCCGTCGCGCTAACTTCCTCGGCTCTGGCTCTCGCGCTTGCGGCCAGCACCGCGCTCGCCGCTCCCACGCCGCCCAAGCAGCTGACCGCCGTCGAAGGCATCACCGAGTACGTGCTCGGCAACGGCATGCACGTGCTGCTGTTCCCGGATCCCACCAAGGAGACCTTCACGATCAACGTGACGTACCTCGTGGGCTCGCGCATGGAGGGCTACGGCGAGACCGGGATGGCGCACCTGCTCGAGCACATGCTGTTCAAGGGCTCGCCGAAGCACCCCAAGGTCTGGGAGGAGCTGCAGAAGCGCGGCGCCTCGAACAACGCGTCCACCTGGTACGACCGCACGAACTACTTCGAGACGCTCCCCGCCAAGGACGACAACCTCGCGTGGGCGATCGAGCTCGAGGCCGATCGGATGGTCAACTCGAACATCGCGCAGGCCGATCTCGACAAGGAGTTCTCCGTCGTCCGCAACGAGTTCGAGCTCGGCGAGAACAAGCCCGACCAGATCCTGTCCGAGCGGATGTGGTCCACCGCGTACCTCTGGCACAACTACGGCAAGTCGACCATCGGCTCGCGCTCCGACATCGAGCGCGTCCCGGCGGTGACGCTCAAGCGGTTCTACAAGAAGTACTACCGCCCCGATAACGCGATCGTGATCATCGCCGGCAAGTTCGATCCGGCGACCGCGCTCAAGCTCGCGGGCACGCACTTCGGCGCGGTCGTGAATCCCGCGACGCCGATCGAGCCCACGTACACCACCGAGCCTGTGCAGGATGGCGAGCGTGTGGTCACGCTGCGCCGCACCGGCGACGTCCAGGTGGTGGGGCTCCTCTATCACGTGGCCGCCGCCGCGGATCCGGACTATCCGGCCACCCAGGCGATCGGTGAGATCCTCACCGACGAGCCCTCGGGCCGCCTCTACGTCGGCCTGGTCAAGGCCGGCCTCGCGACCTCGGTCAGCTCGGGCCTCCTGCCGCTGCACGACCCGGGCGTGATCGAGCTGTCCGCGACGGTGCCGGTCGGCAAGCCGATCGAGGTGGTGCGCGACAAGATGATCTCGATCGTCGAGGGCCTCGCGAAGTCGAAGATCACCGACGAGGAGCTCGCCCGGTTCCGCGCCAAGTCGAAGAAGCGGTTCAAGCTGTCGTTCGCGAACTCCTCCTCGCTCAGCATCGCGCTGTCGGAGCTGATGGCCGCGGGTGACTGGCGCCTGATGTTCATGATCCGCGATGCGATCGCGCAGCTCAAGCCCGCCGAGGTCGAGCGCGTCGCCGCCGCGTACCTCAAGCCCTCGAACCGCACCGTCGGGATCTTCGTGCCGACCAAGGACAACGAGCGCGCGCCGCAGAAGGAGACGCCGGACTTCAAGAAGGTGGTCGGCGACTACAAGGGCCAGCCGCCCGAGGCCGATGGCGAGAAGTTCGATGCCACGCTCGACAACATCGAGAAGCGCGCCAAGCGCACCACGCTCGCCTCGGGCATGAAGCTCACGATGCTCCCGAAGATCACGCGCGGCCACGTGGTGCGCGCCCGCCTGACGATGCGGTACGGCACCGAGGCGGACTTCACGGGCAAGCGCCTCCCGTCCTCGATGATCGACGACATGCTCGCGCGTGGCACCAAGAAGCACACGTTCCAGCAGCTCAAGGATCAGTGGGATCTCCTCGAGGCGCAGGTCGGCTTCAGCTCGGCGCCAGGCGTGCTCGACGTCACCGTCCAGACCACGCGCGACAACCTGCCGGCGGTGCTCGCCCTCGTCGACGAGGTCCTCCGCACGTCGACGTTCCCGCAGGACCAGTTCGACATCATGATCAAGGAGTCGCTGACCGCGCTCGAGGACTCGAAGTCCGATCCGCAGGCCCAGGCGTTCACGGCGGTCAGCCGCTCGGTCTCGCCGTACCCCAAGACCCACCCGCTCTACACGCCCACCACGCAGGAGCAGATCGATGACCTGAAGAAGCTGAAGGTCGGCGAGCTCAAGAAGTTCCCGGCGATGTTCGGCACGAGCAACGCGACCCTGGCGATCATCGGCGACGTCGACGCGGCCACGGTCACGCCGTGGATCGAGAAGACCTGGGGCACCTGGAAGTCGCCACGGCCGTGGAAGCGGCTCGAGCGCAAGTTCTTCCCCACCACGGCCGCCGAGCTCGTCCTCGACTTCGCCGACAAGGCCAGCGCGCTGATCGCGGTGGTCCACTCGATCTCGATCAAGGATGACGATGCGGATGCGCCCGCGATGAGCGCGGCGAACTACGTGCTCGGCGGTGGCGGCTTCGTCTCGCGCCTGACCACCCGGCTCCGCCAGAAGGATGGCCTGTCGTACTTCGCGTTCTCGGCGGTCCAGCTCACCCCGCTCGATGCGGCGGGCGTGTTCGTGGCCGGTGGCGCGATGAACCCCGAGAACGTGAAGAAGGGCCGCGCGGCGCTCGACGAGGAGATCACGAAGTTCGTGGCCACTGGCATCACCGCCGAGGAGCTCGATGGCGCGAAGAAGGGCCTCGCGGCCGCGTTCGAGCGCAACCTCTCGAACGATGGCAACGTGCTCGGCATGCTCGCCGATGGCACGTACCTCGATCGCAAGATGGACTACTGGCAGAAGCAGCAGGCCGCGATCGCCGCGCTGACGGTGGATCAGGTCAACGCCGCGATCAAGAAGCACCTGAAGCCGGGCACGCTGATCAAGATCGCCGCGGGCGACAAGAAGAAGATGTAGCGATCGCCGACGTGGTAAGTCACGGACATGGTCGATCCCGTCGCTGAGAGCCTGCTCGAGTACCGGAAGCTGTTTCCGTCGCTCGAGGACTGCGTCCACCTGATCTCGCACTCCCTCGGCTGCGTCCCGGCGCAGGCGAAGGAGGACCTCGGCGTGTTCTTCGACCTGTGGCAGACCAAGTCGATCACCGCGTGGAGCGACTGGCTGCCCGAGGTGGATCGGGCGGCGGAGCGGATCGCGAAGATCATCTCGGCCGATGCCGGCACCGTGATCATGCACCAGAACGTCTCGGGCATCATGAGCGTGCTCGCCTCGTGCCTGGAGTACACGCCGGAGCGCAACAAGGTCGTCTACGAGGCGCTGCAGTTCCCGACGGTGTCGTACGTGTGGCAGGCCGAGCAGCGGCGCGGCGCGCAGTGCGTGCTGGTGCCCTCGAAGGACGGCATCACGATCGACACCGATGCGATGTGCGCGGCGATCGACGAGCACACGCTCGTCGTGCCGATCTCGCACGTCGTGTTCTCGTCCGCGTACATCCAGGACGTGAAGAAGATCGTCGCGCGCGCCAAGGAGGTCGGCGCGCACGTGATCCTCGATTGCTACCAGTCGATCGGCACCGTGCCTCTCGACGTGATCGATCTCGGCGTGTCGTTCGCCTGCGGTGGCTCGGTGAAGTACGTGTGCGGCGGGCCGGGCGCGGCGTGGCTGTACGTGCGCAAGGATCTGATCGAGCAGTTCTCGCCGCGGGTCACCGGGTGGTTCGGCAACGAGGCGCCGTTCGCGTTCACGATGCCGGACCAGAGCTACGCGGACAACGTGTGGCGGTTCATGGGCGGCACACCCGCGATCGCGGCGCTCTATCAGTCACGCGCCGGTCAGAAGATCATCGGGGACATCGGCGTGCGCAAGATCCGCGAGAAGAGCCTCGCGATGACGCAGCTCTGCATCGATTGGGTGGACGAGCTCGGCATGAAGCTCAACAGCCCGCGGCCGGCGGAGCAGCGCGGCGGCAGCGTGGTGTTCGATTTCGTCGGCGCCGCCGACGTCTGTCGCGAGCTCAACCGCCGCAAGTACTTCTGCGACCATCGCCCCACCGCGGGGATCCGGATCGCACCGCACTTCTATACGAAGCCGTCGGAGATCGAGCTGTTCTTCGGCGAGCTCAAGAAGATCCGCTCGGGCGCCGGTCGCTGAGCCTGGCGGCCTCGCTGGACTCGGTGAGCCGGCGGCGGCGCGCGGGCGCGGTGACGAGCAGCGCGAGCGCCACCACGGCGGCCAGACCCAGGCAGCCGAACCACAGCACGTTCGGGCCCTCGTGCTCCCAGATCCACGTGCCGAGCTTGGGGGCGAGCATCGTCGAGCAGCCCCACGCGAGGACCAGCGCGCTCTGATAGCGCCCGCGCGCGTCGGCGGGCGCCATCGCGGCGACCAGGGCGGAGCGGGTCGGGGACTCGAGGATCTCGCCGATCGTCCATACCAACACGGCGCCGGCGTGGAACGCCAGGTTCGGCGCGAGGCCGTGCAGCGCCATGCCCGCGCCATACAGCAGTGATGCGACGGCGATCACGCGCGAGGCGTCGTAGCGCGCCGTCCACGTGCTGAGGATCGGCTGGAGCAGGATGATCAGCAGCCCGTTGAACCCGAGCACCAGGCCATAGCCGGCCGGCGAGAAGCCCTGCCAGGTCATGTGCGCCGAGAGCGGGGCGGCGGTCTGCAGCGGCAGCAGCGACATCCCCAGCGTGATCACCACGAAGGTCACGAACTGGCGATCGCGGACCCACGAGCGGCTGGGCGCGACGGGCACGGCCTCGGGTGCGGCGCGCGGGCGGGTCTCGGGGACCTTGCGCATCACGATCACGCCGAACACCGCCATCGTGATCGCATCGGCGACGAACAGGATCCGGAAGTCGAAGCTCGCCACCAGGCCACCGGCCGCTGCGGCCACGGCGAAGCCGAGGTTGATCACCCAGTACAGGAGGCCGTACGCATCGACGCGGTGCTCGGGTGGGATCACGTCGGCGACGAAGGCGAGCACCGCGGGGCGATACAGCTCCCCGACGAAGCCGACCACGCCCACCATCACGGCGATCGTCTCGATCTCGTGCGCCATCCCGAGCCCGAGCATCGCGATCGAGCCTCCGAACAGCGAGACCAGCATCGTGATCCTGCGGCCGATGCGGTCGCTCATCTGGCCACCGACCAGTGAGGCCAGGATCTGACCGGCACCGAACACGGCGACGACGCCGCCGGCGTCGGACACCGACAGCTGGCGCTCGTTGGTCAGGTAGATCGTCAGCAACGGCACCACGAAGCTGCCGAGCCGGTTGATCAGCGTGCCCCACCACACGTACCAGTACGCGCGTGGCGCGGCCGCGGCGACCGTCGTGAAGCGGAGGCGGAGCTCGCGCAGCATCAGCGTCGACGACGGCGCAGCAGGACGCAGCCGAGCGCGAGGCCGATCACGATCCCGCCGGAAGGTTCGCGCGTGGAGCAGCCGCTGCAGCCATAGAAGCTCTTCGGATCGAGCCCGTTCCCCACGCCGCCGTCGCCGTCACCACTGCCGCTGACCCCTTCACCCGAGAGCGCGATCTGGAGAGGTGCTGCGAGCTGCATCGAGGTGATGCTCAACGTCTTCGTATAGAAGCCGAGCTTGGTGGGGTGGAAGCCCACGCTGAACGTGACCGCCTCGCCGGGCGCGAGGTTGTGCGGGAAGTCGGTGGAGTCCAGCGTGAACGGAGCCTCGAGGTTGAGGTCATCGAGGACGAACGGCACCGTGTCGCAGTTCTGCAGCGTGACGCTCTGACCGTTCATCCGATCGAGGTGGATCGGCACCTTGCCGAAGGACAGCGCCGAAGGGGCGATCGCGCCGCCGGCGCTGAGGAACGTGGCGCTCACCATGCTGCGCGCCTGGGTCATCCCGGCGACGTCGGTGGACCACACCACCTCGTCGTGCTGCTCTCCTGCGATCGACTGCCGCTTGGGGGTGACCGAGACCATCGCCTGACCGCCCGCGCTCACGGTCGCCGGGTACGACGAGGGAGCCGTGAACCCGAGGTCGAACGCCGAGGTCGGCGAGTCCATCCGGGGGGCCGTCAGGCGGATCGAGGCGGTGCCCGTCGAGGTCAGCGCGAACGGGCTGCCGGTCGTGGCGGCATTGATGCAGAACGTGCCGAGCGAGGTCGTCGGCGGCACGCTGAAGCTCGCGGTGACCACCTTGCCCGAGATCGGGATCCGGAGGTTTCCGCTGCTCGAGGTCACGAGGATCGCGTTCGCGAGGTCGCCATCGCTCCCCGGGGTCACCGTGAGCTGGAGCGCGACCGGCGTGCTGGCCGTACCCGTCGGGCCGGTCAGGGTGAGCAGCGACGTCGGGGTCTCGAGGGCGTAGCCGGTGACCGAGACCGCCGTGGTGCCGAGGATCATGATCGAGGTCGGCGTGGGCGAGGTCATCGTGCGGATCTCGCCGAGCGAGAGCGTCGTCGGGTTCGAGTAGACCGCCATCGTCGTGCCCTGGCAGGTGGCGGAGATCGAGATCGGGGGGCTCATGAACGCATCGGGCGCGCTCGCGCTGAACGAGGTCATGAACGTGCCCGTCCCCGTGGGCGTGCAGCTCGCGGTGATCGTGGTCATGCCGCCGGCCGGCACCGTGGCCATCGTCGGCGGAGACAGCGCGAACGGCCCGGCGGGTGCGGCCACCGCGAGGGTCACATCGGTGAGATCGCGGTTGCCCTGGTTCGCGAGCTGGAACGTGACCTGCGACGCAATGTTGAGCGGCACGAGACCGAAATCGATCGCGAGGGTGCCGCCGCCCACGAGCTCGAGGGTGGCGCCGCGTCCCACGCCGCGGAGCGGGATCGACGTCGAGCGCGCCGTGGTGTCGTAGTACTGCACGAGCAGCGACGCATCGCGGGTGCCGATCGCGCTCGGATCGAACACGACGTTCACGTCCACTGTCTGATTCGCCGCGAGGTCACACGCCGGCGGGATCGCGCTTCCCGTGCACTGGCCCGTGGTCGAATAGCTCCAGTCGCTCGCCGTGCTGCCCGTGATCTGGACGCCGGTGATCTGCAAGGTGCCGGCGCCCGCGTTGCGCAGGTGGACGCTGCCCGAGCCCGCTCCGTTGATCACCTCGATGTCACCCGCGTCGACGGGGTTGCCCGTCACCGAGAGCACCGGGTTGCCGGAGCTGACGCCGGTGCAGGTCATCGAGATCGAAGGGCTGGCGTACTGGTTGGTGTTGCTCGCCACGTACAGCTGCGCGGTGTGCATCCCCGTGGTCTGCGGCGTGCACTTGGCGACGAACGTCGCATCCGAGCCCTGGCTGACCCCGGAGATCGTGGCATCGCACTCGCGTGCGTCCGGGTTACACGGCGAGCCGATCTTGAAGTTCCCGTCGAGATCTGTGGTCTGGAACAACAGCTGCGTGATCGTCGTCGGGCTGTTGTTATGGACGGCCATCGCCTGCGTCGCGGTATCGCCGACCACGACGTTGCCGAAGTTGATCGAGCTCAGCGAAGGACCGAGGGTCGGCATCTGGCCGTACTCGCACACGCCCTCGATGTCGAAGTACGGACTCCCGAGCTTGTCGTTGACCGAGAACATGCAGCGCTTCATGCCGGTCATCGGCGCGCCGTTGCAGTGGATGGTGACCGGCACGCTGCCGCCGCCGACCACGTCGAACGGAGGATTCGTCGGCGTGGTCGCGGTGACCTCGGCATCGCACGAGGCGGCGGGCGTGATCGAGCCGACGATCAGCGTGTCCGCCTCGTCGTTCTGCAGGGTGACGAGGCCCATCGCGCCGATCGGCGAGAACGAATGGATCACGACCACCGCCGGGACGGGATGGAACAGTGGGAACCCCGGATCGGCGGCGACGATCGCGGACCCGAGCACGATCGCGGCCGCCAGGGCGCGGCGCGCGCGCTTGTTCACCGGCGCCTCCGCCGCCGCAACAGGAACACCACCACCACCGCAGGCCACGCGTGCTGGGGCTGGGTGGTGCGGCAGTCGCACGCGTAGAAGCTCCTCGGATCGACGGTCGTGGTGGGATCCGCGGTGCCGGTCCCGAGCAGGTCCACGCCGAGCTTGCCCTTCGACGAATCCACGGTGAGCCGCGCCATCCGCGTGCCGATCTTCGACGGCACGAAGTTCACATTGATCGTCGCAACCTGGTTGGGTGCGAGGGTCTGCGGCAGCGGTGCAGAGCTGTCGTCGCGGAAGTCCGTACCTGGATCGATGTACGGACCTGCGAGCGTGATCGGCTCGGTGCCGCAGTTCTGGATCTTGATCAGCTTGGGCTCGCCGGGCTTGCGCAGCATCACGGTGCCGAAGTCGGCGAGCTGAGGGGCGATCGCACCGCCATCGGCGACGAACTGCGCGGTCACGATCGTGTGCGGCGCCGTCTGGCCGGCGAGATCGGTGGCCCACACGAGATCGTCGGTCTGCGTTCCCATGAGCGTCTGCCGCAGCGGGGTGACCTCGAGCATCGCGGTCTGCCCCGCGGGGAGCTGATACGGGTAGCTGACCGGGGCCGTGTAGTTGAGCTGGAACGGCGATGCGGCCATCTTGTTCATCACCGGCTGCGTGCCGAGGCCGATCGTGGCGGTGCCGGTGGCCGTCAACCGCGCCGTGACTCCCGTGGTGGGTTGCCCGACGCAGAAGCTGCCGACCATCAGGGTCGCTGGATAGTCGATCGAAGCGGTGACCACCTTGCCGGTGACCGGGATCTGGAGCGTGTCCCCGGCGGTGACCTCGATCGTGCCGTCCAGATCGTGATCCGTCGTGGCGTTGACGGTCAGATCGAACGTCGATGGCGTGGCCATCGTGATCGAGCTCGAGCTCGGAGCTCCGATGGACATGCCCTGAACCGCGGACACGAGTGCGGGATTCGAGGTGATGGTCAGTGGGGCGCCGGCCGTCTTCAGTGCGATCGTCCGGGTCACGAGCGGGCTCCCGGTGCGGATCTCGCCGAGCTGGATGGTGGAGGGCACCGCGAACAGGCTGCCGGCCGTGCCGGTGCAGCGGACGGCGATCGAGATCGGGCTGCCGGTGAACGCGGTGGGCGCGGTGATGTCGAGCGTGCCGAGATAGACATCGGCGGCGGTCGGCGTGCAGCTCACGGTGATCTGGCGCATCCCCGCCGCGGCGATCATCGTCGGCGCCGGCGTCACCCCGAGCTGGGAGCCGGTCTGGGAGATCGTGAGGTTCACGGGGTCCAGCGCGAGGTTGCCGTCGTTGCGAAGATCGAACGTCGCCATCGTCGTGATGCCGATCGGGGACGTGCCGAGGTCGAGCATCGCCGGGGTCCCCAGGTTCGTGGACAGCGCGAGGGTCGCGGCTTGCCCCGTGCCGTGCAGCACCAGCTGGTACATCGGATCGTTCGGATCGTCCGAGGTGATCGTCAGGATCTTGTCGCGGGTCCCGATCCCCGTCGGTGTGAACGTCGTCGCGATGTCGAAGCCGCCGTCGTTCGGCATCACGGTGCAGCTTCCCGTGGAGCAGTTGCCGGTGATCGAGTACGTCCAGTCCGAGTTGCCCGTGGGCACGATCGAGGAGATGTGGAGGTCCGCCGCCCCGATGTTGCTGACGTGCACCATCGTCGGCAGCGGCCCCATCGAGATCGGCTGGCTGAGCGAGACGCTCGCCGGATTGACCGACATCGCGGGGTCTCCAGCGACCTGCGTGCCAGTGCAGCTGAGGAGGATCGGCGGCATCAACTTGGTACCGGCGTTGCCCACGACGTGGAGCGGCGCCATGTGCATACCGATGGTCTGGGGCGAGCAGGTCAGCGAGACCGAGAACGTGCCGCCCGGAGGCACGACCACGGCCGCGTCACACCCGGGACCATCCGCGGGGCACGGGGCGCCGACCTTGAAGTTGCCGTCCTGATCGCCGATCTGGATCGAGACCAGGCTCGACTGCGGGTTCCCCGCCGGGTTCGTGATCATCACGACCTGGGGCGCGCTGGTCTGCCCGACCTGGGTGTTCGGGAACATCACGCCGGTCTTCGACGGCATGAACATCGTCGAGCCCTCGGTGATGCACAGGCCGGTGTAGCTGGTGTAGATCTGCCCGCCGGCGCCGGTGACGTGCTGCTGGCAGCGCCGGATCCCGTAGCTCGCCGAGGCCGTGCATCCGATGCCGACGGTGTGAGTGGCGTTGAACCCCGGGATCGTGAACGTCGGCGGGGGGCTCCCGAACCCGGTGACGCCCGACGCGCTGCACGAGGCGTCGGGCGAGATCGCCATCACGATCGCCGACGTGTCGCCGGTGTTGGTGAGGGTCCCAGCGCTGCTGCCCGTGCCATTCAGGGACAGGTGGACCTCGATCACCGACGGCTGAACCGAGAGGCTGATCCCGGCGGCGGCGAGCACGAGCGAGGCCGTGCCGAGCACGATCGCGGCGGCGACGGAGCGATGGATCCAGCGTGCGCGCGTCACAGGCGTCCGATCACGCCGAGCGTCGGCACCAGGATGTTGGCATCGAGCCCGGTCTCCGCCGGATCGACGAAGAAGTGCTCGTAGCCGAGGTCGCCCGTCACGCTCAGGTGGCCGTTGATCATCAGCTCCACGCCCACCGCGCCGCGCAGCCCGACGGCGAGCTTGGTCGAGGTCTCGCCCATGGTGTTGGTCTGGTCGTACGCGAATCCGGGCATCCCGAGGCCGACGTACGGGCGCATCCACGAGGTGAACAACCGGTAGCGGAGCCCGAGGTAGCCACCCGTCGAATCGGACTTGAGGACCATCAGCTCGGCCTCGAGGTGCCCCTTCGAGATCGCGAGCCCGAGCGCACCGGCGAACCCACGCCCTTCACCATCGATCCGCACGGCCGCGATCACGCCCGAGCTGATCGAGTCGTCATCGTCGCGGAGGATCACGACTCCGCTGGAGCCCACCTCGTAGCGCGGGACGATCGGCGCGATCTCGGCGCCCGCGAAGCCGGTCCGCGCCTTGCGGCCACGGCCCGTCCCGCTATCGGCGGTGTACTGGGTGCCGGTGATCAACCAGCCGTCGACGTGCTCGGGCGGGGCGGCGATCAGCGCTGGGTTGAGATCGGGGTTGGTGGCCAGCTTGGGATTGGTCGGGTTGGTCGGGTTGGTCGGGTTGGTCGGATTGGTCGGGTTGGTCGGATTGGTCGGCAGCTCCGGAGCCTCGACCTTGACGGTCGCCGAGACCTCCTTGTTCTCGCCCTCGAAGCCGTTGACGGTGAGCTCGTTCGCGCTGGTGCTCTTCTTCACGCGCACCAGGTGGATGCCCGGGCGGACGCGCGTCAGGAGCGAGCTGCCGACCGGGATGAACGGTCCGGCGTCGATCGACACGTCGGAGCCGCTCGGGAACACGCGCACCGTCAGGATCGTCAGCTGCTCGTCGAGGCGAAGCAGCAGCTCCTTGACCTCGGCCACGCGCTCGGCGCCGGTCGCGGGATCGAGGAGGTAGCGCTGGTAGGTGTTCGCGGCGTCGGCGAGGCGGCCCATCTCGCGCAGCGTGGAGCCGATGTTCAGGAGGATCTTCGGGCTCGGGAACTTGGTGTACGCCTCGAGGAAGTTGGCCAGCGCCTGATCGTACGCCCTCGCCTGGAGCTGCTTGACGCCCTCCACCATCAGCGCCTGCGCGAGGGCACGGATCGCCGGATCCTCGACGGGGATCGCCGGATCCTGGGTGATCGCCGTCAGCGTCTCGGTGAGCTGCTTGTCATCGCGGACCGGCGCGAGCGGCGCGGCGAGGTCGCCCGTGGGCTGGGCGCGAGCGGGCACGGCGAGGGCGACGACGGCGAGGCCGGCGAGGCCGGTGTGGACGAGGCGGGACATCACGGTTCTTTCGGCGGAGCAGGAGGCGTGGCTTCGGGCTTCTTGACCGGGCCGAGATCGGGCTCGAGCGGGCCTCCGCCTTCGGTGTGCAGGCCAGGGTGAGCGGGACCGGTCTCCGGCTTGACCACGGGGCCACCGGTCTCGACGGGCGGGTCGTTGCTCTTGGTGCCCTTGGGCTTTCCCGTCTTCGCGGACTTGCTGATCGGCTTGGCGATCACCGCAGGCTCGACGACCCTCGGCGTCGGCGTCGGCGTCGGCGTCGGGGTCGGGGTCGGGGTCGGGGTCGGCGTCGGGGTCGGGGTCGGGGTCGGCGTCGGGCTTGCGACTGCCTTCACGGGCTCGGCGATCGGCGCGGACGGCTTCGCGGGCGCGTCGTCGGACGAGCGCGTGAGCAGGAAGATCGCGGCGGCCGCGCCCGCGAGGGCCACGGTGATCACGCCGGCGACGATCGGCATCGACGACTTCTTGTCGGGTACCGAGGGCGGCCGATCGATCAGGCTCAGGCGCAGCGAGCTCCCGGCGCCCGGCATCGGCGTGGGCAGGATCAGCTGCGGGCGGGACGAGCTCGCGCCGAGCTGGGCAGACAGCCGCGAAGGCAGCGAGCCGCCGAGCAGCGCGAGTGCGTCCTGGACCTCGATGGCGGTCTGGAAGCGATCTTGCGGCTCCTTCTCGAGGAGCTTCATCACGATCGCGTCCATCTCGGGCGTCACCTCGGCGAGCCGCTCGCTCGGGCGTTGAGCCTGACCGAACAGCTGGAGCGCGATGATCTCGCCAGCTCCGTCGGCGAGGAACGGCGGCTGGCCGACCAGCAGCTCGTACAAGATGCAGCCGAGCGAATACAGATCCGCGCGGTGATCGATCATCCCGGCGGCGCGCGCCTGCTCGGGGGCCATGTACAACGGCGTGCCCATCAGCGCGCCGGTCTGCGTGTGGCGGATGTTCGCCGGTGCGGTCTCGGCGAGCTTCGCCACGCCGAAATCGAGGACCTTCACGCGATCACCGGTGCCGTCGTGATCGGGGACGAGGAAGATGTTGTCGGGCTTGAGATCGCGATGGACGATGCCCTTCGCATGCGCCGCCTTGAGAGCGCTCGCGATGCCGCGCGCGATCGATGCGGCCTCGCTCTCGGCCAGGCGGCCACGGGCCTTGAGGCGCGTGCCGAGCGCCTCGCCTTCGAGGAGCTCCATCACGAGGTACGCACGGCCGTCCGCGGTGTACCCGAAGTCGTAGACCTCGATGATCCCCGGGTGTCGGATCGCGGTGGCGGCCTTGGCCTCGTTGAAGAACCGCTGCACCAGTACGTCGTTGCTGGAGAGCTCCGGCTTCAATAGCTTGATCGCCGCGGGCCGATCGAGCAGCTCGTGCTGGCCGCGATAGACCGTGCCCATGCCGCCGCTCGAGAGCTCGCTGATGATGCGGTAGTTACCCAGCACCTCACCGACCAACGAAGCATCTTGCGGCGCCTTGGGACGCGTCTCGCTCATAGGCTCTCGTCGGGTTCCCCCGACGGAAACCCGAGGGTACAAGCATGCGACAACCCAGGGTTGTCTTCAACTGCAGCAGGGTAGGTAGGGGTGAGAGACGCGTGTTACCCTGCGCCGGGATGCCGAGCTTTCAGCGCCATGTGTTCGTGTGCATCAACGAGCGGGCGGCGGACCATCCGCGGGGGTCCTGCAAGCTGCGGGGCGGGGTCGAGGTGCGAGATCGCCTGAAGTCCGAGCTGACCGCGCGCGGGCTGTCCAAGACGATCCGCGCCAACAACGCGGGATGTCTCGATCAATGCGAGCAGGGTGTGACGGTCGTCGTCTACCCGGAGCAGGTCTGGTACGGCCATGTCACCGTGGATGACATCGCCGAGATCGTCGAGAAGCACCTGATCGGAGGGCAGGTCGTGACGCGCCTGCTCCTGGCCGACCAGCCGCACCTCGGCGATCGGCGGACGTTCCCCGTGCTCGAGGTCGGGACATGAGGCGTACCGCGGTCGCCCTCGCGATCGCCCTGACCTCGACCGCAGTCGCCGCGCATGCGGATCCCGAACCGGATCCAGCGGCGGCCCGCGCGGGCGATGCGAACCTCGAATCCACCGCGCACCGCCGCGGCCTCGTGTTCGGCGGCGCGCTCGGCCTCTCGCTGACGTTCGGCGGTGGCACCCCCGCCGGTGGCGGGCTGCTGCTCCGGATCGGGCAGGTCGCCACCCCGAAGACCGTGATCACGTTCACGGTCGGCGGCGACACGCAGCTCCACAAGGTCGGCGACGAGGTGATCGCGAACAGCGTCGGCTACGGCCTCGCGGGCGGGCAGTACTGGGTGGGGCCGTCGCTGTGGGTCAGCCTCGGCCTCGGCGTTGGGAACTACCACTGCAACCAGTGCCAGAACGATGCGAAGCAGACCGTGGACACCCGGCGCGCCGGCCTCGCCAGTGGCGCGGGCATCGGCGTCGACCTCGTGCGGTTCCACGGCGTGGTGCTCGGCCTCGAGCTGCACGGGATGACGTTGCTCGCGCGCGGCGGCATGATCACGACCGGCGGGATGTCGCTCGGCCTCTCGTTCGACTGAGCGTTACTCGTCCCACGTCCGCGGACGTTCGACGGTGCCGAGCGTGAGGTCCACTTCTTCGTCCTCGACGTTCGCCATGCCCACGCTGGCCATCGCGGATCCTCCGGCCGCCTCGACGGTGAGCGTGGCGCCCGAGTACGTCTGCAGCCGGAATCGCCCCGCGTCATCGGTGGAGATCATCGCGTTGCGCTCGGCCTTGTAGGCCGCGCTGACGAGGACGTGGGGCACCGGGCGGCCCGCATCGTCACGCACAGTGCCGTGCACCGCCTTGGCGTGGGGTGGGCCGAGGTCGAGCTCGAGGCTGCCCGTGCCGCCGGGCGGAACCTCGACGTCGATCCGCACGTGCTGATCGTGCCAGGTGGCGCTCGCCCAGATCGTACATGCCGGGACGTCGTCGATCGTGAAGTGTCCGCCGCTGACCTGGACCAGCCGGTGCTGCTGGGTCAGCGGGATGCCGCCGCGCCCGCGCATCGAATCGGCGCACGCGACCTCGGAGAGCTCGAACGTGCCGTTCGCGAGCAGCGTGGTGGTGCCGGCGATCCGGCCCACGCCGCCGAGCTGCAGCGCGACATCGTGCACGGGGGCGACGATCGCGGAGGTGGTGATGCCATGGCCCGGCGCGCTCGCGGCGATCCGGTACGGCCCGGCCGGCATGTTGAACACCTGCCAGTGGCCCTCGGCATCGGTGCGCTCCTGCTGGCCGATGCCGCCCGGGCCTTGTGGCGCGAGATCGACGAACGCGAACGCGACCGGCGCGCCGTGCTCGTCGACGAGGGTGCCCTCGATGTCGGGCGTGCGATCGGCGAGCTGGAACACCACGTCGGTGAACCGCGCGCCGTCACGGCAGCTGAACGTACGGCTCGGCGAGGGCGGTGACTTCCACGGCCACGCGCGCAGCGTGACGTCGAGCTCGTCGGTGGTGACCCAGCGAAACGTGCCGTCGGCCTCGACGCGGCCGGTGGGCCCGAACTCGAGATCGGTGACGCCCCAGCGCTTCTCGATCGCGCCGTCGCTGGCGGGCTTGCCGTGCGCATCGACGACGCGGCCCGCGATCACGCACCCGGCGGTCAAGGTCAGCGCGCTCGTGCGCTTCGCACCGGCCGGGAGCAGGATCTGCTCGACGGTGCCGCGCACACCGGCGTAGCGCGCGTGCGTGGCCTCGAGGGCATAGCCGCCCGCGGGCAGGTGCAGCTCGAACCGGCCGGTCGCATCGGTCTCCGCCACATCGGTGCCGAGGGCAGGGCGCACCGTCCCGCCGCGCGCGCGCACCACGGCGCCGGCGATCGGCGCACCGCGGAGATCCGTGACCTGGCCGGTGATCGTGCCACCTCGGACCACGCCGAGATCCACCGCGTCGGCATCGCGCGACGCGACGATGATCGGCATCAGCCCTTCATCGGGCACACCGGCGACGTCGGCGGAGGGCAGCGAGGGGAGGCGGGACAGCTCGGGCCGTCCGACGGACAGCACGAACTCGTCGCGGACGAACGCGCGATAGGCGCCGCGCGCGACGGTGATCTTGTAGCGGCCGGCGCGATCGGCGAGCACGGTCTCCTCGCCGCTGTCGTTGCGAAACACCACCTCGACGCCGGGGACCGGCTCTCCGGTGCGCACGTCGAGGACCGTGCCGGAGAGCGTGACGTCACGTCCCTCGTCATCCGCCGGCGCCGTGGTGAACGGGAGCCGCGCGCTGCGCCCGGTGCGTGCGAGGGCGTCGTTGAGTGCCGGATCGATCGTGCGCGATCGGCTCGAGATGCCCGAGCTCCCCGAGCTCGACGATCCCGTCGTGCCAAGGCCGCCACCCGAACCCACACCGAGCGCGATCGCGGCGAGTACGGCGACGGCGGCGAGGGTCAGGCGGGTGCGGCGAGTCATCTGCACGGTGGGACACCCGGGCGGGCGTACGGTTTCGCCACAGGACCAACCCGGGTATGACCCGACCTATTCCAGGAAGCTACGGCTTCACTTCGATCACGATCGCCGTGATGTTGTCCTTGCCGCCACGCTGGTTCGCCATGCCGATCGCGGCCTCGGCGCACTCCTCGAGATCGCCGTCGGAGCACAGGTCCGCGACGTCCTTGTCGCTGTTGAAGTACCCGTGGAGGCCGTCGCTGCAGAGGAGGAAGCGATCGCCGATCGCGGTGTCGATGTCGGCGGTGTCGACCTGGACATAGTCCTTGTGGCCCACCGCGCGCGTGATCACGTTCTTGCCGGCGGCCTTCTCGGCCTCGGCCTTGGTCATCATGCCGTGCTTGACCTTGTAGTTGATCAGCGTGTGGTCCTCGGTCAGCTGCAGGACGTTCTGCTTGCGGACCCGGTAGACCCGGCTGTCGCCGACGTGGACGGCGAACGCCAGGTTCGCGCGGACCAGCATGGCGGACAGGGTGGTGGACATCCCCTTCTTCTCGGGATCGAGCTCCGCCATCCCGAACACCATGTAGCAGGCGTTCTTGACGCCGCTCTCGAGGAGTCGGCGGATCTCCCACACGCACTCCGAATCGCCTGCGAGGACCCGCTCGACCAGCCGGTCGAGGTCCCGGGTGGCCCCGTAGATCCACATCGTGAGCTGCTCGACGGCCTCGCGGCTGGCGATCTCACCCTTGTTGTGACCACCGACGCCGTCGGCGACCACGTAGAACCCGCGCTCGTCGTCGCGGAAGAACGCGTCTTCGTTGATCTGGCGCTTCCGCCCGACGTCCGTACGAGCCACCGATTCGAGCTTCACCCGCGATAATCCTATCATGGCGGCTCGCTCGGTCGCTTGCTACGCTCACGAAGTGAGTGAAGACCCGGGGCTCGCGGCGGTGATCCGTGAGAGATCGAGCGAGATTCTCGCCAGCTGGATCGTGCGCTTCGAGCGCTCGCCCCTGCGGTTCCGCCGGGCGTCCAACCCCGCCATGCACACCTCCCAGGTCGCGAACCTGGTCGAGGCCCTCGTGGAGGCCGCGGCGGGGGGGAACGAGCTCAAGCCGGGGACAGATGCCACCCGGGAGCTCGAGCGCAATGCGGCGTTCCTCGGGGCCCAGTTCTCCAGCGAAGGCGCCACCGGGTTCGACATCGCGGCCCTCCTCCTCGAGCTGCGCGACGTGCTCGCCGGCATCGTCTCCACGGACGATGCCGCGAAGATGACCCGCCTGTTCGAGTGGCTGACCGTGGTCGCGCTCGATACGTTCGCCGCCTCGGGCCTCCAGAGCCTGCGCGAGCGCGTCAGCGATCAGCTCGAACTCGGCACTCCCGTCGTCGAGCTGCTCCCGAAGGTCCCGGCGGTGTTCCTCGTCGGCTCACCCAATGCGGGAGTCATCGACGGCCTGTTGTCGCGCGCGTGGATGCTGGCGGTGGGGACGGGTGCGCCGTGCCTGATCATCGACACCAGCGGCCTCGCGGAGAGCGGGGAGCACGCGTTCGATGTCGGCTACAAGGGATTCTTGGATCAGGCCGAGGGCAGCGTGCTGCAAGTCCTGATGTCCAACGCCCGGAGGCCGCTGCGCGAACGCTGTGCCACCGCCACCACGGCAGTCGGGATGGCCTTCCAGCACTTCGATCGCCTCGACAGCGCGGTGGCTCACTCGCTCGAACGCGCCGGCCACTTATTGATGCGCCGGTCGTAAACAGGACCGTCGATACGCGTGTGATAAGATGGGTGCCTTCGTGGGCGACTTTCCGATCGGGTTCGGCCGCTACCAGCTCGTCGAGAGGCTGGCCCTGGGCGGTATGGCCGAGCTGTTCGTCGCCACCTCACCCGGCGAGCACGGCTTCCAGAAGAAGGTCGTGATCAAGCGGCTGTTGCCGAACCTCGTCCACGACGAGACCTACAACGCGATGTTCATCGACGAGGCGAAGCTGACCGCCCGCCTCGTCCATCCGAAGATCGCGCAGACCTTCGAGCTCGGGAAGGTCGACGATCAGCTGTTCATCGCGATGGAGCACATCGACGGGATCGATGTGCTCGCGCTGCTCCGCGAGTTCGCCGCGCGCCGGCGCCGCGTCGAGCCGCAGCTCGCCGCCTGGATCGCCCACGAGACCCTCGATGCGCTCGACTACGCGCACAACCTCCTCGGGGAAGACGCCAAGCCGATGGGCATCGTCCATCGCGACATCTCGCCTTCGAACGTACTGCTCAGCGTGCGTGGTGACGTCAAGCTCGTGGACTTCGGCATCGCGCGCGCGAAGGATCCGGAGCGCGCCCACAAGAGCAAGTCGGGCACGCTCAAGGGCAAGTACGGGTACATGTCGCCCGAGCAGGTGATCGAGCAGCCGCTCGATGCACGCAGCGACGTGTTCTCCGTCGGTGTGGTGCTCGCGGAGCTGCTCACGGGCCGGCGCCTGTTCGCGGCCGCGAACGAGCTCGACGTGCTGCTGATGGTGCGCGACGCCAAGCTCGCGCGCTACGAGAAGTACGGCATGGATATCGAGCCCGGCCTCAGCGAGATCGTCCGCAAGTCGCTGAAGAAGCCCGTCGACGAGCGCTACCAGTCCGCGGCGCAGTTCCGCGATGCGATCTCGGAGTGGCTGTTCGAGCAGCGCCACCGCGTCACCTCGAAGAACATCGCCGACGTGGTCTCGGACCTCGTGGACTCGGTCAAGCTGCGGCGCAACAAGCCCACCACCGGGCCGGAGCCCGCGCTGGCGATCGACGATCCTGCGGTCAGCCGTGCGCCGAGCGAGAACGATGGCGCGCCGATGATGATCGTCGAGGGCGGCGACAGCATGCCGGTGATCTCGCTGTCGTACGAGCCGCAGGCCGCCGAGGAGGCCCAGCCCGCGCGCGCGATCTCCGTCAGCGATCTGGCCGCGTCGTCCGCCGCCGCAGCGAGCAAGCAGCGCGCGGAGACCGTGGCCGGGCGACCGGGCAAGCCGGCACCGCCGGTCCAGGTCCCGCCGGCTCCCGCGGCTGGCTCGTCGCCGAGCCTCCCGATCAAGGCGCGCACCGCCACGGGCACGCCACGACAGGCCGTGGAGATCGACATCGACATCGATCTCGGCGTCGTCGAGATCCCGATCGCCGATACGATCAGCGCGGCGGTCGAGGCGATCACGCTGCCCGATCCGTCCGCGGGCCTGATCTACGATCCGCCACCCGAGAGTGCGCCGCTGCCGCCGGGCCTGCGCCGCGCCGGTCCGAGCGAAGACTCGCAGATGCGCGCGTTCGACGACCTGACCGAGGAGCCGCCGCGGTCCAAGGACGTGGGCGTCAGGCCGCCCACCCACGAGGAGGCCATGCGCAAGCGGCCTCCCACGCCGCCCGCGCTCGCCGATATCGCGGAGGCGCCCGATGATGCGGGCGAGTTCCACGTCACCTCACCGCTGCGCGTGCTGTTCCGGCTGATGACCGCGCGCGCGACCGGCCTCCTCGTGGTCGCCGTCGGCGGCATCAAGAAGGAGATCTACGTCCGCGACGGGCAGCCCGAGTACGTCTCCTCCAACGTGGCGAGCGAGCTGTTCGGCAACTACCTCGTCAGCAAGGGCGTGCTCAGCGACGGCGAGCTCGCGATGGCGCTCGCGATGATGCCGCACTATGGCGGCAAGCTCGGCGACACGCTGGTGGGCCTCGGCCTCCTGAAGCCGCTCGAGGTGTTCCGCCACCTGACCCGCCAGGTCCGCTCGAAGATCATCGACGTCTGCACCTGGAACAAGGGCGGCTTCGGCTGGTACGCGGGCCGCGAGAATCCGCGCGAGGCGTTCCCGCTCGACTTCAACGCCTTCGAGATCCTCGGCGCGGGTGCGATGGCGCTCTCCGAGGATCACATCGAGAGCTGGATCGCGAAGAACGGATCGATCCGCCTGCGCGCCTCGCGCACGCGCCGCGTCGGCCCCGAGCGGTTCGAGGTCAAGGGCCTCGTCGCGGTGTGCGACATGCTCGATGGCAAGCAGAGCGTCGGTGATCTCGTGGAGACGCAGACCGAGCGCGGCGAGCGGCTGAAGATCGGGCGGATGCTGTGCTTGCTCGAAGCGTGCGACCTCGCGCGCCCGGCCTGAGCGCCTCGTCTACTTCCGGCCGCGCGGCTGGCCGAACGTGGCGTCGACCTTCTCGGTCTTGCCGTTGCGCACGAACGTGATCGTCGTCGCCGTCCCGGGCTTCGCGGTCTCGAGCACGTACATCAGGTCGTTGACGTTCGCGATCTCGGTGGTGCCGATCTGCACGATCAGATCGCCGCCCTTGAGGCCGGCCTTCGCCGCGGCGCCGTCGGGGATCACGTCGGTGAGCAGCACGCCCTTCGGCAGGTTCGGATCCTCGCTGTACGAGGGCACCGTGCCGAGCGAGGCGCCGCGCCGGCGGACGTCGCCGGTGCCCATCGGCTCGGGCGGGGCCTTCACGTAGGTCAGCGTCTTGGTGTTCGCGGTGGCGAGCGCCACGTCGGTCGCGATCATCGCGATCCGCGCGCCCCCGGCGGCGTTGATCTTCACGGCGTCGTCGGTGGCGGTGTGATAGTCGAGGTGGTTCCCCGAGAACAGGAACAGCACCGGCGCGCCGGCCACGTAGAACGGCATGTGATCCGAGGGGCCGTAGCCCGAGCCGCTGATCGTGCAGTCCACGCGCGCGGCCTTGCAGGCGGGGCCCACGAGATCCTTCCACTCCTTGGCCGAATCGCCGCCGTTGACGTGCAGCTGGTTCATCCGCATGCGGCCCACCATGTCGAGGTTGATCATGGCGAACACCGGCTCCTTGGTCGGCGGGTTCTTCGTGTAGTGGAACGAGCCGAGATCGCCCATCTCCTCGCCGGAGAACGCGACGATGTAGACATCGCGCTGGAGCTCGGCCTTCTTCGTGGACAGCGCGCGCGCGACCTCGAGCACGCCGGCGACGCCGGAGGCGTTGTCATCCGCGCCGTTGTGGACCGCCTTGACGTTCGGATCGAGGGCGGTCGTGCCACCGCCCATGCCGAGGTGATCCACGTGCGCGCCGACCACGATCACGCCGGGGAGCTTCTGCGCAGCACCCGCGCGGATCACACCGACGACGTTCGAGGTCTTCGTGCGCACGGGCTCGAGGGCGACCGTGACCTTCACGCTGTGTGAGCCCTTGTCGAGCCCGGCGGCGGCCTTGCGCGTGATCACCACGATCGGGATCGCGGACTCGCTCTCCGCTGCGGCGAGCTTCGGCAGCGGTGCCTCCTCCTGCTTCAGATCACCATCGTCGACGACGAGCAGCGCCTTCGCGCCGAGGTTCTTCGCGGTGAACGCCTTGTGGCGCAGATCGCCGAGGCGCGAGGCCGCGGCGGCATCGAGCTTGGCGTCGGGCGGGGTGAACCGGTGGACGAGGACGATCTTGCCCTTCACGGACTTGCCCTTGTAGTCGTCGAGCTTCGCGTCCTTGTCGGAGATGCCCCAGCCGGCCGTCACGATCTGGCCGCTCGCGGTGCCGTTACCGCTCGACGCCATCGGGCCGAACTCCTCGGTGGCGATCACCTTGCCATCGAGCGAGAGGGCGGTGGTGGGGCCGCGCTTGACCTCGGTGATCACCTCGAACGGCATCCGCCACGCGCCGTTCACGCCGGGCTCCACGCCATAGGTCGCGAGCTGCTTCTCGAACAGCGCCTCGGAGTCCTCGAGGCCCTGCGTGCCGATGCCACGGCCTTCGCGCGCATCGTCCGCGAGGTACGCGACCACCGCGGCGAACCGATCCGCCGCCTCGGTCTCGGGCGCGGCGACGGGCTTGTCGGTGTCCACCCAGTCCGCGAGGAACACGTTGGTGTCCTTGGCGCCGGCGGGCGTGCCGGTCATGCGATAGGCGTCGCCGACCACGTCCCGTCGGTTGGACGAGAACGACAGCTGCTTGCCATCCGGCGAGAACACCGGGAAGCCATCGAAGCCGCCGCTGAACGTGATCCGCTCGAGGTGCGAGCCATCGATCTCGATCGAGAACAGATCGAACTCCGCGCTGCGCGGGTTCAGGTAGTTCGACGCGAAGATGATCTTCTTCCCATCGGGGAAGAAGTACGGCCCGAACGAGGCGCCCGGGAGGTACGTGACCTGCCGCGCATCGGAGCCATCGGCGTTCGCGACGTAGAGGTCCATCTTCGTCGGCTTGACGAGCTTCTGCAGCAGCAGCGCCTTGTACTCCTCGAGGTCCTTGCCGGCCGGGCGCGAGGAGCGCCACACGATCTTGGAGCAGTCCGCGGAGAAGAACGCACCGCCGTCGTACCCGGGTGCAGAGGTCAGCTGCTTCAGGTTCTTGCCGTCCGCGTCCATCCGCCACAGATCGAGATCACCCGAGCGCATCGAGGTGAAGATGATGCTGCCGTCGACGGGGCACACCGTGGCCTCGGCGTCGTAGCCCTTCTCGTTGGTCAGCTTGCGGAGGTTCGAGCCGTCGGGGTTGGCCTTGTAGATGTCGAACTCGAACAGGCCCCACAGGTAGCCCTTGGTCATGTCGGGCGGCGTGGGGCACTCGGGGGAGTCCTCGTGGGTCGAGGCATAGACGATCTCCTGATCGCCCTTCAGGAAGTAGCTGCAGGTGGTGCGGCCCTTGCCCGTCGACACCAGCTTGCTGCTGTTGTCCTTGAGGTTCATCACCTCGATCTGGTCGCACTTGTACGGGGCGTGGTTGGTCTGGAGGATCAGCCGGTCACCTCCGAACGCCCAGTACGCCTCGGCGTTGTCGCCGCCGAACGTGAGCTGGTGGAGGTTCTTCAGGTGCACCTCCTCGGGGAGTGCGAGTTCTTTGGTCTCGGGCTTGGCGGCCACGGGCGGCGCAGGCTTCTTGGCGGCCTCCGGGGGGCAGCACGCGGCGAGCACGAGCGAGGCAAGGACCGTGGCAATGGACGACGAGACGAGGCAGAGCGCAGCCTTCATGGTCCGCGAGAGTAACACCAGGCTATAGTGGCGCCGTGCTGTCCGTCGCCGATGCCACGCGCACCGTGCTCGAACGTGTGCCGAGGCTGGCTTCCGAGCAGGTCCCCCTCGCGCACGCTCGTGGCCGGATCCTGTCCTCCGAGATCGTCTCGGCGCGCGCGCTGCCCAGCTTCGACAACTCGGCGATGGACGGCTATGCCGCGCGTTCGTCCGAGCTGCCCGGGACGTTCCCCGTGGGTGGGGTGATCGCCGCGGGCGCCCCGCACACCGCGCCGATCGCCGAGCGCACCGTGATGCGGATCTTCACGGGCGCGCCGATGCCGCCCGATCTCGACACCGTGGTGATCCAGGAGGACGCCACGCTCGAGGGTGAACAGGTCACGCTCCCCGCCGCACCGCCCGGCAACAACGTCCGCCGGCTCGGCGAGGACATCGCGATCGGCGAGGCCGTGATCACCGCCGGCACCCGCCTCACGGCGTGGCACCTCGGCGTGCTCGCCGCGCTCGGGGTCACCGCGGTCACCGTGGCGCGCGCACCGCGCGTGGCGCTGATCGCCACCGGAGACGAGCTGGTCGAGGTCGACACGGCGCCCGGGCCCGGTCAGCTCGTCGATTCCTCGGCGCACGCGCTGGTGGCGCTCGTCGAGGAGGCGGGCGGCACCGCGCATCGCGTGGGCATCGCGCGCGATGACGTCAGCGCGCTGGCCGATCTGATCGCGGCCGCGCTCGGCTACGACGCCGTGATCACCACCGGAGGCATCTCCGTGGGAGATCGCGATCACGTCCGCGCGGCACTCGCCTCCGTCGGCGTCGAGCTCGAGCTGTACAAGGTGGCGATGAAGCCGGGCAAGCCGTTCTCGTTCGGCCTGCGCCAGGACGAGCGCCGGACCCCGGTGTTCGGCCTCCCGGGCAACCCGGTGTCCACGGTGGTCGCGTTCGAGCTGTTCATCCGGCCCGCGCTGCTCACGATGCAGGGCGCGACCGTCGTCGAGCGGCCGCGCGCACCCGTGCAGCTGGTCCGCGGCTATCGCAAGCAAGCCGGTCGGGCGCACTTCATCCGCGCGAACGTCGTGCGCAACGGCGATCACCTGATCGCGCACCCACACCCGAAGCAGGGCTCCGCGATGCTGTCGTCTCTCGTCACCTGTAACGCCCTCGTCGAGCTGCCGGCCGACGCGACCGAGCTGCTCCCCGGCACGAGTGCCAGCGCACTCCTCCTCGAGGCTGTATGAGCGAGCTGTTCTCCGTCACCGCAACCGAGGCTGGCCGCGCCGACAAGGAGCTGGCGCGCCACTTCCCCGACGCCGGCCGCCGCCAGCTCGCCGAGCTGTTCGATGAGGGCTGCGTGCGCGTCAAAGGCAAGCGCGCGAAGAAGGGCGATCGCGTGGAGGTCGGCGATCTGATCGAGCTGACCCGCTCGCCGGTCACCGGCGAGGCGTTCCGCCCGGTCCCCGATCCCGTCGCCGCCGAGCGCCTGGTCGTCTTGCTCGAGCGGCCCGAGGTGGTGGTCGTCGCCAAGCCCGCCGGGATGCCCACGCAGCCGCTCAAGGCGGGCGAGCTCGGCACCGTGGCCTCGGGCATCGCGCACCGCTGGCCCGAGTGCCGCGAGATCGGTGACGATCCGCGCGACGGCGGGCTCGTGCACCGCCTCGACATCGGCACCTCGGGCGCGCTGATCGCCGCCCGCTCGCTCGAGGCCTATCGCGAGCTGCGCGAGGCGTTCGGCACGGGCCGGGTCGACAAGATCTATCTCGCGATCGTCGACGGCCGGCCGGTGGCCCGCGAGAGCGATGCACCGCTCGTGCAGCGCGGGCGCAAGGTCGCCGTCGATCACACCGATGGCCTCGCGGCGCACACCGCGTTCACCGTGGAGCGCGCCTCTGCGACCCACGCGCTGGTCCGCTGCAACGCGCGCACCGGCCGCATGCATCAGGTCCGCGCGCACCTCGCGTACGTGGGCTCGCCGATCACGGGCGATGTGCTGTACGGCGGCGCGCCTGTGGCCGACATCGATGGGTTCTTCCTCCACGCCGCGACGGTGACGTTCCCGATCGGTGCGCAGCAGATCACGGTGGAGGCGCCGCTGCCCGATCGGTTCAAGGCCGCGCTCGCGGCCTGCGGCCTGTAGCGGTCAGCCCTCGTCGAGCTCGGCCTGCAGCTCGTCGACGCGCGCGCGCGCAGCGGTGACCTGGGCCTTCGCCTCGGCCAGCCGCGCGCGGAGATCCTCGGCGGCTTGTTCCCTGGCGGCGAGGTCGGCCTTGGCGACCCGCAGCTCGGCCGCGATCTCGCGGCGGGCCGATGGGGATGTCGTGGTCGGCATCGGCATCGGGGTCGGCGTCGGCATCGGCGTCGGGGTCGGCATCGGCATCGGCATCGGGGTCGGCGTCGGCGTCGGCATCGGCATCGGGATCGGCGTCGGCATCGGAGTCGGCGTCGGCATCGGGGTCGGCGTCGGCGTCCGGATCGGGATCACCGGCGCGAGGGCCGCGGGCGGTGCCTCGAGTCGCTCGCGCATCGCCACGGCCTCGCGCGCGACCTGGGCGGCCTTGCGCTGGGTCTCCTCGGCCTGCGCGACGATCCGCTGCGCGGCCTCCGCGGCGTCGCTGGTGATCGTCGGTGCGAGCATCGCGGCGTCGAAGCCGGGTGGATCGCGATCGGTGGCGAGTGCACCGGCGGGGTCGGGCTCCCAGCTGCCGGTGGCGGCGATCGCGGCGAGGGTCTGGGCCACGCGGCGGAGCGTGGACTCGGTGGCGCCGTGGCCCGCATCGGCGAGCATCGCGGCGGCGCGAGTCCGGAGCCGGTGGAGCGCATCGCGATGATCGCCGCTGGCCGCGAGGTCGCCATCGCGCAGGCGCGCCGCGCTCGCGAGGAGCAACGAGAACGCATCGCGCGCGTGCCACCACAGCTGGTTGACGACCCACGCCGAGATCGTGGGCCGCCCGAGCTTGGCGAACGCGGCGGCGCCGGCCTTGTCGCCCGCGGCCTTGAGCTCGCCGGCGAGCCGCTTGCGCTCCGCGACGAAGCTCGCGTGGGGCACCTGGTACAGCTCGGCGACGGCGGCGTCGTAGTCGGCGGGCATCGCACGGACAGCGTACCAAGCGGGCATCGGACGTGCGGCGGTGTCATGCTCGTTCCATGTGGGAGCCAGGGCGCCGCCTGCCTGCGATCGCGATCGGCCTCGCGATCACGGCGGTCGTGCTCGCGGTGGTGGCGGTGATCGTCGTCGCGCGGCGTGGTGGAGATGGCGAGCAGGTCGTGGCAGCGGCGGTGGCGCCCGTCGGGATCCGTCGCGTGGCCGCGCTCGATGTGGTCGAGCTCGAGAGCAACGGAGTGGAGCCAGTGAGCGAGAGCGGGGCGGTGATCGGCGTGCGCGTGGTGGATCCGAGCGTGCGGAACCTGCTCGGGCTTGGCCCAGCGGATGTGATCACGGCGATCTCGGGCCGCGCGGTGCGGCGGCAGTTCGATGTCTACGACGTGCTCGTCGGCACCGGGATGATGAACGCGACCGCACTGTTCGTGGAGCTCCTCCACGACGGCGAGCCCGTGCTGGTGCGCTGGGATCTCGACGGCGATCTCCGCGAAGCGCGCAGGGCTCGCACGCGGCGACCGACGAGCGGTGGGCTCCGCACGAGCCCGCCGGTCCGGCTGGCGCGCGATCCGCTGCTCGATACGATCAAGAGCGTCGACGACCATCACTTCTCCGTGCCGCGCGCCACGCTCGAGCAGATCGCGGCGGATCCCTCGTCGTACATGCAGGGCGCGCGGGCGTATCCGACGATCAAGCTCGGCCAGCCCGATGGCGTGCGCGCGTTCATGGTGAAGGCGACGTCGGTGCCCTACGCGCTCGGCCTGCGCAGCGGCGATGCGATCCGCGCGGTCAACGGCGTGGTGCTCACGGACCCGGCGCGACTGGTGGAGATCTACGAGCAGGTGAAGGCCGCCGGAGTACTCCGGATCGAGATCACCCGACGTGGAGCTGCGGAAGTCATCGAGATCACACAGACGCCGTGAACCTGTCAGGGGACTCTGGTACTGAACGTGTGTTCCGGTGAGCGACGATCTTCACGAGTTCCTGGCCAAGGCCCGCGGCAGCGCGGTCGCGGCGCGCGTGGTGCGCCTGGATTCGCTGCGGCTCGGGCATGACGCCGAGCTATCCGCCTCGCCGTGGGGGCTCGCGGCGATGCGCGGCCGGCTGGTGGAGCTGTCCGCGCGCGGCGCGGTCGCCACGCTGACCACGGCGGCCGAGCTGGTGCTCGAAGCGCAGCAGGGTGGTGAGCCCGTCGCGTGGGTGGTGCCGTGGTCGCTCGATCCGAAGACGGCCACGTTCTATCCGCCCGATGTCGCGGACACCGGGATCGATCTCGCCGCGCTGGTGGTGGTGCGTGCACCGTCGACGATCGCGGCGGCGCGGGCGGCGGAGCGGCTCCTGCGCTCGGGAGCGTTCGGGCTGGTCGTCCTCGATCTCGCGAGCGTGGACTTCGAGGCCAACCGGGCCCAGCGCCTGCCGGATCAGGTCCTCGGCCGGCTGGTGACGCTCGCGCAGGCCCATGATGCCGCGGTGGTCTGCCTCACCGAGAAGCCAGCCGAGGCGGGATCGCTTGGCTCGCTGGTGTCGTTGCGCGCCGAGGCGATGCGGCTGCGGCTGCCTCCGTCGGCACCAACCTCGGGCTCAACCCGATCGACCCGCGTGGGGGCTTCGAGGTGACGATCCGTACGCTCAAGGACAAGCGCCGAGGGCCCGGCTGGTCCAGGCGCACCAAGGTGCGGGGGCCGTCGGGGCTGTAGCAGGGGCGGAAGCCCGAGGAGCCACCCCGGAAACGACTGTCCCTAAGCACGACAGTCTCCAGACCCTGTCAGAACTGCTCATTTCGATTGGATCTGGGGGCTCGCCGACGTGTGGCACGACGTCTGCTCATGTGTTCGAGCATGATGAAGCCATCCGCAACCAAGACCGCTCTCGTGATCGCCGTGCTCGCGACCCCGGCCCTGGCCGGTGGCAAGCAGCCCTCCCCCAAGCCCGTCAAGGCGCCGATCGTCAAGCTCGAGGCCAAGCTCGAGATGCCGAAGCTCGAGGCCATCAAGGGTGATGCGCCCGTCGAGCTCAAGCCCGAGGCGAAGAAGCTCGTCGAGTCCTACGATCTCGGCAAGACCTCGTTCGGCGAGGCGTACGACGTGCTCAAGCCGGGCCGTCGCGCCGCGCTCCCCGGTGAGGCCGAGCTGGTGATCGTCCCGCGCAGCCTGACGCAGATCCAGGTCGGCGCCGTGGTGAAGGAGAAGCGCAACGAGCTCGACTACTGCTGGCAGCGGCTCGCGATCATGGATCGCGTCCCGAGCACCGCAGTGCTCAAGCTGAAGATCGACGTCACCGGTCAGGTGACCTCGCTGTCGATCGCCGGTGACGCACCGGCGGTGGTCAACAGCTGCCTCAAGGAGACCGTCCCGCACTGGGCGTTCCCCGAGGCCGAGACCAAGAGCGAGCTGAGCTACCCCGTCGCGTTCCGCACGCTGTAATCAACGAGGCCCGCCGTCGCGGTCCGCACGCTTTCGTCAGCGTGGGGGCGGGCCGCCGAAGCCCGCTTCGATCTCGCTGACGTCCTCGGCGGAGTAGTAGTTCGCCGCCATCTCCCGCAGCTGCGGTCGCGTATAGACCTCGGCGCGTGGCTTCTCGATCAGGTCCGCGATCACCGTCGCGACCTCGGAGGCGGGCTGCGCACCGGGGAAGCTGCGCGAGTCCGGCCCGCCGTGGAGCGCGTTGTTGCCGAACTCGGTGGCGACCACGCCGGGCAGCACCACGCTGGCGTGGATCCCCGAGAACTGTGGGCGCAGCTCGACGCGCAGGCTCGTCATCAGCGAGTTCACCGCGGCCTTCGAGGCGCTGTACGCGCTGCGGATCGGCGCGAACGGGATCCGCCCGAGCATCGAGGACACCGCGATCAGGTGACCGCGCGAGCGCTCCTTGAAGTGCGGGAGCACTGCTTGGATCGCGAACAGCACCGACTTGAAGTTGGTGGTCATCATGTCGTCGACGTCGGCCTCGGTCAGCTGCGAGACCGGGCGCGAGATGCCACGGCCTGCGTTGGCGACCCACACATCGACCTGGCCGAACTTCTCGATCGCGCGCGCGCGGAGCTGCTCGTTGTCTTCGCGCTTGCTGACATCGGTGGGGACGGCGAACGCTCGATCCCCCAGCCGCTTCGCGAGGGCGCCGAGAGTTTCGGCGTTGCGTGCGGCGAGCACCACGCGAGCGCCGCGTGCGTAGCAGACCTCCGCGAGCTGCTCGCCGATCCCCGCGGACGCACCGGTGATCACGATGACCTTGTCCTTCATGCGGGCATCCTAAGAGATCTCTCCGGATTAACTTGGCGGATTGACAAGACTAACCGGATAGCTGAACAGTTGTACAGTGAGTCGTCTCGCGTGTCTGGATCTCCCCGCACTGCCGCTGCAGCTGGTGTGGCGAGCCGAGCCGGCGTGGCGCGAGCACCCGGTCGTCGTGATCGACGAGGACCGTCCACAGGGGATCGTGCAGTGGTCGTGCGAGCGCGCGCGTGCCGCCGGGGTGCTCGCCGGGCAGCGCTATGCGCATGCGCTCTCGCTGTGTGGTGGCCTGCGTGCGCGCGTGGTCCCGCCCGAGCAGATCGAGGCCGCGCTCGTGGAGCTGCGCACCGCGCTGCACGCGCTGTCGCCACGCGTCGAGCTCGGAGAGCCGGGCACGTTCTGGCTCGATGGGGAGGGCCTCGATCGGATCTTTCCCGATGACGCCGGTCCGCAGGGCACGGCGTGGGGCATGGCGATCGGGCGCGTGATCGTCGAGCACGGGTTCCGCGGCGCGGTGGTCGTGGGGTTCTCGCGGTTCGCCACGTACGCGATCGCGCGCGCCACGCGCCACGGCGTCACCGTGCTGCGCGCCGATGCCGATGAGCGTGCCGCGGCGGCCGCCGTTCCCCTCGCGCGGCTCGAGCTCGATCCGAAGCTGCGCGATGCGCTCTCGCGGCTCGGCGTGATCTCCGTCGGGCAGATGGTGCGGCTGCCGGGCGGCGGCATCCTCGAGAGGTTCGGGCGCGAGGCGCACCGCCTGTATCAGCTCGCGGCCGGCGAGCGCTGGGATCCGCTGGTGCCGCTCGCTCCGCCGGAGGCGCCGGACGAGCGCGTGCTGCTCGACGACGAGGATGATGACGTCGAGCGCCTGATGTTCGTGATCAAGGCGCCGATCGATCGCCTGCTCGATCGCCTCGCCGGGCGAGCCCGCGCGGTCACGGCGCTCCACCTCGAGCTCTCGCTCAAGTACGCCGTGGGCCGCGTCGAGCTGCGCGCCGATTGCATCAAGCCGGCCACCGCCACGCTCGATGCACGCACGCTCCTGCGCCTGATCCACCTGCGGCTCTCCGGCATGCCGCCGGTGGCGCCGGTCAACGCGATCCGCGTGTGGGCCGATGATGTCGCCGCCACGCGCGAGCAGCTGGCGTTGTTCGCCTCCCGGCCACGTCGAGATCTGCGTGCGGCCGACGAGGCGCTCGCCAAGCTGCGCGCCGAGCTGGGAGACGATGCCGTGGTGCGCGCCGTGCTGCGCGAGGGCCACCTGCCCGAGGCGAGCTTTGGCTGGGAGCGCCTCGTCCACGTGGTGGCGGCCAAGCCGACCGAGAAGCTGGTGCGCCCGCTGGTGCGCCGGATGCTCGCGCGCCCGCAGCCGTTGCCAGCGCAGCCGCGGCCGGTGCGCCAGCAGCATGACGATGGATGGTTACTCTCGGGCCTCGAGCATGGCGCGGTGGTGCGGATCCTCGGGCCATACGTGGTGTCCGGAGGCTGGTGGACGCACGCAGGTGCGTCGGGCGGCGCGCATCGCGAGTACCACTTCGCCGAGCTCAAGCGCGGTGATTGTTTGTGGGTCTATTACGACCGCAACCGCCGTCGCTGGTTCTGCCAGGGCGCCGTGGAGTGACACCTCAGCTCGTAGGCGCCGGCTCCTCGAGCACGGACCGCACCTTGGTGACCAGCGTCGCCCGATCGAACGGCTTACGCAGGAAGTGGTTCCCGAGCACGCCATGGTGCTCGATCATCTCGTCGGTGTAGCCCGACATGAACATCACCCGGGCGCGCGGGCAGAGGGGATGCAGCCGCTCCGCCAGCCTGCGTCCGCTCATGCCGGGCATCACGACATCGGTGAGGAGGAGATCGAACGTGTCGCCGTGCTCCTCGCAGATCAGCAGCGCCTCGCCTGGGCTCGCCGCCACCAGCACGTCGTAGCCGCACCCGCGGAGCATGCGCATCACCACGTTGCGGAGCGCTGCTTCGTCCTCGACGACCAGGATCCGGCCATGACCCGCAGGCTCGACTGGCTGCAAGCTCGCGGGGGCCTCGGCGACGATCGCCACGCTCGCGTCCCGCGGGAAGTACACGTGGAAGGCCGTCCCACGACCGGGCGCGGTCTCCACCGAGATCCCGCCACCGCTCTGCTTGACGATGCCATGCACCATCGAGAGCCCGAGACCGGTGCCCTTGCCCAGCGCCTTGGTCGTGAAGAACGGCTCGAAGATCCGCGCTTGCACGGCCGGCGTCATGCCCGCGCCCGTATCGGTGACCACCATCTCCACGTAGCTGCCGGGCGGGAGGTCCACGGTCCTCGCGCGCTCCGGATCGAGCACACAGTTCTGGAGCTCGAGCTGCAGCTCTCCGCCCTCGGGCATCGCATCGCGGGCATTGACCGCGAGGTTCATCAGGACCTGCTCGATCTGCCCCGGATCCACCCGGGTGAAGAACAGCCCGTCGGCGACGGTGACGTGGAGCGTGACATCCTCTCCGATCAGCCGGCGCAGCATCTTGGTCACGCCCGCGACCAGCTCGCCGAGGTCCAGACGCTTGGGCTCCAGTACCTGCTGGCGGCTGAACGCGAGCAGCTGGCGGGTCAGCGCGGCGGCGCGCTGGCCGGCGGCGGCGATCTCGTGGAGGTCCGCGCGGAGCGGATCGCCCTCGCGCAGCTCCTCGAGCGCGAACTCGGTGTACGAGCTGATCACGCTGAGGATGTTGTTGAAGTCGTGGGCCACGCCCGCCGGCGAGGCGACCGATCGCCTCCATCCGGTGGGCCGCGCGCAGCTGCTCCTCGGTCTCGCGCTGGAGCGTGACATCCGTGGCGAGCCCGGTCAGGCCGACGATCTCGCCGTTGACCATCAGCGGGCGCGTGGAGTTGCGGAGGTAGCGCGGCTTTCCCGAGGCGTCCATCCAGCGAAACTCCACGAGGCCGTGCGCCGCACCGGCGAGCCGCCGCGCGAAGTCGGCCTTGAGCTCGGCGAGGTCCTCCGGATGGATGAACTCGTCGATCGATCGGCCGAGCACCTGCTCGGGCTCGTACCCGAACCGGGTGAGGGCGCGGCTCGTGAACGTCAGCCGCCCCTGAAGGTCGATCGAGAACACGAGCTCCTCGAGGTTGTCGACCAGGGTTCGGTACCGGTCCTCGCTTGCCCGGAGGGTCTCGGCCACGCGCTTGCGCTCGGTGATGTCCTGCTTGATCGCGATGAAGTGCGTGACCTGACCCTGGCCATCGCGCACCGGCGTGATCGTCATGTCCTCCGTATACAGCTGGCCATCCTTGCGACGATTGACCAGCTCGCCGTGCCAGGTCTTGCCCGCGCGGATGGTGGTCCACATCTCGCGGTAGAACCCCGCATCCTGCGTGCCGGACTTGAGGAGGCTCGTGCTCGCCCCGACGATCTCCGCCGGCGCGTACCCCGAGAGCCGCGAGAACGCCGCGTTGGCCCAGTAGATCGTGCCCGACAGATCGGTGATCACGACGCTGTTATCCGCGGCCTGGAGCGCGCTCGTCAGCAGGTGGGTCGCGGCATCCGCAACGTGGCGCTCCGTCTCGTCGACGATCACGGCCACCGCCGCGACCCCGCCTTGCTGACTCGGGTGCATCAGCCGGAAGTCGACGGTGCACCAGACCACCATGCCGTCCTTGCGAACGTACCGCGTTGTGTGGCGGACGCTCGAGGCCTCCCCACCGACCAGCTGCCCGAACGTCTCGGCGTCGGCCGCGCGGTCTTCGGGATGGGTGATATCGGAGATCCGCAGCGACAGCAGCTCCTTCGCGCTGTAGCCGGTGAGGATGCACATCGCAGGGTTGACGTGCGTGAGCCGCTGGGTCCCGAGGTCGACCTGCACGATCCCCACGGGCACCACGTCGAACATCGCGCGTAGCTCTCGCTCGCTCTCCTGGAGCGCGGCGTTCACGCGGTTGAGCTCGGTGACATCCTCGAACAGCCCCACCAGACACGCCGCGCCGCCGATCTCGAGCGGCTTCACGGTGAGCAGGAACACGCGTGTGCTGCCATCGCGGTGGCGCAGGTGCACGGCGAGCCGCCTGACCTCACCGCCGCCCGCGAGGTTCCTCGTAGATCCGCGCGCGCATCAGGGATCCTCGTAGATCGCGAGCTCCGCGGTCGAACGTCCGATCAGCTCGTCGCGGGTAAGTCCGAGCGAGCGGGCGAACGTCTCGTTGGCCTCGACGATCACGCCATCGCGCCAGGTGACCACCACGCCGGTGAACATCGTCCGGACCAACGCCGCGAACTGGTCGGTGAGGATGGGCGATGCCTGGATCGCGCGGACCCGTGGTTATGGTTGTGGTTGTGGTTGTGGCCCTGCTGCTCCTCCCCATCCGGCATGGGTGGAGCTGCTGCAAAGACTGCGCCCGCCCGCCGGGAGACCTCCCGCCGAAATCGCGCAGGCGTTGCGCCTGGTGCAACGCCCCCGCACGGCCTGCGCGCAGACGGGTGGGATCCGCCGAACAGTGTACCTTCGGGACGTGGCGGACCCCGATCACGACCAGGCCTATGGCACCGCGTCGCCCGATGCACCGGTGACCCGCGCGGACTTCGAGCGCGCCCTCCGCGCTCTTCACGCGAGCGACCTCCGGACCCATGATCAGCTCCTGCACCTCGCGGCTCAGGTGGTGGCCCTCACGGACGAGCTGACCCGCCGCCTCGATGGGGTGGAGCCCAAGCCGGCACCGCCCGAGACACCCGCGGAGCCGACCGCGCTCACGGTGGAGACCACCGTGGCGATGATGACGGACGACACGCTCTCGCGGATCCGGGCGAACGACGCGAACCAGGACAACGGCGTCTCGTTCGAGATGGGCGGTGACAAGTACACGGTGCAGTCCGAATCCCCGCCGTGCGAGGAGCTGATCCACCTCTGCAAGGCGCGCTGCTGCACGCTGAGGTTCGCCCTCTCCACGCAGGACCTCGACGAGGGCATCATCCGCTGGGACTACGGTCGCCCGTACATGATCCGCCAGCGCGCGAGTGACGAGTACTGCGTGCACAACGATCCGGAGACGCACCACTGCACGGTGCACGCGGCGCGCCCGCGGGTGTGCCGCACCTATCACTGCCGCGACGACAAGCGGATCTGGCTCGACTACGAGCAGCGGATCCCCGGACCCGATCCGGACTACAAGCCCGCGCCCTTCACGTTCAACCTGATGGACCGCGCGCGTGCGCGAACGGTGGCGCTGTTCAACGAGCACGATGCGCTCGAGAAGGCGTACCCGGATCGCGATCCGCGGAAGGGGCCGAAGCTGTAGCGGGAACCGGCGACCACGGTCGCGACGCTCTCGGCAATGGCTCGAGAGGACGGTGCTGCTCGAACGCACGTTCGCGACTTCCAGCCTTGCAGCCCGCACTTCAACGGCTTGAATTCGGCAGAGATCCAGGCCGGGCAGCGTCGCGAGCGCGTGTTGTGTGCTCGACGTGTCCGATGAGTGGAGGCGGCCGTGTCCCTTCCCACTTGAATCCGGCAGAGATCCGGGCCGGACCTCGTCGCGAGCGCGTGACCGCCTGTGGAGGGCGGGTCGGCATGTGACCTGCGCGCACGAGCCACTCGCCGAGCTACAGGCGCAGCTCACAAGCCTCCTTCCGCCCCCCACAGGCCCGCGCCGGCCAGATCGCTCCGACGTCGAATTCTTTGAATTCGAGGAGAGGGAGATCCGAGAGCGAGCGCTGTGGCGAACGCGTGTAGCAGCGATGGGTCGGTGAACGTGGACTGGGTCAACTGCTCACGTTGCCTCGTGGCGTTGGTGGCGCGCGTTGCCTCTCACATGAATTCGGCAGAGATCCGGGCCGGCCTCAGGAACGCCGCACTGCCTCTGGCGAGAGAGCGGAACCAGGACTGAGGCTCGGGACCTTGCCGTGCGGGGACGCCGAGGATCGTGGCGAACGCGTGTGCCGCCGATGCCGCCGCCGCCGCCGATGCCGCTCGGCACGCAGGCGATACACCGCAGGTCAAAGAGAGAGTGCCAGTTGGCGGATGGACTACAGGTCTCTCCTTGCGGGCTCGCGGTTGAATCTCCGACGACGATCTGCGGGCCATGTGTCAGACCCATCGTCTATAGATATCTAGTCATGGCAAGGCAAAACTCGAGAGTCCGTCATGTTCAGTTGTCCCTCGATGCAGCACGACGCCCGATGGGGCACGGTGGTTGGCGGCCGGGCGCTGGGCGACCGCGGACCAGGAAGGGCGTGTCGCATGACACGCGCGAGGCGATCGCACCGAGCTATCCGCAGCACGTCACGTTGAGGACGGTGGACGGAGTGATGTCGTTGCGGCGGCGTTGGCTGGTGAGGCTGATCCGCGATGCGATCGCTCGGTCGCACCGCGCGGACTTTCGGGTCACGGAGTTCAACATCGAGTCGAATCACCTCCACCTGGTGATCGAGGCGGATAGCAACGCGGCCCGTGCCCGGGGGATCCAGGGGCTGAAGGTCCGGATCGCGCGCAGTGTGAACCGGGGGCTGGGGCGCACGGGGAAGCTGTTCGAGGATCGGTATCACGCGCGTGCGCTGAAGACGCCGCGCGAGGTGCGGAACGCGCTGCGCTACGTCCTCAACAACGCGCTCCACCACGAGGCTGCACCTTCCATGCGGGAGGGCACGTGGATCGATCCGTGCTCCAGCGCGGCCTGGTTCGATGGTTGGCGCAGCCCCGTGGTGCCCGACACGTGGTGGAAGCGCGAGCTCCTCGCTCGGCCATCACCGGTGGCACGGCCGACGCGATGGCTCCTTAGGGTCGGATGGCGGCGTCACGGTGCCCTCGCTTTCGACGAGGTGCCAGGCCCGCGCCTACCGTGATCGGCGGTTGCGCGCTCCCAGGAAGGGCAACCAGCCTCCGGGTCGCGTGCGGTCGGGAGTTCGTGTTGGCACGGGCTTAGGTCATTCGCTCGCGACGAGGCCCAGCCTGCAGCTCCGCCGAATTGAACTTGGGGGGGAGGGTGGGGGCATCGCTCCCACGAGTCTGCGCGACCAGGCATGGCAGCACCGCCTCGCATCGCGCCGAACTCCGCTTCCTCCTCTCTCTCTTGCTCTCCTCGAATTCAAAGAATTCGACGTCGGGACGATCTGGCCGGCGCGGGCCTGTGGTAGGCGGCAGGAGGCTTGTGAGCTGCGCCTGCACCTCGGCGAGTGGCCGTGCGCGCCGGGGTCACACGCCGACCCGCCTCTACAGGCGGTCACGCGAAGTGCGCTCGGAGCGAAGGCCGTGCCTGGATGTGATGCGATGCGATGCGATGCGATGCGATGCGATGCGATGCGATGCGATGCGATGCGGTGCGATGCGATGCGATGCGATGCGATGCGATGCGATGCGATGCGATGCGATGCGATGCGATGCGATGCGATGCGATGCGACCGTCGCAACGTTCGGTCGTATTCGTTGGGCGGACGGCAGGTCTTCGGTGGCCACAGGCTGCGGCTGCTCAGCGCGCGCGCGGCGCAGGCGCTCGATGTCGGTCGGCGCTGGGTGGACCAGCACCGCGCCGGTGTCGCCGTCGACCGCGAGCAGGTCTCCCGGGCGCGCCCAGCCGAACAGGCCGGGCACGTCGCTGACCACCGGCAGGTGCGCGGCGCGCGCCACGGCGATCGCGGCGGGGCCACGGCATCGCTCGCGACCAGGGCCGAGGCGCCTCGCGCGACGGCGGCGATCGCGATCAGCACGTTGATCCGATCCGCGATCCAATCAGGCCGGGGCGCAGGGAGCGCGGATCGGCGAGCAGCACGCACAGCTCCTCGACGCCGGCCCCGTGATCTGCGGACTCGCGCACGGTGCCCGGCTTGAACCGCGCGCGCGCATACTCGTTGGCGACGTTGCGCAGGCCCTCGGGCTGACCGCTCGCCGCGCACAGCCGCTGGCGAAGCTGCGCATCGCACAGCAAGCATCGCGAAGCGATCGAGGGCCGCACCGACCGCGGGGACGGTGGAGTCCGCGAGCTTCTTCATCGCGCGGCCGAGGTCCTCGCGGAGGCGGGCGAAGGCGCGCTCGATCTCGATGGGCGGTGCGCCGAGGGCGGTGGTGGTGGGCACCACGCCCGCACGACCGAGCACGGCGCCGGGGACGTGCGCGAGGCCGGAGAGCCGCGCGGAGCGAACGGCACTCGCGAGCCGCCGCTCGATCGCGAGGTCACCGGGGCGCCGAGGGCGGTGGCGAGCGTCACCTCGTCGGCCGCGAACTTCGTGGTGCGGCGCTGCAGCACGAGCACGCCGATCACGGTGCCCGCACCGATCAGAGGCACGCCGACGAACACGGGGAACCGCTCCTCGCCGAGGCCCGGCACCGGCGTACGCGGCCTCGGCCGCGGCGTGCTCGGCGGAGACCGGGCGCATGCACTCGGCGACCAGGCCGGTGATGCCCTCGCCCACGGCGAGCGTGGTGCCGATCGCGTTCGGCCCGAAGCCGTGGTTGCCACGCATCACGAGGTGATCGTCCTCGCGGACGTACACGCTCGCGATCTCGACGCCCATGATCGCGACAGGCTCATCGTCACATCGCGGACAGCATCGTCTCGATCGGTCCGTCGTGCGCAGCGAGCTCGATCAGCCGGAGGATGCCGTCGACGCCCCGATCACCTCGGTGGTGGACCTGGATGATCGGCTTCGACACTCCTCCAGCCTGGCTTCAGCCGATGTTTCTGTCACGTTTCCTGCCTGCAAAAGCCTGTCGAGGATCGCGAGCGTCGCGACGATCGTCGGCGCGGAATACAGGGCGGCCCGCACGGCGTTGTCGAGGAGCGGCCCGAGCACGCCGACGTGGCGCCGCGTCACACCGAGACCGAGGCGCTCGCCGCGCCGGGCCACATTGCCGGCGACCAGCTGGGCATACATCGCGACCCGCTCCGCAGCGGTCGGCGGGGCAGGGACCTCGCCGGCGAGCCGCGCGCGGGCCTCGCGGAACACCCACGGGTGATCGATCGCCGCCCGCCCGATCATCGCGCCTGCGCAGCTGGTCTCCTCGAGAGCGCGCACCACATCGTCCGCCGTCCGGACATCGCCGTTGACGATCACCGGGATCCGGACCGCCTCGCGCGCGCGCCGCGCCCAGCTCCAGTCGGCCGGCCCGGTGTGCCCCGCGAGCGCGACGCGACAGTGGATCGTCAGCCCCGCGACCCCCGCCTCCTCGAGGCGCTGCGCGAGCTCGACGATCGGCAGGTGCGACTCGGGTCCCCAGCCGATCCGGGTCTTGACCGTGACCGGCACGCCCGCCTCTGCACCGACCTCGGCGATCCGCCGCGCCATCGCGACCATCGCCGCGGGCTCGCGCAGCCACGCTGCCCCGGCGCCCCGGCCCACGACCTTGGGCACCCAGCAGCCGCAGTTGATGTCGAGGAACGCCGGGCCGCAGGCGGTGGCGATTCGCGCGGCCGCGACGAGCACCTCGGGATCCGGGCCGTAGATCTGGATCCCCGTCGGTCGATCGTCGTCCGCGAGCAGAGCCTTGCGCCGCGCGATCCGCGAATCCGCCACCAGCTGCTCCGCGCCCACGAACTCGGTCACGCACAACGTGGCGCCGGCGCTCCGGCACGCGCGGCGGAACACGACATCGGAGACGTCCTCCATCGGCGCGAGCACCACGCGGCCCGCCTGGGCGAACAACGCGGTGAAGGCCGGCATCGTCGCATCGTAGCTCAGGCGGTCACGAGAACACGGCGTCGTAGCGCATGCCCACGGCGTCGGGCCCGGCTGGTACCAGGAACACCTCAGGTGTGCCCAGGGTCGCGTGCTCCAGCGTGTACGCTGGCCTGTGGCGCGCCGATCCGCTCGGCCGACCGGAACCTTACGAGGAACGCTCCGCGAGCAGCCCCCGGACGGGTCGCCAGCGCCTCGGTCTCGAGGACCTCGAGCGGCAAGGTCTCGTTGGCGCTCGTGCGCATCAGGAACGTGGTCCCCTTGAGCGCATCGAACTGCTCTCGGGTCAGGGCCGCGACGTCGGTCGGCATCAGCTGACGAACAGGGTTCCGTCGACGTACGAGACGTAGCTCGCCGGACGATCGAGCTCGAGCGTTTCGACACGCCGCCCCGAGCGATCGAGCACTGCGAGCACCGGGCTCGCTCCATCGATCACGAACACGCGCTCGCCATCGGTGGCCACGCTCCACGGCAGCACCCAATCCGCGCCGAGCTTGCGGCGCACGGCACCCGATCGATCGAGCTCGAGGACCTCGTGCAGACCGGGATCCGCGACGAGGATCGAATCGTCGATCACCGCGAGCCCGCTGGGCGCACTCAGCGTGCCCTTGCCGAGCTCCCGCGTCATCTCGCCATCGACCGTGAACGCGACGACGCGGGCGTTGCGCGAGTCGGCGACGAGCAGCTCTTGCTCGGCGGTGACCGCGATGTCGCCAGGATAGAACAGCTCGGTCTCGCCGATCATGCCCACACTCGCACCGCTCGCATCGATGACCTGCACGCGATGGTTCCCGCGTTCGACGATGTACGCGAGGCCACCGAGGGTGGCGACGCCCACGGGATAGTTGAACTTGCCCGGAGCGTGGCCAACGCCACCGGTGCGAAGGTCGCCGCGTGCGTTCGTGATCAGCAGCGCATGCGCATTCGGGCGGGCCTCGAACCGCACGCCATCCGCGGTCACCGTGGTGGGGCCGCCGGTGGTCTCGATCGGTGGCAACGAGCTACCCGTGGTGCAGCCCGTGAGTGGCAGCATCGCGAGCGCCGCGCTACCGGCACCGACCCTCAGAAACATCCGGCGATCCATCTCCTCAGTGTCGTCGGTGCTCGTCGAGAACTCAAGGGCTTGTCAGGGTGCGGGGACCCGAGCGCTACCCGACATCGCGTCCTCGATGGCCGCCTGGACCTCCGCCCGCTGGGCCTTCAAGGTCTCCAGCTCGGCGGCGGCGACTCGCTGTGCTCCGCTGCCACCCGCAGATGCCGCATCCTCGGTGGCCTGCGCGATCATCTGATCGAGCCGGACGAGGGTCTTCGTCATCTCGGGGACCTGCTCGCGCGTGATCGCGAGCGGCGGTCGCTCGTCGACGGCAGGCTTGGGCGTGACGGGCTGCTGGCTCGCGGGTGGAGCGGGAATGGGAAGTGTCGCCGAGCGCGCAGACCCCTTCCCGGGCTCCTTCGCCGGCTCTGGCTGCGAGGTCGGGCTGCTGCTCGAGCAGGCGACGAGTGCCACACACAGGGCGATCCGGATCATGGGCTGCACTCCAGGAACCAGTAGACCCCGCGATCCTCGATCGCACGGAACCCGAGACGCTCGTACAGGCGAAGCGCGGGGTTGTTCTTCTCCACGTGGATTCGCAGTGGCACCGCCTCGCGCCGCGCCTCCTCCACGAGACCGCGGAGCAGGGCGCCGCCGATACCCGCGCTGCGAAATGCAGGCAACAGCGCGATGTCGACGATCCGCATCTCGCTCGCGATCCGGCGCACGTACAGCCGGCCCACAGGTTCATCGTCGTGGAGGATCACGTCGAACGCGGTGTTCGAGTAGTTGTCCTGGTAGTGGCGGTGTTGCGCGGTGAACTGCATCTGGAGAAACGCGGTCTTCTGCGCCGGGCTCCAATCGGTGAGCGCGAGCTCTTCGGTTCGCGTGCTGGCGTAGACCCGGTAGAGGAAGTCCTCGTCGGCAGGGACGATCGGGCGGAGCGTGACGGGCATCGGCCTAGGTACGAGGTGGGTAGACTCCCTGGAGCGCGATGCAGAAGTAGAACGTCAGGTACGGCTGCATGTTGTTGTGGGGAGCATCTCCGCCAGCCGGGGTGGTCGCGTTGGGGTTGAGGTTCGTCAGCGGGCCCGGCGCCGCGTACTGCGAGACACCGAGGCCCACGGCGTGGCGATTGCCCGCCGGGATCCGCGTGGTCGAGTCTGCTGCCGAAGCGCTGAGACTGTGGCTGTGGGACGGAATCTCGGACTCGAGCAGGCTCACGGTGTCGCTGCCGCCCTGCTCGCCGAGATCATGGAGGCTGAGCCCCGGGCCTTGACCTGGGTGCATCGGTGCGCGGCCCTGAAGATCAGGCAGCGCGAAGTTGCTCATCCCGTTGCCACCGTAGGTGGTCCCGAGGAGCGAGAACAGCGCGGTGTTCTGCGACAGCGGCAGGAGCTGTCCGTCACACCACGCCCATCCCTTGGGCGGGAAGTTGAACGGGAAGATCCGGATCTCGGCGACGAAGGGATCGGCCATGGCAGCTCCTCAGGTGGGGGACGGGTAGATCCCGAACAGCGAGATGATGAAGTCGACGCACAGGTACGGCTGAAAGTTCGTGTGCGGCTGTGATCCACCGACCGAGGCGATGCTCGACGGATGAAGGTTCACGTTCGGAGCGTCGGTGCCGTATGCCGTGACCGTGGCGCTCGGGCTTGGAGCAGGGATCGCGTTCGCGGCAGGCGTCCCGGTCGCTGTGTTCGTCGATGCCAGCGCGGCGTGGGCATGCGCCGGGATCTGGTTGACGCTCAGCGTGATCTCCTCGGCACCGCCGGTCTCCGCGAGGATGAACCCGTTGCCCTGATGGATCGGGAGCCGCCCACGCAGATCCGGCAAGCCGAACGTGCTCTGACCGTCGCCGCCATAGGTGGTGCCGATCAGCTGGAACAGCGTCTCGTACTCCGAGATCGGGAGCAGCTGCCCTTCGCAGAACATCCAGCCCGCGGGCGCGAAGTTGCCCGCGAACATCCGGACCTCGCCGACATAAGGTTGGGCCATCGAGATCTCCTAGTTCTGGCTCGGGAAGATGCCCTGCAATGCGATGCAGAAGCTGAGGGTGAGGAACGGCTGCATGTTGAGGTGCGCCTGCGATCCGCCGACGTTCGCGAGCGCGTTCGGGGCCATCGCCACGAGGTTGGAGGCGCTCGTGTACTGCGGCGAGCCGGTGCTCTGCGCGAGCATCACGCTGGCGCTGGGCGTGTTGGTGGTGGCCACCGCGGACGTCGCGCTGTGCGTGTGGAGGTGCTGCGGGATCTCCGAGATCGAGAGCGTGTGTGCCTGCTCGCCCGCCCTCTCGCCAGCGTGTGTCCGTTGCCGACGTGGATCGGTACGCGGCCGCGGAGGTCGGGCAGTGCGAAGTTGACGGTTCCATTCCCACCGAACGTCGTCCCCAGCAACGCGAACAGCGCCTGGTTCTGGTTGATCGGCAACAGCTGGCCGTCGCACAGCGCCCACCCCTTGGGGGGGAAGACGAAGCTCATGAGCCGGATCTCTGCGAGGAACGGTTCAGCCATGGTGGTCTCTCCAGGATAAGACGGAATCGCCTGCGGACGTGAGTCGGAAACTACGGGGCCGTCGAGCAGCTCGAGAAGCCGCTGGTGCCCGAGATCAGGAGCGTCCTGAGCCCCGTGCCCGCGTTGAGCTGGCTGGCCGGGTTCAGGCCATCCACGAACATCTCGACCGCGGTGGTCGCCGTGGCGGCCATGCCCTCGATCCCGAACGCATTGACCGTGGTGCTCGTGCCCTGCTTGCGCAGGCCGATGCCCTCGGGCACCAGGCCCGTGCCCGCGGTCGTGTTGCCCGAGATGTCGAGGCAAACGTCGTCGTCAGCGCTCACGCCGTTGCCGGCGTCCACGCGGATGCCGGGGCGATTGCCGGCGAGCGGCGCCGCGACGGTGTTGTTCTTGATGCTGACATTCAGGTGGCCGGTGGCGTCGCGCGCGGTGGCGAGGATGCCGTTGCCGTCGGTCTGGCTGATCATGTTGTTGCTGATCGTCGCCGTGAGCGTGGGCGTGTCGGTGCTCGCGAACGTCTGGCTCGTGCCCGCGCCGATGCCCTGCGCACCGACGCTATTGTTGGCCACGACGGTGTTGCCGGTGACGATCGCGGTGACCGTCGCGAAGCCGAACGAGGACAGCACGAGCGCGGTTCCGGTGGCGTGGGAGATCGCGTTGCCGGTGATCAGGAAGTTGCCAGTGCCCTTGCCGTTGACCACCGCGATCAGGCCGCTCGTCCCGAACCGGTTGCCGGCGCTCGCACCGGAGAGCGTGTTGTTGGTGATCGCGATCGGGCTCGCGGCGCTCGCCCCGTATGTGCCGGCGGTGGCACCGGCGCTCGCGGCGTTGCCACCCTGCACCATGATGCCGCCAGCGCTCGGGAAGTTCGTGACCGTGTTCTGGTTGAGCGTCGCCTTGGTGATGCTCGCGACGCCCCCGGCGGAGCCGAACGCGACCAGCCGGATGCCGGTGCCGAGGGAGCTCGCCGTCGAGGTCGAGCTCGTGATCACGTTGTTCGAGATCGTCGCGTCGCTGATCGTGCCGGAGAAGCTGAAGATGTCGATGCCGTGGTAGTAGGCGTTCGTCAGCGTGTTGCCCGTGATGGTGACCACGCCATCGAGGTTGTTCTCGGTCCCTACGGCCGTGGTGTTGAACGCGACGTTCGAGGTCTCGGCGCCCAGGCCGGTGCCGGAGCTGTCGATCCGGCTGTTCGTCAGGCTGAAGCCGTGGACCTGCGTGCCGGCGATGCCGCTGCTGGTCGTGGCGCTGATGAACATCCGATCGAGCGAGACGTTGGACGTGCTCGTCATCGACACACCCGAGGTCCCGCCCTGAAGCGAACCACCCGAGCAGCTCCCCACCGAGGAGCAGGTGCCGCCGCTGCCCTTGACCTTGAGGCCGCCGCTCGCGCCCGTGGTGTCGAGCACGATGCCGCTGGTCGCGCCGTTCGACGTGACGCTCCGCAGCTCGACGTTGTTGGCGCCGATCGTGGTGTTCGCGATCCGGAGCGCCGCGCCCGTGGTGGTGGTCAGCTTGTTGAGCGTCGCGCCGGTCGCCGCGGGGTTGCACGGGTTTTCGTCGCACAGCTCGAAGGTGCCGCCGCCGGTGACGTCGAGGGCCGCGTTGGCCGCGGTCGAGAGCACGAGCCCGCCGGAGAACCGGATGGTCGCGCCCGCATTGTTGGTCGCGCTGATGCCGCTACCGTCGCCATCGTCGCCGTCGGTGATCGCGCCGGTGAAGCTCTTGACCCCGCCGGTGGTGTTCGCGATCGCGACCAGCTGGCCAACGTCGTCGGTGATCGCGCCGCCGTAGGTGATGTTGGCCGTGCCGCCGGTGATCCGGATGTCCGTGCCGGTGGCGTTGACGATCGAGCCGCTCAGCACGTTCATCGTCCCGGTGACGCTGGCGAGGTCCATGCCCTGCGTCGGGCTGTTTCTGCTGTTGATGGTTGCGAGCGAGAAGTTGATCGGCGCCGTGGTGCCGGTGTCGATGTCCACCGCCGGTCCGTTGGTCGCGTCGACGCCCAGGAGCGCGGTGGCCGTCAAGTCGGCGGCACTCGTGTTCGCGCGGGCGACGAGCCCCGCCCCGTTCGACGTCCTGATCGAGAGGATCTGGCACGTGAGGTCGCCGGAGTTGCCGGCGCCGGAGATCCCGTAGGCGAGGCCGATCCCCGACGTGCTGGACTTGGCGATGCTGGTGGTGCCGAACGTCAACAGCGTCGTCGAACCCTGGATCTGCATCCCGGTCCCGGCTGGGTTCGTGATGGTGGTCGGACCCGCGACGACGAGGCCGCCGCCGTTCGCGTGCAGGAAGCCGACGCCCGAGCCACCGATGATCTGGATCGTCCCGAACGTCCGCGTCCCCGACGCGTTGTTCTGCAGGCTGATCCCATCGGTGCCGAGGCCAGACCCCGGATCGACCCGAGTGGTGCCGAAGTCGATGCTCGCGGTCGACCCGGTCATCAGGATGCCCTGAGTCGTGTTCCCGCTGATCGTCGTGTTCGTGATGGCCAGGCTGCCGGCGACGTTCTGCAGCAGGATCCCCTGGGTCGGGCTGCTCGTCGACGCGACGGTCGAGAAGCTCCCCGCGAGCGTGCCGCCGTTGAGGTTCAGCGCCTGGCCGGCGCCGCTGATCGAGAGCGTTCCCACGGTGAGCGTGCCGAACGTGGTCCCCGAGATTCCGGCGCCGACGCGATCGGTGATCGTGAGGCCCTTGATCGTGTTGTCCGTCGAGAGCTGGACCGCATGTCCCCCCGCCCCTGACGTGCTGATCGTCGGGTTCCGCCGACGGCTGGCGCTGGCCGATCAGGTACTCGCCGGCCTTGAGCGTCACCGCGTTGGCGTCGGTTCGGTCGTAGCTGCCGGCATAGATGAACACCAGGCCGCCAGTCCCACGGCCGGTCGGCAGATCGCTCAGGGCCGCGAACGGGCGGAGCATCGAGCCGTTCCGCGTGCCCGTCGCCGGAACAACCTCGTCGATGAAGTACGCCTGGCCCGCGACGTTGATCGTCACGGTCGCGATGCTCGAGCCACCGGCGTTGGTCAGCGTGTACTTGAAGGTGTCGGTGCCCGACATCGCCGGGGGTGGCTCGTAGACGAAGCTGCCGTCCGCGCCCAGTGTGATGAAGCCGCCCTGAGCGGTGGCGGTGGCCGTGCCGAGCACGGTCTGCTCCGCGCCGGTCGAGGCGCCATAGCTCGCGATCGAGGCGCCGTTGACCGTGTCGTTGACCAGCACGCCGAAGCCTGCCGGCATGTCGATCGGGATGCCGGCGTTGGCGGTGTAGTCCGCGCTCGGGCCGTCGGCGACGGCGGTCGGCGGCGGTGCGGCGACCGTGACCATCTGCTGCACCTGCGGCGCGGCGTTGAAGTTGGTGTTGCCCGCCTGGTTCGCGTTGATGGTGCAGGTCCCGATCGTGAGGAACGTGACGGTCGAGCTCGCGATCGAGCACACCGCGGCCGACGAAGGATCGATGCTGAACGTCACCGTGAGGCCCGAGGTCGCGGTCGCGGTCACGGTGTAGGTCGGCCCTCCCGCCACGCCCGGCGCCGGGGCGGTCGAGGTGAAGCTGATCGTCTGATCGCCCTTGCCGACGGCGAACGACTGCTGGGCCTGCGGGGCCGCGTTGTAGTTGGCGTCGCCGGCCTGATTCGCATCGATCACGCAGATGCCAGCGCCGATGAACGACACCGTCGAGCCGGCGATCGAGCACACGCTCGCGGCGGAGGCATCGATGGTGAAGCCGACGGTGAGGCCCGAGGTCGCGGTCGCGGTCACCGTGTACGTCGCGCCACCGACCTTGGCCGTCGCGGGCGCGGTCGAGATGAAGGAGATCGTCTGATTCTCCCGCGCCGACGGCGAACGACTGCTGGGCCTGCGGGGCCGCGTTGTAGTTGCTGTTGCCGCCCTGGTTCGCGTCGATCACGCAGGTGCCGGCGGCGAGGAACGACACCGTCGAGCCGGCGATCGAGCACACGCTCGCGGCGGAGGCATCGATCGTGAAGCCGACCGCGAGGCCCGCGGTCGAGGTCGCCGTCACCGTGTACGAAGGCCGCCGACCTTGGCCGTCCCGGGCGCGGTCGAGATGAAGCTGATCGTCTGATCGCCCTTGCCGACGGTGAATGACTGCTGGGCCTGTGGGGCCGCGTTGTATCGGCCGTCGCCGGCCTGGTTCGCATTGATCACGCAGGCGCCGGCGGCGAGGAACGAGACCGTCGAGCCAGCGATCGTGCACACGCCTGCGGCGGTCGGATCGATCGTGAAGCCAACCGTGAGGCTCGCCGTCGAGCTCGCCGTCACGGTGTACGTCGCGCCGGCGACCTTGGCCGCTGCCGGTGTGCTCGAGTTGAAGCTGATCGTCTGCGCCGCCTTCCCGAGATCGATCCACTGGGGGACCATGGGCGCGGCAGCGTAGCTCGCATTTCCCGCCTGGTCGGCGCGCACGATGCAGGCACCGGTGCCCGACGTGAACGAGACGGTGCTTCCGACGACCGTGCAGCACGGAAAGCCGGAGCAGGTGGTTGCGATCGTGCTGAACGTGACCGGCAGGCCCGAGGTCGCAGTGGCCGTGACGGTGTACGTGGTCCCGAACACGCCCGGGGTCGGTGCCATCGAGGTGTAGGTGATGGTCTGCGGCTGCTGCATCTGCGTGGTCGCGGTGGCCGCGTCGTTGCCGGGCACCGGATCGGTGGTCGTCGCGCTGGCGGTGGCCGTCGCGGAGACCGAGACACCCGACGCAGGGGCGGTGATGATCACGGTGAGCACCGGGGCTGCGCCGACGGCGAGCAGGGACGCGCGGGTGCAGGTCACCGTGGTGGTGCCCGAGCACGCCCAGCCGGTACCAATGGCGCTGGTCAGGCTCGCGCCCGCCGGCATCGGCAGCGTGACGGTGGTGCCCTCGGCCGAGGTCGGGCCGTTGTTGGTGACGTTGATCGTGTAGGTCAGCGCGCCGCCCGGCGTGACCGGATCGGGTGCGTCGGTCATCGTGATCGAGAGGTCCGCGGAGCACGTCACCGTCATCGAGACGGTTGTCGTGCTGGTCGCGGGCATCATCGTGTTGAGCGGCGACAGCGTGTACGTGAACGTGTCGGGCGTGCCGCCCGCGTAGCTGTTGCAGTAGCCGGCGTCGGGCTGGTAGGTCAGGCTGAGGCCGTCGGCAGCGACCATCACGGTGCCGTTCGTCGGATCCGAGGCCGAGCCGATCATCTTGGGCCCGCCGTCGATGTCGGTGTCGTTGGCGAGCACGTCCACCGCGGTGGCGCGCTCCCCGCCGGCGACCGTCGCGGCATCAGCCACGGCGACCGGCGCATCGTCGACCGGGACCCGGCGATCAGCACCGTGCCGACCGAGCCGCCGTTGGGGTGTACGTGAAGCTCTCGAGGCCGTTGAAGTTCGCGTTCGGGTGGTAGACGAAGCCGACGGGCAACGGCGTCACGAGGCCGTTCGCGGGCTGGGTGAATGACGTGACCATCTTCGGGCCGCCATCGAGGTCGAGGTCGTTGAGCAGCACGTTGAAATTGGCGTCGTTGTCCTCGAGCGTGGACACCGTGTCGTCCACTGCGGTCGGCGGATCGTCGACGGCTGTCACCGTGATCGCCACCGTCGCCGTCGAACCACCGTTGAGCGTGTACGTGAACGAGTCCGCGCCCGTGAAGTTCGCGGCCGGCGTGTACGAGATGCCGGTGCCGCCCCCGGTGATCACCGCGGTGCCATTCGTGGGCTGCGTGATCGTCGTGATCGAGCTCGGGCCGCCATCGATGTCGGTGTCGTTTGCGAGCACGTCGATCGCCGTGGCGGGTGCGTCCTCGCCGACGGTCACGGTGTCGTTGACGGCGACCGGCGGATCGTCCACGCCGGTGACCGTCATCGTGACCGTGCCGATCGAGCCGCCGTTGAGCGTGTACGTGAACGTGTCAGGGCCGAAGTAGTTGGGGGCGGGCGTATAGGTCAGGCCCGTGCCACCGCCGGTGATCGTCACCGAGCCGTT
>JADKKI010000034.1 GCA_016720595.1 Myxococcales bacterium
GCAAGCTCGCCGGACGAATCTGCACGCCAGACCGGCTGCGCGATCCGACCCAATGTCGGCGCTCACGCCGTGGATGCCGAGAAGCAACCAGCGGCTTCGAGGAGGTCAGGGGACGCCTGGACTAGGACGCGGTGTGTCCAAGGCCGAGCAAAATCGAGGACTACAAGCGGATCCACGAGCAGCTGCGGATGATCCGCGGCGCCGAACCCGACCTCATCCACTACGTGGCGGCAATCCTTGATTTCCCGACCGAGGATCCTGAACAACCCCAAGTTCGTGGTCGACGCCGATGGCTCGAAAGCCTCGCCGAAGGTCGCCTGCGGCGAGACGCTGCCCGAGGGCGAGGACATCTCCCACTACAACGAGACCTACGACGTCCGGGAGATACCCTTGTTCACAGGCGCTCGCCGAGTGCGCGCCGACCATGGAGACCGAGTTCGTCCACGACCCCGTGTTCAACGTGAACTCGGCGTCCGCGTACACGCCGCTGGCTGCGCCCGACGGCGCGCCACCGGGACCTGAAGGCCGATGCCTCGGCGTGCTCGGCGTGGACATCACCGACAAGAACATGCGCGCGGCGCCTCGCGGCGGCGGGAGGCCTCGCGATCAAGATCCGGTGGCGATGATCGCGCTCGCGCTCCTGGTCTCGATCGTAATGGGCACGGTGCTCACACGCTCGATCTCGCGCTCACGAACACGGGTGAAGCGGTTCGCCGACAAGGGACTTCTCCGCGCACCCGGGTGTTCACCCGCGACGAGATCGGCCAGCCTGGCGAGAACTTCAATACGATGGCCGAGACGATCCAGGAGCACAGCGAGCACCTCGAGGAGCCGTGGTCCAGCGCACCAAGGAGCTCACCGCCGAGAAGCTGACCTCGGAGCGCCCTCCTCAACGTGCCGCCCGGCGCGATCGCGGATCGGCTCAAGGGCGGCGAGAACCTGATCGTCGATTGGTTCGAGTCCGTGATGTGCTGTTCGCCGACATCGTCGGCTTCACCGCCCTGGTCGTCGCGCACGAGCCCGGAGGAGCTGCGACCATGCTCAACGAGCTGTTCTCCACGTTCGATCGCCTCGCCGAGAAGCACGGCCTCGAGAAGATCAAGACGATCGGCGATGCGTACATGGTGGTGGCTGGGATCCTGCAGCGGATCGCGGATCACGCGATCGCCTCGCCCAGTGGCCTCGACATGAACGCCCGCGATCGCCGCCATGCCGCGAAGGCGGGCCTGATCCACGATCCGGATCGGCATCCACCTGGCCTCCGGTGGTCGCCGGCGTGATTTCGGTGAGAAGAAGTTCATCTATGATCTGGGGGGCGACACCGTGAACACGGCGAGCGGCATGGAATCGACTGGCGTTCCCGGCCGGATCCACGTCAGCGAGGCCATGTTCACCCTGATCCGAGAGGAATTCGAGCCTCGAGCAGCGGGCGCCGATCGAGGCTGCAAGGGCGGGCCTGATGACCACCTACCTGCTCGGCGGCATCAAGCCGCGCGATCCGGCGCGCCGCTCGTCGACTGCTCGAACCGAGGTCCGCGAGCCGCCGATCTCGCGATCCTGCGAGGTTGCCAGCGCAACTGATAAGGTCGGCGCGCTCATGCCCTCGGTCGTCGAGACCATCGCTCTTCCGGGGGAGGAAGCGCGACATCAACTGGTTCACCGAGTGGGTCGCCCGGCCCCGGCAGCGCCGTGGTCTGGCTGCTCGCGGGACGACGCTGATCACCCTGAACCAGGTGATGCTCTGTCCGCCGTGGTCGCGGCCGGCGCGTGCGATGTTCATCTTCCTGCCGGGGTACTGGTAGCTGGTCGCCGCCGCCCTGGTGTTCTGGAGTTCGTTCGTCCTCGATTGCGCGGACGGCATGCTCGCCCGGCCTGCGCAAGATCGCCTCGTTGCCCGGCCATCAGCCGACTTCCTGATGGACGAGCTGAAGGCGATGCTGTTGCTCGGGGCGGTGACCGTCCGGGTGGCGGGAGAGCGGTGGTGACGTGCGCCTGCTGCTCGTCGGATCGGGGCGCTGTTCTGCCTCGCTGCGGGCCTGTCACTGACCAGCGTTCACGCGGCGGCCCGAGTACGGCGCGAAGCCGCCCACTGAGGACGGTCAGCCCGCGGAGGTCGGCGGACGCAAGGGACCGATCGGCCTGGCGCTCACCGTGCTCGAGTTCCGCGCGGATCGTCGCCACTACCCGCAGTACCTGTGGATCTGCGCGCCCGCGAACCGGATCGACGTGGTTCTTCTGGGCGTACGCCGGCGTCAACGCGCTGTACTCGCCAAGACGTTCGCCGCGATCCTGTTCCGCCTCGGCCGGTTCGGCCACGTCCCCACGCCCGCGAGCCCCCCACGATGACCGTCACCACGAATCCTCCGATCCGTGCGCGCGATCCTGATCGCCGCGGGCCGCGGCAAGCGCCTCGGTACGCACACCGACGAGATCCCGCGGAAATGCATGGGTGCAGGTCGGCGCTCGGCCGATCCTCGGCTGGTGGGCTGCGCTGTCGGCCGCCGGGGTCGACGAGTTGGCGGTGATCCGCGGCTACAAGGGCGACGTCCTCGAGACCTTCGTGCGCCAGCTGGTGCTCAAGGTCACGGTTCGTCGACAACCCGGAGGGCAGCCGAACAACGTGCTGCTCTCGATGGCCTGCGCGCAGTTCCTCGATCAGCCCACGTACCTGACCTCCGACATCATCTTCACGCCGGCCGTGGCAGGCGGCCGCGGCCGCCCTCTGACCGCCGAGATCGGGCTGGTGATCGATCGAAAGTTCCGTGACATCTACGCCTGCCGCACCGAGCATCCGCTCGAGGAGGGCGAGGTCTCGGATCTGATGCACGATGGCTCGGTCGCCCGGATCGGCAAGCGGGCGCCGCCGCCTGCGAGGTAGCGCGGTGGGCGAGTACATCGGCCTCGCGCGCCTCGGCGAGCGCGGCGCTCTCCACGGTGGCGAACACGATCGATCAGCTCGCGCGCCAGTTCGCGGGCGAGAGCACGATCCGTTCATGCGGGCGGCGACGTTCCGCAATGCGTACCAGACCGATCTGTGGCAGACCTTGATCGACTTCGCATCCGGATCGATCCGATCCTGATCGACGGTCAGTGGCGAGATCGATACCGGACAGTGATCCGCGAGCGCACGGCAGCTGGTACAGTCCGCGACGAAGGAATGGTCATGAAGCAGGTCATCGACGAGCTCGATTGATCCTCGGCCTGCCTCGGCGTCGGCTGCAGCAAGCCGAGCGAGGAGGATTGCCGCAAGGCACTCGCCAACATGCAGTCGCTCCTGGGCACCGAGTTCCTCTCGAAGGATGGAGACATCCAGGGCGAGGTCCGGCGCTGTCGCGGTGGCTCGAGCAAGAAGGCCGTCGAGTGCGCGATCCAGGCCAAGAGCCCTCGACGATCTCTCGGGCGTGCGACTGCATGCACGTCCCCGAGAAGAAGTGACCCTCGGCGCGAGCGCCCTCCCCGCGTTCGCCGGGGCGCGCGCGGCACCCTCGCCACCCTCAGGGCGGCGCTGCCTCGGCTGGCCCCGCCCTCGCGGCGCTGGCCCCGCGCCGGTCGACGATGCGCGCAAGGCGGGTGGCGCTCGGTCCTCGGGTGAGGCCTATGCGCCTGATCCGAGTGGCGATGACCGGGGTCCGCGGTCAGGCGATCGGCACGGCCGACACGCTGGCTTCGGCGGGCGCGCAGGGGGGGCGGCATCGTCGCGATCGGCGAGGGCGTGGGCCTATCGGCCGCCGACAACGGGTGGACGGCGATCCGCCCGGTCCAGAAGGGCAAGCTCAGCGAGCGGTGGCGACCGGGCCGTGGCTGCTGTCGGCCGTCAGCTGTTCGCTCGACAAGACCGCCGGTGGAGCCGGCGACGTTTGCCCTGGCGCCCGCGCCCGTACTGGCGATCGGCAGCGGACGCGCGGGTCGTGATCGCCACCGAGCGCGGCCTGCTCCGGCTCGACGGCACCACGTTCAGCGGCTGCCGAGCGCGCGCCGCGCCGGGCGGCGCGACTGATCCCGGATCGCTGCCCTCGTCGATCGAGGCGCGGTCAACCTCCAGACCGGGAACGACGACCTCGTGGCCCACCGGGCTCTCGGTCGAGATCGCAGCCGCGGTGGACGGCGATGGCCTGGTGGCGGTCGGTGCCACCTGCGCCGGCCTCGAGCTGGTGACCCTGGCGGCGTCCAAGCTGGCGCGCGATCCGATCGCCAACACGCCGGAGCCAAGCCGGTGGGGTGGTGCTCGACAAGGCCGGTCGGGCCACCGTCGCCCTCGCCGATGGGCGCCCGGCCCGACGAGACCGGGGACCTTGACCACGATCACGGTCCGCGAGGCGCTTCCCGGCCCTGCCGGGTCCGGCCCCGGCGACCTCCCCTGACCACCCCTCGCCCGTCCCCCGACCCGTCGAGGTCCCGCGAGGTTGCGCATCCGGATGTCTATCCGCTACCTTTGGAGGCTAGGGATGGCTCCGCACGTTCTCGACGCCGACGACGATGCCTGGATTCTGCGCATGGTCGCGACCGTGCTGGAGAAGCGAGGCTACAGCGTCGAGACAGCCGTCGATGGCGAGGATGCCCTTCGCGCGCGCGCGCCCGGCTCCTGACCTCCTGATCACCGATGTGATGATGCCGAAGATGGACGGCTGGTCGCTCGTGCGCCAGCTCAGGTCCCACTCGGAGCTGGCGATGCTCCCGGTGATCTTCTTGACGGCGCTGTCTCCTCCGAGGATGACCGATCCGGGGCTTTCGCCTCGGGCGCCGACGACTACGTCACCAAGCCGTTCCGGTTCGAGGAGCTGGACCTCCGGGTCGCCAAGACCTTGCGCCGGACCCCAGGCCACGATCCAGGAGACCCGCGATCAGCCCGGCGGCTCGAGCCTCGCGCGGCGACCTGTCGCAGGTCGGCCTATCGTCGCTGCTCGTGCTGATCGAGATGGAGCGCAAGACCGGGCTCCTCCAGCCCGCGTGCCCCCAACGGGCCGTCGGCCCAGATCCTCGTGCGCGAGGGCAAGGTCGTCCACGCGCGGCTTCCGACGACGCCGAGGAGCCGGTCGACGCCGAGCGCGTCAATTACCTCCTGACCTGGGGGCGCCGGCGAGTTCGAGTTCACGGCGTGCCTCGTCGAGGGCGCTGACCGGGTCGCGGTTCCACGACGCACCTCCTGATGGAGGGTGCGCGCCTGATGGACGAGCAGAACGGATCCGGGCGGGCGACCAGCCTGCGGCGGTCCTGACCGTCCTGCCGATCACGTCGACTGACGACGGCTGGTAACGTGGTAGACCGTCGCCATGGCGACTAACCTCGAAGGCCAGCTCCGCGAGCAGCTCACCGCTGCGATGAAGGGCGAAGGACGGCAAAGACCGCGAACCTCGTCCGCATGATCAACACCAAGATCATGGAGCGATGGACCGCCAAGGGCTTCACCCGGCGAGGTCGATGACGCCCTGATCCTCGACGGGATCGCCACGTACAAGAAGTCGATGGAGAAGGCGCGGACGGACTACGGCGCCGCTGGCGAGCGCGGCGGGAGCAGGTCGCCGAGCTTCGACTTCGAGATCGCCTGGTGCGCGACGTTCCCGCCCAAGGGGCCGTCCGAGGCCGAGCTGCGCGATGCGGTCGCCAAGGCCGTGGCGGCCCTCCCGGCGAAGGATCCGAAGATCGGCAAGATCATCGGCGCGATCGACGAGGGAGTTCGGCGATCGCGCCTGATGCGCTCGGCTCACGAAGAAGCCGCGGACGAACTGCTCGCTTAGGCGCGCGTTTCACTTGCGATCGGCGAACAGCCGCGGCTGGGCCAGCTCGATCCTGGGCGCGATGACGCTGATCCTGCTTGCCGTGCTGGTGCGGGCGCCGGTGCGCATGGTGACGCCGCTGCGCAGGACGGATGCCGAGTGCCCGATCGCGGTGGGTGACGCCAGCTGCCAGGTGCCGAGCGCGCCGGCGGTGCCGAGCACCACACCGAGCACGTCGATCGGAGCCTGCGCGACGCCGCCGGAACGCCGGCGACCTCGCCGGCCACGGCCTCCGCGGTGACCGCGGCACGCAGCCGCCACGCCGACGACAGCTCGTCCCCCAGCGCCTTGCCGAGCGCCTCGGCGATCACCGGCGCCGATTCGAGGACCTGGAGGCCGAACGCTGACGTGGTGGACATCGCCGAGAGCCCGGCCATCGCCGCGGTCACCGGGATCACGTGCTCGCCCTCGGAGCCCGAGACCGTGACCTCGATCCGCGCCGCGCCGCGCCCACGCCCCGCGAGCCGGAGCGAGATCCGATCCGCGAGCGTGGCGATCGCCGCTCCGCCGCCGTGATGAGCGGTCAGCACCGCCTCCGCGGATCGGCGCCTCCGGGGCGCACGGGCGGAGGCCGGTGCCACTGTCCCCCGCGGGCGAGGGCTCGATAGTCCGCCCGAGCGGGCGGGCGACTGAAGGCGGGGAGCGCCGCGAACCCGCCGAGCGTGCGCACGCCGAGCGCCTCGAGCATGTGCTGGACCTCGGGGGTGATCGCCAGGAGCGAGAGCGGCATCGGCGCGAGGAACGCCGCCGAACCACCGCGGGGACCGAGACCACGCCCTGCTCGTCAGACGGCAGGCCGCCGTGCGCCGCCGCGACCCAGGCCGTGAACCGATCGTCCGCGATGCCGATCCGACCCGTGAGGCCGAGGGTCTCGACGACCTCGAGCAGGCGATCGCCGCCAGCTCGTGCCGCGGGTCTTGCTGGGGACCTCGCAGTACATCGCGAGGTGTGCCCCGCCCGCCCCGACCCGCCCGCCGACATCGACGACCGTGGACACGCCGAGCAGTGCATCGGCCAGCGCGCGGATCGTCTCGCGCTCGAGCGACACGTCTGCGGTGACCACGCGCAGCTCGCCCGGCGCCGTGGCATTCGCTGACGTGGCGGTCATCCCGAGCCGGATCCTGGAGCGACCAGGCGCGCGAGCACGCCTGGACCACGCGCGCGTACAGGGCAGCGCGCGCTCCGGTATCGATCGCGGGACGTGCGCCACTGGCGTCGGCTCCGGACACCGAGACGACGGCGACGGGCGCGCCCCGAAGCGACGGATCGATCCGGGTCAGGCACTGGAGCGCGAACTGCGGAACGTGGAGGCAGGCGATACGCATGGGTCAGTCCTACCGTACTGGTCTGATGTTCAGTGTAGCACGGGAGTGGGAAGCTGGGAGCTTCTTGCTCCGGAGCGTGCAGAAACAATGCCTATAGTCTCGGGCATATGGCTCGCTCCCATCCCGAACAGATCTCGCCGACGGCGCACTACACGGGCTACGTCTGGTTCGCGCACGGGCAATCGCACGAGGCGTTCGCGACCACGACCGGGCGGCGGATGTACCAGGCGTTGCGTGTCGCCAACCTGGCGGCGCAGACCGTGCGCTTGCCGACGCTCGATGGAATGCTGCTCGCGCGCCATCGCCTGATCGATCTGCGGCTGACCGAGGCGATCGAGACCGGTGAGGTCGAGCAGGTGGTCGAGGTCGCCGCCGGCCTGTCGCCGCGCGGCTGGCGGTTCGCGCGCCGGTATGGCGACCGCCTCACGTATGTGGAGGCCGATCTGCCCGGGATGCTCGCCAACAAGCGCCGCATCCTGGCCGAGCTCGGTGGCGAGTCACCGCACCACCGCACCGCGGAGGTCGACGCGCTGACCGATGCGGGGCCGACCTCGATCGAGGCGATCTGCGCGACGCTCGATCCGAGCAAGGGCACGGCGATCATCACCGAGGGCCTGATCAACTACTTCGATCGTGCGACCGTGATCGGGATCTGGGCGCGGTTCGCCGCGCCTCGCGCGGTTCCCGACCGGCCTCTATCTCTCCGATGTGAACACCCGCGACGGCAACGCGGGTGCGCTGGTCGCAGCATTCTCGTGGCTGCTCTCGGCGTTCGTGCGCGGCAAGGTCCACATCCACTTCGACTCCGCGGACGAGGCCGAAGCAGCACTGGCGCAGGCGGGCCTGCTCGGGATGCTCCTCGATCCTCGCGACCTCGCTGAACAACTTCCGGGTCTCGAGCTCGCGGGCGCAGGGCACGTGCGCGTGATCGAAGCGCTCGCGAAAAAAGGATCTTGATTCTGCGACTGTTCGGCGATGCCGACCGCGACGCGGGCGTTCGCACGGCCTGAGGTCACCCGAGGTGACCCAGCTGCCTTACCATGAAGGCAGGAGACAACGGATGCCCACCCTGGATGAGAGGCTCGTCGAAGCACGGGCCGCGAAGCGCGAGCAAGAGCGGGTCGCCGAGCGCCTCGCCGAAGCGCGAGCGGACCGTGCCAAGCTCGATGCGCAGCTGGCGATCGCCGTCGAGCTCGTCGCGTCGGAGGCGAGCGACGTGGCGCGGCTCGAAGGCGTGGGCGGGTTCTTCCGCCGGCTGGTCACGAGCCGCGAGGATCTGACCCGCGAACAGAAGGAGCTCGCATCGGCCAAGCTCCGCGAAGAGGGGCTGCTCGAAGAGCAACGGGCGATCGATGTGGACATCGCGCATCTCGAGGAGCGCGCCACCCGCGTGCGCGACGCCGAGAGCCAGTACACCGCGATCCTGGCGGAGCTCGAGGCCAAGGCAGCCACAGACGGCACGGGCGCGCCACAGCTCAAGGCGATCGCCGAGGCCGAGGGCCGCTTGCGCGCCGCGCGGCGCGAGGTCGAGGAGGCGATCGCCGCGGGGCGCGCCGCATTCGACGTGCTCACGGTAGCGAACGACGCGGTCGCGGCATCGATCGCCGCACGCGATGGGAGCAACAACAACACGTCGGTCCTCGGCATGCTGGGTGCGAGCCAGATGACCCAGATCGCCGCCGATCTCTCGGAGCACACCGTGCACGAGCGGCTGCGCTCGCAGATCGCCGCGGCGCAGCACGCACTGAGCGCGTTCCATCGCGAGTGCCGAGATGTCGATCCACGCGCGATGACGGGGCTCGAGGTCACGCAGCTCCCTTCGGCGCTGGCGATGATCATCACGGATCTGGGCACGTGGAAGTGGGGCCAGAACCAGGGCAGCACCGCCGGCATGCTCGCGGGTGACCTCCTGATCCCGAAGACCGTGGTCGACTTCGCGGGGATCGGAAGCCAGCTCGCCATGGCCTCGACGTTCGTCGCGTCCGAGACCATGTCGCTCCGCGGCCGCGGCGAGCAGCTCGACAAGGCGATCGCGGCGCTGGCGCAGCAGCGTGCGGCGCTGCTCGATCCGCAGCGCGACCGGCTGTGAGTGGCCGACGACCAGGCGGTGTCCGCTGGTGTGCCCGCCGGCCCCTGGTATGCTTCCACTATGGATCGCTCGGCATGGGTCACCCGCAAGACCCGTCGCAACGCACTTCCCGACCACGAGCTCGTGCCGGGAACCGCAGGCGAGCGCATGCTCATGGTCAGGCAACTGACACTGGACGCGTGGAGCTTCTTGGGACTGACCGATGAACCCAGACTTCGCCGAGATCTTGTCCGAACTCTCCGCCGCGGGCGCTGAGTTCATCATCGTCGGAGCCTTCGCCGGCCGCGCACGGCAACCCACGAGCCACAGGCGACATCGACATCTGGGTGCGCCTGACACTGGAGAACGCGGCGCGAGTCCTCGCCGCGCTTCGCGCCTTCGGGGCGCCGCTCTTCGATCTGCCCGCCGAGGACCTCGTCGACGAGCAGACCGTGTTCCAGATCGGTGTAGCCCCCGTTCGGATCGACATCCTCGCTGGGATCGACGGGGTCACGTTCGAGGATGCGTGGAAGCGTCGAGTGATCGCGGACCTCGGCTCGCGGAAGGCGCCCGTCCTGAGCCTTCTTGACCTCGCGATGAACAAGCGAGCCGCGGACGCCCCAAGGACCTCGTCGATCTCGCCTGGATCGAGCTCGAGCTGACCAAGCAGTCGCCGTGAACGATCGCCCCGTCATCCGCTTCTATAGCGTGAGTGCCGAGTACGGCGAGCTCTCGAACTTCGCGCCGTACCCGATCAAGCTGAAGGGCAAGCAGTGGCCGACGTCGGAGCACTATTTCCAGGCCCAGAAGTTCCAGCGCGCCGCGGATCAAGAGGAGATCCGCGCGACGAAGTCGCCGATGATCGCCGCGCGCATCGGCCGCGACCGCAAGCGGAAGCTTCGGCGCGACTGGGAGAGCGCGAAGATCGGCGTGATGCGCGAGGCCGTCGAAGCGAAGTTCCGGCAGCACGAAGACCTGCGCCGTCTGCTCCTCGACACGGGTGACGCGCTGCTGATCGAGCACACCGAGAACGACGACTTCTGGGGCGACGGTGGAGATGGGAGCGGGCGCAACGAGCTCGGCCGCGTGTTGATGGCGGTGCGGGAAGCGCTCCGACGAGACAGCCCGGCGTAGTTCACACCATCGGCGGGTCTAAGAGCTGTCCCGTCATTCTGCACGATGGCTCTGCAGGAAGGCGACAGCGTTGACGATGAGGTTGACGTGGTCGTGGTCGCCAGTGCCGCCTATGTGCCCGGTTTACACCCACCCGCGGGAGGCTCCTCGGACCGCGCACGGTTCGCGCGCGAGATCATCGGAGGTCTGCGAGGTCTGCGAGCACTCCGGTCCACGGGTCCAGCGTGGTCCACGCTGGCTTCGTTCAACTCTTCGACTGTCAATGACCACGCTCCCCGTCCGCGGCGAGAGTGATCGAGGATCAGTCCCCGCCGGGACTGATCCTTGTTCAGTCCCCGACAGGATCGAGGGGGAGCTCGAACACCAGATGATCTGGCGCCGTGCCGCGGATCGCGATCACGCCTTCGTGAAGCAAGACGTGGTGGCCGTCGCACAACGATGTGAGTTGCCAAAGCTCGTGACCTCCGCCTTCGGACCGCTGCTTGATGTGATGCACCTCGATGAACCTGGTCGATCGACACCCTGGCACCGAGCACGCATGCTTGTCGCGGACCAGCACCTTCCGGCGGGTCGCCTCGGGGATCGACTTTTGCAGCTTGCGCCCAGGCTCCTCCCGCTCGAGATCGCCGATGTCCTCCGCGTCGCACCGCACCCGCTCGAGCTCCTGCGCGGAGACGGCGATCTCCATCCCCGCCCCGACCCGATGCGCTTGCTTGCACACGCGGCACGTCGTCGTCGCGATCTGGTGCCGCGGCTTGCTCGGCGAGCTCTGCGATGCCGGCTCGAGCATCGCGGCGGCCAGTGCACGCACCAGTTCGTCGTCGGTACACGTGGAGCCCTTCGCATCCGATGCGGCGTTGCACGCCTGCTTGAACAGCATCATCGTCTCCTCGGACAGGTTCTCCAGCACGATCCGGTGCCTGATCTTGCTCGGGTCCACCGCGTCACCCGGCAGATCGCCCTTGGCCTTGCCGCGCACCAGCCGCTGAACACCAGTCGAGGTCTGGCCCTCCGCCGCATCGAGCCACGCGCTCTCGGTGCCCCTCGTCGCCACGCGCGTCAGCTCGCGGACGCTCGTCCACGGCAGGTCGCCCGCGCGGAACTGCGCCGCGATCTGCGGCAGCTCCAGCAGCTCGTGAGCCACGCGCATGCGTTCGGTGGCCACGTGGTGCGTGCGATGCAGCACCGCCTCGATGTACGCATAGATCGTGGGAAACCCCATCCGCCGGTAGAGCTTGGTCTCCTCGGCCTCGAGCAGCAGATCCACCTCGCGCGCCTCGAGGCAAACGAGCTGCTTGCCGACGGACGTGATCTCCTCGTGCAGCGCGATCCAGTCCCGTTCGCGGCACGTAGCCGCGTAGGCGTCTGAGAGCTGCGATTGAAACGCTTCCGTTGCGGCGCTGTCGAACACGAGAGCCTCCTCCACGCGTGGGTGATCACGCGCACGATCACTTCTACCACCGGGTTTCCGGAGGCTCTCCGCTGCGCGTGGCGGGCGCCTGAGCCCCTCGACCCGACGCAGATCGATCGCGCCGGCCCACCTCGCGCACAGCGCGATCCAGCGAATCCTCGACGAAGAAATCGCCGTTCTCGCAGGCTCGCGCGGCGCGCACTCCGCCGAGCCGTCAAGAAGAATACTCGGAAATCGACATGGATCGAGACCCAACTGTCCGGCGACCGGACAATCCGCAGTGGTCGGTCGATTCGCGGGGCCCCCCCCCGCCGCGGCGCCCCCCCCCGCGCCCCCCGCCGGTTGGCCCCCCCCCCCGCCCCCCCCCCCCGCCCCCCCCGCCGGCCCGGGGGGCGCCCCGGCCGCCCCGGCCCCCGGGGGGGGGGGCCCCCGGGGGGGGGGGCGCCGGGCGCCCGCCCCGCCGCGCGCCCCCGGCCGCCGCGCCCCGGGGGGGGGGGGGCCCCGCCCCGCCCCCCCCCCGCCGCGGGCCGTCCCCGGCGCCCCGCCCGCCCCCGGGGGGGGGGGGCCCCGCGGGGGGCGGGGCGGGGGGGGGGGCTGGGGGCCCCCCCCCCGCCGGCCCCCCCCCGGGGGGGGGCCCGGCCGCCGCCCCCGGCCGGGCGCGCCCGGGGGGCCCCCCCCGGCCGTTGGCCCCCCCGCCGCCGGGCCCCCCCCCCGCGCCCCCCCCCCCCCCTTCGCCCCGCGCCGCGCCTCCCCCCCCCGGCGCCCCCGGCGCCGGCGGGGCCCCCGGGTCCCCCGGGCCCCCCCGGTTCCCCGGGGGGCTTCCGCTTCGGTGAATCTCTGCCGGCCCGCCCCCCCCCGGGCCCCCCCCCGGGGGCCCGGCGGGGGGGCCCCCGGCGTAGGAGCCCCCCCCCGGGCCCCCCGGCCCCCCCCCCGGGCGGGGGGGCCCGCCCGGCCCGGGGCGCCCCCCCGCCCCCCGGGCCGCCCCGGGGGCGGGTGGGGCGCCCCCGGGCGGCCCCGGCCCCCCCTTTTTTTGTCCCCCCCCCCCCCCCCCCCCCCCCCCCCCCCCCCCCCCCCCCCCCCCCCCCCCCCTCCCTCTCTCCCCCCCCCGTTCCCCCCCCCCCCCCCCCCCCCGGCCACCCCACCCACCCCCCCGCCCCCCCCCCCCGCCCCCCCCCTTCCTTCCCCCCCCCCCCCCCCGCCCCCCCCCCCCCCCGGCCCGCCCCGGCCCCCCCCCCCCCCCCTGTCCCCCCGGGGCGCCCCCCCTTCTTCCCCCCGCCCCCTCTTCCTCTTTGGGCCCCCCGGCGTTACGTCGCGTCGTGTCGCGTGCCTGCGTACTGGCATCGCGCGAGATCCCGGCCTCGTTCGGTGCCAAGGCCAGCGCCGCGTTCTACGTCAGATCGATTGGGCGCAACACCCGGGTGCGCGGGGGCAACGCTCGATTGCGTTCGTTCCATCCGTCCGCGCCGTATGTCGACAGTCGCATTGCGCGCCTGCGTTCGGAGCACCGCGCGCGAGGCCCCATCGTCCGGAGCTTCTCCCGGCGCCGCGCGTCCTACGTCAGGTCGATCGCGCGTGGCACCCGGTGCGGTAGTGCAACGTCCACGACTACGTCAACCTCCACGACCACGACGAAGACCACGTCACCTCTCCAGCCTGTTCGACCATCTCCTGAATGCTCGATCACTACGGGACGTCTCTTAGGACGGGCCCGCTCAGCGCCTCGCGCGGGGCAGCAGCTGGCGAAGGTGCCATGCCTGCACCTGAAGCCGGTGCTGCGCCATCCGCCGATCGTGGCCGATCCGCCGTGCGTACAGGGCGATCACGACCAACGAGACCACGTTCGTGATCGCGATCACCGCCAACCCGGCGCCGACCGTGTGGTGGAACACGGTGCCGTGAACCAACACCTCGGTTGACGAGACCCGGGTCGTGGGCGCGAACACACCGAGGGCCTCCAGGATCAACGGGAACAGCGTCGCGAGGGCGGTCCACGCGATCACGAACCACGGCCGCTCGTCGACCCATGGGAGCTGCGTCGCCGACATCAGCACGGCGCAGATCACGACCGGCGTGATCATGTACGACCCCAGGATCTGGGAGACCAGAACCAGGGTGATGAAGTGCGCAGTCATCGTGACCGCCACCGGCACCGGCCGGACTCTCCAGTTGCGCAGGGCGATGCCAACCATCACGACAGACATGGCGCACAGCGCGAGGAACAACGGCCAGCTCTGCACCCCGATCACGAGCGCAGAGGGGACCAGGATGCCGAACATCACCAGGTAAGGAAGGACGGCGCGTCGGCTGCGCTGGCTGACGCCGCGGAGATCTTCTACGCGGACCGAGGCCGCAAGCTCCGGCGGAAGCTCGTCTGGGGGCTCGAGGACCAGGGACATCACGAGCTCCGCCGCATCCGCGGAATCCGGATCGAGCGCGAGTGCTCGACCACCGAGATGAACGGCCTGTGCGCGATCGCCGCCCTCGAGCGCCTTGCGGCCTGACGCCACGAGCGTCGCCGCGAGCGCACGACGGTGTTCGACGTCGCGGTCACCGTCGAGGTAGCCCTGCACCCGGTTGCCGAGCTCGCGAGCCGTTGGGCGCCGCCGCGGATCCTCGGCGAGCGCCTCCGTACACGCCGCGTCGAGCTCCGGTGCGATGGCGCGGGTCGGCCGTCGGTGCGATGGCGCCTCTCCATCGCCGTCGAGCGTGCTCGCGAGCGCAGCATGACCTCGCGGGTGAAGCGTCTCGCCGCACAGGATCTCGAACAGGATCGCCCCGAGGGAATACACATCGACCGGCGGTCCGACCGAGGCGTTGCGCACCTGTTCGGGCGCCATGTAGCCGAGCGTGCCGAGGAGTTGCCCGGTCCGCGTGCTGTCCTCGAGCGGGCCGAAGTCCTCGTTCGAGACTGGCTCCTGCTCGCCGTCATCGAGGACCCGCGCGACTCCCCAATCGAGCACGTACACCTCTCCGTAGTCCCCGAGCATGATGTTCGAGGGCTTGAGATCGCGATGGACCACGAACCGTGAGTGCGCGCGCTCGACGGCGAGACACACGTCCACGAACGCGCGCAGCAGCCGCTGGAGCGTGGCCTCGCCTGAGGCCAGCACGGCAGCCAGGGTCGTGCCGGTGACCCGCTTCATCGTGAAGTACGGGAGCCCGTCGGCGTCGCGTCCCTGCTGATGAACCGGGACGATCGCCGGGTGGTCGAGCCGCGCCTGGATCTTGGCCTCGCGCAAGAACCGCGTGACAGCCTCCTGGGAAGGCGCTGTCGAGCGCATGCGCTTGAGGGCGACGTCGCGATCGAGATCCTCGTCATGCGCGAGGACGACCTCCCCCATCCCTCCTGTGCCGATCACCTCACCGATCCGGTACGGCAGCGACGCCGAGCGATCTGCGCTTGGATGGGTGTCGCCCTCCGCGAGGGACGCCTGCGTCGGCCCATCCGGGTCCGTGGGCTGCATGCCGCCATCCTACGCCCACCGCTGGGCGCCGAATCGGCGGCGTCCGGCTCGACCCGACGGATGGGCGTGGGGTCTGGCCACCTGGTTTCCTTGTAGGGATTCCCCGACAACCCCGGCCCTCCCCCACCCTCCTAGCTCAAGAGATCAAGCGGGTTGGGCGTGGCACATCGCGTGCTCGATAGAGCCGCATGCGCAACTGGGGTGCTCGAGCTGGAATCTCTGCATGGCTGGTCGCGATGACCGTGGGATGTGGCGTGACCGTCGAGGAGTTTGAGCCCGAGCCTGCGGAGTCCGACGTCTCGATGGCGCTCCTCGTCGGTAGCGAGCAGGTCCCGAGCCCGTTCGAGATCGTGCCGGGCATCGGGCGGCGGCTCGAGCTCCCCCTCGGGATGCGCGCCTCGGGGCTGGAGCTGCGCTCGGCCGACCGGCTCGATCCATCCCTGATCGAGCTCGGCAACCTGCTGTTCTTCGATCAGCGGCTCTCGAAGGGCGCGGTCATGTCGTGCGCCACCTGCCACGATCCCGCGCATGGCTACTCGACCACGGGGTTCACCCGCGGCGTCGGTGGCAACCGGCTGCCCCGCACGACGCCGCCGGCGATGAATCGCGCGTTCGGCAAGCGCGCCACGTGGAGCGGCAAGCGGACGCTGGAGGAGCAGTCCACGGCGCCGATCACCAGCGCGGCCGAGATGGGGCTCACCGAGGCCGAGCTCGTGGCCACCGTGACGGCGATCCCCGGCTACGCCGATCGCTTCGAGCGCCTCGTGGTCACTGGCGTGCTGACTGCGCCCGCGATCTCGGTGGAGAACATCCAGCAGGCGATCGCGACGTTCCAGCGCGGAGGTCTGATGACGGGAGCTCGCCCGTCGATCGGTTCGAAGCGGGCGAAGGCGAGGCGCTCTCCGTCACCGAGAAGCGAGGGCGCTTGCTGTTCCAGACCCAGGCGCGCTGCGTGCTGTGCCACAGCGGCCCGAACTACACCGACGAGGGCTTCCACCACATCGTGCCGGTGATCTCGTCCGACGTCGGCCGCCAGGAGGTCACCGGGCTGGCGAGCGACTTCGGACGGTTCAAGACGCCGTCGCTTCGCAACGTCGCGCTGCGGGGGCCGTACTTTCACGATGGCGATCCGTTCGGATCGCTCGGGATGGCCACCACGCTCGGGGAGGTGGTGCGCCGCTACAACGGTGGCCCACCGATCGGCGAGCCCAACGAGGACCCGCAGGTCCAGCTCCTCGGCATGGGGAGCGATCAGCAGGGCGCGGTCGTCGCGTTCCTGCGCGCGCTCACGGGATCGATCCCCGTGCAGCCGTGGCTGTCCTCGAAGGGCGAAGCCGCCAGCTCCAATCGTCGCGAATCGATCTACCTCAGCCCGGCGGTGTTCAGCGAGGACGACTACCTCGCCGCGAACCCGGACCTCGCGGCGATGACACCAGGCGAGCTGCGCGCGCACTGGCTCGCTCACGGGATGCGTGAGGGGCGCGCGGCGCTCCGCAGCTTCCACGTCAAGGAGTACCTGGAGCTCTATCCCTCCGTGCACGCGGCGTTCGCGGCGGAGCCCAATGCGTACCGGCTCGCGATCGATCACTACCTCGACGTCGGCCGCCAGCGCGGCTGGGTGGGCCGGTACGAGCTGGCGCCGGCCTTCTTCAACGTGGACGACTACCGCGCCCTCAACGGCCGCACGACCGCGCTGATGTCCCGCGACCGCGCGATCGAGCACGTGCTCACGAGTGGGCAGCGGAACCACCTCCCGGCCTCGGCCGCCCCCCGCGGCTACTTCATCGTCATCGCAGACGGCGCATCTCGGTTCTACTACGCGGATGGCACCAGCGCGTGCACGTTCCCGAACGCCGGCGCGCAGCAGGCGAACCGCAAGCGCTCCGATAACGTGGGCGTCCTCGCCTGGGCTTCGTGCCGCCGAACCTCCAGGACGGCGGCGCGTGCGACACCACGAGCTCGCCACCGACAGCGGCGATCGCGCCGACGCCGAACCGGACCAAGATCGTGGACTTCGAGTGCCGGAACCAGAGCAGCAACCAGCTGTGCTCGAAGACCGTGTCGTGTCCCGCCGGCATGAAGGTCCGCGCCACCCGCGCCGCGTGCAACCTCGAGTTCGGCACGGTCCCCAACGCCGTCTTCGATGCGCTGGTGTGGAACCAGCTGGTGGTGCGCCGGGCGTCGGACCACGTGATCGAAGGCCACTGCATCGCCAACGGCGTGGACATCGCGCTCGGCTCGGCCGGTCAGCTCGCACCCGAGGTGCCCGATCAGGTCCTCGTGGGCTGCTCCGAGCACGACGACAATGGCGGCGACTGCCAGATCCGCGGGCAGATCTTGTGCTCGGAGTGACCGCCCAGACGCAGCGTGCGGCTCACGACCGGATCGATCTACAATCATCGGCATGCTCCGCACGACTACGACCCTGAGCCTGCTCGTGCTGATCGTCGGCGCGCCGGCGACGCACGCAGCCCCCAAGGCCAAGGCGACCAAGCCCACCAAGCCCACCAAGCCGGCCACCCCCACCCCGGCCGTCCCCGCGCCGGATGACGGCGTCCTCATCAAGGACCTCGCCTCGGTGACCAGCCACGCGAACGACGGCGAGTGGACCCGCGACGGCGGCACCGTCTCGACCACGACGGGCGGCCACTACACGATCGACGTCGACGTCGCGGACTTCACGCTCGACGTCGACATCGAGCAGACCGCTGGCCCCACGGGGCCTCGGGTCGCGACCCGGACGAGCAACGTCGACACGACCTGGAACGCCAACGTGCATGGCTACTGGTTCAACCTCACGTTCGCGGGCTCGTACAACATCTTCGCCTGCAAGGTGACGGACGTCTGCAACGTGCTCACGGGGCCGCAGAGCAAGCCGGGTTACAAGCCCACGCCCCTGTTCAAGGGATCCACGACGCACCTGCGGGTCACGCAGAGCGGCGAGCACTTCGCGATGTACGCGGACGGCACCCTCGTGTTCGAGGGCAAGGACTCGATGTATGCCAAGGGCAAGCTCGGCTTCGCCGTCGAGCCGGGCATGAGCGTGCGGTTCAGGAAGCTGCGCGTCACCAAGCCCGTCGCTAACTGACCCCCTCGAGATCCTCGGGCAGATCTTGTGCTCGGAGTGATCGGCCCTCGATGCGCACCGAATCAAGTAGTCTTCGCGCATGATGCGAACAGGAGCGGCGACGGTGGTCATGCTCGTCGGCGCGGTCATCGCCGGGTGTGCAGCGAGAACGGCGTCGACGCCGCCACCCGAGAATGTGGCAGCGCCGTCAGCACCCCCAACGCCGGCACCGGCGACGAAGCCAGATCCGCAAGCGTCCGCCGATCTCGCGAGGTGCCTCGACGCGACGTCGGAGAAGGACAAGCTGATCGTGGCCCTCGGCGACGAGAACGCACGCCTGATGCGTGCGAGCGCGAGCCAGGACGAGATCTCGGTCGCGATCGAAGGCCCCGCGCTCGTGGTCAAGGCGAACGGCGCGCCTGGCAAGGCCAGGCCGAAGGATGACGCCATCGCCGCGGCGTCCAGGCAGTTCCTCGACACACTCGGTGCATCGCGCGACGCGATCCAGAAGTGCTACCAGCGGGCGCTCTCGACCAACCCCACCCTGCAGGCACGGGTCGTCACGTTGACCGTGTCGGCGAGCTTCGCGACCTCCGGCCAGCTCAAGTCCGCATCGTCGGCACCCTCGCTCGGCGATGCGTTCGACGCCTGCATCCAGACCGTCGCGAAGCTGTGGCATGTGCCGACCACGACCGCAGCGACGACGTTCAAGGCACAGATCACGCTCACGCCGTGAGCCTGCGCCGACCGGAGGCTCTCGGCCGAGGACGCTGGTCGGCTTAGCCCGCGCGGCGCAGCGCCGGGGTGTACGCGTCCACCAGCTCCGCGAGCTCGGTCGCGAGATCGTGCATCGACGGGCGCGTCGCCGCATCCTTCGCGAGTGCGCGCAGGATGATCCGCTCGAGCTCGATCGGCATCGCGCGCAGCCACGAGGGGCGCGCCGGCCGCTTCTCCATGTGCGCGATCATCAGCTCCGGCAGCGAGCCATCGAACGGCTGCGTCCCGGTGGTCAGCTCGTAGAGCAAGCAGCCGAGCGCGTACACATCCGAGGCGGTGGTCGGTGCGCCCTTCCACTGCTCGGGCGCCATGCACCACGGCGTGCCCGCGATCGTGGCATCGGCGAGCGGCGGATCATCGACCAGGCGCGAGACGCCGAAATCGATGACCTTCACGCGCGGCCAGCAGCCGATCGTCTGATCGAGCACGTAGATGTTGTCGTGCTTGACGTCGCAGTGCACCACGCCCGCCGCGTGGAGGGCCGCGAGCGCAGCGGCGACCTGCGCGGTGATCGCGATGATGGTGCCGAGCTCGAGCGTGTCGCGCTCGGCGAGCGCGCCGAGCGTCTCGCCCTCGAGGTACTCCATCACGAGGTACGGCAGCCCCTCGTCGTTGCGGCGCGCCTCGCGGATCTCGATCAGGCCGGGGTGGATCGTGCGCGAGGCGAGATCGGCCTCGGCGAACAGGCGCTCGACGACCTCGGGAGAGCTGGCAAACTGTGGATCGAGGACCTTGAGCGCGACCCGCTCGCCGGTGTCGGTGCAGGTGGCCAGGTACACACCGCCCATGCCACCGCGTGCCAGCGGCACCGTGACGTCGTATTCCCCGAACCGACCCTGGCGCCGCTTTGCTGGCCGCGCGAGGGGGACGATGGTGTTCGACCGAGCCATGACGTCTTGCCTCGGTGCAGAGACAGTGCCACCTCCGGTTTGGTTGCCCTGCTCGCAGTCAGATCCGTAGAGACGTGAATTCGCGAGGCCGGCAGGTGGTGGAACACCATCGTTACCGTGGAAATCTGATACGGGTCTGTGGATCCCTGGCGTCAGACATGACGGTCGAGAACCGAGGGCCGCGCCCGGTTGGCGCCGGTCAGCACCTGTCACCACGCGTGAGCGATCTGTTCGCGCCGTCAGCCGTCGTCAGGATCGCAGGCCGTCGCAGGCCGTCACAGCCGCTCAGAGCTGGTCAGAGATCGATCCCGGACGCCGCGCACACGAGTGCGGCCCGCCGGCGAGGTTCGGCTGCGAGCCCGGTGGCCAGCTCGATCGCGCGCTTCGCATCGCGGCGGCGGCACGCGGCGCTGATCGCACGCGCGCGATCCTCGGCGCGCAGCGCGACCTTCGCGACCGACGGATCCGGCACCCGCGAGGGATCGGCGCGCTCCACGCCGAGGGCATCGCTCATCAGCAGCGCGTAGATGTCACCCGAGGGGACACCCGCGGCGATCGCCTGCTTGGCGCGCGTGAGGTGCGCGGCGACGATCGTATCCATGGTGGCAAAGTCCCGCGCCCCGACGACCGGCTGGCCGTTCACGAACATGGTGGGCGTGCCATCCACGCCGAGCGCCAGCGCGGTGGCGCCCTCGGCCACCACGAGATCGCGATAGCGCCGCTGATCGAGCGCCGCGCGGAACGCGCCGAGATCGAGCCCCGCCGCCTGCGCGAAGCTCTCGAGATCCGCGCGCGTCAGCTGGCCGAAGTGCGCCCACACCTGATCGTGGAACGCCCAGAACTTGCCCTGGTCCGCCGCGGCGATCGCGGCCTCGGCCGCCAGCCCCGCGTTCTTGTGGAACTGCATCGCGAGGTGGCGGAACACCACGCGCACGTCATCACCGTACTTCTCGCGCAGCTGGGTCACCACCGGTGCGCTGCGCTGGCAGAACGGGCACTGGAAGTCGCTCCACACCACGATCGTCACGGCCGCCGAATCGGGGCCGAGCTGGTGCCCCGGCAGGCCGAGGCCCACGCGGTACGTGGCCTTCGGATCGAGCTCGAAGCCTACGTGCTCGGTCTCTGCGGGGGCATCGGCGGCGAGCTTGCCGGTGGCCACGAGCTGGTCGTAGCCGCCCTTCGTGGAGCCCGCGCGCGCGAGCTCCTGCTCCACCACATCGACGAACACCTTGAGCGGCTGGTTGCCGTGTACCGGCCGACCGTTGAGGAAGAACGTGGGCGTGCCCGAGACGCCGAGCGCGTGGGCATCGGTGATATCTGACGCGAGCTGCTCACGATGAGTGCGCGCATCGAGCTCGCCGCGGAACCGCACCATGTCGAGCCCGAGCTCGCGCGCGATCAGCTCCACGGCCGGACGATCGACGTGGCCGGCGAGCGCGTACAGCCGATCGTTCATCGGCCGGAACTGGCCCTGCGCGGCGGCCGCGAGCGCGGCCTCGGCGCCGATCGTCTCGTCGTCATCGAGCGGCAGCGTGCGATGCACCCAGCGCAGCTGGCCCGGGAACATCCGGGTCAGCGTGTCGAGCGTGGGCTGGACGCGATAGCAGTACCCACAGGCGTAGTCGCTCCAGTAGACGATCGTCACCGGCGCATCGACCGGGCCATCCGCGGGCGCCTCGCCGCGCGGGACCTTGTAGATCGTCTCGGGATCGAAGGTCAGCCGTCCATCCGCGTGCGCCGGGGTGACGAGCAGCGCCAAGCCGAGGGCGAGAACGAGGCCGACAACGCGGCCCAGCGCGAACACGAAGGCCGACCGCGTCAGCGTCATGCGGCAGACCCTAGCACGCTCGCCAGCGCGGTCCCGCGTGGGCCCGTGCCCGTGGCGGTGAGCAGCCGCTCGTCGCCCTCGTGCGCCAGCTCGATCCGCAGGTGATCGGCCGGCATGACGTCGAACTTGTCGGCCCACTCGACGAGCACGATGCCGCGGAGATCGCCGATCAGATCATCGAGCCCGAGCTCGGGCAGCTCCGCCTCGCGCTCGAGCCGGTATAGATCGACGTGCCAGACCCGCAGCCGGCCGTGGCGGTACTCGTTGACCAGCGAGAACGTCGGGCTCGCCGCCGCGCCGCCGCCGAGCGCCGCCACCAGCCCGGCGACCAGCGTGGTCTTGCCCGCGCCGAGATCACCGATCAGCGCGATCGCATCGCCGCCCTCCACGGCCGCGGCGAGCCGGGCACCGACGCGTGCGGTGGCCTCGGCCGAATCGAGGTGGATCGTCGTCACGCCGGCCCGGCGAGCTCGGCCGCGAGCCGATCGTCCCACTTGTCCGCGCTCTGCGCGATCGAGTGCACGAGATCTTCGAACTCGGCGTAGTCGAGGCCGTCGAGCCCGCGCAGGATCCGCAGGTACAGATCGCCGGTCTGCGGATGCAGGGCGAACGCGGCATCGCCGGTCTCCACGAACGAGGCGGTCAGCAGGCGCGCGGCCTTCGCGGCATCGAGCACGGGCGCGGTGGCGACCTTCGCCAGCAGCAGCAGCACGTTCTGCTCGGTGAGGACATGGATCGTGACCACCGCCGAGCCACGCTGGATCGAGCCCACACCCTCGGGGGACAGCGGCGGCAAGGTCAGGTTGCGCTCCACGCCGAACCGGGTCAGGAACCGCGCCACGGAAGCCTTGTGATCGACGACCTCGTCCATCCGGCGACCGTATCAGAGGTGCGGCGAATCGCGTGGTATAGACGGGCGTGGTTCGCCCCGTGGTGATCGTCGTCGCGCTCGCGTGCCTCGCGGCGTGCGGTCGCGACCACGGCAGCGCGCGCGTCCGGCCGCTGCCGAAGAAGGATGGCAGCCCCGCCCTGCGCGGTGGCGGCGCGCCGAAATCGCCGCGGATCGCGAACTACAAGATCGAGGCGCGGCTCGATGCCGAACGTCACCAGATCACCGCCACCGAGACCGTGACCTGGACCAACACGGGCACCAGCGCGGTCGACAAGCTCCCGTTCCACCTCTACCTCAACGCGTTCAAGAACGAGTCCACGCTGTTCATGCAGAGCTCGCGCGGCATGATGCGTGGCGCGCGCGCGGCGGCCGGGAACTGGGGCTGGATCCAGGTCGACTCCGTGCAGCTCGCCGGCTCCGAGCTGGTCAGCCGGCTCGCCCCCACCGGCCCCGACGAGACCGTCGCCGAGCTGACGTTGCCCGCGCCCGTCGAGGCCGGCGCCACCATCAAGCTCGACCTCAAGTTCACCGCGCAGCTCCCCGAGGTGTTCGCCCGCACCGGGTACAAGGGCGAGTTCCACCTCGTGGGCCAGTGGTTCCCCAAGCTCGGCGTGCGCATCGGGCCGCCGGGCGCCGAGCGGTGGGAGTGCCAGCCGCTGGCGGTCACCACCGAGTTCTTCGCCGACTTCGGGACCTACGATGTCTCGATCACCGTCCCCAACACGTACGTGGTCGCGGCGACGGGTGTGTTGACCGAGGCCACCGAGGCGCCGGGCGGCACGCGCACGCTCGTCTATCACGCCGAGGACGTCCACGACTTCGTGTGGATGGCGGACCCGTACATGGAGATGATCTCCGGACAGGCCAAGGTCGCCGACGGCACCGTCGAGGTCCGGGTCTATGCGCGCCCCGAGCAGAAGGAGTTCGCGCGGCGTCACCTCGATGCTGCGGTCGGGGCGATCATGAACTTCAGCGCGTGGTTCGTGCCGTATCCGTGGCCGGTGATGTCGATCGTCGATCCACCGCTCGAGGCCGCCGCCGGCGCCGGTGGCATGGAGTACCCGACGCTCGTCACCACCTCCGGTGACACGGTGTTCGCGCGCCCCGGCCTGCGCCTGCCCGAGTACGTCACGGTCCACGAGGTCGGGCACAACTGGTTCCAGGGCATGCTCGCCTCGAACGAGGCCGTGGAGGCCTGGCTCGACGAGGGCGTCAACGAGTGGGCCGACGGCAAGGTCATGGACGAGATGTACGGCGCGCGCACCAGCGGCATCGATTGGATGGGCTGGCAGGCGCAGGTCTCCGCGCTGCGGCGCGCCGTCGTCGACGATCCGGCGAGCGTGCCGTCGCCGATCGCCACGGCGGCGTACGCGTTCGTCGATCCGGATGCCTATGGCGAGGCCACGTACTCCACCACGGCGCGTGCGCTGGCCACGCTCGAGGAGACCGTCGGGCCCACGAAGTTCGCCGCGGCGATGAAGGCGTACGCGCAGGCCTGGGCGTTCAAGCACCCCACTGGCCGTGATCTGTTCGAGGCGCTCTCGACGAGCCTCGAGCAGGACCTCACCTGGTTCTTCAGCCCGGTGTGGCAGTCGGTCGGTGGCGTCAAGCTCGGCATCCGCACGGCCACCTGCCGCCTCGCGCATCCGGCGCGCGGCGTGTTCGGTACCGGCGGCTCGCGGAAGACCGTCACCGAGACCGAGGCTCCTGCGACTGGTAGCTACCTGTGCGAGCTGGTGGTGACCAACACGGGGACGATCCACGTGCCGATCGATCTCGAGCTCAAGTTCGGCGATGGCTCGACGCAGCGCCTGCGCTGTGAGGACAAGGGCCACGGCGCATGGGAGCGGTTCGTGATCGAGCGCTCGACCCCGCTCGTCGAGGTCTGGCTCGATCCGGACAACAAGCTCGCGCTCGATTCGCCGGTCTCCCATCACTACCGGCTCGAGGGCGACGGTGGAGCGGCGCTGCGCGCGTCGGCCTGGCTCGCGAGCCTCACGCAGACCCTCATGCAGATCGTGGGGCCCTGAATGGCGAAGTCCGCGAAGTCCGGCATGCGCCTCGGGCTCGGTGAGCTGTTCGGCGCCGGCGGCCGAGCGGTCTCGCGCTACACCGGCACGCTGCTCGCGGTGTTCGTGGCGCAGAGCCTCGTCGCCGCCGCGTGCATCATCCCGATCTCGATCGTGCTCGCGCAGACGTTCGCTCACCTGCCGATGTTCGACGAGGCGGTCGATGGCGATCTGGTGGCGCTGATCTGGTGCCTGCGCCACGGCCGCGCCGCGTGGTTCGCCGTCGGTGGGATCGTGTTCGGCACGGTGGTCGTGTGGCAGCTGGTCTCGTGGTTCCTGGTCGGCGGCCTCTACGGCGTGCTCGCGCAGCGGCCCGAGAGCCGCGGCGAGACCGCGCGCTGTTTCGGTGCGAGCGGCGCCGCGACGTACCTCGCGTATGCGCGGCTCGCGCTGTGCTCGCTGCCGGGCTGGGTGCTCGTGCTGTTCGTGTTCGGCACCGGGATGGGCATGGTCGGGAGCCGGCTCGAGACCGCGCTCACGCTCCCCGATCTGCTCGGGCCCCTCGCGCTCGCGCTGGTGCCGACGTTCCTCCTCATCCACGTGCTGTGGACCGTGGCGGACTATGCCCGGGTCGAGCTGACGCTTCGCCACGAGACCCACGATCCGAGCGTGATCGTCACGTACCTCCGCAGCTTCGCGTACGTGCTCCGGCGGCCGATCACGCTGATCCACAGCGGCTTCGGCTGGATGCTGTTCCTGATGGTGACTGCGGCCTATGCGTACCTCGCGCAGGGTCACCCGATGTACGGCGCCGAGGGTGCGGTGACCTTGTTCGCGGTGCGCCAGGGCGTGAGCCTCCTCAGGATGGCGATCCACGTCGATCTTCAGGATTGGACTTAGCGACCCCGCAGTTCGGTCGATATAGCTCGTGATGCCGCTCGACCCGTTGCTGCGCGAGCGCTTCCTGGCGGAGGTCGAGCACGGCGAGCTGCCGCTCCCGCTCCTGCCCGAGGTGATCTCGCAGGCCCTCGCCGCGATCGAGCGCCCCAACTGCGATGCCCGCACGCTCGCCGAGCTCCTGCGGCGAGATGCGGCGCTGACGGCGCACGTGATGCGGATCGCCGGCTCCCCGGTCTACGCCGGCGCGGTCAAGCTCGTCTCGCTCCAGCAGGTGATCGCCCGGCTCGGCTTCGCGGCGCTCCGGCAGATCGTGTTGCTGGTGACCGTCGGTGCGCGCACGTTCCGTGCCCAGGGCTTCGAGGCCGAGGTCCGCGGCGCGTTCCGTCACGCGCTCGCCTCGGCGCTGTTCGCCCAGGAGATCGCCCGGCTCCGGCGCAGCTCGGTGGATCTCGCGTTCCTCGGCGGCCTGTTCCACGACATCGGCCGCCCGCTCGCACTCCAGGCGCTGGTCGATCTGCACCGGGAGCGGAAGCTCGAGCCGGATCGCACGGAGGTCCTCGCGCTCGCCGAGGAGGCGCACGCCCGGATCGCCGGCACCTTGCTCGCGCGCTGGGACATCGCCCCCAAGGTCGTCGAGGCCTGCGCCCAGCACCACCAGCCGCACGGCGTGGAGCTCGCGCTGGTGGTGGCGCTCGGCGACTCCTTCGCCCACGCACTCGACGGAGATCCGTTCTCGGGCGCCGCGGTCGCCGCGGAGCTCAACGTGTACCCCGACGACGTCGCCGCGCTCGCCGCGATGACCGACCGCATCCGCGAGACCGTGGAGACCCTGACGTGACCACCGCGGTGTTCGACTTCATCGTGCTCGGCAGCGGGCCGGCCGGGCAGAAGGCGGCGATCCAGGCGGCCAAGGCCGGCGCGCAGGTGCTCGTGGTCGAGCAAGGCCAGCACCCCGGCGGAGCGTGCGTTCACCGCGGCACGATCCCATCGAAGACGCTGCGCGAGACGGCGATCGCCCTCGGGGTGCTGCGCCGCCGATCCGGCGGGATCCTCGACGTGACACCACCAGCGGAGCTCAAGCTCGCGAGCCTGATGACCCGGCTCGACCAGGTGGTGGGATCGCACCAGGCGTTCATCGCGGACCAGCTCGAACGCAATGGCATCGCGCTGTGGCACGGACGCGCGCGATTCCTCTCGCCGCACCTCGTGGAGGTCACGGGCGTCGATGGCGCCCGCCGCGTCGCGCGCGGCACGCACGTGGTGATCGCCACCGGCTCACGCCCACGCAACCCCGCCGACGTGCCGATCGATCACGAGAACGTGCTCGACAGTGACTCGATCCTCTCGCTCACGTACCTGCCCCGCTCCCTCGCCGTGATCGGCAGCGGCGTGATCGCCACCGAGTACGCCTGCATCTTCGCGGCGCTCGGGGTGCGCGTGACGATGATCGATCGCTCCCCTCGCCCCCTCGCGTTCCTCGACGAGGAGCTGGTGGCCGAGCTGTCTCGTGCGTTCGCGGCCGAGGGCGGCACCTACCTGGGTGGCCGCGCCGTGCGGACGATCGCGTGGGACGGCGTGGAGGTCACCACCACCCTCGACGATGGCCGCGAGCTCCGCGCGGACAAGCTCCTCTACTGCCTCGGCCGCGAGGCGAACCTGACCGGCCTCGGCCTCGAAGCGGCGGGCCTCGCTGCCACGCCGCGCGGCCTCCTCGAGGTGGATCCGCAGTGCCGGACCGCGGTGCCCCACATCTATGCGGTGGGCGACGTGATCGGCCCGCCCTCCCTCGCGTCGACCGCGATGGAGCAAGGGCGCCGCGCGGTGTGCCACGCCCTCGGCCTCGCCCTGCCCGCCTCGGCGAGCCTCGTGCCCTCCGGGGTCTACGCGATCCCCGAGCTCGCGATGGTCGGGCTCACCGAGGCGCAGGCGATCGAGCGCCACGGCTCGGCCGTGGTGGGGCGAGCACGGTTCGGCGAGCTCGCCCGCGGGCAGATCGCCGCGATCGAGGATGGGCTGCTGAAGCTGGTCTGCGATCCCGCCGGGCGGCGCGTGCTCGGCGTCCATGTCGTCGGCGAGGGTGCCGCCGAGCTCGTCCACATCGGCCAGATCGCGATGATCGCCGGCTGGGAGGTCGAGGCGTTCGTCGACAACATCTTCAACTTCCCCACGCTCGGCGAGGCCTATCGGGTCGCCGCGCTCGACGTGCTCAAGCGGCGGCTGGCACGCGCGGCCTGAGGCCGACGGCCAGCGACGCCGCCGGACGAGCCATGCGCCGACGAGCTATGCGTCGACGAGCTATGCGTCGACGAGCACGCCCGGGTTCAGCACCCCGTGCGGATCGAGCTCGCGCTTCACGGCGCGCAGCGCTTCGGCGAACAGCGGCGGTCGCTCGCGATCGTACCAGGGGCGATGCGTGCGCCCGACCGCGTGGTGGTGCGTGATCGTGCCGCCCGCGCTGGCGAGCGCCTCCGAGGCCGCGGCCTTGAGCGTGCGCCACTGCGCGAGCTCGCTCCCGAGCCGGAGCGGTCCGATGAACGTGTAGTACGGCGCCGGCCCGTCCGGATACAGGTGCGTGAACCTGCACGACACGATGCCGCCACCACACTCCTCGTCGAGCACGCGCTGCATGGTGCTGGTGACCTTGGCGTGGAGCTCGGGGAACTGGGTCCACGTGCACGCGGTCTCGAACGTATCGCTCAGCATCCCGATCGAGAGCAGCGCCGATTGCAGGTAGGGCGCATCGAAGAACGCCTGGCGCCACGCGCCAGCCGCGCCCGTGCGGGTCGCCTCGTCGGCCTCGCTCGGCCCCGACACCACCGTGCCGCCACGATCGCGCGCGAGCTCCAGCGCACGGGCGAGCCACGCACCGAGCGGATGGTCCGCGGACTCGAAGCCGATCAGGAGCACGCTCGTGCCATCGAACCGCACGCGATGGAGGCGCGCCTCGTTGGCATCGAGCAGGCGTGCGTTGCTCGGCTGAAGCCCGGATTGCGCGAGCGCGCGCGCCGCTGCCACACCGGCGGAGAACTCCTGGTACGCGACGCTGGCGGTGGCACGCCATCGCGGCCTCGGCACCACGCGCATCCAGGCCTCGGTGATCACGCCGAGCGCACCCTCGGAGCCGAGCAGCAGGCGTGCGGCCTCGGGACCGGCGCCCGAGCCGGGATGGCGATGCGTGGCGAGCACGCCGCGCGGCGTGACCATCGTGAGGGCGTGGGCGAGCTCGTCGATCCGCGTCGGCCCCGTGGCGTAGTGGCCGCCGGCGCGCGTGGCGAGCCAGCCGCCGAGCGTGGAGAACTCGAAGGACTGCGGGTAGTGGCGCAGCGTCAGGCCGTGGACCTCGAGCTCGGCCTCGAGTTGCGGCCCGAGCGTGCCGGCGCCGATCCGCGCGAGTCGGCTGGTCGCATCCACCTCGCGCACGCCGGACAGCGCCCCGAGATCGAGGCTCACGACTGCAGGGCGATCACCGCGCGCGAGCTGCGCATCCACGCCGCCGACCACGGACGTCCCGCCGCCGAACGGCACGACCGCCCAGCCCCGCGCCGCTGCCTCCTCGAGCACGCGCGCGACCTCGGCCTCGTCGCGCGGGCGGGCGATGATCTCGGGCGCCCCGGCATAGTCGCCGGCGAAGCCCCCGACCAGATCCGGGAACGCGCGCCCCCGCGCATGCATCGCGCGATCACGCGGAGCCTGGGTGCTGAACGCCGCGAGCGCGTCGGGGATCGGGACGGTGGACGCCGGAACGACGGGCGCCTCGGGCGGCAACCCACGGAGGGCCGGCGCCGCGTGGGGTACCAGCACGCGGGCGAGCTGGGTCAACCCGGCACGCGCCGCGTCATCGGGGAAGTTTTCCCGCCACCCCCACGCCCACAAGCTGCGCTCCCGCGTACGCTCCGTCACAAGATGGAAGACTTTATCAACAAGATGGTCGAGAAGATCGGCATCGACAAGGCAACCGCCGAGAAGGTCATGTCCTTCCTCCACGACCACAAGGACGAGGCCGTGGAGATGCTCGCGAAGTCGGGCCTCAAGGACAAGCTCCCCGGTGGCCTGGGCGACAAGCTGGGCGGCCTGTTCTGATGTCGGCGCTCGACGACCTGCTGAGCGGCAGCGGTCTGGCCGAGAAGGCCGTCAAGATCGACGAACACCTCGTGCGCCTGCAGTGGGGCTCGGCGTTCGTGATCGCGGGCATCTCCGGATCGGCCGTCGTCGCGATCGCCCCTCTGTTCCGCTCCGTGCCGCCCGGCAAGGAGCTCGCCTTCTTCCAGAAGCTGCTCGAGCACAACGCGTACATGGGCGGCATCGCCTCGTTCGCGCTCCAGCCCGATGGCTGGATCGTGCTGCACGCCGGGCGCGCCCTCAAGGGGATCGACGCGACCGAGTTCGCGACCCTCGTCGCGGGCGTGGGTCGGTTCGCCGATCAGTTCGACGACCAGCTGGTCGCGGAGTTCTACGCCGACAACCGCGCGGCCGTCGCGACGCAGGCCGGCGCCGACGTCTCGGGCCAGTTCCCGCAGACCGACTGATTCGACACGGCGCGTGAGGATCTCGTGATCCTGCAACGCCGTGGATGACGTGCGCTTAGACTCGTGGCGATGAAGCTGGTTGCGACGTGCGCGATCGTGCTGCTGCTTTCAAGCTGTGGCTCCACGTATCAGCGCACCTACAGGATCGAGACCGCGGGTCGCAGCCGACTACCGAGCGTCGCCGCTGCTCCCGGAGGTGCGGCGGAGCAGTGCCTACCACGATGTCAGTCCCTGCAGGACGCAGCCTTCGGCCGATGCCTGTCGAGCTGCTCGCAAGGGAGATACAGCTACTCACCGTGCCACGCCTCCGGTGCATCGTCGGAGCCAGCGTGCATCCAGGAGACGGTGGCGGAGCAGGCTGGACGCTGCGCGGACTTGCGCGCGACGTCCGGGCAACGCGTGGTCGAGTGCCATGACCACACCGTGGGCGGCGGCCATGGGGCCGCGGGCGCGATCCTGTTCCTCCTGTTCGCCGTCCCGTTCGTGATCTGGCTCGTCGTCCAGGATCACCCGCTGTCACCGCCACCGTAGCCGTTGTCGTTAGGAGCGTGCATGCTCGCAGGCATGGCTCGCCCGTACCTCCGACATACCGCCCAGCTCGAGGGCGACTTCGTGGTGTTCCTGATCGGCGCCCGGCTCGTCACGCCGTGGAAGTTCTGGCACATCATCCCGGTCGGTCGCGCGATGAGCGCGATGGTCAAGGAGCTCGAAGCCCACCCCGAGCTCGGCTATCTCGGCCAGGAGACCTGGGGCGCGCGCACTTCGATCCAGGTCCAGTACTGGCGCTCGCGGGACCACCTGATGGACTACGCGCGGAAGCGCGACAGTGCCCATCTACCGGCGTGGCGCCACTTCAACCAGGTCGTCGCGAAGTCGGCCGCGGTCGGGATCTGGCACGAGACGTACTCGATCCGGGCCGGCGAGTACGAGTGCATCTACGGCAACATGCCGCCGTTTGGCCTCGCCCGTGCGACCCAGCGGATCGAGGTCACCGGGACCCGTGAGACCGCGAAGGGCCGGCTCGGCGTCACGGACGGCAGCGACGCGCCCGACGGAGTTTGATCAGCGCTTCTCCTCGTCGGCGGCGACCAGATCGATGACCACGGTGCTCGCGAGCACCAGGATGTGATCCTCACTGTCGAGCACTTCGACGCCGTACGAGTCCGCGAGCGTCCACCACGCCTTCGAGACCGTCGCCACCGCCTTCCCGTCTCGCACGAAGAAGTACTCGTGCTCCCAGATCTCGCCCTCCACGGTGAGGTCGTCGGGGCCGGGGACATCGACCGTGAAGGTCGGGTTGAGCTTGAACAGCTTCTTCTTCACGACTGCTGCGAGCGCTCCGTCCCGATAGATCTCGTAGGTCGGCCCCCACGACAGGATCTTCTCGTGGATCGACGCCACCTCCCGACCCTGCACGTCGGTGAACGTCAGCTTGGCCCCGACGCTGAACGCCTTGGCGACGACGGCGCCGACCTCCTCGTCACTGGCGTTCTTGATCACGAAGCGATCCGTGAGCGCGAACAGCTTCTGGTTCATCAGGTAGCGCATCGGGCGACGCTACCATCGACGCGCGCTCACGGCGCGAGCATGAGCTCGAGCGCAGGCGGGAACACGTGGCCGCCATCCTCACCCAGCCGCAGCGGCTCGACGCTGCGCACCGCGGTGATCGGCAACGGGCCGTGGAGGTGAGGGAACAGATCGCCGCCCCGCGAGGACTCCCACCGCAGGGCTCCGCCGAGGTCCTCGGTCTCCACTCCCACCAGCACGAGATCGTCCTGATGGGCGAAGTGGCGCCGCGCCGTCTCCTTCACCTGCGCGGCCGACGAGAAGTGGATGAAGCCATCGGTGAGGTCGATCGAGGCGCCATGAAACACGCCCGCGGCCTCGGCTTGTTGCCACTGTGCTCGCGGGCAGATCTTGAAGATGATCATCGCGCCCTGCCCCCGTGCGCTCAGGACACCGGCGCGATGAACAGGTCCTCGTCGGGCTCGGAGACCTTGACCTCCGAGATCTGCACGACCTCGCCGCTCCCGAGGTTCTTGCGCTCGGTCGCGAGCTGCAGCCCGCCGGACGCCTGGTAGGCGCCGAGCTCGTACCCGAAGCGATCTCCCGCGGCGGTGACGAGCGAGATCCGACGGATCAAGAACGTGTCCTTGTCGGCGAACGCGTGGACCTCGAGGCCGGTGCGCGCCGTGTCCTTCGGATCGAACGTGACCTTCAGCTCGTGCAGCTCGAGGTCGCCATCCTTCGCGAGACCGAGGTACTCGAGCTTGGCGCCGGGCTCGTGGAGCAGGAACGGAACGAGCGTGACGGTGGCGTCGCGCTGCCAGGCCTTGCGCGCCACGACGGCACCCTCCGCGGCCTCGCCCGTGGAGACGGTCTGCCGGCCACCGCTCCGGCCGACGATGTAGCCCGCGACGTGCGTGCCGTAGAGGTCGAAGAACACGGCGAACGCGCCGCCCTTCTCGCGATCGGTCTTCGCCCAGTGGCGGGCGTTCCAGCGGTCCCACGCCTGCTCGCCGGTCAAGGTCGGCTTGCCGTCGACCATGACGGTCTGGCGCCAGCGCACCTGCTTCGCCGCAGCCCACGCCGCCGCGCCACCATGCGCCGCGAGCACCTTGTCGGCGATGTCGAGCGCCTCGGGCGTGGCGCTCGCGCGGTCGTACGCCACGGGGGCGCCCGGGTACTGCGCGTAGCTGGTACGCGAGGGTCCGCCGCAGCCGATCGCCAGGATCCATACGAGCGCGAGGAGCTTCATGCGCTGGGCATATCACGGCCGCGCGCAACCGCCGGCCGCGGCCGATGTCCTTCTGTTCGATGCGGTGGCTCGTGGTCGCACTCGTGGTCGTCGTCGCGGTCGCCGTCGCTAGACCAGCGTCGGCGTGCTCGTGTGGCCGCTTCGACGAGGTGACCGCAGAGAGCTGCCAGGGATCGAAGCGCGTGTTCGCCGGCGTGGTCACGGCGTACGCCTGGCCCAACGCCCTCGACTGGCTGGTCCTCGACCGCTCGTACGATGCGGTCGGCGTCGAGCTCGCCGTCGATCGGGTGTGGAAGGGCGAGGTGCCCGACCGGGTGTTCACGACGACCGGCATGGGTGGCGGCGACTGCGGCATCCACCCCGAGGTCGGGACCCGGTTCGTGGTGTGCGACGACGAAGCCGGCGGCGCCGCGCCGGACTTCAAGTTGTGTTCGCGCCCCGCGTTCCAGGCGCCCGAGCTCGAGGTTGCGCTTGGCCCGGCGCACGAGCCTGGCGTCGCTTCCTCGTGGCGCGCGTGCGTGCTCGCCGCGCTGCTGACGATCGTCGTGGCTGCGCTGCTCCAGCGGCGGCCGCGCACCAGCCAGGATCGCTCCTAGAGGCGAACGCGCTCGAAGTGCGCGAGCTCGGCGAGCTCGTCGAACCGCTGCTGGATCCGCTGCGTGGTCAGGCCCTGGATGCCCCCCACCGAGAACTTCTCGACGGCGAAGCTGCCCATCACGCTGCCCATGATCATCGCCGTGCGGATCGTCGACGGCGACATGTCCCCCGCGTACGCGAGGTAGCCGAGCAGCCCGCCGGCGAAGCTGTCGCCCGCGCCCGTCGGGTCCTTGACGTCGGCGAGCGGCATCGCCGGCGCCGCGAACACGCCACCGCCGTGGAACAGCAGCGCACCGGCATCGCCGCGCTTGATGATCACGCTGGTCGGGCCGGTCTTGAGGATCGCCGCCGCGGCGCGCCGCAGGTTGTGCTCGCCGGCAAACAACCGCGCCTCCTCGTCGTTGAGCATCAGCGTCTGGGTCCGCGCGAACACCTTCTCGAGGTCGGCGCGCTTGATGTTGATCCACAGGTTCATCGTGTCGGTCGCGACCAGCGCGGGCGCGCGGACCTGCTTCAGCACGTCGAGCTGGAGGGCCGGATCGATGTTGCCGAGGAGCACGAGCTGCGCGTCCTTGTGGGCCTCGTGGAGCTTGGGCTGGAAGTCCGCGAACACACCGAGCCGGGTATCCAAGGTCTCGCGCGTGGAGAGGTCGGGCGCGTACTTGCCCACCCAGTGGAAGGTCTCGCCTTTCACCCGCTCGATGCCCGAGCAGTCGATGCCCTGGGTGGTCATCTCGTCCACGTACTTATGCGGGAAGTCCTCGCCGACCACCGCGACGACCGAGACCTTCTTGGTGAAGTACGCGGCGGCGCGGCTGATGAACGAGGCGGAGCCGCCGAGGAGGTCCTTGTGGAGGCCAAACGGGCCGTCGATGTCATCGAAGGCGACGGAACCGACGACGAGCAAGGACCGGTGGGCGCTGCGCTGGTGCATGGATCCCGCTCTGGTACCATCGCCGGGACGTGGCGATCAATGCGGACGATCCCCTTGTCGCCGCGCAGGCGGCGGCCGCGGCTGGCGAGCACGCCGTCGCGATGGAGCTGTACGAGAAGCTGTGGGACTTCCCGAGCGCGTATGCCCAGGCCCGCGCCGGCGGAGACCTCCCCCGCGCGCTGCGCTATGCCCTCGAGATCGGCGAGGCGCCGGCGATCGAGGAGGTCAAGGCGCTGTTGACCGCGACCGACGAGGGCGCGCTGGCGGCCCTCGACGTGCTGATCAAGATGCGGCGCCACGCCGAGGCGGCACCGATCGCCGAGAAGCTTGGCGACACCACGCGGGCGATCGATCTCTATACCCGCGCCCACTACGAGCTCGATGCCGCACGGCTGCTCGAGGCCACCGGTCGAGATCGGGATGCCGGGCGCCTGCTCGAGCGCGCTCTCGATCTCGCGTCCGATGGGGAGCGCGCGCCGATCCAGCTGGCGCTCGGCCGGATCCTCGCGCGGCGCGGCGCCTACCCCGAGGCCGCGCGCCTGCTCCAGGAGGCGCGCAAGACCCCGGCGCTCCGCGGCGCCGCGCAGCGCCACCTGATCGGCACGCTCGCCGCGATGGGCCTGCGTGATGGTGCCCGCGATGCCCTCCTCGAGCTCCGCGCCACCGATGACACGGTGCCCGCCGACCTCGACACCTACCTCCGCGCCTGGCGCGACGAGGCGACCGAGCGCAAGACCACGCGCGATCGCGAGATCGTGGCCGGCCGCTATCGCCTCGATCGGCTGCTCGGCGCCGGCGCCTCGGGCCGGGTGTTCCTCGCCACCGACGAGGTGGCCGGGCGCCAGGTCGCGATCAAGATGTTCTTCGCCGCGGGAGCCCGCGGTGGCGCTGCCTACGAGCGGTTCGTGCGCGAGGCCCGGCTCGCCAGCACGCTCCGCCATCCTTCGCTGGTCGAGGTCTACGACGTCTCCGTCGAGCGCGGCTACCTGGTGATGGAGTACCTGCCCGGCGGCTCGCTCGCACAACGCCTCGCCGCGGGCGAGCAGCTCGCCCCGGTGCAGGTGCGACGGATGGCGCTCGACATCATCGGCGGCCTCGAGGCGGCGCACCACCGCGGCGTCGTCCACCGCGACGTCAAACCCGCGAACGTGTTCTTCGACGCGCGAGGCACCGCGAAGATCGGCGATTTCGGCGTGGCCCACCTCGTGGACCTCGGCCAGACGCAGACCGGCGGCCTGATCGGCACGCTCGCGTACATGTCTCCCGAGCAGATCACCGGCGCGCCGATCACGATCGCCGCGGATCTCTACGCGCTCGGCATCACGCTGTTCGAGGCCGTCACCGGCAGGCTGCCGTTCCTGGGCCCCGACTTCGTGGCCCAGCACCTCGGCGAGCAACCGCCCGCGGCGAGCACGATCGGCGCCAACGTCTCGCCCGGCTGGGATCCGATCCTCGCCGCCCTGCTCGTCAAGAATCCGCGCGAACGGACGCAGACCCTCGCCGATCTCCGTCGCGAGCTCGAGGCGCTCGATCTCGGAGGCCGGCCGCTCCTCGGTCCGCGTGCGCGCCGTGACAGCCGCCCGCACTCGATCGCGCAGCTCGCGGAGGATCCGGACGTCAAGCCGCGCTACCAGTTCGAGACGCCCCTCGGGACCACCCCGATCTCGCAGCTCGCGCGCGCCGTGGATACGGTCCTCGATCGGTCCGTCGTGATCGAACGGTTCGACGACAGCGCGGAGGCGGAGAAGGCGATCGAGCGCGCGCGGCTCCTCGGTCGCGCCCAGAGCCCGTTCGTCCAGCGCGCGCTGTCCCTCGATCGCGCCACCCGGGTGGCGGTGTTCGAAGCTCCGTCGGGAGCCTCGTTCGCGGATGCCACGCCGAACCTGCCGCCGACGGAGACCATCCGCCTGCTCAAGCGCCTCGCGCGCGCCGCCGCCGCGGTCCACGAGCTCGGCGGCAGCCACGGTGCGATCAGCGCGCGTACCGTGGTCCTCGATGACGGCGCGGTCCCCACGGTGATGGCGGCGGGCCTGGGCCCGGTGCTCGATTCGCAGCCGCTGGACGATGTCACCGCGATCATCGCGATCGTCGCGACGGTCGCCGGCTGCGAGGCCTCGTTCGCGGAGCTGGCCCGGACCGTGGCCGATCAGGTGAGCGCGACGGTGCCACCGTACAAGGCGCCGATCGACGGGGAGTCGCTGTACGCGGCGGCCGACGCACTCGACATCGCGGTGCTCGCCGCGCTCGGATCTCGCTAGCTCTCGGGCCGGACGAACTCGCCGGTGTCGACGGGCGCGTCCACGGGGAACCGCAGCGGGACGCTCAGCGAGACCACCGTGCCCCCGACCTCGCGCCGCTGCACGATGCACTCGCCGCCGAGGCGCTTCGCCCGCTCGCGCATCCCGAGCAGGCCGAGCGAGCTGGTCCGCGGCGTGGGATCCCGAACGCCGATGCCATCATCCGAGATCGAGAGGCGGAGACGGCCGCGCTCGAGCCCGAGCTCGACGACGACGTGCTGTGCATTCGCGTGGCGGACGACGTTCGTCATCGCCTCCTGGAAGATCCGGAACACCGCCGTGGCGAAGCCGCGCTCGAGCCGCACATCGCCGAGCTCGGCCTTGACGTCGATCGCGATCCCGGCGCGCGCGGCGATCTCTTCGGACTGCCACTCGATCGCGGCCTGGAGGCCGAGGTCGTCGAGGATGCCCGGGCGCAGCTCGGACGAGATCCGGCGCACGGCGCCGATCATGTCCTCCGCGGCCTGCGTCATTTCGACGAGCTTGGCTCCGATCTCCGGATCCTCGCCACGGCGGCGCGCGACCCAGGCGATGTCCAGCTTGAGGGCGGTCAGCGCCTGCCCGAGCACGTCGTGGATCTCGCGCGCGATGCCGGTGCGCTCGTCCTCGCGCGCCGCCTCGACCCGTGCGGACAGTGCGCTCAGCTGGGCATCGAGCTGGCGGCGCTCGATCGCGATCCCGGCGACGTGGGCCGCGCGCGCGATCAGCTCGATCGCCGAGCCCTCGGGTCGTCGCGGGGTCCTGTAGTACATCGCGAACGTGCCGAGCACGTGGCCGTCATTCGCGAGGATCGGCGAGGACCAGCACGCCCGGAGCCCGAACGGCCGCGCCAGCCCGCGGAAGTCCTCCCACAGCGGATCGGTCTCGATATCGAACACGAACACGGAATCGCGGCGGTAGGCCGCCGTCCCGCACGAGCCCGCAGACGGGCCGATCGGCGTGTTGTCGAGCGCGCGGGTATACGCCGCCGGTAGCGAGTTGCTGGCCGCGTGGCGCAGGCGCGTCCCGGTCTCGTCGAGGGTCAGGATCGAGGCGAGCGTGTCGGGGACCAGCTCCTCGATCACGCTGACGATCGCGGACAGGATGTCCTCGAGGAGCTCGCCGGCCGCCAGCATCTCGAGGGCCCGCCGCTCGGCGAAGTGCAGCCGCTGGGTGCGGACCCGAAGCGTCACGTCCTCGAGCGCGAGGCCCACGCAGTGGTCCGGCAGGGAGAATGCCTTGACCGCGAACGTCGGCGCACCCGGGAGCTTCGCCACGCGGCACGCGGGGAGCTCGCGTCGCGCGTGATGCTCGTCGATCCCGATCAGCAGCGCCGGGAGCTCGGTCCCGGTCGCCGCGGCGAAGCACTCCTGCATCGGCTGCCCGACCGAGGTGGTGATCGCGATCCCGGTCATCCGCTCGTTCGCGACATTCGAGGCCACCAGCCGGAGCACCGGCGGAACCGAGGTTCCGTCGAGCCGCCAGATCGAGAGCCCGAGCTCCATGTGATCGACGATGTCGGCGAACAGCCGGAGGCGCTCGTCCCGGCGCAGCTCCTCGGTGATGTCGCGGCAGGTGCCGATCAACCCCACCGGCGAGCCATCCGGGCCGAACGAGACCTCGGCCATGGTGTCGAGCTCGCGGATCGTGCCATCGGGGCGCACGATCCGCTCGCGGTGTGCGAACCGGCCACCGCGCTGGAGGGCCGCACGGATCTCGTCGGAGACCCGCTCGCGATCCTCGGGGTGGATGCACGAGAGGTAGAAGTCGAACGTGATCTCGCGCGAGTGCGGGGCGAGGCCATAGACCCGGTACAGCTCGTCGGACCACGTGACGATGCCGGTCTTGACCTCCCACTCCCAGCTGCCGATATGCGTGATCTGCTGGACGATCTCGAGCTGTCGCTCGACCTTCGACCCCATATGGACCCCGCTATCCACGCTAGCACGCCCGGCCAGCGGGCCGGGCTGCGGGTTAGAGTAGCCCTCGATGGTCCGCATCCTCCTGGTCGATGACCACGCCGTCGTCCGGCGAGGGATCCGAGCGGTGCTCGAGGACGGGATGCACGGGGTCCAGGTCGCGGAGGCCAGCTCCGGCGAGGAGGCGCTCACCGCGCTGGCGCAGCCGTTCGACGCCGTGGTCCTCGATCTGTCGATGCCGGGCCGCTCGGGCATCGATCTCCTGGCCGAGATCAAGCATCGCTGGCCCAAGCTCCCGGTCTTGATCATGAGCCTGCACGCCGAGGAGCACTTCGCGGTGCGCGCGCTGCGGGCCGGCGCCTCGGGGTACCTGACCAAGGCGGCGGCGCCCGAGGCGCTGATCGAGGCCGTGCAGAAGGTCACGCGGGGTGGCAGGTACATCTCCGAAGCGGTGGCGGATCGGCTCGCGGCGGATCTCGGGGGGCGCACAGCGGTCCCGCACGACCGGCTCTCGGATCGGGAGTTCGAGGTGATGCGCGGGATCGCCGATGGCAAGACGGTGAGCGAGATCGCCCTCCAGATGCATCTCAGCGTGAAGACGGTCTCGACGTATCGCACCCGCCTCCTCGACAAGATGGGCATGGGGAGCAACGCAGAGCTCACGCGCTACGCGATCGAGAACGGCCTCGTGTAGGACGGAGCCGGACACGAATCCGCGCGTTCGTCCGACAGTGGAACACTCGTTGGACCGACGGCCGGCTCACGGCGCATAGCGTCAACTTCGGCGATGAAGATCCTGGTCGTCGATGCTTCAGCCGACGTGCGAGGTCGCGTGGTCCGATCGCTCAGCGAGCTGACAGGCATCGTGGTGCAAGGCGCCGTCGCCGACCTCCGCGACGCGACCCGCGCGGTCGAGGCGATTCCTCTCGATGGCGTGGTCACCGGCACGTCGTTTCCGGAAGGCGACGTGCTTCACCTCCTCGCGGCCGCGCAGCGCCGCCGTGTCGGCGCGGTCGTGGTGTTCGCGGCGATCGACGCGGCCCAGCGCGAGCGCTACTTTGCGGCGGGCGCGAGTCACATCGTCGACGGGCAACTCGACGACCTCACCGCGACGATCCTGGGTGTCTCGCACGGCCAGCGACCTCCCGATCCGTTCGCACTGATCGGGCGGCTGACCGTGGGCGTCGCCCACGACATCAACAACTACCTGGCTGCCGCCGAGGTCGCCCTGGCGTTCGCGGAGCGCGCCGCTCAGGCCGACACCAAGAAGGACCTGCAGCAGGTCCGGACCTCGTTCGATGGGATCCTCCGGATCGCCCGCAGCCTGACGAGCTACGCCCGCGGAGGACAACCGACGTCCGAACCCGTCGAGATCGAGCCGCTGGTCCGGCGCGTGCTCGAGACGTTCGGCCGGATGATCCCCGATGGCGTCCGCGTGATCGTCGAGGCCGGCGCCAACGTCCCCACGGTGCAGGGCGTGGCTGCAGAGATCGAGCAGGTGGTACTGAACCTCGTCCTCAACGCATGTGATGCGATGGCGTGGGGTGGGACCCTGTGGCTCGTCATCGAGCGCGGCCCTGCCGGGCACGTCCGGCTCGAGGTCGCAGATAGCGGCCGCGGGCTGCCTCCGGAGGTGCTCGCGAGTGAAGGCGCGATCACGCCCTCGAGCAAGCAGGGGAAGTACGGCGGCGGCCTCGGGCTCGGGATCGTGCGGTCGATCGTCGAGCGCCACGGTGGCTCGATCGAGCTGGGTCGCGCGAGCGGCGGTGGGACCAGCGTGAAGGTCCTGCTCCCGACTTGATCAGCGCTTCTGTGCCATCAGCACCACGATCCACATCGCGCCCTCACCGATCTCCGGGTGTGGCCCCTGGGCGATGCCGATCCCGATGTCATCGATCACGGACTCCCCGATCAGCGACTTGCCATCGAGGGTCTCGAGATCCGCGGCGGCGGTGATCACGCTGCCCACGCGCACGTAGAGGCCGCCGAGCGCATCGACCTCCTTCTTGACCTGCGGGTACGCCTGATCGCGCGTCTTGCCCGCGGCCAGCGCATCGGACAGCTGCTGGGCGATCGCGGACAGCCGCACGCTCGTCCCGACCGGCTTCGTGGTGGCCTGGAGGATCCGTTGCTGCACCGTGGCCAAGGCCTGCGCCGGATCGATCTTCGGAGGCACGCGCGTGAACACCTGGGTGATGAAGATCTCGCGCCGCCCCGAGACGTCGTCGCCGAACACGACGCCGATCCCGAGATGCGTGGCGGCGCGCGAGGTGATGTTGGCGCGGTGGCCCGGGCTGTTCATCAGGCCCTGGTGCGCCTCGCCCACGCCGTACGCACGCGCCACGTTCTCGAGGACGACCGCGGTCTTGAGCTTCGCCGCGCGTACGCGATCGGCGGCGGAGCCGGTGGTGGGCGAGATGTGCGCGACGTTCTTCGTGCGGCGCATCTCCTCCGAATGACCGCGCGCGACCGCCGCGACCCGGTCATCCCAGATCAGCGCGGCGAGCCCCGCTGCCTGGCGATCACGGTTGACGAGCGCCAACAGGCGCCGCTCCGCGTCGTCGGTGGTGGTGACGGGCCCATCATCCGTCGAAGGCTCGAGGGTGATCGAGACCGGCGGCTGCGTGCCACACCACACCGGGAAGTTCGCGAGCACCGTGGAGCCGCTGACGCCGCTCGCCGTGATCTCCACCTGCTGCCGCCCGGTGTGCGAGCCACAGCCGACCTTCGCGGTGAAGCCGCCGGAGTGACCGGCCTTGAGGTCCAGCCGCTCGGTGGAGCCGCTGTCGTAGGTGATGAACACCTCGGGCTCCTTGAACCGGGCCTCGATCACGGCGTCGAGCTGAAAGCTGCCGCCGGCAGGCAAGGCGCGTGGAATCGGTGAGGTCGAGACGCCCGACCCCTGGAGCGCGAACACCACCGCGCCGCTGCCATCCGCGAGCCGCTTGACGGCGCCGATGCCGAGCCGCGCGGTGGCGCCATCGGCGAGGATCTCGGCGAGCCGGGGCTGGAGCTGTTCGACGATCAGCTGCGGCGAATCGATGTCTCCCCACACCACGAGCAGGTGCGGCGACGGCTCGATGATGCCGTTCCTGTGCAGGGCGAACTCGACCAGGCTGTAGCCGATCACGCCCTCCTCGGGCACTACCTCGGCGAGCTCGGCACAGGTCCGGAACAGGCGCGCATCGGCGATCGGGATGTTGGTCCCCGCCCGGAGCGCGGCCTCCTTGACGGCGGCTGTCACCGCATCGCCGAGCGGCGTCTTCGGCGGCGCCTGTACGGGCTCGTTGTATCGCTGCGCCGGCTCGGTGGTGGGCGCGAACGTCACGGGCGCGAGCGCGGTCACCGGCTTGGCGCCCGAGCCTCGCCAGCTCGGCTGGCTGCCGACCTTCTGCGGACCGCCGCTCTGCGGGCAGCCCGCCGCGATCAGGAGCGCGAGGACGACGAGGCGGCGCATCGCCGAAACCGTATCACGCAAGACCGTGACGCGCCGTCACGGTGTCGAGGGCGGCGTGACCTTGAGGGCCACCTTCGTGATCCCGACGGCCTTCACGACGTCGAGCACGTGCACGGACTTGTCCTGCGGCACGCCCGGCTCGAGCACGATCGAGACCTCGAGCTTCGGGTTCCGTGCGAACAGCGCGCGGAGCACCGTGCCCAGATCTGCGTCCTTGACCGGGGAGCCGTTGACCACGTGCTCGCCCTTGGTCGTGACGATGATGGTCGCCGTGTTGCGGCTCTCGGCCTCGAACCCCGTTGTCAGCCCACCGCGCTTCAAGCTGACCGCACTGCCCGCGCCGGAGCCGCTGCCAGCCGCACTGCCCGCGCTGCCGCTGCCCGCGCTGCCGCTACCCGCGCTGCCGCTACCCGCGCTGCCGCTACCCGCGCTGCCGCTACCCGCGCTGCCGCTGCCCGCGCTACCCGTTGCCTCGGCACTCGCGCTCACCGCGCTGCCGGCTCCCGCGCCACTCCCCTCGGCGCTGCCGCTGCTCCCCGACGCCGCAGGACCGACCGGCGTCCCGGGCGCCGTGCCGCCGCTCGGATCGGCGAACACCACGGTCAGCATCCGATCGAGTGCGTGAAAGTCCGAGTACGTGATCCGGTTCCACGACGACGCCGCCGGGTTCTGATCTCCCGTCTTCTTGTCGACGCGGACGACGTTGAGCTTCCAGCGATCGCCGACGCGCGGCGGCGTGATCACAGACATCCCCGCGTCGCGCCCCTTCACCGCCGCCCACGGGATCGCGATCTCGACATCCCAGCCGGTGTCGACATCGCCGCCCTGATCCGGCGTGCCGCGCATGGTCACCGCGGTGGTCATCGCCGAGTCCCACGACTCGTCTCCCTTCGCGGCGCGCCCCTGCGCGAACCACGAATCGAACGTCGCGTTGTTCGGATTGACCTGGAGCTCGACGTACCCGCGCTTGTTGCCATCGGCGTCGATGAACAGCTCCACGCAGTCCGCCTTCCACAGCGGATCGTCGTGCTTCTTGTACTCGCTGTAGACGTCGCTGTCGGTGATCGAGATGAACGCGTACAGGTTCTGATCGTCCCAGGTCAGCCGCGCGGTCGCCTTGCCCACGGGATCTGGGCTGCCCTCGGCGGTGACCAGCTCCGGCGAGGTGAGGGCGCCACTCCAGCCGAGGTCGCCGGCGACGCCGTCGATCACGATCGGCCCGCGAGCGTACGGCACGTGGATCGTCCCCGGCGGCGGCGGTGCCTTCGAGAGATCGACCTCGAACACGCGCGCGATCACCGCGTTGTCCACGACCTTGGGACCTTGCGCTGCCATGCGATCACCGACGCCGTGGGCCCCCGTCGCGATCAGGCCCACGGACAGCGTCGCCATCGGCGAGCGCCAGTCCGGGCGCAGCGTGATCTCCTGGGGGTCTTCGATGATCTCGCCCGCCCGCCACGTCGGCGGCCCGTGCGCGATGCCCATGTCGGTGTCGGGCAGCGCCATGAAGTCCGGCTGACCTGGCGCGCCGCGGAACAGCGTGAACGTCTTCCAGCCGGGGCCCGGCGGCGCGATCACCTTCCAGTAGTGCGTGATCTTGACGACCGCACCGGGGGCGATCCGCGTCGACTCGACGGTGTTGCCGAGATAGACGACCTTGCCCCCGAGCGCGACATCGAGCGCGGCGGTCAGGTTCGTGGGCGGCGCGGTGAGCAGGTGCTTGCCGACGTACCCGGGATCGATCTTCTTGGGCTGCGGCCCCGGCCCCTTGTCGACGCAACCGGCGACGACGAGGGCGAGGGCGACGAACGTCCGCATGCCCGTACCTTATACGATGAGATCCGAGGCGTCCTGGAACAACGCGCGGTTTGCGGTCTCGCGCGCCACCACCAGCTTCTCGACCTCGGCGAGCAGCTTCGGGTGCTTCTTCGCGACCGCATCGAAGTCCGAGCGCGCGAGGCGGAGCAGCACCGCCGGCTCGAGGGCGCTGACGCTCGCCACGGCCTTGACCCCGCTGACCAGCGAGATCTCGCCGACCGCAGCGCCGGGCCCGAGCTCCGCGATCGCGCTCCCCGCGCTCTCGACCTGACATCTGCCCGAGACCACGACCCACAGGTACTCGTTGGTCTGGCCCTCGCGGATGAACGTCGTGCCGGGCGCGACGAGCTCGGTCGAGAACTTGGCGAGCAGCGCCTCGCGATCCTCATCTCCGAGCGCGCGGAACAGCTCGCTGGTCCGCGTCAGGTTCGCGAGCAGCCGCGCCCGCGCGTGGTGGGCGAGCACCTCGGCGAGCTTGGGATGCTTGGTCGCCGCGTTCTCCACCGCGCGCGCCGGGATCTCGAGCACCCAGACGTCATCGCGCGCCGTGACCCGCGCGGTGCGCTTGGTCCCGCCGACCAGTGCGATCTCGCCGAAGAACGCCCCCGAGTGCAGCTCGCCCAGCTCGGCGCCGTCGCGCGCGACGCCCACGGTGCCGTGCGCGAGCCAGTACAGCGCCGTCGCCGGCTGCCCGATCTCGATGATCACTGCACCCGCGGCGAACGCACGCGCGGTCATCACGCCGACCAGCGCTCGTGCACCGGGCTTGGACAGCGCGGACAGTAGCGGCGCCGGCGGGACCTTCGCGAGCTGGCGCGCGATCAGCCACGCCCCGAGCTTGTCGACGGTCTCGCGCGCCTGCTCGAGCGGAGTGCCAGCAGGCTCCGCGAGCACGGGCGGCTCCTCGGGAGCCGGCGGTGCGGAGAACGCGAAGTGCGGGCCACCGGTGGCGAACGTCTCGATCACCTGTTCGATCAGCTCGGGGCCCTTCTCGCTGCTGAGGGCCGCGAGGTGGCGGCCGCACGCCACGGCGAGCGCGACCTGGCCACCGATCCGCGCGCCCTCTCCGATCGTGGCGAACACCTTCTCGGCGTCCTCGGCGTTGCCGAGCAGGTGGTGGAGCGCGGCGAGCTCGAGCCAGCGGCCATGGTCGAGGGGCTGCTCGCGGAGGCGCTTCGCGGCGCGCTCCAGCTGTTGGGCAGTTGCTGTCACCCTGCGAGTGTAGCGCTTACCAGTGCATGAGCGTGTACCCGCCCGGCTGCGCGGCCTGCGCGCCACCGACGTCGGGGAGGACCATGCGGCCGGGCTGGCTCGACGACGACTTGTCGTTGACGATCTGGTAGACGACGTACGCGCTGACCGCGACCACTGCCCAGAACCACCACTTCTTGTAGATCGGCGCGGCCTTCTTCGGCTGGTCCTGCGGACCCAGCGGCGCGCCGTTCGGGTTCGGGCCGTTCGGTGCGCCGGCGTTGGCAACGCCACCGTTCGCGCCGCCGTTGGCGTTGACGCCCACGCCGGCCGCCGCGTTCCCGCCCGTACCGCCCGCCACCGCCGGACCACGCGGGTCGTTGGCCGGGATGCCGCTGCCCGAGCCGCCCACGCGCTGGTCGCGGATCGCGTTGATGTCGATGCCCTGCACGCGATCGAGCTGCGCATCACCCGTCGACACCACGCCCGTGCTCGGCACGCCCGTGGAGCCACCTCCGACGTTCGGGACGCTGGGGTTGGCCGTCGGATCGGCCGGCATCATCGGATCCCGGGGATCGGCGGGGCGATTCTTGGCCTCGGCCGCGAGCCGCGCCTCCTCGATCTTGCGCGCGGCATCCGCCCGCTTCATCGCCTCGGCCGCCTGCCTCGCCTCTTCGGCCTTCTTGGCCTCGTCGAGCTTGCGCGCCTCCTCGGCCTTCTTCGCCGCGACCGACTTCGCCGCCGCATCGAGGCGCGCGACGCTCGCGTCGATCTCGGCGCGCTTGTCGGTGTTCGGGACCTTGTCGAGGTACGCGCGGTAGTACTGGATCGCCGGCTCCGGGTCGCCGAGCTTGTCGTAGCAGAGCGCGAGGTTGTAGTTGTTGAGATCCGCGGGCGCGAGCTGCTGCGCCGCGCTGAACTCGCGGATCGCGCTGCGGTAGTCACCGCCCGCGTAGAACTTCACGCCCGCGCCGTAGTGCGTGCGCGCCTCGGCGCGATCATCGGCGAACGAGGTACCTCCCGAGGCACCTACGATCGCGAGCGCCAGCGCCAAGATCACGAAGCGTAGAAACGAAGAGCTGGGTTGGCGCATGAGATTCCTTTGGTGCTCGAAGTGTGACTCAGGTGGTGTGCCACATGCGGTGACCGTCGGCACGGTCACCTTAGTTATTGAAGACCTCGCAGGCCGCTGCGCTGTCCTTGTCGGTGTGCTCGCGGCAGAACCTGACCGCGCAGGCTGCGGCACGATCCTTCCTGAGGTCAGCCGTCGTCCCGGTGCACTTGATCCCCGGCGGCGTGTTCGAGCCGTTCGGCGGCGTCACGACGACCGACGGGATCTTGGTCAGCGAGAACTTCAACGCGTGGACCTTGCCGTCGACGCTGAGCTCCTTGTCCTTGAATCCCTTGGCCTTGACCGTGACCTTGACCTTCTCACCCTCGGGGACCTCGACGACGTGCTCGCTGCCGGACTGCGGCATCAGCTTGCCGTCCAGGTAGACCTCGTACGTGTTGACGTTCATGCCGACCAGGGACACCGAGATGGTCTTGGGCGCGAGGACCACCACGCCGGCATCGGGAGCGACCGTCGCGGCCGATCCGCTGTCAGACCCGGCGTCCGTGCCACCGGTTGCCACAGTCGTTCCTGCATCCACGGTGGCCTCGACCACGGCCGAGCCGGAGCCCGACCCGGATCCAGAACCCGAGCCCGTGTTGGTCACGGTCTGCGATCCAGAGCCGCCACCGGTGTTGGTGGTGGTCTGAGACCCCGAGCCACCACCGTTGTTGGTGACCGACGAGCCCGAGCCGCCGCCGTTGTTCGTGGTGGTCGACGAGCCCGAAGAACCCGAAGATCCCGGCCCATCACTCCCGTTGCTCGCGATCTGCGAGCCCGAGCCGGAGCCCGAGCCACCGCCGCCGTCCTTCTGCCCGAGGATCACGAAGGCAGCGACGCCGCCGCCGACGGCGAGCACCGCGAGGATCGCGATGATGAGCCCGGCGCTGCCCTTCTTCTTCGGCGCGACGTTCGAGCCGCTCGGATCGTAGAGCCCCGATGACGACGCCGCGGACGGCATCCCACCGACCATCGGCGCCGAGCCCGACGGCGTCTGCTGGTAGGCGTGCCCGCCGGAGTGCATGGCACCCGGAGGTGCTCCCACGCCGATCGTCGCGGAGTGCGCGCTCCCCACCGCGGACATCGGGCCGGGCGTGGCCACCGGATGATGGGCGCTCGCTCCGACCGGGAACGCCTCCATGTACGTGCTCATGCCCGCGCCCGCGATCGTCCGATAGATCTGGATCAGCACGTTGACCAGCTCGTCCATCGTCGACGGGCGCTGCGCCGGGTTCTTCTGGATGCACGCCATGATCAGCTCGGCGAGCCCGGGCGGCAGCGTGCGCCCCGCCTTCGCCGCGCGCTGCGCGACGGGCTCGGGCTCGGTCGTGATGTGCTGGGTCAAGATGCCCATGAACGACTCGCCCTGGAACGGCAGCGAGCCGGCGAACACCTCGTACATGATGACGCCCATCGCGTAGACGTCGGTGCGCGCGTCGACGGGATTGCCGAGAGCCTGCTCGGGCGCCATGTAGAACGGCGTCCCGAAGATCGTGCCGGTGCGGGTGAGGTTGTTCTGCCCCTCGTTGCCCGCGACCTTCGCGATGCCGAAGTCGAGGATCTTCGGGATGTCCTCGCCGTTCTGGAACGTGACGAAGATGTTCTCGGGCTTCATGTCGCGGTGGACGATGTTCCGCGCGTGCGCGGCCGCGAGCCCGTGCCCGGTCTGGATCAGGATGTTGAGCAGCCGCTCGACGGTCTGCGGCGTCTGGATCAGATCATTCAGGGCAGCTCCATCGAGGAGCTCCATGCACATGTAGATCCGGCCGTCGGCGAGGTTGCCGAAGTCCTCGACCGCGATGATGTTGCGGTGCTTGATCGAAGAGCTCGACCGCGCCTCGGTCTTGAACCGCGCGACGGCTTCGGTGTTCGAGACGATCTCCTGCTTCAGCAGCTTGATCGCGAACTTCTTGTCGATGTGAACGTGCTCGGCCGCATAGACCTCGCCCATCCCGCCTTCACCCAGCTTCTTGATGATCTTGTAGCGACCATCGATGGTCTGGCCGACGAGTGAAGGTGCTGGCTGGGCATAGGGCATCGAACCCGAGCCTGTTCCGTCGGCGCTCATGAGGTGGTCATTATAACGCGTCAGGACGGCCGCCGGCCTGCCCCAACCTGCCGCTAAGGCACACACACACCGACCCCGAGCAGGCTGGCCCGGGGATCGTGGTTGATCGCGCACACCAGGCCCGCCGGGCAGGCTGGGAGATCGCTACGACCACAGGCATTTGCGGGCAGTCCGGTGGTCGCCACCAGCTCGCACCGGCCCTGGATGCAGTGGGGGGCGGCGCCCACGGTGCAGACGTCGACCACCGGGCACGCCGGTGACGGTGGGCAGGCCAGGCTTGCATCGAACGCCGCGCGCTGGGAGGCCAGCACGGCGGTGTCCTCGCCGCCGGAGTGGCAGCCGCAGCAGTCCGCGCGGGTCTCGACGCAGTCGGTGTCGGCCGAACAGCCGTTCGGCTCGGGGACCGCGCAGGCGCACGACAGGCAGTCCGTCGTCGCATCGATGGTGAACCCCGCGGCGCAGCTCGCCGGGCAGACCAGCTCGGTGCACGCCAGGACGCACATCCCCTGGTCGCACGCGGCGTGCACGTTGTCGGGGCAGCTGTTCTGACCCGGGCAGGTCACGCCCGCACACGCGCGCTGCGCGGGATCGTTCACGTTGACGGCGAACGCCGGGCAGTCGCAGCAGGTCGCCGCGGCGAGCACGCAGTCGCCCTCGACGTTGCAGTACTGAGGCGTGTTTCCAACGCCGTTGCCGGCATCGCTCACGAAGTCACCACCGGCGCTCTCCAGATCGCGTCCCGGGCACGCGGTGAGCGTGCACAGGGCGACGAGGACGATGGAGAGCAGGGACCGCACGGGATGGAGCCTAGGAGAGCACGACCTGTGCCGCAGTGTAACTGTTCGAGATCGTGTCGTCGAACCTCAGTTTTCCGTGCCGATCAGACCCAGGGCGTAGCGTCCGTTCCGCGATGGGCTCGAAGATCATTACCAAGACCGATCAGATCATGGAGGACCGCATGCTCGCGGTGTCCTCCGATCCCGTGCGCTCGGACACGCTGCAGAAGGCACGCGCGTTCAAGCGAACCTGGCTCGAGCTGGCGGAGGCCTTGTCGAAGGTCACCGAGAGCAAGCTCTGGGAGAAGTGGGGGTTCTCCGATTTCGATGCGTACTGCCGGAAGGAGCTCCACCTCCGCGGCTCGACGGTGGCCAAGCTCCTCGGCAGCTACCGCTTCCTCGAGACCAGCGCACCGCGCGTGATCGAGCGGGCACGCACCGATCACTACGAGGCGCCGATCCCGAGCATCGCCACCGTCGAGTTCGTCGAGAAGGCCACCGCCGCCGGCCACGCCGATGCCGAGACCTTGCGCACGATCCACAGGAGCGCGTTCGAGGAGGGCGTCGAGAAGCCGATGCTCGCGAAGAAGTTCGGCGAGCTGGTGTTCCCGGTGTCGAACGCGGATCGCAAGGAGAAGCTCCGCAGCTCGATCGCCGCCGCCGCGCGCCGCCTGTCGTCGCTCATCGCCGAGGACGGAGCGCCGGTGACCAAGGCGCTCGCGATCCGCGTCGAGGAGACGATCGGCGAGCTGCTCGAAGCGGTCGAGAACTGATCAGCAACGCATCGGGCGGCTACGCGATCGCGATCTTGACGGCCTTCGCGATCAAGTACAGCGCGTAGCCCATGAGGGCCATGCCCACGATCCGCGGGATCCAGGCGGCCTTGTCGCCGAGCACGTTCTTGCCCTTGTGGGTCAGGTACGCCACCAGCGAGAACCACGCGAAGCTCCCGCCGAGCACACCGATCGCGCACGAGATGCCCTCGAACACGCCGTCGTGCACCGGCAACGACGTCGCGACCAGCACCCAGGTCACGATCGCCGCGGGGTTGAGGATGATCAGCGCCAGGCCCACGGTGAAGCCCGACCACATCTCCTTGCGCTGCACGGTCGATTCCGAGGCGCCCGGCTCGGAGGCCGGGACGGCCGGCTTGACCGGCTGGCTGCGCGCGGTGAGAAACCCGTAGATCAGCAGCACCACGCCGCTGACCGCGTACAGGATCGTCAGCACCGAGGGGTACGTGTTGACCACCGGGGTCACGCCGAGCACGCCCGCCGCGGCATAGATCCCGTCGCCCACCGCGCTGCCAAAGCCGACCGAGACCGCGCGCCGCAGCGTGTGCCGGTAGGCGGCGTCGATCACGGCGACGTTCGCCGGCCCGATCGGAACGCCGGTGAGCACACCTGCCGCGATGCCGATCAGCAGGAACATCAGCACGGAATCCCCCGTGCTATAGCAGGACCGTGAGCCCGGCTGCTACCACCGAGCCCGCCCCAAGCGCCCCCACGGGCACCACCGCCCGCCTGGTGGGGGGGCCGTCGGTGACCTGGCTCGGCCACGCCACGGCGGTCGCCGAGCTCGGGAGCGGGCGCGTGGTGTTCGATCCGCTGTTCCGCTCCCGCGCCCGCGCGGCGGGCCGCGTCGACGCGGTGCTGGTGACCCACTCGCACGTCGATCACCTGAACCGCTGGAGCCTCAAGGCGATCGATCGCGACACCCACCTGGTGGTCCCCAAGGGCGCCCGGCACGTGGTCGCCGACCTGGGCTTCGCCCACCTCACCGAGGTGAGCCCTGGTGACACACTCGAGATCAACGGCCTGACCGTCGCCGCGGTCGAGACCCGCCACGACCAGGGGCGCTGGCGCAAGGGTGATGCGCCTGACGTGCTGGGCTACGTGGTCAGCGGCGGCGGCCACAGCCTCCACCACGCCGGAGATGTCGACTTCTCCGATCACTCGGTGTTCGACGACATCGGCAAGCATCACGCGATCGACGTCACCATGCTGCCGATCGGCGGGATGATGCCCCTGCGCTGGTACCAGCGCAGGCGCCACCTGATGGATCGGGGGATCCACATCGATCCGGACTGCGCCCTCGACATCTTCGAGCGCCTCGGCGCCCGCGCGCTGGTGCCGATCCACTGGGGCACCGTCCACCTCCGGCTCGGCAGCCCGAGCGCACCGAAGCGCCGGCTCGAGCAGATCGCGACCGAGCGTGGCGTGGGTGGCGTACAGATCTTGCGTCACGGACAGCAGCTCGGCTTCACGGACCTCGGGCCGCGACGCTGACCGCGTCACGCGAGGTGGTACTTCAACACACCGAGGACGCCGATCGCGCCGATCACGACGCCGATCGAGTAGCCAAAGCGCTTGTCGTGGATGGTCGGGTTGGTCCCGTCTTCCTTGCGGAGCCAGTACAGCTTGAGCGCGTCGTAGACGAACCACGTGCCCGCGACGAGGCCCGTGAACAGCGACATGAACCAGACGAACGCGGTGTTCGAGACCAGATCGTTCACGACGCACTCTCCGGGATGGCATCGACGAGCATCCGCTTGGTGTCGTGCAGGACGACGATCACCATCAGCGGGACGAACAGCCAGAAGTAGAACGCGACCTCGAACTCACCGGTGGCGAACCCGATCAGGTAGGCGGTGTACGCGACGATGCGCTCCATCGCGTACGACTTGTAGTTGACCGGGCGCCCTACCCGCTTGGAGTAGATCGCGCGGAGGCCGCTGTTGCCGAGCCCGAGGCCGATCACCGCGATCACGGGGATCAGCGGGGCCCAGCCATACGCGGCGAGGACGATCAGGCAGAACCCGTAGCAGATGCCGTCGGTGATCGCGTCGAACAGCTCGCCGAACGTGCTGCGGCAATCGAAGATCTTGGCGGCGAGGCCATCGGCCTTGTCGAGCAGCCCGCAGATCAACACGAACAGCGTGGCCCACTGGTGGTAGCCGTTATGGACGGCCCACACGAACGGCGGCAACGTGAAGAACCGCGAAGCCGTGACCAGGTTCGCCGGGTTCAGCTTCGACACCACGCGCGGCGCGGAGGGAGCCGCGGTCGCGGCCGGCGCAGTGGTGCTCACCACGGAACTAGCTCGCCTCGGCGTCGGGCGTCTCGTCGGGCGCGAGGCCCGGATCGACGAACCGGTAGCGCTTCCACGCGAACCGCACGCGCTGCAGGAGCGACACGTGGCTCATGATCGCGACGGCCCAGCAGCCCGCGAGCAGCGGCCGCGGATCGTGCAACAGGGCGGTGAAGAAGATGCCGAGGCCGAAGTAGATGATGAACTCGGCCGACCCGAACAGGCCGACGACATCGACCGGGTGGCCGATCTTGCCCTGCTTGCGCCAGATGTCCTGCTGGGACTCGGCATAGATCGAGAGCTTGATGATCACGTTGGTGAGCGCGCCCGTGATGCCGAAGCCGAGCACGATCAGGATGTGCGGATAGTCGTAGCTGAGGTTCAGGCAGCCGCCCGCGTACATGACGCCGAGCACCCAGCGATCGCAGACATCGTCCATCACCGCGCCGAACGTGGAGCGCTGGTTGAAGGTGCGGGCCTTGTACCCATCGATGTGGTCGATCAGCCCCCGGCCCAGGAGCAGGCCGAAGCCCGCCCACCAGTAGCCGTAGAACAGGACGACACCGCCGACGAGGCCGATCGCCGCGCCGATCATCGTCCACGCGTTGGCGTGGAGAGGGAGGCGCGCCAGCGACGACACGATCGGGTGGAGCACCCGGTCAGCGGTCTTGCGGAAGGCGAACAGGTTTGCCATTCGGGGGGGACTCTATCGAAAAAACGACCCAGACCAAGTACGAACCACCTGGGCCAGTGGATGTCGCAGAGGTGATCTAACCCGCGCCTCTGACGGAATTCAGTACCTTGCGCAGGGCGGCGAGGAACTGGTCGATCTGAGCGCTGGTGATCGACAGCGGCGGCTGGAGCCGGAGCACGTTGCCGTGCAGACCGGAGATCGTGATCAGCATGCCGGCGTCGTGGAGGGCGTCCTTGACCGCGGACATCTCCGCCTTGCCCAGGACGTCTTTCGACTCCCGCTGACGCACCAGCTCGATCCCGCCGAGCAGGCCGGTGAACCGGACATCGCCGATCCACGGATCCTTGAGCGCCCAGGCGGCCTCGGTGAAGTACCGACCCATCTTGGCGCAGTTCTCGATCAGCTTCTCCTCGAGGATGACCTCGAGCATCGCGAGCCCGCCCGCGCACGACACGGCGTTGCCGCCGTTGGTCGGGGTGGTGCCGCCGAAGAACGCCTTCGAGATCTCGTCGGAGGCTGCCGACAGGCCGAGCGAGCCGACGCCGCCGCACAGGCCCTTGCCGCCGGTCATGATGTCCGGCTCGAGCCCGTAGTGCTCGACGGCGAACATCTTGCCGGTGCGGCCGAGGCCGGTCTGGATCTCGTCGGCGATCAGGAGGATGCCGCGCTGCTTGCGCTCGCGATCCACGCGATCCCACCACTTCTGCGGCGGCGCGAGCCCACCGACGGCCTGCACGATCTCGGCGATGATCGCCGCCGTGTTCGGCCGCGCGTCGAGCTTGGCGCCGAGCGAGTCGAGGCACTCGGTCTTGCAGGTGGTGTTCGGCCCCCACTTGCAGCGATAGCAGTACGCCGTGGGGATCGCGTAGTTGTCGGTGCCGAGCGGCTTGCCCGCGGACTCGCGATACTTCTCGCTCGCCGTGACCTCGAGCGATCCGAGCGTGAGCCCGTGATAGCCGTTCTCGAGGTACGCGATGTCGGCCTTCTTCTTGAACTGGCGCGCCATCTTGAGCGCGAACTCGTTCGCCTCCGAGCCGCCGGTCGAGAAGAACGCCTTGTGCACCGTCTTGGGCGCGAGCGTGATCAGCTTCTCTGCGAGCCGGACCATCGGCACGGAGCCGTGCTTGCCGGAGACCTGCAGGACCTCGTGGACCTGACGGGCGGCGGCCTCGGCGATCTTCGGATGGCAGTGGCCGGCGTTGTTCACGAAGTACCCGGCCGTGAGGTCGAGGTAGTCCTTGCCATGGACGTCGGTCACGACGCAGCCCTTGGCCTTCGCGATGATCACGGGCTCACCCTTGGGGTGAGTCCACGGCCGCATCACGTACTTCAGATCGGCGGCTTCGATGGCGTCGGCGTCGGGGTTTGGTTCACCCATGGGGTCTCCGTGGCGGGGGTATCGCAGGGGACAAACGCAAGTCAAGTTCCGGGGTTAGGTTCCAGATCAGATCGCTTCCGCCGCCACCGCCGCGGCCCGCTCGAACACGCCTCGCTCCTTGTCCCAGATCCGGACGTGGTCGCCCCGGATCTGGCCGCCCTCGATGTCGTAGATGCGATAGCGCGCGGTGCGCTCGGGCTTGTTGTGGAGGTACGTCCCCGAGGCGACGCCGCGCACCGGCACGCTCGTGCCGTCGGGCCCGGGGAGCGCCTCGACGAGATCCTGGTGCTCGTGCCCGTGGACGATCAGGTTCGCCCCGTGCTGCGCGATCACCGCGGCGAACTCGTGGTGATCCCGCAGGCCGCGGATCCGGCTGATCGCGTGCCGGCCGGCGGGCGGGTGGTGGATGCCGACGACGCGGACCTTGCCCGCGAGGCGCGGATCGGCGAGCACGAGCGCGAGCCGCGCGAGCTGGCCCGGGCCGACCTTGCCGTAGGCGGTGAACCACGGCGTGGCGCGGCTCGTCGACAGGCCGATCAGCGCGACCTCGCCGCGGATCCGGACGATCGGCCAGTGCAGGACGTCGTCGGCGTCGTGGCGGTGATCCTCGGCCCACTCCCAGCCCGCATCGGCGGCCGCGTACTCGCCGAACATCTCGGCGAACAGCGGCACGCCCTCGGCGACGTAGGCGTCGTGATTGCCGGGGATCACGGTGACCCCGAGCGGCCCATTGGAGAGGCGATCGAACTTGCCGCGGGCGAACTCGAACTCCCGGCGGAGCGCGAGGTTCGTGACGTCGCCGGTGCACAGCACGTGCTCGATGCCGAGCGCGTTCATATCGTCGACCATCGTCTCGAACGCGGCCACGTGATAGTGGCGGCTCCGGCTGGAGATCAGGTTCATCGCGCCGATCCAACGCTTGTTGGCAAGCTCGAGCCAGCGCGCGCCATCGTGGGATAGCAGGTGCAGGTCAGAACAGTGAGCGAGGCGCATCGGGGACCGCCATTGGTAGCACGCATCGTCAACAACACGATGCGTCCTCGTTCCGCGTTGTCACGCGCCCAGCGCGTGAGGATCGCGTGAACTGGGGCGGCTCAGGCGGCAAACGTCGACATCAACACCTCGGTGAGGCCCATGCCCTCGGCCTCGTCGAGCGTGACCGTGCTGCAGATGTCGTGTGGGGCCCCGGCCTTGACCAGCTCGTCATCGAGGATCTTGAGGAACCTGCGCGCCCCGGGATCGGTGCCGACCTGGATCAGTGACACCGCGAGCTCGTCCTGACGTTGGACCCGCTTGGCCGCCTTCATGATCGCGCGCATCACGCCCTTCTCGTCATCGGGCGCGCCATCGGTGACCACGAGGATGGTCTCGGCGCGGGTGTGGCCCCGCGCCTTGCGCTCGAAGTACGCGTCGAACGAGTGCTCGAGCACCGCCGCGAGATCGGTGCCGCCGCACGGCTCGTGCTCCACGAACACGTTGCCCACGCGATCGGCGTTGACGTTCTCGTAGCGGCGGAACTTGCTCGCGAACACGTAGAGCGTGAGGCCATCGGGATCGAGCTCCTCGCACTTGCGCGCGAACGCCTCGGTGCTCTCGCGTGCGGCGGCCCAGCGGCTGCGCGCACCGGGCTGGTCCTTGGTGGCCATGCTGCCGCTCTTGTCGACGATGATGGTGTAGTCACGACCGGTTAACATCGGGGATCCTCTCTGCTTGGGTGGAGCTGTGGGCGGGGAACATCAGCGACGCCACGATGGCGGCGCCGAGGGCGACCGTGACGAGGGCGAGCGAGAGCCAGGTCGGGGTGGGCCACCACGCGGCGACCACCATCTTGGTGCCGACCAGGCCGAGCACGCCGACCAGGCCGTGCTTCAGGAACCGCAGCTTGTCGAGCAGGCCCGACAGCGCGAAGAACAGCGAGCGCAGGCCGAGCACCGCGAACAGGTTGGAGGTGAACACGATGAAGCGATCGGTGGTGATGCCGAGCACCGCGGGGATCGAATCGAGCGCGAACACGGCATCGGCGAGCTCGATCGTCACGAGCGCGAGGAGCAGCGGCGTCGCATGACGCACGCCATCGCGCATCACCGTGAACCGCGAGCCGACGAAGTCGTCCGACACCGGCATCACGCGACTCACCAGCGCACGCACCCGCGAGACGTCCGGCGGTGCGCCTGGTCGTCGTCCGCCCCGCCTGCCCCCTCCCGGCCCACCTCGCGTGCCAGCTTGATCGAGGCGAGGAGCAGGAAGCCGCCGAGCACGTAGGTCAGCACGTGGAACTGCGCGACGAGCGCGGTCCCCGACAGGATCATGAGCCCGCGGAGCACCACCACGCCGGCGATCCCCCAGGTCAGCACCCGACGCTGCGCGGCTCTCGGCACGCGGAAGCTGGCGAACACCAGCATCATCACGAACAGGTTGTCGATCGACAGCGCCTGTTCGACCAGGTACGCGGTGAAGAACTCGAGGCCCTTGTCGGGGCCGAGCGCGACGGAGACCGACGCGCCGAACACCGCGGCCAGCCCGAACCAGGCCGCCGACCACGCCAGCGACGCGCCCACCGTGGGCTCTGGAGGCGGTTGATCGCGGCCCCGGCGGAACACGCCGAGGTCGAACGCGAGCATGGAGACCACGATCACCACGAAGCCGATCCAGGGAATTGCACTGCTCATGACTTCCAGCTGTGCGGCCGCGGACAGCTGTTATCAAATCGATAATTGGTGGCCGTCATATCGGGATTTCCGATACGATCGATCTCCATGGAAGCGCTCAACTTTCACCACCTGCGCTACTTCTGGGTGGTCGCCCGCGAGGGCAGCGTGTCGCGCGCCGCGAAGAAGCTGCGGCTCACCCAGCCCACGGTGTCCGAGCAGCTCCGCGAGCTCTCCGAGCGGCTCGGCGAGCCGCTGTTCCGGCGCGAGGGCCGCGGCCTCGTGCTGACCGAGGTCGGCGAGACGGTCGCGCGGATCGCCGACGAGATCTTCGCGCTCGGCGATCAGCTCGTGGAGACCGTGCGTGGCAAGCGCACGGGACGCCCCTTGCGCCTCGCCGTCGGGATCAGCGATGCGGTGCCCAAGCAGGTGGCGTTCCGCATCCTCGAGCCCGCGGTGGAGGCCCGCGTGCAGGTGACGTGTCACGAGGACACGCCGAGCCGGCTCCTCGGAGAGCTCACCGCGCACGCCCTCGACGTGGTGATCTCCGACGCGCCCTCGCACGAGCCGGGCACGCACGCTCACCTGCTCGGCGAGTGCGGCGTCAGCATCTGGGGCAGTGCGCGCCTCGCGAACGAGCTGCGCGTGGGCTACCCGCGCTCCCTCGACGGTGCGCCGTTCCTGCTGCCGAGCGCCAGCACGGCGTTCCGCCGCGAGCTCGATGCCTGGTTCGTGTCCCACAAGATCCGCCCGCACGTGGTCGGCGAGTTCGAGGATGCCGCACTGCTCGGCGTGTTCGCGGAGTCCGGCGCGGGGCTGTATGCCGCGCCCGATGCGATCGCGCCGCGCAGCGGGCGCCGGCGCGAGCTGGTGCGCGCGGGCCCGATCAAGTCGCTCCGCGCGCGCTACTACGCGATCACGATCGAGCGCCGCCTCGTCCACCCGGCGGTCTCGCTGGTGGCCGGCGCCGCCCGCGAGAAGCTGTTCGGGCGCGGATCGCGCACGGCCTGAGCCAGATCGTCAGAAGTCGCGCGCGAGGCCCGCGCCGAGCATGCCGACCGAGCCGTGGACCGGAACGTCTCCCGCCACGGTGACGTGCAGCGACAGCTCCGGGATCAGGTGCCACTTCGCACCGAACCGCCAGTCAAAGCCGACGAAGCCACCGACCAGCGCACCGCCCGCGGTGCCGCCGCCCGCGGGGCGCAGCAGCGAGAACGTGGTCATCGGTCCCATGTTCCACGCCCAGGTCGGCGAGCGCCGCTTGGTCGCCACGGCGCCGAGGCGCGCCTGGGTGAGGCCCGCAGCGCCGGTCGGGCTGGTCTCGTCGGTCTTCACGCCGCCGAGCGATCCGAGCAGCGCCCACGACCAGCGGCCCGTCGAGAGCCGGTGGCGGATGCTGAGCTCGATGCCGAGCGTGTAGAGCTTGAGCCCCAGATCGGTCTCGCCGCCGAGCCCACGCCGTGCGGCCACCTCGAACGTGCCGGTCGGCGTCTTGGCCTGCTGCGGCCGATCGTCGAAGCCGCCGACGCCCGCGGCGATCATCCCCTGCCACTTGCCGCGCGGCAGCACATCGGCCGACTGATAGGTCGTGACCGAGCCGCACGCCGTGACGAGCACGACGAGCGCACAGAGCTGGGCGCTACGGATGCACATGGGCGTCGAAGAAGTCGAACAGGTCCGCGTTGTCGACCTCGAGGCTGACCCGGCCGATCTGGTCCTCGTCGAGGTACGGGTTGCCACCGGGCCAGGTGTGCCCGCCACCCTCCACCATGAACAGCTCGGTGCTCGCGGCGCAGCCCTGCCACGTTCGGATCACGAGAGACGTCCCGTCACTGGGGTCGCGCTCCGGTCGCGGCGTCTCGAGCACCGTCGCGGAGCAGCCGTTGCGCAGGCGCCAGCCCTCCATCGTGGTGGCCACGCTGGTCTTCGGCCGCCCATCGTCCTGCAGGCAGGTCTGCGTGCCGCCCAGAAACCCCCAGCACGGATCCTCGGTGCCGTGGATCTGCCGCACCGGCACGGGCGTGGTGCACGGCCCGCCATCATCGGCGAACTCGTTCGCGCCGGAGACGCCGACGATCGCCGCGATCTGATCGGGCAGCTCGCACGCGAGGCGGTGGCTCATCGCGCCACCGTTCGAGATCCCGGTGACGTAGATCCGATGGTCGTCCACCGGGATCGTGCCGCGGACCTGCGCCATCAGATCGGTGAAGTAGCGGATGTCGTCGACGCGTGACTTGCATGCCGGCCCGCTCGTGCACTGCAGCTCGTTGCCGCCACCGCCGTTCCAGGTGCGGATGTTGCGGAGCGGCCGTTGCCCGGTGCCATCAGGGATGACGACGGCGTAGCCGCGCGACGCCGCGAACGGCACGAAGCACGCGGGGCTGTCCTCGTCACCGCCCGGGCACGTCGACTTGTTCGAGCTCTGGCGGCTGCCACCGCCGCCGTGGAGCAGCACCACCACGGGCAGCGGCGATCGGCCATCCCAGGATCCGGGAACGTCGAGCTCGAACGCGCGATCGAACCAGTTGGGTACGATGCACTCGTGCGTGCTCGCGGGCGCGATCAGATCGCCTGCACACTCGCCGTGCTGATCCGCGCTGCACGCCGCGACACCGAGACCGGCGGCAACAACGAGGAGGCGAGAGCCACGCACGCCGCGAGCGTATCAGTGTGCGGGCCCAGGCCGACGGAGCGCCAGGCATGTCGCACATCGGCCCTCATCCGCGCCGGGTGTAAGCCCTCCGCGGATTTCGGGATCTTGCGGCTGGGCGCCCCCAAGATCCGCTCGATCGTCGCGCAAGTCCGTGTACGCGGTTGGCACTGATCGTGGAGAACGATCAGGCATGCGGCACATCCTCGTAGGTCTCCTCCTGGCGGCGTCGGCGTGTACGGGATCGATCGATGGAGGCACGAGTGGCGACGACATGCCGCCGCCGTCCAACGATGTTCAGATCACCGTGCGCGATGGGTACACGCCGCAGGCTGGCGTCCGCGTGATCTTCCAGGACGCGAGCGATGCCGTGCTCGCCGACACGCTGACCGATGCGATGGGCTTCGCGAAGTTCGAGATGGCGAGCGGCAACGTCACCGTGATCCGGACGTACCCGCCGGCCACGCCGCCCGCGGAGCGCAAGCTGCCCGAGGTCTACACGTACGTCGGCGTCAAGGCGAACGACAAGCTCGAGCTCGGCAACACCCTCGCCCTCGGCGCGGCGCCGGGCGCGATCGTGGTGAAGGTGCCGGAGGCCGCGCAGGGCACGGTGAAGGTCTCGACGCCGTGCGGCTCCGGTCAGGGCACCGCGCCGAACGTCGCGATCACCGTGACCAACTGCCCGGCGATGGTCGACTTCTACGTCACCGATCAGGATCAGTCGTCGTTCTACAAGAAGGCGCCGTACGCGGAGAACGTCGACCTCGGGCTCGAGCCGCTGTCGGGTAGCCTCGCCGCCACGATCTCGTCGCGCAACGTCCCGGCCAACACGTCGGTCACCGTGGAGCAGCGGATCGTGGCCGGCGCGTTCCAGCTGTTCAGCTCGGGTGGCAAGCGCGTGGACACCAACCCCGCCACGGTGAACGTGCCGAACCTCCAGGGCGTGGATCAGCTCGTGATCTCGACGCTCGACACCAACGGCCGCGGCAAGCAGATGATCGCGGACCGCTCTGCGTACGCGGCGTCGCCGGTGATCGTCGATGCCACCGTGGGCCTGATCCCGTACGTGATGGGCAACCCGACCTACGCGCCGACCGGGGTGACCTGGGTCGAGGAAGGCGCGGGCACCGCCGATGCCGTGATCGTGATGATGAACGTGACCCGCGGTGGTCCGCCCTCTCTCGACAACGAGTACGTCCGCACGATCATCGCGCCGCACACCGGGCTCACGCTGCGCATCCCTCGGTGCCCGACGCCAGCTACAACCCGGCGATGATCGATCAGATCGCCGGGACGCACGCCCTGGTCACCGCGACCGGTGGCTACGACACGCTCCGCGGCAAGGCGTTCTCGGTCGCCAACGTCGTCGAGACCGCGAAGCTCGACGGTCGCGTGACGATGTCGTACGCGGGCAACCCGCCCACCCGCTGAGCGCCCCGAGCGCCCTCCGAGCGCCGTTGGCCCGGCGCCGGGATCGCGGACAACCGTTTGCGGCAGGCGGAGTTGCCGCTGAAGTCGGCTCGTTCGCGCATCGCGCCACGAGCGCACGGCGAATGCTGCACATCGTGCGCAGGCATCGCGGGTTGCGCTGCGATCCAGGGCGTTTGGCGACGGTATCCCGCGTGCACGTGGGCAAGC
>JADKKI010000035.1 GCA_016720595.1 Myxococcales bacterium
GCTTGCGGTTGCGTGGTGCTTTCGTCGACGACGACTCGGGCACGAGCCCGGGCGGCTCGATGACACGCGGTGAGGTTCCATTCGAGGACCCACGACACGACCGGCACGAGGTTCGTGCGCGACCTTCGACTCGACTCCGCAGTTCAGTCCGCTCGTGCTCGACGAGCGCGGCGCCGAAACGCTCGGCGTCGACTTCGGCCTGTTAACGGCAGACGTTTCCGGTCGTGATCTGACGGTCGACCACTACGTCCGCTGACGCCGTGATCGGCTGGTCTTCGCGCGCGGGCGATCTGGATCGAGCTGATTCTTGTTGCGCCAGGACTCGCCGAGGATCTCGACGCGGTGATCATGTGGGCGGTAACGCAAGCGTCTCAGCGCGGAGACCCTGAGAGACACGTGCAACAAGCTCATTGTCGAGGGCAGCAGAACGGTGGCAGGATGGAGATGATGGTGACGTCGCGAGCGGCGGCACGTTGATGATCGAGGTCGGCGCGACCTACGCGTTTCGCATCGCGCCCGGCGAGAGCGCGATCTGCCGCGCGCTGCGTGTGCACGACACGGGCGCGTGCCTCGTCGTCATGGCGTGGCGTGGGCCATCGAAGACACCGTTCGCACGGATGGCGCGCAGCGTGCGGTTTCACCGGCCGCAGCTGCTGTCGGAGCACCCCGGCCAAAGCGAGATCCTCGGCTACTGGGTCGAGCTGCGCGATCCGGAGGGAATGCGCCTGTTCGGGGTCGTGCCGCCGACCGCGGCCGAGCGCCGGATCGCGCGGCGCTACGAGGAATGCACGCCGCGCAACCGGCAGTTCCTCGGCTGGGGCCCGCCGTCGCTGCTGATCGTCGACGCGCGCGTGCAGTGGCAACGCGAGCACCAGCCGGAGAAGCTCGCCGCCGCGTTTGCCCGGTCGCAGCGCGCGATCGCGCGACGAGCGGAGGACGCCGAGGCTGCGCAGGCACGGCGCCGTACGCGACAGCGCACCCGTGGACCTCAGGCGCTCGCGAAGCGGCGATGGTTCGCGAGCTTCGCGCCGGACAAGCGCGACCCCTGCCGCACGGTGCTCGCCGCGGCGGTCGCCGAGCTGATCGCGATGGCGGACCGCACGCCTGCGCGCGCGGCGCTCGCGCTCGCGCGTGCGATGCGGAAGCTGTCCAAGCTCGACGATCGCCGTAGCTTTGACACGGTCGACGCAGAGGAGCTCGTCGAGGCGCTCGCCGAGGTCGGTGACAGCTGCGGCGTCGACGAGGCACTGTTCGATCGCGTGGTCGACCGCGAGCGCAGCTTCTAGCGCGGAAGGTCGCGACGTCGGCCGCCTCGTGCCTCGGTACCACGCACCCGGCGGGAACCGACCTTTAGTCCCACTCGTGCAACGCTCGGCGGATGGAGCCGCTTCTACTGCGTTTGATCTCTTGAGCACGTTCCCCAACCCGCCAAACCACCGTCTAACCGCGATTCGTTCCGCAGAATGAAGATCTCCGTCGAGGAAGGTCAAGGACGTTGGCTGGATGCGCGACAAGGACGCGAGGATTGGCCGCGTCGCGGGGTACGCGGAGTTCGTCGGCATCGATGGTCGTGGTGTCGTGACCGACAAGACCTCCGAGCTTCGCGACAGCGCGGCCCCAGCGCCAGGTGCCAGTCCCGACTTCGTCATCGTCGACTACCAGATCTGGTTTCGTCGAACCACGTTGTGGCCGAACCGCGGCGGGCGGTGGCAGTGCATCTCGTTTCACAGCAGCCGGATCAACGACGCCTGAGCCCTCGTCGGCAGCCGTCGGACTCGTGCGTGCGCAGGCGTCGTTCGGCTACTTCGCATCCTTGCAGCTGTCTTCGAGCCCACCGTCGCAGGCGCGCTTGAACCAGATGGCGGCCTGCGCGGGATCGGCGGGGACGCCGTGCCCTTCGCTGTAGAGCACGCCGAGGTTGTGGCAGCCGAGCATCTCGCCGCCGGTACACACGGTCTCGTAGAGCGCCTTCGCCTTCGGATAGTCGACGGCGACGCCCATGCCGTTCTCGGTGAGGACGCCGAGGCTGCTGCACGATATGAGGTCCTTGCCATCGCAGCCGTGCTCGTACAGCGCCGCGGCCCGCTTGAGGTCCTTCTTGACGCCGCGCCCGTACTTGTAGAGGCGGCCGAGGTTGTTGCAGTAGCCCATCACGCCTCCATCACACGCTTGCTGGTAGTGAGTGGCGGCGAGCTTGTAGTTCTGCTTGACCGCGGTGCCCTCGTCGTAGAGCTCTCCGAGTGCGCCGCACGCGTCGAAGACATTGCCTGTGCACGCCTTGCGGTAGCGCTCGATCGCCTGCGGGACATCCTTGGCGACGCCTTCGCCACGCTCGAGCAGCCCGCCGAGGCTGTGGCAGGCCGCCAGCCAGTCACCGTCGCACGCAGTGAGGTACAGCGCCGCCGACTTCGCCGCGTCGACGGGCACGCCCAGGCCACGCTCGTAGATGATGCCGAGCGTGGTGCAGCCAAGTAGATGGTCGCCATCGCACGTGCGCTGGAGGAGTGCGATCGCCTTGGCCGGATCCTTGGCGACCCCAGTCCCGTCCGCGTAACGCACCGCGAGGTCCACGCACGCGTCGAGGTCACCCGCATCGCACGGCGCCTGCTCCGGCAGCGCAGCAGGTTCTGGGACCACGACCGCAACCGACACACGCTCCGCGGCCGGGGCCGCAACCGGCCTCGGCGGTGGAGGTGCGAGCGGCGCGGGGCTCGCGCCGCAGCCCAGCGCCACCAGCGACGCGACGACGATCCAGGTCGGCTGCATGCTGCGAGGGTACAGCGGCGAGGACCTTCAAGCAGCGTTCTGGCCGCGGGTGCCCGATGCGGTCACGAGCGTGTGGGCCGACCGGGTCGAGACCCGGAGCTGGCTGCGCAAGCCAACTCACGTTTGGGGACCGTGGCTATCGACGCCACGGGAAGAGCCGGCATAGGAATGGTTGCTCGACAGCGAGTCCAACTCCCCGGAGCACTCGGTCGGCTACGCGGACCTCGGCGAGCACGACGGCATGCACCCGGTGATCGGCTCGTGGGTGATCGGCGGCGAGCCCGCGGGCATCGGGATCCGCGAGACGGCGGGGTACGTCACGAACAACGTCGCGCGGTTCGTCCCGCACATCGAGCGTTGAGCAGGCTTGTTCACGGCGTGGCGTGCTCGTACAGCGCCGTCGGCTCGAGCGCCTGACTCGGGAGCGCGAGATCGGCCCACAGCACCGCGAGATCGAGCTCGATGGCATCGAACGGCTCGGCCCGCACTCGCTGACCGTCCCGGTGCACCGCGAGCGTGAGCCACTTGCCCTCGTGGATGCGCAGCACCTCAAGCGTACGATTCGCCGGATGGAGCAGCCACACGTGTTGCACCCCCGCGGTGGCGTAGATAGGTAGCTTCAGCGCGCGATCGACCTTCTCGGTCGAGCGCGACAACACCTCGCAGAGCCAATCGGGCGGTAACGTGAAGTACGGGACGTCCTCCACTTTGGGCATCTGCTTGCGACGCCATCCGGCGAGATCTGGAATGACAACGTTTGTTTCGAAGTGAAGCTCGGGTTCGTCCAGGATGATCCAACCTCCGGGGCCGCCGCGCCCGCGTCCAAACGGAGGCGTGATCTCAGCCCCGAGCGCAGAGGAAACGGCCGCATGCGCACCGGCCGGACGCGGAGCGACAAAGAGCTCACCGCCGATGATCTCGGCGACCTTGTTATCGGGAGCATCGAGCACGTCCTGGTAGCTCGGCCAACGTGGCTTTGGTTCGGCCATTCATCCAGTGTACTCGACGAGCCTGACATCGCTCAGAACTTGTCGCGGAGGCCGGTGTCGGTCTCGGACAGATGCGCTGCGCCTTTTGCGGCCCACGAATCAACTCGTGAATGCCACTAGTGCCGGAATCAACGATCAAGCGACGTTGCGGCGCGATTCGTTCCCCGGAAATGCGTTCTACGACGAGGAATCTGGGGATCGGTTCGATCCGAAAGCTTCGACGGCGTCGTGAAGTTCGCGTGAACCCCCAGCCCGCGGAACATCCCACGTGTACGGTGGAGCGATGGAGCGTATGGCGGTGAGCAGTGAGTGGCGCGCGCAGAGCCTGCGGTTCGATGGCCCGAGCATCAACGTGGCGCCGGCTCGCGGCTGGTGAAGCGACATGACCGTGCCGCGCGTGGGCCGCGCAGCCATGTTCGCGTGGCTGACCGCGTGCTGGACAGGCAACCAAGCCGCGACGCGCAAGATCCCGCCGCCCGCGGCAGTTGCATCAAGCGAGTCCGCACCCGCGCCGGATGGTACGGGGAGCCCGGCGCCCGCGAGCCCGGCGCCCACGGGCCCGGCGCCCACGAGCCCGGCGCCCGGTGCGACGCCTTCGAGCTCTGCGCGGCATGAGACATCCGGTCGCTCGCCCGTCGTCGCTGGCGTGCTGTCGTTCGGGCTCCCGGTTGCCGCGATCGCGGTGCTGCCGGTGATCGATCCGTACGAGTTCGAGGCGCGCGGCGCTGCCAAGACTGCGTTGCACGCTGTCGGATGGAGCGCGATCGGGCTGTTCGTCGCCGCTCCGACCCTCGCCGCTGTGTATGCCGGGGATCCGTGGAGCACGGGGACGATGATCCGCGTCGCAGGCGCTGCGTTGTTCGGAATCGGCACGGTCCTCTTCGTAACCGAACCGAATCCGTCTTCGGCCTCCTTCGCGTTCAGCAGGCGCGAAGCGGGCGGCACGATCATCGGCACCGTCGGCGCGCTCGGCTACCTCACGGGCATGGTGGTGGAAGGTGCCCACTCCATCCGGGTCGCAGCGCGGACGCAGCGGCCAGCCGGTGCGAGCGCGTCGGTCGGCGCGCTGGATGGCGGCACGGCGCTCGTGCCGGCCGTGATCGTCAGCGGCGCCTGGTGAGGTGGTGCTTACTCGCGATTTGCGACACAAGCGCGGCATGAGCCGCCTTGAGCCGCTGATCTCGCAACAGCGTTTCGTCGCGGACACCGTTCCCCAACCGCCGCAAACGCCGTCTAAGTGGTGGAGATTAGGGGGATCGAACTCTCCCGGGACACTCAAGAAATCGAGCGCTTGCTGCACGCTCAACAACTTGTGTCCCGGAGAGTCCGGCCTCGTCCGTCTCGGTTTCGGGGGCTCGGGCAGAGTTTGGGCGCGTGTTCGGGACTCTCGGCCGTTGTGCTCACAACGACCAGCGACACATGAGCCGCCGCAGCAGCTATGCGTCGATGACCGTGTCGCGCGACGCGCGCGCCTGGCAGGCGAGCACGAGGCCCTTCGCGCGATCAGCCGTGGTCAAGGCGTCGGAGACCTCCATCACGACCTTGCCGGAGAGGACCTTGGTCTTGCACTGACCGCAGATGCCGGAGCGGCACTCGAAGGGGATCGCGACGCCGCACTCCTCCGCTGCTTCGAGCACCGTGAGCTCCGTCGCCTCGGCGGTCTTGCCGGAGCGCTCGAACCGGATGTTCGCGAGCATGCCCGGCTCGACGGGCTCCTCGGGCATCGAGCCATCCGCGGCGGGCTCGACCGGGGGCGTCGAGCTGAACGCCTCCTGATGCACGCGCGAATCGGGAACCCCGAGCTCGACGAGCAGCGCCCGCATCGCCGTCATCATCGGAGCGGGTCCGCACAGCAGCGCGGGCGCCTTCACGATGCCTGGTACGAACTCCGAGAGCACTTCCTTCGTGATCTGACCGCGCGCGCCGGTCCACGCCGCGTCGGGATCGCTCGTCACCGTGATCTTTACGTGGAGGTTCGGAAACCGTGCCTGCAGATACGCGAGCTCGTCGGCGAACACGATGTCCTTCACCTTCTTGACGCTGAACAGCAGGTACATCTCGCCCTTCCAGCCGCGGTCGGTAAGGCTGCGCACGACCGACATCATCGGCGTGATGCCGATGCCGCCAGCGACGAGGACGACGCGGTCGGCCTCGTGGCCCGCGAAGAAGAACTTCCCGGCGGGGGCCGACACCTCGACCTTCATGCCTTCGCGCCAGGTCTCGTGGAGGTACACCGACCCATAGGCGGCCTTCTTCACCGAGATCTCGCAATACGCGTTGCGGGTGGGCGACGACGCCATCGTGTAGGAGCGGTTCACGCGCTTGCCGTCGATGGTGAGCTGGAGATTGATGTACTGACCCGCGATGTGCTGGAACGGCAGCGGGCCGCCGTCGGGCGACACGAGCCGGAACGTCTTGACGTCGTGGGTCTCGTCGAAGATCCGCGCGATCTGGAGCTCGCCTCTCCAGAACGCCTTTGGCTTGGCGCTCGTCGCCCTCGCGGTGATTGCCTTCGCACGCGCCAGCTTCAGCTCGCGGCGGAGATCGACGTAGTGACCGACCATCCGATACACGAGCAACGCGCCCAGGATGATCGCGAACACCGTCGGCTGGCGGAGGTCGGACTTGACGAGCAGGATGTAGTGGATGACACCACCGATCACGGCGGGGTACGCGAGGCGGTGCAACAGCTTCCACCGCTTCGGTCCGAGGCGGCTGACCATCCCGTCGGTCGACGTGATCGCCAGCGGGATCATCAGCAGGAGCGCGCCAAAGCCGAACCACAGGTACTGGCGCTCGATGATCTCGCTGATCGTGTTGCCGACGTCGTGGTCGCGATCCCACCAGAAGAAGATCGCGAAGTGCATGGCGACGTAGAAGAAGCCGAGCACGCCGAGGTTGCGACGGATCGAGATCAGCGCCGCCCAGCCGGTCAGCTTGCGCAGCGGCGTGATCACGAGCGAGACGACGAGCAGCACGAGGCCGACGAGCCCCGTGGTCCGGATCGCGAAGTTCACCTCGTTCGCGCCGAGCTGGTGGCGATACGCATCCACGACCAGCAGGGCGCCCGGCACGAGGCCGTTGACCATGACCAGCCACTTCGCGAAGCGCCCGTCGACGAGCTTAGAAGTGGGCATCGAGATCCATCCCCGTGTAGAGGCTCGCGACCTGCTCGCCGTAGCCGTTGAACATGAGGGTCTTGCGGCGCCCCGACTCGTTGATCCGCTGCTCGGTTGCCTGGCTCCATCGCGGGTGGTCGTGCTGGGGGTTCACGTTTGCGTAGAACCCGTACTCGCTGGGGGCGCGCTTGTTCCACGTCGAGACGGGCTCCCGGTCGGTGAGCGTGATCTTGACGATCGACTTGATGCCCTTGAACCCGTACTTCCACGGCACGACGAGCTTCACCGGGGCGCCGTCCTGCGCGGGGAGCTCCTGGCCATAGAGGCCGGTCGCGAAGATCGCGAGCGGGTGCATCGCCTCGTCGAGGCGTAGCCCCTCGACATACGGCCACTCGAGGACGTTCGTGGTCTGGTTCGGAAACCGCGTCGGATCCATCAGGGTCTCGAAGGCCACGTACTTCGCGCTACCGAGCGGGTCCACGGCCGCGAGGAGCTTCGCGATGGGGAAGCCGACCCACGGGATGACCATCGACCACGCCTCGACACAGCGGTGGCGGTAGATCCGCTCCTCGGGCGCGCCCAGCTTCCTGAACGCGTCGAGATCGAACACGCGCGGGCGGTGACACATGCCCTCGACCGCGATCTTCCAGCCGTCGGTCTTGAAGTCCTTCGCCGCGCCCGCGACGGCGTCCTTGTCCGTCGTGAACTCGTAGAAGTTGTTGTAGTTGACGACCTTCACGCGCGGCGTGAGGTCCTCGTCGTCGACGCGGAACGGCCCGTGCGGCGCAGGGACGACGCCGCGGATCGGCGGGAGCGTCGTGGTGTCGAAGTCGAGGCCGTTGAACTTCCGGTACAGCAGGGCGGTCGCTGCCGCCGTACCCGCGATGAGCCCCCCTCGCAGGAACGCGCGGCGATTGAAGTACACCTCGCGCGGGGTGATCTCGCTGGCTGGTGGCTTGTCCGTCATGTCCACCCTCGACTACGCAATCCGCGGGGGGAGTCTTGCGAGCTCATTGGCGGAATCCGAGCTCGAGCTCCGTCAATCCGGGGTGGTCCCCGGGTCGTGGTCCGAGCGGCCAGTGGAAGAGGCGCTGGCGCTCCTCGATACGCACGTCGTTGATGCTCGCTTCGCGCCGACGCATCAGCCCGCGCTCGTCGAACTCCCAGAGCTCGTTGCCATGCGAGCGGGTCCAGCGTCCATCCTGAGTCCGGGATTCGTAGGCGAAGCGGACTGCCATCCGACTTCCCTTGAAGCCCCACACCTCCTTGATGAGCCGGTAGTCGCGCTCGCGCTCCCACTTCTGCGTGAGGAGCTCGACGATCGCCTCTCGCCCTTGGAGGAACTGATCGCGGTTTCGCCACAGGCTGTCCTCGGTGTAAGCGAGCGCCACCCGCGCCGGGTCGCGGCTGTTCCAGGCGTCCTCGGCGAGGCGTGCCTTCTGTGCGGCGGTTTCATCCGTGAACGGTGGGAGCGGCGGGCGATTCATCGTGGTCTCGTTTCTTCAGTTCACGCGGTGGGTGACGAGCGGGAAGTCGATCTCGGTCTTCCCGACCTCGGTCGCGTAGTGGGTGAGGGTGTTCAGCGCGTCATGGAGGACGATCTCGATCACTGCGCGTCGGCGTAGCCGGTCCGAGGGCAGGTCGCCGAACCACGACGACGCGTCACGCGGCTGCAGTGGCCGCCGGTGCGATCGCCTCGATCTCGATCCCGATCTCGATCTTGTCGCCGACGGCAACGCCGCCCGCCTCGAGCAGGGCATTCCAGGTGAGCCCGAAGTCCTTGCGGCTGATCTGGGCGCTCGCGGAGTAGCCCGTACGGGTGCCGCCCCACGGATCCTTCACCCGTCCACCCTCCTCGACCGCGAGCACGACCGTGCGCGTGACGTCGCGGATCGTGAGCTCGCCGGTCACCGCGAGCGTGTCGGAGCTCTTGCGCTCGACCTTGGTGCTCTTGAACGTGAGGTGCGGAAACCTCCCGACCTCGAAGAAGTCGGGCGAGCGCAGGTGCTCGTCGCGCTTGGCTTCGCCGGTCTCGACACTGGCGGCATCGATCGAGATGTCGACGCGGGACTTGGTGATGTCGGCGTCGTCGAGCTCGAGCGTGCCGCTCCATTTGGTGAACGCGCCTCTCACCTTCGACACCATCAGGTGGCGAACGGTGAAGTGAACCCCCGAGTGGGAGTGGTCGATGTTCCAGGTCGTCGTCATGGGCAGGTTGGGGACGACGCCGAGCTCCTTCTTCACGGCTTCGCGGAAGGGCTGCGCGGCGGTGGGGGAGGTTTCGATGGAGACGGGAGTCTGGATGCGGGCCATGGTCGGGGCTTTCGGTGTGGTGGTGCGGCGTGGAGCTGGTGCGGTGTCGGCTGGGCCGTGGGCCCGCGGCATCACCGCGGGCCCACGGGTCTCATGCCTGGCCGTTGCTGGTCTGCTTCCTGATGCCAGCGACGGTCGCGGCGTAGAAGCGATGCATGTGGTCGGAGATCGTGTCGAGGTTATCCTCGACCGCGAAGTGACCTCCCACGAGCCGATGCATCTCGGCGTTCGGCAGATCCTTCAGGTAGGCCTCGCCGCCCTCCCGGGTGAAGAACACGTCGTCCTGCCCCCAGAAGATGATCGTCTTGGGCTGCCGCATGCGCAGGAACTTCTGCCACACGGGGTAGAGCGGGACGTTCGTCCGGTAATCGTAGAAGAGGTCCAGGTTCATGCGGACGGCGTGCGGCCGCTGCATGAAGGCGAAGTCCGACTCCCAGTTGTCGGGGCTGATCAGCTCGGGGGCCTTGGCGCCGTGGAGGTAGATGCCCTTGATCGCGTCGTGGGTCAGGAAGCCCGCGAGCGGCGCCTCGGTCTCGGGTGACCGCTGCTTCCAGAGCGCGCCGCGGAAGCCATCCCAGGCGGCGGTGAAGCCGACCTCGTAGGCGTTGGTGTTCTGCAGGATGAGCCACTCGAGTGCGTCGGGGTTGCGCGCGAGGATCCGGAAGCCCACGGGCCCGCCGTAGTCCTGAACGAAGAGGCCGTAGCGGACGAAGCCCTTGATCGCGAGGAACCGCTCGATCACCGCAGCGAGCTTGTCGAACGTGTACCCGTAGGTGGCGGGATCGGGCGCGTCGCTGTTGCCGAAGCCCGGGTAGTCGGGGGCGATGACGTGGAACGTGTCACCGAGGACCTTGATTAGGTTTCGGTACTGATGCGACGAAGCAGGGAAGCCGTGCAGCAGGACGAGCTTCGGGTTCGACGGGTTGCCGGCCTCGCGAAACGCGATCTTTAGCCCGTCGACATCGATCGTTCCGAAGGTGACCGGAGTCGGCGCATTGGGCGTCGCGTGGGTCGAGGTGGGCGAGGTGAGCGTGGTCGTCGTCTGAGGGGAAGTGGACATTCGAGTTCTCCTGTTGGAAGTGAGTCGTGATGGGATCGAGGTCACATGTGGCCGGCGCTGGGCGCGCCCATCGCGTTCGGCGCGGCGGCCGAGCCAGGCGTGGCCATCGCGGCGGGCGCGGCCATCGTGCTGGGTGCACCCATCGCGTTGGGCGTGGCCATCGCGTTGGGCGCGGTCATCGAGTTGGGCGCGGCCATCGGTTGCGCGGGCGCCATCTTGTCCGCCTCGGTGGGCTTGTCCTTGCCGCAGGCGAGCAGGGTGAACGGGATGGCGACGAGGAGAGCGAGTACTGTCTTCATGATGAGTCTCGTTTCAGTTGCGGTTGGTGAGGGGTGAACGTCGAGAGAAGTGATCAGGGCATCCGGCGATCGACATTCGGAAAGTCGATGTCGGTATCGGCGAGTCGGTTGAAGTAGTTGGTGAGCACGTTGAGTGCGACATGAGCAGTCACCTCGCTGAGCTCGGCGTCGGTGAGCCCCGCGGCGCGTGCCAGCCCGAGCGCGTCATCGCTCACGGCTCCTCGCGTCTCGAGGATCGCGAGTGCGAGCCCGACCGCGGCGTCGTCCTTCGCGTCGTGTGCGCGGCCACGACGGGCCTCGAGCTGCTCCTCGGTCGTGAGCCCGAGCGTCTCGCCAAGCGCCGTGTGCGCCGCGAGGCAGTAGCTGCTGCCGTTGGCCTGCGCCACGGCGAGCGCGATGAGCTCGCGGGTGCGCTCGCCGAGCACTCCTTCGGCGAGTGCGCCACTGAACGCCGCCCAGCCCGCGACGACGGCGGGCGACTGGGCCATCGTCCGCGCCATCATCGGCACCATGCCGAAGCGAGCTTCGACGGTCTCGAGTGCGGTCTTGACGACGCCGGTCGCAGCGTTCGGGTCGATGGGGGGGATCCTGCACATCGTTCGGGACCTCGAGCAGGAGACATGCCAGCGGCAGCTCGGCGTCAAAGTCCTCAGATCCCTTCGATTCCGTCGACGGAGTCTCGTTGCGCCACGAGATCTCGTAGGCGCGACTACGAAGTGTCGTGCGGGCTCGTGTAAGGGCCTGATGGCGCGCGCTGACTGTCGCGCACGGATCGTGCGTAGCGTGGGGCCATGCGAATCCTCGCCGTCTGCGGAAGCCTGCAGCGCCAGTCCGGAAACCTCACGTTGCTACAAGTGGCTGCGGCATCTGCACCTGCGGGGGTCGACATCATCATCTTCGATGGCGTGCGCGACCTCCCTCACTTCAATCCCGATCTCGAAGCGAGTGGCGTGCTCCCACTTCCGAGCGTGATCGAGTGGCGCCGGGTCCTTGTTGAGAGCGACGCCCTGCTCATCGCGTCGCCGGAGTACGGTCACAGCTTGCCGGGGGCGCTCAAGAACGCGATCGACTGGGTGATCGGCTCGGGCGAGCTCGAAGGCAAGGTGGTCGGGATCACCGCGGCCGTACCCTCGCCCACGCGTGGGCTGCGCGGCCTGGGCGCGCTGCGCGACACGCTCGGTGCCGTGCGCGCGACGATCGCCGGCGGCGATCCGATCGTGAAGGGGCCCTCCTTCGACAGCGACGTCGCCCGGCTCGTTGGCGCGATCGTCTCGGCGCATGCCGCCATGCCCGCGAACGGCTCGTAGCGTGTCGTTTCCTGGAGCGCCCCCGTGCTACGAGTTGCTGTGGAGAAAAACGCTGCGGTCCACGGCCGCGAGGAGGGTGCGCGCCTGGAAGCACTGAGGCGGTACGAGATCCTCGACACCCCGCCGGACGGGGCCTTCGATCAGATCACCGCGGTCGCGGCGGCGTTCTTCCGGGTGCCCATCGCGATCGTCAGCCTCGTGGATCACGATCGGATCTGGTTCAAGTCACGCATGGGGCTCGACGCTCGCGAGGTCGAACGCGAGCCGGGTCTCTGTTCGTCGGCGATCCTCTCGTCGGATCTCTACCGCGTGCACGATGCCGCGATCGATCCGCGGACGCTCGCGAATCCGCTCGTGACCGGAGAGCTTGGACTCCGCTTCTATGCAGCGGCTCCGCTGCGCACGCACGACGGCTTCAATCTCGGAACGCTCTGCGTCTCCGATCGCGAGCCTCGCGAGCTCACGGCGACCGAGGCGGAGATGCTCACCAGGCTGGCGTCGCTGGTCATGGACCAGATGGAGCTCCGGCTGGCGGCCAGGAAGGTCGCGGAGCTCGAGCGGGCACAACAGGAGCTGAACGAGAAGCTGCGCGACGCGAACCGCGCGCTCGGCGAGAGCGAGGAGGCGTTTCGCGACCTCTTCGAGGAGGCGCCATTCCCCTATGTCTACGAAGGAACCGACTCGCGTCTCATCCGCGTGAACCGCGCCGGGCTCACCACCCTCGGCATTCGACCCGACGAGGTCGCCACGACGTACGGCCAATCGCTCGTGGCCGATACCCCGGAGAACAAGCGCGTCATGCGCGAGGCCTTCGAGACCGTCTCGCGCGGCGAGGAGGCGAAGGACATCGTCCTCGAGCTCCGCCGAAAAGACGACGGCAAGCCCGTCTGGGTCCAGTGGCGGTCCAAGCCCGCCGCGGGCCGCGGCTACACCCGCACGATGCTGGTGGACATCACCGCGCGCGTGCTCCTCGAGAGAGAGCAGGCGCGGCTCCAGGCACAGAACGCGTACCTCTACGAGGAGATCCTCACGGACTACAACTTCGGCGCCGTGATCGGCGAGAGTCCCGCGCTGCAGAAGGTCATGGAGCAGACCCGACTCGTCGCGGCGACCGACGCGTCGGTGCTGATCCACGGCGAGAGCGGCACAGGAAAGGAGCTCATCGCGCGCGCGATCCACGAGCAGAGCACGCGCAAGAGTCGCGTCCTCATCAAGGTGAACTGCAGCGCGATCCCCGACAGCCTGTTCGAGAGCGAGTTCTTCGGCCACGTCCGCGGCGCGTTCACCGGTGCGATCAAGGACAAGCCGGGGCGCTTCGAGCTGGCCGACGGTGGCACCCTCTTCCTCGACGAGATCGGCGAGATCCCGCTCGCAATGCAGGCAAAGCTCCTGCGCGTGCTCCAGGAGCAAGAGGTCGAGCGGGTCGGCGACACGACCACGCGCAAGGTGGACGTCCGGATCATCGCCGCGACCAACCGCGACCTGAGGATCGAGGCGGAAGAAGGCCGGTTTCGCCAGGACCTCTACTATCGCCTCAGCGTGTTTCCCATCAGCTTGCCACCGCTTCGCGAACGTCTGGAGGACATCCCGCTCCTTGCCACGAGCTTCGCGAGGAAGAGCGCAAAGCAGATGGGCCGCCCAACACCGCAGATCACACGCGCCACGATGGAGGCACTCGCCGCCTATGACTGGCCGGGCAACATCCGCGAGCTCCAGAACGCGGTCGAGCGCGCCGTCATCGTCTCGCGCGGCGGGCCACTCCAGTTCGAGTTGCCAAAGCCGCAGCCACGTCCCGCGCCGGTCGCGCCAATCCCAGCGTCTTCCCCGCCGCCGGCGCTGCTCACGCGTGAAGAGCTGAAGCGCCAGGAGCGCGACAACGTCGTTCGCGCGCTGAAGCAGGCGGACGGCAAGATCTTCGGCCCGGGAGGTGCAGCCGAGCTGCTCGGCATGAAGCCGACGACGCTCGCGTCCCGCATCCGGGCGTTGGGTCTTAGCGGAGAACGGTCAGGAGAAGAATGATGCCACCGTCGAACATGCATTCGGCCACGACCACCGTCGCCTGCGCCCCAACATCGTGATCGAGGGGGTCGAGGATCTCGACGAGCGTGCGTGGCCGGGCGGCTGCCTGCGCGTCGGCGAGGCGCTGATCGGCGTCCAGGACCTCCGGCTTCGCCGCATCATGACGTCGTACGCCCCCGATACGCAGGCTCAGGACGCACACTTCGTCTGGGACGATGTGTCGCTGAGGGTTGCTGGCAGCTACTCGTACATGCGCTCGCGATCGCGATGTCCTTAGGACTTATTCACACCGCAGAACGTGCCCGTGAACTTACCGACGATCGAGACCTTCTTGCCGTTGTAGACGCCGGCGTTCGGCGTGAACGTGATCGGCTGGCGCACGCAGATCTCGAGCGGCTCGCCAACCTTGTCGGCGGGCTTATCGAGAGTGAGGGGGCCTTGGACCTGCGTGAAGACGTCGATCCCAACCCCCGGCGACGCACCGTGGAAGGCCTTCACGGCGATCTCGTCGGGCTGCGATGAGCGCCGACCGCTGACGATCTCCTCGCACGTCGACTTGTCATGGTTGAACAGCTGAACCATGTGCGTCGTGTAGCTTCCGCTGACCATGGTCACGCCCTTACCGTGAACGAGACCAGAGAGTGGGGTCCCGTCGACGGTGACCGCCAGCGCGGGGCATGGCGTGTTCGGATCGACGGGCGGGGGCGCCGCCGGGGCCGCGGCGACAGGTGCAGTCGCGCTACCCGGGGCGGGATCCGCGGACCCACCCTTGTCCTTGCCACAGCCGAACACACACAACGCAGCGACCACGGCGAGCTTGTTCATTCGCCGACGCTACCGCGAAAGTAGCGGTGGCGGAACGCTGGGTCTCGCGTCGACGAGGCGATCGCAGCGACGGACGGCGGCCCGCTCTCCTGTTCATCGCGCTGCCGGCGACGGGGACGCGTGACGTGATCGTGGTGATGACCTATGCCGTGGTCGCCTTCTCGATCGCCCAGCGGCGGCTGACCTTGGTATACTGGTCCCTTGATGCGCTGGTCAGCTCTCTTGCTGGTTCTCACCGGATGCAACCTGTTCGGTACCGACGACGAATCGTGTACGCCCCTCCCGCCGACCACGCCCGAGGATCTTTGGTCGATTCCGTGGGTAGAGCTCAACGTGCCGCAGGGGTTCTGCAACGTCGCCGCCGCCTACCAGTTCCAGATCTACACGTTCGGATCCCATCCTGTGCTGGTGGATGACGTTGATGGTTTCGGCGGTGAGATGACGTTCCCGCCGGGATCGCAGGTGACGACGCTCTCGGGTGGAGGTGCGGAGGTCATTCTCGGTGCTGCGAGCGGTGAGGTCTGCGGTCGTCACCACAACGACTGCACGCCACCCGGTGAGCTCGCCTGCCAACCGCTGACGGTCGTCGCGCACGACGTGTTCACCGCGACTCGGAACGATCTGCTGCTCTACCAGGGTGGCGCACTGGCCTATGCGAATGGCGCGGTGTGGGACCTCCAGCCGCGATATCACGACGGCGTGTGGCGCATGGATCCCGAGACCCTGGTCTGGGAGCAGGTGCTCGACACATTTCCTGAGGGCACGCCCGGCGGCGGTGACTTCAGCAGTGGCGACGCGATCGTCGTCGGCACGGACATCTGGTATGTGGCGAATGGTCGAGCATTTCGGTTCGACACCGCAGCGCGGACGTGGACGGGCGGGACTCCGCTCGCCGATGCGTGGAGCCAGAACGCGTCCAGCGTTGTCCACAACGGCCGTCTCTACATCCAGAACGCAGAGATCCCCACCAGCGGCACCGGGGTCGGCTTGTTCACGTTCGATCCGGTGACCGTCACGTCCGCGATCGTTTCGATCGTTCCACAAGCGGGCGCCACGTTGCTCAACCGTCAGAACACCGTCGCGTTCGCACGAGGCGACAAGCTGGTCTTCGGCGGCGGCAACGAGTGCGACGAGCGCAACATCGGCTGCTGGAAGCAGGACTTCCGGATCTTCGATCCTGCGACCGGTGCGTATGCAGTCGCGCCGTTCCGGATGCCCGGCTTTCGCTCGATCCGCGGCGCGATCGATTTCGACGACCGCACGATTCTATTCGGTCAGGACTCGACCGCGTGGCTGCTCCGCGACGACGCGGCCGACTTCGTCGCGCTCCCACGCAACCCTGTGCTCGCGTCGTGTACGCCGCGCGTGCCGCCCCCGGGCGCACTGCACCAGTCGACGGTCGTCTACGGCGATCGCGCGGTCATTGTCGGTGGAGAGGGCGCCGACAACTTCGTCACGCTGTACCTCCGCTGAGCCGACATCAGTCGTGCGCACCGCCGGCTCCTCCCATCGCAACCGCTGCGAAGCGTACCTAGTGCGTCACGCCGCGTCGGTCGAGGTTCTGACAACCTAGATCATCGCCGCCTGCGCATGCTTTGCGATAGAACTCGACGGCGTGTGCCTCGTCGCGCGCTCCGCCGCGGCCTTGACCGTACATCACGGCGAGGTTGGTGCAGCCCGGCGCGTTGCCGCCGGTGCAGCCGCGCTCGTAGAGCGTGCGGGCGCGGGGCTCATCCTTGGCGAGGCCGTCGCGGCCGGTCTCGTACATCATCGCGAGGTTCACGCACGACAGCGCCTCGTCGGCGTCGCACGCGCGCTGGTAGAGCACGACGGACTTCGCTTCGTCCTTTGCAACGCCGAGACCTTCTCGTCTCGGCTTCGGGGGCTCGGGCAGAGCGTGAGCAGAGCGATGCGGTCGCACGCGGACGCGGTAGACTCAAGCTCATGACGGTCGCCCTAAAAGCCGTGCTCGAACAAGCCACGCGGCTGTCGCGTGAGGAGCGGGCTGAGCTGCGCGACGCGCTCGACGCGCTCGATGCAACCGTTCCGCAGCCACCTCCGCTCCCCCGCGACGAACGGGATCGCCAGATCGCCGAAGGCTTGGCCCAGATCATCCGCGGTGAGGTGATCGACGAAGACGAGATGTTCGCCGACCTCGACCGACCGTGAAGGTACGATTCGCGGAGAGCGCGCGGGCATCGATCCGCTATCGCCACACGTGGTGGCGCGCCAACCGCGACAAGGCTCCCCGCCTGTTCATCGAGGAACTGCGCGATGTGGTGAGCAAGCTCCGACGCGATACCGATGTCGCGCGGCAACATTACTCCGGTCAGGGCGAGGCCGCGGTGTGGCGACTGCTCATGCCCAAGACCCGGCACCACGCCTACTACACGCGAGACGAGCGGGGGACATCTCGTACGTCGTGCTCGTGGACAGCGCGATCGGCGAGGTAGGCCCGGATCTTTAGCGAGCCAGGTTCAGGCCGCGCTGTTAGTGAACCATCAGTCCCGGTGAGGATGGCGCGTACAGGTGCCCGTCGCCGCGCATGAGGCGTCGGCGAGGTCGAGGGAGTCGAGCACGTACGGATCGCGGAACACGAGGGCTGGGCTCAACTCGCCCATATCACGTAGCGCGGTCAACTCCTGGCGGATGAAAGCCTCGGGCTTCTTCGACAGCGCGGTGCGCTCGTAGAGCATGCTGTCGATCCGCTCGCGGAGATCGCGGGTGGACCAGCCCTCGACGCGAGCCATCTCGGCGTAGAAGTCGCGCTTGAGCCCGTCGTTGTTGTGGTCTGCAAAACCACCATTCCCCAGTTCAAATCTGGGTGGCACCTCCATGAAGAGCCCCGCCCGCGGTGGTCGAATGGTGTAGATCGAGCGCCGACGCCGGGCGTTACTAGCCTCGATGCGCTTCGTTGCCCTGGCGCTCGCCGCCCTCCTCGTCTCGCCGCCTGACGCCGATGCGTGTGCGGCACCACACCTCGTCGATGTGGCGCTGACCGCCGATGGCGCGACCTTGCTCGACGATGGTGGCGTGGTGATCGAGACGCGCAGCGGCGCAGGTCGCAACGAACGCGAGATCGGAATCGGCCCGACGCTGGCGAGCGGGCGCACCCAGATCGACGCGACCATGGACTGGATCGCTCCCGGCCTCTCGGTGCTCCGGCCGAAGCGGAACAAGGGTCGCACGATCACCGTGGTCGACGGCAACCGGAAGGTGCTGTTGACACTGAAGCAGGCAAAGGGAAAGACGCGGCACGCGGCCCCCGATCCGACCAGCATCACGTCGACGTTGCCGAGCCAGTCGAAGGTGCCTTCGCGCGAGGGCCCTGGGATCGCTACGAGCACCGCCAGCCTGACGCTCGCTGCGCCCGCGGATGATGACGTGATCGCGATCGTCGTGTACCTGATCACGAAGGACGGCCAGCAAGGCGTCGCGTACTGGCGTCGCACGGACGACCTCGCGTACACGTACCGCACCGGCGGCAAGGGCTGCGTTCCCGGACCGCGACCGCTCTTCGAGGGCGAGCAGGTCGCCTTCGCCTTCCTCGACAAGTACGGCCGCACGTCGCCGCTGTCGAAGGCGCTCTCTGTCACCCGCGTGGCACAAGCCACGCCTTGATCTCCCGTTCACCCGCCGCTACAAAGGCGGCGCGTGAGCAACGACGAGCTCGACCGCAACGCCCGACGTGCCACCAGCGTCGTGTTCGGTGGGCTCGAAGAAGCGGTCCAGTTCGTCCCGTATCCGCGGGGCCGGGTGGGATTGATCGTTCGCCAATGCCAAGCGTTACTTGATGGCGGTCGACCACTACCAGGAAGCCGACATCGAGTCGTTTCGTAATGAATCTTGGATACCGGATCCGAGGCGTCTCCGAGCTCGCTTTGGTCGCTCGGTTCGACGAGCACGGTGTCGACGCGAAGCGCGATCTGGAGCGCCGTTCCCACTGGGCGATGCTCGAGAAGCTGCCGGAGGGTGAGTGGTTGCCGCGCGTGCTTGCCGGCTGTAGACAAACAAAAACGGCCGCCGAAGCGACCGTTTAGGTGGTGGAGATTAGGGGGATCGAACTCTCCCGGGACACTCAAGAAATCGAGCGCTTGCTGCACGCTCAACAACTTGTGTCCCGGAGAGTCCGGCCTCGTCCGTCTCGGTTTCGGGGGCTCGGGCAGAGTTCGGGCAGAGCGTGCGCGGGCTACTTCGAGAGTGGCTCGGTGGGCGCAAGGTCGTGGGACGAGGTCACGGCGCGAGCATCCGCCGAGTTCGCAGCGCTCGATCAGAGCTCGGTCGACAGCTCAGCTTCGTCGGCCGTTGCCGCCGTACCTGCAGCGTGTTCCCGGGTTAGCAAGATCCTTCCGAGCAGAAGCGCCGTGACGGCAGCCAGCGCGGACGCCGCCAGAACGCCGACCTTCGCAAGGCCGAGCAGTTCGGCGTTTGCAGGGAGTGCGAGCTCGGCGATGAACAGAGCCATCGTGAACCCGATCCCCGCCACGGTCCCGATCACGACGATGCCACCCCAGGTCACGCCGCTGGGGAATGAAGCCAAGCGAAGCCTCTTGGCGATGGCGGTGGCGAGCACGATCCCCATGGGCTTGCCGACGACGAGCGCGACCACGATTCCGATCGCGACACTGGGAGAGCCGCTCAGGTCGACACCGCCGAGTGAGACGCCCGCGTTGGCAAGCGCGAACACGGGCATGATCGCGAACGCGACCCAGGGGTGGAGCGCTGCCTCGATCCTCTCGACGGGAGAGCGGGCTTCACGGTGCGCGCCCCGGAGGATCTTCAGCCGCTCTGTGAGGTCGTGGCCGGTGGTGCCGGCGCGCGTGGTCGCTAGCTCGATCGCGTCGAGTTCGGCACGGGAGGTAGCCACGAAGCCGTCGATCCCGAACCACGCGCGCGCCGGAGTCATCATTCCGACGATCACCCCGGCGACCGTCGGGTGAATGCCCGCATGCAGAACACCCAGCCAGATCACAACGCCGGGAGCGACATACGCGGCCGCTGTCCTGACGCCGAAGCGCTGCAACGCGAGGATCCCAGCCATGCCGGCTACGGCGATTCCGAGTCCGGCGGGATCTAGCCCTGCGGTGTAGAAGATCGCGATCACGAGGATCGCGCCGATGTCGTCGATGATCGCGACCGAGAGCAACAGGACGCGCAGACTCGGGGAAACGCGTGACCCCAGGAGCGACAGGATGCCGACGGCGAACGCGATGTCGGTCGCCATCGGAATTCCCCAGCCTCGGCTCGCGGAGCCTCCGCCGATCACCATGTAGATCACGGCCGGGACGATCATCCCGCCCAGCGCTGCGACGATCGGAAGCGTCGCTCGCCGCAGCTCGCTCAACTCCCCGGCGTGGATCTCGCGGCGGATCTCGAGGCCAACGACGAAGAAGAAGACGGCCATCAGGACGTCGTTCACGATGAACCGAACTGACGCGCTCGCCGACCACGGCCCCAGCCCGATCGTGAGCTCCGACGACCACAGCCGCTCGTACGAACCACTCCACGGCGAGTTCGCCCAGATCAGCGCGACGCATGCCGCGCTCAGGAGGAGGAGGCCGCTCGCGGCCTCGATTTGAAGGAACCGGGTGAGTGGTCGGAACAGTCGCCGCGCGGCGAGCTGGGCCTGATGGGATGCTTCGGGTGGCTTGGATGCAACGAACATGGACGGCTCCTCTGCCGCCCGCTGCGTCCGTCCACCCAGGGATCTGGGCCGCTCATTCTCCCGCGCAGGCTAAATCAACATAGGCTGCGTAGCGGCGTGGGCAACCAATCCCGCGCCGAATTCGACCTCCGGATCACGCGGCGCGTGCTACTGGCGACGAGGTAACAGCAGCAGGCTTGTCTCGCCAGCATCTCTGGCGTTACACCAGCCACCCAGCCGGTGGTCCAGCGTTTTGCGCGGGCTGGCGGATCAGGCGGGGCCGCCTACACCTGGCGAGCGCCCAGCAACCGATCGAGCGCACCCTGGCGATCGAGCTCCGCGAGATCGGTGTAGCCCCCGATCGGTGCTCCATCGATGAAGATCTGCGGCACGGTGGTACGTCCGGTCTCTCGAGCCAGCCACAGACGGGTAGCGGGATCGCCCGTCACATCGACGTGCTCGTAGGCGATGCCCTTGGCGCGGAGCAGCCGCTCCGCTTGCGTGCAGTAGCCACAGCCTCGCCGCGCATACATCTTCAACCTCGGATTCGACATGGTGGCCTCACCACGCTCGAGCACACGCTGTGCCGGCGGGGGCTCGCGAAAGGTCACGTGCGCGGGCGCCGCTGCCGTCCATTCTGGAATGCGGGCGTCCAAGGTGGTGGAGCGACCCGATCCGGTCAGGGTCGCGACCACGACACCGGCGACGGCGAGCGCCACACCCATCGCCGCGAACATCACGCGATGAACGTCATCGGTGATCGTCCGCATCAGCAGCAGGATCGCGACGGATCCGGCGACGAGCAGCGTAGCGGCGAGCCGGCTCCCGTTACGTCGCGATCGGAAGAGGTCCGGGACCGGGTCGCCTTCCGGGGCGTGGATCGACGGCATTCCTGTGAGTCTCGGGAACCGGCGGTTCGTTACACCGACGTCGAGATCGTCCGGATCAGTGGATCCTGGCTCGCGGCAAGCGCTCGGTCTGCGACCGACGTTTCGCCAGGCCATTCTGAACGACCACGGCGCAGACGAAGCTGACCAGGCCGGAGACCAGCGCCACCCAGCTCACGAAGGTGTCGCGGCTCATCCGGTGGTGCAGGCTCGCGGGCTCGGCGGCGATCAGCGTATTCGCGATGACGTAGCCGAGCGAGCCGACGCCGATGCCGATCAGAAGCGCGAGCACGAGGCGTCGAGCCCGGCCCGCTCGGTCTCGAAGATCCGGCGGAGGGAGGTTATCGATGATCATAGGCCCTCGATGAACGGAACATCGGCCCGGAGACACGTCGCGAGCAAGCGCCGAAGGATCGTCGTCTGCATCGCCGGATCGTCTGCCGCGCCGAGCGGATATCCGAGGGGATACGGCACCTCGAGCGCGCGCGGAGGTCCGACCTTCGCGGTGATCTCGGGGAGCATGGTGATCGACGCCGTCACGATCCCGCGACGCTCGAGCTCCGCCTGGACCAGACCGACCGTCTGGTGACAGAACGGTCAAACGGGCACCAGCAGCGCGAGGTCGACCTCGTCGCTCACGAGCAGGTCGGCGGCCTCGGGGGCGCTGCGCTGGACCAGGCGGGCCGGTGCGGTGATCGATCCCATGAACGAGAGGTGCCGCGGCGCGACCGCGCCGATCGTTCCATCAAGGACGAGCTCGCGCAGGCGATCGAGCGGCAACGCGAGGTTGCGATCGGCCTCGATGCCCGCGTGATCGAACGAGCTGCTGCGGTGGAACTCGCCGAGCGACGCGACGTCGAGGTTGGCCGGGATGACGCGATGCGACCAGTCACCGCCGCGAACCGCATCGTCGAACGGGACGTCTCCCGAGACAACCAGGCCCGCGGTCGTGACGAGAGCGACGCGGCAGGCCGCGAGGGGCTTGCCGAGCCTGGCGAACGGTGTCGGCGAGATCTTCCGCCACGGATAGAGCTTCAGCGTCGCGCGCACCCAGAGCGGAAGATCGGCGATCGTCGCCATCATCGCACCGCCTTGTAGAGCTGCGCGAGACGCGTCGCCGGGACGCCGAGCCGATACAGCAACGGGAACACGTTGACCGCGAGCGTGTAGGCGATCGGTCGTGCCACGAACCGCCGCCCGGAGACCCGGACCGTCGCGGGCGCCGTGCGGATCGCGCCGAGGGCGCGGAGCCGTCGCGAGAGCTCGAGATCCTCCATCAGGGGCTGATCGGGAAATCCGCCCGCGCGCCAGAACGCATCGGTGCGCACGAACATCGCCTGGTCGCCGTAGGGCAGGCGCGTGTACCGCGACCGGAGATCGGCGGCGTGGAGCGCCGGTGCGAACCACGGGGCGGGCGCGTCGGCGACCGTCCAGGTCCGGAACGCGCCGGCGACCACCTCCGGATCTGCGAGGACCTGTTCGACGTGCTGCGCGGCGTCGCGCGGGAGCGTGGTGTCGGCGTGGAGAAACAGGAGCGAGCTTCCACGCGCGATGGCCGCGCCGGCATTCATCTGGCGCGCACGACCGCGAGGCGCTTCGATCACCTGGACCGGGTGTTGCCGTGCGAGTGCGACGGTTTGATCCTTGCTGCCCCCGTCGACGACGATCACCTCGCGCACACCTGGCAGGGCGAGTACGTCGTCGAGCGCGCCCGCGATCCGGCGCTCCTCGTCGAGCACCGGCATGACCACCGAGAGCTGCGGCGCGTGGAGCTGTTGCTGGGTAGCCGGCGCGACGATCTCGCCGCGATCGAGAAGCTCGCGGAGCCGCGCGAGGTCGTCGGGGCGATCGACGTCGAACCACGGCGCGAGCACGCGCACCGTTAGCCCCCGATCCCGCAGCCGCTCCAGCGTTCGCGCGAAGGTGTCGGAGCGGCTCCACGGCAGGTCGGCGAGGAGGCCGTCGGGACACCGGCGCAGCGCGAGCACGTAGAACCCGCCATCCGCGGTCGGTCCGATCGCGGCGTCGGCGGTGGCGAGAGCGTCGCGCGCCTCGTCGAGGAGCCGCGGGGGCAGGCCGGGCGAGTCGGCACCGATCGCGAGGGCGATGGGTTGCTCGGCGAGGCCGCGTCGCAGGATCCTCTCGAGCCGCGCGCCGAGATCGCCGTCGCCCTGCGGCCACTCGGGCAGCGCGAGCTCGGCGGCGAGCCGCTCGTCGAACGCACCAGTGGTGGCGATGATCGATTTCGCCCAGGGCAGGGCGCGGACGGTCGCGCAGGTATCGACGAGGAACGCCCTCGCGAGCTCCGCCGCGCCGTGTTCGCCCAGCGCGGGCGCCAGCCGCGTCTTGACGCGTCCGGGCTCGGGCGGCTTCGCGAAGATGCAGACGGCCGCGCGCTCCATCACCGCCTCCACCGGAGCAGGCGCTCGAAGATGCCGCGCACGCGTGGCGTCAGACGCGTGCGCTGGAACGCATCACCGAGCTTCTTCAGCGCCTCGGCCTGGGTCGGGTACGGATGAATCGTCGACGCCAGCGCGCCGATCCGGAGGCGGTGCGTCATCGCGAGCACGGCCTCGCCGATCGACTCGCCCGCGTGGCGCGAGACCAGCGTGATCCCGAGGATCCGGCCTTTGCGATCGACGTGCGCCCGCGCGAAGCCCTCGGTGTCGCCGTCGAGGATCGCGCGATCGACGCCGGCGAGCGGCACGGTGAGCGTCGTGAAGGCGAGGCCACGCTCCTCCGCCTCGTGGGCGTACAGGCCCACGTGGGCGATCTCCGGATCGGTGTACGTGCACCACGGGATGACCAGCCCCGAGGCACGCTTGCGTCCGAAGAACAGCGCATTCTGGAGGACGATCCGCGCCATCGCGTCCGCGGCGTGCGTGAACTGGTACCGCGAGGCGACGTCGCCCGCGGCGAACACGCGGCGATTCGTCGTCCGGAGCCGATCGTCGACCTGCACGCCGCGCGCGGTCGCGTCGATGCCCGCGGTAGGGAGCCCGAGTCGCTCGACGTTCGGGGCACGGCCAATCGCGATCAGGATCGCGTCGCCGATCACTTCGCCGGGCTCGCCGCCGCGGTCGTAGAGGATCGCCTTGCCCCCCTGGCGGCGCTCGGCGCGGACCAGTGTCGCGCCGAGCACGACCTCGATCCCCTCGGCTGCGAACCGTGCGGCGATCACGGCGGCCGCATCGGGGTCCTCGCGGGGGAGGAGCTGCGTGGACCGGTCGACGATCGTGACCTCGCTGCCCAGCCGGCGGAACGCCTGCGCGAGCTCGCAACCGATCGGGCCCGCGCCGACCACCACGAGTCGACGAGGGAGCTCGGTCAGCGAGAACACGGACTCGTTCGTCAGGTAGCCGAGCTCGGCGAGCCCCTCGATCGCGGGGACGGCCGCACGCGCGCCGGTCGCGATCACCGCGCGCGCGAACCCGAGTCGCTGGCCATCGACCTCGAGCGCGTTCGAGGCAACGAACTGTCCCTCGCCGAGGAAGACGTCGATCCCGAGGCCGGCGAGGCGCGCGGCCGAGTCGTGCGGGGCGATCTGTGCACGCAACCTGCGCATGCGCTCCATCGCCGCGGGGAAGTCGACGCGGACGGTCGACGCGAACACGCCGAGCGCCGAAGCGGTGCGCACGTCGTGCGCGGCCTGGCCGGCGCGGATCAGGGCCTTCGACGGCACGCAGCCGTAGTTCAGGCAGTCGCCTCCCAGAAGGTGGCGCTCGACGAGGGCGACCCGCGCACCGAGGGAGGCAGCCCCGACCGCGGAGACCAAGCCTGCCGTGCCGCCCCCGATCACGACGAGGTTGTAGCGCCCGCGCGGAGTCGGGTTCTGCCAGTCCGCCGGGTGGACGGCTGCGACCAGCGCGCGGTTGTGATCGTCGTCGGGGAGCTCGCGTACGGCGGTGACGGTCATGGCGCTAGCTCCGCGGTGCGGGATGGAACGACGAGCTCGTCGCGGAGTGCGCGGCGCGCGATGCGCGTGACGATGACGACGACCGTGAGCGCGCAGCCCAGGCCGAGCCAGTAGAGCCATGCGCCGAGCGGCGATCCGGTCGGCTTCGCCCCGAGGTCGCCTGCGCTGGTGATCGCCGATCCGAGGTAGACGTAGAGGAGTGTGCCGGGGAACATGCCCACGAGGGATGCCCACAGGTAGTCGCGAAACCGGACCCCCGACAGGCCGAGCGCGTAGTTGAGGACGGAGTACGGGAACACCGGCGAGAGCCGGAGCAGCCCCACGATCTTGAAGCCCGACCGTCCGATCGCCCGATCGATCGCCGCGAACCGCGGATCGCGCTCGATGCGGCGCACGATCCGCGTACGTCCTCCGCGGCGTGCGGCGGCGAACGCGATCACCGCGGCGAGGACGCTCGTGGGTACGACGAGCAGCGTGCCCCAGAGCGGTCCGTACGCGAACCCCGCTCCCAGGGTCAACGCGGAGCCCGGGAGCAGGAGCAGGGCAGCACCGACGTATGCGACGACGAAGACCGCGATCCCGAGGGCCCCGGCGCCGTGGATCCAGTCGACGAGCGACGCGGCCCAGGTCCGGAGCGGGAGCACCACGATGGCCGCGATGATCGCGGCCGCGACCGCGAGCCCGGCCACGATTCGGAAGAAAGGCGTCACGCGACCCACCGGATCACCAGATATGCGATGACGCCGAGCACCGCCGCCCCGGGGACCGTCACGAGCCAGTTCGCGAAGGCGATGAACATCGCGGTCGCCACCAGCGCGAGCGCGGCGACCGTCATGACGTCGCTCCCAAACGCCGCGCCAGGATCGCCGCGAGCCGCGTGCGCGCGGCAACATCGATCAGCTCGGGCGCGGTGACCAGCGCCGTGTCGAGGGAGGTCCGGCACGCACAGGCGCGCGCGGGATCGAGCGCCGCGATGGTACGCGCGACGATCCGCCGGGCCTTGTCGACGTTGGCGCGCAGCACGCCGAGGACATCGGCGACGCGTACCTCGTCCGTCCGCGTGCGCCAGCAGTCGTAGTCGGTGGGGAGAACGAGGGTCGCGTAGCAGAGCTCGGCCTCGCGCGCGAGGCGCGCCTCCGGGAGGTTGGTCATCCCGACGACGTCGGCGCCCCACCCACGCATCATCTCGGACTCCGCCCGGGTCCCGAACTGCGGGCCCTCGATGCAGACGTAGGTGCCGCGCGGGTGGACGCGGTCGGACTCGCTGCGCGCCCCGGTCACGAGTGCGTCGGCCAGTGGATCGCAGACGGGATCGGCGAGGCTGACGTGCGCGACGACGCCGTCGCCGAAGAACGTCGACGGTCGGCCGTTGGTGCGGTCGATGAACTGGCGCGGGAGGACGACGTCCCCGGGAGCGATCTCCTCGCGGAGCGAGCCCACGGCGGAGACCGAGATGACCTGGGTCGCGCCGAGGCTCTTGAGCGCGTACAGGTTCGCGCGTGCGTTGATCTCGCTCGGCAGCAGGCGATGGCCGCGCCCGTGACGCGCGAGGAACAGGACGCGGCGATCAGCGAGGCGAGCGACCACCACGACGTCCGACGGCAAGCCAAACGGCGTCTCCACGCGGACCTCGTCGGTGATCGTCGCACCGGGCAGCTCGTAGAAGCCGCTCCCTCCAAGGACCGCGATCGCAGGCACGTGGGTCATGTGAGGCTCCCGCCGCAGCTCGATCCCGTGCCTGCGGTGCAGCCGAAGCAGTGCTCGCCGGTCGCGATCGGTGCGCCCGAGAGCTCCCCGAGCGTGCCGAGCTCGAAGATCGTGCGCGCGCTCCCGGGCACCGGAAGCTCGAGCATCTGGTTGAAGTCGCAATCGTAGAGCGTGCCGTCCCAGCCGACGCTGAGCAGCGACCGACACATCAGGTGGTCGGTCGTGGCGGGGTTCAGGTGGTTCACGAGCAGGCTCATGTACGCGTCGTACTCGCCACGCGCGTTCAGGTAGTCGGCGAACCGCTTGATCGGCATGTTCGTGATCGTGAGGAGGTGCCGGAACTCGATCCCGTGGTCGCGCCGCAGGCGATCGCGGTACGTGGCCTCGAGCGGCGCCTGCGCCGGCGGCAGGAACGCGCCGCCGGGGTTGTAGACGAGGTCGAGCGCGTGCGGGGATCCGGGCGCGCCGTAGCCGAGTGCGTTGAGCTGCCGGAGCGCGGCGATGCTCTTCGCGAACACGCCGTGGCCGCGCTGCTGCTCGACGTTGTCCGCCGTGTAGCAGGGCAGGCTCGCGACGACTTCGACGTCGTGCTCGGCGAGGAACGTCGCGAGGTCCGCCATCCCCGGCTCGAACAGGATCGTCAGGTTGCAGCGATCGATGACGCGCCTCCCGAGCCGCCGCGCCTCCACGACGATGCGCCGAAAGCTCGGGTTCATCTCCGGGGCGCCGCCGGTCAGGTCGAGCGTCGTGATCTGCGGGCTCGCGGCGAGAAGCTCGAGCACGCGCGTCGCCACCGCCTCGGACATGATCTCGGTGCGCTTCGGACCGGCCTCGACGTGGCAGTGGTGGCACGCCTGGTTGCACAGCTTGCCGACGTTGACCTGCAGCGTGGTGACCAGGCCTCGCTGGAGTGGGGCACGGTGATGCGCCGCGAGCCCAGCGTCGAAGTCGTGCAACGTGGCCGGCGCGATCGGCAGCCGGTGCCTGACGGCCGGCATCAGCAGCACCGCCCGGTCGCGGGATCGCAGCTCGGCGCGCGCTCCTCGGTGGTGACGCGGTAGTCCGCACCCTTGGTCTCGCGCGGATCGCGCAGCACGGTCCCGGGCCCGCACGCGAACGGCGGTGCCTCGCCGAGCGGGACCGGCACGTGCGGCTCGATCAGATCGAAGTGCTCGCGGTATGGCGCGCGGCCGTAGATCCCGAACGTCTTCCCGCACACCGCCGTGCGAACGCCCCGCCGCAGGATGTGGCCGTCGTCGTCCTCGACGTACTTCCAGGGGCCGCGATAGACCACCGCGTGCTTCTGATCGAGGCACGGGCCTTCCTTGCCCTTGTACGCGGCGACCGTGACGCTGCGGAACTCGATGCCCTCGACGGTGCGCCATGGCTCGGCCTGGCGCTCGAGCACGGTCACGCCATAGAAGCCGGCCGCCTCGAACGCCTCGAGGAACCGATCCTCGCGGAACGCGCCCGAGATGCAGCCGGACCACAGCTCGGGGTCGGCCTGCAGCGCGGCGGGGACATCTTCGTCGCACACGATGTCGGAGATCACGACCCTGCCGCCGCGGCGGAGCACGCGGTGGAGCTCGGCGAACATCACGACCTTGTCCTCGGAGCGCACGAGGTTGAGCACGCAGTTCGAGACGACGACGTCGATCGAGTTGTCGGCCACGAGCGGGCGGTCCCGGCGAAGCCCGGTGATCGCCGCTTCCAGCTCGACCAGGTCACGCTCCGACGCTACCGGGTGCGCCGCGAGGTAGGCATCGACGAGGTCGCGGTCGAGCGCGAGATCCTGGATCCGGCCCTTCTTGAACTCGACGTTCGCGTAGCCGATGTGCGCCGCGACCTGCGGTGCCGCGCGCCGCGCGATCGCGAGCATGTCGTCGTTCATGTCGACGCCGATCACGCGCCCGGTCGGGCCGACGACCTGCGCCGCGAGCAGGCAGACCTTGCCCGTGCCCGAGCCGAGATCGAGCACCGTCTCGCCGGCTCGCACGTGGCGCGTCGGATCCCCGCATCCATAGTCGCGCTCGATGACCTCGGGCGGGAGCGCCGCGAGGAGTGTGGGATCATACGAGGTGGGACAGCACAGGGCTTCCTCACGCTCGCGGGCGGCTGCGCCATAGCGCTCGCGGACCGCCGTCTCGAGATCGTGCGGGAGGGGGCTGGGCGGAAGCTCGGACATTCCGAGCAGTCCTCCGAGCCGGCCGAACGTTACGCCCTACGTGATGGCGGGCTCGTTCGATCCGAAGCCGCATGACTGGACGTCGATGTAGGTCCCGCCGTAGCGTGCCGAGCCGTGGCCGAGCCCCCTCGTGACGACCAGGACCTCGTCACCAGGCTGCGCCAGGGCGATGAGGCCGCGTTCACGACGCTGATCGACCGGCACAGCGGCGCGCTCCGGCGCCTCGCTCGGACGTTCGTGTCGACGGACGCGGCGGCCGACGAGGTCGTCCAGGACACCTGGGTCGCCGTCCTCGATGGGATCGGTGGCTTCGAGGAGCGCTCGTCGCTGAAGACCTGGATCTTCCGCATCCTGGTCAATCGCGCGAAGACCAAGGGCGTCCGCGACGCGCGCACCGTGCCGATGTCATCACTGGGGTCGGACGACGAGGAAGCCCCCGAAGGGGTCGTCGATCCATCCCGGTTCGATGATCGCGGGATGTGGAGCGCGCCACCGCAGCGGTGGGAGTCGGAGACACCTGCGAAGCTGCTGCTGCGCAAGGAGCTCGTCGGGGAGCTCGAGCGCGCGATCGCGCAACTTCCCGAACGGCAGCGCAGCGTTGTCGTGATGCGGGATGCCCTCGGCTGGTCGTCGGAGGAGGTCTGTAACGTTCTCGAGCTCAACGAGACCAATCAGCGAGTGCTCCTGCATCGCGCACGCTCACGGCTGCGGGCGATGCTCGAGGACTACAAGGCCAATCGCTAGATGCTGAACTGCAAACAACTCACCGAGCTGGTCACCGACTACCTCGAGCACAAGATGTCGCTCGGGGATCGGCTGCGGTTCCAGATGCACCTCGGCATGTGCAAGCACTGCCGCGCCTACTTGCGACAGATGAAGTTGACGATCGAGACGCTCGGCCACCTGCCCGCAGAGCCGATGCCCGACGACGTTCGCAGCGAGCTGCTCCAGCGCTTCAAGAGCTGGAAGCCCGGCGCGTCCACCTAGCTCGGCGGCTCATGCCGGTACGAGGTGGCGCTCGATCATCTCGGCGATGGTCGCCTTCGAGGCACCGCCGCCGAGCCGATCGACCACGCGACCGTTCCGGAACAGCATCCGCGGAAGGCTGGACCAGCTCGCCACCGAGTTCGTCTCCGCACGCTGTGCGTGAGGTCTTCGGAAGATGGTGTGCGTTTCGCTGTAACGGATCCGCGAGCGGCGAGACTGCACCGCGCATTCAACTACTTGATTGGAGACCGAGCATGAAGAGCATTCCTTTGTATGTGTCGCTGGTTGCGCTGGCCGCGTGTGGCGGAGGCAAGGCGAAGACCGAGAAGCCGGGCGGGATGATGGACAAGGGCGGGATGATGGACATGAAGATGGGGATGGCGGATCCAGCCGCCGACACGGCGCCCGCGCTCGCGGCGGCCCAGGGCTACGCGAGCTGGGCGAAGTTCCCCGAGAACCAGCAGCCCAAGAAGTCCGAGGGACACATGGGGATGTTCGTCCTCGCGTTCCACAACAAGGTGGTGGGCGATGCGATCACGGCCAAGACGCTGCCGCTTCCCGACGGCGCCGTGATCGTCAAGGAGGAGATGATGTCGGCGGACGCGAAGCCGATGTCGGTGACGATCATGAGCAAGCAGGCCGGTGCCTGGTACTACGTGAAGGCCTCCCCGGATCTCATGAAGGTCATGACGATGAACGGCATGGCGCTCGAAGGAACGTCGGTGGGCATGTGCAAGGACTGCCACGACCAGGGCTCCGACAACGACTTCGTGATGACCCACAAGTTCAAGTAACGCGGGTCGATCGCACGTCGAAGCCGCCCGGGTATCACGGCGGATCGGCGTGCCGTTTCGGGCAGTTTCCGCCGGCGTCGGGGCTCGTCGCGAGCTCGTGTAACGTTGCGCCCGGTCCCGAGACCGTCCAGCATGTTCTTCATCGTCTGGTGCCCGATGAGCATGCGATGCTCGGGAGCGGACGTCGATCCATGCTGAGCTGCCGAGATGTGACCGAGCGCGTGACCGACTACGTCGAGGGCGCGATGCCGTTCGGCCAGCGGGTCAGCTTGTGGATGCACCTCGCGATGTGCAGGCACTGTCGTGCATACCTTCAGCAGTATCGGGACACGATCGCGATCATGAACCAGTTGCCCGACGAGCCGCCGCCGCCCGAATGCCGCGACGAGTTGCTGCGTCGCTTCCGCGATCGGAAGCCGTGACCGTGGGGCAGATCCGCGCCATCGACGAAGTCGATGCGCTCGGGCCGCTCGCCGAGATCTATCGGCGCCTCGCTGACCTCGTCACCTACGAACCGTCGCGGGCGACCCCAGAACGAATCGTCGCGGCCGTCGAACGCCTCGGGCATCGCGCGGCCATCCTGTCGGTGAAGGGAGAAGGCGGCCATACCGGGCTCCCGGCGGACTTCCTGATCCTCCCCGGCGGCGTCATCCAGGCCGTCAAGTACGGCGTTCACGCGGACGATCAGTGGTCGGTTGACGACCTCCTCGCCATCGTCGGCGAGAAGGCCGCATGAGAGGGCTCCTGAGCGCATTCCAACCCGCGCGACTTCCACGCGCCACGGCGGTCGGGATGGTTCCCTTCCGTGCCTCGGTTCGAAGAGCTTCGGTCGTCGTGCTCGCGCCGATGCTCGTGGGGACCACGCTGCTGGTTGCTAGCGCGCTCGCCGAGCTGGCGGCGCGGCCCGGGTTCTCGCACCCGCAGTCGGTACTGCTGATGGCCCTATTCGTGTTCGCACGTTCTCGCGACGACGGACATCGCTGACGTCGTCTCCTCGCGTCTCACCAGCGCGGTGCGATCGCGAATGCGCCGTGGATGAGCCCGACGTGCGAGTACGCCTGCGGGAAGTTGCCCCACATGATGCCAGTCGTGGGATCCAGGTCCTCAGCGAGGAGACCCAGGGGCGAACGGACGTTGCGGACGCGCTCCATCACGATCCGTGCTTCCTCGATCTGACCCAGGCGAGCCAGCGCTTCGACGAGCCAGAACGTGCACAGCGCGAACGCGACCGAGGGCACCCCGAAGTCGTCGGTCGTACGGTAGCGTCGGAGCCAGCCTCCGTGTTCGAGGTCGGCCTGCACGGCCTTCACGGTCGCTTGCATCCGCGGGTCCTCGGGCGGCAGCAGGTGCAGGGTCACGGCCTGGAGCAGAGCGGCGTCGACCTCGGTGCCCCCGTAGCCCGCGGTCAGACAACCGCGCGCGGGATCGATCGCCTCGCGCAGAAGCTCGGTCGAGATCCGCGCGGCGGACGCGGCGAGCTCGTCGGCGTGGTGCGGGCGGTGCCGTCTCGCGATCATGCTGGCCCGGTCTGCGGCTGCCCAGCACATCAACGTGCTGAACGTCTGCGGGCGCCAGTTCGTGCGGTACTCCCAGATGCCGGCGTCGGGCTTGCCGGCGACGGCGATCGCCCGTCTCGCCAGGCGGTCGACGAGGTCCAGGACCGGTGGCGTGACCTGATCGCGGAACCGCGCGTCGAGGAACATGGGCGTCAGGGCTAGGACCATCTCGCCGAACACGTCGTGCTGCTGGTGGGTGGCCGCACCATTGCCGATCCGGACCGGACGCTCACCACGGAACCCGGCCCAGTTCTCGAGGATCTGCTCGGCCGGGCACAGCTTGCCGTCGATCGCGTAGAGCGGCGCGAGATCCAGGTCCGGCGACGAGCTCGCCACGTTGAGCAGGTACTGGAGGAACTGCTCGCGCTCCTCGAACTGCCCGAGCAGGCGGAACGCGTCCAGCGTGTAGAACGAGTCCCGCAGCCAGCAATACCGATAGTCCCAGGTTCGCCCCGAGCCCGGGGCCTCTGGAATCGAGGTCGTCAGAGCCGCGACGATCGCGCCGGTGTCCTCGAAGCAGTGCAGCTTCAGCGCGAGCGCGGAGCGGATCACCTCTTCCTGGAAGATCGACGGGATGTCGCAGTGCTTGACCCACTGTTGCCAGTGACGCGTGGTCTCCCGTAGGAACCGGTCGCAGAGCGGCGCAAGCGGCTCCTCGACCGGTGCCCCCCACGTCAGCACGAAGTGCTTGCGCTCGGTGAGCGCCCACGGATCGTCGTTCAGATACGACAGGGGCGCATCGGTGGTGAGCCGGAGGTGGGCGTCGTAGCCCTTGTAGGCGATGTGGTGTGAGCCGATCTCGCGGTCCGGCCGGGTGCGGGACCACCCGAGGATCGGATCGCACGAGACCCGGATCCGCGGCGTCCCGGAGAGTGGCTCCACGATCCGGATCAACATCGTCGGCCGGAAGCTCCGCTCGTGCTGGATGAAGCGCGGCGCGAAGTCGAGGATCCGGAACGCACCGTCTGGTCCCTCGAAGCGGGTCTCGAGGACGTTCGTGTTCGGGAGGTAGCGCTGGTTCCCTGGATGGCGCTCGCTCGGCGCGATCGAGAACTGACCGCCGCCTGGATCGAGCAGCGCGCCGAACACCGGCGGCGAGTCGAACCGGGGCATGCACGACCACACGATCGCGCCCTGGCAACTCACCAGCGCCGAGAGCTGGCAGTTCCCGATCAGACCGAGCTCGGCAAGCTCCATCCATCACGAGTACCATGCGATGGTTGGAGGTCCAATCAAAACGTGTTACTAACGCACGATGCGACGGGTGGCGAGGTTCCTCATTCCGCTGATCGGCGGGCTCGCGCTGCTCGCGATCGTCGGCTACGTCCTGCTGACAAGGACGACCTCGCGGTGGTTCGAGAAGGACCTCGAGCTCCGCGGTCGCCTCGCGGTGGAGTCGGCACGGACGAGCCTGGCGACGCACTGGGCCGATCGCGCGCAGCTCCCGGAGATCCTCGCGGACATCACGCGGGACGAGCGGATCATGGCGGCGGCGGCATGCGGCACCGATGGCACGCTCGTCGCCGCCACCGACGCGTACCCGGAACAGTTCACGTGCGCGTCCTTGCAGCGGCGGATGGCCGACGAGGCCGGGAGCGACGGAACCGCGTGGTCGATGACCAGCGAGCTCGCGTCAGGCGCGGTGCGGGTGAGCGCGACCCGGCTCGTCCGCGAGCAACGCGCGATCGGTACGGTCGTGCTCGTCCACGACCTCAGCTACCTCGAGCGGCGCGAAGCTACGACCCGCAACTTCCTGCTCGTCGCGTTCTTCATCCTCGCGCTGGGGGCCGCGATCGTCACCCTGCTCGCGGCGCGGTTCGCCTGGCGCGGATGGACCACCGAGCTCCGGCAGGCGCTCGCCGGGAACCCGACCCGCGACTTCCGGCCGCTCGTCCGCGACGTCCGCACCCTGGTCGAGCGCCTGGCGGGCGAGCGCGAGGAGGGCGTGCGCGCGGGTCCATGGGGGCCCGAGCGCCTGCGCAACGCGCTGAACGAGCACCTGCAAGGCGAGCGCGTGGTGATCCTCGCGAACCGCGAGCCGTACATCCACGAGAAGACGCCCGATGGGATCCGCGTGGTGCATCCGGCGAGTGGCCTGGTGACGGCGCTCGAGCCGGTGATGCGCGCGTGCTCGGGAGTCTGGGTCGCGCACGGCAGCGGCACGGCCGATCGCGAGACCGTCGACGCGCACGACACCGTGCGCGTTCCGCCGGGCGAGGAGTCGTACGCGGTCCGTCGCGTCTGGCTGTCCGAGGCCGAGGAGAGTGGCTACTACTACGGGTTCTCGAACGAGGGGCTGTGGCCGCTGTGCCACGTGGCGCACACGCGACCGGTGTTCCGCGCCGAGGACTGGGCTCACTACGTCCGGGTCAACCAGCGGTTCGCCGACGCGGTCTGCGAGGAGGTCGACTCCGACGATCCGGTGGTCCTGGTCCAGGACTACCACTTCGCGCTCGCGCCCAAGATGATCCGAGAGAAGCTGCCGAAGGCGACGATCCTGACCTTCTGGCACATCCCGTGGCCGAACTCCGAGCGGTTCGGGATCTGTCCGTGGCGCGAGGAGCTCCTGGCCGGGCTGCTCGGCTCGAGCATCGTCGGCTTCCACACCCAGCAGCACTGCAACAACTTCGTCGACTCCGTCGACGCGTTCATGGAGAGCCGCATCGATCGCGAGACCACGGCGATCGTGCAGGGCGACCGCCGGACGCTCGTTCGGCCCTACCCGATCTCGATCGAGTGGCCCGTTCACTGGGTGGCCGAGGCCCCGTCGATCGAGGACTGCCGCGCGAGCGTGCGCCGCGAGCTCGGCCTGCAACCGGACGCCTTGCTGGGGGTCGGGATCGATCGCCTCGACTACACCAAGGGGATCGAGGAGCGGCTGTCGGCCGTCGACCAGCTGCTCGAGAGGTACCCGGAGTTTCGCGGCCGGTTCACGTTCGCGCAGCTCGCTGCGCCGAGTCGAACCAAGATCCCGCACTACCGCGATCTCAACGAGCGCATCGAGGCGCTCGCGGAGCGGATCAACCAGAAGTGGGCGAAGGGCTCGTACAAGCCGATCGCGCTGCTGCGGACGCACCACGAGCCAGCGACGGTGTTTCGCTACTACCGCGCCGCCGAGCTCTGCTACGTCAGCAGCCTCCACGACGGGATGAACCTCGTCGCCAAGGAGTTCGTGGCCGCACATGATGACGAGCAGGGCGTGCTCGTGCTGTCGCAGTTCACCGGCGCGGCCCGCGACCTGACCGAAGCGCTGATCGTCAATCCGTACGACTTCCAGCAGGCGAGTGATGCGCTCGCCGCCGCGCTGCGGATGCCGGCGGACGAGCAGCGCATCCGGATGAGGTCGATGCGCCGGCTGATCGCCGAGTTCAACGTCTACCGGTGGGCGGGGCGGATGGTGGTGGACGCCGCAGGGCTCCGGCGCAAGGAGCGCTTGTTCGGCGGGCTGCGGGCGTCGAGGGCGTCGTTCCGGTGAAGCACATCCTGTCGCCGGCCAACGTGGGCGTGCTGGCGCAGCTCGCGTGGTCCCGGGTGCTGCTCGCGTTCGACTTCGACGGCACGCTGGCCCCGATCGTGGCGGACCGCGAGCAGGCGGCGATGCGAGCGAAGACCCGCGCACTCCTGGTGGCGGTGTGCGAGCTCTACCCGTGCGCGGTGATCTCCGGGCGAGGCCAGCGGGACGTGGCCGCGAAGCTCCGCGGCATCGGGGTACGGCATGTCGTCGGCAACCATGGCATCGAGCCCGGGCCGAACATGGCGGGCTTCGAGCGCGTCATCGATGTCGTGCGCCCCGTGCTCGCGCGGGCCCTCACCGACCTGCAGGGCGTCGAGATCGAGGACAAGCGCTACTCGCTCACCGTCCACTACCGGCGCGCCCGCCGCAAGCGCGAGGCCCGGGCCGCGATCGCTGGCGCGGTCGCCGCCCTGCCACTTCCGATGCGGGTGGTCTCGGGGAAGCTCGTCGCGAACGTCGTCCCGGTCGACGCGCGGAACAAGGGCGACATCCTGCTCGAGCTACGTGACGCCGAGCCCGCCGACGTCGCGCTCTACGTCGGCGACGATGTCACGGACGAGGACGTGTTCACGATCGACCAGCCGGGGAGGCTGCTGTCGCTGCGAGTCGGCAAGGCCACGAGGTCGGCCGCGCGGTTCTATCTCCGTGATCAGCGCGAGATCGATCGCCTGCTCGCTTGCCTGGTGAAGCTGCGAAAGGACAAGAAGGCGTGCCGAAGCGTAACGACGAACCCCGCTACCCGCTGGGTCCCGCGCTCGATTTTCTCGAGCGCACCTGGCGCGTGAACCACGCGATGCAGCGGGTCTCGAATCGGATGGCGCGCGACCTCGGTCTCACCGGACCGCAGCGCCTGGTCGTTCGCTGCATCGGCAAGTATCCGGGGATCCCAGCGAGCCAGCTCGCCTCGATCCTTCACCTCGATCGGGGAACCATCTCGTCGGCGCTGAACAGGCTCGAGGAGCGGGGGCTTGTCGAGCGACGCGCGGACTCCATTGACGGACGCCGGGTCACCCTCGGCCTCACGGAGGACGGCCGTGCGGTCGATCGTCCGACGGAGCACACGATCGAGGCCACGGTCGAGCACCTGCTGGGAACGACCAGCAAGGACGACCTCGCCGTGACAGTGCGCGTGCTCGGTGCGCTGGCCGACGCGCTCGAGCAGGAAGCCGATCGGGAAGCCTGAGGGCGACATGGAATCCCCTACGAAGCCGCCCGTGACAGAGGCCGAACCTTCGAGCCCCGAACCGGAGGCTGCCGGCCCCGAACCGGAGTCTTCGACACCCGAACGCGAAGCTGTCACGGCTCGGACTCCGCTCACGCCGAGGGGATTGGCGGTCGTCGTCAACCGGAGTTACCAGCTGTGGTTGCTCACCAAGGCGCGGTTCAGCCCGACCGAGCGCCAGCGGTTGTTCGGGCTCACGATCGCGATCGGTGGTGTGTGCGGACTGGTCGCCGTCGCGTTCCACCAGAGCATCCGCTGGGTCGAGGGGCAGACGATCGAGCGCGCATTCGCGGCGCCCGGTGACACGTGGATCGGCTGGGTGATCCTCGTGCCGTCCCTCGGAGCGCTGGCCTCCGGTGCGATGCTCTACTACGTCCCGGGTGCCCGCGGCAGCGGTGTGCCCCAGGTCAAGGTCGCCTATGCGAGCAAGGCGATGAAGCTCCGCCTGCGCGACTCGGTCGGCAAGTTCTTCATCGGCGTCCTGCAGATCGGCACCGGATCGTCGCTCGGACGCGAGGGGCCGACCGTCCAGATCTGTGCCGGTGTGGCGAAGGGCATGGGCAAGCTCGTTGGAGTCTCGGCGCAGAATCTCAAGCTGCTGCTTCCGGTCGGTGCGGCGGCGGGGATCGCCGCCGCCTTCAACGCCCCGATCGCCGCGGTCACGTTCACGATCGAGGAGATCGTCGGCAAGCTCGATCAGACCCTGCTGTCAGGCGTGATCGTCGCCGCCGCTCTCGCGGCCGTCGTCGAGCGCAGCGTGCTTGGAGAGAACCCCGTGTTCTCGATCCCTCAGGGGTACGGGCTCGACCACGCCTCCTCCCTGCTGGTGTATGCCGCGCTCGGCGTCGCCGCTGCGCTGGTCTCCGTGGCATTCACCGAGTCGCTGCTACGGCTGCGGCTGCGGTTCAGTCAGTTCAAGAAGCTGCCGGTCTGGGCGCGGCCGGCGATCGGCGGGGTCGTGACCGGGCTCCTTGGCGTCGGTGTGATGCTCGCCGTCCACGTGGGCGGCATCACGGGTGGTGGCTATGAGGGCCTCGCGGGTGCGCTCTCGGGCAAGTTCACCGTTCAGGTGCTCCTCGTCCTCGGCGCTGCCAAGCTCGTCGCCACGGTGTTCTCGTATTCGAGCGGTGGCGCCGGCGGCATCTTCGCGCCTTCGCTGTTCCTCGGCGCGATGCTCGGCGGTGCCTTCGGTGCGCTCGACGTGGAGGTGTTCGGGCACGGCCACGCAGAGGTCGGCTCCTTCGCGCTGGTCGGGATGGGCGCGGTGTTCGCGGGGACCATCCGCGCACCGATCACCTCGGTCTTGATCATCATCGAGATGACGGCCGGGTACGGCCTGACGTTGCCACTGATGATCTCGAACATGGTGGCCTACGGGCTCGCGCGACACCTGCGACCAACGCCGATCTACGAGGCGCTGCTCGAGCAGGACGGCATCCAGCTTCATGCGAAGGCGCAGGCAGTCGACGCGCTCGATGGCCTGTCGATCGAGCGCGTCAAGCTCGACGCGGGGCCGCACGCCACGTTCGCGCCCCAGGACAGCTCCGCGCGGCTGCTCGAGGTCGTCGAGGGGGCGGGCCGGCAGGAGGTGTACCCGGTGCTCGATGCCGAGCAGCGGTTGATCGGCATCGTCACCCTCGATGACGTGGCAGCGCTCGCAGGAGAGCCCGAGCTCGGAGGGCTCGTGTGCGCCGCCGACATCATGCGCCCGCCGGTCGCGTTGCGCCCAAACGATCTGGTGAGCCGGGCACTCGACATGATGACGTCAATGGGCGTGCGCGAGATCCCCGTGATCGACGAGGAGCGCCGGGTGATCGGTCTCGTCGACGAGGCCTCGATCGCCCGCGAGTTCATGCGCGCCCGTGCCGCCGAGCGCGCGGACGCGGCGGCCTCCGGCATCCGGGCCGCCGGCCCTGGCGAGCCGGGGTAGGGCGCGACGCGATGGACCCGAGCTCGGACCGAGAACGCGCCCGCGCGATCGTGCTTCGGCACGGTCGCGAGACCGTCGTGTTCCAGGGACTGGGAGATGAGTTCCATTACTGGTTCGATGCAGAGCTCGACGCGTGCGTCGCGTACGTCAAGACCCAGGGCGCATGGGTCGCCGCCGGCGGGCCGACCTGCGGCGTCGAACATCGTTCGGTGGTCGCCGAACGCTTCGCGACAGCGGCGCGCGCGGCAGGCCGAAGTGCTTACTTCTTCTGCGTCGACCATCCGAACGAGCTGGGGCCCCAGTTCTCCGCATTGGCGCTTGGCGAGCACGCCGAGTTCGATCCGGCGAGCTGGCCGCGCACCCTCGCGAGCCACCGCCGCCTGCGTGAACAGTTGCGCCGCTCGCGAGCGAAGGGCGTCCGCGTCAGGCGCGTGGATGCGCGCGAGCTCGTCGAAGGCACCGCGCTCCGCGCGGCCTTGGATGCATTGACCATCGCTTGGCTCGGGGCACTTCATCTCCAACCCATGCACTTCTTGGTCTCGGTGGCGCCGTACGGCCTCGCGCCCGATCGCAGGTACTACATCGCCGAGCATGCTGGTCGCGTCGTTGCATTCACCTGCCTCGCGCCGATTCCCGCGCGTCGAGGCTGGCTCGTAGAGCACACGATCCGGATTCCCGGGCCGCGGGGTGCGCCCAATGGCACGACGGAGCTGCTCCTGGATGCCGTGATCCGTGACGGGGAGGACGGCTCGGTCGTCTCGATGGGCCTCGCCCCGCTCTCGGGACGCGTTGCATGGCCGCTTCGTGCGGCTCGTGCGCTGACGAGCCCACTCTACGATTTTCGTTCGCTGCGCTCATTCAAGCAACGCCTGCACCCTGATCGATGGCAGCCGTCGTGGCTGGTTCATCCGCGAAGGCGAGCAGCTCGCGCGTTGATTGCTTCGCTCCGCGCGTTTGCGGCCGGGTCCGTCATCGGCTTTGCGATCCGCTCTCTGTTCAAGCATCCGAGCGGCTTGCCGTGGCTGCTCGCCGTGCCGCTTATCCCGTGGACGATCTTGCTGGCCGCACTGATGGCAAGTGACGCCACACTGCTCGGGTTCTCGCGTCCCGCGCTCGCGATGTGGGTCGCCTGGGACGCATCGCTAGCGTGGATGTTGTTCCGGACCGCACGCCACCCTCGGCGCGACCGGCTGTTCGCGCTTGCCGGTGCCGCGGCGATCGACGCGAGTCTGTCGTTCGCGCATCTCGGGCGTGTAGGGCTTGGCGCGTCGGCGTGCGCCTCGATGCTGCGGCTGGTGGCAGCGATCGCTCCTTTGGTCGGACTGGTCGCCCTTGCATGGACGGCAACTCGCATGCCTCGAACCCCGGACGGCTAGCGACCGTCAGTCAGCCATCGACGACCTGGATGCATCGGTCCACGAGGGGATGCTCGCAGACACGAAGCATCGAATCGCACATCGACGCGAAGTACTCTGCGAGATCGGTGGCGTTGCCGGCAGGGGCGACATGCTCCAGCTCGTGTGCGGTGAGAGGGCGCGTCGCGGCGAGCTTGGCACCCATGTAGAGGACCGCCGCCGTGTCCGGCGCGATCGATAGGGTCGTGACCGGGAGCCCCTTCAACTGTGATTGAAGCAATACGACCTCTACACCAAGCTCGGCGGCCGGGATCCGCACGATGCCGGAGACCAACGCCGTTCCGATCGTGTTGAACCAGCGAAACCGCTCGTGCGGGTCTGGGGACCAGGTGCCGGCGGTGTCACGAAGCAGCGCCCAGCGTCGCCAACGAAACTCGTAGGATGCTCCCCGGCCGATCAGGGCGATACTCACGGCGCGCGCCTCCCGGCCCGCTGTCGCGATCCGCGATCCGCACCAGAGACCTCGGTCGAACTCCGCACCCGCAGCGGTGTGACCATCACGGAGCGATGCGCTCGGCAGACCACCGACTGCGAGATGCTGTCGGTAGCCACGCCGATCTGAGGAACTCTGTGCGTCCCGATGACGATCATGTCTGCGTCGTGAAGGCGCGCCTGGCCGATGATCGCGTCGGCTGGGTCGTGCGCCTCCATGGTGACCACGTCGCCCCCCGCACCGAAGCTGCGACCCACCGTCGCCAGTTCACCGCGGAGGGTTGGCGGTGCATACCTGTCGGTGCTGTGCACGATGAGCAGCGATCGTCTCAGCTCGGTGGCGAGGTCCGCGGCACAGCGAATGACCGGATAGCCCGCCTCACGCAGGTCGGTCGCCGCGACGATCGTGTTCGTGGTCGTGCTCGAGCGAGTCACCAGCACCGGGACGCCGGCGCTCGTTGCGAGGGCAGTGACGAGCGACCCGCGGCATCCCTCGTACGGGGCGACGACGATCAGCTGCGCGCCGCACGCGATGGCCTTCGCGGCCACGGCAGGGACGAAGTCGCCGCAGATGACGTCAGCCGGACCTACACCCACGAGCAACCGCTCGTACCAGGGGGGGGAGGTGGGAACCATATCCACGGCTTGCTCGCAGGCCGCGATCGCCTCGTCCATCGGCAAATCGTCCGCGTCGGCTCGTGGATGGAGCGGCGAGGTGATCCAGGCGAGCTGAAGCTCGACGCGGAGCGCTCTCGCTAGCGCTGCGGCGCGCAAGAGGCTCTCCGTCGGACACCTGCTCGCATGTGACGCGAACAGGATCGGTCTCGCGGTGTCCCCAGGATTGGACCGTGGGGTGTGCCTGGTGGGCCGATGTCGAGAACTGACGATCGTGTACATGGATCTCTCCGGACAACCGGCGGCCCGACCGATCGTAGATCCTGCAGCGGAGTCGCTGCACCCATGCCAAGGATGTCCCGGCGCTCTCCGCTTCGCAAGAGGAATCGTTTGAGGTCAAAGCAATCCGCGATGGTTCAGACGACGAAGCGCTTCCCGATTCCGGGGGGCTCCGTGGCGACCACTCCAAGCATTGTGAGCGCCTTTGCTACAGGCCCCTCCGCCACGACGACGCCACCGTCTGGAGCGATCGTGCTTGGAGGTCCGCCCCATCGTGACTAGCTTGACGGTACAAACGAGACGACACGTTCATGGCGAATGCCGGCCCGGACGGGAAGTGCACGGGGCATTCGCACGGCCTTTGAGCATCCGACCGGGAACCCCAGTAGCTGAGAGTGCGGGCACGAGGAGCCGTGATGCAGATTCAGACAAATACTGACCACAACGTCGATGGAACCGAAGCCCTGGGCGCTCACGTCCGCGAAGTCGTGGAGGCTGCACTCAGCCAATACGCAGATCGGATCACGCGCGTCGAGGTCCACCTCAGCGACGAGAACGGCGCGAAGCGCGGCGAGAACGACAAGCGTTGCATGATGGAAGCGCGCCTCGCGGGTCGACAGCCGACGGTCGTCACCTGCAATGCAGGGACCGTGCATCAGGCGGTCGCCGGCGCGGCAGACAAGCTTCACCGATCGATCGAGAGCGCGCTGGGGCGAGTCTCGGACCTCCGGTAGTGGGTGTCCGCGCCACGCAGCTGTTCTCGCGCTCGAGCGACGCGATCAAGGCGTCGAGGCGGATCCCTTCGATGCGGAGCCAGCGCCGCCCCCGGACGCGGATCCCTGGGCCTCGGGCACAGGAGCCGGCGCGCAGGCGCCCAGCACCGGTGTGAGATTCCAGCGGTCTCCACGGGTGATGGTCACGTTGGGAACGTCCTGGAACGTGCGCTCGATCGTCTCGCGCACCGCTGTGGTGTTCGGATCCTCCACGACCGGGGGCTTACGCGGCTTGGAGGTGGTCGGGGGGGCGGGCGGCGCGACTACCACGATGCAGAGCGAGATGCCGCGGACCGGGCGGGCGAGCTCGACGGTCCTCAGCGCACGTGCGAGCCAATCGACACCGTCGGCGGCAGCGGCATCGACGACATCGAGCGTAGCCTCCACGACCAGGATCTCCTCGTCGGGAGCAAGGGCGTGCTGCAGGAGCTCTGTTCCCGACTCGCCGAGCGGAGCGCCGAGGTGGACGACCTGGACCCGCAGCGGGGATCCCGCTTCCATCCAGGCCGAGACGAGCGATCCCGTGCCGCGCTTTGGCCACACGCGTTGAGCCAGCTCGACGAGCTCCGCCGGCGTGTGATGGGCGAGGTCACGGATCGGCTCCGCGACCACGGGCGGAGGTAGCTCGTTGATCCGCGTGGCAAGCGCGCCGAGCGACTTCGCATCGGGGACCGCCCACACCGAAAGTCGCGGCTCGGCCTCGCCAAACCGCACGAGCGCCTCCCGGAGCTGCTTGTCGAGTTGCTGCGCCGCGCGGCTGTCACCGATGATGACGACTCGTACGGCAACGCCGTCGATCCCCATCTCGATCGACGACTGCGCCACCCGCGCCTTGGTCGTCGTCAGGAGACCCTCGAGCTCCCGCCGGATCTCGCTGCGGCGGGTCATCTCGCCGACCGCCCGGCGGAGCGGGACGAAGATCGCGGCGAGCAGGAGCAGCGGCAGCACGAGCCTGGACACGACGCCGAGCCGCTTCGAGGCTCTCGAGACGCGACGGCCGAGCCGATACGCGACGCCATGAATGTCGGAGTCCGACTCGTCCTCGGAGGCCACGTCCACCTGCCCGAACCCGACGAGCAAGAACACGACGCCCGCCACGGTGATGATGCCGGTGATGTTCGCCGTGAACAGCAGCGCGGCGCCGCCGGCCATGCGCCACTCGCCGATGCTCAACGCATAGCCAGCGGTGCACAGCGGAGGCACCAGCGAGATCCCGATGCTGGTGCCCGCGGCCGTCGAGGCCATGTCGCTCGACGAGAACATCGCGGCGTACGCGCCGGCCAGGGCACACGCGGCCGCGACGAACAGGTCGATCAGGCTCGGCGCGGTCCGTGCGGCCAGCTCGCGCGTGATCTCGTGGAACGGCAGGAGCCACGAGATCGCAGTCGACGCGGCGACGACCGCGATGATGCTGACGACGGAGCGGAGCCCGGATCGGAACACCAGCGGCGACGAGCCCGTCGCGAGGCCCATCGCGAGCTCGACGATCGGCTTCATCAGCGGAGCGATCAGCATCGCGCCGATCACGACCGCGGTGCTGTCGAGCGCGAGCCCGAGCGTCGCGAGCGCCGCCGCCATCATCAGCTGGAGCCAGTAGCCGACGCCCGCGCCGGAACGCGGCTGCAGCATCGCTTCGAGGACCTTCGCGCGCGTGGCTGTTTCGAGCCCGAGATGCCGGGCGATCCAGTCCTGGCCCCGTGCGATCAAGGACATCGCAGTCTCCATACCACGACACCGCGAGGTCCCTACTCCGAGCCGAGCCCGAGTCGACGAACGAGCGGTGCCAGGGTCAGGCCCTGCACGAGGATCGAGCACGCCACGACCGCGTACGTGAGGACCAGGATCGTATCGCGCGTCGGGCCCTCGGGCAGGGAGAGGGCGAGGGCGACGGAGATGCCACCCCGCAGTCCGCCCCACGTCATGATCTTGATCGCGTGCGGCGACAGCGTGCTGCGCAACCTGAGGAGCGAGATCGGAATGGCGACCGAGACGAGTCGCGCGAGCAACACGAGCGGGATGGCCAGGCTCGCGGCGACCGCGAGCCCGGAGGTGACCTTGAGGCGCGTCGCCTCGAGCCCCAACATCAAGAACAGCACCGCGTTGAGGATCTCGTCGATCAGCTCCCAGAACAGATCCACGTGGTGACGGGTCTCGTCGGACATCGCGAGGCGACGGCCCTGGTTCCCGACGACCACCCCGGCGACGACCACCGCGATCGGCGCGGACACGTGCAGCCGCTCCGCCGCGGCGTAGCCGCCGATCACGAGTGCCAGCGTGATCAGCACCTCGACCGAGTACGCGTTGATGCTCCGCAACAGGCGGAATCCGACGTAGCCCAGCGCGAGGCCAAACACCGCACCGCCGAGGGCCTCGCGCGCGAACAACGCGGCGACGTCCCCGGCGCTCATGTCGCCGCCACTGGCGACGCCAAGGACGACCAAAAACACGACCACGCCGATGCCGTCGTTGAACAGCGACTCGCCACCGATCTGGATCGCGAGCTCGGAGGGCGCCTTCGCCGACTTCAGGATCCCGAGCACCGCGATCGGATCTGTCGGCGAGATCAGCGCGCCGAACACGAGGGAGTTGGCCAGTCCCAGGTCATGCCCGAGCAGGATCATCATGCCGTAGGTGGCGAGTCCGACGATCGCGGTCGACAACACCGTCCCGCCGAGGGCGAGTAACCCGATCGACCATCGGTGGGTAGAGAGATCCGTGAGGTCGATGTGCAGCGCGCCGGCGAACAGCAGGAAGCCCAGCATCCCGTGCAGCAGCGTGTGGCCGAAATCCGCCTGGGCGACGATCTGCTCGAGACGGGTCGAGTCGATGATGCCGGCGGCATCGAGGCCAACGATCACGAGCGAGCCGAACAACGCCATCGCCATCAGGCCGATGGTCGACGGCAAGCGCAGCACGCGTGCATTCAGGTACCCGAGCCCTGCCGCGAGCGAGAGGAGGATGGCTGCGAGTTCGAAGCTAGTCATCGGTCACCTGGAGATCTCGTGCGAGGTGGATCCGGTGATCCTGCACGAGGCGAAGCTCAGTGCACAACTGATCGCCTTCTGACCACCGTATCTACGCGCCGGCCGCTGTGGCACGCGTGCAAGCGGGCAGGACTTCGCCAGATCGGCTGGCACCAGCTGAGGCACACCTTCGCGTCACACCTGGTGATGCGTGGCGCCTCGATGAAGGCCGTGCAGGAGCTGCTCGGCCACTCGTCGATCATGCCCATCTCGCGCCCGAGGTCGTCAACGAGACGGTTTGTCTCCTCGACGGACCGGGCAGAGAATGGGCAGAGAAGTCGAAAGCCGCCGCTAAGTAACCGAACTTCGGGTGGAGATTAGGGGGATCGAACCCCTGACCTCGTGAATGCCATTCACGCGCTCTCCCAGCTGAGCTAAATCCCCGGGTATGTGCGGGCTTTCTACCGGGGGCCCGATTTGGTGTCAAGCGTCCGCTGGCCCCACGCTTCCTGAGGTTGGGTACCGACGGCGAAGGTCAGGTGGTGGCCACCGAGCAGTTTATCCAGCGGGATCGAGGGGCTATCGAATGGGGCACCGTCGAGCTCGGCGTGATGGACATACGGTGCCTCGGGCGCCGCTTTGGGGGCGTCGATCTGGAGCGTGGAGCCATCGCGCAGGTGGAGGGTGATCGCGGGGAACAGCGGGGAGGCGATCGCGAGGTCGGCCGTGCCGGGCGTATCCGGATAGAACCCGAGCGCGGACCACACGTACCAGGACGACAGGGCGCCGAGATCATCGTTGCCGGGGAGGCCGCTCGGGAGGTCGGTGAACGTGTGGGTCATGATCCGGCGCACGACCTCCTGCGTCTTCCACGGCGCGCCGACGTGATCGTAGAGGTAGGGCGTGCCGAACTGCGGTTCGTTGCCGATGTAGAAGTGCGGCAGGCTGAGGCCCGCGTTGAGCTGGAGGAACAGTGCATCGAGCCGCGCGATCGTTTGCTCGGGCCCTCCGAGCGCCGCCGCGAGACCGCGCGGATCGTGCGGGACGAAGAACGTGTACTGGGCGGCGTTGCCCTCGATGAAGCCGCGCTGAGAGCGGGGGCGGAACGGCACCTTCCACGCGCCGCTGGCGTGTCGCGGGCGGATGTAGCCGGTGGACGGATCGAACAGGTTCTTCCAGCGCATCGAGCGGTGCGTGTACGCGTCGGCGAGATCGGCGTCGCCGAGCGAGCGCGCGAGCTGGGCGATCGCGAAGTCGGCGGCCGCGTACTCGAGCGTGACGGCGGCCGAGCCCCAGCCGCCTTCCGGATCGTTCGGCAGGTAGCCGAGGGTGTCCGCGAGCGCCTCGCGTGGGCGGACCGGCCACTGGTTGCAGGTCGCATCGCGGCGGGTGGCGAGGGCGAGGGCGCCGCGCGCATCGAACCCGCGGGCGCCGAACGCGTACGCGTTGGCGACGATGAGCGCGCCCGGATCGCCGACCATCACGCCAGTCTCGTCGTTGGCGAGGGCCCAGCGCGGCAGCCCGCCGCACTGCTCGCCCGAGGTCACGAGCGAACGCACGATGTCGTCGGCGCGCTCGGGGTAGAGCAGGGTGACGAGCTGGATCCACGAGCGATAGATGTCCCAGCCCGAGAACGTGGCGTAGTGGGTGTAGCCGATCGCGCGGTGCACGGCGCCATCGAACCCGGTGTACTCGCCGGTGACATCCGAGGCGACATTCGGGTGGAGCAGTGAATGGTAGAGCGCGGTGTAGAACGTGCGGAGCGAACGGGCATCGCCTTCGGGGATCTCGATCCGGCCGAGCGCGTCGTTCCAGGTGCGCGCGGCCTCGGCGCGGATCTGATCGAACGTGAGGTGGTCGCGGAGAGATGCCTCGAGGTTGGCAAGGGCGTTGTGGGGGCTGACGTACGAGATCGCGATCGTCACGCCAACGGTCGTGCCGCTCGAGGTGTCGAACCGCAGCCACAGACCGGAGCGAGGTCCGCGAGCCTCGCGTGCGTTCGGTGTCCACGCATCGCCGCGCCACGAAGCGCTGTCGACGATCGGGTGATCGAACTCGGCGGCGAGGTGGATCGTGTAACCCGAGGCGTGGCCGCAGAACTTCTCGCTCGAGAGCGAGGCGGTGATCCGGTTGGGCGCCACGATGTGGAGCTCACCGCGCGTGACCTCTGCGGCATCGTCGGTGACGGTCTTGCCGGCCTCGACGAGCAGCCCGGCCGGTGCGCCCACCGGGAACGCGATGCGCGCGGTGCCGGAGCGCGTGCGCGCCGAGAGCTCGACCTCGATCCCCGAGCCGAGCTTGACGCGATAGTAGCCCGGGCTCGCGAGCTCGTCGGCATGGCGAAACGTGGCGGCGTGGCGCGCGTCGTACACGGCCTCCGCACGCGTCGGCACGATCGAGGCGGGCAGGAACGGGAAGTCGAGCATCGCCGGGCAGCCGGTGCCCGAGAGGTGCGTGACCGAGAAGCCGCGGATCCGCTGATCGCGGTAGTGGTAGCCGAACTCCGCGCTCGGCGAGGTATCCGGGCTCCACTGGATCATCCCGAACGGGACGGTCGCTCCAGGGAACACCGCGCCGCCGGTGTCACCGGGCGGCGGATCGGGTGCATCGCCGTCGTCCGTGCCGATGAACGGATCGACGTGGCGCACCAGGCCCTCGGCCGCAGGGTGCGGGTGCGTGGCCGGCGTCGGGCGATGGGCACGGTGCGGATGGCATGCCACCAGGGCCGCGACTGCGATCAGCGAGCGGCGCACGTCACGAATCGCTCGACGACGGATCCTTCGGCGGCACGTCATCGGGGTGCATGTAGGCGGCCAGATCTTCGTCCTCGTCCTCGAAGCTGATCCCGCCCTTGCGGAGGCCGGGCACCGGCATCTGCTTGGCCTTCGCGGGCTCGGGTGGTGCATCGTCGACGGGCGGCCGCCACACGCGCTCGCCCGCGGGGCGCGAGGATTTCGGAGGCGTCCAGCGCGCGCCCGAGCCGACCGTGCCGTCGTCGGCGCCGCGTCCACGCGCATCGAACCGCTGGCGAGACGGCGGCGTCGCCACCTCGTCGGGATCGTCGTGGGTGGGGCCGCCCTGGGCGTCGAGCTCGTCGAGGTGGCGGATCAGCTCGCGCGCCTCGGGCAGCTCGCCCAGATCGATCTCGCCCCGACGGATCAGATCGAGGACGAGCTCGCCGAGCTCTGCGAGGGAGTCCTGCCGCCGCCGCTGCTGGCGGGCATCGTCGAGCCGTGCACGCCCCTGGCCAAGGGCCTCGCCCACCGCGTCGCGCACGACGCCTGCTTGATGGAGGGTGGTCCGGAGCAGGGTGCCCAGCGTCCCCTTCAGCTCGGGAGGGCGGAATGCCCCGCCTCCACCGCGTCGCTTCTGTGCCATGGCGGCAGCCTAACACCTGGGCTACCGTCGGTGCTCGGTGCAGTCGCGGGCCCTCCTCCTCGGACTTCTTGCGTGCGTGGCTGCGTGCCCGCCGCCGGAGCCGCCGCGCCCGATCCCGCCGGTGTCCACGGGCAAGGTCCGCGTGCGCGTGTTCACGGAGCCGTCGCCGGTGCGGGTGCTCGCGTCCGCCGAGCGCTTCGTGTTCGTGGCGACGGAGCACGATCTCGAGCGGTTCGATGAAGCCGGTGGCGTGTTCGCGCTGACCTCGCAATCCGGGCTCGCGGGGAGCTCGGTGATCGCGCTCGGTCCCGATGCCGATCGCCATGCCGTCTGGGTGGTCACCGACGGTGGCCTCGGTCGCTACGACACCCACGCCGAGGTCTACAGCACGATCGCCGATCCTCCGGCGTCGATCGGCCTCGAGTTCGCCACGCTCGCGAAGGATGGCGCGAGCGTCGCCGCGGCGAGTGATGGCGGTGCGTGGCTCGGGACCAAGCAGGGCCTGATCTATGTCAGCGCGAAGGGCGGCTGGACCTCCACGCCGATCAAGGAGCCGATCCAGGCGCTCGCTCGCGATCATGCCGGGTGGCTGTGGATCGCCACGACGACGGGCCTGGTCGCGCGCAAGCCCTCGGGCGAGACGGTGCGGATCGGCGCGGGCTCCGGCTGCACGGTCGTCCAGCCGCGCATGCTCGTCGAGCTGCCCGGCGATCGGATGATGGTGATCGGCGCGGATGCCGAAGGTCACGAGCGCCTCGCGTTCGGCGCGCAGCAGGCGTTCGTCACGTATCGCGCGCTGCCGGATGTCACGTGGGAGGCGGCCACGCGGCGCGCGACGGGCGCGTTCGTGATGGGCGGCGGCCGGGTCTACCGGATCGGCGAGCCCGATCCCACGCGCGTGCGGCCGCTGTCACGCGATGGCCTGCGCCTGGTCCCGCTCAATGCCGATCCGAAGGCCACGGCGTGGGAGATCGATCCGATCGAGATCGTGGTCCCACCGGGCGCGACCAGCCTCGGCATGTCGGCGGATCAGCTGCTGATCGGCACGCGCGATCTCGGCACCGCCCGCTATCAGATCGCCGGTGATGGCACCGCGCGGCCCCGCGAGTGGCTGCGGCGCAAGCAGATGTTCCAGGATGCGACCACGCTGTCGGTGGCGTGCGCCAAGGTCGACGATTGCTGGATCGCCACCGGCGCTCGTCAGGCGTGGCACTGGACGGGCGATCGGTTCGTGGCCGGTGGGCCCGATCAGGTGGTGCTCGCCGTGGTCCGCGATCCTGCCGGGGCGATCTACGCGGTGCACCGCGGCACCGGCGAGGCGCTGCTGCACCTCTCGCGGATCGACAAGGGCGCGTGGACGCCGATCCCGAACGTCACGATCACTGCGCCCGGCCAGGCGCCCGAGATCAGCTTCGCGCGCTTCGCCACCAGCGGTTCGCTATGGGTGGGGCTGCGCTATCGCGATGGCATGGAGATGCGCGCCGGTGGGCTCGCGATCGTCGACACCGCGAGCGGCAAGGTCGCCTATCACCGCCCCGAAGCCGCCGCCGACAAGGCGCTCCCGATCCCCGTCGGCGTGGTCGATGCGGATGTTCGCGGCGAGACCGCCTGGTTCGCCACCAACGAGGGCATCGCGCGCGTGGCCGGCGGCCAGGTCAAGCTGTGGACCGAGAACGATGGCCTGCTCTCCGAGCTCGCCCGCGCCGTGACGATCGCCGCGAACGGCACCGTGATCGTCGCCACCGGGGCCGGCGCTGCGATCTGGGACGGCAAGACCTGGACGTTCCCGCCGGCGCTCCGGTTCGAGCTCAACGACGTGGTCGCCACGCGCAACGGCCAGGTGTGGATGGCCACCGAGCGCGGGATCGCCGCGTGGGATGGCAGCAAGGTCCGCCGCGTGGACATGCGCCGGGGCCTCGCCGAGAACCAGATCCTCGATGTGGCGATCGATCAGTTCGATCGGGTGTGGGCGCGCGGCGCCGGATCCCTGACCCTGATCTCGCAGTAGGATCTCTCCATGGGGAGAGACGCGGTCCTGAACAGCAGCGCGGCGCGGTTGTGGAAGCTGATCGACGAGCGGATCAAGGTCGGTGCCGACACCACCGCGATCGACCAGCGGATCTGGGATCTGTTCGGCGAGGAGTGGTCGATCATGTTCACCGATCTCGCCGGGTTCTCGCGGCAGGTGGCGAAGTTCGGGATCATCCACTTCCTGCAGGTGATCCACGAGCAGAAGCAGCTGCTGCTGCCGATCGTGGAGAAGCACGATGGCGTGCTGATCAAGATCGAGGCGGACAGCTTCCTCATCCTGTTCAAGAAGCCCACCGGTGCGATCGCGTGTGCGATCGAGATGCAGCGCGTGTGTCAGGCCACGAACAAGCGGCGCTCGCCCGAGGAGCACATCGTGCTGTGCGTGGGGCTCGGCCACGGTCGGCTGCTCAAGGTCGGCGACGAGGACGTCTATGGCCACGAGGTCAACCTCGCGAGCAAGCTCGGCGAGGACACCGCCGAGGGCAACGAGATCCTCGCGACCAATGCGGTCCGCGCGGCCACGCCCGAGCTGACGTGGGAGGAGGTCGCCGCGGACTACGCCGGCGAGACCACGTGCTGGCGGATGCGCTACTGAGCGTGAGGGGGCCAGCGTCGCCTCTAACCCCCCCGGGCCGGCCCCCCGGGGCCCCCCCCCGGGGCGGCCCCCCCCCCCACCCACCCCGCCCCTGGCCGCTCCCCCCCCCAAGTCCGCGGCGCGCGGGCCGCCGGCCGCCCCCCGCCGGGGGGGCCTCGTCCGTCCGGCGGCAGTTGGGCTGCCGCGGCGGGGGGGGCCCCCGGCGGGCCCCCCGCCGCGGGCGCCTGTGAAGCGCCCGGGCAGCCCCGGGCCCCCCCAGCGGGCGGCCCCGGCGGCCTCCCCAACCCCGCCCGGCCCAACCGGCGGGGGGGGGGCGGGGCGGCGGCGCGCCCCGCAGCGTCGTCGGCTGGCTCGGCGCGGTGATCCTGCTCTCGACGATCGCGGCCATGGGGGCTCTACATGGGTCCGCGCGACGCATTCGGCGTGAGATAACTCGCGGCATGCGGATCGCAGCCGTCGTCGTTCTCGCCTTCGCGGCGTGTGGACCTGCCGAGAAGGGCGAGCCCGGCGCCAAGGGCGATCCCGGTGCGATGGGCGCCGCGGGCCCGATCGGCTCGCCGGGCACCACCGGGCAGGACATCGTCGAGGGCCTCGGCACCGGTCAGCTCGCGGTCACGCCGGCGACGAACTACACGCTGATCCCTGGGCTCTCGGTCAGCGTGAACGTGCCCGCGAACGCGAAGGTCAACGTCGCCACCAACGGCGGCGTCCAGTGCGCCGCGCTTGGCACCGCCTACGCGGTCGTCGATGTCGCGATCTTCATCGATGGCTCGATCACCACCTCCCAGCGCCGCGTGGTGGCGGCGAACACCACGGCGGTCGCGCAGATGATCGCGAACTGGGCGTTCGGCCGTTCGTTCCTCCTCGGCACCGGGCCGCACACCATCGACGTGCGCGCCGCCGGCGCCGATCCGGGCTCCGCGACGGCCAACGTCTCGTCGGCCGCGGCGCCGCAGCTTCAGGGCGTGCTGACGGTGACCACGCTCAAGCAGTGATCGCTACGGGATGACCTGCGCGTCGGACGGCTTCTTCGTGCGGTACGTCGCGTCGATGTGATCCATCAGCTCGAGGAAGTTGGTCTCCATCCGGGCCTTCCCGCCGAGCGGAGCGTCCGTGTAGAACGTGCCGCCCTCGCAGCCGTCCCCCGTGGGATCGACGGGCACGCCATCGATCTGCGGGCGGCAGCGGCCATCGACGTAGACGATGATGAACTTCTGGAACCGGTACTCGATCGGCTGATCGGCGGTCATGTAGTTCGCGAACACGGCCGACAGCTCCGAGAGGCCCTGCGGATCCATGCCGTAGCCGTGGAGGAAGTAGACGACCGGGTAGCGCTTCCCGGCGTTCTCGGGCGCGTTGTAGCCGGGCGGCAGGAACAGGCCGAACGGGCTGACGCGGCCGGTGGCGACCGAGGTGTAGGTCAGGCCGTTGCTGATGTCGCCGCCCTCGAGCGTGTCGTCGCGATCGCCGTCGGGCCATTGCTTGTCGAGCCACGCGAACGCGGTGGTGGCGCGGCTGACCAGCTGCACCGCAGTGCCGACGTGCCGGCCATCGCCCTTCATGATCTCGCTCGCCGAGGCATCCGGGTTGCCGTAGCGGAGGTAGCCGTGCTTCGGGAGATCCAGCCACGGCACCTCGGTGAAGTCGTACGTGTTGTCGCTCGACGAGCCGGTCAGCACGGCGAACCCGTCGTACACGCCGAACGGCGCCTGGTACTTCGCCATCAGCCCACCGACGGTGACGTTGGCGGCGAGCGAGTTGTTGAGGAAGTCCCGGATGCCGGCGTCGAACCACAGGGAGAAGTGGTTACGCTGCGCGGCGGTCAGCTTCTCGAAGTTCTTGAGAAAGTCGCTCTTGTACCAGTTGGCGACATTGGGGGAGAGGTCCCACTTCCCGTTGCCCTCGCCGAAGTCGTAGCAACCGGAGACGCCCACCGCCATCTGGCAGGTCGAGGCCACACCGTCGAGGCCGACGTCCTCGAACGGCTCGCCCGGGTCGAAGTCATCGTTGCCCTCGGTGCCGAGCGGGTTGCGCAGGTAGTGGTAGTCGTCGTGGTTCGGATCGGGGTTGGTGGCCGCGTTGTAGCCGGGCTCGTCCTTGTCGGCCTTGCCATCGGTGCCCACGTCGCCGAACGGCTCGAACGCGTTGGTCACGATCGGCTCGCCCGCATCGCGCTTGCCGTTGCTGTTGAGATCCACGGCGAGCAGCACCTCGGCCGGATCGGTCGCCGGGATGCTCGGATCGAACACCGCGTTGCCGAGCGTGGGGCCATCGTTGCCGTCGCAGAACGTGATCACGGGCTTGTCGCCCAGCGGGTTGAACTCGCGATCGAAGAAGTTGTTGAGCACGAGCGGGTTCGCGCAGCGCTGCACGGTGGGCTGGGAGAAGTACGAGAACGGCACGCCGGGCGGCGAGTACGGATTCTCGAGGTTGTAGAGCGCCGGGTTGGACAGCGAGCGCGCGAGATCGCGCGAGGCCCTCATGTAGAGGCCGCGCTTGAGCGTCAGGCCCACGCCATCGCCGGGCTGGGTGATCATGTGCTCGAAGTCCGCGGTGATCTCGTACTGATCCTTGCGCGTGGACGGCTTCGGGCACAGCTGGCCGATGTTGCCCTTGCCGGCGGCCTGGTCGGCGGCGGTGCAGAAGCCGCCGAACAGGTAGTCGCGCACCATGCCGAGCACGTAGACCATCGAGGGGCCGGGGTCTCCGCCGATGTCGGCGATCGTGTCGAACCGCTCGGGGTGGCGCAGCGCCACCGAGGCCGAGGCGAACCCGCCCATCGAGATCCCGACGATCGCGTTCCACGCGAACCGCTGGGTCTCCGGGGTCCCGGCATCGACCTTCGCCACGACCTGATAGGTGGTCAGCTCACCGGCGCGGAAGCTGGCCCGCGACGCATACGCATCGTCATCGACGAGGAGCTTGTTGGAGACCGCCGGGAAGAACGCCGCGGCCTGGCCGGCGCGCTTGGCGACGATCTGGACGTGGCGGCGGCCACCCTGCGCGGGGAGGCGCTTGGCCTTGTACGGCAGCGTCAGCACGAACGGGCGATCTGACCACGTGCCCTCGGCGCCGAACGTGACGGCAGGGCCGAGCGCGACATAGCCGTCGGGGACGATGTCCTCGGCGCAGTTGATCGTGACCTCGCCCGTGGGAACGGTGGTGTGCGCCTCGGCAGCGATCGCGGCGCCCCGGAGGTCCTTGCCGCTGCCGGCCGTGACCTCGACGCTGCTCCCAGCGCTGAGCGTGCCGTTCGTGCCATCGCCACAGGTGAGGGTGGTGGTCCCGGAGTCATCGCCGCAACCGACGACGAGCAGCGCGACCGAAACGACAACGAGACGGATCCCCGGCATGTGGGGCGGCAGCGTACACATAGACGGCCGAAACTCCACCACAAACGGATCGCGCGTGAGCTGGGTCAAAACTTGCCCGGGCCGCGCCGATCCGTAGTGTCGAGGACGGTGCCCAAGGCGTTCGCTGATATGCACGTGCCCCCCGCGCTTCGCCGCTGGAGCGCACGGTTCGGGCTCGCGTTGATCGTGGCGATCGCCATCGGGTATCTGCCGGGCCAGGCCCTTCGCAAGGACCCGCGCACCGTCAAGCTCCACACCCAGCTCGACGAGCTTGGTGTCGAGGCCCGCGAGCTGGCCGATCGCAACGCGGTCCTGGTGCGGGAGATCGAGGCGCTGCGCTCCGACGTCGGCGCGATCGAGGATCGCGCCCGCGCCGATCTCGGGATGGTCTACCCCGACGAGATCGTGCTGCGCGTGCAGGAGGCACCATGATGCCGCTGCATCGCGCGTTGCGGCGGGCCGTCAAGGTCTCGGTCGGGGCCGCCGCCGGTGCGATCGCCTGCGCCGTGGTCGGGGTGGGCGGTGCCGATGGCGCGGCCGTGCTGTCCGCGAAGCCGAGCCTGCCGATGACCATGGTCGTCGTCGCGGTGGCGGCGCTGGTCGCGATGGCGGTGATCCGCCGTGTGCAGTTCGCGCCGCCCTCGTCGCGGGCCCAGCGCGTCTCGTTCTGGCTCGCCGCCGCGGGAGATCTCGCCGATCTCGAGCTCGCGCTGACCTTGGTCGCGGGCGGGCACGTGGTGATCGCGGTGACCGGTGGCCTGACCTCGCCCGCGTATCCCGTGCTCTACGGGCTCGTGGCGTTCGCGATGACCGTACTCGCGCGCCCCGGCGCCTATGCCACGCTCGGCGCGGCGATCCTTCTCGAGGGCGCGCTGCTCGCGCGGACGGGGATCAACGAGCGCACGGTGCTCTCGGCCGGGCTCCACGGCGTGTTCCTGATGGGCGCGGCCGCCGCGCACGTGCTGCTGCTCCGCGGCCTGACCGCGCGTTACCGCCGGCGCCGCGCGGCCCGGCTCGACGAGGAACTGGTGGCGCTCCGCGAGTCCGCGAAGGACTACCGCCTGATCGCCGCCGCGCTCGGGCCCTCGAGCCGAGCGCCACGCCCGCGTGACGAGGAGGAGCGCCTGCTCGCGATCGGCGGCGTTGGCATGATCGGCGACTCGGCGAGCTGGGTGCTGTCCACGCTCAAGAACTCCCTCGGTGCGCGCACCGTGGCGCTGCTGTGGATCGATGACGACGGCGAGCGGGTCAAGCTCAAGGAGGTGGCCTCCGATGCGGATGACATCACCGAGACGCCTCGGCTCCCGAACGCTGGTGTGCTGGGGGCGATCATCCGTGATCGCGCGCCGCTCCTCGTCGCCGCCACCAAGCCCGGCCAGCTGCCGTACTACGACGGCGGGCGCGCGGGCGTGGCGCTGGTCGCCGTGCCGATCATCGAAGGTGGCCACCTCCGCGGCATCCTCGCCGCCGATCGCGACGCGCCGTTCACCGAGGCCGATCGCGATCTCCTCGCCGATGCGAGCGCGCAGGTGCTGCGGGTGGTGCAGTCCGAGCAGGTGTTCCGCGCCGTCGAGCGCGCGAAGTACGAGCACGAGCGGTTCTATCAGGCCACCGCGATGCTCGGCCGTGCGCTGACCCCCGAGCAGGTGATGGAGACCGCGTTCGATGCCGCCGCGGCGATCTGCGAGTTCGATGCGGCCGCGATCGCGATGTACGAGAAGGATCTCAAGCGCCACCGGATCACCGCCGTGCGGATCCAGCCGGGCGGCGAGGGCCTCGTCGATCCCGCGCAGCTCAAGGACCTCGAGTTCAAGGACAACGCGGGCCTCGCCTCGATGGTGGTCAAGAACCGGCACTACCTGCCTTCGGGCGGCGAGCCGCGCGAGGTGTCCGCGCCGATCTACACGCGCAAGGTGAAGATCGAGGACGCGAAGTCCCTGCTGGTGCTGCCACTGCTGTGCGCGGACGAGCCGGTCGGGACCCTGACCCTGGTGGCGCGCGCGGAGAAGCGGTTCGGCAAGGACGTGCGCGAGATGCTCGCGGTGATCGCGAACCAGGTCGCGGTCTCCCTCGAGAACGGCTTCCTGTACCGGAAGATGGAGACGATGGCGACCACGGACGGCCTGACCGGGCTGACCAATCACCGGACGTTCCAGACCAAGTTCGCGGACATGCTCGAGCGTGCCGAGCGCCACGGCCACAAGGTCGCGGTGCTGCTGTGCGACGTCGACTTCTTCAAGAAGGTCAACGACGGCTACGGGCACCCCGTCGGCGACGAGGTGCTGCGCCGCGTCGCGCGCGTGCTGCAGGAAGTGCCCCGCAAGATCGATGTGTCCGCGCGCTACGGTGGCGAGGAGTTCGCGGTGCTTCTCGACAACGTCGATGTCGCGCAGGCCAAGGCCGTGGCCGACCGGATCCGGATCGAGATCTCGAAGGTCGTGGTCGACACCGAGAAGGGACCGCTCTCGGTCACCGAGTCCGTCGGCGTGGCCGCGTTCCCCGAGGATGGCCGCGATCGCGCGACCTTGATCGAGCGCGCCGACCTCGCCCTCTATCACGCAAAGCACACCGGTCGAAACCGGGTGGTGACCTGGGCCGAGGCGCTGGCAGCGAAGACGCAGGGCCCGCAGAAGGTCGTGGACTCGGGCAAGACCGCCCGCGCCAGCTGACCGGGCCGCCTCTAGCGGCAGCGCTTGTCGCAGACCCGCCGGCCGTGCTCCCACCAGCAATCGGTGCGGCAGGGGCGATTCCGAGCCCGGACGAAGCATCCCGCGAGGGTGGCGGCGACCATGGTCAACATCAGGAACAGGGCGATCTTCCTCATCTGTTCCTGAGTACCCGCACCCACAGCCAATGGTTAAACCGCGGGGTTTGACTCACCGACGAGGGCACCGGACAATCCCCTTGGGTGACGGGAGTCCTGGCCGAGGTCGGATCGACCGCGAACAACTATCAAATCCTCGCGAAGCTCGCGATGGGTGGGATGGCGGAGATCTTCCTTGCGCGCGGCGCCAGCGTGGCCGGCGTGGAGCGCTACGTCGTGCTCAAGCGGATCATCCGCGAGAAGGCGAACGACACGCTGTTCGTCCAGATGTTCCTGGAGGAGGCCCGGCTCGCAGCCCAGCTGCAGCACGCCAACATCGCGCAGGTCTACGACATCGGGAAACTCGGCGACTCCTACTTCTTCACGATGGAGTACGTCCACGGCGAGACCGTGCGCGGCCTCCTCCAGCGCGCGCGCTCGCTCCGCCGCGAGCTCCCGCTCAACGTGATCCTGACCGTGATCGCGGGCACCGCCGCGGGCCTGCATCACGCACACGATCGCATCGGGATCGATGGGCGTCCGCTCAACATCGTGCACCGCGACGTCTCGCCGTCGAACTTGATGATCAGCTACGACGGCAGCGTCAAGGTCGTCGACTTCGGCGTGGCGAAGGCCGAGAACCGCGCGCAGGAGACCAAGTCCGGCGCGGTCAAAGGCAAGATCAGCTACCTGTCTCCCGAGCAGTGCCGCGGCGCGCCCGTGGATCGCCGGAGTGATCTGTTCTCCCTCGGCATCGTGCTGTGGGAGATGCTGACGATCGAGCGGCTGTACCGGCGCAACAGTGACTTCGAGAACATGACGGCGATCGTCAACGAGCCCACGCCGTCGCCCTCGGAGTACCGGCCGAACCTCCCACGCGATCTCGAGCAGCTCGCGCTCCGCCTGCTCGCGAAGCGGCCCGAGCAGCGGTTCACCACGGGTGGCGAGCTCGTCGAGGAGATCGAGGAGATCGCGGCGCGCAACGGCCTCGCGCTCTCGATCTCGGCGCTCGGGCGGTTCATGAAGGAGCTGTTCGGCCAGCGGCCCGAGCCGTGGATCGAGCTCGAGACCCGCGATCACGCAGAGGGTGTGACGGTGACGAGCGAGCCGCTGCCCCCCGAGCTCTCACTGGTCAGCGATCCCCTCGAAGGCCAGCTCAAGCACGTCCGCGATCTGAGCAAGCAGTTCGCCGCGCAGCACAACCCGGCGAGCGAGTCACGGCCGCCCGCCCACCCGGCTTCGTCGCAGCGGATGACTGCGCCGGGGATGCCGATGCAGGACGATCCACGCCGCACGGTGAGCATGCGCCCGGCGGCGGCGCCGCCGCCGCTGCCTTCGCCCGATGCGTTCGCGACGATCCCGATGTACCGGCAGCCGGCGGAGTCGGTGCCGTCGCCGTGGGGCGCGAATCCTCCGGGCACGGGCTCGGTGCCGATGATCCCGGTGACGTATCCCCCCGCTGTGTCGCTGCCCTCGGCACAGGCGCCCCAGTCGCACAGCGGCAGCCATCCAGGCCTGGGGTCGGTGCCGATGCTCCCGTATCCCGTGGTGCCGGCGGCGCCCACCGTCGCGCCTCTCGAGCAGCGCCGGACGAACGTCAAGCTGATCGGTGCGGTGGCAGCGCTCGCCGTGGTGGCAGGCGTGGTGGCGTGGCTCATCGCGCGGGGTGGCGATTCGGTCGGCGCGGGGGAGCCGGCGACGGTGCACGATGCGGCCGTCGCTGCGATCACCGCCGATGCGAGCGTGGCCGTGGTCGCCGCGATCACCGCCGATGCGAGCGTGGTGGCGGCAGCGCCGAGCGATGCTGCCGACGTGAATACCGGCAGTGGCGCCGCGACGGTGGCACCGGATCCTCTCGCCACGATCCACGCCGCGCTCACCGAAGGGCGAACCGCCGATGCGATCGCGACGTGCAACTCGACGGCGATCACACCGACACTCGCCGCGGAGTGCACGCGGGCCGCATGCACGGCTCGCGATGCCGCCCACGCAAAGCAGTGGATCGCACAGACCGCCGGAGAGACGCGCGCCGCGCTGCAGAGTGAGTGCAAGCGCGCCGGGACCGAGCTCGGCCGCACCAAGCCGACGCGTCCGACGGGACCCACGCGACCGACGGTGCCGACCCGCCCGACGGGCCCGGAAGGGCCGCCCAAGCCCGATCCGTGCAAGGTCGACCCGATGAGCTGTCAGCACTGACGAGGACGAGCCGGTCGTCCTCGCCTGCTCGTCAAATCCGTCGCACGCAGCGCGTGGTCGGCACCCCCCGGGGGGGCTACGACCGCGAGAGTGCTCCGATGGGTCAGATCGACCTGACGACCGCGACCACAAAGAACACGATCGTCATGACCAGCGCGACCACCACGGCGGTGGTGTAGCGCCGCTCCTTGGCCTCTCTGGTTCCTACTCGAACGAGTCCTTCGACGCTCATACAGGGTGTCTCCTTGCCCTCGCACACTCTGCAGATCGTGGGCCGGGCGAATTCGGGGGTAGAGCGCGCACGGCATGCGCTCTGGATGGAGCCAACGCACCGGTTGCCGAGAACCCGCGTCACGCTGCCCAACCGCCAGATCTCAGAGGACGGCTTACGGCAGATCTCGGAGCGGCATCGGCGAGATCGTGGCATCCGGGCCGACGACGTAGGTCGGGGCCCAGATCAAGAGGAAGCCCGCGCCGCCGCCGCCACCACCACCGCCGCACAGATCACTCGCGGTGACGGCCCGCCGATCAACGAGACCGCTCCGCCCGCCGCACCCGCCGTGCCGCAGCTATTCGTGGATCCACCCGGCGCGCCTGCGATGCTGAGCGCCCCATCGGTTCCGTTGAGCCCGTAGCTCGAGGTTTGCGATCCGGCGCCGCCGCCGCCGCCGTTGGCAGCGAGGCCGCCATGGATGGTGACGCTCGGCGCCTCGAGCCCGAGGTATCCACCCGCACCACCGCCGCCACCACCGCAGGCCGAGCCCTGTGCCGCACCCGCGCCGCCAGCGCCGCCGGCGAGCACCTGGCCGTCGACGCGGATCGAGGTGAACGAGGTGAGGTGCAGCGCGCCGCCACCGGCGCCGCCGACCGAGACGGTGGACTGGCTCGCGGGAGAGATCGCAGACACACCCGCCGCGCCGCTCGCGCCGCCGGGACAGCCACCACGCACGGTCGCCGGCGTCGCGGCCTCGTTGCCAGCCATCCCTCCGGTCGCGCCTGCGTTATCGCCGGTTCCTCCGTGACCACCGACGCCGCGTCCGCCGGCACCGCCACCGCCGCCCGATCCGGACGTGGCCAGGCCGTCTGCACCGGGCCCGCCGCTCGGCGGGTTCATGCCGCTCTGCACGTTGCAGGTCTGGTTCGCCCCGGCGCCGAGCTGGACGTTCTGAGAGACATGGGCGTTCAGGTTGATCTCGGCGAGATGACTGCCCGCATCGAGCATGCCGGAGATCACCATCGCGCCGTCCGCGACGACGATCGCGGCACGCGTCCCGATGACCCTCATCTTGGCGCCGGTGTCGACGGTGAGGCTCCCCAGGTAGAACACCACTGCGGGCTGGCCATCGCTCTGGACATAGACGAACGACGACGAGGCGAGCACCTGGCCGCTGAAGTCCTCGGAGCGCAGCACCGCGGGATTCGGCGTGGTGTCGAGCGTGTAGCCACCGGCGGTCAGGTGGACATCCGCCATCGGCATGCCGAGCGCGCACGCATCGAAGCGCTCGGACCTCCGGGTGCAGCCGCCCTCGCCGTGGGCATCGATCGCCGCATCGGAGCCGGGGACCACGGTCGGGTCCTCGATCCCGAGCAGCCCGCGGCAGCCAGTGAGGGCGACCAGCACGAGCGACCAGCGCAGACGAGGAGCCACGATCGAGCGTAGGCCGGTAGGCGCGAGCGGGTCAATCAACACATGCGTGAGGCTGCGCATCCCCTGGGCTGGCGATTGACGTGGCGGTCCGGCCGGTCGATCCTCGTGACATGCGCAGCATCGCGCCGGTCGTGATGATGATGTTCCTGGTCGGGGGCGTGGCGAGCGCACAGCCCAAGCCCGAGGGCACGCGCCTGTTCGAGCAGGGCCGCGATCTCGCGAAGGCGGGCAAGTACGCCGAGGCGTGCGAGGCGTTCGGCAAGAGCATCGCGATCGATCGCGCCGCGGGCACCGCGCTCAACTACGGCGATTGTCTCGAGCACCTCGGCCAGCTGCGCAAGGCCTGGCAGATGTACGACGAGGCCGCGCGTGAGTTCGACAAGCAGGCCGACGCGCGCGGCAAGTTCGCACGCGAGCGCGCGGACGCGGTGATCCCCAAGCTCGGCACGCTGCGGGTGAAGATCGCCGAGCCCACGCTCTCGGGCCTGGTGGTCAAGATCGGCAGCGAGAGCCTCCCGCCGCAGCGAGAGCTGGTCGAGCGGCTCGAGCCCGGAACGATCGAGGTCACCGCCAGCGCGCCCGGCCACACGCCGTTCTCGAGCAGTGCACGCATGGTGGCGGGTGCCTCCGGTGATCGTCGAGATCCCGGTGCTGGCGACCGCCGACGGCGCACGCCCCGTTCACGTCGACCAGCCGGAGCAACCCGAGCGCCCGGAGCCCGTGGCTGGTGCGACCCGCCGCAGCCGGAGCCGGGTCAAGCTCTCGCTCGGGCTCGGGATCGCGGCCGGCGGCGTCCTCGTGTTCGGCGGGCTCGCAGCGCTCTCGGCGAACGCGAAGTACAACAACACGATCAAGGACGGTGACTGCGCCGAGATCGGTGGCCAGCTGATCTGCAATGTGGATGGCGCGGCGGCGGTCGACGTCGCGGCGACGCGGGCGAACATCGCAACGGGATGTGTGATCGGCGGCAGCGCGCTCGCGGTGGCCGCGGTGGTGTTGTACTTCACCGCCCCGCGCGAGGGCGTCACGGTGACGCCGATGGCCAGCTCGACCAGCGTCGGGCTCGGTTTCGGTAGATCGTTCTGATCGGCTCCCTCATGTCGTTCCCTGGCCGCACGGTTTGACACCGCCGACGGCGGGTCGGATTGTCCTTCCGTGGCTGCCAAGAACTACGTCCTCGATACCAACGTGCTGTTGCACGATGCGCGCGCGATCTTCGCGTTCGCCGACAACAACGTGATCATCCCGATCTACGTGCTCGAGGAGGTCGATACCTTCAAGAAGGATCAATCCGAGCTGGGCCGCAATGCCCGCCAGATCGCGCGCGAGCTCGATGCCTTCCGCAGCGAGGGCGGGCTGTCTCACCCGCAGAAGATGCCGAACGGCGGCACCGTGCGCGTGGCCCTCTCGAAGAGCCCGCCCAGGAACCCGGGTAGCGATTCGCGCTCGATGGATCAGCGGATCATCGAGATCGCGCTCGAGGTTCGCGACGCGGATCCCAAGACCCCGACGGTCCTCGTCACCAAGGACGTCAACATGCGCGTCCGCGGGGATGCGCTGGGCCTTGCCTCGGTGGACTTCGAGCCGGAGCGGATCTCGATCGAGGAGCTGTACCCGGGCAACCGCGAGCTGCTCGTCCCGCCGGGCACGATCGACAAGTTCTATGCGGACGGCAGCGTCGTCGTCGATGCGCCAGGCCTGCACGCGAACGAGTACCTGACCCTCAAGGATGAGGGCGGCAAGTCCGCGCTCACCCGCTGGGACAAGAACGCCGCCAAGGCGATCCCGGTCAAGAAGCTGCGCGAGGGCGTGTGGGGCATCAAGCCGCGCAACAAGGAGCAGCACTTCGCGCTCGATCTGCTCCTCAACGATGACGTCAAGCTGGTCACGCTGGTCGGCAAGGCCGGCACCGGCAAGACCTTGCTCGCGATCGCCGCGGGCCTCCAGAAGGTCACGGAGGAGCAGGTGTTCTCGAAGCTCCTGGTCTCGCGCCCGATCTTTCCGCTCGGCCGTGACATCGGCTACCTCCCCGGCACCATCGAGGAGAAGCTGAATCCCTGGATGCAGCCGATCTACGACAACCTCGAGCTGCTACTGGGCCTCAACAAGACCGACAAGAAGGAAGGCCGCAGCTACGCCCGAGCTGGTCGATCTCGGGTTCGTCGAGATCGAGCCGCTCACGTACATCCGCGGTCGCTCGCTGCCGAACGTGTACATGATCGTCGACGAGGCGCAGAACCTCACGCCGCACGAGGTCAAGACGATCGTGACCCGCGCCGGCGAGGGCACGAAGATCATCCTCACCGGTGACCCGTACCAGATCGATCACCCGTACCTGGATTCGTCGAACAACGGCCTCACCACCGTGGCGGAGCGGTTCAAGAACGAGATGATCGCGGGCCACGTCATCCTGACGAAGGGTGAGCGCTCGGCGCTCGCCGAGCTGGCCACGCAGATCCTGTAATGCGGTCGGTCCTCCTCGTGCTGGCGCTGCTGCTCGGCGCGCGCGCGGAGGCGCAGCGTCAGCCGGGCTGGGAGGTCCGCATCGGCGACAAGGTCGTGCTCGCGCCCGGTGCGAGCGGCACGATCCCGATCTCGATCGCGGTGGATCGCGGCCTGTCGGTTTCGCGCGATGCGCAGGTGATCGTGGATCTGGCACCCGATCCGGGCCTCACGTTCCGGCGCCGCCGGCTCGGGCGGGCAGACGCGGTGGATCCTGAGGCCGATGCGCCCCGGTTCGCCGTCTCGGTGCGTGGCGACCAGGAAGGCGAGCACACCGTGAAGGTCCGCGTGCGGTTCTGGCTGTGTGGCGGCAAGGCGTGCCGTCCTATCGATGTGCGCAGAACTGCACAGGTCCTGGTCACCCCACCTGTCCCAGTCCCGGCCGCCCCAGGCGACGCCGGCACCGATTGACACCGGACCCAGCGGAACCTTTGGGCGGAATTCCGGCCAGTTAGCCGGAGATCCTGACAGATCGGACGGCCGGCTCGTGCGTGGAACACATCCATGATCACTCGCCAGCGCCTCGTCAGCTACGGGATCCCCGCCGCCGCCACCGCGACGATTGTCCTCGCCGCACTCCTCACCCGATCGCAGCAGCAGGGCATCGTCAGCAAGCCCGAGCCGGTGGCGATGGGCAAGCATCAGATCGATGTCGTGTTCGCGGTCGACACCACGGGCTCGATGGGCGGCCTGATCGATGGCGCGAAGCGCACGGTGTGGTCGATCGCGAGCTCGATCCGCAACACGGATCCGAACGCCGAGCTGCGCATCGGCCTCGTGGCCTACCGCGATGTCGGCGATGACTACATCACCAAGGAGTTCGCGCTGACCTCCGATCTCGATGCGGTGTTCGCCGAGCTCTCGTCGTATCGCGCGGCGGGTGGTGGCGACACGCCGGAGGATGTGGATGCGGCGCTCGACGTGACGCTCCACAAGATGCAGTGGCGTGACGACGCGAAGAAGCTGGTGTTCCTCGTCGGTGATGCGCCTCCGGCGAGCCGCGGCGATGTGCCGACGTTCGATGTGCTGGCGCGCGAAGCCGGTGAGAAGCAGATCATCATCAACACGATCCGCGCCGGTCACGACAGCGACACGATGGCGTCGTTCCAGCGGATCGCCGCGCTCGGCAAGGGCGAGTTCAGCTCGATCCAGCAGGACGGTGGCGTGCAGCAGATCGCCACCCCGTACGATGACAAGCTCGCCGAGCTCTCGGACAAGATCGATTCCACCGCGGTGATCGCAGGTGATGAGGGCGTGCGCAGGAACTACGAGGCGAAGATGGCCGCGGCCGCCGCTGCGCCCGCGCCGGCGAAGGCCGACCGCGCGATGTACTTCAAGGGTGGTGAGGCGCGCGCCGCGGAGGATGTGGTCGGTGGCTATGCGAGCGGCTCGGTCGACGTCACCGCGATCCCCGAGGCCTCGCTGCCCGGCTCGATGCGGGGCATGGACAAGGAGCAGCTGAAGCAGGAGCTCGATCGCCGGGTCGCGGACCGCAAGGCGGCGCAGGGCGAGCTCGCCAAGGTGGCCAAGGACCGTGAGGAGTTCCTCAAGAACAACGCTCCGAGCGACGGTGAGGGTGGATTCGACACCAAGGTCAAGGCAACCCTCGAGAAGCAGCTGAAGTAGCGCAACCCGACCCTGTCGGTCCCGCGGCGGCATGGTATGTCGCCGCGATGCTGTTTTCCGAACTAGGTCTGATTCCGCCGCTCGCGACGGCCGTCGCTGCCGAGGGTTACGTGGAGCCGACGCCGATCCAGGCCCGCGCCATCCCGCACGTGCTCGCGGGTCGCGATCTCCTGGGGCTCGCCCAGACCGGCACGGGCAAGACCGCGGCGTTCGCGCTGCCGATCCTCCAGCGGCTCGCGAACCAGCCCACGATCCAGGCGCGGTCGCGGCCGATCCGCTGCCTCGTCCTCACGCCCACCCGCGAGCTCGCCTCGCAGATCGGCGAGAGCTTCTCCACCTACGGCAAGAACCTGCCGCTCCGCAACACGGTGATCTTCGGCGGCGTCGGCATGGACGCTCAGAAGCAAGCGCTGCGCTCGGGCATGGACATCCTGGTCGCCACGCCGGGCCGCCTCCTCGATCTGATGGGGCAGGGGCTCGTGGATCTCAAGCCGCTCGAGGTGTTCGTTCTCGACGAGGCGGACCGCATGCTCGACATGGGGTTCATCCACGACGTCAAGAAGGTGATCGCGCGCCTGCCGCAGGTCCGCCAGACGCTGTTCTTCTCCGCCACGATGCCGCGCGAGGCGCAGCAGCTCGCGGACCAGCTCCTGAAGAACCCCGAGACCGTGGCCGTCACGCCGCCGGCCACCACGGCCGAGAAGGTCGATCAGGAGGTGTTCTTCGTCGAGAAGGCCGACAAGCGCTCGCTCCTCGTCGAGGTCCTCGCGGATCCCGCGATGACCCGCGTGCTCGTGTTCTCGCGCACCAAGCACGGTGCGAACCGGATCGCGGAGCACCTGGTCAAGGAGAAGATCAACGCCGAGGCGATCCACGGCAACAAGAGCCAGAACGCTCGCGAGCGCGCGCTCGCCGGCTTCAAGTCAGGCCGCGTGCGGGTCATGGTCGCCACGGACATCGCGGCGCGCGGCATCGACGTCGATTCGGTGTCGCACGTCGTTAACTTCGACGTCCCCGAGGTCCCCGAGACCTACGTGCACCGGATCGGCCGCACCGCGCGCGCGGGCGCCTCGGGCATGGCGATCACGTTCTGCGAGACCGACGAGCGCCCCGACCTGCGGAACATCGAGAAGCTGACGCGGCAGGCGATCCCCGTGGTGGAGGGGCACCCGTACGAGTCGAGCAATCCCGCACCCATGGGGTGGAACGCGCGCGATGACCACAGCACCAGCCGGAGCGCACCGCGCCCGCAGGGAGATCGGCCTCGCCACGGCGGTAGCGATCGGCGTCCCGGTGGCGGTGGGGGCGGGCGTCGTCGAAGTGGCGGCGGCGGTGGTGGCGGACGGAGCAGCGGCGGCGGCGGTCGTCGCTAGGCTGTCGCGAACCAGCGCGGCACCAGCTCGTCGGCGGGCCCGGCCTGGCACTCGTCGAACAGCTCGCGCGCGCCATCGTAGATCTCGAGGTTGAGCAGGATCCGCCGCGCGTGGTTGAGCCGCGCCCAGGACACGAAGCTCGACGCAGGAGCGACCATGCCCGAGGTGCCGATCGCCACGAACAGGTCACAGTCGCGCAGGGCGTGCTTCGCCGTGCGCTCGGCCTCGACGGGGATGTTCTCGCCGAACATCACCACGCACGGCCGCATGCGCGCGCCGCAGTGCTCGGGCGCAGCGCCAGCCGGCGGCGAGCTCTCCATGCCACAGACCTCGCATCGCCAGCGGACCAGGCTGCCGTGGTACTCGCAGACCTGCTGCGAGCCGGCGGCCTGGTGAAGGCCATCGATGTTCTGCGTGATGATCGTGAACCGTGCGCCGGCAGGGAGCGCCGCCTCGAACGCGGCGAGCGCGCGGTGCGCGGGGGTGGGGACCACACCGGCGATCGCCTCGCGGAACGTCCAGAACAGGTCCGTGACCTCGGTGCGCCGGTCGAGCAACGAGCGTGCATCGGTCAGCGCGGCGAGCTTCGGATCGGTCCACAGCCCACCGGGCCCGCGATAGGTCGGTAGCCCCGCGCTGTGTGAGATGCCCGCGCCCGTGAGCACGACGATGTTGCGATAGCCGGACAGCATTCAGTTAGTGTAATTCGCACAATAACAAATGCAAGGGGACCCGTACTACCATGTGGCGATGTCCCAGCACGGCTCGGGAAAACCACCTGGACCCGGCGCACCGCCGCAGGGTGGCTGGCCGCCGCCGTCCGGTCAGCCAGGCCCACCGGCGCAGCCGCACTACGGTCAACAGCAGCACTTCCCGCAGGTGCCGCCACAGCCGCAGCAACCCGCGGGCTATCCACCCCAAGCACCACCGCAACCGGCGGCGTATCCGCAGCAACCCGCGGGCTATCCACCTCAGGCACCGTCGCAACCGGCGGCGTATCCGCACCAACCCGCAGCCTATCCACCACAGGCTCCACCGCAACCGGCGGCGTATCCGCAGCAGCCCGCGGGCTATCCGCCGCAACTTCCGCCGCACCAACCCGGGGGCTATCCACCGCAAGCTCCCGGGCCGGCGGGCTATCCACCCAACCAAGCTCCTCCGGCGCCGCCGCCCGAGGCGAACATGTTCAAGCGCTCGATCGGTCGCGCGCTCCGGCTCCGGATCGAGCCGCACGAGGTCTCGCCCAAGGAGCGCGCGGCGCTGCTCGCGGCGAATCCCCCGGTCACCACCCCGTACCTCCAGGCGTTCCTCGCCTGGCGTCGCTCGGTGTTGTTCCTCGTCGCGGTGGCGCTGATCCCGCTCACCCTCCTGCGCCTGCACGACGCGCTCGACGAGGAGTTCCCCGAGCAGCTCCGCTTCATCCTGCTGGTGCCCGCCGCCGCTGAAGGCTTGCTCTGCCTCGTGTGCTGGTACCAGCTGAAGAACTGGACCCACTGGCGCAAGCAGCGTCGCTCGCTGCTGCGGGTCTGGGTGCTGTTCATGGCGGCGCCGTTCCTGGTGTTCCTCGTGCCCGTGGACTCGATCATCCAGGGCATGCTCGAGAGCCAGGCCGGCACCGATGCGTGGGGTGGAGCCGCCGCCGTCGATGGCGCTGCGGTGGCCGGGGTGGTGGTCGCGCTCAAGACCACGATCGCGGTCTATGCGCTGCTCACGCTCGCACCCAAGGCCGTGTCGCTGCTCGCGGGGACGATTCGCGCGGGCATCGTCACCAAGATGCTGTTCCCGGGCACATCGGGACCCGGGTGGATCGTCGTGCTGTCGACGCCGCTCTACACGCTGTTCGTGTTCACGCTCCTGATCGTCCCGTACCAGCTGACCGGCAGCGGCTGGTACCTCGGCGCGATGATCGCGCTCGCCGCCGCGCAGCTCGCGCTCGGGCGCGCGGGCTATGCACTCGCGAAGCCCACCACACACGACGAGGCCGTGAAGCTCGTGTCCAAGGCACGCGCCGCATATCTGCTCTCGATGATCGCGTTCGGTGCGTGCCTGCTCGTGGCGCTCGGCTCGCTCGCGGGCAAGCTGGGTGCGTCCACCATCGTGACCACCGCGCTGTCGTTCGAGACCAACGTCATGATCCTGACCCTGATCGGCAGCGATCTCGTGATCGGCGCGCTGGCCCGAGGGCGCGGATTGCAGACCGGGACCCAGCACCTCGTCGACGAATCCAACGCGCAGCTGACGGCGTTCGTCGGAGAGACGTAAGCCCGCGATGATCGGGGATACCTACACCCGGCGAACGGGTCGAGCGACAACCCCAGAAAGCTGATCGTGGTCCTCCGCCACACGTGAATCCCCGACGAGACTCGCGGGTGGTCGCGGAGACCACATCGCGCTCCCGCACCGAGCCACGGTACGATGGAACGTCTTGCCCGAACCGAAGACTCCGTCTGACGAGACGCCGCCACCTGCCGAGCGCAAGGTCGCCGCGGTCGCGGCCGCGTCGATGGGCGTGCCTCGCAAGTCAGGAGCACACACGATCCCGAGGACGTCGTCCCCGCCGAGCGGCAAGGCCTCCGCGCCGATGCCGGCCGCGCCCGCGACGAACGCCGACGGCACGAGCCCACCCAAGCGACCCGAGCGACCCGAGCGACCCGAGCACCCCGAACACGACGAGCGCACGGTGGTCGCGCCGGTGGCACCGGTCGCGTCTCCAAACCTCGTGCCGCGCAAGAGCGGGCCGATCGCCGCGCAGCGCCCGTCCCAGCAGATCGCTGCCGTCCCCGCACCGCCCCGGGCGTCGACCGCTGATGCGACGTCGGTGCTCCCGTCCGAACAGCAGTTTCCCAAGCTCGACGGGCGGACGGGTGGGGGCCGCAAGAAGCCGGAATCGCGCTCTCCTCTGGATTTCTCTCCGAACCAGAAGATCGGCCGGTTCGAGCTGATCCGGGAGATCGCGCGTGGCGGGATGGGCCAGGTGTTCCTCGCGCGCGATACCAAGCTCGGTCGCAAGGTCGCGATCAAGTTCTTGCTTCATCCGGATCCAAACTTCGTCAGCCGGTTCATCGTGGAAGCGCGTGCCACCGCTCGGTGCACGCACGAGAACATCGTCACCATCTTCGAGGTCGCAGAGCACGAAGGCCTGCCCTTCATGGTCCTCGAGTACCTCGAGGGCAAGTCCCTCGCCGCGATCCTGGAGAACCAGCCGTCGCAGCGGCAGTTCACCGAGATGATGGTGTCTGTCGTCCGCGCGCTGGAGCGCGCCCACGAGCACGGGATCGTTCACCGCGATCTCAAGCCGAGCAACATCTTCGTCACCGACCGCGGCCACGTGAAGGTCCTCGACTTCGGGGTCGCGAAGCTGTTCGACGGTCCCGGCGAGGCGATCGATCAGGTGATCTCGGCGGCCGCGGGCCAGCCGATCGCTCCCTCCCAGGAGGACAGCAACTCGTACGTCACGTTCTCCGGCGGTGGTTCGCTGGTCGGCACGATGCCGTACATGTCGCCGGAGCAGTGGGGCATCGACACCGTCGATCACCTCTCGGATCTCTGGGCAGTAGGGATCATGTTCTGGCGCGCCCTGACGAAGGTGCATCCCGCCGGAACGATGAAGCCGGAGAAGCTGCGCGAGCGGCTCTGCGATCTCGACCATCCCTTGCCGAGCATCGGCTCGCGCGACGCCTCGATTCCCGCGGAGCTCGTGGCGATCGTCGATCGCTGTCTCGCGAAGCGGAAGGCGGCGCGCTACCAGTCCGCAGCGGAGCTCCTCGCCGATCTGCAGGCGTTCCTGCAGCCGAAGTCCGAGAGGTTGTCCGAGGATGCGTGTCCGTACCGCGGGCTCGCCGCGTTCGGCGAGGGTGACGCGAAGTTCTTCTTCGGGCGCTCGAGCGAGATCCGGACCGCGATGCAGCAGCTCGAGATGTGGCCGATGCTCGCCGTGATCGGGCCGTCCGGCGTCGGCAAGTCATCGTTCGTGCATGCCGGCCTCGTGCCCGCGGTGCGCGCCACCGGCGGCGACTGGCAGATCCGGATCTTGCGCCCGGGCCGCCTGCCGCTCCACAGCCTCGCGAGTGTGCTCGATGATGCGATCGAGTCGGGGCGCGTGAGCAACATCGCGATCGAGCAGCTCCGGGACGCACCCGGGTTGTTCGGCGACATGCTCCGCAAGGAGGCCACGCGTCGCAAGCACAAGGTGATGATCGTGGTCGATCAGCTCGAGGAGCTGTTCACGCTGTCCGATGACGACGACAGCCGGAAGCTGTTCCTCTCCGCGCTACTCGCGGCCGCGGATGATCCGAGCGCGCCGGTCCGCGTGGTGCTCTCCATGCGTGCGGACTTCCTAGATCGCCTCGCCGGTCACAAGCACTTCCTGTCCGAGCTGTCGCGTGGGCTGTTCTTCCTGTCCGCGCCCGATCAGGACAATCTCCGGGAGACGCTGGTTCGCCCGGCCGAGCTCGCGGGCTACGGCTTCGAAGATCAGCACATCGTCGATGACATGATGCAGGCCGCGACCAGCCGTGGTGCCTTGCCGTTGCTCCAGTTCGCCGCCACCCGGCTCTGGGACGCTCGTGACCGGACGCGCAAGAAGCTGACCGCATCTGCGTATGCCGCGATGGGCGGTGTGGGCGGCGCGTTTGCGCGGCATGCCGACGAGGTTGCCGCGGCGATTCCTTCGGCCAACCAGCTGTTGCTCAAGGCCGTGATGACGCGCCTGGTGACGCCCGAGGGCACCCGCGCGATCGTCGATCAGCGCGAGCTGTTCGGCCTCTCCGCCGATGAAGCGGAGGTCCGGCACATCCTCGATCACCTCGTTCGAGCGCGCCTGATCAATCTCAACGTCGACTCGGCCGAGGGCACCACGACTGTCGAGATCGTCCACGAGGTGCTGATCAGCGAGTGGCCCACCCTGCGACGGTGGCTCGAGGACAGCCACGCGCTCCGCGGGTTCATGCACGAGCTGCGGCAGGCCGTTCGCCAGTGGATCGCCCGCAACCGTTCGAGCGATCTGGTGTGGCGAGGAGGGACGGCACAGGACGCGCTCGGGCTGATCAAGCGCCACGTGATCGACCTCTCGACCACGGAGCGCGAGTACCTCGCCGCGGTTGCCCGCGAGGCCTCGCGCACCCGCCGCCGCCGGGTGTTCGCGTTCACCTCGATCTTCGCCGTGCTCGGGGTCGTGTTCGCACTCGGCGCAGTGGCCCTGATCCGGATCGCGAAGGCGCAGGAGCAAGCGAGCGAGCAGGCGTCCACGGCCCGCCTCGAGGCCCAGAAGGCACGCGACGCCGAAGCCGAGACCGGACGCCAGCTCGCGCTGGTCAAGGCCGAGGAGGCGCGCCGCACCAAGGCGGAAGCGGAGCGTCAGGCCGCCGAGGCTGCGGCGGTCAAGGCCAACGCCGATGTCCAGCTGTCACGCGAGGAGCTCGAGCGGGCGAACGTCGAGCTGAAATCGACGCTCGCCGAGTCGCTGAAGGACAAGCAGAAGGCGCAGGAGCTGGCCGTCGCGGCCAAGCTCGCCGCGGAGGCTGCGCGCAAGGCGACCGAGGAGGCCAAGGGTGCCACCGCGAAGCTGCAAGGGGCACTCGCTCGCGAGCAGCAACGGGTGAAGCAGCTGGAGCTCGAGAAGAGCAAGATCGCGACGGGTGGATTGTGAGGGTGACCTTGGCCGTCGTCGCGGCGCTGGGGCTCTCGATCCGGCCCGCGAGCGCGGATCCGGCCAAGCCGTGGGCCGACGGCGTCACGGCCGAGAACCAGCGACTCGCGCAGGCGATGTTCGAGGAGGGCAACACGCTGTTCTCCCAGCTCGCGCACGCGCCTGCGCTGGAGAAGTACCGTGCGGCGCTGCTGCTGTGGGATCACCCGCTGATCCGGTTCAACCTGGCGGTGACAGAGATCCGCCTGGATCGCGTGCTCGAGGCGGCGGAGGATCTCGAGAAGGCGCTGAAGTGGGGCGAGACCCCATTCAAGCCCGAGCTCTATCAGCAGGCCCTCGACTACCGCGCGCTGATCAAGCAGCAGGTCGGGCAAGTCGAGGTGAAGTGTGAACAGAGCGGCACGAAGGTGCTGCTGGACGGAAAGCAATGGTTCAGCTGCCCGGGCGTGCAGACCCAGCGCGTGATGTCAGGCGAGCACACGATCGTCGGCGAGCTCCGTGGCTTCCTCACGGCGTCGCAGCGAGTCATCGTCAAGGGCGGTGCGATCGCGAAGTCGCACGTGGCACTCGTGCCGCTCGAGAACGCGATCACCCTGCGCTATCGATACCGGCGCTGGATCCCGTGGACGATCTCGTCGGGCGGGCTGGCCCTCGGGCTGGTCGGGGCGGGCATCTGGTACGCGGGCAAGGGGCAGATGCAGACCTTCAACGAGAACTTCGCGCGCGAATGCACGATGACCGGGTGCGAGAAGGACCTCGCAGATCATCCTTCGCTCCGCGATCAGCGCGATAGCGCGAAGCTGAAAGGCTCGGTCGGGATCGGGATGATGGCGGCCGGCGGTGCGGTGCTGGTCGGCGGGATCGTGCTGACGATCCTCAACCGTCCTCAGAGGATCATGCCGACGGTCGAGGTCGCTCCGTCGGACGGGGGCATGAAGGCCGCGATCGGCTGGGGCTTCTGATGAAGTTCATCGTGATGGTCTGGGTGCTCGTGGTGAGTGCCTGCGTCGCGCCGAGCGTGACGTCGTGCCCGGACGTCGACTGCCCGTTCAACGAGGTCTGCGACGGTCACGGCGGCTGCGCCAGGCAGGCGGCGATCGATGTGTGCGTCGGGAAGCCAGAGGGCGCGAGCTGCAGCTACGCGGAGACTCCCGACGGTCAGTGCTCGAACGATCTGTGCCTGCCCGTGGGTTGCGGCAACTACTTCGTGACGCCCGGCGAGGTCTGCGACGACGGCAACACGACCAACGGTGACGGCTGCTCCGCAGACTGCGCTTCCAACGAGATGTGCGGCAACGGGATCGTCGACCCCGCGAAGGGGGAGCAATGCGACGACGGCAACCTCGTGGATGGCGACGGCTGCCAGCACGACTGCCGCAATCCGCGGTGCGGCGACGGCATCGCCGACGCTGTGCTGAACGAGCAGTGCGATTCGGGGAGCGCGAACTCCAGTGCTCCCGATGCGCCGTGTCGGCCCAACTGTCAGCGCACGCGTTGCGGTGATGGCGTTCGCGATACCGGCGAGGTGTGCGACGACAACAACGTCACCAGCGGCGACGGCTGCGCGGGTGACTGCAAGTCCAACGAGACCTGTGGCAACTCGACCATCGATGTCATCAAGGGCGAGGTGTGCGACGACGGCAATGTCGCTGGTGGCGATGGTTGCTCCGCGAACTGCAAGTCGACCGAGGCCTGCGGTAATGGCGTCCTCGATACCGCGCGCGGCGAGGTGTGTGATGACGGCAACATCGTCAGCGGCGATGGCTGCTCGTCGGACTGCAAGTCTCTCGAGATCTGCGGCAACGGGATCATCGACACCATCGACGAGCAGTGCGACCTCGGTCTGATGATGAACTCGGACCTGCCGGACTCGATGTGCCGGACCAACTGCAAGCGTCCGACGTGCGGTGACATGATCGTCGACCCGGTCGCCGGCGAGGCCTGCGACGCCGGGGCGATGAATGCGAACCTGCCGAACAAGTGCCGGCTCAACTGCCAGGTCCCGCGCTGCGGCGACACCATCCGTGACGCCGGCGAGGTGTGCGACGACGGCAACTCGACGTCGGGCGACAACTGCTCGGCGGATTGTCGCTCTCTCGAGGTGTGCGGCAACGGGATCCTCGATGCAGCGAAGGGGGAGCAGTGCGACGACATGAACCTGAACAACGGCGATGCGTGTCGCAACGACTGCACGCTGCCGGTGTGCGGCGACGGACGACTCGACACCTTCGAGGCGTGCGATCGGGGCATGCTGAACTCGAACGCGCCGGACGCCCTGTGTCGCCTGAACTGTCAGCTCCCGCGCTGCGGTGACTCGGTGCGTGACGTCCTCGCGGGCGAGGTCTGCGACGACGGCAACATCGTCAGTGGCGACAACTGCTCGGCGGACTGCCGGTCGCTCGAGATCTGCGGCAACTCTCTCGTCGACACCGCCAAGGGTGAGCAGTGCGATGCCGGTGGGCTGAACTCGAACGCCCCGAACGCTCCCTGCCGGACCAGCTGTCAGTTGCCGAAGTGTGGCGACAGCATCACCGACAACATCCTGGGTGAAGGGTGCGACCTCGGCGCGAGCAACTCCAACGCCGCGAACGCGACCTGTCGCGCCAACTGTCAGCCGCGGCGGTGCGGCGACGCGATCCTCGACACGGCGACCGAGGTCTGCGACGACGGCAACACGATCGCAGGCGACAACTGCTCCGCGGACTGCGCTTCGAACGAGACCTGCGGCAACGGGATCGTCGACTTCGCCAAGGGCGAGCAGTGCGATGACATGAACGTCGTCAACCTCGACCAGTGCCACAACAACTGCTCGCTGCCGCGGTGTGGCGATGGTGTGGTCGACTTCAACGAACAGTGCGACGCGGGCGCTGCCAACTCGAACGCTCCCAACTCCCCGTGCCGCACCAGCTGCCAGCCACCCAGGTGCGGCGACAACATCCTCGATACGGCGAGAGGTGAGGTCTGCGACGACGGGAATCTGGTCTCGGGCGATGGCTGCCGACCTGACTGCCTGTCGAACGAGAGCTGCGGCAACGCCGTCGTCGATGTGATCGTCGGCGAGTCGTGCGACGACGGCAACCTGCGGGGTCGCGATGGCTGCAGCAAGTGCAAGGCGGAGGACGCGATCGTGCTGACTCCCGGCCTGACCCCGCCGGCGCGTGGGTACAACTCGATGGCCTACGATGGCGCTCGCCAGCGCACGGTGATGTTCGGTGGCTACGGCGGCAACCCGATCGGCGACACGTGGGAGTGGGATGGCGTGAGCTGGACCCAGATCAAGCCGGTGCACTCACCGCCGGTGCGGTACGGCGCGGCGATGGCCTACGATGCGAAGCGCCTCCGCGTGGTGCTGTTCGGCGGCTACAACAACACCGGCGCGCGCGGTGACACCTGGGAGTGGGACGGCGTGGACTGGGTCGACAAGCAGCCCATCTCGAGCCCCGGGGCGCGTGGCTTTGCATCGATGGCCTATGACGCCATCCGCGGCAAGCTGGTGCTCTACGGCGGTGACGGCCAGGCGGATACCTGGGAGTGGAACGGCAGCACGTGGGCGCTGTTGTCACCGAGTGGCAACCCCGGGGGCCGGAATGGCCACACCATGGTCTACGACACGATCCGGAACCAGATCGTGCTCTATGGCGGCGGCGACAATCACACCTGGGTGTGGACCGGAGCGAGCACCACGTGGGTCGACAAGGGCGTGGTGACCGCGGGCATGCCGAACCAGTTCCGCATGGGGATGGCGTTCGACGTCAGCCGCCAGCGCGTGGTGCTGGCGAATGGAGCGGCGAACGTGACGTGGGAGTGGGATGGCAACGCCTGGGCCGCGATCGCTGGCACCGCCCCACCGGTTCGCGAGGTCAGCGCCGCTGCGTACGATCCGATCCGCAAGCAGGTGGTGCTGTTCGGCGGCTGTTGCTGGCGCAGCGATACCTGGCTGCGCAGCGGGACGACGTGGACCTCGCCCGCGGCGTTCGTGCAGCCCTCCGCGCGCTTGATGGCGCCGGCGGTGTTCGATCCGTTGCGCAATCGGGTGGTGCTGTTCGGCGGCAACGATGGATGCTCGGGCTGCACGCTGAGCCAGGAGACCTGGGAGTGGGATGGCTCGCAGTGGCGTTCGATCGCTGCCACCACGCCGCCGTCACCGCGCTCGGGCGGGTGGATGGACTACAACACGCAGACCCGCACGGTCACGATGTTCGGCGGCGCGGACGACACCTACACGCTCGACCAGAGCGTCTGGTCGTTCAATGGAAGTGGTTGGTCGCAGGCACCTTCATCGACCGGCCGACCGGCGGTGCGGACCTCGGCGATGGCCTACGATCGGAACGCGGACCGCGTGGTGACGTTCGGTGGGCGTGACGATGCCTCGTCCTATTCGAACCTCGATACGACCTGGACGTGGAGCACGGCAGGTTGGGTCCAGACCGCGCCAGCAGCGCTGCCGTCGGCGCGAAGGAACGCGGCGATGGCGTACGACCCGGTGCGCAAGCGGACCGTGATGTTCGGTGGCCAGGATGACCTCGGCCCGGCCGGCGATGTCTGGGAGTGGACGGGCGCGACCTGGATCCGGCTCAACGCCACGGGGCCATCGGGGCGGACCGCGACCTCGCTCGTGTTCAATCCCGATCTCCAGAAGGTGGTCGTGTTCGGTCACTCGCCGGATGCCGCAGAGGACCTGTGGGAGTGGTCCGGTGCCGAGTGGACGCAACGCTTCGTCGACACGACGATCGCGGCGAAGTACCGGCCGTCGGTCGCCTACGACGCCGTCCACCACAACCTCGTGACGTTCGGTGGCCGCGATCCGGCGATCGGGCCGACCGGCGCGACGCAGCTGATCCGCTACCGGCCCAACGTCTCGGTCGAGGCGTGTAACTCCAACGTCGACTACGACCGCGATGGCATGGCGGGCTGCGCTGATTCCGATTGCTGGTCGGTGTGCACGCCCCTGTGTCCGCCTGGCACGAGCTGCCCGATGACCGCGCCGAAGTGCGGTGACGGTGTGTGCAACCCGAACCTCGAGAACTGCAGCCTGTGCCCGAGCGATTGCGGCATGTGCCCGGCGGGCCAGTGCGGTGACTACACCTGCAACCAGGGCGAGTCGCCGGCGAGCTGTCCGACGGACTGCTAAGGAGCGGGGGGAGCGTCCGCCGCGAGCGGAGGGATCACGAGTGGGTTGGGCAGGCCGTCGGTGACCGCCAGCTCGCGACCATCGGGGAGCTTCGCCGTGAGCTCGACCTCGATCCCGCGCTCGAGGAACTCGAACGGGATGTTCTCGACCATCCCGCACATCGTCTGACCGAGCCGCGCTTCCGAGCGGTCGTTCTCGATCGCGGCGGGGAGCGGACGGACGCGCCAGGCATCATCGTGATCCCGACGCCAGCGCAGCGTGAACGCGATCGCGGGGATGTCGACGCTCAGCGCGGCGAGCTCGCCGATCCGGCGGTACGGGCCGAGCCGGGTATCGCGATCGCGACGAACCTTGACGGTCGCGCTCGCGGGTGGCGTCCAGTCCTTGGCGATCGTGTAGCTCCCGGCCAGCTCGCTCCCCTGGCTGTACCGATTCCACACCCAGAGCTCCAGCTTGCCGGCCTTCCGGCTCTGGATCTTGATGAACCGGATGACGCCGTCGACAGCGCGGACATCTCGGGTCGAGATCGCGACGGTCTTGCCGTCGATCGTCGCGCGGATCGCCGTGACCGAGGCCTTCGACCTGCGCTTGCCGTCGTAGTACTTGTCCTCGACGTTGAACGCGAGCGTGGGCGCGAGCGGGAGGGTCGCGGACTCGGCGGGCGCGAACGCCCCATCGGAGCCGCAGTACGGACCGGCATGCACCGTGCTGCTCGCCGCAAGTAGCAGGAGCATGACTGTCGCGATCGACTTCGAGGTCATCCGCAGACGACACGTCGGCGACGACCGAGTTGCACCCGACTCACGCACCGCGCCACGCGTCCACGGTGTGCTTGAGCTCGCGGACCTTCGCCCGCGACAGCGAGCCCACCGACGCGAGGGAGAGCTGCTCGGGTGTGAGCACCGCGCGCGCGATCTCCACGACATCGTCGATCTTCACGGCGGTCATCGAGGCCAGCCGCTCCGAGAGCATCGGCGGGGTGAAGTACAGCGCGGTGCCGCCGAACCAGCCGGCCATCGCGGAGGCATCGTCGAGCGAGGCCAGCGTCTCGTAGCGATAGCGCACGCGTGCCCTCGCGAGCTCGTCCTTGGTGATCTTGCCGGCGCGCAGGCCATCGAGGATCCGGAGCAGCTCCTTGACCAGGGTCGGGACCTTGGCGTTCGCGGTGGCGCCGCTGATCTCGAACAGCGAGGTGTCGGCCAGCGGCTCGATCGCGGCATGGATCGAATAGGCGAGGCCTTTCTGATCGGCCAGTGTGTAGTGCAGCCGCGTCGACATCCCGTCATCGAGGATGCGCAGGAGGGTGACCAGCGAGACATACGCGGGATCCAGCTCGGGCACGGCGCGGAACAGGATCGCCAGCGAGGTCTGCGAGCCCGCATCGGGGACATGGCGGAGGTTCGGGCCAGGCCGGCGGGCGGGAGCGGCGGGAGCTTCGACGCGCAAGCCCTGCGGCACCTTGGCGAGCGCCTTGGCGGCGGCATCGACCACACGCTTGTGCTCGATCGGGCCCGCGATGCAGAGGTTGGCGTTGCGGGCGCCATAGAACGTGGTGAAGTGGCGGCGCACATCTTGCGCCGAGAACCGCGAGACGTTGGCACGCGGTCCGATGATTCGCTGGCCCAGCGGGTGGTCACCGAACACCAGGCCGCGGGCGATGTCGTCCGTGTTGATCTCGACGCCGTCCTCGGCGTAGTCCTCGTTGATCTCCTCGAGGATCAGGGTCCGCTCGAGCTCGATGTCGGCGAACCGCGGGCGCCCGATCAGCTCCCCGAGGAGGCCGATCGCCGCCGGGACATGCTCGGTCTCGAGGGCGAGCTGGAACAGGGTGTAGTCGCGGCCGGTCTCGGCGTGCAGGGTCGAGCCGAGCTTCTCGACGGCCGTGTTGAGGGCGAGCGAGGACGGGTACTTCTGGGTCCCCCGGAACAGCATGTGCTCGACGAAGTGGGACAGGCCGTTGTCCACGGGGGACTCGAACCTCGCCCCGACCTTGATGAACAGCGCCACCACGGCGGTGTGGAGGTGGGGCAGGGTGACCGTGGTCACGTCCAAGCCGTTGTCGAGCCGGGAGGTCTCGACCTGAGGGTCCAGGCCGCGGGAGGGTCGAGGGGGCCGAGCTTTCATTGACGCGGTCTCTAGATCAGCGGTATCACACGGGTGTCCCCGATGCTTCTCAAGAAGATCGTGATCGCCGAGGACGACGACGCTATCGCGCACATGGTCAACATGGCGCTCGGCGACGCCGGCTTCCTCTGCTTGCGCGCGCGCGACGGTGACGAGGCCCTGAAGCTCGTCAAGGCGCACGACCCGGACCTCCTGGTCCTCGACGTCATGATGCCCCGGGTCGATGGCCTGGAGGTCGCCCGCCGGCTGAAGGCGGACGTGATGTGGTCACGGACCCCGATCCTGATGCTGACCGCGCTCGCGGGTATCGATGACCAGGTCCAGGGTCTCGAGGCCGGCGCCGACGCGTACATGTCCAAGCCGTTCGATCTCCGCGAGATGAGCGCGCGCGTCAAGGCGCTCGTCCGCTCGGCGCGCCGCGAGCGCAATCGCAACCCGACCACGAACCTCCCCGGCTCGAACGCGATCGACGAGGAGATCGAGGGGGCGCTCAAGAGCGGCAAGCCCACGGCCGTCGTCCACATCGACATCCTCAACTTCGATGCCTACGCGGATGCGATCGGCATCGTGATGTCCGAGGACACGGTCAAGAACCTCGGCGCCTGGCTGCTCGAGGCGGCGCGCGCGGCCTCTGGCGGCGGCGCGTTCGTCGGCCACATCGGCGGCTCGGACTTCATCGCCGTCCTCGCGCCCGAGCACGTCAACCCGTTCCTCGCGAACTCCGAGGCCGCGTTCGATGCGAAGCGGGCCACGTTGCCGGGGGATGCATCCTCGCTCCACCTGGTCGCGGCGATCACGCACACCGACGGGCTGACCCTCAACACCGGCGCCGACGAGCTCGGGCGTCGCCTCGGCAAGGCGATGAAGGTGGCGAAGGCCGGCGGCAAGACCGGCCACGTGGTGTGGACGCCTAGCTGAGCGTGCCGGGCGATCCCTCCGATCCGAAGCCCACTGCGCCAGCGCACGACACCGATCCTGCGGTCGCCGATACCCATGCCTCCACCGATGGCGTGGAGGCCTCCGTGTCGATGTCCGCGAGCCGGGGACCACGGGCCGTACGCCCGGGAGACACGCTCGGTCGCTACGAGCTGGGCGAGGAGCTCGGCGAGGGCGGCATGGCCACGGTGTTCCGAGCGCGCGACAAGGAGCTCCGCCGTGACGTCGCGCTGAAGGTCCTGTTCCCGCACCTGGCGCGTCGCGACGAGATCGTGCGGCGGTTCCAGCGCGAGGCGCGCGCGGCGGCCGGTCTCGAGCACGCGAACATCCTTCGCATCTACGACGTGGGTGGCGCCGAAGGCGATGACCCGCCGTACATCGTGATGGAGATGATCCGCGGGCGCTCACTGCTCGCCGAGGTGGAGCAGCGCGGGCCGATGTTCGCGGAGGTCGTGGCATGCATCGGGGCACTGCTCGCCGATGCACTCGCGGCCGCGCACAAGGCGTCGATCGTCCACCGGGACATGAAGCCCGCGAACGTCATGATCGCGCCCGGCGGGCGGATCCTGCTGACCGATTTCGGCGTCGCGCGTCTCGAGACCGAGGACTCGCTGGTCACCAAGACGGGCGCGTTGCTGGGCACGCCCGCCTACATGAGCCCCGAGCAGGCGAGCGGCGACATCGCCACGGCGAAGAGCGATCTGTACTCGCTCGGGGCCACGCTCTATCAGCTCGCCACCGGGACGTTGCCGTACAGCGGGAGCCCGGCGAAGGTGATGGCGCAGATCGCGACGGGGGCGATGGTGGCGCCGGTCAAGAAGCGCGCGGCCGTGGGGCCGGATCTGTCCCGCGTGATCGAGCGGATGATGGCGGTGGAGCCCGAGCAGCGGACCGCCACGGCGGTGATCGCAGCGGCGGAGCTGCGCGCGCTCGCGACCTCGGCGGGGCTCGGCGAGCCGGCCGACGAGCTCGCCGCGTACTTCGCCGATCCCGAGGTCTACCTGCGCGAGCGCACGCCGCGGATCGTCGCCAGCGTGGTCAGCGCGGCGAAGCAGGCGCTCGCCGAGGCCAAGCTGCCGCGGGCGATGGCGCTCGCCGATCGCGCGAGCTCGCTGGCACCGGCAGATCCGGCGGTGACCACGTTGATCGAGAAGGTCGCCGAGGGTGGGCGCTCCACGCGGCGGCGCAAGCTGTTCGGGATCGTGGCGCTCGGCCTCGCGGTCGCGGGCGGAGGCACGGCGCTCGCGCTTCAGCTCGCAGGCAGCTCCGGCGGGTCCGCGCCGGTCGACGGCGCGGTGGTCGCGACCATCGCCGATGCCGCGTTGCCGATCGATGTCGCGCCGGTGGTGCCCGTAGTCTTGGATGCACCCGAGCGCGATGCCCGCGCCGCCGTCGACGGCCTCGATGCTTCGGCGAAGCCGCGCGCGGATGCCGGGAGCTCGCCGAAGCGCGATGCGGCAGTGGCGATGTCGACGGCCGATGCGGACGAGGGCCCTCCGGTCGATGCGGCGCCGGTCGTGGTCGCGCCGCCGCTGAAGGGGACGATCGTCGTGGTGGCCAAGCCTTGGTGCAACGTCACGATCGATGGTCAGGGGCGCGGCACGCAACGCGCGGGCGCGCGGTTCGCGGTCGAGGTCGATGCGGGCAAGCACACCGTGCTGTGCGAGCAGGGCGGGCTCGGGAACAAGTGGGAGAAGCGGGTCGAGGTCGTGGGGGGCGAGACGGTGACGGCCACCGGCGATCTGCTGGGGACCGTCGAGGTCTCGATCGAGACCGACGTGACGATCGACGGGGTCGCCTACAAGGCGGGGAGCGTGGCGAAGCTCAAGATCGCCCGGCTCCGGGTGAAGGCCGAAGGGGTCGAGAAGGACCTCACCTTCAACGGCCCGTGCCACCTGAGGGCCAGCCCGAGTCTCGATTGCTATCCGTGACTTGGCCGGATCCCCCAGATCCGCGACACGGCTGTCGTGATCCTCGCCGAGGTGCCCCGTGATTCCACCACTTGCGCGTGGCAGGGCGGTTGCAGCACAAAGGGACGTGACCCGGTCCACGATCCTCGCTGCGAGCGCCGTTGGCGCCGCCCTCGGGACCCCGGGGTGCTTCTACACGGACACGATCAACCAGCGGCCGGCGATCGACATCCTCGCGAGTGGCGACGAGGTCTACCGCGGCGACACCGTGAAGCTCGATGCGAGCGCGAATGATCCCGAGGGCCACCACGTGCGCTTCACCTGGCGCGCGTATGCGTGCACCGATGGTGCGGGCGGCGCGGATTGCGATGTCGAGCCGTTCTACTCCGAGGTGCTCGACCACGCCTCGTTCGTGGTCCCGCTGATCCGTGAGCCGGGTGGGCTGCCCGTCCGCAACGTGCGCGTGCTGCTCGAGGCCAAGGACGAGCTCGGTGCGACCGCGAAGCCGGAGCAGGAGCTCGTGATCGTCACGCTCGATCGCCCGCCCGAGCTCGAGCTCGCGCGCGGCGGCAGCTTCATCGTGACGCCCTCGCGGGACGTGATCCTGTACGCCACCGTCGGCGACGTCGACGATGGCCCGGTGGTGCTCGGCGCGCCGATCTGGGAGGTGTTCGCGCCCTCGCAGGTCGCGTACACGCTGACCGATCTCGCGGTGGTGCAGAACCCGAACGATCCGAAGCACCGCACCTACGCGAAGACGTTCACGCCGTCCGCGACGGGCGACTGGGAGATCCGGGTGACCTCGACCGATCCGCTCGACAAGGCGACCGCGAAGAGCCTCACGATCTCCGTGGTGGCGCCGCCACCGCCGTGCCTCGCTCAGTTCCAGCCGATCGTTCCTACCGGCGGTGCCGCGTTGCCGATCAGCGAGCCCACGCTGTTCCGCGTGCCCGTGGTGATCGACGATCGCGACGTCTATCCGCCACAGCCCGATGACCCCTCGCTCGGCGTCACGCGGTTCCAGTGGTCGTTCCAGGGGCCGGGCGCGCCGACCCACGCACCGGTCAACGGTGCCACCGCGAACAGCTTCCAGCTCGATCCGGCGACGTTCACGCCCGGCGACATCGTCGAGGTCCGCGTCGAGATCTTCGATCGCGAGAACACGCCGATCGCGTGTCCCGATGGAGATCCAACGTGCTCGACGGTCTCGCAGCCGAGCTGTATCCAGCGCCAGACCTGGCGGGTGGAGGTCCGATGAAGGCCCACGCGATCGCGATCTCGATCCTCCTCGCAGGCCTCGCGAGTCTGGTCGGCTGTGCCGGCAGCCTGGGTGCGGGGGATGACGGCGGTTGCCAGGTCACGCTGAGCTACACGCCGTCGCCGGTGATCGCGGGTCCCGATGCCGAGGTCCGCGTCAGCAGCACGTACAGCGGCGCCGGCGGCACGCCGAGCTACGCGTGGAGGGTGCTGAAGGGCGGCCTGCCGGTCGCGTTCCAGGACGCGCAGTCCGACCACTCGGAGATCACGTTCCTCGCGACCGAGCCCGGGACGTTCAACGTCACGCTCGATCTCACGCCCTCGCTCGGCGAGTTCTGCCCGCAGGGGCAGGCAACGGTCAACGCCCTCCTCGATGCGAACACGCTGGCCGCCCGGCTCCACGTCACCCCACCGGCGACGGTGCAGGCACCGCTGATCGATCGCGCGATCCAGATCCACAACGCCACCGACTTCGACATGGGCGCAGTCGTCCTCGAAGCCGGCGTGGTCTCGACCGGCGTCGTGCGGAACGGCGCGACCGGCATCCCGGCGTACCTCCAGTTCATCCCGCTGGGCATGTCGGGCGCGATCGTGGAGACCTTCGCGAATGCGAGTGGGGCGTACTCGGTGCGTCTGCTCGATCAGCCGCACGACGTGATCGTGATCCCCGCGGTCGCCGGCGTCGCGCCGCGCAAGCTGCTCAACATGGCGCCCACGCAGACCGTGCTCGCCGTCAACGGGGGCAGCACGATCTCCGGCACCGTGCATCAGGGCGGCACGGCGATCGCCAATGCGAAGGTCCAGCTGACGATCGATGGCGTACCCACCACGCTGACCACCACGGCGGCGAACGGCACGTTCAGCGTGCTCGGCGTCCCGGTCTCCGGTGCGAGCGTCAAGGTCGAGGTCACGCCTCCGGCCGCGTCTGGCCTGCCTCGTCTCGAGGCCACGGGCACGTTGGATGTCGCTGCGACGGTCGACATCGCCTATGGGACGCTGCAGCTCCGCAACCTCGGCGGTGTGCCCGTGCGGCGTGGCGGCGCGGCGCAGCTCACGAAGAAGGTCGTGATCGTCGGCACCGTCGCCAACGTCGGAACGGTGACGGCGGGTTCGAGTGCGATCGCCACGGGGTTCGTCCGGATCCCCACCACCACGGACGGCACCGGCGTGTTGCCCTTGCTGTTCGCCCCGGCGGGCCCGCTGTTCGCGGTGACCACCGTGTTCGCAGGTGATCAGGTGACCCCGGCCGACCTCGCCGTCGGCTCGCTCGATCTGACCGCGGGCGTGCCCGCGCAGATCGATGCGCCCGCGATGACACCATTCTCCACCACGGCGAGCGGCCCCACCGATCCGCTCGACGGTGCGACCCTCGACCTGGTCCCGACCCGCGCGCTCGCTCTCGCGGGTGCGTCGTCGCGCCACTTCATCGCGGATGCGAGCGGTCACGTGACGGGCCTTCTCCCCACCGGTGGGGCGTTCGACGTGCGGTGGTCCGATCCCGCATCGCGACGAGCGCCGCGCGTGGAGACCGATGTCACCTCGGTGCTCGGCAGCTACCTGCTCCCGCCCGCGGTGTTCGTCAGCGGCGACCTCACCGTCACCGGCTCGTCGAACCCGGTGGTCGGCGCCTCGGTCCAGATCCTGTGCTCGACCTGTAGCGGGCTCGACCGCAACCGGCCGATCGCCGAGGTCGCCTCCGATCAACACGGGACCTTCACCGTCGCGGTTCCCGACCCCGGCGCGTTGTAGGATCGCTGCATGTTCGGGATCCGGCTCACCTCCATCCTGCCTCTCGCGGTCGTCGCCGTCGTGGTCCTTGGTGGCGGCCTCGCTCGCGCCGAGACCCCGGCGGCAGGAGACGCGGTGGCGCTGTTGCCGCTCGATGCCGATCAGCGTCTCGAGATCTATGGGCAGCCGGTCGCCAGCGAGCTCGCACGTGCGCTCGCCGCGGGTGGGGTCGACGTGGTGGTGATCGGCCCGAAGATGGCCGTCCCGCAGCGCGCCAAGCTGATCGTCGATGGGACGATCAGCGCGAACAAGGCGGATCTCGTGACGCTCACGTTGCGCGTCCGCAACCCCGTCGACGGCACGACGTTGGCCAGCACGCAGGCCACCGCGCAGGGCCTCCCGAACATCGACAAGGCCGCTGCCGAGCTGTCGGCGAAGATCCTCCCGATCGTGAACGCGAAGCTCGAGGCGATGCACAGGCCGATCGATCGCACGCCCCCGCCGCCCGTGGATCACCACGACGTCGTGGTGGCGCCGGATCCGCTGCTTCCGCTGCTGTTCACCCTGGCGGGGAACGGCAATGCCACCACGCCGCTGCGGATCGCCCTCGAGACCGCGCTGACGCCGTGGGCCGAACGGCACCACCACCTGGCCAAGACGCCGACGATCAAGAATCAGAAGGTCACGCCTGCATCGGTCAAGAGTGTCGGCGCGGCCCTCGGGATGGCGTTCGAGATCAAGCGCTTCTCGATCACCGGCGGCACCATCCCGATCGCGCGCGCGCGCGTCCACGTGAAGGTCACGGATGCGACCACGGTGCTGTTCGATCGCGTGGTGATCACCGACTCGGTGGTCGGCGACAAGGGCCTGAGCCGCGATGCGCTCGCGGCCCGCACCGCTCGGGAGGTTCTCGACATCCTCCGCCCGCACCTCCACCGGCTGGTCGCGACATGGCAATGAGACCCGCCGTGCCCGTCGCGCTCGTGCTCGCGATCGTGATCGCCTCCCCGCAGGCGTACGCCCAGGCGCCAGCGCCCGTGGTCCCCGCCGAGGTCCTGCGCACGGGCAACGCCGCGGCCACCGCTGGGGACTGGCTCGCGGTCAGCCAGCTCGTCGATCCGCTGCTCCGCGGCCAGCTGCCACCAGCGGATCTCGCAGAGGCGCATCGGCTCGCGGGGCTCGCGGCGTTCTTCCAGGGGCGTGGTCTCGATGCCGAGAACCACTTCGTCGCCTATCTCCGGATCGATCTCGATGCCCAGCTCGATCCTGCGCTGTATCCGCCCGAGGTCGTCACCTACTTCAACGACATCAAGGCGAAGTACAACGCCGAGCTGAGGGCACGCAGGCCCAAGCAGAAGCGGTACTGGCCGCTCACGTTCGTGCCCGTCGCGGCGCAGCTGCAGAACGGAGAGAAGACCAAGGCGATCGTCGTCGGCGTGGTGCTGGGGACGTTCCTCGCCGCGAACCTCACCAGCTTCTTCGTGCTGCGCTCGTGGTGCACGCGCGTCTCCGACGAGGGTGGCTCGAGCGCGACCTGCGATGACAACGGGACCAACCACTATGCGAGCGCGCCGACGGTGCGAGCGATCAACACGGTGGGTGGAGTCGGCGTGATCCTCACGTATGCGTACGCTGTGTACGATGGTGTGAAGAACTACCGTCGTCGCACACGCGAGCAATCGATGCAGCCTTTCGTATCGTCCACCACCGATGGCAACGCGTTCCTCGGAGTTGCGGGAAACTTCTGAGGAGACCTACATTGGATTGGGGGCGCAAACCCATGGGGGCGCCACCACGGGACACACGAGCAGCGATCTCACTGTCGCCTGCAAACCGAGGCGTATAGGCCCCTTCTTCGTTGAGATCGTCGAGCAGGTCCGGCTACGATACGAGTGGAGTGAGGCAGCCAGTCCCCTTCGGGAAATACCTCCTGCTCGACCGGATCAGCGTCGGCGGGATGGCGGAAGTCTTCAAGGCCAAGTCCTACGGCGTTGAGGGCTTCGAGAAGATCATCGCGATCAAGCGAATCCTCCCCACGATGGGTGAGGACCGCGACTTCATCAAGATGTTCATCGACGAGGCGAAGATCGCCGGGCAGCTCGCGCACGCGAACATCTGCCAGATCTTCGAGCTCGGCCGCATCGACGGCTCTCACTTCATCGCGATGGAGTACATCTGGGGCAAGGATCTGCTCCAGATCCAGAACCGGCTCCGCAAGGTCAAGCAGCAGATGCCGGTGCCGATGGCGTGCTTCGCCATCGCCAAGGTGCTCGAGGGTCTCGACTACGCGCACCGCAAGCGGGATCCACTCGGGCGTCCGCTCGAGATCGTGCACCGCGATTGCTCGCCGCAGAACGTGCTCGTCTCGTACGAGGGCGAGGTCAAGGTCATCGATTTCGGCATCGCGAAGGCGACGTCGCGCAACTCGCGGACGATGGCCGGCGTGCTCAAGGGCAAGTTCGGCTACATGTCGCCCGAGCAGGTTCGCGGCCTGCCGCTCGATCGCCGCAGCGACATCTTCGCCCTCGGCACGATGCTGTTCGAGTGCCTGACGGGCGAGCGGCTGTTCCAGGGCGAGACCGATTTCTCCACGCTGGAGAAGGTCCGCAACGTCGACATCCAGAACCCGCGCTCGATCAACCCGAACATCCCCGAGGTGGTCGAGCGGGTGATCCTGAAGGCGCTCGCGAAGGACGTCGACGATCGCTACCAGTGGTGCAGCGAGATGCTCGCCGACCTGCAGCAGTACCTGATGGGGCAGGACGTCGTGTTCACGGCGAAGACGCTCTCGGGCTGGCTGAAGGAAGTGTTCACGGGCGAGATCGAGAAGGAGCGCCAGCTCCTCGAGCAGTACAAGCGCGTGGGCCGCGATGGTCTGATCGCGGGCGTGCCGTCGGCGGAGGCGAAGCTCGACGTCGTCGAGTCGCTGGGCGAGGCGGGACAGCCCGAGGGTGACTCGACGATGCTCGGTGGCCCGAGCTTCGACGATCTCGAGGCAGCCGTGGCTGCCGGCGTGGCGCCCGAGATGTCGCCGGCCGCACCTGCCGCCCAGAGCGCCCAGGGTGCCCCCGCAAAGAAGCGAAAGGGCGGAGACGACGACGACGAGGGCGACTTCGGCGAGGAAGCGCCGACGGAGATCTTCGGCGAGCTCGACAACCCGCCACCCAAGTCGCTGCCGGCACCCGTCGCCGCTGCGACCCCCCAATCGCGCGCTCCCACCGCAGCGCAACCCGCTCAGTCACGGCCACCGAAGCCGCCGCCGGGGCGCGCGCCGACGGCCGCACAACCGGTGTTACAGCCGATGGCCGCGAGCCCGAGCGGTCCGATGGGCGCACCGCGCGCGTCCAATTCGCCGTCGATCCCGCCGCAGATGCACGTCCCGATGTCGGGGCCGTCGGATCGCACGATGGGCCCGCCCATGCAGCAGCCGGCGCACCAGCCCAACGCAGGTGCCTTCGTTGCCGCGCAGCCGTCGCCTCAGCAGGGCTATCCCCAGTACCCGCCGCAGAACAACTCGTATCCGCCGGGCGGCTACTACCAGTATCCAAACGCTCAGCCGGGGTCTCCGTCCGGACCCATCCCGGCGCCGCAGGGCACGCCGAGCTCGATGCAGGCCTCGGCTCCGTCGGGTCCGCTCAACGCGCTCGGGGCGCCCGGCGGCAACAACCCCGGCAAGACCATGATGGGCGGCATGTCCGCGCCCCCCTCGAACAACTACGGTCAGCAGTATCGGGTCACGGGACAGCACCAGGCCGCGTCCTATCCGTCTGCGCCGTCGATGCAGTACCCCGGGCAGCCACACCTGTCGGGGCAGATGGCTCAGCAGGGCTACGGTCCCTCGGGCGCGTACCAGCAGCACGGTCCGGGTGTCGCGCTCGATCAGCAGGGTCCCGGTGAGGCGAAGAAGAAGTCCTCGATCGGCCGTGACGTCGCGATCGGCGTCGCGATCGCCGGGCTCGTCCTCGGCGGCTTCCTCGCCGTGAAGTTCCTGATCCTCGATTCGGGCAAGGACACCGGAACCTCGAGCGGCTCGTCGAGCACGTCCTCGATCGCCACGATCCGCCTGGCACTTCCGGCCGGCGTCTCCGCGGACCTGTTCGTCGACGACAAGAAGGTCGCCACGGTCAGCGACAAGCAGGAGATCCCCGTCACCGCCGGCCAGCGGAAGGTCAAGCTCGTCGGCCCCAATGGCGCGAAGTGCGAGCAGGAGCTCAAGCTCGCCGCCGGCAAGACCACGCCGCTCGAGTGCCCGATGAAGGCCGCGCCCACCGACACAGGGAGCGGCAGCGGCAGCACTGGCAGCAATGCGTCGACGGGGACCGGCAGCGCCGCGGTCGCGACGACCAAGCCGGCGGACACCAAGCCTGCGGACACCAAGGTCACCGACCAGAAGCCTGCCGACACCAAGGGTGCGGGGAGTGGCAGCGCCGCGGTCGCGACCACCAAGCCTGCGGACACCAAGCCTGCGGACACCAAGCCTGCAGACACCAAGCCCGCGGACACCAAGGTCACCGACCAGAAGCCCGCCGACACCAAAGGCACCGGAACCACCAAGCCCGCGGACACCAAGACCACCGAGCTGAAGCCGGCCGATACCAAGACCACGAAGCCGGCCGACACCAAGACGACGAAGCCGGCCGACACCAAGGTCACGACGAAGACCACCAAGCCCGCCGATACCAAGACGACCAAGCCGGCCGACACCAAGGTCAAGACCGACAAGATGCCGACCGAGGACAAGGTCGCCGATACGAAGGGCTACCTGCAGGTGCAGAGCACGCCGAGCGCGAAGATCATCGTCGACGGCGTCGACACCGGGATGTCGACCCCGATCAACGGCAAGCAGCTCTCGCTCGCGCCCGGCAAGCACAAGGTCACGTTCGTGATCGGCGGCGACAAGTTCACGTTCGCCGTGATGATCAAAGCTGGCGCGACCGAGCTGCTGAAGAAAGACCTGCAGTAGCGCCTGCGCGCCGCGGTCGTTCGGTTCAGTGCTCGGTAGTAGCGCTGGCGCTGGCGCTGGCCTTGGCTTCGGTCGCCTCGAGATCGCCCAGCTTCGCCTCGAGCTCTGCGATCCGATCCGCGAGGGCACGGACGTCCTTGTTGACGCTCGCGAACGGGGAGATGCCCTCGATGGTCGTGCGGATCTTGGTGTCGACCTGCTTCTGCCACTCCTCGAGCCGCTGCTTGGAGTGATCGACCCACTCACGGAGCGACTGGAGGCTGCGCTTCTTGACCATCGCCTCGTCGTTGCCCTCGGCGCTCTCGGGCGGCACTGGCTCGCCCTCGGGGGAGGCGTCGTCCTTGCGCTTGCCGGGGAGGATGCTCTGGACCCGGCGCTGCGCCTCGGCGAACCACTGACCACCACTCTGGATGATGTTGCGCATCGCGCCGAGCGGCAGGAAGCTGCGCTGCTTCTTCTCTTCCTCGAAGATGATCTGGGCCAGGGTGACCGTGGTCAGGTCTTCCTTGGTCTTGTTGTCGACGATCTTCACGTCGTCGCCCTGCCGGATCATCTCGCTGATCTGGTCGAGCGTGACGTAGCGGCTGTGCTCGGTGTCGTAGAGCTTGCGATTCGCGTATCGCTTGATGATCCGAGTCTCAGGCATCGTCGATCACCTTCCGGCCTCGCGGCCTGGGGCTCAATGATTCCAAAAGTATCACGCACCGCGGCATGACCTCAACGTGCCACAATGTCCGCGTGGGGCCGGACCACATCCTGTTGCGACTCAAGGCCATCCGAGACCCGCGGATGAGGGTCCTGGCGCTGGTCGAGGCCTTCGGGCAGGGCGATCCCGGCACCTGGGTCGAGGCCCTCGAGGCGATCGTCACCCGCTCCCACCTGGTCGATGACCCCGACGCGTCGATGGCGCTGGAGGCGATCACCCACGCGGCGGGTGACGCCGCCCTGCCGTACGAGACCAAGAAGGACATGTACGTGGCGGCTACCGAGCGGGGGATGGCCGCGATCGCCCGCCTGTTCCTGTCGGTGAGCCCGATGGTGGTCCCCGACGCCCAGCTGAAGAAGCAGCTCGCCCCCGAGCGCCCTCTCAGGCCCGCCGGGCGGCCGTTGACCCTGGGCGAGCGTAAGGCCCTGGCTCGGACCCACCGGCGTGACCAGCTGCTGCTGCTGATCCGGGATCCTCACCCCGATGTCGTGGGGATCCTGCTCGAGAACCCCCACGTCACCGAGACCGAGATCCTGCGAATTGCATCCACGCGCCCAGCGGTCCCGGCCGCCCTGGCCAAGATCGCCGCTCACCCGCGGTGGTCGGTCAGGCACACCGTGAAGCGTGCCCTGGTCATGAACCCGGCCACACCACTCGCCGATGCGATCCGGATCGTCACGACCTTGCGGGTCGCGGAGCTCGCGGAGCTCGCGGCAGATCCGATGCTCCCCGAGACCCTTCGCCGTCACTGCGCGGACCTGCACGCTGCATCGCAGCGGCGGCCGCAGGCCTAGCGCGGCGGTTCAGCTCTCGGACGCAGACTTCTTCTTGCGCCGGACGACGACCTCTTCCCACTCCCCATCGTCGTCGGAAGAACCGGCATCGAGCGCCTTCGCGGGCTTCTTGCTCGCGAGCTGCTTCTTGCCGTCCTTGGTCTCCTTCTTGTCGTCTTCATCGTCACCGTCGACGTTGGAGGCGCGTTTGAAGTTCTTGATACTCCGACCCAACGCGTCGCCAATCCCCGGCAGCTTGTTGGCGCCGAAGACGACGAGGACGATGAGGAGGATGACAACTAGCTCGCCCATGCCGGGCATGACGGTCTCCTTGGGTTAACGCGCAATCTAGCACTGTTTCCGTCGAGGGCTGAAAACCGCCCTGAAAACTTGGTTCATTCCCGTCGAGCCGCCTATGTTCGGGCCTATGCGCGTCGTCGGTCTAGGCTCGCTGGTCATCTGCGCAGCGGTGGGTCTGGCCCACGCCGATCCTGACACGGTCCATCCGGGACCCCAGGGTGCGCCACCGGTCCAGGCCGGGGAACCTGTTCTGTCCCAGCAGCTCGATGGCCGCCGTGCCGTCCGCGGCTGCACGGTCGGGGACACCTGCACGGCCCCTGGCGAGGTCATGAAGGAGATCGACGTCGAGCTGTTCCCGCGTCCGGGGGGCAGCCCGTGGGTCGACGAGCACACCAGCGCGCCGAGCCGGCTCGAGCCAGGCCCGGTCCGCACGGTGGTGAAGCCCAGCGAGCTCCGCCCGGATCAGCCGTGGCTCGATCAGCTCGAGCTCCCCGATCTGCCGGTCCGGTGGTCGCAGAAGCTCGTCGACTACCTGGTGTTCTACAAGAACGATCCGCGGGGGCGCGCGATCATCTCGGGGTGGCTCGTCGATCAGGGCCGCTACAAGGATCTGATCACCTCGTATCTGCGGAAGGCGAAGCTGCCGCAGGACCTGCTGTACGTGGCGATGATCGAGAGCTCGTACGACAACACCACGCTGTCCTCGGCCGGCGCGCTCGGGCTGTGGCAGTTCATGCCCGAGGGCGGGAAGATCTACGGCCTCCGGCAGGACCGCTGGGTCGACGAGCGCCGCGATCCGTTCCGCTCGACGATCGCGCAGATGGACTACTTCGCCGACCTCTATCAGCGGTTCGGCGACTGGCACATCGCGCTCGCGGCGTTCAACGTCGGCTACGGCGCGATGCTGCGCTCGATCGCGCGCTACAACACGAACGACTACTACAAGCTCTGCGAGTACGAGAACGCGGTCCCGTGGGAGACCTGCCTGTACTCGCCGAAGGTCCTCGCCACCGCGATCGTCGGACATAACCGCGCGCTCTACGGCATGGACAAGCTCAAGGTCCTCCCGGCGGAGAGCTGGGAGGACGTCTCCGTGCCGACCTCGATGTCGCTCGCGGTGATCGCGCGCGCGGCCGGCGTCAGCGAGAACGACGTCAAGCGGCTGAACCCTCACCTCCGTCGCGGCCGCACGCCGCCGGGGGAGCCGGGCTACGTGGTGCGTGTACCCGTGGGCACCAAGGTGGAGGCGCAGCGCCGGATCGTGGAGCTGCAGACCGAGTGGGATAACTACGATGCGTACGTCGTCGCGCACGGTGAGCGGTTCGAGGACGTGGCGACCACGTTCGGGATCTCCACGAGCGCGCTGCGCAAGCTCAACGGCGTCGAGCACGAGTCCGAGATCACCGGCGGCACCGTGCTGGTGGTCCCGCGGATCTCGCCCGAGCAGCGCGCGAAGAACCAGGCAAAGGCCCGGTCCAAGCTGCTCGGCTCCGGCATCGATCAGAAGGACGGCGAGGCGCTGATCGTGCCGGTCCCCGACAAGGACTTCATCGCCCTTGGCCAGCAGCGCGTGTTCTACCGCGTGGTCACCGGCGATTCGCTCCGCACGATCGCCAAGGCGTTCGGCGTCTCGGCCGATCAGCTCAAGGCGTGGAACGGGCTCGATGACGACGCGAACCTCCATCCCAAGATGGTGCTGGTCGCGTGGGTCGCGCCGACCTTCGATGCCGACAAGCACAAGATCGCGCTGCTCGACGACACCCAGCTCGTGGTCGTGACGCGCGGCTCGCCCGAGCACCTCGACCTCGCCGAGTCCCGGACCGGCCGCGTGCGCGTCGAGTACGTCGCACAGGGCAAGGAGAAGCTGTCCGAGATCGCGAAGCGATACGGGATGGGCTCGCACGATCTCGCGCGCATCAACCGGATCTCGTACGAGACCGTGCTCGCCAAGGGCGACAAGATCATCGTCTACCAGGTCTCCGATCCCAGCCGCTCGAAGCGCGCCGACGAGCAGTGGCGCAAGACCCCACGGGCTCGCCGCGGCAAGGTCTCCGGCCAGCGCGCCCAGACCACCGCGAGTGCCAAGCGGACCGCGGACGACGACGACGGTGATGATGACGACGCTGCCGACGCGAAGGCCGCGGTGACCGACGACGATCAGCAGCCCGACTCGAAGTCCGACAGCAAGGCTGACGACAAGAAGGCCGGCGACAAGAAGGCCGGCGACAAGAAGGCCGGCGACAAGAAGGCCGGCGACAAGAAGGCCGACAAGAAGTCGGAGCCCGAGGCCAAGGCCAAGAAGTCGGAGCCCGAGGCCAAGAAGCCGGAGCCCGAGGCCAAGAAGTCGGAGCCCGAGGCCAAGGCCAGGAAGTCGGAGCCCGAGGCCAAGGCCAAGAAGTCGGAGCCCGAGGCCAAGGCCAAGAAGTCGGAGCCAGAGGCCAAGGCCAAGAAGACGGCGCCTGAGGCCAAGAAGGCGGAGCCCGTGACCCGGCCCACGCAGGTCGATTAAACAACGTTCATTGATGCGACCCCGCCCAGGTGGTCGCCTCATGATGGCGAACCGGTACAAGGAGCGTTTCTGATGACGATGACTCGCAAGCAGTTTCTCCGTACGATCGTGGGCGTCGGTGCCGGCGCCGTGGCAGTCGCTGCGATCGCCGGATGTGGTGGCGATGATGGCGGTGGCGCGGCGGATGCGGCGCCGAACGTGTGCACCACGCCGAACACCGTGATCCAGACCAACCACGCAGGCGCGGCGCACGTGATGACGGTCGCGCTCGCGGACGTCAACGCCGGGGTCGACAAGACCTACGACATCATGGGTGCTTCGCTACACACCCATAGCGTGACGATCACGGCCGCGCAGTTCGCGCAGATCAAGAACGGTCAGACGCTCGCGCTGACGTCGACGAGCGGTGGCGCGCACACGCACGCCGTGACCGTCATGTGCGTCAGCTGACCGCGACCTAGAAGTCGAAGCCGGCGGACATCGAGAGCGTGCGCTGGGACGGCGAGGTGTCCTTGGCGTCGCAGTTCGACGTGGTCGAGCTCGGCATGCAGGCATCCGTGGTGCCGCTGCGATCGTCGACCGACTTCCCGGCGAGGGCGAACTGCGCCTCGAGGGTCAGCTGGAACACGTAGTACTGGAGCTTCGCGCCGACCAGGATCCGGTGACGGTAGATGTTGTCCTGGTCGCGGAACACGAAGTTGAAGTCGCTATCGGTCTCGTTGCCGGGCTTGAGCGGATCGACGTTCGGCGTGGGATCGATCACCTCGCTGCGCGGGATGATCATGAGCAGGTTCCAGCCGACGTACGGATCGAGCCGCCAGGTGCCGCCGATGCCGACGTGCTTCGAGAGGGTGACGTCGAGCGACGCCACGGTCAGATCGAGCTCGTGCTGCGTCATCATGCGCGAGACCGCGCCGCGGACGGCGAGGCTCGGCAGCGGGAGCTGGTGGTAGCCCTCGTGGAGGGCCAGCTTCGCGTAGACCTGACCGGTCCAGGTGTGGGAGTCGATCAGGTGGATCGCGCCGGCGCCGATCTCGAACGAGGGGACCGGGAACCACATGCCCTTGCGCGCGAACAGGCCCACGGTGCTGAGCGAGCTCGGGCCGTGCGCCACGCCGCCAGCGCCGGAAGGGTCGGGGCTGCCGGTGCGCGCGCGCCAGTACGCGCCGTTGGGATCGATCGTCGTCGTGGCGTAGTCCACCGTCATCTGGAAGCCGCCGAACCCGACGGTGTCGGCCGGGGTCAGGAGGTGCGGGGCGAGGACCACACCCATCTGCGACGCGAGTGACCGGAACTCGAGGTTCTGCCCGACCACGCCGGTGAGCGTCCCCATGTTGTCGGTGATCCGCGTGCCGAGCCGGCTGAGGACCAGGTCGTTGCCATCGGCGGCGGCCAGCCCGGGGGCACCCAGCGTGATGCCCAGCGCGAGCGAGCACGCAGCGAGACGACGGACCATGGGGGAAGCGTAGGCCCCCACCCAACCGGGAGTCAACGCGTGAACAGGAACGGGTAGGTGACCTGGACCTCTTCTCCCTCGGTCAGCGGCGGTAGCTGGAGGCCGGCGAGCGAGTCCCGGAGGCAGAGATCGAACTCGGCGGGTAGCGCCGCATCCTTGTCGTCGGCGAGGCCGCGGGTGTCGATCAGCGTGCCCACATCGGGATCACCCGTGAGCGAGAGCTTGGCGACGACGCTGATCTCGTCGGGGACGCCGGTGCCGTGCTTGTCGTAGCACTCGGCGAGGTACGGGATGACCTCTTTCATGGCGGCGCGCATCGTGGTCTTGAACTGCTCGGGATTGTCCGCGGTCAGGCCGGGGCTGGGAGGCAGGCTCGGCCTGGGTGCGGCGGGCAGGCTCGGGCCGGCGGGTGCCGAGGTCGCGGCGCGCCCGGAGCGCGCGTCGCGGATCTTGTCGGCGAGCTGCTGCCGCTCGGCGGGCGAGACTCGCTGCACGTGCGCAGGTGGCCGAGGCTTCGCATCGGCGACGGTCCCCGAGCTCGCGTGACCGGAGGCGGACGGCTGTGCGGCCTCCGGATCGTGGTCGCGCCGGAGCACCCAGATCAGGATCGCCGCACCGAGCACGCCGAGCACGAGGGTCGCCTTCACCACGGGAGAGACACGGGCGGTGCCGTCGGGTTTCATGGGAGCGGAGCTGATGATACACAGCGAGCATGACCGAGTACGCGACGATCCTCGTCGAGCACCAGGGGCCGGTCGCGCGGCTGACGCTGAACCGCCCCGACAAGCGCAACCCGATCGGACCTGCCACCTGCGGCGAGCTCGTGCACGCCCTCGCCGCGATCCGTGCCGATGCGGCACTCCGCGTGGTCGTGCTGACCGGTGCAGGGACCGTGTTCTCCGCGGGCGGCGATCTCGCGGCGATGCAAGCACCGCCGGGTGGGCCGCCACCGGCCACGCTCGTCGAGCTGCTGGTCGCGATGCACGATCTCGGCAAGCCGATCGTCGCGATGGTCAACGGTCCGGCGCTCGCCGGCGGGCTCGGGTTGATGGTGGCGTGTGATCTCGTGGTCGCGGCCGACACGGCGACGTTTGGCACCACCGAGATCGCCGTGGGCCTGTGGCCGATGATGATCACCGCCGAGATCACGCGCTCGGTCGGGCGGAAGAAGACGCTCGAGATGATGCTCACCGGCCGCAAGCTCGATGCCGCCGAGGCGCTCGCCTGCGGCCTGATCAACAAGGCGGTACCGCCCGCGGATCTCGAGCACGCCACCAAGGCGCTCGCGTTCGAGCTCGCGGATCGGAGCCCGGCCGCGATGTCGCTCGGCCTCCACGCGTTCTATCGCTCGGCCGACATGGAGTTCGAGCCGCAGCTCCGCTACCTCCAGGCCGAGCTCGGCCGGGTGCTCGCACTCGAAGACGCCGCCGAGGGCATCGCTGCCTTTCTCGGGAAGCGCAAGCCCGTGTGGAAGGGCCGCTGATCGCGTAACTCCGCACGAACGGTCGGGTTCCGGGTGTGAGGACTGTGTGAGATGTCGCGGGGGCCGCGCGGACGAACCATGGGGGAGATGAAGCAACTCTCCCTCCTCGCTCTCCCCGCCCTCCTGTTCGCGAGCGCGCCCGCGATGGCCGCCAGCAACCCCAACCTCAAAGTGACGATGGCGACGCCGAGCGTCCAGGTCGATCACGTGGGGCACTACACGGTCCGCGTCGCGAACATCGGGAACGCGAACGCTGCCGGTGTCCGGCTGACGATCGCGCTGCCCCGCACGCACACCAGCCCGCAGGTCTACATCCTCGGGACGCTGGGCGCGCGCGATGGGCGCTGCACCCTCGCGGGGACCTCGTTGACGTGCCTCCTCCAGACGGTGACGCGCAACGGTGGGTTCACCGACGTCGGGTTCGATGTCTCGCTGCCGTACAGCACGGCGCCGCTCGCGATCACGGCATCGGCGACCACCACGACGCCCAACGAGCAGAACGCCGCGAACAACCAGGTGACGATCACGCCGACTCCCACGCCGATCGCGACCCAGCTCGCAGGCGGCTACACCGCGACCAACCGGCACTGCACCGGGACGGGATTGACGTCGTTCTTCGAGTGCGAGCTGTTCCCGAGCTCGATCGCGGGGTTCGCCACGACGCTCGCGGCGGACAACAGCGTGACGATCACGGGCGAGCCCACTGTGGATGGCTCGTGGTACTTCGCCGCGCCTGACGTGCTCCACGTCGACTTCGCCGAGGGCGGCAACCCGATCGGCGAGATCAACGCGCGCAGCGTCGGCAATGGCTGCTTCGAGGGCCCGATGACGTTCTCGACCCCCAGCACGTGGACCGTGATCTACGAGATCTGCGTCGCGCCGCTGTGAGGCGACTCGCGGCGTGCGCGCTATGATGTGCGCATGGGTCGCGGGCTCCGGCCGGCCGTGCTCGTCGCCGTGCTCGCGGCGTGCGGTGGAACCAACGCGCGTGACGCAGGTGCCCGGGCGTCAACGCAGCCGCCGCGGTTGCAGCTCCTGCGCTGTACGTCGGCCACGCCGCTCCCGGTGCTCGCGGATGATGGCGTCAGCTTCGGTGGCTTGACCAAGGCCGAGACCCTCGAGCTCCGGCGCGCGAAGCGGGTGCCGCCGAGCGTGCGCGGGTCGCAGGTGGTCCTCGGCGCGGCGACGATGCTCGGCACGTTCGATCGCGCCGTGCTGGCCCGCGTTCTCGGTGCGCAGGTGCCGAGCCTCCGTGCGTGCTACGAGCGCGAGCTGGCGAAGGCCGCCAAGGTGACCGCGCGCCTCGACGTGGCGTTCACGATCGAGACCGATGGCCGCGTCGCCGGTGTGGCGTCCGGGCTCCGGACCTCGCCCGGGCTCGGCCAGTGTGTGACCCGCGTGGTCAGCGGGCTCCGGTTCCCCGCACCACCGGGCGGCGTCGCCGTTCGCGTCTCGTACCCGATCACCTTCGACGCGCCGGGTAGCGCCGCACCGACCGCGACGAACTGGCTCGAGACCTCCGGCGCGCCGGCGCCCGAGGTGCCGACCTCGCCGTGGACGCCGTTCGCACTCGCCGATGGGACGCCTCTCACGGTCGCACCGATCCTCGCCCGGGTCACCGAGACCGCTGTCCGCCAGCGCCTCGATCGCCTCGGCGCGTGCTTCCCTGCGCCGGCGCCCACGGGCTCGTTGCGGATCCTCCTCCAGCTCGATCCGGGCGGCGACCTGCGCGGCGTGCGCGTGGGCGGCCTCGGCGATCCGGCGAGCGAGGCGTGTCTCCGTCGGGCGCTCGTCGGGTTGCACGTGCTGAGCCCGACGCTCGATGGTGCGGAGGTCGCCTGTGATCTGTCCCGCGGCGATGCGCAGCGCTTCCGCGTGACACCCGCGAGCTACGAGGTGATCACCACGACGGCCCTCGGGATGTCTCACGGTGGGCAGACGTTCGAGCTCGGTGCGAGCGAGCCCGAGCCGCTGCCCGCGAACCAGACCTACCTGATCCTGCTCCGGCCCGAGACGCCGGGCACGGTGCTCGAGCTCGCGCTTGGCTGGGCGTTCGAAGGGGATGCGACGTTGATCGCCACCGAGCGCGGGGCCGCACCTCCGGTCCTGGTCGGGGTCGGGCGCTCGACGTTCGCGCTGGGCGATGCGCACGATCCGATCGGCGCGCTCGACGTCTCTCTCGAGGTCACCCGCGATCGCCTCGCGGTGTGTGTGGGCTCGACCGCCGAGGACGCGGCGCTCGCCGATCCCAGGGCGATCGATGCCCTGCTGGCGCGGCTCGCACAGCGCTGTCGCAAGGGGACCTGCGCGTCGACCCTCGGCCTCGTGGTCGAGGGTGGTGCCACCGCCGACCGGCTGGTCACGGTCGTCGATGCGGTCCGGCGCGCCGGGTTCGAGCGGACGTTGATCGGCGGGGGCGTGGGCTGTCGCGCGGCAAGCGGCTCGCCGCCCTGATCGGGCGCGGGCCGGGTCCGGCCATGCCCGGTCGCGCCGGCGCGTGGGTCCGTCCCCACCCAGGTCGGTGGCCTAACCTCGTGGATCTGTGCCGAGGGCAACCGGCACGGAACGTGATGTAGTGCGCCGCAGAGGATATCAACACCATGATTCGCACTTCGCTCCTGTTCATCGCCATCGCGTCCCTCGCCACCACCACTGCGTGCAGCAAGAAGAAGGAAGGGGAGGGCGGTGCGGCCAAGTCCTCGGAGTCCGCCGGCCCGACCAAGCTGCCCAAGCTCGGGCTCAGCATCGACGTGCCGGGTGATGTCACCGTGGGCGACGCGGTGATGGGCGAGGGTCACATGCTGACCGGTGCCGACGTCGGCGCGATGCAGATCGAGGTCGCCGAGAAGCCGGAGACCCTCGACGAGGCGAAGTCCGACGCGGACATGTACACGCCGAAGAACGTCAAGGCGGACAAGCTCGCCGATGGCTGGGCGCTGTCGTTCGACAACACCGGCGGCGCGGGAGCGAACTACTTCGTCGAGGTCCGCCGCGAGATCGGTGGCAAGACGTACAAGTGCTCGACCACGCAGGGCGACAAGGATCGCGCCGCGGCCGTGCTCGTCGCGTGCAAGACGTTGAAGAAGAGCTGATCCAGGTCCGATGCGCCGACTGATATGCTGACGAGATGCTGCGCTCCATTGCCTGCCTCGTCTGCCTGAGCTGGGTCGGCCAGGTGCGAGCGGATCCGCCACCTCGAAAGCTCCCGACCGCTGCCTATCCTGCGGCCGCACGGGCGGAGTTCGAAGAGGCGATGCGGAGCGAGGATGCGGGCGACAATCAACGGGCGTACAACTCGTACAACGCCTCCTCGGAGCTCTCGAAGCAGGCGAACACCGCGTTCAACCTGGGACGCCTGTACCTTCGTCAGGAGCTGACCGAGGCGGCGATCGTTGCCTTCGAGGACTATCTCCGGATCGCGAACAAGGCCGCCGACGGTCCCGTGGTTCAGAAGCTGATCGCGGACCTGAAGCGCATGCCGCCGTCGGTCCGGATCGGTGGCGATGCGATGAGCGTGGACGAGCCCGACGCTCTGATCCTGGTCGACGGTGTGGTCGTCGGCCACTCGCCGGTGAGCATCCAGCCGAGCGTGGGAACGCATCACGTCGAGCGGATCACACGTTCCACCTATGCGCAGAGCTCGTTCGAGGCCAACGTCGGCGCCATCAGCTACGAGCAGGTGAGTGTGCTGGAGTCGCAGCCTGGCAACTTCATCCTGAGTAGCCCCGATGACCAGCGCTGGCACGACGGCAAGACCGGGTTTCAGACCAACCTGCGCTACGACCTCCCAGTCGGGGCCTACCGGTCGATGGGGCCGCCAGCGGCGCGGTTCTGCAACGCACTCGAGTTCAAGATCGCGCCACCGCCGGCGATCACCCACGTCTACGCCCGCTTCGTTCGCGACGACACCGCGAAGTGCACGCGGGTGCGAGACGTTCGGGTTCAGGCGCTGATCGTGGGGCCGCCATGAAGGTCGGCCGTACGGCGCTCGCCGGGCTCGTGCTCGCGTGGGCAGCGCCCGTCGGCGCCGATGGTCGCAAGGCTGCTCCCGACAAGTTCGAGAAGGCGGCGGCCGCGGCGTTTGCGCAGGCGATCTCCGCCGACGACCGCGGCGATCGCGAGGCCGCCTACAGATTCTACGAGACGGCCTATCAGCTGGTGCCGGCACCCGAGACGGCGTTCAACATGGGAGAGCTCGACGAGCGGTCGGGCAACGTGGGCCGCGCGATCGAGAACTACACGCGGTACCTGGCGCTCGCGCCGAAGGGTGCTGATCGAAAGGACGTCGAGGCGCGGCTCGCGCGGCTGCGTACGGGGAGCGTCGCCGTCGACGTGTTCACGATGTCCCCCACCGTCGACCTGGCTGACGCCTACGTGCTGGTCGACGGCGCTGTCGTTCTCAGGCCCGGTGCGGTTCGCCGGACCGATCCCACAACGGCCCGACGATCTTGGGACCTACCCATGACGCGCGGGACGCATACGGTCGACATCCTCACCCCGTTGACCGCAGCCCACGGAACCGCGGAGGTGACCGAGGGCACACGACCGACGATGCAGTTCACGGCGCCTGCGCGGGTCGATGGTGCGGCGTTCGTCAGCATCGGCGCGGATGGCCTGGACCTCCGGTGGAAGAACCAAGCCGTCAGCGCTGGCCGGTTCGCAGCGCCGCCGGGAAAGCACCGCCTGAAGGTCGATGACGCGACCTTCGAGTGTGCCCCCCACACCCTCGAGGTTCGCAGCGATGGATCGGTGACGTACCTGTTCGTGACCACAACGGAGGGCACGCGCTATTCGGGCGGCCCCAAGCGCTGCCGCAACCTCGTGTTCCGCGAGCAGCGCCTCGTGTTCAAGCCCTGATCCCGGCGCGCCGATCAAGGGGCATCGGCCGGCGCCGCATAGTGGACGAGCTCGACCACGAGGTGGCCGAACAGATCGAGGTCGCACTCGAACCGCAGCGGGACGCGCGCGATGTCGTCAGACACCCACGCGGTGAACTTCACCTTGTCCTCGAACACACCGTCGTAGCGCACCGCGGGCTCGCCGGCGGAGGCGAGGAACCCGTGGCCCGCATCGCGTAGCTCCGAGGAGATCGTGGCGTGGCCGAAGGTGACGTCGAGGTGCGCCACCTGACCGGGTGCCGAGCGCCAGGCTCGGACCGCGGCGATGGCGGAGTGCAGGTCGTGCCGGCCCTCCTCGTCGACCGTGCGGACCTCGTGCTCTCGCTCGCCTGCGAACACGCTCCAGGTCTCCTCCTTCGAGGCGAGGACGTGACCGCGATCGAGATCGATCGTCGTGGTCTGCTCCCACACCAGCTCCGCGAGCAGCGCGATCATCCCCGTGCTCTGGCCGCGAGACCTGGTGATGATCGAGCGGTGGCCGTCGACCCACCCGATCCGTCCGAGCGCGGTGATCACACGGCCGACCGCGAGCCCACGCAACGTCGCCGAGTACTCCATCGTCTCGCCGGGGATGCCCCACGGCCGGACCAGCTCCGTGGCCGACGGTGCCGTGGCATCCGCGGCCACCACGGGAGAGGGGACGTGGGCGCCGGTCGCACAGCCGACCAGCGTCAGCACGAACAGGATCCGGAGCATGTCGACGAGACGCACGAGGACCCATCCTGGGGCACAAAAAAGCGGGCTCCGAGGAGCCCGCTCTCACGGCCACACACGGGGTGTCGCCGCGTCGTCTCGCCTGGGACGCTCAGTCGCGGCGGTACATCGTCACGACGCACGCCCCGCCGAGGCCGAGGTTGTGCTGGAGCGCGACCTTGGCGCCCGCGACCTGGCGGTTCTCCGCCGTGCCGCGGAGGTGCCAGACCAGCTCGGTGCACTGCGCGAGGCCGGTGGCCCCCAGGGGGTGGCCCTTCGACAGCAGACCGCCCGACGGGTTGGTGACGAACTTACCGCCGTAGGTGTTGTCGCCGTCCCAGATGAACTTCTCGGCCTCGCCCTCTTTGCACAGGCCGAGCGCCTCGTAGGTCAGGAGCTCGTTCGCCGTGAAGCAGTCGTGGAGCTCGACGACCTGGACGTCCTTCGGGCCGAGGCCCGCCTGCTCGTAGACCTTCTTGGCGGCGGCGACTTGGCCATGTCGTAGCCGACCATCTTGATCATCGACTTCTCCTCGAAGCTCGAGGGGTAGTCGGTGGTCATGGCCTGCGCGGCGATGTAGACGGGCTTGGAGATGTTGTGCTTCGCCGCGAACTCGTCGGAGCACAGCACCGCAGCGGCGGCGCCGCAGGTCGGCGGGCAGCACTGGTAGCGGGTCAACGGATCGAACACCTCGGGGGAGGCCATGATCTCCTCGACGGAGAGCACCTCCTTGAACAGGGCGTACGGGTTCTTCGACGCGTGCTGGCGTGCCTTCGCGCTGATCTTGGCGAAGGTCTCGCGCTTGGCGCCGTACTTCCAGCGGTACTCGCGGCCGGCGCCGCCGAACATCTGCGCGGCGGGCGGTGCGGAGTTGAAGCCCTGGACCTCGCTCATCAGGTTGGCGTGCTTGTCGAGCGGGTTGGTGCGATCGGTCCACTTCGCCTGGAGCGCGCCGGCCTCCATCTGCTCGAAGCCGACGACGATCACGCACTCGGCCATGCCGCCGGCGATCGCCTGTGCGCCGAGCATGAGTGCCGAGCTGCCGGTCGAGCAGTTGTTGTTGACGTTGAACACCGGGATGCCGGTCTGGCCGAGCTGGTAGATCGCGCGCTGACCGCACGTCGAATCGCCGTACACGTAGCCGGCGTACGCCTGCTGCACGTCGGTGAACGGGATCGCCGCGTCGGCGAGCGCGGCCTCGCCGGCCTTGCGCGCCATCACGTGATACTCCTCGCTCTTGCCGGGCTTGGCGAAGGGAACCATCCCGACGCCGATGACATTTACTTTGCGTGGCATGTGAGTTTCTCCTTCGCTTTCAGACGAGCTTGTTGAGGAAGCCGAGGCGGTGGGCGACGGCGACATCGCCATCGACGCGCAGCTGCCGTGCTGGAACAGGTCGCAGGACCTTGCCGGCGACAGGGCGGCGAGGTCGGCGTCGGAGATCGTCAGCGGTGGCATCGACCTGCTTGCCATCGGGGCCGTCCTTCGCGGACGCGCCGCTCGATGCCGTCGACCACGAAGTCAGGGGCGGCGGGACCTAGTTCTGCAGGCCCGGCTTGTCCGCGAGGCGCTGGCGAGCGCCGCGAAGACTCCAGGGCGGCGCTCACCCTTCGGGCAACCCGCCGCGGCGGGCGCCGCAGCCGGGGCCGCAGCACCGCTGGCGCCACCGGCACCGCGGGCCTTCGCGACCACCTCCTTGGCCTCGCTCGGGGTTCGATCTTCTGCAGGAATTGAGCTTCTGCGACGCCATCACGTTGCCGGCGATCTTGAGCTTGCCGGTGGTGAACAGCTTCATCGGGTCCGACTTGCCGGTCGTCATGTCGATGAAGTCGGCCTCGCTGATCTCCAGCGTGCAATCGCCGGCAGCGCCCTCGGTCACGACGGCTGCCGCTCCTTGAGATCGAGCGCCCACGGTGGCGGGCTGGTGATCTTGAACAGGTAGCTGGCGGCGATCTTGCCGACCAGCTCGGGGTTCCGCTCGACGTGATCCCGGATCCGGCGATGAACACGTCCCGTCGTGGTGGACTAGTCGGCGGGGACACCGCCAGCCGCCGCCGCCGGTGCCGCGGCACCAGCACCACCGGTTCGCTTCGCGGTCTCGGCGAGCACCATCTCGGGCGTCAGCTTCTTCAGGAAGCCGAGCTTCTGCGACGCCATCACGTCGCCGGAGATCTTGAGCTTCCCGCTCGAGAACAGCTTCATCGCATCGGCCTGGCCCGTGGCCATCGCCATGAAGTCCGCGTCGCTCATCTCGAGCGTGCAGACCGCCTTGCCGACCGCGCCTTCGCTGACCGTGCCGGGCGGCGTGGTCAGATCGATCGTCCAGCTCGAGGCCGGGCTCGAGAGGTTGAACAGGAAGTTGGTCTTCACCTTCTCGGCGGTCGCCGGGTTGCCACCGACGAACGTGCCGATCGCGCGGAAGATGTCCGCGCTGTTCGGCACGGCCTTGCCACCACCCGCGGCCGCAGCGGCGGGCTTCGCGCGCTCCGCCGGCTCCGGGATCTCCTTCCACAGCTCGACGGCCGCGTTCGAGATGACACCACGTTCCGCTCCTTCACCTTGGTCCGGAAGACGATCTTGGTGTCGCTCTCGCTCCACATCTCGGTCAC